>CAYPAV010000017.1:0-105896 GCA_964408805.1 uncultured Rhodospirillaceae bacterium | reverse complement strand
AACGCCGCCCGCGCATCCCTTCCGAACGTTCGCTCATTCACTCTGTCAAAGAACCCGGCAGCCCGAGCGAGGCCGTGTCGCCAATCCCATCTGCCGGAGAGGCCATCGGCAAAGAACCGCTGACCGCGAAGGCTGAATATAGTGAAGGCGGCCCCGCTCCGCAACGGCGAAAATCATGGGGACCCGCGATTTTTCGCCGCAGGCGGGTCTAGAGCAGACCCAACTCCCGCAACTCCTCCGCCAAGGCCGGCGGAAAGTCGTGTTCGCGCCGCCCCTCGGGCTGGTCGGCAGGCGCGTCGGCGGCCTTCAGATAGCGCCATCCCTGGAAGGCGCGATGGCGCCGCGAGACGGTCGGCACCAGGACCGGGTCGAGGAGAATATGGCAGAGCCGCCGCCCCTCCTCGTCGGCGTCCGTCTCGAAACCGAGCAGCCGCTGACGCACCGCGATCCGTCCCTTGACGACCCAGTACATCGAGCCGCCGTCCAGCAACTCGCGACCGCGGCGGGGACCATGCCGGGTCTTGTGCCAGAGCTTCGCCTCCCCACCCAAGCGGGCGCGAATATCCGCGAGCCGGCGTATCTGGACCTCGGCCAGATGGTCGACATCGCGAATACCGACCGCGAGCTTGACAATATGAAGGCTCACGGCACCACTCCCGTGTTCGTGCCAGCCGCCTCATCGGCGAAATATTCACCGCATTTCGATCGTATCATCATCCACCTCGACGCGTGGAATCAAACCCGGCACGCCCGGCCGGAGTCAAGCAGGCCCGGAATTGCTTCAATCCCGAGCGTCCCAAACCGTCGAGAAACACCTGATTCCGCCCGACTCGATAGAACTGTTTCGCGTCAATCGCTTCCGGATTCAAGCGCGATCAGCTCGGCTCCCTCGTCGACTTGCTCGCCCTCGCCGAAATGTATCGCCGCGACGACACCTTCGATCGGCGCGCTGATCGTATGCTCCATCTTCATCGCTTCCAGCACCATGAGCGCATCGCCGGGCCGGACCTTGTCTCCGACGGCCACCGCGACCGAGACGACCCGGCCCGGCAAGGGCGCCGTCAGCCGGCCGCCGCTGCCCTGGCCCAGGGCCCGCGCGGCCAAGGGGTCGACGAGATCGAGACGGCGGGTTCCTTGCGCCGTCAAGAGATGACGCTCGGTCAAATGCCGCACGATCGAGACGGCGACATGATGGCCGTCTATTTCCGCCGCCAGACGGCCGTCGGGCTGGAAATGGCCGCGCGCCGTCAGCCGGGCCTCGCCAATCTGAAGCAGATATCCGTCGTCGGTCGGATGGGCCTCGACGACGATCTCATCCTCTCCGTCGAGATAGCGGAATTCGGTGTGGCTCCGCTCGTCCAGGCGCCAGCCGTCGATGCGATGCCAGGGCGAATAGGGATCGCCGGAGGCGGCGGCGACGGCGGCGGCGGCTTCGGCCTGCCAGAGAAGATCGGCAAGGGCGGCAAGCGCAATCATCCGCGGTTCGGCCGGGCCCGCGGCCGGGAACAGGGCTTGGCGATGGCGCTCGACAAAGGCGGTATCGAGATCGCCCGCCGCGAAAGCCTCGCTGGAGACCGCGGCGGCGAGGAAATCGAGATTACTGGTCGTTCCCACGAGGTGGGTCTGATCGAGCGCCTGTCCGAGCCGTTGGATCGCTCCATCGCGATCGTGATCCCAGCCGACGATCTTGGCGATCATCGGATCGTAATGGACACTCACCTCGTCACCCTCGCGGACCCCGGTATCGAGGCGGATATGGGCGTTCTCGGCAGGCGGCCGGAAATAGCTCAAAGGGCCCGGAGAGGGCCGGAAATCCCGTGCCGGATCCTCGGCATAGAAGCGGGCCTCGATCGCATGGCCGCTGAGCTCGATCTCGGATTGTTGCAACGGCAAGGATTCACCGTCGGCCACCCTGATCTGCCATTCGACCAGATCCACGCCGGTAATCATCTCCGTCACCGGGTGCTCAACCTGAAGGCGGGTATTCATCTCCATGAAATAAAAACAGTCGGCTTCGCCCATGCGGGCGGCTTCGACGAGGAATTCGACCGTCCCGGCACCGACGTAGTCGATTGCGCCCGCCGCCGAGAGCGCCGCCGCGGCCATGGCGCCTCGCATCGCGTCGGTCATGCCGGGGGCCGGCGCCTCCTCGATGATCTTCTGGTGCCGGCGCTGGATCGAGCAGTCGCGCTCGAAGAGATGGACCAGATTCCCCTGCGTATCTCCGAACACCTGCATCTCGACGTGGCGCGCGCTCGGCAGGTATTTCTCCAGGAGCAGCGTGTCGTCGCCGAAGCCGGCCTTGGCCTCGCGCCGGGCGCCTGCAAGTCCGTCGGCTAGATCGTCCGCCGCCTCGATAATCCGCATGCCGCGCCCGCCGCCGCCCGCCGCCGCCTTGATCATCACGGGATAGCCGATCTCTTCGGCCGCCGCCGCCATGGTCTCCTCCGATTGGTCGTCGCCGTGATAGCCCGGCAGCAACGGCACGCCGGCGGTCTCCATCAAGCGCTTCGCCTCGCTTTTCGAGCCCATGGCCCGGATCGCCGCCGGCTGCGGGCCGATGAAAGCAATCCCGGCCGCGGCGCAGGCTTCGGCAAAATCGGCGTTTTCCGAAAGGAATCCGTAGCCCGGATGGACCGCCGCCGCCCCCGCCTGATTTGCGACGGCGATCAAGCGCGCGATATCGAGATAGCTCTCCTGCGCGCGCGCGCCGCCCACATGATGCGCCTCGTCGGCCATGGCAACGTGGCGCGCGCCGGCATCGGCGTCTGAATAGACGGCGATCGTTCGGATACCGAGACGGCGCGCGGTCTCCATGACCCGGCAGGCAATCTCGCCGCGATTGGCGATCAGGATTCTATCGAACACGGGCGTTGCCCCTCCCTTACATCCGAAAAACGCCGAACCTCGTCGGCTCGATCGGCGCATTGAGCGCGGCCGAGATGGCCAGGCCCAGGGTATCGCGGGTATCGGCGGGATCGATAATGCCGTCGTCCCAGATCCGCGCCGAGGCGTAATAGGGATGACCCTCGCGGTCGTATTGTTCGCGAACCGGGTCCTTGAAGGCCTCTTCCTCCTCGGCACTCCATTCTTCGCCCTGGCGATCCATGTTGTCGCGGCGGACCGTTGCCAACACGCTCGCGGCCTGTTCGCCGCCCATGACGGAAATCCGCGCATTCGGCCACATCCAGAGGAAGCGGGGCCCGAAGGCGCGCCCGCACATTCCGTAATTCCCGGCACCGAAGGAGCCGCCGATGATCAAGGTAAATTTCGGCACGTTGGCGCAGGCGACCGCGTGCACCAGTTTGGCCCCGGCGCGGGCGATGCCCATCGCTTCGTATTTCTTGCCTACCATGAAGCCGGAGATGTTCTGGAGGAAGACGAGCGGAATGCCCCGCTGGCAACAGAGCTCGATGAAATGGGCGCCCTTCTCGGAGGATTCGTTGAACAATATTCCGTTATTGGCGAGGATTCCGATCGGATATCCGTGCAGCCGCGCGATTCCGCAAATCAGAGTGGTGCCGTAGAGCGCTTTGAACTCGTCCAATTCGCTGCCATCGACAACGCGGGCGATGACCTCGCGGACGTCATAGGGTTGGCGAATGTCCGACGGCACGACGCCGTGGATTTCCGCAGGATCGAAGAGCGGTGGCCGTGGTTCCTGCATCTTGATATTGGGCTGTTTCACCCGGTTCAGATTGGCGACGATCCGCCGGCAAATGCCGAGCGCATGGGTATCGTCCTCGGCGTAGTGATCGGTGACGCCGGAGGTCCGGCAATGCACGTCGGCGCCGCCGAGTTCCTCCGGGGTGACGACCTCGCCGATCGCCGCTTTCACCAGCGGCGGCCCGGCTAGAAAGATGGTCGCCTGATTGCGGACGATCACCGCCTCGTCTGACATCGCCGGCACATAGGCGCCGCCCGCGGTACAAGAACCCATGACCACCGCGATCTGCGGAATTCCCGCCGCCGATAAGGTCGCCTGATTATAGAAGATCCGTCCGAAATGGTAGCGGTCCGGAAAAACGCCGGTCCAGTTCGGCAGGTTGGCGCCGCCTGAATCAACAAGATAGATGCAGGGAAGATGGTTCTCGCGGGCGATCTCCTGGGCCCGCAGGTGCTTCTTGACAGTGATCGGGTAGTAGGTCCCGCCCTTGACCGTGGCGTCGTTGACGACGAGCACGCACTCCGTGCCCTCGATGCGGCCGATGCCGGTGATGATCCCCGACCCCGGGATGACGTCTTCATAGACCTCGTGGGCGGCGAGTTGCGAGAACTCGAGGAAAGGCGATCCCGGGTCGAGCAGGGTGCGAATGCGGTCTCGCGGCAGCAGCTTGCCGCGCGCCAGGTGGCGCTCGCGGGCGCGCTCGCCGCCGCCCGCCTTGACGGCCTCGACCTTCTCTTGAAGGTCATCAAGCAGAGCCTGCATTTCCGCCGCGTTTCCCTTGAATTCCTTCGAACGCGGCCGGGCGACCGATTGAAGAACGGACATCGCAAAATCTCCCAAGCGGCGACGCCCACCGGCGGCGCCAAGCATGCATCTAAACCCGCCAGGCCGCGCGCCAAGCCTGAAACATCAAGACATTCCACAGTTCGAAACGCCAGTCCCGCCGGCCCGCCTGATGCTCAGCCCAGGCACGGCGGATCGGCCGCCTTGCCAAAAGGCCGTCGGACGGCAACGCCTCCGGCGACAGAAGGGCCTCGGCCCAGTCGCGAAGGGGCCCGCGCAGCCAGTCGCCGAGGGGCGGTTCGAAACCCTGCTTCGGACGATCGACCAACTCTGCCGGGACGTAGCGATGGAGAACCTGGCGCAACAGCCATTTGGAGATCCCATTCCGCAGCTTCCGTTCCGGCGGCTGCGCCCAGGCGAAGGCGACCACCTCGTGATCCAGCATCGGCGCACGCCCCTCAAGACCAACCGCCATTGTCGCCCGGTCGATTTTCACCAGAAGGTCGTCCGGAAGATAGCTCTGGCTGTCGGCATACATCATTCGGTCGATCGCCTCACCGCCCTCGGGCCAAAGGCCGGGGTCGGCGTAGTAGCCGATCCTTGGCGATGGAAGCGGCGTTTCGACGGCGCGCCAGCGACTAACATGAGCCTCGTAGACATGCTCGGCCGTTCGGGCACCCAGGTCTTCCGTTCGGCGTGCCAGACGATCCCCGATACGCGCTGCCCGGCCGCCCGCTGCTGCCAAAGCTCGCAGGAGACCGGTCGGCGCTCGCCCCCCAATCCATGTCGCCGGCGAGGCCCCCACCTGGTGACGTCGCGCCGCCGAAACGTAGCGGGGATAGCCGGCGAAGAGTTCGTCGCCGCCATCTCCGGAAAGCGCTACCGTGACATGGGCACGAGTCAACTCCGCGAGCAACAGGGTCGGGAGCTGGCTGACATCGGCGAAAGGCTCGTCCCAGATGTCGGGGATTCGATGGACGAGATCGAGCACGGCGTCGGGCCCGGCCATCAGGGTCGTATGATCGGTGCCGAGGTGGTCCGCCACCGCCGCCGATTCGTTTGATTCGTCGAGACGAACCTCCTCGAAACCGATGGTAAAAGTCCGGACAGGCGTCGCGGAGACCTCCTGGGCAAGGGCCGCCACCGCCGAGGAATCAATCCCGCCCGACAGGAACACGCCGAGCGGCACGTCGGCCACCAAGCGCCGTTCGACCGAGCGTGCCAGCAAATTCTCCAACTGCTCCGCCGCCTCGTCGTCGGAGCCGGCGGCGTCGGGCCGCCGCCAGGCTTCGGCTGCGATCTCCCGCGCCGACCAATACGGGATAGGTGCCGTCGTATCGCCTACGCCCATGTCGCCTAGGGAAAGGTCGAGGCGATGGCCTGGCGGCAGTTTCCGGATATCCCGATAGATCGAATAAGGCCCCGGCACATAGGCGTAGCGCATGAAAGCAGCGGCGGCGGCCTCGTCGAGAACCGCGTGCCATTCGCGATGCGCCGCCAGCGCTTTCAATTCGGACCCGAAGATGAAACAGCCGCCCGACCAACCGTAATAGAGCGGCTTCTCGCCCATGCGGTCGCGAACCAGATGGAGCCGCCGCTCTACATGGTCGTAAAGGGCGAAGGCGAACATGCCGTCGAACCGCGGGAGGGCCGCTTCGATGCCATGCTGCTCGATCGCCGCCAGCATTACTTCCGTGTCCGAGCCGCCGCGCCAGCCCGCCCCCTCCAGGCCCTGCCGCAGTTCCCGGAAATTGTAGACCTCACCATTGAAGACGATGGTATAGCGGCCGCTCGCCGAATGCATCGGCTGGGCGCCCTTGACGCTCAAATCCTGGATCGAGAGACGCCGGAAGCCAAATGCCAGGCCCGTTTCCGCAAAAGCCTCGGCACCGGCGGCATCGGGGCCGCGGTGAATCAAATTCGCGGCCATATCCGCCGCGATACGGATCAGTTCCTCGCGCGATCGCCCCCGTTTAGGATCCACGAAACCGGCGATCCCGCACATGCTAGCCGCCCGCCGGCATGTCGAAGGCGCCCCGGCAGCCATCGACGAATTGGGCCGCCTGCTTGGTCCGACCGATCAGCCCGACCAGATAGCGCCAGAACCAGCGTGACACGAAGGAGGCCCCACCCCGTCGATGGGCGAAATGCCAGGCCCGACCGGCGGCTCGCCGGCAGGCGAACCGACGGAGCTCGTCCGGCAGGTCCGGATAATCGGCAAGAAAGAGCGCCAGCGCATGGGTGACGCGCTGCAACTGCCGGCCCTCGTTGCTGGAGAGCCGGGGGCCGGCCTCGTTCGGAATGAAGGCGATGGGGGCGTCGACCCACATCAACGGCCAGCGCACCGCAAGCCGCAGGGTCAGTGAATATTCCTGGGAATGGACGACCCGTTCGTCGCAGCCGCCGACATGTTTCACGGCTTCGGTGCGGGCCAGAAATTGCGTCGGGTTGAACAGCGAATTCTTCATCGCGAGGCGGAGCGGATCAGGGAGGATCTCGGTTCTCGGCGCATCGACCGCCGCTCGGAGGTCGATCGCCGCTAATTCATCGAAATAGGTGACGCCGCCAAAGGCGAGACAGGCATCGCTGCCGTCCAGCGCTTCCAGCAGGGTCAAGGTCGCCCGGTCGGCGATCAGATCGTCGGCATCGACGAATTTGATGTAGGGCTGATCGGCGAGCGCGATGCCCCGGTTGGTGGCACCCGCCGAGCCCCGGTTCGCCTGGGTCTCGATCACGACGTTCTCCCAGCCCTCCGTCAGACGCCGCAGGATCGCGAGGGAATCATCCCGAGAGCCGTCATCGACGAAGATGAACTGGCGGGGAAAGTCACCTGCCTGACGCTCGATCTGGCGCAACACGCCCTCAAGATGCGGCGCCTTGTCGTAGATCGGCACGACGAAGGAGACTCCGGGAAGCGGCCCTACCATGGGATCTCGGCGCCTTTGTAATCGAGGAACCGGCCATTGTCGCGAGGCCCGATCCCGGCGATCACGCGGCGGAGACCGGCGGCGCTCTCCTCGACCGAAACGGCGGCGCTCGGCCCGCCCATATCGGTCCGGACCCAGCCCGGATGCATCGAAACGGAGATGATGCCCCGTCCCCGAAGCTCCATCGCGAGGCTGACCATCGCCGCGTTTAATGCCGCCTTGGTCGAGCGGTAGATGTAGTGCCCGCCGCCATTGCCGGCAATGCTGCCCATGACGCTGGACATGAAGACCATTTTCTTCATCGACGATTCGGCGACGTGGTGGGCCAGAGCCTCGGCGATCCGGATCGGCGCCAGCGTATTGACCCGGAAGGTCTCCTCCCAGGCGTCGTAGTCAATGGTGCCGACAACGGCATTCTTCTGCAGACTGACCCCGGCATTATTGACCAGTAGGTCGATAGGCGTGTCGCCGAGCATCTCGGTCAAGGCCCCCAGATCCTCCGCACTCTTCACGTCGAGCCGCACAGCCCCCGCGATATCCGCTTCGTCCGGGTTTCGGCAGGTCGGGATCACGTTCCAGCCTTCGGCCGCATATTGCCGCGAAAGTTCCCGGCCGATCCCGCGGCTGGCGCCCGTGATCAGGACCGTCGGCACGGGGCTAGTCCCCCGCGCCGTCGCGGGTCGTCACTTCGATCTCGATCTTCATACGGGGATCGACCAACTGCGCAACGATGAACGTGTTGGCCGGTGTCACCTTCCGGCAGTAGTCGCCGATCACGTCGACGGTTTCCTCGTAATAAGCGCGATCAGCGATGTAGATCACGATCCGGACCACGTCCTTGAAGGACGAGTCGAGTTCGTCGAGGGCCCAGTTGATGTTACGGAAGGCCTGATGGGTCTGCTCGACCACATCATCGGAGATCGTATCGGCGACATAGTCGAAGCCGACGCAGCCGGAGAGAAACACCATATCGCCGTCGCGAACGCCGCGCGCATACCCGCCGCGTTCCTCGAAGCGGGAACCGGTGAAGAAATGTTTTCTTGTCATGCCGCTCTCGGCCTCCGTTTCGGCCGGCGTAGTAGCTCGCCGCCGCAATTCGGGCAGACCTGCGCCATGCCCTCTGTGCAGGGCGGACAAAAGGTGCATTCGTAGGAGCAGATAAACACCTCGCCCTCGTCCTCAAGTCCGGCATCGCATTTCATGCAGGCGGTCTTCATCTCCAGCGGCATCACTTCGTTTCCTCGAACAGTTCGCGGCCGATCAGCATGCGGCGGATCTCGCTGGTGCCGGCACCAATCTCGTAGATCTTGGCGTCGCGGAGGAACCGGCCAGTCGGGGATTCGTTGATATAGCCCATGCCGCCAAGGCACTGGATCGCCTCCAAGGCCATCCAGGTCGCGCGCTCGGCCGTGTAAAGCAAGACGCCCGCCGCATCCTTTCGCGTCGTGTCGTCGCGGTCGCAGGCCTTGGCGACGGCATAGGAATAGGCCTTGCACGCGTTCATGGTCGTGTACATGTCGGCGAGCTTGCCTTGCATGAGTTGGAACTTGCCGATCGGCTCGCCGAACTGCTCGCGCTCGTGGACGTAGGGGACAACCACGTCCATGCAGGACTGCATGATCCCGAGCGGCCCGCCCGAGAGCACCAGGCGCTCGTAATCGAGTCCGCTCATCAGCACGTTGACGCCCTTGCCAAGGCCGCCGACGATGTTTTCAGCGGGCACCTCGCAATCCTCGAACACCAGCTCGCCGGTGCTGGAGCCCCGCATGCCGAGCTTGTCGAGCTTCGGTGAGACGCTGAAGCCCTTGAAGTCTCGTTCGATCAGGAAGGCGGTGATGCCGCGCTTGTCGGCCTCGGGGTCGGTCTTGGCGTAAACCAGAAGCACGTCGGCGTCGGGGGCGTTGGTGATCCACATCTTGGTGCCGTTCAGGACATAGCGGTCGCCCTTCTTGTCGGCGCGGAGCTTCATCGAGACGACATCGGAGCCGGCCCCCGCCTCGCTCATCGCGAGCGAGCCCACATGATCGCCCGAGACCAGCTTCGGCAGATAACGGCGCTTTTGGTCGTCATTGCCGTTGCGGCGGATCTGGTTGATGCAGAGATTGGAATGGGCGCCGTAGCTGAGCCCGACCGAGCCAGAGGCCCGGCTGACCTCCTCGACCGCGATGACGTGCTCGGTATAGCCCATGGCGGAGCCACCGTATTCTTCCTCGACGGTGATGCCGTGCAGGCCGAGCGCGCCCAATTTCGGCCATAGATCGCGGGGAAACTCGTCGGTCGCGTCGATCTCCTCGGCGCGGGGGGCGACCTCGTCGGCGGCGAAGCTGCGGACCGTATCCCGCAGCATTTCGGCCGTTTCGCCGAGGCCGAAATCCAATCCCGGCATATCGTTCGGTATCATGATGAACTCCCTCTATCGCGATTATCCACGGCCGCGCCGCTTTGTCATCCCGTGGGATGATCGGACATGCCCGGCATCCGGATCAAGGTCACCATCGCGGTCGCGACAAGCGATTCCGTCCCCTCGTGGACGGCGTGTACATCGGTCCGGACGATGGTCAAGGTTCGTCCCGGTCGCAGGACTTCGGCCCGGGCAATGATGCATTCGCCCTCGGCGGGTGCCATCAGGTTCAGTTTGTATTCGACCGTGAGGATGCTGTCCTTCGCCGCCATCAGGGTATAGGCCGCATAGCCGGCCGCGTTGTCGGCTGCGGTTCCGACGACACCGCCATGGATGAAGCCGTGCTGCTGAGTGATGTGATCACCGTGGGGGATGGTGATCTCGCACCGGCCGGGCGCCAAATCGGTGATCCGGGCGCCGATCGTCATCATGAAATTCTGCCGGGTAAAACTGTCGCGGACTCTGGCTTCGAAATCGGGATCGCGGGTCTTGAATTCCGGGGTGCCGTCATTGCTGCTCACGGCTTCGCTCCCAACGCCGCGAGTCGCTCAACACAGCGCGCCTCGACCCGACCCAGATCGCCGAGCGTTGCCTCGATATCCCGCATCTGCCCGATGAGTTGGTCGCGGCGCGTCCCGATCTTGTCGATCAGGAGCCGTAATTGTCCCACTTCGCCCGGGGCGGCGTCGTACATATCGACGATTTCGGCGATCTCGGCCAAGCTGAACCCAAGGCGTTTGCCCCTAAGGATGAGTTTAAGCCGCGTGCGGTCGCGCGGTTGGAACAAGCGGCGCGTGCCTCGGCGCTCGGGCGAGAGGAGTCCCTTGTCCTCGTAATACCGGATGGTCCGAGTGGTCACGTCGAAGTCGCGCGCCAAATCCGAAATTGAATAGAATTCCTTCATGACGACCGGCTCCCGCCTTCATGACCGGTCATGCGAGCATCGCCTCCGCCCTCTCCGTCACATCTTGCGGCAGATCGCGGCCTTGTTTCGTTTTTGGATCGTAATAAACGCCGGTTTGCTCTACCGTCGCGACTTCCTCCTCCGTCGTGATATCGATCATGCGGTGCACGTAGCGAAACTTCCGCGCGCCTATTTCGAGGAGATTGCTGTGCACCACCAGCAACGTGCCGGGGAAGACCTCGCGTTTATAGGTAAAATTCTGTTGGACCGCGGCGACGCTGGTCTCGCTTTCCTTCAGGAAGGGAATCGTCAACCCAAGCGCCCCCAGGAAGTGCCAGGTCGCATCGTCGAACTTCGCGGCATAGAACCGCGTGTTCATATGGCCCATGGGATCGATTTCCCAGGGAAAGGCCGTTCCGCGATACGTCTCGATCTTCCCCGCCATGCCGCCGCTCCATAAATATTCTGGGCGACAAATAGTATTTAACGTTTACGTAAACGACAATCATAGATGAAAAACCAACTCTCGTGGCATCGAATGTGCCCTGGGAGTGGCCGAACGGAAAGGTTGGAAGATCGGTGGCGGCATGGTCCCAGCGGCATGAACCGCTGGGCCGCTCGACAATCAGATAGTGGCTTCGGCGGAAAAGGCTTCCTGGTGGCGCGTCAACGCCTCATCAACATTGTCGACATTGTCGCGGCGATCGACACTGCCTTGACCCCAAGCCGTCGCTTCGATCAATAGGGCTTCCCGCAGCAGACCGGCCAACTCCTGCTCGCCTCGCTCGCAAGCAAGATTGTGGGCCGTCAAGATAATATCGCTCAATCTATTTTGTGCCGTCTCAGCCATTGAATGCATTCCCCTTCAAGTTGCCCGTCGATCGTCACAGACTAGCCGAGGGATGACGATATTCTCTGTGACAACGATCACACCCGAAGGGATTTAATGTTTAATTTCGGCGGAATCCGTCAGGGCTTGATCGAATATTTCAAGGGCCGTATCGATCTGATCCCGCGTGACGATCAGCGGCGGAGCGAAACGCACCGCACTGATTCCCTCGGCTGCGGTCGGGATTAGGTTCAATCCCAGCTCCAGACAACGCCGGAGGACCTCCTTCATGAATTCGGGCGCCGGCTCCTTGGTCTTTCTGTCCTTCACGAACTCCACCCCGATGAAGAGGCCGAGCCCGCGCACATCGCCGATCGCCTCGTGTCGGGTCTGCAAATCGCGAAGGCCCTGCATCAGATAGGGGCCCAGTTCACTCGCCCGTTCGCCCAGCTTCTCGGTTCGCACGACCTCGAGCACCGCCAGCCCCGCTTGGAGCGGCAACGGATCGGAGAGATGAGAGGTATAATAGACAAAGCCCTTCTCGTAGCAGCTTTCCTCGATTTCCGCGCTGGTCACCGTGGCCGACAGGGGCACGCCGGCACCGAGCGTTTTCGAGATCGTCAGGATATCCGGCGTTATGTTGGTTTGTTCAAAGGCAAAGTTCCCGCCAGCCCGGCCGAGCCCCGTTTGCGCCTCGTCGAGGATAAGCAGCATGTCGCGCTCCTCGCAATTCGCCTTCAATTTCTCGAAATAGCCGTCCGGCGGCACGATCACGCCGCCCGCCCCCTGTACCGGCTCGGCGATGACGGCGGCATACTGGCCGACGGACTGCCGGTCGGTCATCTCGAAACCGACATCCATGCAGGTCATGTCGCACGTGCCCTCGCAATGACGGATCGGACAGCGATAGGCGTTCGGCGAGGGGATGGTCATGGAGCCGGGAAGAACCGGTCCGTGCCCCCGCCGCCCGGAGGCATAGGTGGTGGAGGCCGCCCCCATGGTCTGGCCGTGCCAGGCTCCCATCAGGCCGATCACCTCGAATCCGCCTGTATGGACCTTCGCCATGCGCAGCGCCGCCTCGTTCGACTCACCGCCAGTATTCGGAAACATCGATTTCTGCAGCGAGGGCGGCAACAGATCCGCCAAGGCCTCGGCCAACTCAATCAGCACCGGAGAGAGCATATTGGTATAGAGATGGATAACCGTTTCGCCAGCTTTCTTCAGGGCGGCGACGATCGCGGGATGATTATGTCCCAGTGTCGAGCACATTTGCCCGGAGGCGAAATCGAGAATGGCGCGGTCGTCCTGATCGTAGATGTACACGCCTTGCGCCCGCCCGGTGATCAAGGGATAAAAATCGCCCTTGTAGCGCACAAGATGTTCGTCCGCGAGTTTCCAAAGTTCCCGGTAACGATCGTTGACGCCTTCCGACATGACTGTATCTCTCCTCGACCTCGCGTACTGGAAAAAGTCTACACCGACCCGGCTTGCCCTATCACGCTCTCCGCCGAAAGGCCACCGATAAAACGATATATCCCGACGACCGGGTCGGCCTCCAACCATGGGGCCACCGCAACATGGTCGCGCATCGCAACCGCCACTTCCGCGTCGCGAACCTCAAGGACAAGCGCGCCCGCGATCAATTCATCCGGACCGCGAATGCCGACCTCGGCGGTGTCGTCCGGTGTCTGGGAATCGTCCCGAATCCAAATCCGCGCCATGCAAACGCCGAGCTCATCGAAGAGACCGGGGATCAGCTGCTCCACGAACTTTGCCTCGGCATCGGCGAGGAACCCCGGCGTGCCACCGTAACGCAGGGTCAACGCATGTCCGCCCATGATCATGCCGAATGTCGACGGCTGATGGCAGACGGTGCGAATAGTGTTCTTGAAGCTCGGCATGACCTGTCGGGTCCAGTCGGTCGGATTGTTGAGCCGTGCCAAATAGGCGTCGGAGACCAGGACCGCCGGCGTGTCGACCTCGTAGAAGGTGAAATAACGGCGCTCGGCATCGACCGCCTCGAAGCGCCGGCCAAAGCGAAAGCCGGGCGTCTCTACCCGTTCCGGCAGATGCTGGGCCATATACCAGCGCTCGTAATCCGCTTCGCCCGCGGGCGCGCAATCGTTCCAAAGAGCCAAAACACCGACATCATCATTCATAGCAATACCCAGGCCGCCAATCCGAGAAACGAGAGGAAACCAACGACATCGGTCAAGGTCGTCAGCACCACCGTCGAGCCGACCGCGGGATCGAATTGCAGGCGGTCGAGTGCTAGCGGCACCACCGTGCCGGCAAGGCCCGCCAGAACCAAATTAATGACCATCGCGGCGGCAATTACCATGCCGATTAATGTATCGCCGAACCAGAACCACGCAACGGTACCCATCAGGACGGCGAACAGGATGCCGTTGATCCCGCCGACCAGCACTTCCTTGCCGACAATCCGAAGCGCGTTCGCCGGCGTCAGCTCGTGAACCGCCAGCGCACGAACGGCGACGGTCAGCGTCTGGGTGCCGGCATTGCCGCCCATCGAGGCGACGATCGGCATTAGAATGGCAAGCGCCACCACCCGGTCGATTGCCGCATCGAAAAATCCGATCACGATGGAGGCCAAAATGGCTGTCAGGAGATTGACGAAAAGCCAGGAGAAGCGGGAACGAATGGTGTCGGCGACGGCCTCGTAGAAATCATCCTCGCGAACGCCACCAAGCTTCAGAAGATCCTCTTCCGCCTCCTCGTCGATCACGTCGACGACATCTTCAACATCGATCGCGCCGACGAGCCGGTCGTGCTCGTCGACCACTGCCGCCGAGACGAGACCGTAATGACGGAACAGAAACGCCACCTCCTCCTGATCCATCGAGGCGGGAATGAGCCGCGGCTCCGGCTCCATGATCTCCGAGATCGCCGTCGTCCGGACCGCGCGGAGTAACCGGCTGAGCGGGACGGTACCGATCGGCTGGTAGGTCGGTCCGACCACGAACAGCAGATGAAAATCAGTCGGCAGTTCCGCCTCCGAGCGCATATGGTCGATGGTTTGACCGGCCGACCAATAGGATGGGATCGTCACCATCTCGCGCCGCAAGATGCGACCGGCGCTGTCCTCCGGATAACGCAGGCTGTCTTCCAACAACACGCGCTCGCGCGCCGGCATCGCGCGCAGGACTTCCTGCCGCTCGGCCGCCTCCAATTCCTCGATGAATTCAACCGCGTCGTCGCTCTCCAATTCGACGACGACCTCGACCAGTTCCTCGGTATCGAGGGTCTCGATGAGATCTTCCCGCACCGCTTCGTCCAGATGGACGAACGTCTCGGGATCCAGCGCCGGACCCATCCCGTCAACGAGGCGCTCGCGCTCGCGTTGGGGAAGCTGTTCCAGAAGGTCGGCGATATCGGCGGCATGAAGCCGCGTCACGAGGCGTTCTGCTTCCTCGATACGACCGGCCTCAAGCATCTCACGCACCCGGAAAACCCGATCCGCGTCGAGCCCGTAAAGGCCGGTCAGGGCATCATGCCTATCGGTTGCCCGACCGTCGGTCATGCGCGCTTCCTTCGATTAGGCCTCGGCGGCCTCTTGGGCGTCAATGACGGCAAGCGCGGCCATATTGACCAATCCGCGCGGCGTGATCGACGAGGTCACGACGTGAACCGGCCGCGCCAACCCGATCAAGGCAGGGCCGACCGCCAAGCCGTCGCCGAGCGATACCAGGAGATTGGAACTGATATGCGCCGCATCGATCGACGGGAAGATCAGAAGATTAGCGCTGCCCGACAAGCCATTCCCCGGATAGGCCCGCTCGCGGATCCGCTCCTCGATCGCCGCGTCGGCATGCATCTCGCCTTCGACCTCGAGGTCGGGATGGTCGCGGCGCAGAATCGACGCGGCCAAGCGCATCTTCCTGGCCGATTCATGGTTCGACGTCCCGAAATTCGAGTGCGACACCAGGGCGATCTTTGGTTCGATCCCGAAGCGGCGGACTACCTGCGCGGCGAGAACGGCCATCTCGACCAATTCCTCGACCCCCGGATTGGGCGAAATATGCGTATCCGCCAGGAACACCAGACCCTTCGGCATGATGATCGCCGTCACGGCGGAAACCTCTCGTACCCCTTCGCGTCGTCCCGTGATCAACAGGGCATGGCGGAGATGCTGCTGATAGCGCCCGAAGGTTCCGCAGATCATCGCATCGGCCTCTTCGCGACGCACCATCAAGGCGCCAATCGCAGTCGTCGAGGTGCGGATCGTGGTGCGGGCCGTCTCCGGCGACACCCCGCGCCGCGCCAACAGGTCGTGATAATCCGTCCAATAATCGTTGTAACGGGGGTCGTCATCGGGATCGACCAGATCGAAGCTCTCGCCCACCTCGAGCCGCAGGCCCAATTCCTCGATGCGACTTTCCACCACGGCGCGCCGGCCGATCAGGATCGGTTCGGCGATGCCGTCATCGACGATGACCTGGACCGCATGCAGCACGCGCTTGTCCTCGCCTTCAGCGAACACCACGCGCTTCGGATTGGCGATTGCCCGATCGATAACCGGCTTCATGACGTTGCCCGACCGATAGACGAACTCCATCAGGCTCTGCTTGTAGGCGCCCAGATCGTCGATCGGCCGGGTCGCGACGCCGCTATCCGCCGCCGCCTTGGCGATCGCGGGCGCCACCTCGCCGATTAAGCGTGGGTCGAAGGGCTTCGGGATGATGTAATCCGGACCGAAATTCATGCTTTCGTCGCCATAGGCCTGGGCCACGATATCGGAGGTTTCCGCCCGCGCCAGCTCGGCGATGGCCTTCACGCAGGCGATCTTCATTTCCTCGTTGATCGTCGTGGCGCCGCAATCGAGGGCGCCCCGGAAGATGAACGGGAAACAGAGTACATTGTTCACTTGGTTCGGATAGTCCGACCGACCGGTTCCGATGATCGCGTCCGGCCGCGCCTCACGCGCCGCCTCGGGCATGATCTCGGGCGTCGGGTTGGCGAGCGCCATGATCAAGGGCTTGTCGCTCATCTTCTTTATCATGTCGCCGGTCAGCACGCCGGGCGCCGAGAGCCCGAGGAAGACGTCCGCCCCCTCGATTACGTCGTCGAGCGTGAGCCCCTCGCCCGGCTTGGCGTAGCGCGCGACCTTGGGATGGACGGAATTGGCCATGCTCTCATGCACGACGCCGCGGCGGCCGGTCAACCAGATGTTCTCGATCGGCACGCCCATATCGACCAGAAGATCGACGCAGGCGATCGCCGCCGCCCCGGAACCGGAAGTTACGAGTTTAATATCGCTCATCTTTTTCCCGACGATATGCAGTGCGTTGTAAATCGCGGAATTGACGCATATGGCAGTGCCGTGCTGGTCATCGTGGAACACAGGGATGTTCATTCGCTCGCGCAGTTTCGCTTCGATCTCGAAACATTCGGGCGCCTTGATGTCCTCGAGATTGATGCCACCGAAGGTCGGCTCCATCGCCGCGACCACGTCGACAAACTTATCGACATCCGTTTCGTCGACCTCGATATCGAAGACGTCGACGCCAGCGAACTTCTTGAACAGAACGGCCTTGCCCTCCATCACCGGCTTCGAGGCCAGCGCCCCGATATTGCCGAGGCCGAGGACCGCCGTGCCGTTGGACACCACGCCGACGAGGTTGGCGCGGGCCGTAACCGTCGCCGCCTCGCCCGCGTCCTCGGCGATGACATTGCAAGCCTCGGCCACACCCGGCGAATAAGCCAGCGCCAGGTCGCGCTGGTTCGCCATCGGCTTGGTCGCGGCGATTTCCAATTTTCCCGCCGGCGCCCGGCGATGATAATCTAGAGCGTCCTTAACAAGATCGTCGTCCACTGGAAGTCTCCCCTTCATGCGTCGCCCGTCCCAAATTCGAGCGATCATTATCGCCGCGCGCGCATCCGCGACTTTCGCACTATAACTTGCAGAAGTGGCAGTTAATAGAGCGACTCGCATTGACTCCCCGTAGCTTCTCCCGGCACCATTCTCCCATTCGAAGGAGAGGCGCGTTGAAGCTCGGACGAGTTCTCGCCACTGTTCTCGCCCTCGCCATTGGTTGGACGGCGACGGCCGATGCCGCCAAGCGGGTAGCGCTTGTCATCGGCAACAACGACTACGCCACCTTGCCGAACCTCGCCAACGCCAGAACGGATGCCAAGGGCATGGCAACGAAGCTCCGCGGGCTCGGCTTCGACGTCATCTTGAAACAGGATGCCAGCCGCCGGAATTTAGCCCGCGCACTGGCCGATTTCGAAAACCGGGCGGCGAATGCCGAGGTCGGTCTGGTATTTTATGCCGGGCACGGTATTCAGGTCGGCGGAAAGAACTATCTCGTGCCCGCCAACGCGGAGATCGAAGTCGAGGACGATCTGCGTTTCGAGGGAATTGGCGCCGATGAATTCCTGCGCGCAATGGAGCGCGCGGGAACGAAGCTCAACATCGTCATCCTTGATGCCTGCCGAGACAATCCGTTGCCGCGCCGGTCACGCTCGGCGGCGCGAGGTCTCGCGGTGCCGGTCGTCCCTGCGGGCATCAAGGGGACCGCGATCGTCTATTCCGCGGCACCCGGACAAACCGCTCAGGACGGGCCCAAGGGCGGACATGGCGTGTTCACCGGAGCCTTGTTGAAGGTATTGGACGAGCCCGGATTGAGACTGGAGGACGTGTTCAAGAAAACCGCGGTACGGGTCTCCAGGGCGACCAATGGCAAGCAAGATCCTTGGATTAATTCGTCGGTAAAGGGCGATTTCTATTTCCGTTCGATAGACGTAAACGCCCGGAAGAAGGCGACACCCGCCGCGCCGACCACCGGCGGCACTTCGGCCGAAGTGGCCTTTTGGCAGTCGATTCAGGCGAGCGGCGATCGGGACATGTTCGAGGCCTATCTGAAACGATATCCGAATGGTGCATTTGCCGACCTGGCGCGTTTGAAGATCAAGAAATTGAAACCGGCGAAACCCGCGCCAACCGCGTCACCGGCAAAGAAGCGAAGGCAACCGACCGCCGCGGATCAGGAATCATTGTTCTGGCAGTCGATCAAGGACAGCGATAATCCGGCCGATTTCCAAGATTACCTGGTAGCGTTTCCAAAAGGCACTTTCGCACGCCTCGCCAAGCGGCGGGTGCGGGAATTGACACGCAAAAAAATCGCGGTGGCACGGCCACCGACGTCTGCCCGTTCATCGCGACGCGAGAAATTGCGTGGATACAAAATTTGGGTTCAGACCAAGAACAAATCGCTCGGTCTAAAATATTGCAGGCTCTTGAGTGAGGCCGGACTAATCGTTCAATGCCACGCCGGGCAATATCGCGGATCCGGAAACGATATATTTCTCAAATGCTCTACACTTCCATCAGATACCGGAGAGATCGTTCAGGAAATTTTGGGTATCAGAAATTTTCATGTGTACGACTGGCGCAAGAGCAAAAGTTGGGGTGCCCCCTATTGTAACAAACCGGGCGCCATTCACATCTGGACGCTTGATTGACGCTCGCAGAGCAGACGGTATTTCGCTGGGATCGTTTGTGTTGAAAAAAGAGTTGGTGCGGTCGGAGAGACTCGAACTCTCAAGGGGTTGCCCCCACATGGCCCTCAACCATGCGCGTCTACCAGTTCCGCCACGACCGCATCCAATTCGCGGGTTCGCCAAGACAAATCGAGCATGTCCGGGCGAATTGAGGTATTGATGTCGGGGACATAACAAAAGCAGGGACGACCCGCAAGGGGATGGCGACGAACAACACCGACCCCGTCGATTGGAAGCTGAGCGACGCCCCCGTCGACTACCTGGCGGCAATCCGGGAAATGGAGCAGTACGTCGCCATGATCCATGAAGGCCGGGCGCCCGAACGGGTTTGGCTGCTCGAGCATCCCGCCCTCTATACCGCCGGCACCAGCGCTCGCGAAGAGGATCTGTTGGATCCGGACCGATTCCCCGTGCATCGGACCGGCCGCGGCGGCCAGTTCACCTATCATGGGCCGGGCCAGCGGGTCGGCTATGTGATGATGAACCTGAAACGCCGAGGCGCCGACGTTCGGGCCTATGTACGAAATCTCGAGGAATGGGTCATCCGGGCGCTGGCTACCTTCAACGTGACCGGCGAGCGACGGCCCGGCCGGGTCGGCATCTGGATCGATCGAGGCGGCGGGCGCGAGGACAAGATCGCGGCGATCGGTGTAAGGCTCCGCCGCTGGGTCAGCTTCCACGGGATCGCCATCAACGTCGAACCCGACCTATCGCATTTCGACGGCATCGTTCCCTGCGGGATCGGCGATGCGGGGTTTGGGGTGACGTCGCTTGTCGACCTCGGCCTTCCAGTGACCATGCAGGATCTGGATGTCGCCTTGATGCGGAGTTTTCCCGAGGTATTCGACGACGAGGAGCGTTAGTCGGACGTATCGTCCGAGGTCGCCGTGTCGAGACAAGACGCAACGGCATCGAGAAATTCCTCGGTGCGGAACGGCTTCTCGAGAATGGACGTCGCCCCGAGGGACTTGGCGGCGGATAGATAATCCACCGCGGCATGTGCCGCCGAGATCGACAGAATTGGACAGGTGGCACCACGCTTCCGGAGCAAGCGTATCAACTCGATCCCATCCATATCCGGCATGAAGATATCGCTCACGATCAGGTCGCAAGGCGATTGGTCATGGAGTTCGAGCGCCTCGAAACCATTCGCGGCCACTCTTACGCGAAAGCCCGCCTCCTCCAACGTTTCGACGAGTATGGTTCTAAATTCGGCATCGTCGTCGACAAGAATGATCGATCGAGAGTTCATATCTCATTTAACGCAATACCCGTACGCCGTGCGAATCACATCATCGGGAACCTTTAGTGAGCGGGCAGGACATGAAAGCCCGCTCCAGGATCATTCCCCGAGGATTCCTCAACCATCCGTACCTTCGCGGCCGGGGGGCCCGTGTGGCAGGCGTCGATCATCAGGCGGACGGCGGACTTGGGCCCGGCGAACACCGCTTCGACGGTTCCGTCCCGACGGTTCCGCACCCAACCGTCGAGCCCACGCGACCGCGCCTCGCGTTCGGTCCAACCCCGGAACCAAACACCCTGGACGCGGCCGTGCAATCGCACCCGGCGGGCGATCCACGCGTCGTTCACGCAAATTCCAATATCTTTTGGTCGACCCCCAGGCTGTCACCCTCGGCGGCATGAATTTTCGCCACCACGCCGTCCCGTTCGGCGCGAAGGACATTTTCCATCTTCATCGCCTCGACGACCGCTAATTCCTCGCCCGTCTTTACCTCGTCGCCGGGTGCTACCGGCATCCGAATCAACAAGCCCGGCATCGGCGAAAGCAGAAACTTCGAGGTATCCGGCGGAACCTTCACCGGCATCCGCCTCTGGAGCGCCACAATATGCGGTCCATGGAGCCGTATTTCCGCCTGGCCGCCGCCTTGCGCCAACAGCCAACCGACCGGCAGGCGATCGCATTGGACGGAGACGGGATTGCCGTTTATTTGACCCTGGAACATCGCGTCCCCTGGCCGCCAATCGGCGGCTACAACATAGCGATCCCCGTCGACGACAATCTCCCAGCCATCCGCATTTCGTTCGGTTCTGACTGGATATTCCCGCGCTTCCTTAAAAAACGCGATGAGGTCGCACGGTCCATCGAATCCGGATCGCGCACGCGAGATATCCTCATACTCGATCGCCGCGGCGACCGCGACCAGCAGACCCGGTTCCTCGTGGACCAGATTGGCCGCCTTGAAGCCATCGGGATATTCCTCTTCGATGAATCCGGTACTAAGACGCCCTTCGATGAACCGCGGATGTGCCATGACCGCGGAGAGGAACGGGATATTGTGGGCGATCCCGCGGATGTGAAACGCGTCGAGAGCGGCGCGCATCGCCGCGATTGCCGCATCGCGGTCGTTTCCGCCGGTTATCAGCTTGGCGATCATCGGATCATAGAATATCGAAATCTCGCCGCCCTCGAAGACGCCCGTATCGATCCGAACGCCGGAATCCTCGGCCGGCGGCCGATAGCGAACCAGCCTGCCAATCGACGGCATGAAGTTTCGCAAGGGATCCTCCGCGTAGACCCGCGCCTCGATCGCCCAACCGTCGAGGGATAGATCGGCCTGGGTCATCTTCAGCGTCTCGCCGGCCGCGACCCGGATCATCTGTTCGACAAGATCGAGCCCGGTGACGAGTTCGGTGACCGGATGCTCCACCTGCAAGCGCGTGTTCATTTCGAGAAAATAGAAATTCCGGTCGCGATCGACGATGAACTCGACGGTACCGACGGACTCGTAGTCCACCGCCTTCGCCAAGGTTATCGCCTGCGCGCCCATCTCGGCCCGGAGATCGGCATCGACGAAGGGAGACGGCGCTTCCTCGATGACCTTTTGGTGGCGGCGTTGGATGGAACACTCGCGCTCCCCGAGATGAAGGATGTTTCCGTGCTCATCGGCGAGCACCTGGATTTCTATATGACGCGGTTCCTCGATGAACTTCTCGATAAAGACCCGGTCGTCGCCGAAGCTCGACCTCGCCTCGTTCACGGCCGACGCGAATTCGTCTCGCACATGATCGGAATCGCGGGCCACGCGCATCCCCTTGCCGCCCCCGCCGGCCGATGCCTTGATCATCACCGGAAATCCGACCTCGGCGGCGATTTTCACGGCCGCATCGACATCGGAGACCGCCTCGGTATGGCCCGGTATGGTGTTGACGCCCGCCTCCATCGCCAGTTTCTTCGATTCGATCTTGTCGCCCATAACGGCGATCGCGCGCGGCTTGGGCCCGATAAAGGCAATCCCAGCGGCATCAAGGGCCTCGGCGAATTCGGCGTTCTCCGACAGGAAGCCATAACCGGGATGGATCGCGTCCGCCCCCGACTCGACCGCGGCGGCAATGATCCGCTGGGCGACAAGATAGCTCTCCGCGGAGGGCGCGGGCCCGATCGCCACGGCCTCGTCGGCCATCTCGACATGTAACGCCCCTTCATCCGCCTCGGAATGAACGGCGACGGTGGCAATACCGAGGCGCCGCGCCGTTCGGATAACCCGACAGGCGATCTCTCCCCGATTGGCGATCAGAATTTTTTCGAACACGTTGGCAGGTCCCCCGACGGATTCTTGATGGCTGGCGTGGCGATTCGACCGTATTCCACCACTTTGTCAACCGATCGCGAGATTAATCGAGCGCTTCAAACCCAGTCACGGATTATTGAACCACACCGAGCTCCGGCACGATTTGTGCTATAATGGTTCCAAATCGTACATCAAATTGAAGGATACTTATGAAACGATCATTCCCATTCAAATGCGCTGTTGCCGGTCTCGCGCTGCTCGCAGGCGGCTGTACGACAACGGCAATGTCCAGCAAGAACGACAAAATCGTCCAAGTCGGTCCCGAGAAGGCGCTTCTGAGATTCTATGGCGCGCCCTTCGAGACTGCGAGGGCTCAAAGAGTTGTCTTCGCCGACCCTTGGGAATACGAGGAATATGCTGGTCTCGAAGCGAAGGGCATGAAGATGGAAGTCTTCTATGTGTCCCAGGTCGGCGATTATACCGCCGTTAGGTATCCCTACACCCTTCAGAACATGATCAATAGCTGGAACCATAATGCGGGTCACCAGATGAGCGGGTCGGAGGAAAGTCGGGTCGACCATCCGCTCACGGATATCTTCTACCAGCGTTTCACGCTCTCCGGTCCGAGCCGGTCCTGCGCCGGATTCCAGGGCGAATGGGATATGCCGTCGGACGATGTCGATCATCGGCCGGGCAAGGTACTGTTCGGTTACCTCTGCGCCGCCCCGGGCAAGAAGCTCTCGCTCGTCATGATCGAGAACAATCTCCTGAATATCGGAATTCGGGGCGAGACGGAACGGTTTCCCGGACGGAAGTCAAACCAGATCACCCAGAACTTCGGCGACGGACCGGGGACCACGCCGGCCGAGCGGCGAAAGGCGCTTCAGATCGCCCAGGGCGGCGGCAAGTCCGCGAGCGGCCATGCGCAATTCCCGTTCGAGTTCGTGATTCAATATTTCGAGCAAGGCGAAAGCCCGCAGGTAAACTAACTCGACGAGCAACCTTCGAGATCAACCACGGGCGGTTTGGGCAAGGTTTCTGACCGCGCCTGCCGCCCGTTCGATATCCGCCCGGCCGACGTCGAGATGCGTCACCGCACGCATGCGGTAGAGATCGTTGGCCCCGATCCGCACGCCGTCGCTCTCGATCATCCGGTCGCGGAAATCCTCGGCCGTAAGGCCCGTCCCCTCGACGTTGAAGAAGACCATGTTGGTCGCGATCCCCTCCTCGACCGAAATACCGGGCGTATTGCCGAGTAGTTCCGCGAAATATCGTGCGTTCTCGTGGTCCTCCGCCAGCCGATCGACGTGATGGGCAAGCGCGTGGACCCCCGCGGCCGCGATGATGCCGGCCTGGCGCATGGCGCCGCCCATGCGCTGCTTCCATTGCCAGGCCGCCTCGATGAAATCACGCCCGCCGGCGAGTACCGCCCCCACCGGGCATCCCAACCCCTTGCTCAGATCCAGCCAAAGGGAATCGAAGGGCGCGGCGAATTCGCGGGCGGAAGTGCCGGTTGCGACGACGGCGTTCATGAGACGCGCGCCGTCCATATGCATGATCAGGTCCCGTTCCTTCGCCGTCGCGGCGACCGCGTTAACCGCATCCAACGGCCAAACCGATCCGCCGCCATGATTGGATGTCTGCTCAACCACGACCATGCGCGGGTTCGGCGTGTGGCGGCGCGCGCGCCGAACCGCGGCTGCTAGCTGCGCGGCGGTGAAGATACCGCGATCGCCGTCGACCACCCGCGCCATCGTGCCCGCGAAGACGGCCATGCCGCCCCCCTCGGTATTGACGATATGGGCCGACTTGTCGGCAATGACCTCGTCGCCTGGCCGGCAATGCACCGCGAGCGAGATCTGATTGCACATGGTGCCGGACGGCAGAAACAGCGCCTCCTCCTTCCCGAGCAGCGCCGCAACCTCCTCGCAAAGCCGGGTGACCGTGGGATCGCTCCCCTGCTGCTCGTCGCCGACTTCGGCTTCCGCCATGGCGCGCCTCATCTCGGATGTCGGCTTGGATTGGGTGTCGCTGTAGAGGTCGACGTCGATCGTACTCATCTGGGCTTTCCTATGGGTCGTTGTTCGTAAGGCCGTCGAGCAATCCCATCGCCCATGCCGCGTGGATGGCGAGCGGCGCCCCCCAGCCCACCAGCGGAAACAGGAACCAGGTCTCGTCCGGGGTCATCAGGTAATTCAGCGGAACCAGGATCAGCATGACGAGGAAGTAGGCGCCGATGTGGATCGCGAAGCGGCGCAAGCGCAGCCGGGCACGCGCCTCGGCCGCGCCTTGCTCCGCATCTGTGTGGTTTTCACCCTCGTCCATCAAAGCGGAATGTTCGCGTGCTTTTTCCAGGGATTCTCGAGCTTCTTGTTGTCGAGCATCTTCAGGGCGCGGCAAATCCGCCGCCGCGTGTTTCGGGGCATGATGACGTCGTCGATGAAGCCGAGCGAGCCCGCAACAAAGGGATTGGCAAAGCGCTCTGCGTATTCGTCCGTGCGCTTGGCGATCTTTTCTTCATCGCCGATATCCTGGCGGAAGATGATCTCGACTGCGCCCTTCGACCCCATCACCGCGATTTCCGCCGTCGGCCACGCGTAGTTCACGTCGCCTCGGAGATGCTTGGAACTCATCACGTCATAGGCCCCGCCATAGGCCTTTCGCGTGATAACCGTGATCTTCGGCACTGTCGCCTCGGCGAAGGCGAACAACAGCTTGGCGCCGTTCTTGATGATCCCGTTGTATTCCTGGTCCGTCCCCGGCAGAAAACCCGGCACGTCGACGAAGGTCACGATTGGAATGTTGAAACAATCGCAGAACCGCACGAACCGCGCCGCCTTCTTCGACGAATTGATGTCGAGACAGCCCGCGAGCACCATCGGCTGGTTGGCGACGATACCGACCGGCCGGCCGGCGAGCCGCGCAAACCCGATAACGATATTCCCCGCATAATCGGCCTGAAGCTCGAAGAACTCGCCCTCGTCCGATATCTTCTCGATCAGCTCCTTTATATCGTAGGGCTTGTTCGGGTTGGCCGGGACCAGGGTATCGAGCGACGGCTCGGGCCGGTCCTCGGGATCCTCGGTCTCTCGCAAGGGCGGCTTTTCACGGTTAGAGGCGGGCAAAAACCCCATGAAACGACGGAGCCGCACCAGGGCCTCGACATCGTCCTCGAAGGCGAGATCGGCCACGCCCGACGTCGTGGTGTGAGTGACGGCGCCGCCGAGTTCCTCATGAGTCACCTCCTCGTGGGTGACGGTCTTCACGACATCGGGACCAGTCACGAACATGTAGGAGGAATCCTTAACCATGAAGATGAAGTCCGTCATCGCCGGCGAGTAGACGGCGCCGCCGGCACAGGGACCCATGATCAGCGAAATCTGCGGAATGACGCCGGAGGCCAGCACGTTTAACTGAAAGACGTCGGCATAGCCCGCCAGCGAAGCCACGCCTTCCTGAATTCGCGCGCCGCCGGAATCGTTCAGCCCGATGACCGGGGCCCCGACCTTCATCGCCTGCTCCATAATCTTGACGATCTTCCGCGCATGCGCGGCCGAGAGCGAACCGCCGAAAACAGTGAAATCCTGACTGAAGACGAAGACCTGCCGCCCGTTGATCATGCCGTGACCGGTCACGACACCGTCGCCTGGAACCTTCTGCGCCGCCATGTCGAATTCGTGGCAGTCATGCTCGACGAACATATCCCACTCCTCGAAGGAGCCGGGATCGAGAAGCGCATCGATCCGTTCGCGAGCCGTCAGCTTGCCCTTGGCATGCTGTGCCTCGATACGGCGTTCGCCGCCGCCGAGACGCGCCTTGGCCCGTTTCTCCTCAAGCTGACGGATGATGTCCTGCATGAAAGGGCCTCTCCCCTGATCGATAACGTGCCGTCAGTTTACCGTTCCGCCAAGCGGGCAACAATCGAAGAGACGGTCACCCTTCCTCGTCGCGGCAGAGCCGCAGATATCGCTCGGCGACCGCTAGTTCCAGCTCGATTTGCGTTAGGCGCGCAGCGGCCTCGCTATCCTCGCCCCAAACCTCGGCCTGATAACTGTCATCAAGATGAGCCGCCGCCACGGCCGCTGCCGCATCGAGATGCCCGCCGCTAACCGCCAGCGCCAATACGATCGATCCCATCGACGTCGTCAATTGATGCAGCGCCGCCAGTTCGAAATCACGATGCGCCGAAACCACTTCGCGAATGCGGGCGACGGCTTCCGGCGACTGTGCAACATGAACGATCCCCGCGGTCACGCGAAGATCGGCCCGATGGGTCTCGGCCAACCAGTCGAGCACGGGCTGCCAGGTTTCCGCCTGGCGACGGACCAGAGGTTCCGAACCCTCCGCCCGATAACAAAGAAGATCGGTCTCGGCATAGGCGGAAATCTCCTCGATCACCATGTCGCGGCGGGATCGCACGCGGTCGATCGCCGTGCTGGCGAAGGCGGTCAGAACCATATCGCGAAGATCGATCTGTTCGGGCTGCTCTTGCCATTCTTCGGCGATCGCCCGGGCCAGCGCCTTTGGCCGGACCTCGAGCAAAGCCTTCGAGGGTGTGCGCACCGGACGGCCATCAAGGGCGACGAGAAATCCGTCGCCATGCGCCTCGATCGCGGCATGTTCGTAAAACCGCTTGATAGGCTTGGCGCTCCGCTCCTCAACCATCCGGCCAGATCTCGTTGAGGGCGGCATCCAACCCGGCGAACCGGTCGAGGACAAGGCGAGCCCCCGCATCGCTGAGCGCCGCCGCCTCGTGATATCCCCATTCAACGCCGATCGCCGGCACCTTGGCATTGACCGCCATCAGCACGTCAAAAGTCGTATCGCCGATCATAACCGTATCCGCCGCCTCGACACCGAGTTCGCTCATGGCATCGAGTAGAATATCCGGATTGGGCTTGCCGGGACCGTCATCCGCCGTCTTCAACACCGCGAAGCGATCGAGCAGGTCATGCGCGCCCAAGGTGGCTTCGAGACCGCGCCGCGACTTGCCGGTCGCAATGCCCAACAGCACTCCGGCCTGGTCCAGCCGGTCGATCACCTCGCGCGCACCCTCGTAGAGCGGTTCCTCGTGATCAGGCCGTTGGCGCACCTCGAAAAACGCGGCTTTGTAGTGATCGGCAAGGCGTTCGTGAAGCACGGTCTCGCCGGCGGGATGGAGTCCCGCGATCGCTTCCACAAGGGGCAACCCGACGACCCCGCGGACGTCGCCGCCCGACGGCGGCGGACCGATCTTCTCGGCCGCCCAGGCCGCCGCCATCGATTCGACGATGGCATGGGCACTGTCGACAAGCGTTCCGTCGCAATCGAAGACAACGAGACGCGGAATAGAGGAAGGCGGCACGGCGGAACCTCCAAAGGCACCCGAATATCGGTTCGAGCGGAAGATATTCGAGTTCCGCCGCCGACACTAGTGAGGTGGGTCCGGGAAACCGCCGCCATAGATTAAGAAAGACCATCAGCGGCCAAAAGGAGTGTCCGGAATGCCCACGGTCGAAACCAACAACGCGACGATCTATTACGAAATCCACGGCGAAGGTCCGGCGGTGGTCTTCGCCCATGGTCGGGGCGGCAATGCCGCGAGCTGGTGGCAGCAGGTCGCCCATTTCGCTCAATCCTACAAGGTCGCCGTGTTCGATCACCGATGCTTCGGCCGGTCGCGCTGCAAGGCCGAGGATTTCGACCGAACTGAATTCGCGAATGATTTGATTGCGATCCTGGACGCAGAATCGATTGAAACGGCCGCCATCGTCTGTCAATCGATGGGCGGTTGGACGGGACTTCGGACCGCAGCCTTCCACGGCGAGCGGGTCGACTGCCTGATCCTGTCGAATACGCCGGGCGGCTTGGACACGCCGGCGGTCGCGGAAGCGCTTGCGAAATCGCGCAAACGATTTGCCGAAGAGGGCGTGGGCTCCGCCGCCGTGGCGCCCGACTTCCCGAAGCGGAAGCCCGACGCCGCCTATCTATACACGCAGATCGGCTCGCTGAACGTCAACCTGCCGGAGGATTTGAGCGGCCGGGGGCCGGGATCGATCTCACCAGCGGACCTCGAGGACTATTCCATACCGACCCTGATGATCACCAGCGAGCACGACACCCTCTTCACACCGTCCCTGATCCGCCAGGTGGCGGAGCTCATCCCCGGCGCCGAGGTGACCGAATTGCCGACCGCCGGCCATTCCCCCTATTTCGAGACGCCGGACGCGTTCAATGCCACGGTCGGCGATTACCTGGCGCGGCATTTGTCGGCGTAGCGGGATCACTCCACATCGGCGAAGGGATCATCCTCACCCAACGCCGGGTCTAGGCCGAGCATCTCCCACGTCGCCGCCATATGCGGCGGCAGCGGGGCGGTCGCCCTTATCCGTCCCTTCCCCGAGGGGTGCGGCAGGTCCAGCTCGCGGGCCATGAGATGGAGTTTCCGCGCCGCCTCCGGCAGGCCGTCGACGAAGGCGTCGCGCCCGCCGTATTTTCCGTCACCCAAAATCGGACAGCCGATCGCCGCCGCATGGGCGCGGAGCTGGTGTGTGCGACCGGTGCGCGGCCAGAACGCCAACCAGGCCAGGCGGCCACCCGCCGCTTCGACCACACTGTAGAGCGTCCGGGCCGACTTCCCGTCGGACTCATCGACCGAGACCCGCTCGCCGCCCGGCCGGCCACCTTTCGCCAGCGGCAGATCGATCATGCCCTTGTCGAGTTCGGGCACGCCAACGACCACCGCCCAATAGACCTTTCGCGCGGCCTGCGAACGGAATGTCCTGGCCAGGGCCCGTGCGGCCGCGGCATGGCGTGCCAGCACCATGACGCCGCTGGTATCCTTGTCGAGGCGATGGACCAGACGGGGCCGTTCCTCGGCGTCGAAGCGAAGCGCATCCAGCATCCCGTCGAGATGGCGCTTGGTCCCGCTGCCTCCCTGGACGGCAAGGCCGGCCGGCTTGTCGATGACGATCACGTCGGCGTCGCGATGCAGGACCAGGGCTTGCACGAATGCCGCGTCGGCCGGATCGTTGCGCGGTGTGGATTTGGGCGCCGGCGGCGCATCGCCAAGCGGCGGCACCCGCACCGCCTGCCCGGCCTCGAGGCGAACGCCCGCCTTCACCCGCTTGCCGTCGACGCGGATTTGTCCCGTTCGGAGCAGCTTCTGCAACCGGCCATGGGTAACTTGCGGATAGTGCCGCTGGAACCAGCGATCGAGACGCTGGCCGGCTTCGGCGGCGTCAATATCGCGATGGCTGACGCCGGTCACGTGAGAACGGTGCGGGTCACGGCGAGGCCGGCGAACAAGCCGCCGATCGAAAGCACCACCGACACGATCACGTAAAATGCCATCAATCCCAGCTGACCGCGCTCGTAAAGAACCGCGGTATCGAGCGAAAAGGTCGAGAAGGTTGTAAACGCGCCGAGAAATCCCACGGTCAGAAATGCCCGCATCTCCTGGCTCGGCGACCAGACGAGTGCCAGGACCTCGACCAGAACACCCATGGTGAAGGAGCCCACGACGTTGACGGTCAAGGTGCCCCAGGGAAACCCATGGCCGAACCAGAGAGCCATCTGATGACCGACGAAATGGCGCGAAACGGCCCCGATCGCACCGCCGGCCGCTATGGCGAAAAGCAGCTTCATGACCGCCAGCATAACAATAACCGTGGTTTCGACCAGAGGTCGTGTGCCGGCGTCCGCTAGGTCTCCGTGCCGCCGCGCCCCGCCCGCAAACCCGCCCAATAGTCGAGCCGCTTCTTGATCTCGCGCTCGAAGCCGCGTTCGGCTGGAGCATAAAGCGTCTCGCGGGCCATGCCGTCCGGGAAATAGTCCTGGCCGGAAAAGCCCTCCTCGGCGTCGTGGTCGTATTGATAGCCCTCGCCGTAGCCGAGTTCGTCCATCAGCTTCGTCGGGGCGTTCAAGATATGTTTCGGCGGCATCAGCGACCCGGTCTCGCGCGCGCTGCGCCGGGCCATCCCGAACCCCTTATAGGCCGCGTTCGACTTCGGCGCCGTCGTGAGATAGATCACCGCCTGTGCGAGGGCAAGATCGCCTTCCGGCGAGCCCAGCCGTTCATAGGTCTCCCACGCCGTCAGCGCCTGGACCGCCGCCTCGGGATCAGCGAGGCCGATATCCTCATAGGCGAAGCGAAGCATCCGACGGGCGATATAGCGCGGGTCCTCGCCGCCGACCAGCATGCGCGCGAGCCAATACAGCGCCGCGTCGGCATCCGATCCCCGAAGCGACTTGTGGAGCGCGCTGATCAGATTGTAGTGGCCTTCCTGGCTCTTGTCGTAGATTGGTGCTCGGCGCTGCACCACGCCCGACAGGCCGGCGGAATCGAGGATCGGACTCGCCGGCAATTGAAACAGTTCCTCCGCGAGGTTGAGCAGAAACCGGCCGTCCCCGTCCGCCATCGCGCGAAGGGCGGCCCGGGCCCCATCGTCAACCGGCAGCATCCGATCCTCGTCCGCCTCGGCCCGCGCCAACAGCGATTCCAAGGCCACGTCGCCCAACCGCTCCAGCACGAAAACCTGACAGCGCGAGAGCAATGCCGCGTTCAATTCGAAGCTCGGATTCTCGGTCGTGGCGCCCACCAGGATGATCGTCCCTTCCTCGACATAGGGCAGGAAGCCATCCTGTTGCGACCGGTTGAAGCGATGGATCTCGTCGACGAATAGGAGCGTGCCCCGGCCCCCGGCGCGCCGTCCCTTGGCGCGCTCGAACACCTTGCGGAGGTCGGCGACGCCCGAAAAGACGGCGGAGAGCGGCTCGAAGTCGAGATCGACGATATCCGCCAACAGCCGCGCGATAGTTGTCTTGCCCGAACCCGGCGGCCCCCACAGGATATGCGAAGCGAGCCGGCCGTCATCGACCATCCGGCGAAGCGGGCCCTCGACCCCGATCAAATGATCTTGACCGACGACATCGGCCAGCGTTCGCGGGCGCAATCGATCGGCCAGCGGGCGCGGCGCCTCGGATTCGAATAAACCGCCTTGTGCGGTCTCCGACACCTACCCGATCCTGACGTTCATCTGCCGTTTGCCGCGACGCAGCTTCAAGTTCCAGCCGTCGAAAGGCATTTCGAGAATTTTTCTGAGATCGAAGACACGACGCACCGGAGCCCCTTCGATCTCGAGCAGAATATCGCCCGGCTTGAAACCGTACCGGGCGGCGGGGGACCCCCGCTTGATGCGCAGGATGATCACGCCCTTGCGATCGTCCGACACCCCCAGCTCGGCGGTCAGCGCCGGATTGAGATTGGCCACAACGGCCCCGAACAGGGGATGGCGCCCGGCCAGCACGGTGGTATTGCGGGGCGGCTCCTCGGGCGGTGCCACGAGATCGAGCCTATGGGTGGCCACCTTGCCGCCGCGAAACACGGTAAGCTTCACGCTTTCGCCGAGCGGTCGGGTGGCCATCCGGAAACGCAGAGCCTGGGCGTCCTGAACCTCGTGCCGGCCGATCATCAAAATGACGTCGCCAACCAACAGACCGGCGCGGTCGGCGGGACCATCCTTGTAAATCTTTTCGACCAGAACGCCCGCCGGGCGCAACAATCCGATCGCCTCCGCGATATCCGAATTCACGGTCTTTCCGACCAGACTCAGCCAAGGCCGAACCAAGGGCTTGCCGCTCACGGCACTCGCGACGACGGTCCGAACCATGTTGCTCGGCACCGCGAAACCGATACCAAGGGAGCCGCCGCTCCGCGAATAGATCGCGGTATTGATACCGATGAGGGCGCCGTGAATATCGACCAGGGCGCCGCCCGAATTGCCGGGATTGATCGCCGCGTCTGTTTGGATGAAGAACCGGTAATCGGTGATGCCGACGGAGGTGCGCGCAAGCGCGGAGACGATGCCGCTGGTTACAGTGCGACCGACTCCGAAGGGATTGCCGAGCGCCAGAACCAGATCGCCGACCAAGAGATTGTCGGAATCGGCAAGCCTGATCGCGGGAAGTTTCCCGCCATGCAACTCGACCCGAAGTACCGCGATATCCGTTCGCTTGTCCTTGATCAGGACCTTCGCGTCCAACTCGCGCCGATCCGAGAGGACGACGGTGATATCGTTGGCGTCCTTGATGACGTGATTGTTGGTGACGATGATCCCCTCGGGTCGCACGATGACGCCCGAGCCGAGCGAGTTTTCAACCCGCCGGCGGCCGCGGCCGCCGCCGCCGAAGGGGAACTCTTCGCCGAAGAAACGCTTGAAGAACGGATCGTCGAACATCCAGCCGCTGCGCTGGCGAACGACCTTGCGGGCATAGATATTGACGACGGCGGGCCCGGTCTTCTTCACGATCGGCGCGAAGGAATACAGAATCTGCTCGCGACCTTCGGGAACCTGACGTGACTCGCTCGCCGCGTCGCCCAAAACGGCGCTTATCGACAGTGCCGTGACCACGACACCGATTATCAATCGTTTCCGTGCCATACCGCTATTTACGCGCGGCAAGGGCCGGAAACAAGGCGGGAGCTGAAAAAGAAACGGGCCGGTGTGAACCGGCCCGTCTGATTTCAATTCGGAAAGGTCCCGCTCAGGCGGCTTCCTCATCCTCCAATTCCTCGGCGGTCGGTCCGGAATCGAGGCCCTTCGCGTCTTCATCGCGATCAACCAGTTCGATCACTGCCATCGGGGCGGAATCGCCGTAGCGAAAGCCGGCCTTGAGAACGCGGGTATACCCGCCATTTCGCTCGCCATAGCGCTCGGCCAGGGCGTCGAACAGCTTCGCGGTGGTCGCTTGATCGCGCAGCATCGCATAAGCCCGGCGGCGATCATGCAAGCGCCCGCGCTTACCGAGCGTGATCAGCTTGTCGACGATTGGACTTAGTTCCTTCGCCTTCGGCAAAGTCGTCTTGATCTGTTCGTGCTTAATCAAGGCCGCCGCCATATTGGCGAACATGGCCCGGCGATGCTCCTTGGTCCGGTTCAGTTTCCGGCCGCTCATGCGATGGCGCATGGTCCTGTCTCCCTAACCCGTCTCGATCAATACGGCTCTTCCAGCCGCTTCGCCAAATCCTCGATGTTCTCCGGCGGCCAGGTCGGAATCTCCATTCCCAGATGCAATCCCATCTGGGTCAGGACTTCCTTGATCTCGTTGAGCGACTTCCGGCCGAAATTCGGCGTCCGCAGCATCTCCGCCTCGGACTTCTGAACCAGATCGCCGATATAGACGATATTGTCGTTCTTGAGGCAATTCGCCGAGCGCACCGACAATTCCAACTCGTCCACCTTGCGCAGGAGATTCTTGTTGAACGGCAGCTCGGAGGCCCGCTCCTCGTCGGCGCGGGATTCGGGCTCCTCGAAATTGATGAAGAGCTGCAACTGATCCTGCAGAATGCGCGCCGCCAGCGCCACCGCGTCGTCCGGCGTCACCGTGCCGTTCGTCTCGAGTGTCACCGAAAGCTTGTCGTAATCGGTCACCTGCCCGACACGCGTGTTCTCGACCTTGTAGGAGACCTTGCGAACCGGGCTGAAGACGGAATCGATCGGGATGAGACCGATCGGCCCGTCGGTCGGACGATTCTGCGCCGCCGACACATAGCCCTTCCCGTTATCGACCATGAGCTCCATATTCAGCTTGGCCCCCTTGTCGAGGGTGCAGATCACCAGATCCGGGTTCATTACCTCGATATCGTGACCGGTCTCGATCATCTCGGCGGTCACCTCGCAAGGACCCTTGACCGCAAGATGCATGCGCTTCGGCCCTTCGCTATGTAGGCGCAAGGCCAGCGATTTGATATTGAGGATGATATTGGTGATGTCCTCTCGGACATCCGGCAAAGAGGAAAACTCGTGCAGCACGCCCTCGATCTGGATCGCGGTCACCGCGGCCCCCTGCAGGGACGATAACAAAATCCGGCGCAACGCGTTGCCCAAGGTCAAACCGAAACCACGTTCGAGCGGCTCGGCGACGATCGTCGCGACACGCGCGGCATCCTCGCCTTCCTCGAAGCGCAATTTGTTCGGTTTGATCAAGTCTTGCCAATTACTCTGGATTACCATCGGTACCTCATTCATCAATGGCTCGATCGCGCCCGAACGCGTCCGCCATGCTTCATCTTGGTCAAGGTGTTCCGGGATCGACCTTGTCCCGGATTTACCCGCGTTTAAACCCGCCGACGCTTCGGCGGACGACAACCATTATGTGGAATCGGTGTCACGTCCCGGATCGCGGTGATCGTGAACCCCGCCGCCTGCAAGGCGCGCAAGGCCGACTCTCGGCCCGAACCCGGCCCTTTGACGTTGACCTCCAAGGTCTTCATGCCATGCTCCATGGCCTTCTGTCCGGCACTCTCGGCCGCAACCTGCGCGGCATAGGGTGTCGATTTCCGACTGCCTCGAAAGCCCATGCTTCCGGCCGACGACCATGAAATCGCGTTGCCCTGTGCGTCGCTGATCGTAATCAGGGTGTTGTTGAAAGTCGCATTCACATGCGCGATACCGGAAGTAATGTTTTTCCGCTCGCGCCTGCGCACACGCGTTGTCGCCGCCTTCGCCATCGGACGATCCTTTTACTTAATGACTTTTTTCTTGCCCGCGATCGGACGTGCCGGGCCCTTGCGGGTCCGCGCGTTGGTGTGGGTACGCTGACCATTCACGGGCAGGCCCTTGCGATGCCGTACACCGCGGTAGCAACCAAGATCCATCAAACGCTTGATGTTCATCGCCACATCGCGGCGAAGATCGCCCTCGACGATGTAACCGCCGTCGATGGTCTCGCGGATGCGGATAACCTCCTGCTCGGTCAATTCATTGACCCGGCGCTCCGAAGGGATGTCGCATTTGCCGCAAATTTCCACGGCCTTGGTTCGACCGATGCCGTGGATATAGGTCAGCGCGATCGCGACGCGCTTTTGGGTCGGAATGTTCACGCCTGCAATGCGCGCCACGACGAATACTCCTTGAACTTGTCCCTGTCGGGGCCGGAAAACCGATCCCGGTGATTTTTGGAGACGCAAATAACCGCCCGGAAACCCACGGGCCTCCAGCGCGGGCGGATTATATGGATATGCGCCGTCCTGTCAAACCTTAGCTCCCCGACAAAACCGCCCCGATCGAGGCGGTAATCTTGTCGATATCCTGCATCCCATCCACCTCGACGAGCACACCATTCTCGCGATAACCCGGCAGAATTTCGGCCGTCTGCGCATGGTAGGCCGCGAGGCGCGAACGGACCGTCTCCTCGTTATCGTCGGAGCGGCGCGAAAACGCGGTTCCATCGCAATTGTCGCAAACGCCGTCGACCTTCGGTTTCTGAAAACTGTCGTGATAGCCGACCCCGCATTGGTCGCAACTGTACCGACCGGTAATCCGCTCCACCACCGTCGCATCGTCTACCGTCAACTCAATCACCTTGTCGAGCCGAAGGCCCTTCTCGATCAGCAAATCATCCAATGCCTTGGCCTGTCCCATCGTTCTTGGGAACCCGTCGAGGATGAATCCGTTCCGGCAGTCGGGCCGGTCGATCCGCTCGGAGATGATCTCGGTGACGATTTCGTCCGGCACCAGTTTGCCGTCGTCCATCAGCGCTTTCGCCTGGCGTCCGACATCACTTCCCGACGCGATCGCGGCCCGCAGCATATCGCCGGTCGAAAGCTGGATCAGACCATGACTTTCCTCGATCCGCCTGGCCTGCGTTCCCTTGCCGCAGCCAGGCGGACCCAACATGATAAGGATCATCCCCGCCGGCCTCTGAGACGCGATTTCTTGATCAAGCCTTCATACTGATGGGCCAGGAGATGCGAGTGGACTTGCGCCACCGTATCCATCGTGACCGTGACCACGATCAGCAGGCTGGTGCCGCCGAAATAGAACGGAACGGCGAACTGGTTGCGCAGCCATTCCGGAATCACGCAGATGACGGCGAGATAGGCGGCCCCCACGACGGTCAGCCGGGTCAGCACGAAATCGAGATAGTCAGCGGTATTCTTTCCCGGTCGAATGCCGGGCACGAACCCGCCATATTGCTTCAGATTGTCCGCCGTCTCCTCGGGGTTGAAGACGATCGCGGTATAGAAAAACGCGAAAAAGACGATCAAGGAAATATAGAGCACCAGGAAGAGCGGTTGTCCGGGACCGATCATCGCTGAAATAGTCGTCAGCCATTCAGGTCCGCGGCCACCGGCGAAGCTGATGACGCTGAACGGCAGGAGCAGCATCGAACTCGCGAAGATCGGCGGAATGACGCCCGCTGTGTTGAGCTTGAGCGGCAGATGCGAGGACTCGCCGCCGAACATCTTGTTGCCCTTTTGGCGTTTCGGGTACTGGACCACGACCCGGCGCTGGGCGCGTTCGAAGAACACGATCGCCATGATCACGACGACGCCCAGGATCATGATCCCGATGATGGCGATCGTCGGCAGCGCGCCGGTCCGGCCCATCTCGAAGGTTTGCGCCAGCGCGGCCGGAAGCTGTGCGATGATCCCTGCGAAAATGATCAACGAAATCCCGTTGCCGACGCCCCGCTGGGTGATTTGCTCGCCCAGCCACATCAGGAAAATCGTCCCGCCGACGATGGTAATCACGATCGAGGCGCGGAAGAACCAGCCGCCGTCGAGCACCGCGGAGGCACCACTGCTTGCCTGCATCCCCTCCAAGCCGACCGCCAGCCCGTAGGACTGGAAGGCCGCCAGAAGGACCGTGCCGTAACGGGTATATTGATTGATCTTCTTCCGGCCCGCCTCGCCTTCCTTCTTCATCGCGGCGAAATGAGGGGAAACGGCGGTCATCAGCTGCATGATGATCGAGGCCGAGATATAGGGCATGATGTTGAGCGCGAAGATCGACATTCGGCTCAAGGCGCCGCCCGCGAACATGTCGAGCATACCTAGAATGCCGCCCTGCTGCTGTTCGAAAATATCTTGCAGGACGACGGGGTCGATACCCGGGAGCGGAAGATATGTACCCAGCCGATAGACGACCAAGGCCCCGAGCGTGAACCAAATTCGTTTCTTGAGCTCGGTTGCCTTGCTGAAGGCGCCGAAATTAAAATTGGCCGCTAACTGTTCGGCCGCTGAAGCCATGTTGCCCGTCTCCGCGTTGCGGCGTTAGTCCTTCGGTGCTTCGGAGGCTTTCTCCGTCACCGGTTCGCCCTCTTTCAAAAGGACCACTTTTCCTCCCGCCTCTTCGACGGCCGCGATCGCCGCCTTCGACGCACCGGCCACTTCTACCGTTATCTTGGCACTCAATTCGCCCTTCGCAAGGAGTCGCACGCCATCGCGCGCGCGCCGGACGACGCCGGCGGCGAGTAGCGCCTCGGTATCGACGGTCTTCTTCGCATCGAGCTTTTTCGAGTCGACCGCCTGCTGTAGGCGTCCGATATTGACCGCGACATATTTCTTGCGGAACACATTGGTGAAGCCCCGCTTCGCCAAGCGCCGGTAGAGCGGCATCTGGCCGCCCTCGAAACCCTTGATCGAGACTCCGGCGCGAGATTTCTGCCCCTTATGGCCGCGCCCCGAGGTCTTTCCCTTGCCGGACCCGATACCGCGTCCAACGCGAGTCCGATTCCGCCGTGCGCCCTTGTTGTCCGACAGTTCGTTCAGCTTCATCGCTCGTTACTCCGACCGGCCCAAAACCTAGCCCGCGTCCTCGACGCGAACCAAATGCTTGACCTTTTCGATCATCCCGCGAACCGAAGGCGTATCCACGAGTTCGCGCGTCCGATGCATCTTGTTGAGACCGAGACCAACCAACGTCTGCCGTTGGTCGTTACGACGCCGAATGGGGCTGCCGGTCTGGGTTACGCGAAGGGTGGCGGCCTTTTTATCAGCCATTGGCCAATTCCTTCGCCTTGCCCGCACCTTCGTCCCGGCGGCCGACGATGTCGCCGACCTTCTTGCCGCGCTTGGCCGCGGTCTGCCGCGGTGAAACACAGTTCTTGAGCGCTTCAAAGGTCGCCTTGATCATGTTGTGGGCGTTCGACGTGCCGATCGACTTGGCGACGACGTCCTGCACGCCGAGTGCCTCGAACACCGCACGCATCGGACCGCCGGCGATAATGCCGGTGCCGGGCGGTGCATTGCGCAGCATGACCCGGCCCGCGCCGTAGCGCCCGCTGATGTCGTGATGCAAGGTGCGGCCCTCGCGCAACAGCACTCGGATCATGTCCTTACGGGCCTGTTCGGTCGCCTTGCGGATCGCCTCCGGCACCTCGCGGGCCTTGCCCAATCCGTATCCGGCGCGGCCATTGCCGTCGCCGACAATGACGATGGCGGAAAACCCGAACCGGCGGCCGCCCTTGACGACCTTCGCCACGCGGTTGATGGCAACCAGTTTCTCGATAAGATCGGGACCCTCGTTGCGGTTATCCCGGCCGCCGCGCTGTGATTGCATACGCGCCATAGCTTCCGTCCTCTTTAAAATTTCAGTCCGGCGTCACGGGCGGCATCGCCCAGCGCCTTGACGCGACCGTGATAAAGATACCCGCCGCGATCGAAAATCACGGTCTCGATACCAGCTGTCTTGGCCCGCTCGGCGATCAGCTTGCCAACCTCGACCGCCGCGTCCTTGTTGGCGCCGGTCTTCAGCTTTTCACGCAGTTCCTTGTCGATCGACGAGGCGGAGACAAGGGTGTTTCCGGCCCGATCGTCGATCACCTGAGCATAGATCTGGCGGCCCGAACGGAACACCGATAGGCGCGGCCGACCTTGTGCCACCTTACGCAATTTGTGACGCGTGCGCTGTCTGCGGCGTTCGAATAACTTATTTCCGATCAACATCGCCCTGGATCCCTACTTCTTCTTGCCTTCCTTACGGAGTATCTGCTCGTCCGCGTACTTGATGCCCTTGCCTTTGTATGGCTCCGGCTTGCGGAACGCGCGAATCTCGCTCGCGACCTGGCCCACGGCCTGCTTATCGGCGCCGCTGATCGCGATCACATTGCCGCGGTCACCCTCGACCTCGATCTTCACGCCCTCGGGAATGTCGTAGCCGATGTCGTGACTGTATCCGAGCTGCAGGTTGAGTTTCCTGCCCTGAACCTGAGCACGGTAGCCGACGCCGTTGACCTCCAGGCGCTTGGCAAAACCTTCGGAAACGCCGACCACGGCGTTGTTCAGCAGGCTGCGCGTCGTCCCCCACATCGCCCGGGCGCGCAACGAATCGTCAATCGGCTTGACCACCACCAGCTTGTCCTCGATGGCGACCTCCACCAGATTGGCGAGGTTCACCGACTGGCTGCCGAGCTTGCCCTTGGCCGTGAACGCGCCGTCGGCAAGCGACACTTCGACGCCATCGGGAACCGTGACCGGACTGAGACCTACGCGGGACATGACCGACCTCCTAAAATACCTGACAGAGGACTTCGCCCCCGACATTCTGTTCGCGCGCCTCGGCATCCGAGAGGACACCCCGCGGCGTCGAAAGGATCGAGATCCCGAGCCCGTTATAGATGCGGGGCAAGTCCTTGATTTTCGAATAGATCCGGCGGCCCGGCGTCGAAACGCGGCTGATCTCGCGGATTACCGGCTCGCCATCGTGATACTTCAATTCGATGGTGAGTTCGCTGATCCCGTCACGCAATTCGGCCCAGCTGTAACCGCGGATATAGCCCTCGCGCTTCAACACCTCGAGAACGTTGCTGCGCAATTTCGACGACGGGCAAACGATCGTCGACATGCCCCCCATCTGACCATTGCGGATGCGGGTCAACATATCTCCAAGAGGATCACTTAATGACATATTCGCGCGCCTCCTCTACCAACTCGATTTGACCATGCCCGGAACCTGGCCCGACGAAGCCAGTTCGCGAAGCGCGATCCGTGACAATTTGAATTTGCGATAGAAGGCACGCGGCCGGCCGGTCAACTCGCAGCGGTTCCGCAACCGCACGGGCGAGGAGTTACGCGGCAGCTTGGCCAGTTTCAAACGTGCCGCGAAACGTTCTTCCGCCGGAAGACGGCGATCGTTCGCAATATCCTTCAAGGTCTCGCGCTTAGCCGCGTATTTCTCGACCAACCGCTTTCGATTCTTGTTCCGTTCAATGGCGCTTTTCTTTGCCATGTTCCAAAACCTCGCTTTTCAGCTCGCGAACGGCATGTTGAAACCGACCAGAAGCGCGTGCGCTTCCTCGTCGGTTTCCGCCGTCGTGCAGATTGTGATGTCCATGCCGCGTATGGCATCGACCTGATCGTAATTGACCTCGGGAAAGACGATCTGTTCCTTCAGGCCAAGCGAATAATTCCCGTTGCCGTCGAAACTCCGGGGCGACAGACCGCGAAAATCCCGAACCCGCGGCAGTGCGACCATGATCAGCCGATCGAGAAATTCATACATCCGCTGACGCCGCAGCGTTACCTTCGCGCCGATCGGCACGCCCTCGCGCAGCTTGAAATTCGCGACCGATTTCTTGGCATGGGTGACAATCGGTTTCTGACCCGTGATCGCCGCCAAATCGGCACAAATGGCATCGATTTTCTTGCCGTCGGCGATCGCTTCACCGGCACCGACATTGACCACGATCTTTTCAAGACTGGGAAGCATCATCGGGTTGCCGTATCCGAACTGCTCGGTGAGCGAGCCGCGAACGACATTGTCGTAATGCTCGCGCAGACGCGGAACGTAATCGTTTTCTGCCATGACATCCGCCTCCGTCAACTGTCGATGACCTCGCCGGAGCGCTTCGCGACACGCACCTTGCGACCATCCTCGAGAAATTTGAATCCGACCCGCGTCGGTTTGTCGTCATTCGGGTCGATATGGGAGAGATTGGAGATCGCGATCGGCATCTCCTTGTCGACGATACCGCCGGGATTGGATTGGGTCGGCCGGGTGTGGCGCCGCGCGATGTTCACCCCCTGCACGATGGCGCGGTTGTCCGCCGGCACCATGCGCAGAATTTCACCCTGCTTGCCCTTATCCTTACCGGCGAGGATTTGCACCCGATCGCCCTTCTTAAACTTCTGTGCCATTTCTCACTCGATCTCTTCTCACTCGATCTCTTCTCACTCGATCTCTTCTCACTCGATCTCCGGCGCGCCCGTCAAATGACTTCGGGCGCCAGCGAAACGATCTTCATAAACTGCCGCGAACGAAGCTCGCGCGTTACCGGTCCGAAGATGCGCGTTCCGATCGGCTCCCCGTTATTGTCGATCAGCACCGCGGCGTTGCGGTCGAAACGAATGCTGGTTCCGTCATTGCGACTGATTTCCTTCGCCGTTCGGACGATGACCGCGCGATGAATATCGCCTTTCTTCACGCGACCGCGAGGAATGGCTTCCTTGACGCTGACGACGATCACGTCGCCGACGGCCGCGGTCATGCGCTTCGAGCCGCCGAGCACCTTGATGCATTGGACGCGCCGGGCGCCTGAGTTATCGGCGACATCCAAATTTGTCTGCATCTGAATCATGACGCGGTCTCCCTAACTCTTTTCGCCCGCATCCGCGGCCACGACGAAACGCTTCCGCTTCGAGATGGGACGGCATTCGAAGATCCGGACCACATCGCCTTCCTTGCAGACGTTCTGCTCGTCATGCGCGAGGTATTTCTTCGACCGCCTGACGAATTTCTTGTACAGCGGATGCTTGACCCGACGCTCGACCATGACCGGCACGGTCTTGTCCTTCGCATCGCGCAACACGCGCCCTTGCATTACCCGTCTCGACATTCCCGTTCTCCTTAAGAGGCCGCGGCCTGTCGCCCGTGAAGGATCGTCTTGATCCGGGCGATGTCCCGCCGCACCTCGCGGACGCGCGCTGTGTTCTCCAATTGGCCACTGGCTTTCTGAAATCTAAGGTTGAAAGCCTCTTTTTGCAGGCCACCGAGCTCGTCGGTCAGTTCATCCTCGGACTTCTGCCTTAAATCCTCGACCTTCATCGTTCTATTCCCCGCTCCCGATACGGGTGACGAAGCGGCACCGGATCGGGAGTTTCGCCGCCGCCAGATCGAACGCCATGCGGGCGATTTCCGAATCCACGCCATCCAGTTCGAACATGACCTTTCCGGGCTTCACGCGGCACATCCAGTATTCGGGCGTCCCCTTGCCCTTGCCCATCCGGACCTCGGCGGGTTTGCCGCTGACCGGCACGTCCGGAAAAATTCGAATCCAAATCTTGCCCGCGCGCTTGATATGTCGAGTTATCGCGCGCCGCGCTGCCTCGATTTGGCGCGCCGTGATGCGACCCGGCTCGACCGCCTTCAATCCATAGGCGCCGAAATTAAGACTGGTCCCGCCCTTGGCCATGCCATGGACCCGGCCCTTCTGCGCCTTCCGGTATTTGGTTCGTTTCGGACTTAACATCGTTCCCTATCCTTAACCTCGGCCGTCAGCGCTGCGGCTGCTGATCCTGCACCCGGCGCTCCGAGGCCATCGGATCATGTTCCATAATCTCGCCCTTGAAGACCCAGACTTTCACGCCGCAGGCACCGTAGGTCGTCTGCGCGGTCGACGTGCCGTAATCAATATCGGCGCGCAAGGTGTGCAGCGGCACCCGGCCCTCCCGGTACCACTCTGCACGCGCGATTTCGACACCGCCGAGACGACCGCCGCATTTGATGCGAATGCCGCCGGCACCGAGACGAATCGCCGACTGGACGGCTCGCTTCATCGCCCTGCGGAACGCGACCCGACGCGTCAATTGCTGGGCGATATTCTCCGCGACCAGCTTCGCGTCCAGCTCGGGCTTGCGAATCTCGACGATGTTCAAGGTAACGTCGCTCTCGGTCATGCGGCCGAGTTCCTGCCGCAAGAGCTCGATATCGGCGCCCTTCTTTCCGATCACGACGCCCGGCCGCGCCGTATGGATCGTGATCCGGGCGCGCTTCGCGGGACGCTCGATGATGACGCGCGACACGCCGGCCTGGCTCAATCGGTCTTCGATGTAACCGCGGATCTTCAGGTCGTCGTGCAGCAGACCGCCGTAATCGCGATCCGCGTACCAGCGCGAATCCCAGGTTCGGTTGATCCCGAGACGAAACCCGATCGGATTTACTTTCTGACCCATTATTCGGCCTCCTCCTCACGTTCGCGCACGACGATCGTGAGGTTGCTGATGGGCTTTTGAATGCGCCCCATCCGGCCCCGCGCGCGTGCGCGAAACCGCTTGAATACGAGTGTTTTCCCAACGCTCGCCTCTTTCACATAGAGGCGGTCCACATCCAGTTGATGGTTGTTTTCGGCGTTCGCCACGGCGGATTGCAGCACCTTGCGAACATCGTTGGCCACCCGCCGCTTGGAGAACGTCAATTCGGCGATCGCGGCGTCCGCGGGCTTGCCCCGGATCAATTGCGCGATTAGATTCAATTTTTGCGGGCTGGTCCGCACGAAACGCCCATGAGCCCGCGCCTCGTTGTCGTCCAGCCGACGTTCCATCTTTCGCTTACCCATCCCCTAGGCCCTCCGCGCCCGTTTGTCGGCCGCATGGCCGTAAAACGTGCGGGTCGGCGAGAATTCACCGAATTTATGGCCAATCATGTTCTCCGTCACCAGGACGGGGATGAACTTCTGGCCATTATAGACGCCGAAGGTAAGTCCGACGAATTGCGGCAGGATGGTCGAACGCCTGGACCACGTGCGGATAACATCGTTCCGCCCGGAGTCACGCACGGTTTCGGCCTTCTTCAACAAATATCCGTCTACGAACGGACCTTTCCAAACAGAACGGGTCACGGCTGCATCTCCTCACCTACCGCTTGTGCCGACGCCGAATGATGAGCTTGTCGCTCGCCTTGTTTTTCTGGCGCGTGCGCTTGCCCTTCGTCGGCACACCCCACGGCGTCACCGGGTGGCGACCGCCGGAGGTTCTGCCCTCGCCGCCACCATGGGGATGGTCGACCGGGTTCATCGCAACGCCGCGAACCGACGGTCGCTTGCCGAGCCAGCGCTTCCGGCCGGCCTTGCCAAGTTTGATATTCGCTTGATCCGGGTTCGAGACCGCGCCGATCGTCGCCATGCATTCGGCCCGTACCGTTCGCAGCTCGCCCGAGTTCAATTTGATCTGGGCGTAGCCCGAGTCTCGTCCGACGAGCTGAACATAGGTTCCGCCGCTGCGGGCGATCTGTCCGCCCTTGCCGACCTTCATCTCGACGTTATGAACGATGGTGCCGACCGGAATGTTGGCGAGCGGCATGGCGTTGCCAGGTTTGATATCGGCGCGCCCGGCGGTCGAGATCACCTCGTCGCCCTCGCCCAGGCGCTGCGGCGCCAAAATATAGGACTGGGTTCCATCGGCATAGCGGATAAGGGCGATGAAGGCCGTCCGATTGGGATCATACTCGATCCGTTCGACCGTGGCCGGGACATCGAAGGTCCGCCGTTTAAAGTCGACCATGCGATAACGCCGCTTGTGGCCGCCGCCGCGCCGCCGCGCGGTAATCCGGCCCATATTGTTGCGACCGGCTTTTTGCGAGAGCCCCTTGGTCAGACCCTTGACAGGCTTGCCCTTGTAGAGGCCGGAGCGATCGACAATGACCAGTCCACGCGTACTCGGCGTTATCGGATTGAAGGTTTTCAAGGCCATCGGTCAGACCCCCGTCGTGACGTCGATCGATTGGCCTTCTTCGAGGCTAATGATCGCTTTCTTGAAATCGCTGCGGCGTCCGCGGCGGCCTCGGAAGCTCTTCGTCTTGCCCTTCTGGCGCAGCGTGTTCACCGCTTTCACCTTGACGTCGAACAGGCCTTCGACGGCGGCCTTGATCTCGGGCTTCGTCGCATTCAGCGGCACCCGGAAGGTGACCTGGTTGTGCTCGGATCCGAGGGTGGATTTCTCGGTGATCATCGGTGAGCGAATCAGCTCGTACATCCGTGCCTGATCGATTGATGTCTTGGTGTGATATTTCCAGCTCATTTCAGGCGCGCCTCCAAGGCTTCGACCGCTTCCGGCGTCAATACGAGCGTGTCACGCCGGAGTATGTCGTAGACATTGGCGCCGGCCGTCGGCAGCACGTCTACATGCGGTAGATTTCGCGCCGCGCGGGCAAAATTCTCATCGATCTCGGCGCCGGCGACGATCAACGTATCCGACCAACCGAGCGCGGCCAATTGCGCGCGCAAGACCTTGGCTTTGCCTTCCTTCAGCGCGGCTTCCTTGAGGATTATCAGCTTGCCCTCCGCCTGTTTCGAGGAGAGCGCGCATTTCAACGCCATGCGGCGGACGCGCTTCGGCAGTTTGTGGGCATGACTGCGTACGACCGGCCCGAAGACGGTGCCGCCGCCCCGGAAATGCGGCGCGCGGATCGAGCCCACGCGGGCGCGACCGGTTCCCTTTTGACGCCACGGTTTCGCCGTCGACCCCCGAACTTCGCCCATATGCTTGGTTTTATGGCTGACGGCCCGCCGCTTCGCCAATTGATAGTTCACCATGCGCGCGAGGATATCGCGCCTAACCTCGGCGCCGAATACCTCGTCGGCGAGTTCGATATCACCCGCCGCCTTGTTGTCGAGACTGACCACCTTGCACTTCATCGCGCTTATTCCTTCGCCTCGCCTTGGTCTTCCGCGGCACCCGTCTCGTCCTTGCCTTCCTCGGCGCCGGCTTCCTCCGCGGTTGCTTCTTCAGCGGCGGACTCTTCCGCGACCTCCTCTTCGGCGTCCGTTTCGTCGGCCGCGTCGGACAAGAGCGCCGCCGGGAAGGGGGCATCCTCAGGCAACAGCTTCTTGGTCGCATCGCTGATCAAGACCCAACCGCCTTTGGCGCCGGGGACCGCGCCCTTGACCAAGATAAGGCCGCGATCGGCGTCGGTCTGGACGATCTCAAGGTTCTGGGTGGTGACCCGGGCATCACCCATATGACCCGCCATCTTCTTGCCCTTGAAGACCTTGCCCGGATCCTGACTGTTGCCGGTCGAGCCGTGAGCGCGGTGGGAAATAGAAACGCCATGGCTGGCGCGGAGACCCGAGAAGCCGTGCCGCTTCATCGCGCCCGCGAAACCCTTGCCGATACTCCGGCCGGCGACGTCGACATACTGGCCGGCGACGAAATGATCGGCGGAGAGTTCGGCTCCCACATCCAGCAAGGCATCGGCGCTGACCCGAAATTCCGCGAGCTTGCGCCGCGGCTCCACTTTCGCCTTGGCATAATGCCCGCGCATCGGCTGCGTCGTGTTCTTGACCTTGGCCTTTCCCGCGCCGAGCTGGACGGCATTGTAACCGTCTGTTTCCTCGGTCCGAACGGCGATGACATGACATCCATCGACCTTCAACACGGTCACCGGCACATGCGATCCGTCATCCGTGAAGACGCGGGACATGCCCAGTTTCTGTGCGATCAACCCGCTACGCATCGTCCGATCCTCAAAGCTTGATCTCGACATCTACGCCGGCGGCGAGGTCGAGCTTCATCAGCGCATCGACCGTCTGGGGGGTCGGGTCGACGATGTCGAGCATGCGCTTGTAGGTTCTGATTTCGAATTGCTCGCGGCTCTTCTTATCGATATGCGGCGAGCGCAATACCGTGAACCGCTCGATTTTGATCGGCAGGGGAATAGGTCCGCGGACCTCGGCGCCCGTTCGCTTCGCGGTGTTCACGATCTCGCGTGTCGACTGGTCGAGCACGCGGTGATCGAACGCCTTCAGGCGTATGCGGATATTTTGACTGTCCATTCCCTAGGTCCATCCGGTTCCTGCGGCGCCCGGGGAATGGACGCCGCGCTGACCATTCCTCTTATGTTAATCGACGATACCGGTGACGACGCCGGCGCCGACGGTGCGGCCGCCCTCGCGGATCGCGAAACGCAGACCCTCGTCCATCGCAATCGGCGCTATCAAGTTCACCTGCATCGCGATGTTGTCTCCCGGCATCACCATCTCCGTCCCGTCCGGCAACTCAACTGAGCCCGTCACATCCGTCGTCCGAAAGTAAAACTGCGGACGATAGTTCGAGAAAAACGGCGTGTGCCGGCCCCCCTCGTCCTTCGTCAGAATGTAACACTCGCATTTAAACTGCATGTGCGGCGTGATCGAACCCGGCGCCGCCAATACCTGGCCCCGCTCCACGTCCTCCCGGCCCACACCGCGCAGCAGACAACCCACATTGTCGCCCGCCTCGCCCTCGTCCAGGATCTTGCGGAACATCTCGACGCCCGTGCACACCGTCGTCGACGTCTCCTTGATCCCCACAATCTCGATATTGTCGCCCGTCTTCACGATCCCACGCTCGATCCGGCCCGTCACCACCGTGCCACGGCCCGAGATCGAAAACACATCCTCGATCGGCATCAAAAACGGCTGGTCGATCGCCCGCGTCGGCTGCGGCACATACTCGTCAACCGCCGCCATCAGCTCCAGCACCGTCTCACGACCCGTCGCCTCGTCGCCGCCCTCAAGCGCCGCCAACGCACTGCCCTTCACCAGCGGAATGTCGTCCCCCGGAAACTCGTACAACGACAACAGCTCCCGGACCTCCAACTCAACCAGCTCCAGCAACTCCTCGTCATCCACCTGATCCACCTTGTTCAGGTATACAACAATCGCCGGAACCCCCACCTGACGCGCCAGCAGGATGTGCTCGCGAGTCTGCGGCATCGGACCGTCTGACGCACTCACCACCAGGATCGCACCGTCCATCTGTGCGGCCCCCGTGATCATGTTCTTGATGTAATCCGCATGGCCCGGGCAATCCACATGCGCGTAGTGACGCGCTTCCGTCTCATACTCAACATGCGCCGTGTTGATCGTAATGCCCCGTTCCTTCTCCTCCGGCGCCTTGTCGATCTCGTCGTAACCCGTCGCCGTCGCACCGCCAGACTCCGCCAACACGCGCGTGATCGCCGCCGTCAGCGTCGTCTTGCCGTGATCAACATGCCCAATCGTGCCGATGTTGCAGTGCGGCTTCGTTCGTTCAAACTTTTCCTTCGCCATCTGCCCTATTCTTTCTTCGTCGTCCTAAGACTTGTTGGCCCATCGCCCGACATCCGCCGGGCATTTTTCGATCTCTACCGCGGTTCCCCCTGCATGAGCAGTCGGGTGCTGGAGCGGGCGACGGGGATCGAACCCGTATCACCAGCTTGGAAGGCTGGGGTAATAGCCATTATACGACGCCCGCCGATACCGACCCGAGGGTCGATGGAGAGGGTTGGTGGAGGGGGTTGGATTCGAACCAACGTAGGCATAGCCAACGGGTTTACAGCCCGTCCCTTTTAACCACTCAGGCACCCCTCCGAAGGTCCCCGCCGATCCCTTCCGGCGGGGCGCCGAAGTAAGATGGACGCACCCCATTTTGTCAACTCAAAAAACAGCACGAAAGCCGCCACTACGCCATTCCTTTCGGGAACGCGCGGTGACGGGTATGTTGCGAACCGCGTTACGGACAGGATATTAAGGTCTGAAATGACGAAACGCAACACCAGAAACATCAGCCGGCGCGGAAAAAATACCGCCGCTTCGCCCTCGAATCGCCTCGTCCTTTTCGGCCATCACGCGGTCACGGCGGCGCTTCGCAACCCAAGCCGGCGGATCGACCGGCTTATGGCGACGCGCCAGGCCGCCCTGCGCCTGGTCGAGATCCTGCCGGAGGCCGCCCCCGAGATCGTCGGACGGGACGAGATCGAAAACCTGTTGGAAGCCGGCGCGGTGCACCAGGGCCTGGCCCTCGTGACCCGACCGCTCGACCGGCCCGATCTCGGCGAAATATTGGCTGGGGCCGGCAAGAGCGCCACACTATTGGTCCTCGATCAGGTGACCGACCCGAGGAATGTCGGCGCGGTCCTCCGCGCCGCCGCCGCTTTCGGCGCCGCCGGGCTCGTGGTGCAGGACCGGCACGCGCCGCCCGCCACCGGTGCCCTTGCAAAGACGGCGAGCGGCGCCTTGGAGAGCGTGCCCTTGATCCGGGTGACGAACCTCGCCCGCGCGCTCGGCGAGATGAAGCGCCACGATTTCTGGTGCGTCGGTCTCGACGACGCGGGCGAGGCGGCACTGGACGCGGCCGCCGATGGGGACCGGGTGGCGCTCGTCCTGGGTGCCGAGGATAGCGGCCTTCGCCGCCTCACCCGCGGCGAATGCGATGTCGTGGCCCGACTGCCGACAGAGGACGCGTTCGCGACGCTGAACGTTTCGACCGCCGCGGCCGTCGCCCTCTACGAGCGGCGGCGCCAATTGAAGACGAGGACGGGCGGATGACCGGACCCGATGCGGCGCGTCCGAATTTCGTCACCCATTTGAAATGTGGCGCCACCGGCGAACACCTCCCGGCCGAGCGCCTTCAAACCGTCTCGGCCGCCGGCAAGCCGCTCCTCGTCCAATACGATCTGTCGGCGGTCGGGGCGGCGCTCAACCGCGCGGAACTCGGCCGGCGCCCGCGCGATATGTGGCGCTATGAGGAGTTGCTGCCGATCTCCCGCGCCGAGGCGGTCAGTCTCGGCGAGAACGAGACGCCGCTGATCCCGCTGACGCGTCTCCCGAGAGCACTCGGCGGCGGCGAGGTTCTGGTCAAGGACGAGGGCCGTTTGCCGACCGCTTCCTTCAAGGCGCGCGGCCTGGCGATGGCGGTCTCGATGGCGAAACGCTTCGGCATAGAGCGCATCGCCATGCCGACGGCCGGCAATGCAGGTGCCGCGCTTGCCGCCTATTGCCGCCGCGCCGGGATCGAGGCCTATGTCTTCTGTCCCGAGGACGCGCCGGAGATCACCGTCCGCGAGATCGCCTTCCATGGCGCCACGGTCTACCGGGTCAACGGGCTCATCAACCACTGCGGCGAACTGGTCCGGCGGGGATCGGAAGAGATGGGCTGGTTCGACTTCTCGACCCTGAAGGAGCCCTACCGCATCGAAGGCAAGAAGACGATGGGGCTCGAACTGGTCCAACAATTGGACTGGGAACCGCCGGACGTGATCCTCTACCCGACCGGCGGCGGCACCGGGCTGATCGGCATGTGGAAGGCCTTCGAGGAGATGGCCGCCCTCGGCTGGATCGGCGAGAAGCGCCCCCGCATGGTCGCCGTCCAGTCGATCCATTGCGGGCCCCTGGTCCGCGCCTACGAGACGGGGGCGCGGGAGGTGACTGAGCCCTGGGACCCCGTCGAAACCTCGATCCACGGCGTGCGCGTGCCGAAGCCGCTCGGCGATACGCTCTGCATGGCGGCGATTTACGACTCGAACGGTTTCGCGACCGCGATCGACGACGCCGAGGTCGAACCCGCCCGCCGCAAGGTCGCCGACGCCGAGGGCCTCAACCTCTGCCCCGAAGGGGCCGCCTGCTGGCTCGCCTATAAGCAGGAGCTGGCGTCGGGCCGGATCGCCGCCGGCGAGCGCGTCGTCATCTTCAACTCGGCCAACGGCCTGAAGGCCGACATGCCGGCGATGACCAAACGCCTCGATCGGTTCGAGGAGATCGACTTCGCGAAGCTTTGAAAATTTGGCCAATAGGACGCCAGTCACGCACCGAAGCCATGCTCGTCATTCCCGCGAAAGCGGGAATCCAAGCCTGGGCGCTTTATTCCAGGAAAAATTTTTGAACCGCGAGTCTCAGGCGTGGGTTCCGGGTTCGCTTCACGGCGCCCCGGAACGATGGGGTCAATTTCCGACAAGGTGCGCGGCCAACCGCGGGCCACGAAACCCCGCAACGGCCCCTCTTTCGATCTTGTATCGGCTCGAGTCCGAACATACCCTGATCCCGCCGCCGCAGTAGCTCAGTTGGCAGAGCAACTGATTTGTAATCAGTAGGTCGGGAGTTCGAATCTCTCCTGCGGCACCAGGTTTTTCAATGGGTTACGTAATTTATCGTAAGTAACTTATTTTAGTAGGGTCCATATAGGGTCCACTCGTGTACGAAAACCGCTTTAATTCGACTTCTGCGGAGCGGAGAATTCAGCGCCAAATGAGCGGCGCGGTTTTCCGAGACGCGACCGGCCAGCCCATTCGCACCATCTGCTCACCGATGTCATTTCCCTCAACGTAGCACTTGGCAATAAGTCGCTTGTAGCGGTCTCGCTTGCTTCCCTTACAGGTGCCAGACCCACTGCCCACAGTTTCCCGCAGCGCGTTGGTCGCCCCCACGCCGCATTTAAATGGCTTGCGGTTAACGCCGGCATGACAAGCCTGCTTTGTCTTTGCGCGTCGATGCCCTGCAGACGGGTGTTCGTTGGCCATCAAAGACGACGGTGTCACCGTCGACAATCCGAGGGTGGCCGGCAAGGTCAGCGGCGTAGAGCGATCGAGTGCGGACGACAACCGGCAGCTGCCGGCCGTGCTCGATCGGACGCGCCGGATCCGCGTGGCGGTAGCGGGTGCCGGCAATCAACTGCAGTCGGTTGTCGGTCGGGTTCGTGGGAGTTTGCGGGGATTTGTTGGAGAGCAGCAGGTCGGCTGTTTTGGGATGTTATCGGGAAAGCGTCCTCGCAACTCGGAACCCGACGCCGTCGCTCCGGGAAGTGGTGATGTTCTGGCTACGGACCGCAGACCGCACAATCCTCGGACTGCTGTTCCAGGAGCCGCCGCGAGAAACGCGGAAGGAGCAATTGCCTTCCGTTGTCCAGGCACTGCCATCCCTTGGGGCGCTGCTGTAGCTGTCATCGTAGCAGTCCTCCACCCATTCCCAAACATTCCCCACCGTGTCATGCACCCCAAACGCGTTAGCCCTATATGACCCCACTACAACCGTGCCATCTCGGCTTCCGTAATTCGCTTTCGACCTATCAATCGCGTTGCCCCACGGATAGGTGCTCGCGCTCCCGGCACGCGCCATGTACTCCCACTCCGCCTCTGTCAAGAGACGGTACGCCTTTCCGGTCTTAGCATTAAGTCTTCGTAGATACCTCTTCGCTTCGTCCCAGGTTATCTGATTCACCGGCCGGCGATCGCCCTTGTAAAGGCTCTTGTTCGAACCCATCACTGCGACCCATTCGCCCCGCGTCACCTCGAACTTTCCCACTGCTATGCTGTAACCGATCCGGACCTCATGAACCGGCTTTTCCTCGCTACCGCCCGTGCCATTCAGATCACCCATCCGGAACGTCCCAGCCGGGATAATCACCATCTCCGGACAATCCGTGCAATCTCGGAAAGTATCGCCAGGTTTGAGGTGCGATAGATAGACGTCAACAGTCGGCTTTGCTTTCGGCAGTGGCTTGCTCAATAGCCGGAGATGTATCCAGCCTTTAATGCTGAGAGTGCGGCTCCCAATTCGGACCGCTGATACTCGATACCATTCGTGCCCTTCGTAGCGAGTCATGCCCGTCACCTGGACTTTCCTACCAGACTGCAAGCGTACGTTCTTTGCCGAGGTTGTCGTCGGCTGCGCCCGCACATTGGCGGTCTTCAGCACGACCCGGGTTTCGTCGAGAGATTCGACGGTGAACGAAAGCGGCGTTAGGGCGGCGAGCTGTTTCTTCGGTGTTGTCCGGGCAGGCTTCGTCGGTGAAAGCGTCCTCACAATCCGGAACCCCGTGTCGCTGCTCCGGGTTGCGGTGCCGTTACCGTAGCGACCCGCGGAACGAATGTTCCGCGGAATAAAGTTCCAGGAGCCTCCGCGAAGAACGCGGTCGGTGCAATCACCTCCGGTGATCCATGCCCTTCCATCTATTGGCGCGCCGTCATAGTTGTCGTGTGAACAGTCCTCTAACCACTCCCACACATTGCCCGCCGTATCATGAACACCGAACTCGTTTGCACGAAAGCTGCCCACCGGCGCCGTCTGGCGACTGTCCCATCGGCTTCCGCAACCAGCGCAGTTCGCATTCCCCGATTCGACCGCGCTTCCCCACGGGTAATTCGTCCCGCTTTTGGCCCGCGCCACGTACTCCCATTCCGACTCGCTCAATAGACGGTACGTCTTCCCCGTCTTGCCGGACAGCCATGACAAGTACGCCTTCGCGTCCCGCCAGTTCACACAAACAACCGGTTCGCGATCCGTTTGGCGAAATCCCGGTTTCCGCCAGGTTCGGCCCGACCGCTTCTTCCAATTTCCGCCCTCTAAGGTCAAGCATGCGTTCCCGCTGTCATGGCCGGTCGAACTAACGAACCGTGCAAACTCGCCCCGCGTCACCTCGTACTTGCCTACAGCGAAACTCTTGCCGATCCGAACCTCGTGCACCGGCTTCTCGTCATCATCGCCGCCGCCGCTCAAGTCCCCCATCCGGAACGACCCCGCCGGGATAACCACCATCTCGGGGCAATCGGGACAGTCTCGGAACGTGTCGCCCGGCTTGTTAGATGGGTAGACGCCAATAGCAGGTTTGGCGGCCGGTATAGGCCTCGCTTTCAGCGGAGGCGCCACCACGACCTGCTTGCGGCTCAGCTCCTTCATCTTTCGCTTCGCCAACCGGGCGAAGGCACCCTTCGGGTACTGCGCCAGATAATCGTGGTAGTCCGCCGGGTCCTTGCTGTCCTTAATCGACTGCCAGAACACAGTCTCCTTGTCGGGGGTCGGCCTGGTCGCGACCGGCGGCGCCGGCGGGCCGCCCTTGAAATAGAAATCTCTCGTAACCGAGGAATTAAACCACGGCGTCTGATCCCCGCCCGTCGCAGCCGCGACCTTTGTCGCCGTCACCTTGAACACTTTCTCCAGCGTCAGCCCTGGTTGGTCGAGAACTTTCAACAAGGCGCCCGTGAACATGCCGTGGCCGCCTCGCGGACCGTCCTTCGCGGCTTGTCCGAGCGCGGCCGAGTAGAGGATCGCCGTTTCCTTGATCACGGTGGACTGTATCGCCAGCCCCCGCGCCGCCCCGCGTTCCCGATCCGGCAACGGATTATTCCTACAGGCATCGAGGATCAAGATATTGAGCGGCGCCCCGGCGCGGCCCATTGCCTTCAAAAATACGTCGACTTCGATCCCTTCTAATCTCAATTCTGCGTTACTTTTGATATTCGCATTCGATGGAATTAGCCAGTTCTTGCCGCGCCATTGAATTACGAGAACAACATCCTGCAACAATGCCTCCGCGACATGAACGCCGCAGCCCAGCATCTCATGGTCAGCGAGATCGCCTATGAAAATCTGGGCCAGATGATCCTGGGCGTCCCCGACGTCAACCCGATGCAATAGCAGAGCGGTCCCCTTGCCTGAAATCGCGTCCATGGGACGGATCGAAATATGAGGCCGGCAGACAAAGATTTGACCGCCAACGGCGAACGACACAGATTACTCGGCAACGGCGCCCGGCGGCGCCCGACGACATGACAATATCTTGGAGAGGGACATGGCCATAGCAAGTTTGGTGAAGAAGCAAGACGTCAGCGACGCGGAATGGGAGACGAGGTGCGAGTTGGCGGCGCTCTATCGTATTTTCTACAACCTGCGAATGACCGACCTCGTCTATACCCACCTCTCGGCAAGGGTCCCGGACGAGCCGAACTGCTTCCTCATCAACCAGTGGGGCGAGCTGTTCGACGAGGTGACCGCTTCCAGCCTGGTGAAGATGGATATCGACGGCAACGTCATCGGCGAGCAGGGTGCCTTCAATACCGCCGGCTTCACCATCCACAGTGCGTGTTACATGGCGCGCGACGATGTCAACGCGGCGGTCCATCTTCACACCAAGGCCAGCATCGCCGTCGCTTCGGCCAAGAACGGATTGCTGCCGCTCAGCCAGCATTCGCTCTATGTCGTCGACGATCTCGCCTATCACGAATACGAGGGGCCGGCGGTCGATCTCGACGAGCGCGCGAGCCTGGGTCGCGATCTCGCCGACAAGAACAATCTCTTGCTGCGCAATCACGGCCTCCTTTCGGTCGGCGGCACGGTGCCGGAGGCCTTCCGGAACGGTTATTACCTGGAGCAGTCCTGCGCCATCCAGGTGGCGGCGCAATCGCTCGGCGACGAGCTGATCCTGCTCTCCGACGACATCGTTCACAAGATGGGCAAGCGGAAGCGCGAACGGTTCCGCACCGCCGATGACGTCGGCCAGCTCGAATGGGACGCGATGGTCCGCCAACTCGACCGCCAGGGTGCCGACTTCAGGCGCTAGACCCCATACGTCATTCATAATCGCGTTTGATGGGCCGCAATGGTTTCGCTGGCTAGACGCGAAACGCCGGGCGACGCGGTGCATCGACCGGGTTTCGCAATGCCCCCGAAAGGCCGTTCCGACCCATCGAAGATCCACTTAGCGTGATTGCCGGTCGGCGGCGCGGCCCACCTGTGGTACGCTTACCATGGTATGGCTCGCACCTTGTCGACGAATACACGAAGCGGGTCGACCGCATAAATTAATGTCGAATAGGGTCTTAGGATGGTGGGTGCGCGATGACCGAGATCGAATTCATCGAACCGGAGACGGCACGTGGCTGGATCGATGCCGGCGAGGCCGTCGTCATCGACGTCCGCGAGGCGCACGAGTTCGCCATGGCGCATATCGAAGGGGCGGTCTCTTTGCCTCTCTCCAGCTTCGACCCGGCCGCACTCCCGCCGCATGAGGACAAGAAGCTGATCGTGCAATACGCCATTGGGGTGCGCTGCGGCGTCGCGGCCCAGCACCTCGCCGCGGCGGGCCACCCGGGCACGATCCACCGCCTCGCTGGCGGTCTCCAGGCCTGGTACGAGGCCGGCAATCCGATCACCCGCTAACCCGAATTCCGGCGTCCGTTACTCGGGCGGGTCGTCCTCGGTCAGGACCGAAGGCGTAATGGCGCGGTGGAAGCCGTCGAAAGCGGGTCCGGCGCCGATCCCTTCGCGGATCGGCACGTGGGTGGCAACGTTGGGCGCGCCCCCGTCGACGCGAATGCAGGCCCCGCTGATGAACCCGGCCGCGGGCGATTGCAGGAAGGTGACCGCGGCCGCGCACTCGGCCTCGCTGCCGAGCCGCTTCAAGGGCGTGAATTCGTGGAGCCGCCGGAAGCGGGCGCTGAATTCCGGATCGTCATAGGCATCGAAGCCGGACGAGATCACCCATCCGGGCGCCACCGCGTTGACCCTGACGCCCGCCGGCCCCCATTCGGCGGCGGCCGTCCAGGTCAGGTTCAGCATGCCCGCGCGCGCGGCACCCGAATGCCCCATCTCCACCATCGAGCGCCACATATCGGCGATGATGTTGACGATGGCGCCGCCGCTCTCCTTCATGCATTGGCGGTAGACCTCGCGGCTCATCAGGAAGCCGCCGGTCAGGTTGGTCGCGACCACCGCCTCCCAGCCCTTCTTCGAGATGTCCTCGAGATCGGACGTGTACTGGCCGCCCGCGTTGTTGATCAGCCCGTCGATCCGATCGTGGCGGGCCAGGATCTCGCCGACGACGCGCTCGACCGCGGCCTCGTCGCGAATATCGACGGCCCAACAGTCCACCGAGCCGCCGTCCTCCGCGATTTCCGCCGCCACCGCTTCCAGCTTCTCGACCCGGCGTCCGATCAGCACCACATGTGCGCCGAGCGACGCCAGTTCATGGGCGATGCAGCGACCGATCCCGCTACCGCCGCCGGTGACGACCTGCACCTGCCCGGCGAAGAGATCGGGCCGAAAGACCGACTGATAGGACATCAGGAGACACTCCTCCACTGGTTCGCCATGCGCGTCGCATGAAACCTAGAGCGGGCACGCGTATACGGCAAAGGGGGATGTCCGCCACCCCGCGACAAAAAGCCGCGCATCGCAGCCCTTGCCCCGCCTCGTCTTGCACTCGGTCATGGCCGGGCGCATAGTCCGCCGCGTTCCGGGAAAAGCCGCTTGCGATCACCGGCCCCGGATAAAGTGGCCGGAGGCCGACCGCCGTCCACGCGGCGGCCCTTCGAAGGAATTGGGACGTGCATATCTATCTGCCGATCGCCGAATTGTCGGTGAATGTTTTCCTGGTGCTGGGAATGGGCACCGGGGTCGGCATGCTGTCCGGGATTTTCGGCGTCGGCGGCGGCTTCCTGATGACGCCGCTGTTGATTTTCCTCGGCATTCCGCCGCCGATCGCGGTCGGCACCGAGGCGAACCAGATCCTGGCCTCGTCGGTCTCGGGCGTGATGGCCCATTGGCGGCGCGGCAATGTCGATTTCAAGATGGGTGCCGTGCTGCTGATCGGCGGCCTCATCGGCTCCACCTTCGGCGTCTGGCTGTTCCGCGAATTGCGAAGCACGGGGCAGATTGATCTCGTGATCCGGCTCTCCTATGTCGTCTTCCTGAGCACCGTCGGCGGGCTGATGCTGTTCGAGAGCCTGCGAGCCCTCCGCCGAAGCCGCTCGCCCGGCGGTGCCCGGCGGAAGTTGCATCAGCACAATTTCCTGCACGGCCTCCCCTTCAAGATGCGCTTTCGGAAATCGAAGCTCTATATCAGCGCGCTCTTGCCGCTGATGATCGGGGTCTTCGTCGGTATCCTTTCCGCCATCATGGGTGTCGGCGGCGGCTTCGTCATGGTGCCGGCCATGATCTACCTGCTCGGCATGCCGACCAATGTGGTCGTCGGTACCTCGCTCTTCCAGATCATCTTCGTGACCGCCAACGCGACCTTCCTGCAATCGACCTTGAACCAAACCGTCGACATGATGCTGGCCCTCCTGCTCATACTGGGCGGCGTGATCGGCGCCCAGCTCGGCGCCATCGTCGGCGCGCACCTCCGGGGCGAGCAGCTGCGCGGGCTCCTGGCGATCATCGTGCTTTCGGTCTGCGGCAAGATCGCCTTCGATCTGGTGGTCACGCCCGACGACCTCTACGGCATCGGCTTCACGGGAGGGCATTGAGAATGGCGCGGCGCTTTCTCCTTTTGCTTGCCGTCCTCTCGGCGATCGCCGTTGCGGCGCGCGCCGGCGAGCCGCTCCTCGCCGATCTCTCCGAGCATTTGGTCAAGATCGACACCGGGTTCACCGGGGCCAAGGTACTGCTGTTCGGTGCGATCGAGGGCCGGGGCGAGGTCGTCGTCATCATCCGGGGCCCGCGCGCGCCGGTCACGATCCGCCGCAAGGGACGGGTCGCCGGCGTCTGGGCCAATCGCGACGGCGTCACCTTCGAGAACGCCTTCTCCTTCTACCAGGTGATGGCCAGCATCGAGCTCGACGAATGGCTGCCGCTGGAGGTCCGCGAGCGGCATCAGATCGGCGTCGAATATTTGAAGTTCAAACCCCGCGGCGAGATCTCGCCGGCCAAGGAAGCCGATTTCCACGCCGCCCTGGTACGCTCCAAGCAGCGCCTCGGCCATTACGGGCTGCTCGAAGGCAATGTCGGCGTGATCGGCGGCCGGCTCTTCCGCACGGAGGTCATCTTCCCCGCCAACGTGCCGACCGGAATCTATACCGCCGAGGTCCTGCTGCTCCGCGACGGCAAGGTGGCGAGCGCCCAGCGAACCCCGCTCTACGTCTCGAAAAGCGGGCTCGAGGCCGACATCTTCCGCCTCGCCCACGAGCACCCGAAATTTCACGGGTTGATCGCCATTCTGATCGCCGTCGCGGCCGGCGTCGGCGCGAACGCGGCCTTCAGCCGGCGTTAAAAACACTTTCGGTCATCGCTTGCGCCGTGACGGCGCGCTGGTAGAGTCGGTCTCCTAATCCCGCGCGGATGCCGCGCCTTGAGGGGGGGCCGATGCGATGGTCGACAAAGTCAAACTGACCCAACCCGAATTCGCCGACGACGAGGTCGCCGCGATCTTCGACGATATCCGCAAGACGAAGGGCGCCAATTTCCTCACCCCCACCTGGGGCTTCTTCGCGCTCGATATCGAGTTGTTGAAGGGCTGGTGGACCCTGACGAAGCGATTGCAGATGACGGAGGGCTCGCTGCCGAAGCCCTTGCTGAACGCGATCTCGCTGGTCTGCGCCGCCGAGGTCGATTGCCCGCGCTGCATCAACAACCACCAGACCCACCTGATCGAGCATTTCGACATGACCCAGGACGACGTCATGGATTGTCTCGAATTCGAAACGTCCGAGAATTTGGATCCGATGTGGAAGGATGTGCTCCGCTTCGCCCGCAAAGTGGCGTTCAACGAGGGCACGACGGACGAGGATTTCCAGCGCCTCCGCGATCACGGCATCGACGATGTCGGCGTCTGCGAGATCGTCTCGATGGCGATGCTGGAATCCGGCATGGCCCGTCACGCCGTCGGCGTCGCCCCCTTCGAGAACGGCGACGACTGGCCGAAGGACAATCTGCCCTCGGCATTCTACGCGGAGAACGTCAACCGCTGACCTTGAGCCCGATACCGCGTTTGACGGAATTAGAACGCGAAGAAGAGCGGGGACATGACCCCTTTTCCTATTTGGGAACAAGGCATCGTGAGCTAACCCGGGTTTCACGGGCACCTTACGAAGTCCGCAATCAATCCCGTGGTGCGCTTTCAACCGGAATCTAGGGCCGCTTTATTGGGCCGGTCGAAAGCTAGAACCTATTCGCGGACGAGGTACCAAGGATGGGGCTGCCCCGGCGTCTTGACCCGCAAGGTGTAGACCGAGGTCACGGCGGTCACGAAAAGCGTCCTTAGATCGTCTCCGCCGAAGGTGAAATTGACCGCCTGTTCCGGCACCCGAATGGTCCCGATATGGGTTCCGTCCGGCTCCATCACCCAGATCCCGCCGGGCCCGGTACAATAGACACGGCCCAATTGATCGATTTTCATGCCGTCAGGAACGCCCGATTCGAGACCGCTCAAATCGGCGAAGATACGCCGGTCCAGCATCTTTCCGTCGGCATCGATATCGATGGCGTGGATGTATTTCGTCGATCGGGTATTGGCCACGTAGAGTGTCCGCTCGTCGGGCGAGAGGGCGAGCCCGTTCGGATACTCGCAGGTCACAACGGCCAAAATATCGCCGTCTGGCGCCACCCGGTAGACCCGCGCCCCCGCCCAAACGCCATCCTCGCCGTCGGCGCTCGGCTGTTCGCGCTTGGCGAATCGAACGCGCATCGAGGGATCGGTAAAATAGAGACTGCCGTCCGAATGACAAATCACGTCGTTTGGCCGGTTGAAGCGCCCGCCCTCGAAGTGGTCGACAAGGGTCGTCACCGTGCCGTCATGCTCGGTGCGGGTGAGGCGGTTTCCCTCGCCCTCGCATTGGATCAGCCGGCCCTCCAGATCGAGCGTCATGCCGTTGCCGCCTCGGGTCTTCCGGATCATCTCCGGCGCCTCCCCGAGCACCAGCCGATACAGAGTCCCCGGCCGGATATCGTTGAAATAATAAAACCCGTCCGGATGCCACACTGGCCCTTCGGTAAAGACATATCCCGTCGCTTGGCGCACGGCTTCGGTGGAATCAAGAATATTGGGCAGATCGTTCATTGGGAGGGCCTTTCGGTTGGCGGGGGCGTCTTCGGCAGAAAACGGCCGTGGCCCTTTTCGGGTCATGAATGATGATAGATTGAATCCGCGCCCGGTCAGCTTGGGCCTGCTGGAAATTCATCGAGATTTTGGAAAATGGGTAAGGATATTCGGTCTATCATGGCACGGCCGGGATTAATGGGGACTGATCCTTTCTTCCCCGAAGGGGAAAAAGGTCATCTCCCCATTTTTCTTCGCGCCTCGAATCTTAGAGCACGGCCGCCAACGCCAGCCGTCACTCCGGCTTCGCGGCGATCACCTCGATCTCGACCTTGAGTTCCGGATTGGAGAGGCCGGTGATGACGATGCGGGTGGAGGCGGGCGGCGGGTCGCCGACGCGTTTGGCGCGTTCGGCGCGGTAGGCGTCGCGGTAGGAGGCATCGGTGATGAAGGCGGTCATCTTGACGAGATCGGCCAGCCCCATGCCGCCGGCGCGCAGCACCGCTTCCACGTTGTCGAAGGCGGCGGCGACCTGGGCCTCGATGGTGTCGGGCACGGTCCCGTCCTGCCGCATGCCGAGGAGCCCGGAGCTGATCAGGATGCGGGCGTTCGCCGGGATGATCACGGCGTCGCTATGGGCGCTCAGGGGGGCGGGCGTCTCGTCGGAATGAACGTGTTCCAGCTCCATGTCTCTCTCCTTGACGCCGTCTACACCTTCAGCAGCGCGGTCGTGGAGGGGGCGAAGAGGTCGGCGGCGGTGAGTTTCCGGCTCGTCAGGCCCTGGTCGAAGGAATACCGCGTCATCGCCTCTATTTCGCGGGCGTTCTCGTCGACGCCGTAGCGCCAGAAATCGTCGCCCATCAGTTTCTTCGCATCCTCGAAGGCGTCGACCGGCCAGGGCAGCGTGGTGTGCAGGTGGCCGACCTGGGCCTGGCGGCGATAGCAGATCGCCTTTGCTTCCATATAGGCCTTGAGGACATTGACCGCGAGCCAGGGGTGTTTCTCGTAGAGGGACTTCCGGATGCCGACCAGATGCATGATGGGAAAGAGCCCGGTCTTGGCGAAATAGGCCTCCTCGGCCCGGCGGTAATCGGGAAAGAGACGGTCGACGTGATCATTCGTGTGGAAGCACGACGGCGCCCGCGCCGACATCATGGCGTCGATCCCGCCCGTATCGAGCAGGCCCGAGAGCGTCTGGTCGAGGGGGATGGTCTCCAGATGCACGCCGCCCGGCAGGTCGAGGGTGACGCTCGGCAGGCGTCCCGCCTCCTCCAGCCCGCCGTCGCGCCAGCTCAAATCCGCCGCCTCGACACCGTATTCGTCCGCCAGCAGCCCACGGGCCCAGAGGGCGGCCGTCATCTGGTATTCGGGCACGCCGATGACCTTGCCCTCGAGGTCGGCCGGCGTCTCGATGCCCTTGTCGGTGCGGATGTAGATCGAGGAATGCCGGAACATGCGCGAGACGAAGGCGGGAATGGCGACATAGGCGTTCACCCCCTCCGCCACCTGGTTCATGTAGCTCGACATGGAAAGCTCGGTGACGTCGAACTCCTGGAACTTGAAGGCGCGGTGGAAGGCTTCCTCCGGCGTCATCGGAGAGGCCACGACCTCGCAGCCGTCGATGCCGACGCGGCCGTCGAACAAGGCGCGCGTCCGGTCGTAATCGACGCCGGCGAGGCTGATCGTCAATTTGGTCATCGCGGGCCTCCGGGCTCAATCGTTGAGGAAGGCGCCCTGCTTTCGCAAGGCCGCTTGCAGGTCGGGGATCGCCAGATCGCGGGGCGAAGTGCCGGCCTGCACGCTCAGCGCCGCCGCAACGCCGGCCGCATGCCCGGTCAGCCAGCACTGCGGAATCTCGCGCATGAAGGTATGGGTCTGGGCGTCGGTCGAAATATGCCGCCCCGCGACCAGCATATTGTCGGTTTCGCGCGGCAACAGCGCGCCATAGGGCACCGAGACCCGCGGCAGGTTCGGTCCGAGGCTGGGGCTGACGCCGATCTCGTCGTCGAGGACCGCCCCTATCTTTGTCTCGGCCCCCGTCATCCGCCCGATACCGACGAGGCGCCGGCTATGGCGGGCGCCGAGCTGCGGCGCCGTCAACATAATCCAGGCGTTCTCGAAGCCGGGCGCGTTCTCGCGGTAGAAGGCCAGCAGTTCGGCAATGGCCTTTCGGGACATGATCTCGACACTGGTCAGATCGTCGAGATTGAGGACGTCGAAGCCCGAGAAGCGGGGGCCCATGAAGACCACCGTGTCGTCCCGCCAACTCGTGAGCGGCAGGATGAAATGCCGCGCATGCTCACGCCCCCGGCGCATGAACTCGCTGAACCCGTCGGCATCCCGGGAGCGGAATTCAAGCCAGCGCGACACGTCGACGCCGGTCATCAGCGAGGCCGTATTGGCGCAGTGGTGGATATCGTCGCTCTCGATATCGCCCTCGAAGGCCTCGCCGCTCCGCGCGAACATGTCGCCGTCGCCCGTGGTGTCGACCACGACCTTGGCACGGACCGCCATCCGGCCCTGTTTCGATTCGAGGATGGCGCCAGTCGCCTTGCCGTCCTCGACCAGCGGCGCCACGACCCAGCTATGCAGCAGGAGTTCTATTTTCGCATCCGCGACCATATCGAGCGAGGTCATCTTCAGCCATTCGGGATCGACCATCGGCGCCCAGGTGACGGTACCGTGAAAGGCCGAATGCCGGCGCGCCCATTGGAAGACGGTATCCTCGTCGCGCGAACCCCACTGGTCCCGGGGCGGTCCCTTGATGGCATCGCTCGGCAACCGATCGAGCAGTTCCTCGGCGAGGCCGCGAATGAGGTGGGTGCCGTCCCAGTCCGACATCCGGTCGATCCAGATCACCAAGCCGCCGGTCGAGAGGCCGCCCAGATGATTGTAGCGCTCGGCCAGGATGACGTCGGCGCCGATCCTGGCGGCGGCGATCGCCGCGGTGGTGCCGGCCGGCCCGCCGCCGACCACGAAAACATCCGTTGTGGCGAAGATCGGAATATCGCGGGCCGGCTCGCGGAGCGTGCCCACGGTCTCGCGCCGGCGCGGGGCCGCTTGCCCGCCCGCATCGAAGATCCCCTTGCTGGCGGTGAGTTCGCTATCGTCGCCCGTCATGATTTCCCGCTCCCTTGATCGGCATGAATTGTATGGAGGGTCGATCCCCGCCGCTAGAATGGCGGCCGGGCCCGCGATCGTGAAGCCGACAATTTGTCACGCCGACGATCTTCAGTCGAGCGCGCCCCCGGCCCCTTTCCAGGCATCGATCCCGCCCACGAGATGGAAGACATTGCGAAGACCCATGCCTTCCGAGGTCTGCACCGCAAGGGCCGACCGTTCGCCGTAGGCGCAATAGAATATCAGGCGCTTGCCGGTGGTCTCCGCCATCTGGCGCAGCAGCCCGCCGTCGCGAACGAAATCGTCGAGCTCGCCATAGGGTGCGTGGACGGACCCCGCAATGACACCGTGCTGGGCACGCTCGGAGTCCTCGCGGAGATCGACCAGCACGCAATCGTCGCCGCCGTGGCAGTTCTTCACCTCGTCGGCCGTCAGTGCCCAGGCGGCGCGAGCCTCCCCGCCCTGGTCGGCGCCGATCAGCTTGTTGGCCGGCACCGCGATATCCATCATCTTCGGATTGTCGAGATTGAGATTGTCCATGATGGCGGCGTATTCGTCCGCCGACGAGACCTGCAGACGCGGATTGAAGGCGCGTTCCTCGGCGATGGTACTGACCATCTCGCCCTTGTAGTCATGGCCGGGATAGACCTGGGTATCCTCGGGCAGGGTGAGGAGCTTGTCGAACAGCGAATCGTATTGGACATGGGAATCGCCGTTCTGGAAATCGGTCCGCCCGGTCCCCCGGATGAACAGCGTATCGCCGGTGAAAACCCGGTCGGGCAAGCGGAAGCAATAGGAATCGTCCGTATGCCCCGGCGTGTGCATGACCTCAAGCGCAATCCCCTCGATATCCACCGTTTCGCCGTCGCGGACCCGCATCGAGACCACGTCGGCGGCACTCTCGGCCCCCATAACCGTCACGCATTTGGTCCGGTCCCGGAGCTCCCCCATGCCGGTGATGTGGTCGGCATGGGTGTGGGTATCGACGACCTTGACCAGTTTCAGGTCGAGTTCTTCCAACAGCCGCACATACTGATCGACCCGCTCGATCACTGAGTCGATGATCAGAGCCTCGCCGCCGGGCCGGCTCGCCAGCAGATAGGTATAGGTGCAGGACGTCGCATCGAACATTTGGCGGAACAGCATCGGGTTGTCTCCCGTCTTATCCCAGGTCTCGGTTCGCAGGTCGGCGAGTATAGCCGCAAGGATTTATTCCGACAGCACCAGAATGGCGCGAAAGTCGTTCACATTCGTGAGAGTGGGGCCGGTGACCACCAGGTCATCCAAGGCGTCGAAAAACCCGTAGCCGTCATTTGCCGCGAGCGATGCCTTGGCATCCACCCCCGCGGCGGCCGCACGGGCCAGCGTATCCGGCGTCACAATCGCACCCGCATTGGATTCGGTGCCGTCGATCCCGTCGGTATCGGCGGCGATCGCGAAGACGCCCGCCTCGCCCTCGAGCGCCACCGCGAGTGCGAGCAGGAATTCGGCGTTCCGGCCGCCCCGTCCATTGCCCCGGACGGTGACCGTCGTCTCGCCGCCCGACAGCAGAACCACCGGTGCCGGGGCCGGCTGGCCGCGCCGCGCGGCCTGGCGGCCAATCCCCGCCATCACCAAGGCGACCTCGCGCGCCTCGCCCTCGATCGCATCGCCAAGGATGAGGGGTGTTACGCCTGCTTTCCGGGCCGCCTCGGCGGCCGCCTCAAGCGCCATCTGCGGGGTTGCAATCAGGACCGTCTCGGCGGCGGCGAGGCGGGGGTCGCCTGGCTTGGGCGTCTCGTCCGCCGCTGCCTCCAGATGATGCGCCACCGGATCGGGCGGCACGACACCGTATTTCGACAGGATCGCTTCGGCATCGGCGAACGTCGTCGGGTCGGGGACCGTCGGACCGGAGCCGATCACCGCCGGATCATCGCCCGGCACGTCCGAGATCGCGAGCGTTACGACCCGCGCCGGAGACGCGGCGGCGGCAAGGCGCCCGCCCTTGATCGCCGACAGATGCTTCCGGACGCAGTTGATCTCGGCGATATTGGCCCCCGATGAGAGCAGCGCCCGATTGACCGACTGTTTGTCGGCCAAGGTCAGCCCGGTATCCGGCAGCGACAACAGCGCCGAGGCGCCGCCAGAGACGAGAAAGAGCACCAGATCGTCCGCCCCCGCCCCTGCCGCGAGGTCGAGAATGCGTTCGGCCGCCGCGAGTCCGGCCGCGTCCGGAACGGGATGTGCGGCCTCGACCACCTCCACATCCCGGCATTCGACGGCGTGACCGTAACGTGTGACGACCAGGCCCTCGACGAGGGCCGGCCAGGTCGATTCGACGACGCACGCCATCTTCGCAGCAGCTTTGCCGGCACCGACGACGATTGTTCGTCCCGTGGGTCCCGCCGGGAGATGGCTGGGCACCGCCAATGCCGGATCGGCGGCTGCGATCGCGGCATCGAGAAGGTCACGCAACAGAACTTCGGGCGTAGTCGTCATACCGCCAGCCCTTCGCGCAGCTCTGCGATATGAAGGCGCCGGTCGGTCGGCGGCACGAAAAGTTCCTGATAGTAGATCGGCCGTCCGGGCCCGGCCCTAGCGACAACCTGCAGCAGGAGGCCATCGGTCGAGGCGGCAACATCAAGCGCCGCGCGGACCTCCTCGTCGAAGGCCGCAATCGCGACATCTTGGGCGATCTCGGTGATCGAGAGGCCGAATTCGGTGCGGAGGATCTGCTTGAAATTCGCGCCGTCCAATTCGTCGAGCGGGCGATACAGTAAACCACCGTAGCGTTCCGCCTCGACATAGAAGCGGCTGAAGACGTTGAACTCTCCGGCGACATCGATGCGCCGGTCGACGCGCACGACCTCATCCGAGGGATCGATCCCCAGATAATCGCACCACGGTCCGGAACCGGACAACCGGTCGCGAAAAACAACCTTCGGATAGACCGGAAGAAAGCTGACACCGTCATCGCCTAGGAACCGAAGATGCCAAGGATCGTCCATCCGCCCGGCCACCGCCGCGACATAGCTCCCCGCCCCTTGGCGCCGCACCACGACGCCCGACTCGACAAGCGAGCGCATTGCCCGCTGGACGGTTCCGAGACTAAACGGCGTGGCGGCCACGAGGCGACTCTCGGTCGGTAATTTTTCGCCCGGCGCCCAGTAGCCCGCCTCAATCGCGGCCAGGAGGGCGCCGCTCAGCCGGGCGTATTTCGGTTGATCCGCCGGCCCCTCGTATTGGCGAAGAAATTCCAGCCCTTGGTCCGTCATCGCCGCCGCCTCACTGCCAATCGACGGAAACGCCCGGCGGCGGCGAGAAGACCAGATCGCCCCGCTCGATGACATAGTCCCGACCCCATTTCGCCAATTGTTCGGCTTGCCGCGCCTTGGCGCGGGCATCGGCGTCGTCGGGGTCCATGAGCCGGCGAAGCCGCGCCTCGCAATCCGCCAAGACACCCCTGTTGGCGGGATCGCCGGCGATATCGACCATCTCCTCGGGATCCAGTTCGAGATCGAAGAGCTGCGGCGGGTATTTGACATAATGGACGTATTTGTATTTGCCGTGCCGTATCATGAAGGCGCCCGTCGTCGACCCCATACCGTGATATTCCGAGAGAATCGTCCGTTCCGGAACGGTGCCGTTGGCGATTTCGGTCAGCGAGACGCCCTGGCGCTCGGCCATATCGCCATCGCTGGGTCCGGCACCCGCCCATTCCAGGAAAGTCGGGAAACAATCGATATGGGTGACCTCGGTGTCGAGAACCCGACCCGCCGGGATATCCGGCCCGGAAAGGATCATCGGCACCTTCGCCGCCTCCTCGTACATGGTCGATTTTCCCCAAAGACCGCGACTGCCGAGATTGTCGCCGTGATCGCTAGTGTACATGACCCGCGTATCATCTGTGTGGCCGAGATCGGAGAGCGCCTTCAGGACACGCCCGACATTGCTGTCCATAAAACTACACAGCCCGTAATAACCGGCAACCGCCATTTTGACCTTATCGAGATCGAAATGATCGTCGTAGTTAAAAGAATTCCGGTAATCCTCGACATAGGGATGCCGGGGCCGATCGCCTTCGTCGTATTGCTTCGGCAAATCGATCCCCGAGACGGGATAGAGGTCGTAGAATTCCGGCGGCGCGGTCAACGGAAAATGCGGACAGACCCAGGTGACGAAAAGTGCCCATGGCGTGTCGCCCGATTTCGGCGCCTCGGTCTCAAGCCAGTCGACGGCGCGGCGCGTGATATCCAGATCATAGCGGATGTAGTCGCTCTCGCCCGACCCGGCGAGCTTCGCCATCTTCCACGAGCCGCCGCGGACCGGCAAATCCTCGCGAATGAGACCAAGCAGATCACCGATCCCGTCGACGACATGCATCGGGACGATTTCGTTACTGAAACCATTATCGTCATCGACACCGCGAAAGTGGAGTTTGCCGATCGAGTCCACCCGATGTCCGCCCTCGCGAAGCCGGTGGTGCCAACTCGGGACCGATCCTTCATAAGGATCTGCGTTATCCCAATACCCCATCTCATGAATGTATTTCCCGGTTGCAAAGCTGGCGCGGGCCGGAATACAGACAGGCGAATTGCAATAGGCGTTGCGAAAGCGCGTACCGCGAGCCGCCAAGGCGTCGATGTTCGGCGTCTTGACTCTCGGATGCCCATAGCAACCAAGAGATTTTATATTATGCTCATCTGACATCAATACGAGAATATTGGTCGGTTTCATCGACGCATTCGCTCCAAATTCGTTAGATCGGCCAGAAAACTACATAGCATTTAAAGCGTGGTTCAGCTTCGTCAATCGCCCTTGTTCGGCAATTTCGTTCGCAATTACCGCTGCTTCCGGTAGACTCTCCTCTTCCTACTTCGGTCGTAGCGAGCCCCGATGACCCCGCCCCTCGAAATTTCCGATCCCGTGCGGCATGCCCTCGACACGGGCAAGCCCGTGGTGGCGCTTGAATCGACCCTGATCGCGCATGGTTTACCTCGACCCGACAACATTGAAACCGCCTTCGAAATGGAATCCGCGGTAATATCGGCGGGAGCTTTCCCGGCCACCATCGCACTACTCGACGGTAAAATCCGGGTTGGTCTACACCATTCCGATATTGAAATTCTGAGCACGGCGGACGGCGTTGCGAAAGTCAGCCGGGACGGTCTCGCCGCCATCCTCGCCGCCGGCGGACCCGGGGCGACAACGGTGGCGGGAACCATGATCTGCGCCGCCATGGCCGGAATACCGGTCCTGGCAACAGGGGGGATCGGCGGGGTCCACCGCGGCGGAGGCGGGAGCCTGGACATCTCCGCTGATCTCCGCGAACTGGGCCGGACGCCGGTCGCGGTCGTTTGCAGCGGAGCCAAAACGATCCTGGATCTGCCGAAAACCCTGGAAGTGCTCGAGACCGAGGGCGTTCCGGTTATCGGGTTTGGCACCACCGAGTTTCACGGTTTCTATACCCAAGATACCGGCCTCGAACTTGAGCAAACGGTGGCATCGCCCGTGGAGGCGGCCGGGGCGATAGCGGCACAACGGCGGCTCGGCCTTTCGGCCGGCCTGGTAATCGCCAATCCGACACCAAGCGCCTCGGCTATTGATGGAAAGGAGTTGGAGAGCTGGATCGAAGCAGCACTTGCCGATGCGCGTCTTGACGGCATTAAAGGCAAAGCGGTGACACCCTACCTCCTCTCCCGTCTATTCGAAATCAGCGGCGGGCGAACGCTGGAAGTGAACAAGGCCCTGCTCGTCGCAAACGCCCGGCTCGGCGCGGAAATCGCGGTGGCACTGGCGCAGGCCGGGTGATCGGCTACTCCGCCGCCGCCGCCGGCATGTAGTCGTCGACTTCTATCTCGTCGATCTGTTCCGGATCAAGGAAGGTATCGGCATATTCCTGGTAGACTTGGCCGGTCAGGAACAGCTCGAACAAATCCTGGTCGATATGTTTGTCCTTGTTCATGAAGGTCATGATCTTGAGCGCCTCGCTCAATTTCTTCGCCTTCTTGTAGGGACGGTCCGAGGCCGTCAACGCCTCGAATATATCCGCGATCGCCATCATCCGAGCCGGCAGCGACATCTGATCCTTCGTCAGGCCATTCGGATACCCGGTGCCGTCCATCTTCTCATGGTGTCCGCCGGCATATTCTGGAACCCGCTTCAAATTCTTCGGAAAAGGCAGTGATTCCAGCATGTCGATGGTGACCGAGATATGATCGTTGATCTTCAGGCGCTCTTCCTCGGTCAACGTGCCGCGGCGAATCCGGAGATTGTAGATTTCACCGAAGTTATATTCCTTGGTGACGTGATCCGTCCGATCCTCCAACAGCCTCTCACGGCAGGGGGTGGGCTCGGGTGGGTTTTCGGCGAGCCGTTGACCTTCCTCCCAGGAGAGGCCGATACCGCGATCGAGATATCGCGTCCATTCCATCCGGCCGATCGCCTCGACCCGCTCGATCGCCTCGTCGGAAAGAAACTCCCCGCCGACATTGGCCTCGGCGATGAACTCGAAATCGTCGGTCAATTGCGCGACCCGCGCTTCATAATCCTGTTTCAGTTGGTCGTCACCGGTGCCGTCGCCCTCCAACCTGGCCTTAAGGTAATCGATCTCGGCCTCGCGGATCATGATCTCGAAGCGATTGCGAACCTCGTGGATGCGATTGTTGATGGTTTCCAGCTTGACCGCCTTGTCGACGACATATTCGGGCGTCGTCACCTTGCCGCAGTCATGCAGCCAGCCCGCGAGATGCAGCTCGTACCATTCGTCCTCGCTAAGCTCGAAACCGGAGAAGCGGGGATCGTCACTCTCGGTGGCGGCGCGCGCGATCATCTTGGTCAAGGCAGGAACGCGCTGACAGTGACCGCCGGTATAGGCGGATTTTTCATCGATCGCGCCGGCGATCAGCTCGATAAAGCTGTCCATGAGGATTCGCTGCTGCTGGAGCAGCAACTGGTTCTCGAGCGCAACGGCCGCCTGACTGGCGAGCGCCCCAATGATCGCTTCGAGTTCGGCGTCGAAGGCGATCACGTTGCCTTCATCGTCTCGCGCGTTGATCAGCTGGACGACGCCGATCACGTCCTCGGCGCGATTGACCAGTGGAAGGGTCAGAAAGCTCGTCGATCGATAGCCGGTATTTTCGTCAAACGCCTTGGTCCCGCTGAAATCGTACTCATCGACCGTATAGGCGTCGGAGATGTTGCTCATCGTCTTGCTGAGCGCCACCGCGGTCGCGACATTCTTGTAATTTGGCTCCTTGGTATCGGGGTCGACCGTCATCAGGGGCGGGAACGAGATTTCCTTACCCGTGGTGCCGCCCATCGCGATCTCAAGGGTATCGTTCCGCATGATCTCGAAGGAGAGCCCGCCGGTTTCCTCGTCGTAAAGATAGAGCGTTCCGCCATCCGCATTCGGGATACGCTTCGCCTCCAAGAGAATCATCTCCATCAGGCGATTGTGATTTCGCTCGGAACTGAGGGCGATGCCAAGTTCGATAAGGCGTTCGAAACGCCCTTCCCGCTCGTCCGCCGTGCTTTTCGCCGTTTTGCCCATCTATTCCCGTCCCGGAGTATCGCCTCACCGCTGGCAACCAATTGATGTTTGCCGAATTGCGGGCTGGCGACCCTGCTCAACTGAGATCGATCTCCATCTTTTCGCGCGCGACAAAAGCGCTCTCCCATTCGGCCCGCGCCTCGGCTTCGATCTGATCCATGTCCTCGTCTTCATGGTCCGGGTCATGGTGGAAGATCGCCATGGATTTGACGTCGGCCGCCCGACACAATCGAACGCCTTCGTTCCAGGTCGAATGGCCCCAACCAACCTTCCCCGGAAACTCAGTCTCGGTATAGGTCGAATCATAGACCATCAGGTCGCAACCCTCGACGAGGCCCAGAATATTCTCGTCGGGCTTCCCCGGAACATGCTCGGTGTCGGTAATATAGCACATCGAATTGCCCTGATAGTCGACCCGGTAACCCGTCGCACCGTTCGGGTGATTGAGCATTACCGTGGTGATTTTCACATCGCTGTGAAGATCCAAATCCTCGCCCGTTCGAAAATCCTCGATCGACATCGTGCTGTTCATTGCCGCAAGCGGCACCGGGAACATCGGCTGCGCCATCTGGCCGGACAGAACCTGCTCCAAACCGCCCTGATCGATCAGGTGTCCCGCCAGTATGGTAATGTCGCATTTGGGATTGTAGGCGGGCGCGAAGAACGGAAAGCCGTTCATATGGTCCCAATGAGTGTGCGACAGGAGAATGTGAAAGGAGGTTATGTCCTCCTTCAAGAGCTGGTTCCCGAGATTTCGGATACCGGTCCCGGAATCGAAAATAACCAGCTTGTCGCCGACGCGAACCTCGACGCAACTGGTGTTGCCTCCATAGGCAATATGTCTTGGGGACGGCGTGGCTATGCTGCCGCGAACCCCCCAAAATTTGACCTTCAAGTGAACCTACCCCTCATGCAACGCCATTTCATGGAGCGAGCAATCGAACCCTGTCTAAACCATCGCCCAGGGGCCTCATGTGACGCTCATCACACCTTCTTCTTGGTTCGCACATGCCTCATTCAGGGGTGCAGACGGATACCGACACGTCGATTCTTCGCCCTGTTTTCCGGTATTGGTTCATTGAACATGTCCAAATGCGGTACCTTCGGTCGGGTATCGGCGTATCCGGCGGCCTTCAAACGGGTCGGCTCGAGTTCCTGCTTGATGAAAAATCGGACGACGGATGCGGCCCGCGAGGCCGACAACTCCCAATTCGACGGGAACCGTTTCGAGCGAATGGGGACGTCGTCGGTATGTCCTTCGATTTCGATCGAATAGAGCTCGTAATGCGGCGACTTCATCTCCCCCGCCACTTCGGCGAGAATCTCCTTGGCTTCCTTCTTGAGCGCCGCCGAACCCGACTTGAAGAACGCCTTGCTGCTGAACTCCATGACGACGCCGTCCTTGTCGAAACTGACCTCGAAATCGCCGGGCGGAATGTTCCCGCCGTCCATAATCGAGTTCAGATTGTTCATCAGCGAAAACAATGGCGTTTCCAGGACTTCCTGCTGGCCCAAATTCTCCTTGATCGCCTTGACCGCCGCCTCGCGCTGACCGGCATCGTATTCCTTGAAAGTCAGGAGCATGACGAAGAATGCCATCAGCAAGGTGATGGCATCAGCGTAAGTAACGAGCCAATCTTCCGATTCTTCTTGCGGCGCTTCTATCGTAGGCTGCTTCATTCGGCCGCCTCCGCTTCGCCGGCGCCGCCCTTGAGCTGTTGATCGATGTCGAAGCGAATGGCGGGATCGATGAAGCTGTTCATGCGGTCCTGGATCGTCCGCGGGCTGGTCTGATCGCCCAGCAGCGCCAATCCCTCCGCCATCAGCTCATTGCGAAACCGCATAATCTGCTGGCGCTGTTCGACTTTCGCCGCCGCCGGGACGAAGACCAAGCGCGAGGCCAGCACCCCATACAGCGTCGTGCAAAGCGCGATGGCGAGGCCGCTGCCCAGCTTGGAGGGATCGTCGCCCATGCTGTCGAGCATGATGATCAACCCGACCAGCGTGCCGATCATCCCGAAGGCCGGTGCGGTGGCGCCCATGGATTTCAGAATATTCGCCTGAACCATGTTCCGCCCATAGGTCGTGGCGGCGACATTCAGGAGTATCTCGCGCACCTCGTCGCCGTCATTTCCCGCGAGAATCAGTTCGACCCCGAAATTCAGAAATTCATCGCCCCTGACCTTGCCGACCTCTTGCTCGAGTGCCAGCACGCCGCCGGATTGAACCAAGTACCCCCATCGGATGATGCGCCCGATTTCCCGGTTCAAGATGTTTCGCCCGGCACTCTGAACAGAAAATATACTGCCGATGCCACGCAATGCGAGCATCACATACCGAACTTCCTGGGCGATCAACGTTGCCGCGAAGGTCCCTCCAATGACCATTAAGCCACTCGAAAAACTCACGAAAATCATATAATTATCGGTGCTTGTCACGACGGAGGTCACGAAAAGCCCAAATCCGAACAGGACGCCGACCAATGTTCCAAACGACGTGGCATATCCTCGCGGCCTCGCCCCTCGGCGATTTCGCGAACTCTCAAAAATTACTTACCTGTACAACACTATAATAACTAACTACCAAATAAACCGGAATAGTTATTCAATAGCCAAAGAAAAAACTAATTTCGAGCCCGAAGGACATACCCGTCTTGCTCGACGTGACCGTCCGTGACCTGGGCGCGCGCGGCGACGGCCTGGCGGATCATCCGAGCCGAAACACCCCGCTTTATATCCCGTTCGCGGCGCCCGGCGACCGGCTTCGCGTCCGTACCGGACGAGCCAGAGGCGAAGGCCGCGCAGTGGAAATCGAGACCATTCTCGTACCTGGCACGGGACGGACAGCGCCCCACTGCCGGCACTTCACGCATTGCGGCGGCTGTGCACTACAGCATATCTCGCCCATTGAAACAGCCGAGTTCAAACGACGAATCCTGGTGGAATCCCTGGATCGCCGAGGACTCCGCGGCGATATCGTCGCCACGACGATCTCGGTTCCGCCGGGAACCCGCCGAAGGGTCGAACTTGCCGCCGACGGCGGCCGCCGACCGCGCCTCGGCCTTCATCACCCGCGGGGCCGTCGGATCGTCGATCTCGAGGAATGCCCAGTGGCGACCGACGCCATTGCGGCCTCGATCGCGCCCTTGCGCGAACTGCTCGGCTCGGCCCGTCCTTTCCCCCGACGCGGCGACATTCGGATCACCGAAACGGATAGCGGCCTCGATCTGTTGCTCTTGCCGGGCCGAGCCCCGCCGCCCGGGGCCCGCGTTCGCCAACATCTCGCCGAATTCGCCGAGACTCACGATATCGCGCGAATTTCCTGGTGGCGGGGCGACGGCGGAGAGCCACTGATCTTCCGGCGCCAACCCGTCCTGCAACTGACCGGCGCAACGGTCGCCCTTCCGGAGGGTTATTTTCTCCAGCCGAGCCGCGAGGGCGCGGCAATCCTGGCGGAAGCCGCTTGTCGCGGAGTCGGCCCTGCCAAGCGCATCGCCGATCTCTATGCGGGCTGCGGCGCCTTGAGTTTCGCGCTCGCCCGACTTGGCCAGGTCAAGGCTTTCGAGGGGGATCCCCATATGGTGGCGGCGGTGAAAAAAGCCGCCTCCGGCCAACCGGTGGACGCCATGGAACGCGATTTCGCGCGGGCACCCCTGACGGCGGAGGAATTGAGGCCTTTCGATGCCGTTGTCTTCGATCCGCCACGGGCCGGCGCCCAGGCCCAGGCCCGCGCCCTGGCGAATTCCGCGGTCGGCCGAATCGTCGCGATTTCCTGTAATCCAGCGACCCTGGCACGAGATCTCCGCCATCTGGTCGACGGCGGTTATCGCGTTGAAAGTGTCACACCCATCGACCAGTTCGTCTGGTCGGCCGAAATCGAGGCGGTCGCGGTGCTATCGCGCGATTGACCGCTCAAGCGATCGAACGTGCGAGACGCGGATAGACCAAGGCAAGCGTCAGTCCGCGCACGGACAGGAACATTGCATAGGCCAGCCATAGACCCGCGTTGCCCTGGCTCGGGGCGACCAGGAAGATGCCGGCAAGAAAGAAGGCGAAGGCCACGAACATCGAATTCCGCATCGCCTTCGTGCGCGTGGCCCCAAGAAAGATACCGTCGAATGCGAACGCCCAAGTCGAGGCCAGGGGCATCAGGACGGCCCATGGCAGGAACCGCTCCGCCTCCGCGCGAACGGTCTCGATATTGGTCAGGAGATGGATGATCCCGACACCGGCGACCCAAAAGACAGCCACATTCGCTATCGAAAATAACGCCGCCCAAATCAGCACCGCTCGGACCGCCTTTCGAAAGCCGTCAAGGGTCCGCCGCCCGATCGACTCGCCGATCAATGCCTCGGCCGCGAAGGCGAACCCGTCGACGGCAAATGAAGTGAACAGCAGGAAATTGTGCAGCACCTGGTTCGCCGCCAGCGTCACGTCGCCGAATTTGGCGCTTTCCGCGATAAAGATCGCGGAGGCGGAGACGACGCACATGGTTCGAATGAAGATGTCACGATTGATCGCGAACATCCGCCCGAGACGGGCCATGTCCAGAACGCGTGCCCGGCGCTCCGAACGCGGCAATTGCCGCAGCCGACGTAGGATGAAATAGCCGACGAGCCCGAGGCCCGCGAATTCCGCGATCAAGCTCGCCACCGCCACGCCGGCGACATCCCAGCCGAACCCGAAGACGAACAGAAAATCGAGCGCGATATTGATCGCATTGGTGAATATTTGAAGCACCAACGGCACCCGGGCATCCTCCAGCCCGTAGAACCAACCGATCGCGGCATAGGTCGAGAGCACCGCCGGCAGCGCCCAGACCCGGATCAGGAAATAGGTGTGGCCGTTGGTCTCGACCTCCGGGCTGGCCTCGATCAGCCAAAACGCGAAATTCGCGATCGGCAGCTGTAGGAGCAGAAGGGGCACTGATATGGCGCCGGCCAGAAGCAGAGCCCGGCCCAGCATCGCCCGCACCTCGCCCATATCACCGGCACCGACCGCTTGGGCGGTCGGTCCGGTGGTGCCCATTCGCAGGCAATTGAACCCGAAATAGATGAAGTTGAAGACCAGCGCGCCGGTCGCGACCGCGCCAATATAATAGGGATCGGAAAGGTGCCCCACCACGGCCGTATCGACGGCACCGAGGAGCGGCACCGAAATGTTGGACAGCAGGATCGGACCCGCCATGCGCCAGACGCGCCGGTGGACGTCCCGATCAATCCAGGCGGGCGGGACAAGGGGCATCAGGAAACGTCCCGCCAAACCTTCTCGTAGGCCGCCTCCAGCGCATTGACGACGGTATCCGCGTCCATCACGGATGACGCGGAGAACCGCACCCGGACAGTACCGGGGGTCGGCCGATCGGTCGCGAGGCCCAGCGCGGCTTCGATATAGGCCGCGCGCGAGCCCGCGACCCAATCCTCGAAACCCGCCCGCCGCAGAAGTCCTTCGCCGACCCGCCCCGCATGGCGCTCTCCCGACAAGGCAACGACCGGCACCCCCATCCAAAGCGCCTCGCAGGTCGTCGTCGTGCCATTGTAGGGGAAGGTGTCGAGTGCGACATCGACCTCGTTATAGAGCGCCAGATGCTGGCCGCGATCCTCGATCCGCCCGAGAAGCCGCAACCGCGAATCGTCGATACCTTGGCGACGGAAAGCCCCGCCAAGGCGCTCCCGGATGCCGGGATCCGCGAGTTGCCGCGACTTCAGCAACAATTCGGCTTCGGGCGCACCGCGCAATATTTCCGCCCAAGTCTCAACAACGACGTCATTAATCTTAGAGAGGTTATTGAACGACCCATAGGTTAAGGGACCGGCGCTCGCCGCCGCGCGTGGTTCCGGTGCTTCCTCCGGCGCTTTATATGCGAGGAAACCCGGCCCGAGACGGAGCAGCCGCTCACAATGCCAGCGGTCCGCCTCTCCCGGCGGGTCCGTCCAGCGATCGGTGATGCGGTAGTCCATCCGTGACAGTCCGGTCGTCGCGGGATAGCCGATCCAAGATATTTGCACCGGCGCCGCCCGCATCGCGAAAACCGGGAGCCGGTTCCCCGCTGTGTGCCCGGTAAGATCGACCAAGATATCGATCTCATCCTCACGGATTCGGTCGAAGAGCGCGGTATCACTCAAGGCAAGGGTGTCACACCACAAATCGGCACCGGATTTGAGACGCTCCGTCACCGCATCGCCGGCGGCCAGATCGGAATAGCAGGCAACAAAATAGCGCTCGCGGGCATGTCCGGCGATCACCGGTTCGATGAAGGCGGCGACCGAATGGCTGTAGAAGTCGGGCGAGACATAGCCGACCCGGAGGCGATCGCCCGATTTGCGGGGAATCCGGGCCGGCGACCCGGATTCCCTCTCCGCCCCATAGTCGCGATGCGCCTCGAACAAGCTCTCCTCGGTCGCGGCGGCATCGTAACAAAGGCCGAACAGCAGGTTCGAATGAAAGGCCGCGTCGTCGGGATCGCGGGCACGCGCCGCCTGGTAGGCTTCGATGGCGTCATCCAGCCTCCCCTGGTCCTTCAGGACGATCCCCAGATTGTTCCAAGCAGCGGCCCGGTCGGGCGCGATGTCGATGGCTCGGCGGTGCGCCGCCTCCGCCTCGCCGAGCGCCCCTTCGGCGGCCAAAACCGTCCCAAGGTTGGTGTGCGCGAAGGCGTCGTCGGGATTGTCGGCCAGGGCCTCCCGGTAATGCCCGGCCGCCGCCGCCCCATCCCCCATCTCCTGTGTCACGACGCCAAGATTACTGCGGGCCTCGGCGTAGTCGGGACGTCGTGCAAGTGCGGCGCGATAACATTCGGCCGCCGCCTCGTGCCGACCGAGCGCACGCAGCGCATTGCCGAGATTGTTGTGAGTTTCAGGCTTATCGGGCGCCAGGCGGACCGCGTCTCGAAGCGCCGATTCCGCACCCTCGAGATCTTTCGCCGAAAGCAGCGCTTTCCCCAGTTCGTCGTGAAAGGCCGCTTCCTCCGGCCGCAGCCGAACCGCCATGCGGTAATGCGTCAAGGCAGCTTCGGTATCGTCGTCCGCCAACAGAATGGACCCGAGATAAGCATGGGTCAGGGCGTCTTCGGGGTTTTCGGCAAGACCCGCGCGGGCATGCTCGGCCGCCTCGTCGAGCCGGCCGCCGGCGTGAAGGATCCGCGTGAGAAGCGCGTGCGCCCCGGCCGTTCCCGATCGCAGCGCCCGACCCGCGAGTTCTTCCGCGCGCGACAACTTCCCGTCGGCGAATGCCGCCGCCGCTCTCAGTTCCGTCATGTCGGCTCCGACCATCGCGCCCGCCGTCACGCCAATTACATCAATCGGTCAAACAATCACAAAACATCGACGCCACCTCGGCAAATCCTCCGCGCGGCGACGCGTTCGGAGGTTTAGACCGTGATTTTCCCGAAGTCCACTCGCTGACGCCCGCCTTGGCACGGGGGCTGCAAGAAAACGGTCGACGGTTGGCACGCAACGCCCGCGGACGATGCGGGCAATGTCGGAGACACCGACGGATGAAATAGAAGGGTGGCAACGCCCGGCCGAATTGAAAGGAACATGTCGTGGTCGTGGTAAACTATAGCAAGTGTCTGGAATCACAGAATGATTGGGCCGACACCTTGGCCCGGCAGGCAAGAGAGAGCGAGTCGGAGGAGCATCGGGAGAACGCCTTGCTGGCGGTCACCGCTCTCAACCGTTTGATCGCGATATCGCGCAATTCGAGCCAACTTCTTGCCGGCTCCAATAGGCAAGATTGACCTGCTCGATGAATCAGGGTCCGGGCGCCTTGACGCAATCCCGCAAAATCTGCTCTTGTTGTGATGGGGATCACTTCGCTGGATGTCAAAGAATAGGATTATTTAAGCGAATTCTAGAACGGCGGGAACGGGCAAGATGATTACGATTAATTACGCCACCTATTTCAAAGGCTAGGAAGACTGGGCCGAACGTCTCAGCAGCGAATCCGGCGAGGAATCCAAGCGCGATCTTCACTACGCGGCGGTCGAGGCCCTTTATCGTTCGGTCACGATGGCGCCGAAGCTCGATATCGAAGGTGAATTGGACGACTAGACCGGACTCACGCGTTGGGTCGAATGACCGGCAGCTCGGGTTTGTTCCCCCATTCCTTCCAAGAACCAAGATAGTTCCGCACCCGCTCATAGCCGATCAGCCGTAGCGCCAGATAGGCATGCGCCGATCGGTATCCCGTCTGACAATAGGCAATGATATCCTTCTCCGGCGTGGCGCCGATCGCTTCGTATACGCGGCGCAATTCGTCCCCCGCCTTCATCTCGCCGGCGTCATTCATATTCTCGACCCACTCGCAATGGACGGCGCCCGGCACCGCCCCACCCCGGTCCGCCCGGACATCCTCGCCCGTGTATTCCTTGGCCGAGCGGGTATCGAGGATGAAACAATCCGGATTATCGATCGCCCCCAGAACATCCTTATAGGTCGCGAGACGCGCACGGCGCGGCGTGTAATTGAAAGGCGCCGCCGGCGCCGGCACCGCATCGCGCGTCGTGGAGAGACCCGCTGCTTCCCAAGCCGTATACCCGCCGTCGACGACATGAACGTCGTTGTGGCCGAGATACTCGAGGAACCAGAAGGCCCGCGAAACGGTCATGCCGGAAACTTCGCCGCAGAAGACAATGGTATCGTCGAACGAAACACCCCGATGACCGAGGAGAAACGCCCACATGCGGACGAAGGAATTGAGCGGCGCCTCGTCGGTGTCGTCACAATTGACGGCGTAGACCGGATAATGACGCGCGTCCGGGATGTGACCCATGGCGTAACGCTCGCCGGGCCTGACGTCGACGATCTTTAACTTTGGATCGCCGAGACGGTCATGCAGCTGTGCCGGCGTCCACAACAAATCCGGATTGTCGTAGCCCTTGTCGGTCATCGCGACGGCTCCCCATCTTGCAAATTGATGCGCTACCTAACCGCCGCACCCCGCCGCGTCAAACCGGATCACCCGTCTCGCCGGACAAAAGATGGCGAGCCGCCGGGACGCGCGCGGGATCGACGGCAATTTCCTCCGCGAAGGCAAGCACGAGCCGGTCGTCGAACATCAGGAAATCCAATACCCCGATCAAGGTGGCCGGGTCTCCCGCGGCGGCGCGGAGCGTCTCCGCATTCATTCCGGTCAACGCGAAAAACCGCGGCAACAACTCGCCATCGGCCGCCAGAAAGGCCAGCGCCCTGAGACCGATTGTCTCGGCTTCATCACGGTCCAACTTCATATGCCAGCGCCTCTCTCACTTCGTCCCGCGAGCCCCATCCGATGCCGTCGCCAGACAAGAATATCCGGCTTAGCGTTCTCGACCAATCGCCCGTTCGCGAAGGCGGCACGCCGCAAGACGCGATCGCCGAAACCAACCGTCAGCGCATGATCCATGGGACGCCCGAGACGGTAAAGGCGCGCATCCTGGCGCTCGCAGATCAATATGACGTGGAGGAATTCGTCGTGCTCTCGAATTGTTACGATTTCGATGCTCGTGTTAGATCCTATGAATTGCTATCGGAGGCCTTCGGTCTCGCAAACCGGGAGACGCCGGAATGACTTGGGACCCTCAGCAATATCTCTCCTTCGGCGGCCATCGTTTCCGACCCGCCCTCGACCTGATCGCGCAGATCCCGCACGCGGCACCCGCTTCCATCGTCGATCTCGGCTGCGGCACCGGCAGCGGAACACTTGCCCTGAAGGCGCGCTGGCCGGAGGCAAGGCTGACGGGCCTCGACACCTCGCCCGAGATGTTGGCAAAGGCGCGCGAGGCCGACCCCGATATCGATTGGCGGGAAGGCGACCTTGCCGGATGGGAGCCGCCGGAACCGGTCGATCTCCTCTACAGCAACGCCGTGCTGCACTGGGTGGACGATCACGGAACGGTGCTGCCGAACCTGCTTCGGCGTCTTCGGCCCGACGGCGTGCTTGCGATCCAGATGCCGCGCAATTTCGCGGCCCCCTCTCATCAGGCCTATATGGAGATCGCCCAGACACCTCGCTGGCGAACCGCGCTGGAACATCTGATCCGAGGCGAGCCGACGCAGCCACCGGCATTCTATTACGATCTCCTGACGCCGCTGACGCAATCGCTCGATATCTGGGAGACCGAATACGTGCAGGTTCTCGATGGTGAAAATCCGGTGCCGGACTATGTGAAGGGCACCTCGCTCAAACCCTTCCTCGATGCGCTGGCGGAGCCCGAGCGAACCCAGTTCGAAGACGAATACCGGGCAAAGGTTCTCAAATCTTACCCGCCGCAATCGGACGGCAAGACCCTCTTCCCGTTCCGTCGCCTCTTCATCATGGCGCGCTTGTAGGGACGACCGGCCCGTTGTCTCCCGCTTCGAATTCCCTCATGATGACGGGATGAAACGCAAATCGACGTTCATGAACGGCGCTAAAATAGCAGTGGTCGCCGCCGCGTTGGTTCTTTCGGGCTGCGAGACCATGAACAAGATCAATGAATGGATCGAAGAGCATCCGGACGAGGTTCGGATGGCGGCCCTTGGCCTCGTCGGCGGGGGCATCGCGGGCGCCCATCTCGGCGGCGGTGCCACGGCGATCGCGGCCGGCGCGGTGGTGGGCACCGCGATCGGCTGGCAGTTCGGCGCCTTCATCCGGCCGGAGGATGAAGGACGTTTCGACCGGGCCGTGCAGCGCGCCGCCGGAGGACCCGGCACCGAAACCATCCAATGGCAAGGATCGGCGAGCGGAACCACCGGCACCATCACGCCGATCGGAGAGATTTCGAAGACGCCGGACGGCCGTACCTGCCGGGTCATGGAGGCGACCTTAAATACGCCGAAGGGTCGTCAAACGGGCCGCCGTACCCTCTGCCGCGGCGATGACGGGTCTTGGGTGGTCGCCGGTTAACCAAAAATAAACCAAGCGTCGCTAGTTTTTTTGTCATTCGCCGAAGACATGGTTTGAGGATACATGATGAAGATCTTGGTGATGCCGGGAGACGGCATCGGACTTGAAATCGTTCCCGTGGCGACGGCGGCGCTTGCCGCCGTGAACAAGCGCTTCGATCTCGGTATCGAAATGGAGGAAGAGGAGATCGGTCTGCGCTCGCTCGAGACCAAGGGCAATTCCATGCCCGATTCCTCGATCCAGCGCGCGCGCGACAGCGACGGCGTCATTATCGGTCCGGTCCACAACATGGCCTATCCGCCGGTCGAACAGGGCGGTCGCAGCCCTTCCGGCACCTTGCGGGTAGAGCTCGATCTCTATGCCAATATCCGCCCCGCCAAGACGCGACCCGGCATTCCCTCGACCGTGGAAAACATGAATCTCGTTTTCGCGCGGGAGAACACGGAAGGTTTCTACGCCGATCGCAACATGTATCGGGGTTCGGGGGAGATGATGGTGACCGAGGATGTCGCGATTTCGCTCCGCAAGATCACCCGGCGGGCTTCCGAACGGATCGCCGATGCGGCATTCAAGCTCGCCATGCAGCGCCGCAAGAAGGTCACCATCGTTACCAAGCGGAACGTCCTGCAGGTCACCGACGGCCTTTTCTACCAGACGGTCCGCGATATCGGGAAAAACTATCCGGAGGTCGCGGTCGACGATGTGATCGTCGATGCGATGACGGCATTGATGGTGCGCACGCCGGAGCGCTTCGACGTTGTCTGTCTGACCAATATGTACGGGGACATTCTCTCCGATCTCGGCAACGAGTTGGTCGGCGGGCTGGGCCTCGGCGGCACGATCAATGCCGGTGACGATCAGGTCATGGCGCAGAGCGTCCACGGCTCGGCACCCGATATCGCCGGTAGGGACGTCGCCAATCCGACGGCGATGGTTCTTTCCGTATCGATGATGCTGGATTGGCTCGCCGCGCGAGAAGACCGTGAAAACTTGAAGGAAGCGGCGGTCTGTCTCGACCAGGCGATCGACGACCAGTTGGCCGATCCCGCCTCGCGGACGCAAGATCTTGGCGGACCACTCGGCACCAAGGCGTTCGGCGAGAAACTGGTGGCGCGGCTCGAGGCTTGAGCGCTCGCGCCGGTCGCCGAGCCGTCAGTCGAAATCGGGATCGATGAAATCCGCCGGATCGCGCGGCAGATCGGGATAGGCGGCCGGCCCCAACTCCGAGACGAAGCCGAAAGTCGACATGTCTTCCATCCGCATGGGATAGAGAACGCCGTCCAGATGATCGTATTCGTGCTGGAGAAGGCGGGCGTGAAAACGATGGGCGGTGAAGGCAAACGGCACGCCGTCGAGACCGATCGCCTCGAAACGGATCTTCGTGTAGCGCGGAACCTGGCCATAGAGTCCCGGTAGAGACAAGCAGCGCTCCCAATAAAGTTTCTTCTCTTCGTCCAGCGGCGTGATCGTCGGATTGATCGCCACGGACCACGGAATTTCGGCCATCCGGGCCCCCTTCGGCATGACCAGTTCACGAACCCGATAGGCGAACATGCGAACCGGCTCGTAGACTTGGGGGGCGGCGATTCCATTGCCGCCCACATCCTCGCAGGTTTCGATCAAATCCGCCGCCAGGCGCGCGATCTCGGGTGCTGTCGGATCTTTGATCGGCGCCGAAACACCGTTCAATACGTCGTGGCCCATGCGGGCAATCTTGCGGATGGCCATGAGGCCCCCCTCTCGTCACGCGGGATCAAGACTTTAACGGACATTGATCTATGTAGTCTTTCATGAATGACGATATCGCCGGAATGGCGGCCCTGAGACGACGGCTCCGCGATCTAGCGGCCGACTATGCGAAACGCGAAATCGCCCCTCGTACCGATCTTCGCACGCTGGATGTGCCGCCGCCTGAATTATGGCGGGCGCTGGGTACCTCCGGCGTCGCAGGGATTGGCATCCCGGAATCCCACGGCGGCCGGGGCGGCGACCTTCGCGCGATCGCGATGGCCGGCGAGGCGCTGGCCTCGGAAGGCGGAAATCTCGGCATCGTCACCTCCTGGATGGGCCGGCAGCTGAGTGCCCGCCTCCATATCCTGGGGCACGGCAGCGAGGCGCAGAAGAAGGCCTACCTTCCAGCGCTGGCGGCCGGCGAGATCACGCCCTGCCTGGCAATCTCGGAACCCAAGGCGGGCGCCCACCCGAAACATCTGAAGACCGAAGCCCGCCTCGACGGCGGCGACTACGTCATCAACGGGGAGAAGGCCTATCTCACCAACGGTCCGATCGCCGATATCGTGCTGCTGCTGGCGATCACCGGGGTCGCGGACGGCCGCAAGCAGTTTTCGATCCTAATGGTGCCCAGCGACAGCCCCGGAATCGAGATCACCGAAGGTGTCGAGATCGATTACCTGAAACCCTCGCCGCATTGCGGACTGCGCCTGACGGATGTGCGGGTGCCGCGTGAAAACCTGCTCGGCCCCGAGGGCGACGCCTTCAACGCGATCTCGCTGCCGATGCGCCGAACCGAGGACATCATCGCCATCGCCAACAAGGCGGGTGCGCTCAGACATCAGGTCCGGCGCCTCGCCCATGAGGTGGGGTCGCGCGAACTCGACGAGGAAGCCCTGGCGGAACTCGGCCGCCTCGCCGCGGCACCCGACGGACTTTCGGCCCTCGCCTACCGGGCCACCGAATTGCTAGACGAGGACCCGGACGGTCACACGCCGGAGATCGAGGCGATCTCCGGGGCCAATCGCGATTGGATCAAGTCCTTGCAAGACCGGATCGAGGCCTTTATCGATCGGACCGCGCTGTCGCCCTCGGCCGCGCTCCGGGCGGAGGCGCGCGACATCATCAAGACCATTGGAATCGCGGGCGCGGTACAAAGCATTCGCGCTCGAAAAAGGGCGGAGGCCCTCGTCAAATCGGAAATGGATCAGGAAATATGAACGATACCGCCGCGCCGAGCATCCTCGCGGAGAAACTCACCTCGGTCGAGGACATCGTGGATGGCCTCGGCACCGTTGGATACATCGCCTCCAAGCGGATCGCGACCGCGGTCTTCGTGGCGCGCCACCTCAACAAGCCGATCCTGGTCGAAGGCTCCGCCGGCGTCGGCAAGACGGAGCTGGCGCTCTCCACCTCGGCTTGGCTCGGCCTCCCGCTGATCCGGATGCAGTGTTACGAGGGGCTCGACGAGGCGAAGGCGCTCTACGAGTGGAAATACGGCAAGCAGCTTCTCTATACGCAAATTCTGAAGGACAAGGTCGGCGACGTTCTCGAAGGCACCCAGGGACTGAACGGCGCCATGGAGCGCCTGAAAGGTTTCGGCGATCTATTTTTCTCGGAGGAATTCCTGGAGCCGCGGCCGCTCTTGAAGGCGCTCCGCGAGGAGGGCGGCGCCGTCCTGCTGATCGACGAGATCGACAAGTCGGACGAGGAGTTCGAGGCTTTCCTGCTCGAGGTCCTTTCTGAATTTCAGGTCTCGATCCCGGAGATCGGGACCGTGAAGGCAAAGACGCCGCCTCTCGTCTTCCTTACCTCGAACAACATGCGCGAGATGGGGGACGCCTTGAAGCGGCGTTGTCTCCATCTCTTTATCCCGCTGCCGGACGCCCGCCTGGAACAGCGGATCGTCGCCGCCCGTGTTCCCGAGATCGAGGAACGCTTGAGGAAACAGCTCGTCGCCTTCGTCCAGATGTTACGGGCGGAAGACTTGAAGAAGCTGCCGTCGATCTCCGAGACCATCGACTGGGCCAGGGTGCTTATGCTGATGCATGCGGACTCGCTGGAGACCGATATGGTCCGCGATACGCTGAACGTGCTGCTGAAATTCGAGCAGGATATCGAGGCGGTGGCGCGCGGTGTGCCGACGATGACGCGAAAGGCGGCGCAGGAAGGCTGATGCAGGAGACCCTTGAGGATTTCTTCCGCGCCCTTCGGGCGGCCGAAATTCCGGTCTCGCCGGCGGAGGCGATTGACGCCCATATCACGGTCGACAGCGTCGGCTATGGGGACCGCACGCTGTTGAAGGACGCGCTGTGTTCGGCACTCGCCAAATCCTCGGACGAGGTCGTGCGGTTCGACGATTGTTTCGAAATGTTCTTCGCCCGCGAGGAATTTAAAGGCTCGGGCGAGGGTGAAGGCGAAGGCGACGGGTTCGATCTCGACGACGCCGATCTCCAGGATTTCGCCGACACGCCGCTGATCGACCTGCTGCAACAAAACGACATGGAAGGTCTGGCGGAGATGATGGAGCGGGCGGCGAACGCCGTCGGTGCCACGCAGATTCGCTACGTTACACAGCGCGGCCTGTTGGTCCGCCGGATTCTCGACCAGATGGGGTTACGCGAACTGGAAGCCGCGATCCGCGCCCAGATCCAGGCCGCCGGCGAGGACGGCGACGGCGAAGGGCTCCGCGAACAGCTCGCCGAAGCGCGCCAGCGCCTGTTCGAGCAGGCACGCCAATATATCGACCGGCAATACGAACTCTACGCGCGGCCGGCCGGCGAACAGTTGCGCCAGGAATTCCTCGCCGAAACGCCGCTCTCGGCGGTCGAACAGCGCGATTTCGACCGCATGCAGCGGCTGGTGCGGAAAATGGCAAAAAAACTGGCGACCAAATACAATCGCCGTCGCAAACACACCCGCCGTGGCGTGCTCGATGTCCGCCGCACGCTGCGGCGAAACATGGCCAATGACGGCATTCCCTTCGACACCGTCTGGAAGCAGACCAAGATCGAACGGCCGCGGATCGTCGTCATCTGCGACGTCTCGCGCTCGGTGGCGGCGGCGGCGCGATTCCTGCTGATGTTCCTCTATTCCCTGAACGAGGTCATCGCGATGCTGCGCGCCTTCGCCTTCTCCGATCATCTGGTCGAGATCAGCTCGATCATCGAGGAGCGCGAGGTCGAGTCGGCGATCGTGGAAATTCTCGAGCGGATCGGATTCCGCCCGACCGATTACGGCCAATCGCTCGCCGATTTCGACGAGGATTACGAGACGGCCCTCGACCGGCGCACGACGATCATCATGCTGGGCGACGGCCGCACCAACAACACCGACCCGCGCCTAGACCTGTTCCGCAAGATGCACGACCGCTCGAAATCGGTGATCTGGCTGAACCCGGAACCGGAGACCTTCTGGGGGACGGGCGACTCGGAAATGGACCGCTATCGCCCGTTCTGCCATGTCGCCAAGGTCTGCCGGACCGTCCAGGATCTGGAACGGATCATCGACGATGTGCTGAAAAGCTACATCCGCGCTTGATCGCACCCGTCGCAGTTGGGTCTCGCAGTCCGGGGTCGCTTGGATTATGTTGGCGCCCAAAGAAACAATGATCCTGTTTTTCAAAGCCGCATTTGATGGCGAAACGACTTTCCATCCTGGCGATATTGATCGCCCTCTTGCCGCTCCGCGCGATGGCGTTTCCGGACAAGCCGGTTACCTATGTCATCCCCTTCGGCGCGGGCGGTGAATCGGGAATCGCGGCCCGCCTCCAACAGCCCGTCTTCAAGCGCCTTTCGGGCCAGGAGCTGGTCATCAAATACCGGCCGGGCGGCGGCGGCGCCGTTGTCTGGAACGGGATCAACACCATGCCGGCGAACGGTCACACCATCGTCGGGATCAACCTGCCGCATATCCTGCTGCAGCCCTTGCGCGGTGCGCGCTACCATACCGACGATCTCGCCATCGCACATATCTTCCACTATACGCCGCACGCCATCATCGTTCGTGACGAAAGCGGCATCGAGACCCTCGCCGATCTGATCGAATTAATGGGTGAAAAGCCGGGCCGGGTGACCTTTTCGGGATCGGGCCGGGGCACTGCAAACCATCTTGGCCAGCTTTGGTTCGATACCCGGCTGAAGGCACGCTCGACCTATATCGCCTATAAGGGCACGGCGGCGTCGATCACCGCCTTGCTGCGGGAGAAGGTCGATGCGGCCTGGGGCTACACCACCGTCGGCGCGAAATACGGTGGCGAGGTGCGGATGCTGGCGGTCGCGATGGAAAAGCGTCATCCGAACTTTCCCGACGTGCCCACCTTCAAGGAACTCGGCTATGATTTTCTCGGCGGCGCCTATCGCGGCGTCGCGGTCCCGAAATCGACGTCCGTCGAAATTCAGGAACTCGTCTCCGACCTATTCGGCCGGATCAGCGCCGATCCTGAACTCCGCCGGCAAAAGGAAGCGCTCGGTTTCGCGCCCCTGGATATTCGCCGGGACGAGATCGCCGCGTTTCTGGCGGCGCGAAACGCCGAATATCTGCCGGTCGCCCGGGCCGCCGGGCTCATCAAGTAACTCGCCGGTCCAGGGAGACTCCTAAATGCGCATAGTGGAGGTTCGCGAAGCCTCGGCGCCGCTCGCCTCGGCGATTCGGAACGCCTATATCGATTTCTCGCAGATGACGATCAGTGTCGTCGCGGTGATCACAGACGTGATGCACGACGGCGCCCCGGTCGTCGGCTACGGTTTCTCCTCGAACGGCCGCTATGCGCAATCGGGCATTTTGCGGGAACGAGTGATCCCGCGGCTCGAGGCGGCGGATCCCGACAGCCTTCTGGATGAAACCAGCGACAATCTCGACCCCTTCCGCGTCTGGGACCGGCTGATGACGAACGAGAAACCGGGCGGTCACGGCGATCGTGCCGTCGCCGTCGCCGCCCTCGACATGGCGGTCTGGGACGCGGTCGCGAAAATCGCCGAGGCCCCGCTCTGGCGCCTCCTTTCCGAGCGTTACAACGGCGGAGGGTTCGACGAGCGCGTCCTCGTCTATCCGGGCGGCGGCTATTATTACCCCGGCAAGGAACGCGAGCAGCTTCAGGCCGAGATGCGCGGCTACCAGGATGCCGGCTATCGGGTGGTCAAGATGAAGGTCGGCGGGGCCGATCTTGCGGCCGACCTGGCGCGGATCGAAGCAGTACTCGATATCGTCGGAGAAGGAGCCAATCTCGCGGTCGACGCCAACGGCCGCTTCGACCTGGAGACGGCGGTCGCTTTTGGCGAAGCCGTGCGCGACTACGACCTCTTTTGGTACGAGGAGCCGGGCGACCCGCTCGATTACGCCCTCAACGCCGCCCTTGCCGAGACCTATGACGGCGCTATTGCGACGGGCGAAAACCTGTTCTCGGCACAGGACGGACGTAACCTCCTCCGCTATGGCGGCATGCGGCCCGACCGGGATTGGATCCAGATCGATCCCGCCCTCGCCTATGGCCTGACGCATTACCTGCAATTCCTCGACATCGTCCGCGAGGCCGGCTGGTCGCCCCGCCGCCTGATCCCCCATGGCGGCCATCAGCTCGCCCTTAACATGGCGGCCGGATTGCAGCTCGGCGGCTCGGAATCCTATCCTGGCGTCTTTCAGCCCTTTGGCGGCTTCGCCGACGATGCCGTGATCGAGGACGGCTATGCCCAACTTCACGAAACGCCCGGCATCGGCATGGAGCTCAAGGCCGAAATGTTTCAAACCATGACCGAACTGCTCGGAGTTTAGCGCCCATGCCCGACATCGTAATCACGGAATTCATGCACCAAGATGGCGTCGATTCATTGCAAGACGCCTACGACGTGCATTTCGACCAGCAGCTGGTGCACAAACCGGACGAGCTTGCCGCTCTTCTCGGCGAGGCCCAGGGCCTGATCGTCGGCAATCTGACCTGGGTGAACGACGACTTGCTCGACCTTGGGCCCCGGTTGATGGCGGTCGGGCGGCTTGGGGTCGGGACCGACCGGATCGACATTCCCGCCTGCGAGCGCCGAGACATTCCGGTTTTCCCCGCTTTCGGCACAAATCACATCACCGTCGCCGAATACACGATCGGCGCTATGGTCGCTCTGTTGCGGGGCGGCGCCTTCGAGGCCCGCGCGGCGATCATCGCCGGCGATTATCCCCGCCGCGACATCGAGGGCCACGAGGCCTATGAGAAACGTTTCGGAATTCTCGGTCTTGGCCGCATCGGCCGCGCCGTCGCGGCCCGCGCCAAGGCCTTCGAAATGGCGGTCGTGGCGTGCGATCCCTATCTCGCGGAGGACGATCCCGCCTGGGGGCTGGTCGATCATCGGGTCGATTTCGAAACGTTACTGGAGACGGCCGATGTGATCGGCATCCACACCCCCTTGACCGAGGAAACCCGACATATCATCGACACCCAGGCCATTTCGAAAATGAAAAAAGGTGCTGTCCTCATCAACCCGGCCCGAGGCGGCATCATCGATGAGGATGCGGTCGTAGAGGCGCTTCGGCGGGGGCACCTTTTCGGGGCCGCCATCGATGTCTACGAGACGGAACCGGTCACGACGAATAGCGGTAAACGATTCGAGAACGTTCCCAACCTCATCCTGACGCCTCATGTCGCGGGCGTCACCGAGGAGACGAATCGTCGAATCGGGCTCGTCACGGCGGAGCGGGTGCGCGCCGTGATCGAGGGTCGCACGCCGACCGTTTAGCGGATCTCCATGTGTTCTTACCATGCCGCCGGGAAACCTTGGTTCCAGTTCGGCGGGTCTTCTTCGTTGCATGACGACCTGCTTTCGATGGGACGCCTTGAGATCGAATCGCCCTCGCAAGAATCTGTCGCACCCGGTTGCCGCCGCGTGGCGAAGGATCGAAGAAATATGATGGCACGGCGCCTCTTCGACCTTTAATGAGAAAAAATTCCTCTGCCCGGAGCGTCGATCGCATAGGACAGCGTTACTGTCCGAAACGAATTTAAGCGCGGTTCGGTCGATAGCCCAAGCAGTGTCGGCGAATGATGCACGGCGAATCTCACCGACTGACGAATTCTGCGCCGTTCGCGCCAAATAGGATCGGGTCGCGCCCGCGGCCGGCCGAAGATCGCGACGGTTCCGGTTCCAGGCGGCCCCAGCCGCACCTCCCTCGCGAGGCGTTGATCACTCGGAAATCATTATTGAAATTCTCACGTATTAACAACTCATTAACCATTTCTTCGTCTGACGATATTCCTCTCCCGGCACTGATAAATCCGCAGCATCTACTACAAATGAAGTTAATTTTTCCGCTTTTGGCCGCGTTTGACCACAATATCTAGTCATAATTCCAGGATAAAACTACATATGTAGCGAATCTGTTGCAGCAGCGGAATCGACTCGGGCGCGACTCGGCTGAATTTTGATCCGGCAGGCAGCGACCACCTGCGAACCATATTAAATTCGTACGTAATTTCAATAAATTATGATGTTGCTCACTGTTCTCCATCATGAAAACACCCCCCGGTGGAACCGGAGGGTGCTTTGAAAGAGTTCTTGTCGGCCCGACGGCCGTCCCGCCTTACCCGGACGCGGCGATCGGGTTGCGAAGGATACCGATTCCCTCGATATCGATCTCGCAAGAATCACCCGGCTTCATCCAGACCGGCGGCTTCCGCGCAAAGCCGACTCCTTCGGGGGTTCCCGTCACAATGATGTCCCCGGGCTCGAGCGTGATCGCCTCGGTGAGGATCTCGACCAGGGTCGGAACATCGAAAATCATGTTGGCGGTGTTCGAGTCCTGCATGGTCTCGCCGTTCAACCGGGTCTGGATGCGAAGCCCCGCGGCCCCCGCCGGCAGCTCGTCGGCGGTCACGATATCGGGGCCGAATCCGCCGGTGTCGTCGAAGTTCTTCCCCGTTGTCCATTGTGTCGATTTAAATTGGTAGTTCCGCACCGACCCTTCATTGAAAACAGAGTAGGCGGCGATGTAATCCAGCGCATCGGCCTTCGCCACGTTCCGGCCCCGTTTGCCGACGACCGCGACCATTTCCGCCTCGTAATCAAGCTCATGGGAACAATGCGGCACCCGAAGCGGCTGCTCGTGCCCGACCAGGGTCGTGGCGACCCGGAGGAAGAGCGAAGGATATTCCTCCGTGCTTTCGGTGAAGCTTTGCGACTCGGCCGCATGATCCGCATAGTTCAATCCGACGCAAACGATCTTGCGGGGATTCCATATCGGTGGGCAGTATTTCAAATCGGAACCGGAACGAACCGCATCACCCGCTGCATTCGCCGCCGCCGCCTCGGCCGCCGAAAGCCCATCCGCCGCCAGCAGTCCCGGCATGTCGCCGGGCAAATTCGGCGCGGCGATTGAGAGATCGACGATCTCGTCCGCCCCTCGCCGCACGGCAAGTGTCGGCGTTCCATTCTTGTCGAAGGCCAAAAGTCGCATCAGGTCGTTCCTTCCATTATTTTCCCGCCGGGATTGTCCCGGACGATTCGAGCGGATAGTTGAAAACCGCGAGGGCACGGTGACCGGTCATCGCGTCGTAACCCATCACCAATCCCTTGCCGTCGCGATATTTTCCCAAAGCAACCTCTAGTTTCACGGCCGATCCGATGGGGGCGCCCGTTCGGGCGCTAAACCGCTGCAGCCAAGTGTGTGCAAAACGATGGCGCCAACGCGCCATCGAGGCCAACAATACGAGCAGATCATCCTCATGCCAAACAAGATCGGGCGCACGGAAATATTGATCGTCGGGCAAGCCGGGAACCGCGAGTTCGATTTCCACGAGCGGTCCGACCATGCCCTTGCCCTTCTTCCAACCGAAGAAAGCGACTCGCGGGCGATCGAAATCCCGCGGCCGGGTAAAACAAGAATGATTGTACGCCCCGCCTTCCCACAAAACCGCGACCCGCCAGCCCGACGTAGTCCAGCGAAGCGCCAAACCCTCGAGACCCCGCCCGCAGATTTCGCCATAGCGCGCCGGCAGCTTATAGGACCCGCCGGCGCGATCGAAGACGGTGCGATCGTCCTCACTCAAGACCAGCCACAACGCCTCGCCGAAGGGCGACCGGGCAATATCGATCGCCTCCGCATCGTAGACCTTGGGACGAAGCGGAAAGGAGCCGCCGCCGGGCCAAATCCGCCCGGCCGACGCGTCATCATCGCCGACGACCGCGAACCCGCCGCCGATGGCCGCAACACCGCTGATCTCGAGCGGTTCGGAAGCCGGGATCTCTGTGACACCGGGCGGCAATTCCTGCGGCCGCGCGTGCGCCGCAACCCAGATTATCGCCAGAGCGAGAAAAAATCCGGTCATTAGGTGCTTCATGTCGCCGGTTCGCCTTGACCGCCCATGGTCAGCACCGCGGCCCCTTCGAGGCGCCCGTCGCGGAGGGCGCTCAACGCCTCGTTTGCGCGACCAAGGTCGTAGCATTCGATGGTCGTTTCGATCGGCACCTTCGGCGCCAGCACCAGGAATTCCTCGCCGTCGCGCCGGGTCAAATTGGCGACCGAGCGGATCTGCCGCTCGCCCCAGAGGATATCGTAGGGAAAGGCGGGAATATCGCTCATATGGATGCCGGCGCAGACGACGATCCCACCCGGGGCAACGGCGCGTAGGGCCGCCGGCACCAACGAACCCACCGGCGCGAAGATGATCGCCGCGTCGAGCGGTTCCGGCGGTGTCATCGCCGACTCTCCCGCCCAGACCGCGCCGAGCGATTTCGCGAAACGCTGTGCGGCGGTATCGCCGGGGCGGGTGAAGGCATGGACCGCCCGGCCCTCGTGGCGCGCCAACTGCGCCACGATATGGGCCGCCGCTCCAAACCCGTAAATCCCAAGCGTTGCCGGATCGCCCGCCATCCGGAGCGCCCGGTACCCGATCAACCCGGCACAGAGCAGCGGCGCCGCCGCCGCATCGGAATAATCGCCTTCGATGGGAAAACAGTAACGCTGATCGGCGATCGTATAATCCGCATAGCCGCCGTCGATCTGATACCCGGTGAAGCGCGCCCGCTCGCAAAGGTTTTCGCGGCCGGCCCGGCAGGCGCCGCAAGTCCCGCAGGTAAAACCAAGCCAGGGGATGCCGACGCGGTCCCCCTCGCCATAACGCGCCACACCCTCGCCGATTGCGGCCACCCGGCCCACGATTTCATGTCCGGGGACGATCGGCAGGGCGGGGTCGGTAAGATCGCCGTCGACCACGTGAAGATCGGTCCGGCAGACACCGCAAGCCCCCACCCGGACCAGGATTTCGCCCGGCCCCGGTTCCGGCCTGGACCGCTCGACGAGTTCGAGCGGCGTTCTCGGCCGCGTCAGCACCATCGCGTGCATCTTCGTCATTCCTCGCTCCTGATCCCAAGCATGGCGCGGAAGCGGGTGAAGGTCCACCGCAGGCGGCTTTGCACCGGGAACGGGAATGCGGATAACATGACCGGGATGCGACTTCGCCTCGGTATCCTTGTCTCACTTCTGTCCTTGTGCCTGACCGCCGGGGCGGCCGAAGTGCTGCTCGACCTCGCCGCGGCACGAACCGAATTGATGCGCCAGATCGACGGGCATATGGCCCTGACCGCGAAGATGACCGGAATCGACCGGATCGACCCCCGCGTACGAGCCGCGATCGAGGCCGTCCCCCGACACGAATTCGTGCCGAAGAAATTTCGCAGCCTCGCCTATATCGACCTGCCGCTGCCGATCGGCCACGGCCAGAACATCTCACAGCCCTTCCTGGTGGCGTTGATGACGCATCTCGCGCAAATCAAGCCGGAAGACGCGGTGTTTGAAACCGGGACAGGGGCGGGATACCAGGCTGCCATCCTCTCGATGCTGGCGAAGCGGATCTATAGTGTCGAGGTGGTGGCCCCTCTCGCCGCCGCCGCCGGCGATCGCCTTCGCCGGCTCGGGTTTCGGAATATCGAGGTCCGCGCGGCCGACGGGTATTACGGCTGGCGCGAACGCGGACCCTTCGACGCAATGATCATCAAGGAAGCGGTCAGCCAGATCCCCGCCCCGCTCCTCAACCAATTGAAGCCGGGCGGCCGGCTCGTGGCACCCATCGGCCCGCTCGACGGCATGCAATGGCTTACGCTGATCGAAAAGGATGCGGACGGAAAGATCCACGAAACCAAATTGCTCGAAGTGAAATTCTCGCCCCTTCAGGGCGGCGAACGGATTTAAACGGGCTCACTCCAATTCGCGGACCAGACGGACCCCGTAATGCAGAAACGAATCCACGGCCCAAAAACCCTTCACGCGGGTCGCGGACATCATGAAACTCGGGTTATAGCCCCATGAACCGCCGCGAAGCACGAAATTGGTGCATACGCCCTCCTCGATTTCCGCATTCTCATCGCTTTCGTCCCTGAAAAGGTCCTCGGGCGGGTCCATGCGGGCCGAACCGTCCGATGGCGCACCTTTATAATTGTCGTGAAAGCAATCCAGCACGTGCTCCCACAGATTGCCGTTCATGTCATAGAGGCCAAACGCGTTGGGCGGAAAGGAGCCGACGGGAGCGCTGTATTTCCAACGATCCCGGCCTTCCACGACCGAGACTGGAAACCAGCCAGGCTGGCCCTTGCCGTAATTCGCATATTCATGGCTCGCCGAATCGCCCCACCAATAATGGGTCTCTGTTCCGGCCCTGGCGCCGTATTCCCATTCCGCCTCGGTCGGCAGACGATAGCGTTTGCCGGTCTTCTCGCTCAGCCATTCGGCATAGGCCAGCGCGTCTTCGCGCGGCACGCGAAGCGCGGGTAAGCGCCCGCGGCCCCAGCCCTTGTCCGGCAATAGGCGTTGCCCTGTCTCGCTGGAGAAGCGATCGAACTCGGCGAAGGTCACCTCGTAGCGGCTCATCGCGAAGGGCTTGGCGATGGCCACCCGATGGACGGGCCGCGCGGTCCGCCCATAAAGCCCGGCATCGCGGATATGCCCCATCCGGAAGCTGCCGGCCGGCAGGACGACCATCTGCGGACATTCGGGGCAATCCTTGAAGATCGAACCCGGCGCATTGGGCTTGTAGACGCCCACGACCGGTTTCGCCTTCGGCTTCGGTTTCGGTGCGCGGGGTACGGGCCGGCCGGCCATCGCGGTTCGCCGCGGCGGCTTCAGTTCGGAGATGCGCAGCCGAGCCAGCTCGGCGAAGGCGCCGTTCGGATATTTCCGGAGATAGGCCTCGAAGGCCGCCGGGTTGCGGCTCTTCTGCACGGATTGCCAATAGATGATCTCGACATCGGCGGACGGTTGAGGCGCGGCGGTCCTTGGTGGAGGCGGCGCGCCGGTCCGCGCACCGGCCGGAAGTGCAAAGACGAAATCGCCCTGATCGAAATCCTTGTCGCGGAGTTTGCCGTAGCGCGGGGTCTGGCGGGACTGGGTCAGGTTGGTCACCCGGTCCGCGAGGAAGAGGCCCATTTCGCTTGCGGTCAGAAAGCCGTCACTGTTGGAATCCGCACGCTCGTCGCCTTCAAGCGCCCGCAAGAACAATTCGCGAAAGCTGCCGTCGTCGGAAACGCTTTGCCCGGCATCGCCCGAAGTCAGGAACTGACGGACGGGCAGCGTCGTGGCGCGGGTGATCGCGGGCGAGGGCAGGGCACGCGCGCTATCGAAGACGGTGCCCGAGAAACAGGAATCGAAGACCGCGAAAACGTGCTTCGATTCCGCGAGCCGGACATATTCGCCGAAGCGCCGCATCGGCAAGGCCCGGAACTTGAACCGGGTCCCGGCGTCGGGGCGCGGCGCATCGGCCGGCACCAGAAACCCCTCGGCCCCGTCGCTATAGCCGTGGCCCGCGAACCAGACGAAAAGCCGGGCCGCCGGGTCCGATCCCTTGGAAATGAAAAACTCCTCAAGCGCCTGGCGCAACGAAACCGAATCGAGGTTGGTGCGAAGGGTGACGTCGAACCCTTTGCGGCGCAGCGACGCCGCCACCCGTGTCGCGTCCTCGACCGCAAGCGACAAGCGCGGCCAGCCATGGGTATAGATATCGATGCCGATGACGAGCGCGTGGGACGCGCCATACAGCTCCACATTTCCGACCACCGGCGCATTCGGGCGCGCCTCGCCCCGGAGCGGCACGGTCAAGCCGCGCGACGAGCCCGCCCCCGCCGCGGTCGCCAAGAGCATCGTCAAACCAAACAATCCGCCCACGAGGATATAAAGGGGGCGACGGTCCATATTCGTCTCCCGTCCGACAGCCGTCCCGAAATCCTGACGGAGAGTCCCCGCCGGCGTCAACCGTTCCGGTTGCGACGAGGCTCAGGCGTTACGGCCCTCGAAATAGGCCATGGCGGCGGCGACGCCGCCTTTTTCGTGGGGCACGCCGGCAAGGCCGAGGCCCATTTCTACCCCGGCCAGGGTACCCATCAGCATCAATTCGTTGAAATCACCCAAGTGGCCGATGCGGAAGACCCGGTCGGCAAGCTTGGCCAGACCGTTGCCAAGGGACATGTTGAACCGATCGAGCACGACCCCGCGGAAGGCATCGGCGCTGTGGCCGTCCGGCAGGCGAACCGCGGTGAGTGAGGGCGAGTATTCCGAAGGCTCCAGGCATTGGATCTCGAGCCCCCAGGCCGCCACCGCGCGCCGGGTCGCTTCGGCGAAGCGGTCGTGCCGCGCGAAGACGTTGTCCAATCCTTCCTCCAGCAGCATATCGACCGCCGCGCGGAGGCCGTAGAGCAGGTTCGTCGCCGGCGTGTAAGGGAAGAACCCCGTCGCATTGGTCTTCAGCATCTCGTCCCAGGCCCAGAACGACTTGATGAGCTTGGACGATTCCGACGCTTCGAGCGCCTTGGCGCTGATCGCGTTGAAGCTCAATCCCGGCGGCAACATCAAGCCCTTTTGGGAGCCGGCGACGGTGACATCGACGCCCCACTCGTCGTGGCGATAATCGGCCGAGCAAAGGGACGAGATCGTATCGACCATGAAGAGGGCCGGATGATCCGCCCGGTCGATGGCCTCGCGCACCGCGCCGACGCGCGAGAGCACGCCCGTCGAGGTTTCGTTGTGGACCATGCAGAGCGCCTTGATCTCGTGGGATTTGTCCTCGGCGAGCCGCGCCTCGACGGCGGCGGGATCGACGCCATGCCGCCAATCGCCCGGCACGAATACCGGTTCGAGATCGAGACGATTGGCAATATTACGCCAAAGCGTGGCGAAATGGCCGGTCTCGTACATCAACACCTTGTCGCCGGGCGAGAGCGTGTTGACAAGCGCAGCCTCCCAGGCGCCGCTGCCCGACGCCGGATAGATCACGACGTGGCTTTCGGTTCCGAAAACGGTTTTCAGGTCGCGCAGCAATCCGACGGTCATTTCGCCGAAACCGGGCCCGCGGTGATCCATGGTCGGGTTGTCGATCGCCCTGAGGACGCGGTCCGGCACATTGGTCGGCCCCGGGATTTGCAGGAAGTGACGTCCACTTGAATTCGACATAATCTAGCTTCCCCTAATCTTCGATACCGACGCGACAAAATCGGCGCCAACGGCAAGTTGGCCATTATGCATACAATTATTTCTCAAACAAGCGTCCGGTTCCCTGCATAAATTAGCGATATTGTCTTTGAATCACATTCCGTTCTTAGTTATTGTATACAATAATTGAGAATACTGACACGTTACATTAAGAGGGCTCCCCATGGCACCCGCGCGTCCTCCGATCATCGGCACCGGCATCACCCCCGGCGACAGCGCGCTCGCCGCCCGGCTGCGCCGGGAGCTCGAAGGCGAGGTGCTGTTCGATCGCTTCAGCCGCGGGCGCTATTCGACCGACGCCTCGCATTACCAGATCGAGCCTATTGGCGTCGTCGTGGCGAAGAGCGAAGCGGATGTCAAAATCGCGATGCAGATCGCGTCCGAAGAAGGCATTCCGGTCCTGCCGCGGGGCGGCGGCACCTCGCAATGCGGCCAAACAGTCGGTGAAGCCCTGGTCATCGACGTCTCCAAGCACCTCAACCGGGTTCTCGACTTCGACGGGCAAGCCGGCACGGCCTCGGTCGAGCCCGGCATCGCGCTTGACCAACTGAACGGCTTCCTCGACCCCCACGGCTATATGTTCACGGTCGACGTTTCGACCTCGAGCCGGGCCACGATCGGCGGCATGACCGGCAACAACAGCTGTGGCGCCCGCTCGATCCGCTATGGGACCATGCGGGACAATGTCCGTGCGGTGGACGCCCTCCTCGCCGATGGCAGCGAATACCGGTTCGGCGAGATTCCGGACGACCCGGTTCAAGCCAATCTTCCTGCTGGTTATATCGATCTCGCAACGACACTTGTCGATCTCGGGCGCCGCGAGAGCGAGGAGATTCTCGCCCGCTTCCCCCGGCTGATGCGCCGCGTCGGGGGCTACAACATCGATGCGCTGATCCCCGGCGCCTCCAACCGGCCGGGCGGCGGGCAGCCCAACCTGGCCCATCTGCTGGTCGGTTCCGAGGGCACGCTCGCCTTCTCGACCCGTATCCATCTTGGTCTCCATCGAAAGCCGCCGCACAAGGTGCTCGGCATCTGTCATTTCCCGAGTTTCTACAAGGCGATGGAATCGAGTCAGCACATCGTCAAGCTGGGCCCCACCGCTGTTGAACTGGTCGACCGCACGATGATGGATCTGGCGCGCGAGATCCCGCTTTTCCGCCCGACGATCGAGAAGTTCGTGCAGGGATCCCCGGAGTCTCTCCTCCTCGTCGAATTCGCGGGCGAGGACCGGGAGACCCAGTTTCGGAAGCTGCGTGAGCTCGTTGAGTTGATGGGCGATCTCGGATTTCCGAATTCGGTCGTCGAAGCCACCAGTAGCGCCGATCAGACCGAATTCTGGAACGTCCGGAAATCGGGACTCAACATCATGATGTCGATGAAGGGCGACGGGAAGCCGATTTCCTTCATCGAGGATTGCGCGGTGCCGCTCGAGGATCTGGCGGAATATACCGACCGGTTGACCCGGGTTTTCGAAAAACACGGCACCACGGGGACCTGGTACGCACACGCCTCTGTCGGCTGTCTTCACGTCCGCCCGGTCGTCAACCTGAAGGAAGACGGCGGGGCCGGGAAGATGCGCGCGATCGCGGAGGAAGCCTTCGAGATGGTGCGGGAATACAAGGGCTCGCATTCGGGCGAGCACGGCGACGGGATCGTCCGCTCGGAGTTCCACCGCGCCATGTTCGGCGACCGCATGATCGAGAATTTCGAGGCGGTGAAGGATCTGTTCGATCCCAGGGGTCTGATGAACCCCGGCAAGATCGTCCGGCCCGCCAGGATGGACGACCGACGCCTCTTCCGCTTTAAGCCCGGCTATGCGGCGACCGCTTTCGAGACCGGCTTCGACTGGTCGGAATGGGGCGGTTTCGGTGGCGCCGTCGAGATGTGCAACAACAACGGCGCCTGCCGGAAATTCGACGCGGGCGTGATGTGCCCCTCCTACCGCGCGACCATGGACGAAAAGCATCTGGTGCGGGGACGCGCCAACACGCTTCGATTGGCGATCTCGGGCCAGCTCGGCGAGGGCGCCCTGACGGCGCCTGAAATGGACGAGACGATGCAGCTTTGTGTCGGCTGCAAGGGCTGCAAGCGGGAATGCCCGGTCGGCGTCGATCTGGCGCGGATGAAGACCGAATACCTGCACCAGCGCGTAAAGCGCCGTGGACTCTCGCTCCGTGACCGGTTGGTGGCCTATCTGCCGCGCTACGCTCCCTGGGCACGCCGTCTGGGCTCGCTCCTGAACCTTCGCGACCGGATTTCCGGGATGGCGGCGGCGTCCGAATTCGTGACCGGATTCAGTCGAAAACGGCCGCTGCCGCGCTGGCGTGCCGACATCTACCAACCGACCGATGCGGGGCCCGAGGACGGCCCGGAAGTGGTTCTTCTCGCCGATACCTTCAACACCTATTTCGAACCCGAAAATCTTCGGGCGGCGACACGGGTCCTGGCGGCGGCGGGCTATCGGGTCCGCGCCGCGCGGGCACCCAATGGCGAACGGCCGCTTTGTTGCGGGCGAACCTTTCTCGCGGCAGGACTGATCGACGAAGCCAAGGCCGAGGCGACCCGCACGCTGGCCGCCCTTCGGCCCCACATCGAGCGGGGAGCGGCCATTGTGGGACTGGAGCCCTCCTGTCTGCTGACGCTTCGCGATGAGTTCGGTGCGATGCTGCCGGGACCGGAGACCGAGGCCTTGGCGGACCGGGCCCAGCTCCTTGAGGAGTTCCTGGCCGAAGCCGCAGCGGCGGGCCGGCTGTCGCTCGATCTCGAACCGCAGCCGGAGAAGCAGGTACTTCTCCACGGTCATTGCCATCAGAAGGCCTTCGCGGCGATGGGGTCGGTCGAGCGAACGCTCGCGCTCATCCCGGGGCTGGAGGTCGAGACCGTGACATCCAGTTGCTGCGGCATGGCGGGGGCCTTCGGCTATCAGGCGGAAACCCATGATATTTCCATGAAGATGGCGGAGATGTCGCTGCTCCCCGCCGTTCGGGCAGCGGCGCCGGAAAGCCAACTCGTCGCCGACGGGACGAGCTGCCGTCAACAGATTCGGGACGGAGCCGGCCGCGAGGCGGTTCATGTCGCCCGACTGCTCGACGCGGCCCTTGCGGAGAATCGGGAGACAACGCCATGAGCGACGCCCTCGCACCCGGAGAAGCGCCGGTGCCGGAAAAGGTTCCGGAGAACAAAACCTCGCGGCACGATGAGCTGGTCGGCGAGATCCGGGATCTCATTTTCGATGGAGAATTGGCACCGGGTGCCCGGGTCCCCGAACGCGTCCTTTGCGAGCGCTTCGGCATCTCGCGAACACCGCTCCGCGAGGCGATGAAAGCGCTGGCCTCGGAGGGGTTGCTCGAATTGATGCCGAATCGCGGTGCGCGCGTGGCCGCGCTAACCGAGGCGGCGGTCGACGAGATGTTTCCGGTCATGGGGGCCTTGGAAGCCCTGGCCGGCGAACTTGCGTGCCAAAACCTTACCGACGAAGGATTCGCCGAAATTCAAGCGCTGCACTACCAAATGGTCCTGCATTTCACGCGCCGGGAGCTGCTCCCCTATTTCCAGGTCAACCAGTCGATCCACGAAAAAATCCTGGACGCCGCCCGGAACCCTTTGCTGGCGCAGATGTATCGCGGCCTCTCGGGACGCATCCGCCGGGCGCGCTACGTCGCCAACATGTCCGCGGATCGTTGGCAACAGGCGGTCGACGAGCATGAGGAAATCCTACACGCGCTCGCCCACCGCGACGGCCCGCGGCTCGCCGACGTGCTAAAGCGTCATCTCAGAAATAAATGCGACACGGTGAAGGCGCATCTCGGCACCTCCACCAACCCCGTCGTCAGCCCGCCGGAACCCGGTTCCGATAAGTGAGATTCACCCGTTCCGATCGCGCGAGATAGATCACGATTGCGAGGCTAAGCACCACGAAGACGATCGAGATTTCAACCGCCAGCGGCGAAATCACGCCGAAGACGAACAGACAGCCCAAATTCACCAAAAAGCAGGAGACCGAAATGCTCTGCATTTCCTTGTCCAGCTTGGGAGCCAGGTACAGGAACGGAAGCGCCAGCACGATTTGGACGAAGGCCGTGAAATCGATAATGGTGAAATTCTCGTAGCCGTAGAACTTCGCGATGTCGTAATTCGAATCCAAGACCAAAATATAAGCGTTATGGAGACACCAAAGGCAGACGATCGCGTAGAGAATCACCAACGCACCGCCGAAACCGTATTTCTCGTTCCGAGCCGCCTCTTCGGCGGAAACTTCCTTCCACTCCAACTTAACCTCCTCTAGGTCCTTGGATATCCCCAAGAAATGCCCATCCACCCGACGGGGCGGGATGATGGCAGGGGACAACCTTCATTTCAACGTTCAAATTCCTTCGACTAGGACGGCCGCGATCATCGCGCATCCGCCTTGACCATATCGGCCGCCTTTTCCGCGATCATGATCGCGGGCGCATTGGTGTTGCCGGACGCCAGACGCGGCATAATCGACGCATCGGCGACGCGGAGCCCCGAGATTCCGTGCACCCGCAATTGGTCGTCGACCACCGCCATCGGGTCGTTCCCCATCTTGCAGGTGCCGACCGGGTGATAGACGGTCGAGCCGTTCGCCCGCGCGTAGTCCAACAATTCGTCGTCGGTCCGGCAATCTGCACCCGGCAAGATCTCGGACTCGCGATAACCGGCGAAGGCCGGCTGGGTAATGATTTGGCGCGCGATTTTAAGGCCGGCAACATGGGTCCGACGATCGATTTCCTCATGGAAGAAATTCGGCCGGATCGCCGGCGCGTCTTTCGGATACGCCGATTTGAGATGGATCGACCCTCGGCTCTCGGGCCTAAGCTGGCAAGGGCCAATGGTCATCCCAGGAAACTTATCGAGTATCCGCTTTTGCGAATTCTGGAAGCTGGCATGGGCGGCGTGATACTGAATATCCGGCGTCTCCAGTTCGGGGCGGCTCCGGATGAAACCGGCGACGATGCCGGCGGGCATGGTTAGGGCCCCCTTGCCCATGAAGGCGAACTTCATCAGCTCGCCAACGAGGGGGAGCCCCCGCGTCTTCTCGTTCATGGTGACCGGCGTCTTGACCCGCCATTGGACCCGGCTGACATAGTGATCCTGCAAATTCTCGCCGACACCGGCCAGGTCGTGGCGAACCTCGATGCCGAGGCCGCGCAACAATTCGGCTCGACCGATTCCCGACAGCTCCAGGAGCTGCGGCGACTGGACGGCACCCGCCGATAGGATTACCTCGCGCCCCGCGCGGGCCTGGCGCGGACGGCCATGGACATCGTAATCGACGCCGACCGCGCGGGTGCCGTCGAGGATCACGCCGGTCGCCTGGGCATGGGTCTCGATCGTGAGATTGGGCCGGCGACGGGCCGGGTCCAGGAAGGCGCGCTTGGTGCTGAACCGCCGCCCGCCCCGCTGGGTGACCTGGTAATAACCGAAGCCCTCCTGGGTGGCGCCGTTGTAGTCGGGATTGCGGCGATAGCCCGCCTCGACCGCCGCGTCGATCAGCGCGTCCAGGATCGGATAGGTCTCGGAAAGATTGGCGACGTTCAACGCGCCCCCGGTACCGTGATAGCCGTCGCCGATGGTCTCGTTGTTTTCCGATTTTCGGAAATAGGGCAGGACGTCGTCATAGGACCAGCCGCGATTGCCGAGCTGCGCCCAGCCGTCGTAATCGCGCGCCTGACCGCGCACGTAGAGCATCCCGTTGATCGAACTCGACCCGCCGAGAACCTTGCCCCGCGGCACCGGGATCGGCCGGTTGCCGGTCTCCTCGTCGGGCTCGGTGTCGAACAGCCAATTGACCCCGGGATCGACCATGGTACGGATGTAGCCGACCGGCATATGGATCCAAAAATTCCCGTCGCCGCCACCCGCCTCCAGCAGCAGAACCGAGACTTTCGGATCCTCCGTGAGACGCGCCGCCATGACGCACCCCGCCGAACCCGCGCCAATGATGATATAGTCGTAGGTCGCCATATTCCCTTTCCCGAACCGCCCATGGCGGCCGGGGAAAGAGGTACCGCACGGGCTCCCGGGGTCAAGGTCGCAGGGGTCAAGGGCGCCGGGGTCAAGAGGGGCGGTCGTTCAACCGGCTATTCGATAAATCCGAGCGGCAGTTCGGTGGTGTATTTGATCTGCTCCATCGCGAAGCTGGAGCTGACATCGGCCAAGCCGCCGATCCGCGCCAGGCGCTTGTAGACACGGTCATAGGCGGCGATGTCCGGCACCACGACGCGAAGCATGTAGTCGACATCGCCGCTCATCCGATAGAACTCGACCACCTCGTCGATCCCCTCCACATGGCGCGCGAAACGTTGCAGCCAATCCTCCGAATGATCCCCCGTCTTGACGGCGACGAAGACCGTCACCCCGACATTGACCATCGCCGGATCAAGTAGCGCCACCCGCCCGCGGATCACGCCCGCTTTCTCCATATTCTGGATGCGCCGCCAGCAGGGCGTGGTCGATAGCCCGACCGTCTCCGCGATCTCGGCCACCGCCATCCCCGCGTCCCGCTGCAGGCAGGAGAGTATTCTTCTATCGAATGCGTCCATGAAAATTAATTCTATAATTCTTTAATATTTAAAAAATTATTCGAAATTTGGACAAATTAATAGGTGAAATCGCAAATTTCTTTTCTCGGGTTCCGGCTATCCTTTGTCAATTAGGGGCATCGCTTGAGGGAAACGATATGATTAACCGGCTTTTCATCGACCATCCGGCCAGCGTGAACGAAACCTACTTCCAGCATCTGTGTTCGGCGCTTTCGTTCACCGCAACCATGCTGGTCGCCGCCGCAGCATGTCTGGTCCATGCCTTTCTCCCCTTCCTCTGTCTCAAGACGGGAAGCCGTCTGATCACCGGCTTGCACGACCGCATGGTCACCCACCGCGTGCGACCAGCCCCGATGCAGAGAGAGACGAGCGAAGCCCGCGCCTAAAGCGGTTCGGTATCCTACACTCATTGTTCGCCGGCCGACTTGACCCGACTGACACTGTTGCATCTCGACGACCGCCTCGATTGGTCGAAATGGTTCGACGCCGCCGGCGTTCCGGATGCCGATCTCTCTCGCGGTCCGGTCATGAACCAGGCGAGCATGGTGATTGACGCCGCCGTCGACGGCCAGGGCGTGGCACTCGCGCGGACGGGGCTCGCGGCGCGTGACTTGATCGCCGGCCGTCTGGTGCGCCCGGTCCAGCTCTCGCTCCCGGTCACCTATGCCTATTGGGTCGTCTGCCCGAAGGCGACGGCGAAACTGCCGAAGATAACGACTTTCCGAGACTGGCTCCTCGCCGAGGCGGCCGAGGACGCTCGGCGGCTGAAAGCACTTTAATTCAGGCGGCGGCGCTTTCGATCCTCTCGCCGGCGGCGGAGACGAAGTAAGGAATGTCCCCTTCCAGCGTGGTCCGGTGCATGTGGCGTTCGTATTTATCGTCGTCGAAGGGCATGGCGCGGTGCTGGACGCAACGGTTGTCCCACAGGATCGCGTCGCCAACCGTCCAGCGATGGGTGTAGACGAATTCGGGTTGGACCGCATGCGCGATTAAGTCCCGGAGCAGGGCCTTGCCCTCGTCTCGGGCGATCCCCTCGATCTCCAC
>CAYPAV010000016.1:0-112684 GCA_964408805.1 uncultured Rhodospirillaceae bacterium | reverse complement strand
ACAACGAGCAAGGTCTAACATAACGATTGGTACGAAACCTGGGGGCAAGTCAGCGGTACCGGTCGACGGAGGTTATTTCGCCCGTTAGCTCTCGTCCGGAAATACAAGAGTTTGGAATCCAGCCGTGCGCTTTCGAATCGACGGATACGGTCGATGACGCGATCAAAGCGCGGGTCGAGCTTACAGAACAGATGGACGTCGAAGCCCGTCCGAGACCGGCTTATCGGATCGAGCGGGAGGTGAGACGGGGATGTCGAGAGTGCGTTTATCGGTGTACGCTCGAACTCCTCAAACCTCCACGCCGTCGCCTTGGAAGCCGCGAAAGGTAATGGCGGAAAGGGCGCCGAGCAGGAGCCAGAACAGCAGGTTGCCGACCAGCGTGGCGCTGACGAAGGCGGCGGCGAGTTCGGCCGGCAGGGCGCTGACACCGTCGATATGGGGGTGCGGCGCGCCGACGATATGCGGCAGGACGATCAAAATCGCACCGAGCGCCTTCATGGGCACCTTCGCGTTCAGCCATATCAATGCCAATCCGGCTGCGGTCGCGATCGTCGTTCCACCCCACCACAATTGCCGCATGCCGACATCGGCTCCGCGCATGCCGGGGAGTTCGGGCGGCAGACCGAAGGCGGGTGCCAGATGTATGGCGGCGAAACCAAGGAGGCCGACAACCAGACCGCCCCGCCAGTCGGGCGCGCCGCGAAGGCCGAACGCGGCGCAGATCAGTAGAGCGAACCCGATCCCGATCAGGACATTGGCGAGCAACGTGTAGAGGGACCGTTCAAGCCCTTCCGCCGGCGCCCATTCCTCCGCTTCGTCGCCATGGCCGTGCACCGCCGATGTTCCCTCGGCATGTTCATGTCCGCCGGCCCGCGGCGCCGGGCTCGAAGCGGAAGCCTGCTCCTCGTAGATTTCCGCTTGAAGGATCAGCGGGATGGCTTTGACGGACTGAATTGCCGTCAGAACGATCCCGGCGCCCAGGCCGCTGATCACGGCCGCGAAAACGATGGTCCGAAACAGGCTCATCGCTCAGTGACAGGGAAAGGAGACGGCATGCCGGCTGTCATGCGCGGCATTGTGCAACAGGCTCGGCTGGGCGAAGCCGGCCGCGAACAGGATCAGAAGACCGAGAGCCGCCGCGACGAATACGGCCGGCCGGCTGGATTGTTCGGCCGCCAGCGAACTCCGGGGGACCGTCGTCGTGTTTTCCATCATGATTCGAAATCTCCCTCACACAGGCGGCATACTTCACCCGATATCCGATATCCTGTCCAGCTATCTCGGGGGCCATGTCATCCGAAGGGGACCCATCCTAAACTGCCTCAACCAATGCTGAGTACGATGAGTACCGCTCCTTCGGCGACCTGGGCCGTGGCACCCAGCACATCGCCGGTCTGACCGCCGATCTGCCGCCGTGCAAGATAGGCCATGCCGAGGGCCGAGAGCATTGCCACGACCAACGCAAGAAGACCCGATTGTAGGCCCACGGCCAGGACCGCGACGACGGCGCCAATGATGACCGCCGAGGCCGCCGTGGCACCGGCCGGCCGGCCGGCGAATGACGACATGCCGTCGGTTCGCGCCGGCGGCAGGCCCGCCATGACCGGAACGATCGCCGCCCGCGACAAGGCGCCCGCCGCCAGCAGCGCCGCAAGGGCGGCGGCGGCGTCCACGAAGGCCGCAAGCGCCAGGACACGCGCCAGGACGGAGGTGCAAAGCGCGATCACGCCATAGGCACCGATGCGACTGTCGCGCATGATGGCCAATTTGGAGTCGTGGTCCGATCCGCCGCCGAACCCGTCGGCGACATCCGCCAACCCGTCTTCGTGCAGGCAACCAGTCAAGAGACAAGCCGCGCCCACGGCGGCGAGCCCCGAAAGCGTCGGCGCCAATCCCGCCGCATGGGCGATCCAAAAGGCGAATCCGCCGCAGGCTCCCACGAAGGTTCCAACGAGCGGGAAGGTCCAGGCGGCGTCCGCCAAACCGCCCTCCGGATTCGTGACACCCTCGCCGGTCGGAAGCCGGGTCAGGAAGGCGAGGGACCGCTTCGCATCGGCCAGGGGCTCGCGGTCGTTCTTGCTGGACATGTCGGCCGTGCTCCCGAATGTTTCGCGGGGAACGCATCCGATACCAGAACCGGGATCGGGGCCGCAACCGCGGAAACGCGCCGGAGGACCGGAACCCATGACCGACATATTAGATTTCCTCGTCGACTTGCCCGGGCCTGACAGCGACGCGGAGGCGGCGGCAACGGCGCGTCAGGCACAACTGACCAAGCCCGTCGGTTCCCTCGGGCGGCTGGAAGATGTGGCGGTCTGGCTCGCCGCCTGGCAGGGAAGGCACCCGCCGGCGCTCGATTCCGCACATGTCTTGGTGTTCGCCGGCAATCATGGGATCGCCGCGCGCGGCGTTTCCGCCTATCCGGCCGAGGTGACGGCGCAGATGGTCGCCAACTTCCGCGCCGGCGGGGCCGCAATCAACCAACTTGCCGCCAGCGCCGGCGCGGCACTTTCGGTCGTCGATATCGAGCTTGAGCGGCCGACCGCCGACTTCACGGTCGAGGCGGCGATGACCTCGGCGGATTTTTTAAGTGCCGTCGGGGCCGGCATCACGGCGGTCCCGGAGGCGGCCGATATTATCCTCTTGGGCGAGATGGGCATCGGCAATACGACGACTGCAGCGGCGTTGGCGCGGGCCCTTTTCGGCGGGGACGCCGGTGATTGGGTTGGGGCTGGGACCGGCGTCGATGACGCGGGCCTTCGCAGGAAGGCGCAAGCGGTGCGTCAGGCGATCGAATGCCATGGCACGACCCTCGACGATCCGATGGAAGCGCTCCGCCGGGTCGGCGGGCGCGAACTGGCGGCGATCGCGGGCGCGGTCGCGGCGGCGCGGCGGCGGCGTATTCCCGTCATACTGGATGGGTATGTCGCCACCGTCGCGGCGGCGGTCCTGGCGCGCATCGATGAGACCGCGCTCGATCATTGTCTGGTCGCGCATGTTTCGGCCGAACCCGGGCATCGGCGGCTCCTGGATCGGCTCGGCAAGCGGCCGCTGCTTGATCTCGATATGCGGCTCGGCGAGGCGTCGGGCGCGGCCGTGGCGCTCGCGGTCCTGCGGAGTGCCGTTGCCGCCCATAACGGCATGGCGACCTTCGAGGAAGCGGGTGTTGCGGAAAAAGATTGAGCGGGGCGCATCTTCGCTGGCTCCCGCGATGGGGAGCGTGTAACTTTTCATCGTCGTTGGAAAGGAAGCCGGTGACGCCCTCCCGAATAGGGAGAGCCATTCCGGCGCTGCCCCCGCAACTGTGGACGGCGAGGACGCGGCATTGCGCCACTGACGGGAGTTCCGTTGGGAAGGCGTCGCGCCCCAGGACCCGAAGCCAGGATACTTGTCCAGCGACACGGACCCATCACCCCGCCTCGGAGGGAGGGCATCGTGGTGACGACGCCGAAGACACTGCCGCCGGTCACCCTGGTTCTTGGCGGTGCGCGTTCCGGAAAAAGCGCCTATGGGGAGCGCCTGATCGAGGATTCGGGCCTCGACCCCATCTATCTCGCGACGGCCGAGGCCGGCGACGACGAAATGGCCGTACGGATAGAACGGCATCGAGCCCGCCGCGGCGATCGCTGGCGGACCTTCGAGGAATCGCTTTCCCTGCTTCCCGTCCTGCAAAGACATACCGCGTCGGGCACCGCCATATTGGTCGATTGCCTGACGATCTGGCTCGCCAATCTGATGACGCTGTCGCGGGATATCGAGGCGGAAACGGATGCGCTGGTCGCGGGATTGGACGCACTCGCCGGGCCGGTCGTTTTCATCGGCAACGAGGTTGGTCTCGGCATCGTTCCCGCCAACGAACTGGCGCGCGAGTTTCGCGACCATGCGGGCAGACTGAACCAGGCCGTGGCGATGGTAGCCGATCGCGCTGTCATGCTCGTCGCGGGTCTGCCTCTCGAATTGAAATCCACCCCCTGACCGGAGACACCCGAATGGCCGACCATGGCAAAATCCCCGCGACCGTCGTCACCGGATTCCTCGGTGCCGGCAAGACCACTCTGATCCGCCATCTGCTGGCCACCGCGAACGGTCGCCGGCTGGCCCTGATCATCAACGAATTCGGCGACATTGGCGTCGATGGCGAGGTGTTGAAGGCTTGTGGCGAGGAGACCTGCGGCGAGGAAGACATCGTCGAGCTGGCCAATGGCTGCCTCTGCTGCACGGTCGCGGATGACTTCGTGCCGACGATCGAAGCTCTTCTTGCCCGCGATCCCCGACCCGACCATATCATCATCGAGACCTCGGGCCTCGCCCTGCCGAAACCGCTGGTGCGGGCCTTCAACTGGCCGGAGATCCGGACCCGGGTCACGGTCGACGGCGTGGTGGCCGTGATCGACGGTCCCGCCGTCGCGGAGGGGCTCTTTGCCGGCGATCCGGCCGCCGTCCAGGCCCAACGCGAGGCGGACGAGGCGATTGATCACGACTCGCCGCTGGAGGAGGTGTTCGAGGACCAGATCGCCTGCGCCGACCTGATCGTTCTGAACAAGACCGATCTGCTGGAAGCGGATCGATCGGCTGAGGTTCGGGGCGAGATCGCGGCGAACCTCCGCGACGCCGTCAAGATCGTTAGTGCCCGGAACGCGGCTATCGATGCGTCCGTGCTTTTGGGCTTGGACGCGGCCGCCGAGGACGACCTGGACGCTCGGCCCTCGCACCATGACGATGAAGACGATCACGACCATGACGACTTCGAGAGTTTCGCCGTTTCCTTCGGCGCGGTTCAGTCGCTCGATGCGTTGATCCAGCGTATCGAGCGGGCGATCGCCGCACACGATATTCTCCGCCTCAAGGGGTTCGTTCATGTCGAAGGGCGCGACATGCGGCTGGTCGTCCAAGCGGTCGGCGGCCGTGTTCAGCAATATTTCGATCGCGAGTGGCGTCCCGGCGAAGCGCGGGAGACGCATTTGGTGACGATTGGCCTCACGGGGCTCGACCGTGCCGCGATCGAGGCGGCGATCGTGGGCTGAAACATGCATTTGCTTGCGGCACAGCCGGGCGCCATCGACGACGGGTCGGAAGCCGTCGATCTGGGCCAGACACCCGGCGATATTTTGTTCCTCTCGGCGGCGGATACGGAGCTTGCCTGCCTGGCGGCGGCCCGGGCGGGGTTCGACGGCGACTATCCCAGCCTCCGCCTCGCCAATCTGATGCATCTCGCGCACAACATGTCGGTTGATCTCTATGTGGACGAGGTGGTCCGGCACGCGAAGTTGGTCCTTGTCCGAGTGCTTGGCGGGGTCGGTTACTGGTCCTATGGGGTCGAGCAATTCGCGGCGATCTGCCGGGCGCGTGACATTCCCGTGGCCTTCATGCCGGGAGACGACCAGCCGGACGCGGAACTCGACGCCCTCAGCACACTTCCCCGCGAAGCGCTGTACCGCCTGTGGCAATACCGAACCCATGGGGGCCCCGACAACGACCGCAATTTTCTTTCTTTTGCAGCCACGTTGATCGGCGAGGCGCGCCCGTGGCAGCCTCCGAAACCGCTGTTGCGCGCCGGCTTTTTTTGGCCCGGGCGAGCCGATCCCGATCTCGCGGCGATCCAATCCGAATGGGTCGAAGGCGCACCGGTTGCCCCGGTCGTGTTCTATCGGGCCCTCGTCCAAGCCGGCAATCTGGCCCCGGTTGAAGGGTTGATCGAGGCGCTTCGCGGGGAGGGGCTCAATCCGTTGCCGGTCTTCGTCTCCAGTTTGAAGGAAAGTTTTTCGGCGGAGTTTCTCGGCTCGTTGTTCGAGACCGAGCCGCCGTCCGTCATCCTGAATGCCACCGGCTTCGCGGTCTCCAGCCCGGGTGGTGCGCGTCGGGAAACGCCGTTCGATGCCGCCGATTGTCCCGTGCTGCAAGTGGTCTTCGCGGGCGGCACCGAAGCGGCTTGGCGCAAGGGCGAACGGGGGCTCTCGCCGCGCGACCTGGCGATGAACGTGGTCCTTCCCGAGATCGACGGACGCATCCTGAGCCGCGCGGTCTCGTTCAAGACGGCCGCGCGATACGACCCTTCGACCGAAACCTCCGTCACCGCCTACGAAACGGTTCCGGACCGCGTTGATTTCGTGGCGAGCCTGGCCGGGGCTTGGTGTCGTTTGCGCCAAACTCCCGCGGCCGAGCGCCGTGTCGCGATCGTCCTCGCCAACTATCCGAACCGCGACGGACGGCTGGGTAACGGCGTTGGCCTCGACACGCCGGAAAGCGTTGCCTCGCTGATGGCCGCCATGGAGACGGCGGGATATCGCATCGAGGGGCGCCCAAGCGATGGCGCGACCCTCATGGATCGTCTGTTGGCGGGACCGACGAACGACCTGGATCGAAGATATCGTGCGGGCGAAGGCGTTCGTCTTACGCTCGGCGAGTACGCCCGTTATTTCGATGCCTTGCCCGCGCTTGTTCGCGACAAGGTCACCGAGCGTTGGGGCGACCCAGCGGAAGACCCGTTCTTCGACGGTAAGGCTTTCCATCTCTCGGTCGCCAGCTACGGCAATGTCGTGATCGGGGTTCAGCCGGCGCGGGGGTATAACATCGACCCGGCGGAAAGCTATCACGACCCGGCTCTGGTGCCGCCGCACGGCTATCTGGCCTTCTACGCCTGGCTTCGCGGCGCGTTCGATGCCCATGCGGTCATTCATATGGGGAAGCACGGTAATCTCGAGTGGCTGCCCGGGAAATCCGTTGTCCTGTCGGAAGCGTGCTTTCCCGAAGCGGCACTTGGGCCGTTACCGCATCTCTACCCCTTTATCGTCAATGACCCGGGCGAAGGGACCCAGGCGAAACGCCGTGCGCAGGCGGTGATCGTCGATCATCTGACGCCGCCGCTGACCCGCGCCGAGTCCTACGGGCCGCTGAAGGATTTGGAAGCTCTGGTCGACGAATATTACGAAGCCGCCGGGCTCGACCCGAGGCGCCTCGGGCTGTTGCGCCGGCAAATTCTCGATCTCACCCGCGCCTCCGGGCTCGACAAGGATACCGGGATCGCGACAGAGGACGATGCCGACGCGGCGCTTGCCAAGCTCGACAATTACCTTTGCGAGTTGAAGGAGATGCAGATTCGCGACGGCTTGCATGTGTTCGGACGTGCGCCCGAAGGCGGTTTGCTGAACGATCTGCTGGTCGCACTCGTTCGAGTGCCGAGAGGCCGAGGCGACGGCCCCGACCAGTCGCTGATCCGCGTGCTCGCGACCGACCTGGGGCTTGGCGAATTCGATCCGCTGGACTGCGAGATGGCAATGCCCTGGACCGGCCCGCGGCCGGCGGCGCTGGAAGGCGTGGCGTCCGACCCGTGGCGAAGTGCGGGCGATACGGTCGAGCGGCTGGAGCATTTGGCTCTGGCGCTGGTGCGGGGCGGGGCGGCGGGCGACTGGCCGTGCACCAGGGCGGTATTGAGTGCGATTGGCGAGTCCATCCGTCCGGCGGTCGAAGCTTGCGGTAAGGCGGAGATCGACGCCGTCTTGCGCGGCCTTGACGGGCGGTTCGTCGAGCCTGGACCATCGGGAGCACCGACACGAGGACGTCTCGATGTGCTGCCGACGGGCCGCAACTTCTATTCGGTCGACAACAGGACCGTGCCCACCCCCGCCGCTTGGCTACTCGGCTGGCAGTCGGCCTCGCTGCTGGTCGATCATTATCGCCAAACCAACGGCGCCTGGCCGGCGGGGATGGTGGTCACCGCCTGGGGCACGTCCAACATGCGGACCGGTGGCGAGGACATCGCCCAGGCCCTGGCGCTGATGGGGGTGCGCCCGACCTGGGACAAGGCGTCCCGGCGCGTCACCGGGTTCGAGATCCTGCCCCTCTCGGTTCTGGATCGGCCGCGGGTCGATGTCACGCTCCGCATTTCCGGTTTCTTCCGCGACGCGTTTCCGGAACAGATCGACCTTTTCGACAGCGCCGTTCGCGCCGTTGCCGATCTCGACGAGCCCGAAAAGGACAATCCCATCGCGGCCCGAGTCGCCCGCGAGGCGGCGTCGCTGGCGGCATCGGGGATAGACGCGTCGGCGGCCCGTCGGCGCGCCGCCTACCGCGTGTTCGGATCGAAGCCAGGCGCCTATGGGGCCGGTCTTCAGGCGCTGATCGACGAGCGCGGCTGGGAGACCGAGGCCGACTTGGCTCGCGCCTATCTCGCTTGGGGCGGCTATGCCTATGGCGGCGGCAGCGAAGGCCGGGCCGAGCACGGCTTGTTCGAGAGCCGGCTAAAACAGGTGGTGGCGGTGGTTCAAAACCAGGACAACCGAGAACACGACCTACTCGATTCGGACGACTATTATCAGTTCGAGGGGGGTGCTACGGCGGCGGTGCGCCACTTGTCGGGTGCCCAGCCGGCCGTCTATCACAACGATCATTCCCGTCCCGAAACTCCCAAGATCAGAACCCTGGATGATGAGATCGGAAGGGTCGTGCGCGCCCGCGCGGTCAATCCGAAATGGCTGAATGGGGTCATGCGCCATGGCTACAAGGGTGCGTTCGAAATCGCCGCCACGGTCGACTATCTATTCGCCTTCGCGGCGACGACCGGGCTGGTCGCCGATCATCATTTCGACCTGGTCTACGAGGCCTATGTCGCCGATCCCGAGGTGCGGGAATTTTTGCTCGACAATAATCCGGCGGCGGCGCGCGAGATCGCCGATCGGTTGATCGAGGCGCAGGATCGGGGCCTCTGGAAACCCCGAACAAATGCCAGTTTCACCATGCTGAAGGAAATCGCGGCCACCGAACGGAAGGAGGCGTCATGAGTGATCCCGATCGAAGCGAAGACGACATCAACCAGCGCGCCAATGAAAAGGCCCGAAACCGCAAACAGGCGCGGGACCGCATGCTGGCCACGAAGACGATCGAAAAAGGCCTCCTGATCGTTCACACCGGCAAGGGCAAGGGCAAGTCGACCGCGGCGTTCGGTTTGGCCGTGCGTGCAATCGGCAACGGTATGAAGGTTGGTGTCGTCCAATACGTCAAAGGCAAATGGCAGACCGGCGAGCGGGGCGTTCTCGAGAAATTTCCCGACCAAGTCACCATCCGCACGATGGGCGAGGGCTTCACCTGGGAAACCCAGGATCGGGCCCGCGACATCGCGGCGGCCGAGGCTGCCTGGGAGACATCCAAGGAGATGATCGAGGCCTGTCGCGGCGACAATCCGGAGTTTGATCTCGTGATCCTGGACGAGCTGAATATTGTCTTGCGCTACGACTATCTGCCGATCGATGAGGTGTTGGCGATCTTGAGCGGCCGACCCGAGAACCTGCATGTCGTCGTGACCGGGCGGAACGCCAAGGAGCCCTTGATCGAACTGGCCGATCTGGTCACTGAAATGACCATGGTCAAGCACCCCTTCCGGGCCGGCGTTAAGGCGCAGAAAGGCATCGAATTTTGACCGCTGCCGCGATCATGGTGCAGGGAACGGGCTCCGATGTCGGGAAATCGACCGTCGTCGCCGGGCTTTGCCGCGCCTATGCCAAGCGCGGGCTGACGGTTCGGCCGTTCAAACCGCAGAACATGTCCAATAACGCGGCCGTGGCGGGTGAGTGCGGCGAGATCGGGCGGGCGCAGGCACTGCAGGCCCGCGCCTGCGGCGTCGCGCCGTCCGTCGACATGAACCCGGTCCTTTTAAAGCCTCAGACCGATGTCGGTTCGCAGGTCGTGGTGAGGGGCCGGGTGTGGAAGAACGTCAAGGCGCGGGACTATTATGACCTCAAGCCCGAGCTTCTGCCGATCATTTTGGAAAGCTATGCGCGCCTTCGCGCGGAATGCGATCTCGTCGTCATCGAGGGGGCGGGCAGCCCGGCCGAAATTAATCTCCGAGAGGGCGATGTCGCCAATATGGGGTTTGCCTTGGCGGCCGGAACACCGGTCGTGCTGGTCGCCGATATCGAGCGGGGCGGCGTGATCGCCAATATCGTCGGCACCCACGCCGTATTGAGTGAGGACGAGCGCCGATCTCTGCAAGGCTATGTCGTCAACAAGTTTCGCGGTGATGTTTCGTTGTTCGATTCGGGATTGGACGCCATCAAGGCGCATACCGGCCTTGAGTGTTTTGGCGTTCTGCCGCATCTCGCCGGGGTGGCGAGATTGCCGGCGGAAGACGCGCTCGGCGTCGAGGCCTATACGCGGCGGCCGGAGGCTCCCATCCGGATCACCGTTCCGGTGATCTCGCGTATCGCCAATTTTGACGATATCGATCCTTTGGCCGCCGAGCCCGACGTGGACGTCGTCATGGTGCGGGAGGGCGAGGCGCTACCCGGCAATGCCGACCTGATTTTGCTGCCGGGCTCCAAATCGACCATCGGCGACCTTCGTTTCCTGAAATCGCAAGGCTGGGATATCGATATCGCCGCCCATATTCGGCGCGGCGGTAAGGTTCTTGGTCTTTGCGGCGGGTATCAGATGCTGGGTCGCCGGGTACGCGATCCGGACGGCATCGAAGGGGATCCCGCCGAGGAAGCGGGCCTCGGTCTGCTGGATATCGAGACGGTCATCTCCGACGAGAAACGCCTGGCGCGGGTCAAAGGGTGCGACGCCGCGAGTGGTCTCGATATAAGGGGCTTCGAGATGCGCATGGGCAGGACGACGGGGCCGGCGACGGATCGACCGATGTTGAACCTCGACGACGGCCCCGACGGCGCGGTCTCGCCGGATGGGTCGGCAAGAGGCTGTTACGTGCACGGCCTGTTCGCGGCGGATGCGTTTCGCCACGCATTTTTGTCAAAGCTCAAAGACCGCTGCCGGAGCGGACTGAACTACGAGCGCGAAACCGATGCGGCGCTCGATACCCTGGCGGCTCATTGCGAACGGCATTTGAGTTTGGATCGGTTGCTGGAGGTGGCGAATGGCGCCTGATCTAGATCGCGGTCGAGGCGGCGATCAAGGCGAAGGAGATCGCCCCCGCCGCTATATAGAGACGAAGGGCGCGCCGGATGTCGGCCGGACCGACGGTCTTGTCACCGTCGCCCATCCAGGCATCCTCGACCCTCTCGCCTTGATAAATCCGCGGTCCGCCAAGCGCCAGATCGAGGGCACCCGCCACTGCCGCCTCGCACCAACCGGCGTTCGGCGAGCGGTGGCGCGAGGCATCCCGCAGAACCGCCCGAAAAGACCGCGACGCGGAAGCATTGGGCAGGATCAATGCGGTGCCGATGAAGATCGCCCCCGTCAGCCGCGAGGCGGGCAGATTGACCAAGTCGTCGAGTTTCGCCGCCGCCCAGCCGAATTGCCGATATCGTTCGTTCCGGTGCCCCACCATGCTGTCGAGCGTGTTTATCGCCTTGTAGGCGAAAAGTCCGGGCAACCCCAAGAGAAGGTACCAAAAGACAGGAGCCACGACGCCATCGGAAAAGTTCTCGGCCAAGGATTCGACCGCCGCCCGGCCGACCCCGCCCTCATCCAGGCTTTCGGGATCACGTCCCACGATCTCCCGGACCGCCCGGCGCCCGGCGTCGAGCCCCTCCGCCAAGCTGCCGGCGACAGCCGCCACGTGAATGTAAAGTCCGCGAAAGGCGAGGAGCGTGCTTACCAGGATGGCTTCCAAAAACCAGGCCCAAATTCCATCCGCCGAGCGCAAGCCGGCGCCGATCGCCCATCCGATCCCCGCCGCGACCGCGACAATCAAAGCGACCAAAAGAACGCCTCTCGATCTTCCGGCGATGCTGCTTTTTGGATAGAGAGCCCTTTCGATGCCGCCGATCAGACGGCCGAGCAAGGCGACCGGATGCGGCAATCGCCGATAGAGCCATGCGGGATCACCAAAGGCGGCGTCGAGGATCAGCGCCGCCAGCAGGACAAGGGCGGGACCGATACCTGCCGGCGCACCATACATGTTCGGGATCAACATTTTCGAATGGTGCGTGCCCTCCTTCGGGGGGTCAATTACAATGCCGGCGATTGGACGAAGAAAAGTGCCGGTCGCGGGGCGAGCAACTTCGAGCCAACGGGGAACCCATGACGGAAAAAATAGGAATAATGCTGTGCGGTCACGGCAGCAGGGACGCGGGCGCCGTTCGTGAATTCGGCGAACTGGCCGAGGCGGTTCGTAAATTGATGCCCGAATACGACGTCGAGCACGGGTTTCTGGAATTCGCCCGTCCGGTCATTCGTACGGGCCTCGACGCCCTCCGAGAGCGCGGTGCCGCCAACATTCTCGCCTTGCCGGGAATGCTGTTCGCGGCCGGGCATGTGAAGAACGATATTCCCTCGGTGCTCAATACATACGCGGCCGGTATCCCCGAGCTCACGATCGCCTATGGGCGGGAATTGGGCATCGATCCTAAGATGATCCGTGCCGCCGGTGCCTGCGTGCAGCAGGCGATTGATGCGGCGGACGGCGATGTGCCGCCGGAGGAAACCTTGTTGATGACGGTCGGCCGCGGCGCCTCCGATCCCGACGCCAATTCCAACATCAGCAAGGTCTCGCGCATGCTGTGGGAAGGGTTTGGTTTCGGCTGGGGAGAGACCTGCTATTCCGGGGTGACGTTTCCGCTCGTCGAGCCCGGCTTGGAGCACGCGGCCAAACTCGGTTATCGCCGCATCATCGTCTTCCCGTATTTTCTCTTCACCGGTGTCCTGGTTCGGCGCATTTACGACTACACCGATGTCGTCGCGGCGCGTCATCCGGAGATCCAGTTCGTCAAGGCGCCCTATCTGAACGCCCAGCCCCTGGTCGTGGAGACTTTCATCGACCGCGTGCAGGAGATCCTCGAGGGCCACAACAACATGAACTGCCAGATGTGCAAGTACCGCGACCAGGTCTTGGGCTTCGAGGACGAGGTCGGCCTGCATCAGGAAAGCCACCACCATCATGTCGAAGGCATCGGCACTGACGAGGATCAAGCGGCGGGCCACGATCATCATCACGATCATGGGCATGGACACGATCACGGCCACGAACATGCGCACGGCCAAGGGCACAACCACGGCGATGACCACGGACATCATCCTTATCCGCACGCCGATCACCCGCATGGGCCCGTCAGCATGAAGACGCCGTCTTCGGGCGATTGACGGATATGGCGGCCTATCTGAAGGATCCCGACGAGATATACCGCCGATCGTTCTCCATTGTTCGGCGGGAGACCGATCTCTCGAACTTGCCGGACGATATCGCGGCCCTGGCGCTTCGCGTGGTCCATGCCTGCGGCATGCCGGACATTGCTTCGGACCTTGCCTGGGACGACCGGGTCGCGGCGGCGGCATGGGCCGCGCTGGCAGACGGAAAACCGGTAATCGCCGATAGCCGAATGGTCGCCGAAGGGATCATCAAGACTAGGTTGCCGACCGACAATCCGGTGCTCTGCGGATTGGCGAACCCGGCCACCAAGGCTTATGCGGAAAAGGCGGAGACGACGCGCTCGGCCGCCGGGTTCGATGTACTGGCGAGCCAACTCGACGGTGCCGTCATCGCCATCGGGAACGCGCCGACGGCGCTTTTTCGATTGCTCGAGATGATTGCCGAGGGGACCGTGCGTCCGGCCGCGATCATGGCGTTTCCCGTCGGGTTCGTGGGGGCGGCGGAATCGAAGGACGCCTTGGCCTCGGGCCAACACGGAATCCCGTATCTGACCCTTCGCGGTCGTCGCGGCGGCAGCGCCATGGCCGCCGCCGCTATTAACGCGCTGAAGGAAGCCGCATCATGACGGATAAATGGCTCTCCATCGTCGGCATCGGCGAAGATGGGCTCGACGGTTTGACGCCCGCGGCGAAGGCGCTGATCGATGGGGCCGATGTCCTAGTCGGCGGCGACCGCCACCTCGAGATGATTCCGTTGAAGGGTCGGGAAACCATGACCTGGCCCAAGCCGCTACTGGCGCTGATCCCGCAAATCGAGGCGCATCGCGGGCGAAAGGTCTGCGTTCTCGCGACCGGCGATCCGATGCATTTCGGCATCGGCGTGACCTTGGCGCGATTGCTGCCGATCGACGAGACGACCATCATCCCCAGCCTCTCCGCCTTCGCCTTGGCGTGCGCGCGCCTCGGTTGGAGCATGGCGGAGGTCGACTGTCTGACCCTGCATGGCCGGCCGCTGGACCTGCTCCGCGCTTACGTGCAGCCGAAGGCGAAACTCCTGATCCTTGCCGAAGATGGCAACGCGCCCACCAAGATCGCCGCCACCCTTTGCGATGCCGGATACGGGGCTAGTCCGATGACGGTCTTGGAACACATGGATGGGCCGAAAGAGGGCCGAGTCGACGGGACCGCCAGGGATTGGCGAACGGAACCAGCGGCGGATTTCAACACGGTCGCGGTGACCTGCGTTGCCGATAAGGGAACGCCGCGCCGAACTCGCCTGCCGGGACTTCCCGACGCGGCCTTCAATCACGACGGACAGTTGACGAAACAAGAAATCCGTGGCGTGACGCTTTCCGCGCTGGCACCGGCGGCGGGGGAACTGCTTTGGGATGTCGGTGCGGGTTCCGGGTCGATCGGAATCGAATGGATGCGCGTCGATCCGCGCAATCGCGCCATTGCGATCGAGCGACGGGCGGTGCGTCTGGGGCTGATCGCGGACAACGCGGCCGCCCTTGGCGCGCCGAAGCTGGATGTCGTCGACGGCGAGGCACCGGCGGCGTTCGTGTCCTTGGAGGCGCCGGATGCCGTCTTTATCGGCGGCGGCCTTTCCGACGAGGCCATGCTGCCGGCTTGTTGGGAGGCGCTGCCGTCCGGCGGGCGTTTGGTCGCCAACGCGGTCACCGTGGAGGGCGAGAGGGCGCTTCTCGATTGGTGTGACGAACAGGGCGGCGACCTTCGCCGCATTGCGATCTCGCGCGCCGAACCCATGGGGTCCTATCGTATGTGGCGGCCGCAGTACCCGGTCACTCAATATGTCGGCGTCAAACCATGACGGGGACACTCCATGGTCTCGGCGTTGGGCCCGGCGATCCCGAGTTGATCACCGTCAAGGCGTTGCGCTTGCTGAAAGCGGCGCCTGTCATTGCCTATCCCGCGCCGGAGACGGGGGAGAGCCTGGCTCGATCGATCGTTGCCGACCACATCCCCTCCGGCACCGAGGAGATCGCGATCCGCATGCCGATCGACGGCGGAACCTTCCCGTTGGATGAGATCTACGACCAGGCGGCCGTGTCGATCGGCGAACACCTAAAGAACGGTCGGGATGTAGTAGTGTTGTGCGAGGGCGACCCGTTCTTTTATGGGTCGTTCATGTATCTCTTCGGCCGTATGGCCGGGGCGTTTCCGGTCGAGGTGGTGCCGGGCGTTTCCTCGCCGATGGCATGTGCGGCGGTGTTGGGCGCGCCGCTGGTGGCGAAAAACGATGTGCTCACGGTCATTCCCGCGCCGCTTCCGTCGGACGATATCCGTCGCCGTTTGGAAGCTTCGGATGCGGCGGCGATCATCAAGGTCGGGCGCCATTTCCCGCGAGTTCGAGATTTGCTGGACGATTTGAACCTGTCCGGCCGGGCCCGCTATGTCGAACACGCGACGATGGCGAACCAGCGCATTTTGCCGTTGGCGGATGTCGGCGTCGATGCCGCCCCCTATTTCTCGATGATCTTATTGCACTCGCGGGGCGAGGCATGGCGGCTATGAATCGCCCCGCGATCATCGTCCTTGCCGAGAGCGCGCTCGCGACGGCGCGGGCGGTGGCCTCGGCATTGGGGGAGGGAGAGATTCACGGCCTGGCGGACCGGGTATCGGATTGCGATATCGCTTTTCCCGAGACGGCGGCGCATCTCCAATCGCTTTTCCTCCTGGATCGACCGATCATTGGCGTGTGCGCGGCTGGAATCTTGATCCGGACACTGGCGCCGATCCTCGCGGATAAGCGGATGGAGCCGCCCGTGCTTGCGGTCGCGGAGGATGGGACCTCGGTGGTGCCCTTGCTGGGCGGTCATCACGGGGCGAATGACATGGCGCGCCGGATCGCCAAGAACCTTGGCGGCGTAGCCGCAGTAACGACGGCGGGCGATCTCCGCTTTGGAGTGGCGCTCGACGAGCCGCCGGCCGGCTGGGCTCTCGTCAATCCGCTGGATGCCAAACCGTTCATGGCGGCGCTTCTCGCGGGCGAAAGAGTTTCGCTCGAGGGCGAAGCCGCTTGGCTCTCGGACTCGCGCTTGCCGTTCGACGCGGCTGGCGCGCTGACGATCCGCGTGACCGACAGCCGGGTTGCGGGCGGGCCGTCGAGCCTCGTCTATCATCGCCGAAATCTTGCAATCGGGATCGGCTGCGAGCGGGATGCCTCCGCCGACGAGGCGGTGGCGTTGGTCCGCGAGACGCTCGCTGATGCCGACTTGCCGGCCGAAGCAGTTGCCGGGGTCTATTCCATCGATTTGAAGATGGACGAGCCCGCGGTCGAAGCCGTTGCCGGGGCGTTGGGCGCGCCGCTTCGGTATTTCAGCGGCGAGGTATTGGAACGCGAGACGCCGCGCCTCCTGAACCCTTCTGCGCTCGTGTTCCGGGAGGTCGGCTGTCACGGCGTCGCCGAAGGCGCCGCCCTTGCCGCTGCGGGTGCCGATGCCGCCTTGATCGTGCCGAAACGAAAAAGCCGCCGCGTGACCTGCGCCGTCGCACGAAGCGGGGACATCTTCGATGGATCGACACCGGGGATGGCGCGAGGTCGTCTATCGGTTGTCGGGATTGGGCCGGGGGCGGCGGAAATGCGGACGCCGGAGGTTTCCCGTCTGGTTTCGGAGGCGGACGATATCGTCGGTTATCGGCTTTACCTGGATCTGCTGGGCGATGCGGTTGCCGGCAAGAAACTGCATCGTTACGAGTTGGGAGAAGAGGAAGCGCGCGTGCGTGCCGCGCTCGATCTCGCGGCGTCGGGACGACGGGTCGCATTAATATCTTCAGGCGATGCGGGGATCTATGCGCTCGCGACATTGGTCTTCGAAATGCTCGATAGTCCGGTTCGGGCGGATTGGCGGCGGATCGAGGTCATGGCGGCGCCCGGCGTCTCCGCGATGCAGACGGCGGCGGCCCGGATCGGGGCGCCGCTCGGCCATGATTTCTGCACCATTTCGCTCTCTGATCTGATGACGCCCTGGGAAGTGATCGAGCAACGGCTGAGGGCGGCGGCCGAGGGCGATTTCGTCGTTGCCATCTATAATCCGGTCTCCCGCCGCCGGACTCGGCAGCTCGGCCTCGCCCGGGACATCCTGCTGTGCCATCGGCCGGCCGACACGCCGGTGGTGTTGGCGCGAAATCTCGGCCGCGAGGGGGAGCAGGTCTCGGTCGTCGATCTCAAGGACCTCTCGGCGGAGGCGGTCGATATGCTGACGCTGGTTCTCATCGGGTCGTCCGAGACCCGGCGGGTGGAACGGCGAAGCGGCGGGGCGTGGGTCTATACGCCGCGCGGATATGCCGGCAAGAAAGCGACCAAGGCGGCGCAATCGTGACCGTGCATTTCATCGGGGCCGGACCCGGGGATCCGGAACTTCTGACCCTCCGCGGCCGTCGTCTGATCGAAGCTTGCCCGGTTTGCCTTTATGCCGGGTCCCTTGTCTCGCCGGCGGTTGTAGAACTTGCGCCGCCCGCGGCGCGAACGCTCGACACCGCGTCGATGACCCTCGACGAGATCATCACCGAGATGGAATCCGCCGAAAAAGCGGGTCACGACGTCGCTCGCGTGCATTCGGGGGACCCTTCACTCTATGGCGCCATTGCCGAACAGATGCGGCGGCTCGATGCGCTCGGCATCGACTACGACATCACCCCCGGCGTCCCGGCCTATGCCGCCGCGGCGGCGGCGTTGAAGACGGAGTTGACGGCCCCCGGCATCAGTCAGACCGTTATTCTGACACGAACGGCAATGAAAGCCTCGGCGATGCCGCCGGGTGAGGAATTGGCCGAACTCGGCAAGAGCGGTGCCACCCTCGCCATCCATCTTTCGGTACGGAATATGCGCCATGTCGTGGACAGCCTGACGCCGCATTACGGCGGCGACTGCCCTGTGGCGGTTCTCTACCGGGTGAGCTGGCCGGACGAATTGATCCTTCGCGGCACGCTGGAGGATATCGCCACGAAGGTCCGGGCGGCCAAACTCACCCGCACCGCCCTTATCGTCGTCGGCCATGTTTTGGCGGCGGTCGAAGCGGAAGACAGCCGCCTCTACAGCGCCGACCACGTCCACATATTCCGCCATGGCGGTAAAGTTCAGTAGATCGTTCGTCCGAGCCGCATTCCGGCGTAAAAATTATCGAGAATGCACATACGCGTTACAATCCCAGACACCCAGCTTTAAACCCCGTTCAAGCGCGCGAGCTGGACCGATCCCCGGCAACGCTAAATCTGAATCTATAATCATACCGCCGGAGCCAAACTTGTCTTCGATGAATTTTAGAACGGCTTCCGGGGTTCTAACGGCGCATGAAGGATTATCAATCGGCCAGCGACCCTCGCCGAGTATGCCTACTTTTACCCTATTCGTGAGGTCACTTAAGGAATTTACCATTCGCGAATTACACTTCAATTCGATGCGACCGCAGTTACCGCCGGGCAAAGCTATCGAGGACAATCGATCGGGCGTTGCAGCCGGTCTCGAAGTTGGGGGGTGAATGGCGGCGACCTTGGCCGCCTTCAACTTCTTGGCTTTCAACCGGGCCAGACCGGCGAAACTGCCATTGGGATACTGATTGAGGTATTCCTCGAACATGTCCGGGTCCGTGCTGTCCTTGATCGAGGTCCAGAATACCGTTTCCTTATCCACGCTGGGCTGGGCTCGGGATGATGTCCGGGGGGCCGTGGTCGGTGCGGCCTTAGACGCGAGACCGGGCGAAACGCCTCGCTTGCTGAAATAAAAATCGCCTTCGAGCGACGTTAAACTCCATGGCCGTTGTCGAGCATTGGTCTTTTCCTTGACCCTCCGAACCACCTGTTTGATCGTCTGCTCCAGTGTCAGATTGGGGATGTCCATGACCTTTAAAAGTGCCGCGGTAAAGATTCCATTGCCGCCCGCCGGGCCATCCTGCGCCGTTTGCCCTTCGCCCGCCGAATAGAGAATTGCGGTCCCCTTGGCACCCTTCGGGATCCCGACAACCGACAATCCCCTTGCCGCCGAACGTGTGCGTCTGGGCAGCGGATTGTCGCGGCAGGCGTCCAGGATCATGATATTGACGCGCGTTCCCGCCCGTTCCATCGACTGAAAAAAATCCTTGGCGGCGACCCCTTCGTAGGCAAGGTCGTCCTCGATCTCGATGTCGGCGTCGGACGGGATGAGATAATTCTTGCCGTCGGCCTGAATGCCGTGACCCGCATAGAAAACAAGGCCGACATCGCTTGACGACGCCTTGGTTTCGTAGGCCCGTATCGCGCGCCCCATGTCGCGCCGCGTTGCGTTGATTTTTAAGATCACATCGAAACCGAGGCTCTTCAGCTTGCGCGCCATGTCGCGCGCATCCTTTTCGGCGTTGTTTAGTTTGCCTAAGGCCTTGTAATCGTTGTTGCCGATTACCAGTGCGACACGCTTCGCTGCCATGGCCGGCAAAACTGCAAGCACCAGCAATACTACCGAAAGTAAGAGGCATTGCCTCATTGAGATTCCCCTCAAATGACTTCGGTCGATAGTATGAAAGGATTCGAATCGTGTTGGCAATTGTCCGTAGCGCCGAAAATCGACAGGCTGCGCCGGCCTTCCGTGGCGGCGGGGATCGTGCTACATCGGCATCCCATCCAATACGAATTTACCCAAGGGAATCCACATCATGCGTGTTGGCATATCACTGCCCGTAAGAGAGCTGCGGAATGACATCGGTGCGATCAAGGATTTCGCGCAGGCGGCCGAGGGGCTTGGATTGACCCATCTCCGCATTCCGGAACAGATCATCCGGCCGGGGAGCGGGCCGCTTCACGAACCCATGACCATGATGGCTTTGATCGCCGGCGTGACCGAGAAGATCGAGCTCGTGCCTTCGGTGATCATTTTGCCGGCGCGGCAGACGGTGCTTGTCGCCAAGCAGGCGGCGACACTGGACGTGCTTTCCGGCGGCCGGCTGCGCCTTGGCATCGGCATCGGCAGGGACGAGGCGGAGTACCGGGCCCTTGGTGCCGATTTTCACAACCGGGGTGCCAGGTGCGAGGAACAGATCGATCTTCTGCGCCGGCTTTGGACGGAGGAGACCGTCGAGTTCGACGGCCGCTGGGACCAAGTCTCCGGAGCCGGTATCAACCCGCTGCCGGTGCAGCGGCCGATTCCGCTTTGGATTGGGGCGAGAGGTGAGCCAGTGCCGCGGGTCCGACGCCGGATCGGGCGGCAGGCGGACGGTTGGTTCATCCTATGTTCGCCGGAGGAATTCCCCGCCGTTCGCGACGACATCTACCGGGAAGCGGAGGCGGCCGGCCGCGATCCCGCCGGTCTCGGGATGGAGGCCGGGGTCGCGGTCGTGGGTCCGCGCGAGCACGAATGGCGCGACCGCGTCGCGGGCTGGCGCGAGATCGGTCTCACCCATCTCTGTCTTCGTACCCTCGGCGGCGACATCAAGCCAGACGAGCATATCGGGCGGATGGAGCGAGCGGTGGCGGACTTGCCGACGGCCTGACCGGCTCTCCATATGGATATCGAGAAAGAGTGACCGAGGAGGGGGCATGGCACTGCTCATCGTTAATTTGGACAAGCATATCGGCAGCGCCGAGGCGTGGCGGGAGACGTTCGGCGAACATCTCCCCGATATGGAGATTCGTATCTGGCCCGAGGCGGGCGAAGCGGCGGATATCGAGTACCTCGCCTTCATGCGTCCCGATTTCGACATTCTTCCCGCCTTCCCGAACCTGAAAGCCATGTTCACGCGCTCCGCCGGCGTCGAGCCCTTCATCAACCATCCCAATCTGCCAAAGGTGCCGCTCGGCAAGGTGGAGCCGTCGGGGGGTGATCCGATGATGACGGAATATGTCGTCATGCATGTGCTGCGGTTCCATCGCAATATGCCTGCCTATCAAGCGGGCCAGGCCAACCGGGAATGGCTGAAGATTCCGATTGTTCGGCCCGAGGAAAGGCGCGTCGGGTTCCTCGGCCTCGGGATGATGGCCAACGCGCCGGCGCTGGTTCTAAAGTCGCTCGGGTTCGATGTTTCGGCCTGGGTCCGATCGCCGCGGGAGGCCGCGGAATTCCCGATATTCAGTGGTTCCGATCAACTGGAACCATTTCTCAACCAGATCGATATCGCGGTTTGCCTGTTGCCGCTGACGAAGGAAACGGAGGGCATTTTTTGTGCCCGGACCTTCGCCATGATGCCGAAGGGTGCGATGCTGGTGAATGTCGGGCGCGGCAAGCATGTGGTAGATCGTGATCTGATCGATGCCCTCGACTCCGGGCAACTGTCCTATGCTGCCCTCGACGCCCTCTGGCCCGAGCCCTTACCGCCCGAGAGCTCGCTTTGGCGGCATCCGAAGGTCACCGTCATGCCGCATGTGGCGCGGCGGCCGACGGTCACGCAGTTGGTGACTGAAATCACCGCCAACATCGGGCGGCTGGAGGCGGGTGAATCGCTTCTGCAGGAAATCGATGTTGATGCGGGGTATTGACGGCGAAGTGAGGTATTAAGGTCCGGCGCTTGGGAGGGACACCGTTACGGTCGTTCCTTGGCCGACCTGGCTTTCGATGCCGAGCTCTCCGTCGTGAAGCTTGACCAGCGAATCGACGATCGACAATCCAAGGCCAATACCTTCCTGGCTCGTATATGGACTATTTTTCACCTGGGTGAACGGGTCGACGAGGCTTTCGATCTGTTCGGCCGGGATGCCGACCCCCGAATCGCTGACCCTAAGGATGTGGCTGCCGTTGACCACCTTTGCAGTCAGTTCGACCGAACCGCCGCGAGGTGTGTATTTGACGGAATTGGAAAGCAAATTCAGCAAGATCTGCACCAGCGAGCGCCGATCCGCATGAAGTGGCGGTATGGAGTCCGTGAGGTTGAGATCAATCCTGATTTCCTTTTCCGAGGCCAGTCCGGATACGAACATCGAGCATTCTTCCGCAACCGAATAGATGTCGACATGTTCCTTTTGAATGACGCGTTTGCCGGCTTCGATCGCGGAGAGGTCCAAGACATCGTTTATCAGTTCCAGGAGATGGTGGCTGCTGTCCCGAATATCGGACGCGTATTCCCTGTATTTCTCGTGGCCCAAGGGGCCGAAAATCTGTTCCCTGATGAGCTCCGAAAATCCGATGACGGCGTTCAGCGGTGTGCGCAGTTCATGACTGATCATCGCCAAGAATTCTGATTTTGCCTGATTCGCTCTTCTGAGCTCCTCGAGCGCCAAATTTAGTTCCCTTTCCTTTAATTCCAAGTTCGCATATTGGGCCGACAATACCCTGTCGGCGCGCCGAACAACGAGCAACAACAGGCCGTACATGATCGCAAATGCCACGATCGAAATGGCGACAATGTAGATGGTCGTGTCGTGAATACGCGCGGTTAAGTCCGTCACATCCGCGTATAGTTCGAGCACGGCGCTGGGGCTGCCGTCCTTGACCCGGACGGGAACGTAACTTTCGACCACGTTCCTATGAAATACTTCACCGGAAATGCCCTCGAAACTCTTGCGGTGCGACAGCTTTGTGGCCGGCTGGTTGTCGCGGCTGGCGTAAAGGAAGTATGAGTTCGCGCTTTCGTCCTCGCCGATTTGACGGTCATCCGTCGAATAGATGGTTACACCTTGGAGATCGAAGATTTTGACCTTCAAGATCGGCAATCCCCGTGCGAGGCGAAAAACGGCACGGTCGAGTTCCTCGATCAATTGATGATCTCGCAACCGATCGTGGCCGGAGTCTTCGAATTCCTCAATGATCGGCGCGAGACGTGGCCATAATTCCTTGGCGAGGATGTGGGCGAAAATTACGTTGTGTTTTTCCGCCTCGCGAGTCATGCCGCCGACCGCGATTTGCCTGTAGCCAGTCGTCAAAATAGCAATCGTCACAAGGATAACAGCGGCGCTTACCACCGAGTAATATGACAGCAGTCTGAACAAGTTGGGTCCCCACCCTTTGTCCGGCGGGTTGTCTTCACGGCACGCCGGTGTGCACGAATATAGTATGCAACTGAAAAGCGACCAGAAGGTTTCTCTCTAAATTTCGACTTCGCCTCGATCGGTCAACGGGAGGAGCAGAAATCAGCTACTCGGCGGATTGAGAATTCGGCGAATTTCCTCGTCCGAGATTCGATTGCCGTCGTTCAGGTCTTCGTCGGTTTCATATTTGTCGCCGAAGCAGAGTTCCCCCTCGATGCCGTGTTTGGCATCGCCGTCTTCGCGATTCTGGTCGGTCTGTTGCGCGACGGCCACGCTCAAGAACGCGAACAACGCCCATGTGACCAAGCCGGCAAGAAGCGTCCGCATCATAGTCCTCCTATGCTTCCACGGAGCATAGCATATGATGAATCGCGCCAATTCGAATTAGTTTGTTCTTCATGCGGATCGTCCGGAAGACCGCGTCGGAATGCTTACAAGCGATAGGAGGAAGCTCATGAACGAATTGCCCTCACTCGGTCGGTTTCCGTATTCCGGACTTCGCTCACGACCCGATTTCGATTGGCCGGACGGTAAGCGGCTGGCGGTTCACGTCGCGATCAATCTGGAGCATTTCATCTTCGGCGAAGGCGGGGTCGACCTCGACCGACCGACACCGCCGCCCAACCATCGCAGCTATCTCTGGCGCGATTACGGCAATCGGGTCGGGGTATGGCGGCTCTTGGATTTGTTCGACGAGCTGGAATTGCCGATCGGCGTCATCACCAACGCCTCGATCTACGACCATTGTCCGGAATCGGTGGCGGCTTTTCGGGCTCGCGGCGACGAGATCATCGGCCATGGCGCCACCAATTCGAAAAAACCCTCGGAAATGACGGAGGAGGAGGAAATCGAAATGGTGCGGGCGGCGACCGATGCCTTCGTGCGCCATGAGGGCGCCATTCCCGCGGGGTGGCTGACCCCCTATCTGAACCCTTCCGAAGTGACCACGGATATCCTCAAGGAAGCCGGCTACCAATACGTTCTGGATTGGGGCATCTGCGACGATCAGCCGTTTTGGGCGCGTACAAGGGCGGGCCCGATTCTGGCGGTCCCCTATCCGCTAGAGCTGAACGACCAGCCGGCCATGGTGTTCCGGCGCAACACCGCGGTCGAATTCGCCGACATGATGATCGATCATTTTACCGAGCATCTGCGGGCCTCGGCGAAATACCCCGCCGTCTGCTCGTTCTCGCTCCATCATTTCATCATGGGGCAGCCCTATCGGCTGCATCACCTGCGACGGGCACTCGAGCAAATCGCGGCGCACCGGGAGGAGATCTGGCTCACCACCCCGGGCGAGATCGCGCGCCACTATATGTCGCTGCCGGCGGAGAAGCAGTTGCCTGCCGAATGACGCGGCGCGACCGATCGGCTCACTTCGGCTCACTTTTCCGAGCGAAGCGTTCAATTTCGGAAGTTATGTGAACCAGGCCATGGTTCGCGAAATCCCGGCCGGCCAAACTGCCGGCGGGAGAACGGATTATGACTGAAAGATTGCACCGACACGGCACCCAGAACCACGCCTATCAGATCGACATGGCGAAATCCTTGCTCGGCTCTCTGGGCTGCGCGGAAGCCCTGGCGTTTTGCCGGCAACAAGGCTGGGAAGGCGTTGTTCGTCACGTCTTGGGTTGGTGCCGCGAAGAGGATTGCGGCCAAGACGCGGAATTCTAGTCCTCGCGGCGGGCCAGTTCGCGCAGCATTTCCGGTTGCAGGACCGTAACGCGGCCGCGACCAAGCTCGAGCCATCCGGCCTTGCGCCATTCCTGGAGATATTTGTTCACCGCCTCACGCGAACTGCCGGTGAGTTGGCCGAGCTCATTCTGCGACAGGTTGATCGTATGGCGATCGTTGTTCGGTGTGTCCGCGTCATCGGGCCGTTCCGACATCGCCAACAGCCGCTTGGCCAATCTCGCCGAGAGGGGCAGCAGAATGGCATCCTCCACCAGCTCGCTAGTCTGCCGCAGGCGTTGACAGATCAAGCGCAGGAAATGAACGCCGACGGCGGGTTGCGATTCGAGGAATCGAAGGAAATCCCGGCGATGTATCGTGAACAGCGTGGTCGCGGCGGCGGCCCGCGCATCCGCGGTCCGGGGTTCGCCGTCCAGCAGGGCGATTTCGCCGAAAACCTCGCCGGGCTCGATGATGTTGAGGATGATCTCGCGCCCCTGCTTACCGGTGACGCACATGATCATGCGGCCCGAAATCACTCCATAGAGTGCGTCGCCCGGGTCGCCCTTTTGGAAAAGGTATTCGCCCTTGCCGAGACGGCGCATGGCGGCGAGCGCCTCGATCTTGTCGACCACGTCGGTCGCCAAGTCGCGAAACAGGTAATGGTTTCTGAGGAAACTGCCCCGATCGGCTGGCGACATCGCGCGCCCACTTTCATCGATTGGATCGGACGAATTCTTCGGTGATAGGGCAATTCACCGAAAACCTCACGAATATTATTCGGGTTCGACATCACCATTCCTTGATGCGCGGTGATCGGTTTATGTGAACCGCTTCACAGAAGATTCCCCATCGAACGGGCATCATGGGGATAACGTAAACGGCGATACCCACCACCTTGGCAGAGGAAAATTCGATGCAAGACCATCTGAAACGAGGACTCGAATTTCTGCTCGTGGAAACTTCGGCATACGCTGCCCTTGCCATTCCTTTCATTGTGTTCGGCTTGGTCAGCGCGCTTGCTGGTTAAAGGAGATGCGGGATATGTGGAACGCGACCGACAAGATCGATGCGACGAATGCGTTGGAGGGCCTGAGGCGTGAATTCCGACGGCTTCACTCGAAGGCACGCGAATCCCTGTTGTTGATGGGCGAGAGCGAGGCGGACGAGACCGACGAGGCGACCTATTCCGATAGACGTCTGGTATAGGCGCCTATCGCTGTTTTCGCTTGATCCGGTAACCGACCCGGGGGAAGTGGACGCAGACCCGCCCGACCTGTTCGTCCTCGCGCATGATTGCGACGTGGTTGGCGGACAGGCCGTGAAGGTCCCCGGCGACTTGGGGGCCACCGGCGACCGGTTTGACGGTAATCTCGTCTCCAAGGTCCAGACCCAAGGGGTCGCCGGTATCGTCCTGTTCGGGCGTTTCCGGGTCGGCGGCCTTGGCGAAATCAAGAGCTGCTAGATCGCTCATCTCTTCCGGGCGGCCATGGCCGATCGCTTTGACGCGACGTTCCCAAGCGACGAGATTCTGAAATTGCGGAAAAAAGCCTTCCGCGTCCGCCATCCGGTCGCGCAGGAACCAGACCGGATAATAAGCCAGCGCGTCCGGTAGCCCGGGTTCCGGCCCAAGCATGAAATCGCGGGACTTCAGGCGATCATCCATCCAGCCAAATTGGGCGCGGGCATTGGCCAGACATTCCGCGTATCTGGCCTTGATGTCTTCCAGCGAAAAATCCGCGCCAAAATAGAGCGGACCGCGATCGGCGAGGAATTCCGGCGGCATATTCGGACTCATCTCGACCAATGCCACGGTGACCACGTCCTTGAACAGGGGTCCGTCGGTCCATTGGCCTATTCCCCAGGCCATGCCTTCGGCGCCGCCTGGGAATAGAGTCGGGTCGGGAAACCGTCGCTCGAGCTCGCGAATTATGCATTGAGTATCGCAATAGATATCGGCGCCGATCTGCATCACCGGGGTCAGACGGTAGCCCCCGGTTAGCGGCATCAGGTTCGGTTTCGGCGGCAAGCGCGGAATCATGACCGATTTCCACGACAGACCCTTCATGCCGAGCACCACCCGGACCTTTTCGGTCACGGGAGATTGGGGGTAATGGTGAAGTATAATCTGATCGCTTTTCACGAATGTCTTCCCTGCGGTCGTAACTTTTTCGCCGTGTACCGTACGGTGGCTTCCGTCCTAGCGAAAATCACAAACTCGGGATGACTCCATCGTGATCGAACAATGCCTCGATAATCGGGCAATCCGGTGTTTGGTTTTCGGCACAGCGCGCGGCCGTTTCCTTCAAGGTTTTTTCCATGCGCTTCAGGTCGGCGATCTTCGCCTGGACATCAAGCAGATGTTCCAAGGTCATCTCCCGAACCTGATCGCAGTCGACCTCGCCGCCATCCACCAGACGGAGCATCTGTCGAACCTCTTTCAGGCTAAACCCAAGCTCGCGGCTTCGGCGGACGAAGCTGAGACGTTTGGCGTGATCGTCATCGTAAACACGGTGACCGCCGGCCGTGCGCGGCGGCGACGGCATCACTTTGATCCGCTCGTAATAGCGGATGGTCTCGATATTCACGGCGGATCGGTTCGAAAGTTCTCCAATCGAGATCGCGGACATGTGAAGGCCTCGCATTGCTGAGATCACTTGAACCTGTAGTTGCTACAGGTTGTAACTTGCCATTCGACGCCGGTCCAGTCGGCGGTTTTTGGCGGATACTTCGTCGACCGATTCGGTTGGTTGGCGGATTGAGAGGCATGGAATGAAAGACAAGACGATTTTGAAGACCGGCTGCATTGGTGGGGGAATCGCGGCGATCTGTTGTTTCACTCCCTTCCTTGTCGTGGTGTTGGGTGCGATCGGTCTTTCGGGCTGGCTCGCCTGGCTCGACTACGTGCTGCTGCCTGCGATGGCGATCGCCATCCTCGTCGTGGCCTACGGCTTTTATCGCGTCCGCAAGAATTCAGACGATCCGGTGAAGGAAACACCATGACCACCGAGGAAACGGGCGGTGATTATGATCTGATCGTTGTCGGTGCGGGATCGGCCGGGTTCTCCGCCGCCATCACGGCTGCCGAGGAAGGCGCGCAGGTGGCACTGATCGGTCATGGCGAGATCGGCGGGACCTGCGTCAATGTTGGCTGCGTGCCCTCGAAGGCGATGTTGCGGGCGGTGGAAACAATCCATCAATCCGCCGCGGCGGCGCGCTTTGCCGGAATCCATTCGGAGTCCCACGTCGAGGATTGGCAAGCGGCGGTTCGGCAGAAGGATGGTCTGGTCACCGAATTGCGACAGGCGAAATATCTCGACCTGTTGCCGGAATATAGCGGTGTGTCCTATCTCAAGGGACGCGCCCGTCTGACCGACCGGGGTGTTGATATCGACGGCACCGCGATCGAGGCCGACCGAACCATCATTGCGACCGGGTCACGGCCGACCGTTCCGGACATACCGGGTATGGATGCCGTGCCGTTTTTGACCAGCACGGAAGCGCTCGATCTGACCGAATTGCCAGTCTCTCTCCTTGTCGTGGGGGGCGGGTATATTGGCTGCGAGCTTGCCCAGATGTTCGCCCGGGCGGGCGTCCAGGTGACAATCCTTTGCCGTCGCCGTCTTCTGCCCGAAGGCGAGCCCGAGATCAGCGAGCTGCTTTCAACCAGCCTGACGGACGAAGGCATTACCGTTCTTGGCGGCGTGGCGTATGAAAAAATCGAGCGGACGAGCGACGGCGTGGCCCTTACCGTCACCGGCATCCATGGTTCTAAACGGCTGGAGGCGGAACATGTGCTGATCGCCGCCGGGCGCATGGCGAACACCGACGGCCTTGGCTTGAGGGAAGTGGGTGTCGACCAAATCGGGAATGGTGGGATCAAAGTCGACGGCCAAATGCGGACGACTAAACCGGGTGTCTATGCGGCGGGCGATGTAACGGGTCAGGACCAGTTCGTCTACATGGCGGCTCATGGCGCCAAGATCGCGGCTTTCAACGCAATGAACGGCAACAGCCGGACCTATGACGACAGCGCCGTGCCTGGTGTCGTCTTTACGGATCCGCAGGTGGCGAGCGTCGGCTTGACTGAATCGGCTGCGGTGGCGCGCGGGTTCGACGCCAAGACGTCCATCTTCCCGCTGAACCAGTTACCTCGGGCCTTGGCCGCGCGCGATACACGGGGGGTGATCAAGCTTGTCGCCGACCGGGCGACGGACAAACTTCTTGGTGCGCATATCGCCGCACCCGAGGGGGCCGACACGATCCAGACCGCAGTCCTCGCCATCAAGCAGGGACTGACCGTGACCGATCTCGCGGAAACGATCTTTCCCTACCTGACGACGGTGGAGGGGCTGAAGCTGGCCGCGCAGACATTCGACAAGGACGTGACCAAGCTCTCATGCTGCGCGGGTTAGCTCCGGTTCAGGCGGCCATTCGAAGGGCCTCCTCACGAAGGGCGGGCATCACCTCGTTCGCGAAGAGATTCATCGACCGCATCACCTTGTCATGCTCCAGACCGCCGATCCGCATCTGGATGATGAAATTCTCGACACCGAGCTTGTGCATGTAGTGCTTCAGGATCTCGGTGACCCGTTCCGGCGAGCCGAAGGCGGTGCCCCGCTCCCAAACGTCATCCAGGGTCAGCTTGGCGAGCGCATCCGGGTCCATCGGGTATTTCTCATAGCCCTTCGGCACGTCCTCGCGTCCCTTGGCGCCCGGCACCAGGGTGCCGAGGAGGTTATAGAACCAGAGCGCGTGCTTGGTCTCGGCCCTGGCCTCCTCGTCGGTCGGCGCGACATAGACCCGCATCGAGACAGGCTGATCCAAGGCTTTGGCATCGTTTCCATAACCGCTCATGAGGCCCGAATATTCGTCGAACGCGGAGGCCACGTCGTCGAGGTTGCTGAACTGGGGTGAGCGCATCAAGGACATGTTGTACCGCGCCGCCACATCCAGACTGCGCCGGCTGACGCTGGCCACGTAGAACGGCGGATGAGGCGTCTGGAGGGGTTTCGGGTAAATCTCGAGGGGATCCTTGAAACTCCAGTACTTGCCCTCATGCGAGAACGTCTCGCCCATCAGGGCCTTCTTGATGATCTCGAAGCTTTCCACGAACATCTCCGAGGATTCGCCCTGGGGCACGTCGAAGCCTTTGAATTCGGGCGGCTGGTAGCCGCGTCCGACACCGAGCAGCAAACGCCCGCCGCTCAGCGCGTCGACCATGGCCGCGTCTTCCGCCACCCGCAGCGGGTGCTGCAACGGAAGGACGACAATCGCGGTGCCGATCTTCATCGTTTTCGTGCGCTGCGCCACCGCGGCCGCGAGCAACAAGGGGTTGCCCAACATGCCGTAGATGGCGAAATGGTGTTCCGGCAGCCAGACGGATTCGAAACCGAGCGATTCTCCATGCTCGATCTCCTCCATCACTTCCGAGAAGAGTTTATCCTGGGATATGTTTCCGAAATCGCTGAACAAATAAAATAGGCCGAACTTCATCGCCCGATCTCCCTTCGGTTTGGTGACCCTCAGTCCTGCGCTGACGGTAAGTTTACGCAATCAAGCGGCGGCGTACATTGATTCAAATCAAAACCGGTGGCGTAGCGCGGCGGCCTCCACCCACCGGACCGCTTTTTCCACCGTATCGACGACATCACCCTTTGGGACGAGTGGGCGGCGGATCATGACGACGGGACGTCCGAGGGCCCGCGCCGCCGAGAGCTTGCCCTGGGTTGCCGTGCCGCCGCTGTTTCGCGAGACGATACGGTCTATCGCGTAGCGTTCAAGCAGAGCTCGTTCGTCGTCGTGCGAGAAGGGACCGCGTCCGATGATCGCTTCATGTGCTTCGAGCGGAACATCGTTGCCGAGGGGTTCGATGGTGCGCAGCAGGAACCAGGTGTTGCGGCAATTCGCAAAGGAACCGAGATCCTGCCGCCCGACGCTGAGAAAAACGCGCCCGCCCAGGGGAGCGAGATGCCGCGCTGCGTCCTCGGGCGAAGCGACGTCGATCCATTCGTCTCCCGCCACCTGTTGCCATTCCGGGCGCGCGAGGACGAGGCGCGGGACGTTGGTCTCTTCGGTTGCGGCCGCGGCATTGGCACTGATCGTGGCCGCGAAGGGATGGGTTGCGTCGACCAGCAGGGCGATTCCCTCGTCGTTGAGATACGCCACCAAGCCGGCGGAACCCCCGAAACCGCCGACACGCAACCGCCCTTTCGGTCGGATTGGCGCGGATGTCCGGCCCGCAAGGGAGGTGACAACATCGAAGTTGCCCCGATTGTGGAGCGCCTCGGCGAGATCGAGCGCGTCTCGCGTGCCGCCGAGGATCAACGGTTTGGGCCTCTCAGCCATCGGATCGTCCGGCAAGTTCGCCGTTCCGATCAAAGATCAGAACCTCGACGGTCGTTGCTGCCGACAACAGACCGGCCGCCACGTCGCGGGCGCGTCCGGCGAGGGCATCGGCAATCGGGATATCCGCCTGACGGCAAATCTCGGCGACCTGACGCGCCGTGTTGGCCGCTTGAATTTGGGTCATTTGTGCCGCGTCCGCGCCCAATTCTTCCGCCAACTTCGCCAGTTGCTCGAAATCGACCTCACTGCGCCCCGAATGAAGGTCGAGATATCCATCCGCCAGCTTCGAGATCTTGGCGATGCCGCCAGCGATGGTTACGCGCGGAATTGGATGATCGCGGAGGTATTTCAACATGCCGCCCGCGAAGTCGCCCATATCAATCAAGGCCTGATCCGAAAGGTCGTAAAGCGCCTGGACGGCCGCTTCCGAGGTCCGGCCAGTGCCGCCCGCGACATGCTCGATACCACCTGCCCGCGCGACATCGATCCCCTGGTGGATCGAATGGATCCAGGAGGCGCAGGAGAACGGGATTACGATTCCGGTGGTGCCCAGGATAGAGAGTCCACCGACGATCCCGAGCCGGCCGTTCATCGTTTTTTCTGCCATCGTCTCGCCGTCGCGGATGGAAATTTCGATCTCCACGTCTCCGGAACCGCCAAATTCTCGGGCCACCTCTGCGATCGTCGCTTGCATCATGCGCCGTGGCACCGGATTGATCGCGGGCTCACCGACGGCAAGTTCCAAGCCCTCCCGGGTGACGGTGCCGACCCCGTCGCCGGCGACGAAGGAGACGCCGCTTTTCGGCGGTGCGTGCTTGACCTGAACCATGATCAGGGCGTCGTGGCTGACATCGGGATCGTCGCCGGCGTCCTTGATGATTCCCGCGGTCGCGCGGTCTTCGCCGAGGACCTGTTTCGCCAGCGCGAAACTGGGTGTCTGACCCTTCGGCAAGGTGATCTGTACAGGATCCGGAAAGCGGCCCGTGAGAAGGGCCGTATAGGCGGCCCGCGCCGCGGCGGTGGCGCAAGCCCCCGTCGTCCAGCCGCGTCGCAAGGGACCTTCCGGTTTTCGTGCCATGCCGGGAATTTAGCGGCTTTGCCGCCTCTTTGCCTAGCTCCGTGCACGGTGTAGATTTTGGCAATGAGTGCCGACGGATATTCCTTGCCATCCTTGGAACCTGGCTGGGTCTGGCTTGCGGGCGCGGGGCCGGGCGATCCGGGCTTGTTGACGCTCTATGCCGCCAGGGGGCTCGAACAGGCGGACGTCGTCATCTACGACGCGTTGGTGAGCCAGGACGTGCTCTCGCTGGTGCCCAAGGGGACGGCGTTGGAATATGCGGGCAAGCGCGGCGGCAAGCCGTCGCCGACGCAGGCCGCGATCTCTCATCGGCTGATCCAATTGGCGCGCGACGGCAAACGCGTGCTGCGCTTGAAGGGCGGCGATCCCCTGATCTTCGGCCGCGGCGCCGAGGAAGCGATGGCGCTGGTCGAGGCCGGGGTCGATTTTCGCATCATTCCAGGCGTCAGCGCCGGGGTGGGCGGCCTCGCCTATGCGGGCATCCCGCTGACCCATCGCGACACAAATTCATCGGTGACCTTCGTGACCGGCCACAACGCCGCCGGCGTGGTGCCGGACAGTGTCGATTGGGCCGCCGTCGCCAAGGGGTCGAACGTCATCGTGGTCTACATGCCGTTGAAGCATCTGGCGAATATTTCGGCGCGGCTGATCGCGGGCGGCCGGGATGCGGCCGAGCCCGTCGCCGTGATCTCGAAAGCGACGACCGAGGAACAACGCGTGTTGGAAACGACGCTCGCCGACTGCGCGGAGGATGCGAAAGCGGCCGGGTTGGCACCACCCGCCTTGTTCGTCGTCGGCGAGGTGGTGCGTTTGCGCGCGGGCCTAGACTGGCTGGGGGCGCTGGCGGGCAAGCGATTGGATGCGAACCCGCTTGGAACGCACGCCTTTCCCAAGACCGGTTGATCCCGTGACGTTGGCGCCACGCGGCCTGATCGTCGCCGCCCCTGCCTCGGGTAGCGGCAAGACGATCTTGACGTTGGCCCTGTTGCGGTGCCTGGCCGGCAAAGGTCACCGCGTCTCGTCATTCAAGGTGGGGCCGGATTATATCGATGGCCGCTTCCATGAAGCGGCAACCGGCCGAGCCTGTCGCAATATCGATGCCTGGGCAATGCGGGGCGAGACTATCGCCGCCGTGGTCGAGGACATTGCCGGGGATGCGGATATCGTCATCGGCGAAGGCGTCATGGGTCTTTTCGACGGTGCCGCCGACGGCACCGGTTCCACCGCCGACGTCTCCGCCATGACCGGGTTTCCGGTCGTACTCGCGATCGATGTCGGTGGACAGGCGGCGACCGCCGCCGCGATCGTCCGGGGCCTCGCCGGCTACCGGAAAGATGTCGAGGTGGCCGGCGTCGTCTTCAATCGGGTCGGCGGCCCGCGGCACGCCGAGTTATTGGCGCGGGCGATGGCGGATGAAGCGGTTCCGGTCCTTGGTACGCTGCCCAGATCCGAGGCCTTGGCCCTGCCGGATCGGCATCTCGGTCTGGTTCAAGCGTCGGAACATGAAAGCTTGGACGATTTCTTGGACCAGGCGGTGGAGATTTTGTCGGCGCATGTCGATGCCGAGAAGGTATCCTCGCTGGCGCGGCCGGCCGTGATCGGCGGCGGGACGGAACGATCCTCGCTCCCGCCGATCGGCCAAAAAATCGCCGTTGCCCGGGACGCGGCGTTTTCCTTTGCCTATCCCCATGTGTTGGAGGGCTGGCGGCGCGCCGGCTCCGAGATCGCGTTTTTCTCGCCCCTTGGCGACGAGGCCCCGCCCGACGAGGCGGATGCGGTCTATCTTCCGGGTGGGTATCCGGAGCTCCATGCGGGCCGTCTTGCCGGGCATGACCGGTTCATGTCCGGGCTTCGCGGGGCCGCCGAGCGGGATGCTTTCGTCTTCGGCGAATGCGGCGGCTATATGGTGCTGGGCGATTCCCTTACCGATGCCGACGGTCGGCGCCACCGGATGGCCGGTTTGTTGCGGCTCGAGACGTCCTTTGCCGAGCGCGAACTGCATCTCGGTTACCGCCGGGCGGAATTGATCGAGGCATGTCCGTTCGGTCCCAAGGGCACGCAATTTCGCGGGCACGAATTTCATTACGCTTCGGTGGTTTGGGAAACCGGGAGCGACCAGCTATTCAGAGTGGAGGACGCGCTGGGGTCCGGACGCAGCGCCGTCGGTGCCCGGGCGGGCAATGTCGCCGGCTCATTTCTCCATCTGGTCGACCGCGCATGAAGGGTTACGCGCTCAAGCCGGCGTCGAGACGTTCGAAATCCGCGTCGCCTCCGGGGAAACCAAAGCGGAGCCAGTCGTCGCGAAAATCGAACGCGCGCGTCAAGATGCCCCGTTCGGCGAGCCTTCGGAAAAGGTCCTTCGCATCGGCGTGCTCGACCAACCTGAAGAGATCGGTGCCGCCGATGACCGCCAGCCCGTGATCGGTGAGCATTCGGTCCAATCTCTCCGCAAGCGCTCGTAAGGTCGCTCGTGTCGCGGCGATCCATTCCGAATCTCGCATCGCGCGGCCGCCGATTTCCATCGCCGGACCGGACACCGCCCAAGGACCGATCGCGCCGCGAATGGGTTCCACGATCGATGTGTCGCCCATCGCGAATCCAAGGCGGAGGCCCGCCAAACCGAAGAACTTCCCAAAGGATCGCAAGAGGATCAGCCCATCTGCCCCCGCCGAACCGGTGAGGCTAAGTTCGGGATGCGGGTCGGCGAAGGATTCGTCGACGACCAGCCATCCGCCCTTTTCGGCCAATTGCCGCGCCAAGGACTGGAGCGCTTCCGCATCGTGCCGGCGGCCGTCCGGCGAATTGGGATTGACGACCACGCAGACATCGACGGCCGGATGTACCGGCAGCTCGGTCAAGATCTCGACAGTGTGCCCGGCGGCGCGCCAGCAGATCTCGTGCTCTCCATAGGTCGGGCCGAGAACGCCGATACGGCTCTCGGCCCTTAGTCTGGGTAGCCATTGAATGAGCGCCTGGGTTCCGGGTGCCGCGGTGAGAGCCGCCTCGGGTGCGGCGCGAAAGTAGGCGGCGGCCGCGGCCAACAGCTTCGCTTCGCCCGTTGCTTGCGGGAGGCTTTGGAACAGAGCCGGGTCGATGCTCGGAACCGGGTAGGCGTTCGGATTGATCCCGGTCGAGAGATCGAGCCATTGCTCTGCCGGGCGTCCGAAGCGGGCTTCGGCCGCGGCCAAATCTCCGCCGTGATTCATGGCATCGTCATGCCGGCACCCCGATTATCGGAGCGCTCCTTGGCCCGGCATGATCACGTTGAGGATGGCGGTCTTGCCGCCCTGGATGGCGGCCAGGGCTTCTTCCAGGGCGCCTTTCAGTTCGGCCGGGTTCTCGACTCGCTTCGCATAGCCGTCAACCATCTGGGCGGCCTCCTCGTATTTCGGGCCCTTGATGTGGACGCCGTAATAGTCCTGTTCCGCGCGCGATGTGCCGTTCGGATAGAACTGGTCGTGGAAGTGCTGCATCGCCGCGTATTTCATGTTGTTGAGAACGATGATGAGGAGCGGCAGGTCGTGCTCATCGGCGAAGGCGATCGCGGGTACGACCGGGTTGTACATATAGGTACCGTCGCCGAGCATCGCCACGATATTGCGCTCCGGAAGTGCCAGCTTGACGCCGAGCGCGTAGCCGAGCCCTTGGCCGAGGCCGCTCGGGGCGCGGTAATAGGTCTGTGTGTCGTCCCACATCGTGTGGTCGCGAATGGTACTCGAATGGACGATGGTCTCGTCCACATAGCTCGTTTCTTCCGGCATCACTTCGCGGAGCGTCTTCATAAGATGGGGCACGGTGATGTGGTCCTCGCCGGCGGCCTTTTTCTCCGTCGCGCGGAGGCCGTCCCGCCAGCGCCCATGGGCCTCCCGCCAGTGTTTCCGCCGCGTCTCGACCTGCGCTTCGTCGAAGCCGAGCCGGTCGAGCTCTTCCAGCAGCAGGCGAAGCGTGATCGCCGGGTCACCTTCCAGATAGCGCCCCGCATTCATGACCTGGTAGACCATCTGGGATTTCAGCGGATTCTCCGCGATCGCGACGACGGGGAGGTTCGGCGGCACATTACTCGGCGGATACCAGGGGGCTCGGCTCTCGACGAGGAGGACGAGGTCCGTCTCGTCAAGAAGAGGATTGATCAGGGTTCCGAGGTAAAGGTCGTGCGATTTCGGGAAATTGGCATAGAAGCCGCCCTGACCCTCGACCACGGGGATCGCCATCCGGTCCGCCAGCGCCACCAGGGCATCGAAGGCCTCGTTGCTCGGGCCCGCGTTCTCGGCCGAGATCACCGGCATCTTCGCCTGGGCGATCATGGTCGCGATCTCTTTGATGTCTTCCGGCGTCGGTTGGCGCTTCGGTGCCCGCGGGACCTTGCGCAGCACCTCCGGGCGCGGCCAGGCCTCGATCATCGTCTCCATCGAGACGCAGAGATAGGTCGGGCCCATGGGAGTGCGCTGCGCCATCTCGCCGGCGCGAAGGACGCTTTCATAGAGGGTTTCGGCGGCCGGAACCTGTTGCGACCATTTCACCATCGGGTCGAGCAGCCGCTGCGCGCCGCCGGGGGTGGAGAGGTTGCGATACCATTGCGAGCCGGGATCGAAATCGTCGCTTTCGCCGTAGCCGAGCGTCTCGCCGGACATTACCAGCATCGGCGTCTCCATCGCCCGCGTGGCCGCGACTGCCATCGAGCCTTGCATCAGCCCCGCACCCGCATGGAGCAGCACCGCCTGCATGCGCCCGGTGATATTCGTATAGGCCGCCGCCATGGTGACCGCGAGAATCTCGTGCCCGCAATCCATATAGGTGGGCCCGTCGGCTCCGTCCCGCTTCTGCCGCGCCAAGGCTTCCCAGAACGGTGCCCACTCGGAGCCCGGCGAGGAAATGACATATTCCACGTCGAGATTACGAAACGCCTCAAGGATCGCCTCGCCGCCGTCATTGATATTCTTCAAGAGCCCGCTCTCCCGGTTTCACGTCGGAACGCATAATCGCACGAAATTATTTCCAGAACAGACTTATCGCCATTCCGCCGATCGGCCAGCGGGATGGGTCTTACGCCTCTTGCCTATTTAGCACGGCGGAACTTCAGCAATTCGCGATGCAGTGCGGCGGCGTCGGTCATTGGCGCCGAACAAGTCGTCTCGTCGCATAAGAAAGCCGTGGGCTTGCCCTGGATCCGTCGGAGATCCTTCATCCAGCGGGCGGGGCGGCGTGCCGCATCCGACGCAACGTTCGTGATCACGCGGCCGGCGAGGCTGGTGCGCCAGGCCGTCTTGAGGAGCGCCTTCGTTCCAGTTTCTTCACGGTGGCCGATGATCACCACCCGGGTCCCGTTCAACAACAGGTCGCCCGCATTCAGGAGAGCGCCATAAGTCAGTGGTTCCTGTCGAGCCGCCCAAAAGAAGAGCGTCAGAATCGCCTCCGCTTGTTTGCGGTATCGGGCGTCTCCCGTGAGAAGATGGAGGGTCCCTAGATTGGCCGCCATGACCGCATTGGCGGACGGCATCAACGCATCGAAGCCGAGCTTCAGGCGAGGCAGGGGGCCGCCTTCATCGGCCCCGACCAGGAAATAGCCGTCTTTGCCGGGGTCGCGAAGCGAGGCGGCTTCCTTCAGCCAGCGTTTGGCGTCGGCGAGATAGGCGTCTTCGCCGGTCGCCTGATGCAGGATGAGCGCGGCGCGCATCATCTCCGCATAGTCGCCAAGCCGCGCGCCGGGTTCGGCGATGCCTTTGTACCAGGAATGGGCGAGACGGCCCTTGATCGAAAGATGCCTGACGACAAACCCATAGGCTTTGCGCGCCCGGTCGAGCCAGGCGGGCCGGTCGAAGGTCCGGCCCGCCTCGACCAGGGCCGCGATCGCGCGGCCGTTCCAATCGGCGAGTATCTTATTGTCCGTGAAGGGTCGGGGCCGCTTGGCCCGGGCGGCGCGCAGGCGACCGAGCATGTCGCGAAGGCGCGGCCAGAGCGCCGTGACGGGAATGCCCAATTCTTTGGCGATCGCCTCGTCATCGGCCTTCGTCCGGCGAAGAATGTTCAGTCCATCGACCCAATTTCCCGCTGGTTCGATCCCGAAGGCCTGTTTGAAGAGGGGCGCCTCGGCCGCGAGCAGCTTGTCGATCTCCGCCGCCCGCCAGACGTAATAGGCGCCTTCGCCCGTCTCGCCATCGGAATCGAGTCCCGCCTTGAAGGCACTTCCCTTATGGCCGAGTTCGCGGATGATAAACCCCGCGGTCTCCTCGATACGGCGCTCGAGGGCGGGGTCCCGGGTCTCGCGCCATACCGCCGTCATCAGCTCCACGGCCTGGGCGTTGGTGTCGAGCATCTTCTCGAAATGCGGGATCTCCCATTCGGGATCGATGGCGAAGCGCGCGAAGCCGCCGCCGATATGGTCGTAGAGCCCGCCCCGCGTCATGCCGCGAAGGGTCAAGGCAACGGCCTCCCGAGATCGCGTCTTTCCGGTACGAAGATAGGCCCGCCAAAGGGCGGTGACCGACGGGAAATGGGTGAATTTCATGGCATCGCCGAAGCCCCCGCTTCTTCGGTCGACCGAGGCGAGCAGTTTTTCGGCGGCATCCCGCAATCCCTCTTCGCTCAATCGCCCGGTTTGATCGGCGATGGCGGCGTGCAGGGAGGCGACAAGACCGGCGCCTTGGGTTTCGACGATCTCGCGCTCGTGGCGATAGCTGGTGGCGACGATGCGCGCGATCACGGTGAAGGCCGGCAATCCCATGCGCGGTTTTGGCGGGAAATAGGTGCCGGCGTAGAGGGGAATTCCTTTCGGCGTCAGAAAGAAGTTGAGCGGCCAGCCATAGGGCAGCCCCATGCGTTCGGCGGCGTGTTGATAGATGCGGTCGACCTCGGGGAATTGTTCGCGATCGATCAGGATGTTGACGAAGGTCTTGTTCAGCAGCGCCGCCGTCTTCGGATTGGCGAAGTTGTCTCGTTGCATTACGTGGCACCAATGGCAGGCCGAATAGCCGATCGAAAGGAAGATCACTCTGTCTTTCGCCGCCGCCTCGGCGAAGGCGGCTGGTCCCCAACCCCGCCATTGGACGAGGTCCGCGGCGTGACGGCGAAGATAGGGGCTGGTGCTGTCCGAAAGGCCGCGCGCGCCCGTCCGATCGGCCGCGGCGGCCGACCCGGTAAGGCCGAGCATCACCAACAGAAACCAGCCGAAATATATTGCCCCTGCTTTCAATCGATCCACCTCCGCTCGCCAATGTGCAAGGATCATAGGCAAGATGGAAATCAATTTCCGCCACGAACTCGAACAAAATCCGGGCTGGTCGCACCCGGCGCGCGATACAGCTCAATTCAAGGACCGACGGTGAGACAGTGGGAGGCCGATCGTGGCGAAAGACTTTCAGTTCGGATTGATGCTGCGGGGCCAATACCCGAGGGAAGACGATATCCATGCGCGTTTCGAGGAGCTCTGTGCCTTGGCGCGGCGGGCCGACGAGCTCGGTTATGATACGCTGACCAAGGGAAGTCATTACAGCACCGCCCCATTTCAGGCCTTTCAGCAATTGCCGATCCTGGCGCGCCTTTCGGCCGAGGCGCCGAATGTGCGGCTCAATGCGGGGATCATCCTGCTCTCGCTTCACAAGCCGCTCGATATCGCCGAGCAGCTCGCCACCCTCGACATCATGTGCGGGGGGAAGCTGATCTTCGGTGCCGCCCTCGGTTACCGCGATGTCGAGTTCGATGCCTTCGGGTCGCCGAAAAACCAACGCGGCAAGCGCTTCGAGGAGAACCTGATCGCGATCAAGCGTCTGTGGACCGAGGATGCGGTCGACATGAAGGGCGCGCATTTCGAGTTGAACGGTGCCACCTGTCTGCCGAAACCCTTGCAGGACCCGCATCCGCCGATCTGGATCGGGGCGAATGCGGACGCGGCATTGGCGCGGGCGGCCCGGATGGGCGATTGCTGGTATATCAACCCGCATAGCCAGATCGAGACCATCATTCGCCAAATGGAGATCTACAAACGCGCCCTCGACGAGGCCGGAAAACCCTTCCCCGGCGAATTGCCGATGCGGCGCGAGGCCTTCGTTGCGGCGACCCGAGAGGAGGCCATTCGTCTCTGCCGTCCCTATCTCGAAAAGAAATACAAGGCCTATCACCAATGGGGCCAGAGCAAGGAGATGCCCGAGGGCGACAACAATCTAGGTCAGGATTTCGACGATCTGATCGGAGACCGGTTCTTGCTGGGCTCGCCCGACGAAGTCGCCGCGCAAATTCTCGATCTCAATGCGAAGATCGGGGTCAATCACTTGGTCCTCAGCCTGGAATGGGCGGGCATGCCGAAATCATTGTCGCTGGAGACGATGCAGCTGTTTGCGGAGGCGGTGATCCCGCGCGTGCGCGAAGGCCTCTAAGCGGGCGCGCTCGGCAGCGTCACCGTGACGGCCGTTCCCGAACCGAGTTCGCTCTTGATATCCAACGTGCCGTCGTGGAGGTCCACCAACGACTTCACGATCGCCAGGCCGAGACCGGGCCCGTCCTGCGACTTATAGGGGTCGGTCTCCACGCGCACGAAGGGGTCGGTGAGATTGGGTAGATTTCCCGCTGAAATGCCCTTCCCGGTGTCGCTGATCTCGATTGAATGGTGACCATCCGAGACATCGATTTTGAGCGCGATTTGGCCGCCGTCCGGCGTGAACTTGACCGCGTTGGCGAGGATATTGAGCATGATTTGCTTGAGGGCGCGCCGGTCCGCCTGGAGCGATGGCAAATCATCCGGGACGTCGATTGCGTATATGATGTTCCGGCGGCTCGTCGCATCGTTCAGAACGGGCGTGCAGTCCGCGACAATATCTCCAACATTCAGCGCCTCCTTCGCCAAATGAAGTTTTCTCGCCTCGATCGCCGTGAGGTCGAGGATGTCGTTGACGAGATGAAGCAAATGCTCGCTGCTGTCATGGATGTCATTGGCATATTCGAGATATTTCGCCGAGCCGAGCGCACCGAACATTTGCCCGACCAGCATCTCCGAAAATCCGATAATGGCATTGAGCGGTGTGCGTAGTTCATGGCTCATTGTCGCCAGGAACTCCGACTTCGCCTGATTGGCCTGTTCGGCCTGAATCAAGGCGAGACGGCGGTCTTCCTCGGCCTGTTGTCGTTCGGTGATGTCGATCTGGACACCCAAAATCGCCGGCTTCCCGTTCCATTCGATCCGGGTCGGTTGCGCCTCTACATAGATCTCCGTCCCGTCGCGGCGCACTCGACGTTGCTCGACGAGGGGGATTGGTCCTTCGCCGTCAAAAATCCTGTCGTATCGGTCCTGGAATCCCGCCCGTTCATCGGGATGGACCAGATTTTCGACCTGGGTTCCGATCAGGCTGTCAGGCGGCTGCACACCATAAAGTTCATTCGCGCGATCATTGACGAAGACGATCGTTCCCGCCTCTTGAACCGTGACAGATACGGGCAGGAAGTCGATCAGGTTGCGATAACTCTCGGCACTTTCGCGAAGGCTATCCTCCGCCCGTTTGCGCTCGCTGATGTCCCGCAAGGTAACGCTGAATGTCGGTCCGTCCTCTTCTTCGAGGACCGAGATCGACGCTTCGGCCGGGAATTCGGTACCGTCCTTCCGCAAGCCCGAAATCGCCCCACGCTCGGACATCTGCCGCGTCCCCGTCGATGAACGGGCGAAGTTCTCCAGATGGTCCCGGTGCTTGTTTCGAAATCGTTCCGGAAGCAACATTTCCAACGGCTGGGCCAGCACCTCGCTTTCGCCGTATCCAAAGATACTGACGGCGCCTTGATTAAAGAGCTGGATCCGGTGGTCCTTGTCGACTGAGATGATGGCATCCGGGCTGATGTCCAGGAGACGCGCCAGTTTCTCCTCGGAATGGCGTAGCGCTTCCATCGACGCCCGCAATTCGGTCACGTCGTAGCCGATGGAACCCACGCCGACGATCCCACCCCCGATGTTGCTGATCGGGAATTTCGTCGAGTTGAAAATGTGCGTTTGGCCGGTGGCATCCGTTATTAGTTTGTCGGCGACGATCGGCTCGGTTTGCTCCAGCGTCAAGCGATCCCGCGTCTTTGTTTCCGCCGCGTATTCTTCCTCTACCAGTTCGTGGAGCGTCTTGCCGATCACGTCTTTGGCCGGTTTGCCGACGAGTTGTTCGAATCCTTCATTGACCACCAGGTAACGTCCATCCGTGTCCTTGATGGAAATCGTCGCAGGCGAATTTCGGAAGAAATCCTGAAGTAGTTTCTCGCTTTCCCGGACCGCCTCGCGGGCGCGGGAATACGCCTCCTGTTCCAGCTTCCGGTCGTGAATATCGGTACGGATACTCACGACGCCGCGGTTGGCCGTGACGCGTTCCTCCATTCGTATCCATCGGCCTTCGTGGAATCTCTCGATCGGGCCTTCCGGGAAACGGAACCGGCGAAGCCGCTCTTGGACCCATTCTTCTTGATCGCCGATCACCCGATTTTGACCTCGGTCGATCCGCGCGCGAAGCAGTGTCTCGAAAGTGACCCCGGGCTTGATCAGGTCGCGGATGCCGGTGGTGAAATCGAGAAACCGTCGATTGTGATAAACCAATCGATCATCTTGATCGTAATAGGCGAGGCCCGCGTCGAGTCCTTCGATCGCATCCGACAGAAAACCCGGGTCGGAAGCATCGCGGCGACCGTCTTCCAATTCTTGCACGCGGCGCCGCAGCCGCTCCAATTCCTCGACGAGTTCCGCTTTCGATCTGTTTTCCATCGGCGTGGTCCCATCTGCCCGAACGCTCTTATCGGCGCCTATCCGGATACCAGGCAGGTCTCATCCTGAACGTGAATCGTTAACAAATTGGAAATACCGTCGGTATCCATCGAATATCTTGAATTCAAATTTTCGTGAGCATCCTCGCCATGGACGATCGGTGATGGGTGCGACATTCTGAAGGTTCGATGGGACGCTCAACACTCGACGTCGGAGGGATCGAATGGATTTCGAATTGCGGGATCGTGTCGCGCTGGTAACGGGCGGCAGCCGAGGAATAGGCCGGGCCATCGCCCTCGCCTTGGCAGCGGAAGGCGCCCATGTGGCACTCTGCGGGCGCACTGCGGAGACGCTGGAGGCGACCGCGGCGGACATCCGAGAACACGGGGTCGAGGCCTGGCCGATGGTGGCGGATGTGAGTCGGCCGGAGAATCTCGAGCGCTTCGTCACCGAATCCGCCGCCGCGGGCGGCCGGATCGATATTCTGGTCAATAACGCGGTCACGTCGCGGAGCGCCCCCTTTGACGAACAGAGCGACGCGGATTGGCAATATCACATCGACGTCAAGTTGTTGGCCTATATCCGGTGTGCGCGGGAGGCGTTGGTCCACATGAAGGCGCGCGGCTGGGGCCGGATCGTCAATATCGGCGGCATGACGGCCAGGATCGCGGCACCGCTTCGCGTCACCAACGGGATCGTCAATGCGGGTGTTGCCAATTTCACCAAGCAGTTGGCCGGTCAGGTCGCGGCTCATAACATCACCATCAATTGCGTTCATCCCGGCTTTACCGCCACCGAACGGATGATGGGGAATTTCGAACGACGCGCCCGCGATGCCGGAATCGACGTCGCCGACATAGAGGCGGATACCGTGGCGGAGATTCCCATGGGACGCTTGATCGAGCCCGAGGATATCGCGGCCGCGGCGCTTTTCTTCTGTTCTCCGCTCGCCGATATCGTGACCGGCCAGTCGATCGCCGTAGATGGCGGCTCGGCGAATTCCGTTAATTATTAGCTGAGCGCTTCCGGCGACGCCCCTTCGGCCACGGGCCTATTTTTTTCGAGAATTTTTTCGACGATCCGGGATTTGCGTCTTGTTGCCGCAGGAATCGCATTTCTTGAAGACGCGAGTGGTCCCGCCTTTCATGCTCAATTCCTCATAAAAAAACCAGGAATGAGCCCCGAGGAGACAAAGAAGCTTTTGCATGCGCGAATGAATAGCACGCAAGGATTAAGAAAATCTAAGACTTTGACGCTAATCCGATATTTCGCGGCGCGAGGCGGATGAGTCGAACACTCAGTCGAGCACGTCCTTGATGTAGTCGCGGCTCTTCCATTCGGGCTCGGGCGGGGTGTAGTCGGGACGCGGGCCGTGGGCTGAGGGGGTGACCATTTCCATCTCCGGGATGTAGCGCGGGCAGTTGTAATAAATGTAGTCGGCGGTGACCCGAATCAGCCGCTTGGCGCCCGGCAGGCTGGCAATCGCGGCCGCGTCCTCGTCGATTTTGGCGCTGCCAGTCAGCCGGATGCGGGTGCTCTCGGCATCGAATTTGAGAAACAGCAGTCCCACCTTCGGGTTCTTTTCGATATTGCCGAGGCTACGATACATCCGGTTGCCGTCATAGTCGGGCCAAGCGAGTTCCCGGGGGCTGGTGACGCGGACGAACCCCGGTTCGCCGCCCTTCATCGAGCAATCGACGGCATCGCCCCAGGCCGAGGCGAGAAAGAAGAACGGCACGGATTCGATGAAAGCCTTGTCTTCCTCGGTGAACTCGAAATGCTTTCGGTGCTGCTCGATCCGATCGGCGACCCGGCGCCCTTCATATCTGTCCTGCAAGGCGCGGTGGCCTTCATGATACATCGACATTGCGGTTGCCCTCTCTTCTCTGCCATGTTTTCCGCGCTCGCGTATTTCAATTATGCGAAGACTTCGACGATAATGCGATAACCGATCAAGATGAGTGCGGCGGGAGGGGCCCATAGATGGACTGGTACGAGAAAAGCAGGTTCGGCGATCTGGCGGATCGGGCGGCCCGGCGGCACGGCGATGCCGAGGCCCTCGTCTTCCGGGACGAACGCTATTCCTATGCCCAACTGGCGGCCGAGGTCGATCTGACGGCGAAGGGGCTGATGGCCCAGGGAATAGAGCGCGGCGAGCACGTAGCACTCTGGCTGAACAATTGTGCGGAATGGATGTTCATCAGCCTGGCGCTGGCCAAGATCGGCGCCGTGCAGGTTCCCGTGAACACGCGCTTTCGTACCAACGATCTCGACTATGTGGCAGGACAGTCGGACAGCGTCATGCTGATCACCCACGACCGCTCGGGGCCGATCGACTATCTCGGGATCGTACGCGAGGTCATCGACCTGCCCAACTCGGGCGCCGATATCGAAGACCCCGACTTTCCGGAGATGCGCCGCCTGGTGATCCTCGGCGAGACGGCCGAGGACGGGTTCGTCTCTTGGGAGAACCTGCGTGCGGGCGGCCGTGACATCGGCGACGAAGCGCTTCAAAGCCGCGCCGCGTCGGTCGATCCCGACGATCCCTTCCTGATCATGTACACCTCGGGCACGACCGGGTTCCCTAAGGGTGCCATGCACAGCCACAAACTGATCCGCAATATCGAGGAACGCGCCTTCATCATGGGGATCACGTCGAACGACACCATTCTGAACTATCTCCCCATGTTCCATGCCTTCGGCTACTCCGAGGGGATGATGATGTCGGTCCTGACCGGGGCGCGGCAGGTCGTCACCGAGACCTTCGAACCCGACGAATGCCTCGATCTGGTGGAGCGGGAAGGGGTGACGATCATGCACGGCTTCGAGGCCCATATGAAGGGCCTGACCGAGGCCCAGGAAGGCCGTCCCCGCAATATCGACAGCCTCCGCGTCGGCATCTTCGCGGCCGGCATGCATAGCGCCACGCCGATTTGCCGGCGGGGGTCCAAGGTGCTCGCCCCCATGACGTCGATCTCCGGCTTCGGCATGACCGAAATCTGGCTCGGCGCGGGGCTCTGCTTTCTCGACGACGACGAGACCCGGCGCTGCGAAACCTCGGGCTACCCCGGCCCCGGCTTCGAGATCCGGATCGTCGACCCCGAGACCGGCGCCGAACGGCCGCCGGGCGAGCCGGGCGAGATCCTGGTCCGGGGGTTCAGCCTGATGCTCGGCTACTACAAGAAACCCGAGGAGACCGCCGCCAGCTTCGACGGGGACGGCTGGTTCCGGTCCGGCGACACCGCGATCTGGCTCGACGACGGCTATTTCCGCTTCCTCGGGCGCTACAAGGACATGCTGAAGGTGGGCGGCGAGAACGTCGACCCGATGGAGGTGGAGGGATATCTGCTGGAGGACCCCGCGATCCACGAGATCGCCGTCGTCGGCTTTCCGGACGAACGCCTGACCGAGGTGCCGGTCGCCTTCGTGCAACGGGCACCGGGTGCGGAGATCGACGAGGACGGGGTCATCGCGCTCTGCCGCGGCAAGGTGGCGAGCTTCAAGATCCCCCGCCGCGTGGTCTTCGTCGAGGAATTCCCGATGACCGCGTCCGGCAAGATCAGAAAGGTCGATCTCCGCGACGACGCGAAACGGTTGCTGGGGTAGGGGGGAGAGAAGGCGCCGCGCTCAAAGTTGCGCGCCCGGCCCCCCTCTCTAATGCGAAATCCCCGAATGCGCCTCCGCACCCCAGAGCCCGGCGATCCGCCGGTCGCGTCCGCAATTGAAGCGGTATAAGTTGTAGCGGATCGGGTTCGTCCGATAAAAATCCTGGTGATAGTCCTCCGCCGGATAGAAGGGACCGGCCTCGAGGATTCGCGTCGCGATCGGCTTCCCCAAGACGCCCGACGCGTCGATCTTTTGCTTGGAGGCCTCCGCCGCTGCGCGCTCGGCCGCGTTCGCAACGAAGACCGCCGTCGTATAGCTCTCGCCCCGATCGCAGAACTGCCCGCCACCGTCGGTCGGATCGATACTGCGCCAGAAGACATGGAGCAGCCGCTCGAACGAGACCTTGTCCGCATCGTAGGCGATCCGCACCACTTCCAAATGCCCGGTCCCGCCCGCGGTCACCTGTTTATACGTCGGACCCTTCGTATGCCCGCCCGCATAGCCCGACACCGTGCCGAGCACCCCCGGCACCTTGTCGAAATCGGCCTCTACACACCAAAAACACCCGCCCGCGAGCACCATAGTCCGAACATCCTTCGCGGCGGCCGGGGCGGCGGCGATCGCGAGGAAGCAGAGGACGAGAAAGAAACGATGTGTTGGCATTGTTATGTCCAGTCCGACGTATTTAGAGCGCGTTGCCGCGATAAGGAAAGCTACGCCGTATCTCGTTACCGTTCAATCGATTGTCGGATCACGCGCTCTCAAACCATCGTGACGGATCGGCGCGGTTCACGGAGCCCGTGAATCCCGCTATCGTGACGGCACGATCATGGAGGGTGTTGAACCGATGCCGGATGTCGAAAGCGTGGTCGATTGGCTGGTGGCGGGGGCGCCGGGGGCGCCGCTCTCGCAGGATATCCTGCTGCGTCTGTCGGAGAAGCTCGTCGGGTGCGGCCTTCCCCTCGACCGGACCGCGGTCTTCGTGGCCACGCTGCATCCCAATGTCATGGGCCGCGCCTTCTTCTGGCGGCGCGGGGCGGCCGAGGTCGAGATCGGCGAGGCGCCCTACAGCGTGCTCGACATGGATGAGTTCAAGCGGAACCCGGTGGCGCGCGTCGCGGAGACCGGAGAGGAGATCCATCGCCCGCTCCACGATCCCGACTGCCCCGACGATTTTCCGATGCTGGACGATTTTCGGGCGGACGGCATCACCGACTATTTGATGATGCCGCTCGACTTCACCGACGGGCAGGTTCACTCGGCGAGCTTCGCCACCAAGCAGGAGGGCGGCTTCACTGCGGATGAGCTGACAGCACTCCGGCGCATCCGACCCGCGCTCTCGCGGCTCGCCGAGGTGATGGCGCTCCGGCGGGTGTCGCGGAACCTGCTCGATGCCTATCTCGGCCGGCAATCGGGCGAGAAGGTACTGGCCGGCAAGATCAAGCGCGGCGACGGCGAGGATATCCACGCGGTCATCTGGTTCTCGGACCTCCGCGGCTCGACGCCTTTGGCGGACAGCATGCCGCGGGCCGATTTCCTGGCCCTCCTCAACGTCTATTTCGAATTCATGGCGGGGGCCGTGCTCGACGGCGGCGGCGAGGTCCTGCGCTATATCGGCGACGCGGTGCTGGCGATCTTCCCGATCGACCGCGAACGGGCCAGCTACGCCGAGACCTGCAACCAGGCCGCCCGCGCGGCGAAGGACGCGGCGGCGCGGATGGCGACGGTGAATGCGGCGCGGCGCGAGGCGGGCGAGGTCGAGCTCGGCTTCGGCATCGGGCTTCATCTCGGCGATGTCATGTACGGCAATATCGGCACGCCCGAACGCATCGAGTTCAGCGTCATCGGCGCCGCCGCGAACGAGGCCGCCCGCATCGAAGGTATGACCAAGCTCCTCGGCGCCAACTTCCTGGTCTCGGAGGAGGTGGCCCGCCACCTCGACGGCGACTGGCACTCCCTCGGCAAACACGCGCTCCGCGGTGTCGGCAACGAGATCAAGCTTTTCTCACCGGCCGGCGAGGGCGTCGCGGCGGGCGAAACGGTTCCCGGCGATTTCGGCTAGGCGGGTCGCGAAGCCGCCCCGCCCTCAATGCGCCCGGGCGTAGTCCCGCATGACGTCGATCTCCAGCTGCGCCTCGTCCAGCTGGTTCTTGACGATGTCGCCGATGCTGACCATGCCCTTCAACTCGCCGTCTTCGACCACGGGGACGTGGCGCACATGCTTGAAGGTCATCTTATGCATCACGCTTTTGACGTCGTCATCCAGCTTGCAGGTAGGGGCCTTGGACATGATCGCCTCGACCGTCTCGTCGAGGGTCGCGGCGCCGAGCTTGACCATGGCGTGGAGGACGTCGCGCTCGGTGATGATGCCGACGAGGTTGCGGGTCGGGCCGCACACCATAATGGCGCCGATCTTCTTTTCCTTGAACACGCGAATGGCCGTTTCCACCCGTTCGTGGGGATACATGGTGACGACGGCACCGCCCTTCTTGCGCAGAATTTCGGATACGAGCATCGTTCCTCTCCCAAACCTGGGACCGGATCGACGAGCGCCCGGAACCGACCCGGGGCGCAGGCCTGCATTGATAGGGCCAATGCGGTCTGGACCGATATACTGCCGCTCGGCGCGGGATTGCCCCTGTCTCGGGAGCGCGGCAAACCCCGCCGCTCCGAAACCGCATATCCTATTGAGGCCCAACCAATGTTTCCGGCCTCCGATGGTCCGATCTTAACATGAAACGGCCCATTTCCCCAACGCGGGCAGCGGCTAATCCCGACGTGAACGCTCCGGTCAGCCGGCGGCCGTGATGATATGGGCGCGGATTTTTCCCGAGACCGTGCCGGTTCCGAAGCGAGCCTCAATGGCCTCGGTCGCGAGATCGGTGACGTGGTCGAGGCGGCTCGCGTCGCGGGAGTCGATTTCGTTTCGGAGCGGCGTCCCCTGACAATAGGCGAAGGCGGCCTCGCGCGCCGATGGTGTGGTGCTCGTCTCCTCCATGGTGGCGATCGCGATATCCGCGTAACCGGCCGACCGCAGGTCCGCCTCCACCACCGCCACATCGTGATAGCCGTGCGGTGTCCGGGCCAGGAACAGCGGCGGATCGTCGGGAAACACGCCGGACGCTACTTCCGTCACCACGTCGGCAAACTCGTTGGCGCCGATTTCATCCCAAACGTTGAAGAGGAAACACCCGCCCGGCTTCAGAACCCGCCTGGCCTCGGCATAGCCGGCGACGCGATCGGGGAAGAACATGGCGCCGAACTGGCAGACGACGGCATCGAACCCGGCATCCTCGAAGGGTAACTCCAGGGCATCGGCCTGTTGCCAGGAGATGCGATCGTCGCCTTCCTGCCGGCTTTTGGCGTGATCGAGCATCGGCTGGTTCAAATCGGTCGCGGTATAGCGGGTATCGGACCCAAGTGCGGCGGCCATGGCGCGCGTCACAACACCACTCCCCGCCGCCGTTTCCAAGACCGCCTTCGGTGCCAGGGCGGCGGTGCGTTCGGCGAGGTCGTTCGCATAGGCCTGGAAGATCAGGGGGACGAGATAGGTGTCGTAGAGCTCCGGTATCGAGCCTCCAAATACCTTGTCGCTGTCGGTCATCGGCGCCTCTCTCGGGATGGATGTGTCGGTGGATCGCTTCACATTGGTGGGGGTGGCGGAACGGCGGAGTCCACTGTCGCCGGATTCCGCTTTATTATCCGAAACCGAACCAATCCCGGACAAGCGGAAACTTCGCGCCATGACCCACGCCACCGCCGCCTTCGTCGAATTCGCCGAGCAAAGCCGTGATGCCGCATTCCCGGCGCGTGCCCGCGAAATGGCGATCGATGCGATCACGGATTGCCTTGGCTGCATGGTCGCGGGCGCGGGCGAGCCGGTCGCCGACATGCTGGGGCGGATCGTCGGCGATGCGGCGGACCGGCCCGGATTTCCCGCGGCCCCCTTGGTCGTCTCCGGCCGGCGGGCCTCGCCGCAGGAGGCCGCACTCTACAACGGCACGCTGGCCCATGCGATCGACTATGACGACGTCACCCATCCCGCCTACGCGCATCCGGGAGCCTCGATCGTGCCGTCGATGCTGGCGACCGGGAGGATTTCGGGGGCGTCGGGCGGCGAGGCCTTGAGCGCCTATATTCTCGGCATCGAAATGGTCAGCAAGCTGGGGCGCGCCCTGAACACGGCGCATTACAAGAACGGCTGGCATGCGAGTTGTACCTTCGGGACCATGGGGGCGGCGGCGACGGCGGCGGCAATGCTGCGGCTGGAGGGTGACGCCTTTGCCCGCACCCTCGCTATGGCGGCCTCGGCGGCGAGCGGCCTTCGGGCGAATTTCGGCACCATGACCAAGCCCCTGCATGCGGGCTATGCGGCGCGGAACGGGGTGCTGGCGGCAATGATGGCGCGGGAAGGCATCACCGCCAGTGGGGAAATCCTGGAGCACGGATACGGCTTCGCGGCGGTCTTCAACCATCACGGCGATATCGCCGCCGAGCATTTCGAGACCTGGGGGGACCCGCTCGAGATCCTCACCGAATTCGGACTGGGACTGAAACCCTACCCCGCTTGCGGGGCGGCACACCCGCCGATCGAAGCCGCCATCCGCCTCCGCGACGAAATCGACGGCGGGCTGGACACCATCCAATCCATCCGGGTCGGCGTCACCGAGATGCATTTCGAGCCGATGGTCCATGATCGCGCGGCCACCGGCCTCGAGGCGAAATTCTGCATGGGCTATTGCATCGCCGCGGCCTTGCTTGACGGCGACGTGACGCTGGAGAGTTTCGAGGATACGGCCGTACCCCGGGTCAACGCCTCGGGGCTGGTCGAAAAGGTGCGGATGGAGCTCGACGACCGCGTTGCCGGCAACACCGAATTCGGCGCCGTGGTGACCATCGAGACGGCGGGCGGGCAACACTTGGAGGAGATCGTGCCCCTAGCCATGGGGAAGCCGGAACGCTGGTTTCCGAAGTCGCGGCTTTCCTCGAAGTTTCATGATTGCTGCGGCCGCGTGATCGATCGGCCGCAGGCAGAAGAGATTTTCGACTTGGCGCAATCGATCGAAGCGGCCTCCTCGCTCGACAAATTGATCGATGCGGTCGGCCGCTCGGGCAAATAACGGGAAATTCGGGACGGATTTGGTGAAAGAAGGCATTCCCGGGCAATCGCTTCCGCGGGCGACCCTATGGATGATGGGCGCCGTCATCTCCCTCATCGCCATGGCCCTGGCCGGGCGGGAGTTGGCGGCGGAAATCTCGATCTTCGAGATCATGTTCATCCGCAATATTTTCTGCCTCGCCGTCGTCTCCGTGCTGATCCTGCGTTACGGCGGGCACCTCTTCAAAACCGGGCGATGGCGCCTGCACGGGTTCAGGAACGTCGTTCACCTGGGTGCCCAGGCGGGGTGGTATTACGGCATCGTGCACCTACCCTTGGCCGAGGTCTTCGCGATCGAATTCACCGCGCCCATCTGGACCTCGATCCTGGCCGCCCTGTTCCTGGCCGAGGGCCTGACCGCGAAGCGAACCTTCGCGACCTTGCTCGGCTTCGCCGGGATCCTGATCATCCTCCGGCCCGGCATCGCCATTATCGAACCGGCGGCACTCGTCGTTTTGGCCGCCGCGGTCGGCTTCGCCTCGACCTTCGTGATCACCCGCTCGATGGCGTCGAGCGAGAAGCCGCTGACGATCCTGTTCTATATGAACCTGGTGCAATTGCCGCTGAGTGTCGCATTGGTGCAGGCGGACTGGGTCATGCCGTCGGCCGCACTTTGGCCCTGGGTGGTGGTCACGGGGCTGGCGGGGCTCGGCTCCCATTATTGCTTCGCCCGCGCCTTTGCACTGGCCGATGCCGGCCTGGTCGCACCCATTGATTTCATCCGCCTGCCGCTGGCTGCGATCCTCGGCTATTTCCTCTACCGGGAGCCGACCGACGCCTTCGTGCTCTTAGGCGCCGCGGTGATCTTCGTCGGCTGCCTGCTGAACGCGCGGGGCGAGCGGAAAGTGTGACGGGACGCTCTTATTGAATGTCGTAGAGCGCGGCGCAGTTGTCCCACATGATCTTCCGCTGTGCCTCTTCCGCGAGCGGCAGGTCGAAGAATCGGCCGACCGATTCCGGATACTTCGAATCCCCATGGGGATAGTCGGTCGAAAAGACGATATTGCCGCCGCCGAAGGCATCCACGGCGTATTTCGCCGGCACCTCGTCGCATTCGATCGACAAGAAACACTGGCGCTTGAAATACTCGCTCGGCTTCAGCGCCAGTTCCTTGCCTTCCCATTCGTGGCGCCATTCGTGATGCTCGTCGAGCCGCCAGAACAGAAACGGCGCCCACGAGCAATTGCCCTCCAGGAAGGCGACCCGGAGCTTCGGGAAGCGCTGGCAGACACCGCCGCCGATCATATCGACCGCCGCCAGCATCATCGCCATGGGATGGGTGCAGGTATGGCTCATCATCGAATTGGGAAAGCGGTCGCCGGTTTGCGGCAGATCCACATCGCCGCCTTCGTGAAACGCCACCGCGATGCCGAGATCCTCCGCCACCGCCCAGAGGGGATCGTAATGCGGGTCCGACCAGTTCCGCCCGTTGACGGGGTTCGGGCGCATGAAGACCGCCTTGAAGCCATGCTCGGTGACCATCCGCCGGGTCTCCGCGACGGCGAAGTCGACATTGTGCGGCGGCACCATGGCGGCCCCCAAAAGCCGCGTCGGGTCGGTCGCGCAGAAATCCGCCAGCCAGTCGTTATAGGCCCGCGAAATGGCGGCGGCAAAATCGGGCTCGATCTCGTCGCTCGCCAGCGCGTAGAGCCCCCGTGTCGGAAACAGCACGGCGACGTCGATATCCTCGTTGTCCATGCCGACCAGTTGGCTGGGCGCGTCGTAGCCGGCCTCGATCGCGTGCTTGTAGCGCTCGTAGAGGCCGCCATACATTTTCTGATAATTCCCGTCCTTCCGCACCGCCGTCTTCGGATAGACCCTTCCGTCGATTTCAAGCACCGAGGGGTTCTCGTGCCCCGGCCACCCCTTGGGCGCCCGGTCCCGGAATTTCGGCTCGATATAACGCTCCCAAAGATCCGGCGGCTCGATGATATGCATGTCCGAATCCATGATCTTCATCCCATTCCGCGCCATCGGTCGATCCCCCTGTTGGTGTGATGCGTCAAGTAGACCCTGCATTGCGTTCCCGGGCATGATACAGCGGGAAACGCGGCGATTGCGAGTTCAGCGGCTGAAACGTCCTAAATTGGCTGAAAATTCTTTGTTAAGAACCGAATAGTTCCGCTGAAAACACTGCCCTGAGGGAGAATGGAGACAAGGGCGGACGTCGTTTGGAGTGTCGAGTTATACGCCCATCGAGCGGTCGCGGGGCAGATCACGTAAGGGCTCCATTGAGCCGGAACCTTTGAGTGAGGAGCATCAATTACACTCCGGCTGACAAGATACTTGACCAAGTTGTGCGGTTCGTAATCCCGGTCAGTATTTTCGAACTCATACTCAAATCTCTCAGGCTTTCGGTGGATCAACTTATTTCTAATATCAATAAGAACTTTTGTGTCTTGAAATGGCGGATGCCCCCAATCGATCTTGGACCCCTCTGTGAGAAAGTAGTGGATTGTCGAGATTTTGGCTCGAATGCCCGCTCGTTTCTCTTCGAGCGTAGTAAGTGAGAATGATAAATCGCGAAGATGACGGGGTTCTCTTTCGAATTGGGATGATCTCAATCTGTCCTCAAACTCATTTAAAAAGCATTCTAGGGCCATAGCCGATAGGACGATTGCTGCCAGCGAATCGTCCTGGTCATGATCGGTGGCTCGCTGGCAGGACTTGCGGGCGATCAACATGATGCGTCCCGAATTCATAGCGATAACATTTGATTTAGACATCATAAGCTACTGCTTCACGGCCTCAAAAAATAAGGGAACATGTGAACGCCATGCCTACTATTAAGGGGGCAGAATTTCATTTAGTCGCCTGGCATCGGAACTGTCGATTTGGTTAAGCTCTTTCTTTCCGGATTAATAAATGTATGGTTGAAATATGATTGAATCGCAACTATCAATCATATTCGTCGGAATTAGCCTGTCTGGCTTGGCGGGGCTATATGTCTACGTGCGGCAATTGGTCTCTACACCGAGACTTCCCAGCGGTTTCGACCGTTTTTTGAGTACTTCCGGGCTTTCACCCCAAGCAAAGGTCGTCACGTCAGCGATAGTAGACGAGTTTGAAGCCCGGTTCGGAAACAGAATCCATGCGAATCTGGACGACAATCGCATATCGACGCCATTCTTGTGGGTACAGGGTAGATGTAATGAAAAGGTCGCAAATTCAGCCTCATTTATTTTAGAAATGGACGGAAGCGATTTCCTAAGTCTCAGTCTTTCAGCGGATCAAAGATTCACGCCAGTAACAATTGATATAGCGAATTATGATGAACGAGCTGGAGGACCGAACCGAGCTCATATACACGGTATCCATCTGAAATCTTCGAATTCATTTGTGGCTATTAACGGTTTGCACGTTCACGAAATTGTAGTGAGCGAAGAATATGGTGGTAGAATTTGGATTGCTAATTCGTGGGTTAGAAGAATTGTTCTAGAAACCAATACATCTGATGAATTGCCAAAGGTTCATATCTCCAAATCGTGGATCGGAAGCTTGTCTCTCAATCCTAATTGTTGTGATGAGCTCAAGATAATTGGTGGCGGGGTCAATCGAATCTTCAGCACTCCTCTTAGTTCGACGGATTCTGCCCGATCAAATGTTTTCACTGGAGATGTGACATTTGTTCGAAACCCGCCATTGAGATGTGTTGGAGGCAACGTTAGCGATGACCCCCAAGCATATCGAAATATGAGAAATAATTTGAGTGAGCTTGGAAATGTTGACGCCGAAAAATATGTCCAGGCGTTTGAAAAACGCATGGACCGACCCAATCAAGGAACCTTCGCGCGAACCATTAGTACCCTTTACGATGCCGCCGCATTTTATGGAACGTTACCGGGGCGCGCGTTCCTATGGCTTGTCGGGATTACCATCTATACCTGCGCAATGATTTCTTGTTTTGATGTTGCGACTGCGACGTCGAATTGCTTGGAGCTGGATGGATGGCATAAGTTATTGTGCGAAGACGGTCTTCAAGCACGCCTCATCCGATCCGTTACTCTTGGCCTTCAACCGGTCATCACGCCATTCAACGTATTTTCAACAAATGCACTTGTAGCAGCCAATGCGTTTTGGTTGGAGATCTGGATGGCGTTGCAAAGCCTGATTTCTCTGAGTTTGATGGCTCTTATTGTCATTGGTATCAGACGCAAATTCATTACCCGTTGAGAATTCTAGAGATACGATCACACCCTATCGAATTACGTAGACGCCAAGGATAGAAGGCGACAGCATATCAATTAATTAGCTTTCTCAGCGAGTTCCACATCGAATCAACGCACCGCGCCTCCCCACGGCACGGCCGAATGCAAGCACGCTGTCGCCCTGTCCTGGACCGCCCTATGATCCTCCAAACCTCGGACTCCACACCGGGCAGGGAAGGAAAACGCGATGACTTCGGATTATCCCCGCGACATGGTCGGATACGGTGCCACGCCGCCGGATCCGGAATGGCCGGGCGGGGCGCGTTTGGCGGTGAATTTCGTGATCAATTACGAGGAAGGGTCGGAAGCGTCGATCCTCGATGGCGAGGATCAGACCGAAATCGGCCTCACCGAGAGTTCCAATGTCTCGTTCCCGCCGGGGGCGCGGAACCTCGGCGCGGAGTCGATGTTCGAATATGGCAGCCGGGCCGGCTTTTGGCGGTTGATGCGGCAGTTCGCGGTGCATGACATGCCGGTCACGATCTTCGGATGCGCGCTGGCGTTGGAGCGGAACCTTGAGGCGGCGGCGGCCATTCGCGCGGCCGGGCACGACGTCTGCTGCCACGGCTGGCGCTGGGTCGAGCACTACCGGCTCGACGAGGCGACCGAACGCGAGCATATCCGTCTTGCCGTCGACTCGCTGAAACGCACCGTCGGCGAACGGCCGCTCGGATGGTATTGCCGCTACGCGCCGAGCGAAAATACGCGGCGGCTGTTGGTCGAGGAGGGCGGGTTCACCTATGATTCCGATTCCTACAGCGACGACCTGCCCTATTGGACCGAGGTCGACGGCAAGCCGCATCTGATCGTCCCCTATTCGCTGACCAACAACGACGTGAAATTCATGCGCGGTTATCTGGCGACGGGAGACGATTATTTCCGTTTCATCAAGGACGGCTTCGACCTGCTCTACGAGGAAGGGGCGACGGCGCCGAAGATGATGTCGATCGGGCTGCATATGCGGATCATGGGCCACCCCGCGCGCGCCGCCGGCCTGGCCCGCCTGCTCGAATATATCGCCGGGTTCGACGATGTTTGGGTCTGCCGGCGGGCGGATATCGCCCAGCACTGGATCGAACGGCATCCCTTTAAAAGATGATCGGCGCCGTATCGGACTTGTCTTCTCCTCAAACCACCCCGGCTTCCCGCAACCCCGCGATCTCGTTCGCCGTATACCCCGCTTCCCCCAGCACCGCGTCCGTATCCGCGCCCACCGTCGGCGGGGGGTGGTCGGCGCCGGTGGGCTCGTCGGTGATTTTGAAGGGGGTGTCGGTGTAGAGGATCTCGCGCCCGTCGAGGGCCGGCGCGGGGACGGTGCGGAGGGTGCCTCGGTGGGCGAGCTGGGCGTCTTCGAGGACGCGGGGCAGCGACGAGACGGCGGCGGCGGGGACGCCGACCTCGCCGAAGCGGGCCTCCCAGGTCTCGGCGTCGGCGGAGGCGAGGGCTTCGGTGATGACGGCGACGCATTCGGCGTCGTTCTCGAGCCGGGCCGCCAGCGTGTCGAAGCGGGGATCGGTCGCCAGTTCGGGGCGCCCCAGCACCGGCCAAACCTTGACCGATTGGGCATCGATCGCCGGCATCAACAGGAGCGCGCCCTCCTTCGTTGGGAAGATGTCCGCCATCGGATTGCCGGAGAGGGAGCGGCTGCCCATCGGTTGCGGCTCCTCGCCATAGGCGGTCTGCATGAGATTGGACGCCATGATGCCGGCGCCCACATCCTGCATCGAGAGGTCGAGATAGGCGCCGCTCCCCGTCCGTTCCCGCTTGAAAAGGGCGCCGGCGATGGCGAAGGCGGCGGTGATCGCGGCCGAGATGTCGACGACGATGGGGCCGACCCGCATCGGCCCCGTCTCTTCCGTACCGTTGATCGCCATCACGCCGGAGAGCGCCTGGACCGTGGGATCGTAGGCGGCCGCCCTGGCGCGGGGGCCCGATTGCCCGAAGCCGGTGACCGAGCAATAGACGAGCCGGGGATTGACCGCCTTCAAATCGTCCCAGCCGAAGCCCATCCGGTCCATCGTGCCGGCCTTGAAGTTCTCGACCACCACATCGGCCCCTTCGATCAGGCGGTGGACGACCGCCCTGGCATCCGCGTGCTTGAGGTCGAGCGTCATCGAGCGCTTGCCCGCATTGGCGGAGAGGTAGATGCCGGAATATCCGACATCCTTGAAAGCCTGGTCGAGCGGATACATCTGTCGGCCCTGGTCGCCGATGCCCGGCTGCTCGACCTTGATCACGTCGGCGCCCTGGAGGGCCAACTGATAGGTGGCATACGGCCCGGCGATCGCCTGGGTGAAGTCGATGACGGTGATGCCTTCGAAGGTGCGCATGATCTCAATCTCCCATCATCGGCAGGGAGAGGGGGGCGATCTCGAGGCTGGTCCGCCCGGCGAAGTCGCGATCCTCGACGCCGATTTCCATCCGCGCCTGCCCCTCGGCGATCTGCGCGATCGATCCCTCGCGATCGAGCGTGGTCACGACATGATCCTTCACCACCTGGTTGCCGTCGATATAGACGTCTTTCACCGCCCGTTCGGCCGCCGAGTGAATGAGGCTGGCCAGCGGGTCCCGGGTCGGCAGCATGACGGGATGATTGCAGTCGAGCACCACGATATCCGCCTTGGCGCCGACGGCGAGCCGGCCGATGTCGTCCCGCATCAGGGCCGCCGCGCCGCCCGCGGTTCCGGCATGGAAAATCTCGCCCGTCTGCCCCTTGCGGCCGTCATGGCTGGCGACGCGGGCCATAATGGCGGCGTAGCGCATGTCCTCGATATAATTATGCGGGATGGTATCGGTGCCGATGCCCATCACAACGCCTGCGTCCACGTAGCGGCTGAAGTCTTCCATCGTCGTTCCGTAGCGCATGAAGGGGGTCGGGCAATGGGCCACCCCGGTGCGGCTCTCGCCGAGCAGCTCGAGATCGGTCTTGCTGTGCCAGCCGACCCAGGAATTGTCGTCGATCAGCATGGCGTGGCCGAGGATGGATCCCCGCCCGAGAACGCCCAGGCGATCGAGGAACTGGATCGGCGAGATGCCGTGGCGCTCGACCATGACATTGAACTCGACCACCGACTGGCTCGCATGGGTCGTCCAGGGAATATCTCGCGCCTTGGCGGCCGCATGGCTTTCGGCCAGGATTTCCGGCGTGCATTTCTCGATCGTGCCGGGGGAGACGACGCCGGAGAGACGGCCCGACGCGTGCCCCCGCAATTCGTCGACCAGGCCGAGGGCGGTCTCGAACCCCGCCCGGCCCTTCGCCTCGTCCTCGATGAATTTCAGTTGGTGTGTGTTGTCGCGATGCCAATGCGATGTCTCGAAGGTGGGCGCGCCGTACATGCGCAGACCGCTCCTCGCCATGACATCGACCCAGCCGGGATAGGGGGCGACGATATCGACCAGGGTGGTGACCCCGCTCAGCACCAAATCGGAATAGGCGACCGCCGCGGCGGTCGGCAGCAAGTCCCGGTCGATGGCGCCGGCATAGGCGCAGGAGCGTTCGTAGAGTCCGGTCATGTAATGCTCGGGCACGCTGTGGTCCTCGCGGATGCCGCGATAGAAGACCTCGGTGGCCGGATGGGCATGGATGTTGACGAACCCCGGAATGAGACAGAGTCCAACGCCGTCGACGACCGTATCCGCGTCGCCGGCATAGTCCCTGCCGAGGAAGGTTATTTCGTTGCCGTCGAAGACGAGATCGCCGCCCCGAAGGTAGACATGGCCGCTCCTCGCATCGTCCCAGGCCACGATCCAATTGACATTTTGAAATTGCGTGATCGACATTTTGCTTTCCCGCCCCGGTAAAGTTCGACGGTCAAGCATATGGTGCGATGGCCAGAGCTGACAAACACGGCGGACCGTGGACATGGGCGGTTCTTATGTCCACGAATACCGTGTCCTTTCGGTCGCGCGGTGCTGGAATCGTCGGCGATTTAGCTGTAATCACCCGAACAGACCCGCGCCGACGGAAGAGAGAAAGCCCCCTCAAGCCCATGCTCGCCTATATCATCCGCCGGATCGTTTATCTCATTCCCGTACTGTTCGTGCTGTCCGTTGTCGTCTTCACCTTCATCGAGCTGCTGCCGGGCGACATCATCGATGTCATGATCGGCGATGAAGACATCGACGATCCGGAAGTGCGCGCCGCCCTCGAGAAGGAGATGGGCCTCGATAAGCCGATCTATGTCCAGTACGGCAAGTGGATCGGCCGGGTTCTGCAGGGCGATCTCGGCAAATCCCTGATCACGCGGCGGGATGTCACCCTCGAGCTCATGGACCGCATTCCCGCCACCGCCTACCTTGCGGCGGTTGGCATGGCACTTTCACTCTTCATCGCGGTGCCGCTCGGCACCTTGGCGGCGCTGAAGCGTAATTCGATGGTCGACAACGTGGTGCAGGTCGGTGCGCTCATCGGAATCTCCATTCCCGAATTCTGGTTCGCGATCATGGCGGTCCTGCTGTTCGCGCTCCATTTGGGGTGGCTGCCGTCGTCGGGCTATACCAGCCCGCTGGAAAATCTGCAGGAAAGCCTGACCTTTCTGATCTTGCCGGCGATCGCTGTCGGCATTCGCCAGGCCGCCTATACGACGCGGCTGACGCGCTCCAGCATGCTGGACGAGATGAACAAGGAATACGTCGACACGGCCCGTTCGCTCGGCCTCAGCGACGCTAAGGTGAACTTCAAATACACCCTCCGGAACGCCATGATTCCGACGCTGACGATCAGCGGACTGCAGCTCGCCGATCTCCTCGGCGGCACGGTCGTGCTCGAGGCCATCTTCTCCTGGCCCGGGATCGGCCGGGTGATCTACGAAGCGATCGTTCAGCGCGACTACCCGATGATCCAGTCGGGCGTGCTGGTACTCGGCTTCTTCGTCGTGATCATCAACCTGCTGGTCGATATCGCCTATCGCGCGCTCAACCCGCGGGTCCAATTGGACTAGCGGACCTCGGTCCAACTCTCGGAAAACGCCAAGGCACAGGTGCTGAACGGCCGGCCCTCGCGCTCGCGGGGCCAGGGTTGACCCGCCGCCTCGACACCGTTCCGTGTCAGCCGCGCGCCGAGGGCCGGGACGAGGATCGTGCAGACGCCGTAGGGACGCTCCGGCGTTGCGCCGGGCGAGGTATGGATCAGCAAGGGATCGCCGGTCTCGTACCAGGTCAGCGAGATCTCGGCCTCATCGGCAAAAACGTATTCGGTCCAAAAATTCTTGGGATCGCCCGCCTTGGAGAATTCGGCCTCGACCACCGGGATCGAAGTATCCGCGAGCTCTTCGTTGAGCATGCCCTGGATGGTCGACTGCAGCCATCGCGCCATCGCGATATTGTCCGAATAGATTTCCCACTGGTCGTCGGTCAACTCGCTCTTGAGATAGAGGACGTGCCCGGGCCCCGCCGGTGAAAACAGGTTGCGCCAGAAGCTCGCCACCGTCGTCTCCGGTCCGTCATCGGTTGCGCTCAGACGAATGAACGGGTTTTCCCCGGTTACCACGACGCGGTTCGGGTCGGCACTCATCGGAAATTCCTTTCATGGGTGGCGGTTTGTCCGGAGATCATAGCCGAAATCGCGGCGGCCGCCATGGTGTCCGTATATTAGGGACCCGTTTGGGCGTGTCGCGTCACGGCGGTTTTCCCGGCCCGGCGGGGCCGGTATAGTGGTGCCACGGAACCCCAATTCGGACCGCGCGACATGCAGGCTATTTTCGTTCAGATAAAATGCGATCTCGGCAAGTCCTATCAGGTCGCCGAAGAGATCGCCGACAATATCGAGGAGACCTCGGAAGTTTACTCGACGTCCGGGCATTACGACCTGCTGGTCAAGTTCTATGTGGGCGATGATGCCGATATCGGGCATTTCGTGAACGAGAAGGTTCAGACGCTTCCCGGCATCAAGGACACCTTCACGATGATCACCTTCAAGGCGTTCACGTAAGACCCAATTCCGCGGCGTTTCCCGTCCCCGCGCCGTCCGGCGCCCAGCTCACCCGAACCGGTTGTCTTTCGGAAAGCCTCGCGGCGCCATCAGGCCCGCTTGCGCGCGCTTGCCGAGATAGCGCGCCAGGTCGGTTTCGGTGCGGGTGCGTTCACCGAGGCGCCAGGTCAGACCGTCGGTCAGCTTGAAGGCCTTGGCGTCGGCGAGGCCGCCGTCGCGGTAGCGTTGCAGGATGTTGCCGCGCCCGCGGGTCATCTCCGGCAGGTCGTCGATTGGGAAGATCAGCAGCTTCCGGTTCTCGCCGACGACGGCGACATGGTCCGCCCCCTCCTCGATCGGGAAGCCGAGCTTGGCCTCGTTGTCGCCGGAGACGTTCAGGATTTGCTTGCCGTTCCGCGTTTGCGCCACGACGTCGTCCTCCGAGACGACGAAGCCGCGGCCGTCGGAGGAGGCCACCAGGATCTTCTGTTTCGGGCGATAGATCGCAAGGCCGGCGAGGTCGTGCTCCTGGGGCAAATCGAACATCAGGCGGAGGGGCTCGCCGTGCCCCCTCCCGCCGGGCAGTTTGTCGATGCCAAGGGTATAGAACCTTCCATTGGTTCCAAAGACGAGAAGCTTGTCGGTGGTCTCGGCCATGAGGGCGAAGCGGTGGCGGTCGCCTTCCTTGAACTTCAATTCTCCCGGGTCCTCGATATGGCCCTTGATGGCCCGCACCCAACCCTTCATCGAGCAGACGACGGTCACCGGTTCGCGCTCGACCATGGCCTCGAGCGGGATCACCACGGCGGAGGGGGCCACACCGATTTCGGTGTGCCGCCGGCCGAGGTCCGTTTCCGGCCCGAAGGTCTTCTTCAAGTCCTTGATTTCGTCGGCGATTACGCGCCAACGCGCCTTCTCGGTCTTGAGCAGCGCCTTGATGGCCTTTCGCTCCTCGGTCAAGGATTCGTGTTCGGCGCGGATCTCGATCTCCTCCAGTTTCCGCAAATGACGAAGGCGCATGTTGAGGATCGCGTCGGCCTGGACCTCGCTCAGCTTGAAGGCCTTGATCAGTTCGGCCTTGGCATCGTCCTCCTCGCGGATAATGCGGATGACCTCGTCGAGGTTGAGATAGGCGGCGAGATAACCGCCCAAAACTTCGAGCCGGTGCTCGATCTTGCCGAGGCGGAAGGTCTTTCGCCGAACCAGGACGTCGTGGCGATGGTCGAGGAAGGCCTGCAACACATCGCGAAGCGGCATGACCTTCGGCACCCGGCCGCCGTCGAGCACGTTCATGTTGAACGAGACCCGGGTCTCCAGATCGGTCTGCCGGAAAAGCGATTCCATCAGCACGGCGGGATCGACATTGCGGCTCTTCGGTTCCAGGACCAGACGCACTTCGTCGGTCGATTCGTCGCGGATATCCTCCAGCATGGTGAGTTTCCGGTTGTGCAGCAGGTCGGCGATCTTCTCCACCAGCCGCGCCTTTTGTACCTGATAGGGCATTTCGGTGATGACGATGCGATAGGCGCCGCCCTTCAGGCGCTCGGTCTCCCATTTGGCGCGGACGCGAAAACCGCCGCGCCCCGTCCGGTAGGCGGCGACGATATCGGCGCGGTTCTCGCAAAGGATGCCGCCCGTGGGGAAATCCGGTCCCGGGATGAGATCGACCAGCTTGTCGACGGTGGCTTTCGGGAATTTGATCAGATGCAGCAGCGCATTGCAGATCTCGGCCACGTTATGCGGCGGGATATTGGTCGCCATGCCGACGGCGATGCCGGCCGCGCCGTTCGCCAGCAGGTTCGGGAAGTTGGCCGGCAGAACCATCGGCTCCGCGCCCTCCCCGTCATAGGTATCCTGAAATTCGACCGCTTCCTCGTCGATGCCGTCCAGGAGATGGTGGGCGACTGCCGTCATGCGGGCCTCGGTGTAGCGCATTGCCGCCGCGTTATCGCCGTCGATATTGCCGAAATTGCCCTGGCCGTCGACCAGTGGATAGCGGACCGCGAAATCCTGGGCCAAGCGGACCATCGCGTCATAGATCGCGGCATCGCCATGGGGGTGATACTTGCCCATCACGTCGCCGACGATGCGCGCGCACTTCTTGAACCCGGCATCGGGATTGAGGCGGAGCTCCCGCATGGCATGGAGCAATCGCCGGTGGACCGGTTTCAGCCCGTCGCGGACATCCGGCAGCGAGCGTGCCGTGATGGTCGACATGGCATAGGACATGTAGCGTTCCGAAAGCGCATCGGCGAGCGAAACGGGGCGGATTTCTCCGCTTTCCTGAGCATCTGACATGGCAAATCTCCTACCAGGCATAGTACCCGGACGGCTTTTGGACGCAACACCTTGTTGGCGGTTCGCGGGGTTTTAGCGAGCTGAACGATCCCGCCTGGCGAGTCGGCTCAGCAAAAACAGCAGGAAGGCGGCAACGACGATGGCGGGTCCGGAAGGGGCGTCCCATTGCAGCGAGGCGAGAAGGCCGCCCGCGACCGCGGCCACGCCGATGAAGGCCGCCGCGAGGGCCATCTGTTCCGGCGAGCGGGCGAGCGCCCGCGCGGCGGCGGCCGGCACGATCAGGAGCGAGACGATAAGCAAGACGCCGACGATCTTCATCGCGATCGCGATCACCAGGGCCAGCAGCAGGGTGAAGAGGAGGCGGGTCCGCCTCGTCGCCACCCCTTCGGCGCGGGCCATGTCCTCGTCCACCGTCATGGCGAGGAGGGGGCGCCAGATGACGGCGAGGAGCGCCAGCGCCGCGCCGCCGCCCACATAAATCCAGGCGAGATCGAGCCTGGTCACGGCGAGAATGTCGCCGAAGAGATAGCCCATCAAGTCGATCCCGGGATTGTTCATTATGGCCAAGGCGATGACGCCGAGTGCGAGCGCCAGATGCGCCAGGATACCGAGCAGGGTATCGGAGGCCAGCCGGGTCAGATGCTCCATGCCCACGATCGCGAAGGCGAAAAGGACGGAGACGAGGAAAATGCCGAGGAGCGGGTCGACCTCGATGAATAGTCCAAGGGCGACGCCAAGAAGGGCCGCATGGGCGATAGAGGCGCCGAAATAGGCCATCCGGCGCCAGACCACGAAACAGCCGAGCGGCCCCGCGACCAGGGCCACGCCGAGCCCGCCGAGGAAGGCACGGAAGAGGAAATCGTCTAGCATCGATTATTGCTCATCAGTTCGGATGCCCGGCCGTGTCATCCGGCGAATCGACGACGACCTCGCCGGAGAGTTCGTGATGGTGATCGTGCGCATGGGCGTAGACGGCCAGTCCCCCAACCGCCTGCGGGCCGAAAAGCGAGAGGTATTCCGGATGGCGGCTCACCGCCTCCGGCTTGCCGGAGCAGCAGACATGTCCGTTCAGACAGACCACGCGGTCCGTGGAGGCCATCACCAGGTGCAAGTCATGCGAAACCAGCAGCACGCCGCAGCCGCGCCGTTTGCGAATCCGGGTGATCAGGTCGTAGAGCTCGATCTCGCCGGAGAAATCCACCCCTTGCACCGGTTCGTCGAGAACCAGAAGTTCCGGTTCTCGCAAGAGCGCCCGGGCCAGGAGGACGCGCTGCAATTCACCCCCGGAGAGATCGTGGATCATTCGATCCGCAAGACCCGAGGCGCCGACTTCCGCCAGATGGCCATCCGCCGTCGCCGCGTCGATCGGCCGGGCGAGGGAGAGCAGCCGGCGGGCGGTCATCGGCAGGCTGGAATCGATAACCGTCTTTTGCGGCAGGTAACCGACGACGAGACCATCGCGTCGGCGCACGTTGCCCGCATCCGGGGGCGTCAGCCCGAGAAGCAGACGGATCAGCATCGTCTTCCCGGCCCCGTTGGGCCCAATGAGGGTAACGATCTCGCCGGGCGCCACGTCGAGATCGATGTGCTGGAGGATTGGCCGGCCGCCAAGTGTCAGACCAAGGCCGTGGGCCTCGATCAGCGGGGCGGCGAGAAAAGAAGGTAGGGCGGGTTCAGCCATCGCCGCCGCCACGGCAGTCGAGACACTGTCCCTCGATTTCGATGACTGGCGTCGTGACATCGAAGCCCGCGCGAAAGGCGCCCTTGCGAACCGCTTGCTGAATGGCTTCCTCCTCGATCTCCGCGACCCGGCCGCAATCGCGGCAAATCAAGAACTGGCCCGCATGTCGAGCCTCCGGATGATTGCAGCCGACATAGGCGTTCCGGCTCGCGATACGGTGGACGAGGCCGTGCTCCATCAGGAAATCGAGCGCCCGGTAGACAGTCATCGGCGCCACCCGGCCGCCGTCCTTGTTCATCATCGCCAGGAGATCATAGGCCCCGACGGGCGCATGGCTGTGCCAGATCAGGCCAAGGACGTCCCGCCGAAGTCGCGTGAAGCGGGCGCGCCGCGTGGCGCAAATCTGCTCGGCCGCGCTGATCGCATCGTCGATGCATTGCGCGTGATCGTGGCCGGGGTTGGGAAAACCCAGTTCGGTGTCGGCCATGGGCGCTCATCCCGGACGTTGACAATAATTAGATGCCGGATTAAATCAGTTTCGTTATAACATAACAATTCATTTTAGGCACCCATCCGATGCGATGTTTCGTGGTGATTTTCGTATTTTGTCTCGCTTTCGTCGGCGGTCTAACCGGCGGACGGGCGGAGGTCCCGAGGGTCGTCGCCACGATCAAGCCCCTCCACGGGTTGGCGGCGACGGTTATGGCGGGAATCGGCGCGCCGCGGTTGCTGCTGCGGCGGCGCGCGTCGCCCCATCACCATGCCTTGAAGCCCTCCGATGCACGCTTGATACAGTCGGCGAATGTCGTCTTTTGGATCGGTCCGGAACTGGAAACCTTCCTGGAAAAATTCTTGCGGACGGTGAGGCCGGAAACCAAGGTCATTGCGCTCGCGAGAGTGCCGAAGATCACACATTGGCCAGTGCGAAACGGCGGAAACTTGGGCCTGCACAACCACTCATCCGTCGATCGTATCGATCCCCATATCTGGCTCGATCCAATAAATGCGAGCGTGATGGTTCGTGAGATTGCGCGCGTTCTGGGCGAGGCGGATGTGGCAAACACCGCGAAATATCTCGCCAATGCGGATCGGGAGGCGATGCGACTCGACCGTTTGACGGCGGAGGTGGGGGCTGCTCTCGCGGCCGTCTCGCGGCGGCCTTACGTCGTCTTCCACGATGCTTACCAATATTTCGAACGACGCTTCGGATTGTCACCGGCGGGCGCCCTGGTCGCAGAGCCGGATCGGCCGCCGGGCGCGCGCCGACTTAACGACATACGCGCGCAAATCCAACGGCTTGGCGTCGGATGCGTCTTTCACGCACCTCAATTCAAGCCGGCGCTGATGGCGACGTTGCTGGAAGGGGCGGATGCGCGCGCGAGACCTCTGGATCCCCTCGGGATGGAGATCGCAGCGGGTCCCGGTGCCTATACGAAGCTGATTCGTGGGATGGCGGAGGGATTTCTCGATTGTCTCGGTCAACCGACCCGAAATTAGCTGTCTCGCCGTCCGAAGCGTTCGGCAAGGCGCTGGCGCGCGTCGGGAAGCGATTTGTCGTGCGGCGTCAGGACGTGGCGATCGAGGAAATACCCGGTAAGACGCAGGCCGTCGGACAGGGTGCCGGTCTCGGCCGTGGCCGGTGACAGTAGAAACGCCGGGAGCGGCAGCAGCTTGTCGCGGTATGGCTCGCCGGCGTCCGCGGAAACCGCGCGACCGCTCTTGGGCGAGACGTAGATGAGTTCGTCGGTCGCGCCCGTCGCAGCGCATTCGGTGAGATCGAGCCCGAAGCCGAGTTCCGCGAGCAGTGTCAGTTCCCATATCACATAGGCTTCCGCCCATGCCTCCTCGATCAGGGTTCCAAGAAGAGCGCCCAGGCTCTCGAAGAGGTTCGGATGGGCTTCGCGCTCCGGAAGAACCATATCCACCAGCGCACAGGCGGCGGCCATGGCGGCCAGCCGGCCCGGATCATCCATCACCCGTGCCGCATGCCCCTCCACCAGCTCCACCGAATAGGTGCCGAGGTGTTCCTCGAGACGGGCTCGCCAGGCAGCCCGGACCATGTTTCCCGTTTGCAAGACCCCGCGCTGACGCCTCGAATTGCCGCCCCGGACCAGGCCGGTGTGGCGCCCGTGGCCGCGGGTCAGCAGGCTCGCGATGGCGGCCGACTCGCCGTGCTTCCTGGCACTCAGGACGATGCCGTCATCGGTCCAGTCCATGGCCCCCTGTTACGCATTGTAATTGAGCCCCCAGGCGCTGTAGCGCGACGGGTCTTCCATCCATTTGTCGCGGACTTTCACATGGATGAAGAGATGCACCTTGCAGCCGAAAAGAGCGGACATCTCTTCCCGCGCGGCGGCCCCGATCTCCTTGACCTGCCGGCCGCCCTTGCCGAGAACGATCGCTTTTTGGGTATCGCGCTGGACATAGACCGTCTGCGAGATTTTGACGCTGCCATCCTTGAAATTCTCCCAGGATTCGGTCTCGATCGTGGTGGCGTAGGGGATTTCCTGATGGATCTTCAGGAACAGGTGCTCTCGGGTGATTTCCGCCGCCATCAGTCGCTGTGGCAAGTCCGAGAGCTGATCCTCGGGAAACATCCACGTACCCTCGGGCGCCGCCGCCGCCAAGTATTCCACGATGTCGCCGACCCCGTCGCCGTTGAGGGCGGAAACCATGAAGGTCTCGTCAAAGCGATGCCGCGCGTTCAAGTCGGCGCTCATGGCCAGCAACGCGTTCCGTTTGACCAGATCGATCTTGTTGATCACCAGAAGGGCCGGTTGGCCCCACTCGGCCAATGAGCTGATGAGACGTTCGGTATTGCGGTCGATACCGCGCTTGGCGTCGACGAGCACCATGATCCGGTCGGCATCCGCCGCACCCCGCCAGGCCGCATCGACCATGGCTCGATCGAAACGGCGCTTCGGTTCGAAGATACCCGGCGTATCGATGAAGACGAGCTGGCTCGCCTCGTGGATCATGATGCCGAGGACGCGGGTCCGCGTCGTCTGAACCTTGTGGGTGACGATGCTCACCTTGGCGCCGACAAACTGGTTGATCAGGGTCGATTTTCCGACATTCGGCGCGCCGAGTACGGCGATGAAGCCGCAGCGTGTGGCCTCAGGCATCGGCCGTCACCCGGGAAAGCAGACGGGCCGCCGCTTCCTGTTCGGCCGCGCGTTTCGATGCCCCCATCCCTTCCGCCGAATCATGCCCCTCGACGGAAACGGAAATCGTGAAGACCGGTGCGTGATCGGGTCCCGTTCGTGCGGCGACCTCATAGTTTGGGAACGGCAAACCAAGGCCCTGCGCCCACTCCTGCAATGTGGTCTTGGCGTCCCGCGGCGGATGTTCGTATTGCTCGAGGCGAGGGCTCCAATGGCGTTCGATGAAGACGCGGGCGAGCTCGACCCCGCCCTCGCGATAGAGGGCCGCGATGACCGCTTCGCAGACATCCGAGAGGATGGCGTCGTTTTCGCGTCCTCCGGACTCGTCTTCGCCGGTCCCGAGCACGATATGAGGACCAAGATCGATCGCTCGCGCCACCTCGGCCAAGGTCTCCTTTCGAACGAGCGCCGCGTGCCGACGCGCGAGGGCGCCTTCGTCCTCTTCCGGAAAGGCGGCGAGCAGCAGATCGGCGACAATAAGGGCGAGGATCCGATCGCCGAGAAATTCCAGCCTTTCATAGCTGAAACCGTCGTCGGACGTGGCGCTTCGGTGGGTCAGCGCCTTTTTGATCAGGTCCGGATCGGCGAATTCGTGTTGAAGCGCGTCACGAAGCTCGTTCATCATAGTTCGGTTTATACACCGCGAGCTATTCGATGGCGTCGAAAAAGCGAGTGAAGCGCCAATTCCAGATCTCCCACGGCCAGGTTTCGCTCGCCTTTGAGAAGAACAGGAATTCGGCCCGGCCGACCAGATTTTCCGTCGGCACGAACCAGCCGAATCGACTGTCGAGCGAATTGTCCCGATTGTCGCCCATGGCGAAGTAATGTCCGGGCGGGACGGTGTATTCACGGGTACGGTCCATACGACCGAAATCGCCTTCGACCTCGATCAGCTGGTGACGCCGGCCGTTGGGCAGCGTTTCGATATAAAGCGGCACCTTGAGGTCCCGATGCAGGGCGCCGCCCAGTTCGAATTCGCCGATCTTGCGGCGGCGGACCGGTTTGCCGTTTATGTGTAGGACGCCCGAGTTGACCTGCATCGTGTCGCCCGGAAGACCGACGATCCGTTTAATATAGTCTTTCTCGAAATTCGAATCCCGGACCGGATATTTGAACACGGCGACGTCACCGCGTTCCGGCGGGCTGGCGAAGAAACGACCATCGAACAAGGGCAGGCTGAAGGGAAGTGAGTGCCGGCTATAACCGTAGGAGAATTTCGAAACGAAGAGGTAATCGCCGACCAACAGCGTCGGGATCATCGAGCCCGACGGGATACTGAAAGGCTCGTAGGCGAGAGTGCGGATGGTGACGGCGATCAGGATGGCATAGACGATGGTGCGCGCAAGTTCGAGAAAACCGGCAAGCTTCGCTCGAACACCCGAGGGCTCGCTATCTTCGGCGTTGTTGGAGTCCATTCGGTGGCTCGAAATCCCGTGTTCACGCGGCCTGATCGTCCCATCCCGGCGGGCCGCGCCAATGTGGGGCGGAGGCCATGAGGTGTCAAGGCACGCCGCCCGTCAGGCGGATGAATTCCTACTCGGCGGCCTCGGTCAATGTCGCCGGCACGGCGGAAATGATCACGAAGGCTTGGGCAAGCGGGAAATCGTCGGTGATGGTGAGGTCGATCTGCGGCGCCATGCCATCGGGCGTCAATTCGTCGAGCCGCCGTTTGGCGCCGCCCGTCAGCGCCATCGTCGGTTTTCCCGAACGGAGATTGACGACCCCAAGGTCGCGCCAGAAGACGCCGCGGCGGAACCCCGTCCCTAGCGCCTTCGAGCAGGCTTCCTTCGCAGCGAAGCGCTTGGCGTAGCTCGCCGCCCGATTGGCCCGGCGGTCCGACTTCGCCCGCTCGATCTCGGTAAAGCAGCGTGCCTCGAAGCGGCCCGGAAATCGCTCCAGGGTCTTCTCGACGCGGCGAATATCGATGATATCGGTGCCGATCCCGAGGATCATGTTAGGCGCTCTGCTCGCCTTGAACCTCGGCGCGGGCGCGGTCCATCAGGGCGCGTATGCGTTTGATGCTGCTGTCCAGTCCGCCGAATATCGCCTCGCCGATCAGAAAATGACCGATATTCAATTCGACGATGGTCTGGATCTCGGCGATCGGCCCGACCGTGTCGAAGGAAAGGCCGTGTCCGGCGTGGCATTCGAGTCCGATTTTCTCGGCATGCTCGGCGGCGGCCGAGATGCGGGCGAGTTCCCGGGCCCGGTTGGCGCCTTCCACGTCGCAATAGGATCCGGTGTGGATTTCAATCACCGGTGCCCGCAGCGAGACGGCGGCGTCGAGTTGCGCCGGATCGGGGTCGATGAACAGCGAGACGCGAATGCCGGCCTCGTTCAATTGGCGGATTAGGGGCGAGAGGTGATTATGTCCGCCGATCGCATCCAGCCCACCCTCGGTCGTCAGTTCTTCGCGCTTCTCCGGGACAATACAGGCGGCGTGCGGACGATGCCGCAAGGCAATCTCCAACATTTCCTCGGTCGCCGCCATCTCCAGATTGAGCGGCAGATCGATCTCATTCGTAAGGCGTTCGATATCCTCGTCGGCGATGTGGCGACGGTCCTCGCGAAGATGCGCGGTGATGCCGTCGGCGCCCGCCTTCGCCGCCATGACGGCGGCGCGAACCGGATCCGGATGCCGGATGCCCCGCGCGTTTCGAATCGTCGCCACATGGTCGATGTTTACGCCCAGTCTCAGATATCGCTTTTCCATCACGCGCTGCCTCCGGCCTCGTCACAAGTGGCACAAATCCACTAGCCGCGCTGGCGCTCGACGGCGTGGATGACCGAAGACGCCCGGAGCGCGGCGATGATATTGGTCAACTGTTTTACATCCGCGACCTCGATATCGACAAGCAGTTCGAAAAAATCGGACGATCGGTTGGTGATCTTGAGGTTGGAGATATTACCGCCGTCGCGGCCGATGACGGTCGAAAGCGTGCCCAAGCTGCCCGGCACGTTGGCGAGGATCGCATGGATGCGCGCGACATGTTCGAAGTCGCCTTGGGAACCTTCTTCCCAGGCGACGTCGATCCAGCGTTCGGGCGATTCCTGGAAACTCTCCAGGGCGTCGCAATCGATGGTGTGAAGCGTCACCCCCTTGCCCGTGGTGACGATGCCGACGATGCGGTCGCCGGGGATTGGGTGGCAGCACCCGGCAAAATGCACCGCCATACCGGGAATGAGGCCCTTGATGGGAATCGCGTGGTCGTTGTCTCGCTTGGCGCTTGGTCGCGCGTCATCCAGTGCGACGACGTTTTCTTGCCGAGTGGCTCGCTTCGCGCCCGGATAGACCGCTTCCAGGATCTCGCGGCCGGTCAGGCGTCCCTCGCCGACCGCGGCGTAGAGGCCTGTCTCGCTCTTGAAATTCAATTTCTTGAGGACACCCCGTATCGCCTTTCGAGTCAGCTCGTAGCCGGTCTGGAAGAACGCCTTGTCGACGATCTCGCGGCCGAGGCTCCGATATTGCTCGGTCTGCTGGCTGCGGACAAAGCGTCGGATACAAGCCCGCGCCTTGCCGGTGACGACGAAACTTTCCCATGTCGGCGACGGCGTTTGCGCCTTCGAGGTCGTGATCTCCACCTGGTCGCCGTTCTGCAAGCGAGTCCGCAGCGGCATGATGCCGCCGTTAATCTTGGCACCGACGCAAGTGTTGCCGATGTCGGTATGGACGGCATAGGCGAAATCGACCGGCGTGGCGCCGTCGGGAAGGGCATAAAGATCGCCCTTCGGCGAGAAGCAGAACACCTGATCGGCGAACATCTCGAGCTTGGTGTGCTCGAGGAATTCCTCGGGCTCGGTCGCATGCTCCAGGATCTCCAGCAACTCGCGGAGCCATCGGTACTGCGTGCCGTCCGTCAGCGGGACCCCTTGCTTGTACTGCCAATGAGCGGCGACGCCGAGTTCGGCGACCCGATGCATGTTGTCGGTGCGGATCTGCACTTCGATACGCTGGTTCTCGGGGCCGATCACGCTGCTATGGATGGACGCGTAGCCGTTAGGTTTGGGGATCGAGATGTAATCCTTGAACCTGCCGGGCACGAGCTGGTACTTGCCGTGGATGACCCCAAGTGCTCGGTAGCAATGATCGGTGGAGTCGACCACGATGCGAAATGCCATGATGTCGGAAAGCTGCTCGAAGCCGATATTGCGGCGTTGCATCTTGCGCCAGATCGAATAGGGCCGTTTCTCGCGCCCGGTTATCCTCGCTTCGATACCCTCGGCCCGCAGTGTTTCGGTCAGCTCGGCGACGACGCGGCCGACCAGGTCGCCGCCACGCTCGCGGAGGAAGGCCAGCCGATTGAGGATCGAATTTCGGGCATCGAGATTGAGCTCGGCGAAGGCGATGTCCTCGAGCTCGTCCTTCCAGTCGCGAATGCCGATGCGCTCCGCCAGGGGCGCATAGATGTCCATCGTCTCGCGCGCGATCCGGGCCCGCTTTTCCGAGTTCGAAATGTGCTTGAGGGTACGCATATTGTGCAGACGGTCCGCGAGCTTGACCAGCAGGACGCGGATATCCTCCGACATGGCGAGCAACAGCTTGCGAAAATTCTCCGCTTGTTTGGTCTGATCGGATTGCAGTTCCAACTGGCTGAGCTTGGTGACACCATCGACGAGGCGCGCAATCTCCTCGCCGAAGAGCTTCTCTATATCCTCCAGGGTCGCGACCGTGTCCTCGACCGTATCGTGCAGCAGACCGGTTACGATCGACGCGGAGTCGAGCTTCATTTCGGAGAGAATGCCGGCGACTTCGACGGGATGTGAGAAGTAGGGATCGCCCGAGGCACGCTGCTGGCTGCCGTGGGCTTTCATTGAAAATACGTAGGCACGGTTGAGGGCTTCCTCATCCGCGTGGGAATCGTAGCTCCGGACTCTCTCGACGAGTTGGAATTGACGCATCATGCCGCATTATCCTCTCGGCATGAGGGAGCTGTCACCTTAGGGGGTCGACTCCGGATCAGTTTTCCCGTCCGCCTCGGCGTTCTTTGTGTCGGCGATCGGCGCCGCCAGACCCGGCGCATCGGCGTTCGCGTCCGCCGCCATCGAGGCTGCGGTCATCATTTCCATGAGATCGCTTTCCTCGGGTTCGTCCACCTCGATATGCTTTTGCAGGCCCCGGACGAGTTCCTCGCGGAGATCCTCCAGCTTGACCGTATCGTCGGCAATCTCCCGCAGGGCCACGACTGGATTCTTGTCATTGTCACGCTCGACCGTGAGCGGCGATCCCGCCGAAACCTCGCGGCTGCGCTTGGCCGCCAACATCACGAGTTCGAACCGGTTGGACACTCTCTCGACGCAATCTTCGACGGTTACGCGGGCCATGGGCGGGCTCTCTAAATGGTTAAATCAGTAGGCAGGGGTAAATATCAGAGACGACACCCCGATTTCAAGACCGTTTTCACTATTTTTCGATAGAGTTACAAGAATTTACGGAACTTCCTCGTTTAAGTCGGAAATTTTATTTTCGGACGGCCTTGCAGGTTGGCGAAGTGGTTCCTAACTTAATTTATTAGAGAGAGACCGAAGAGGGCAGGGTCTTTATTCGCGATACTTCCCTCTTATTTAAATATTCACGTTAAGAAAGCAGGTCATATTCAATGTCCATGGATTTCAGAGACGGCGAGAAAGTCGCATTATTCGTCGATGGCGCCAATTTGTACGCAGCCGCGCGCGCCTTTGGTTTCGATATAGATTACAAACGTTTGTTGGAGATGTTCCGAGGCAAATGCAATCTCATTCGGGCGCTCTACTATACGGCCCTGATCGAGGACCAGGAATATTCTCCCATACGGCCACTGGTCGATTGGCTCGACTACAACGGCTATACGATGGTCACCAAGCCGACCAAGGAATTCACCGATTCCTACGGCCGGCGCAAGATCAAGGGCGACATGGATATCGAACTCGCCATCGACATGCTGGAGATGGCGCCGCATTTGGATCACGTCGTGCTGCTCTCGGGCGATGGAGATTTCCGCCGCCTGGTCGAGGCCGTCCAGCAAAAGGGCGTCAGGGTGAGTGTTGTTAGCACGGTCAAATCGTCGCCCCCCATGGTTGCCGACGAATTGCGCCGTCAGGCTGACCATTTCATCGAGTTGTCGGACCTAGCCGACCAAATCAGTCGCGCCCATCGGCCGCGCTCCGCCGATGACGAGGCGTCGAACGACGATACCTACGAAGAATACGACGACGATCCGATCGTTGAGACGGTCTGATCGAAGTCATGGCGCCGCACGCGCCGCGTGTCGACTGCGATCTCTGCCCGCGTCTCGCCGCCTTTCGGCGGGAGAACCAGGCCGCCTATCCCGAATTTCACAACGCGCCGGTCGAAAGTTTCGGGCCTATTTCAGCGCGTCTCCTGGTCGTCGGGCTGGCACCGGGACTGAAGGGGGCCAACCGTACCGCCCGGCCGTTCACCGGGGACTATGCGGGCGATCTCCTCTATCCGACATTGGCCGCATTCGGTTTCGCCGAGGGGCGCTATGACGCGCGTTCCGATGACGGACTCCTCTTGCGCGATTGCCGGATCACCAATGTGGTGCGCTGTGTGCCGCCCGGAAACAAGCCGGTCGGCGCCGAACTCAACGCCTGCCGACCGTTCCTGGTGGCGGAATTTGGGGCGATGACGGTATTGAAGGTCGTGCTGGCGCTCGGTACCGTGGCGCATGCTTCGGTGCTCCGGGCATATGGGCTGAAGGCGAGCGCGCATAAGTTCGGCCATGGCGCCGACTTCGAGCTACCCCGGGGCCGGATGCTCGTCGACAGCTATCATTGCTCGCGCTACAACACCAATACCGGGCGGCTGACGACGGAGATGTTCCATGACGTCTTCGGCCGGGTGCGGGATGCGTTGTCTTGAGGGGACATGACCGCCGTTTGAAAATTGGGCGGATCAACGGGGGAAAACCGACATGGGCATGACCGAAGGGTCGGTGCAATGTCTCGGCAAGACCGGATTTCACCGCATTGCCTATACGGATTGGGGGGCGCCGGACAATCCGAATGTCTTGATCTGCGTCCACGGGCTGACCCGGAACGGCCGCGACTTCGACACCCTCGCCGCCGCGCTCGAGGATCGCTACCGGGTGATTTGTCCCGATATCGCGGGAAGGGGGCGAAGCGATTGGCTGGCCGACGGTAAACATTACAACAACCCCGGCTACCTCGGCGACCTGGCGACCCTGCTGGCGAGGCTGAACGTGGCGCGGGTCGATTGGCTCGGCACCTCGATGGGGGGCATTCTGGGGATGCTGATGGCGGGTTTGCCCGGGACGCCGGTCCGGCGCCTGATCGTCAACGATGTCGGCCCCTTCCTTCCGAAGGCGGCCTTGGAGCGGATCGGCGGCTATGTGGGCACGCGCCGGGAATTCGACGATCTGGAGGCTCTCGAGGCCTATCTCCGCGAGGTGCATGCGGATTTCGGCGACCTGACCGACGATCAGTGGCGCCATATGGCCCGGCACGGGCACCGCCGCCTCGACAACGGTAAATTTACCCTCAGCTACGATCCCGCCATCGCCGACAATTTCAAGGCGGGACCGATCGAGGATGCGGATATGTGGGCCTTTTGGGACGCCATCCAGTGTTCGGTGCTGGCGCTCCGGGGCGTCAACTCGGATTTGTTGCTGAAGGCCGATGCCGAGGCGATGACCCGGCGGGGGCCGAAGGCGGAATGCGTGGAAATCGAAGGCTGCGGACATGCGCCGGCCCTGATGGCGGCGGACCAGGTCGCATTGGTGCGGGATTGGCTGCTGGCGTGAGCGGGGCCGGTACGGTTCGGGAGCGCGAATCGTGAAGGTCGCCATCGTCGGCGGCGGCCCCGCCGGGCTTTACCTCGCCTATCTGCTGGCCCGCGACGGACTCTTTACCGCGATCGAGGTCTTCGAGCGCAATCCCTCGGACGCGACGTTCGGCTTCGGTGTCGTCTTCTCCGACCGCGCGCTTGATTTCCTGCGGGACGACGATCCCGACACTCATGCCGCGCTCGCCGCGTATCTCGAGACCTGGCCCGACATCACCGTGGTTCACGAGGAGACGCCGGTCGCCATCGACGGCAATGGGTTCGGCGCGATCGGCCGGCTCGAATTGTTGAACCTGTTGGCGGCTCGCGCGGCGGCGGCGGGTGCCGAACTCCACTACCGACGGCCGGTCGACGATCTCGCGGCGCTGTCGGAATATGATCTCGTCGTCGGCGCCGACGGCGCCAATTCTCTGGTCGGCGATGCGGCGGTGACGGATTTCGGCCGGCGGGTCGAGAAACTGCCGAACCCCTTCATCTGGTATGGGACCACCCGGCGGTTCGAAACCCTGACCCTCACCTTCCGGCGGAACGCGGACGGCGTCTTTTGCGCGCACCACTATCGTTACACGCCGAATATGAGCACCTTCCTGGTCGAATGCGATCCCGACACCTTCCGCCGCGCCGGCCTGGGGGCAATGACGGACGTAGCCTCGCGGGAATATTGCGAAGCCGTCTTCGCCGCCGAGCTCGACAGCCATCCGCTGATCTCGAACAAGTCCGAGTGGCGGCAATTCGATCTCGTGCGCTCGGCTCGCTGGGTGCGCGATCGGGTCGTGCTCATCGGGGATGCGGTTCGCACCGCCCAGTTCTCGATCGGTTCAGGCACGCGCCTGGCGATGGAGGACGCGCTGGCTCTCCATGGGGCGCTTCGGCGGGCGCTTCGCGACGACCAGAATGCGCTCGACCGCGCGCTCGAACGGTTCGAGGCGGCGCGCCGCCCGCCCGCCGAGAAGATCGCCGAGGCCTCGCTCCGAAGTGCCCGCTGGTACGAGGCGATGGCCGACCGGATGACCGCCGCGCCCTACGATTTCGCTTACGCCTACATGACTCGGACGGGCCGCGTCTCCGACACCCGCCTCCGCGCCATCGCCCCCGACTTCATGCGCCGCCACGACATCTTCAAGGCGGATTAGCACGCGGTATTTTTAATAAGTGGACACCATATTTATTTCGAGGCCGTCGCGCGGCCCTCACTCGGCGGTTTTCCGTTTGCGGCCGGGTTTGCGTTTGCGGAGGGGGCGGCCGAGTGCCGCCTCCAGTCCGGCGAGAAAGGCATCGTCACCCGCCGGCCGGCCCGTGCGCGCGTGTCGGCGGATGGTGTCCCCTTCATCCGAGGTAAGCCCGCCGGCCAGGAAGGCCGCCCAATTGGGTGCCCGCTCCAAGAGCGGGCCGACCCGCGCCAGCCCGTCATTCCGCCCTTCGAGATGCGCCGCCGCACTGCTCTAGCGGTAATCCCCTGCCCCCACCGTCAATCGCGCCCGGACCGGGTTCAGCTCCACATGGCGGGCGGCGGTCAGCAAATTTGGTTCGTCCATGGCAAAGGAGGCGAAGCGCCCCTGCCAGAGATGACCGGTCCAGCCCTGCCGCCGGTTCACCGCCTGCGTATAGCGCCGATGCGCCTCACCGATCGCGCGGCGGAGGGCGTCCTCGGTCTCCGGTACCGCGATCAGATGGACATGGTTCGGCATCAGGCAATAGGCCCAGATTTCGACTCCCCGCGCGGCGCACCATTCCGCCATCAGCTCAAGATAGAGCCGAAAGTCGTCGGCCTCGAAGAAGGTCTGTTGGCCCCGGTTGCCGCGTTGTGTCACATGATGCGGCACCCCCGGCGCCACCACGCGCGGAAGTCTAGCCATGGGGGGAGGTTAGGGGGGCGGCGGCGGTAGGTCAAATTAATGAGTATGGTGTCCCCGCATTATCGCGGTGATGCGGAAATGGAGGTCATAGAGGCCAATCTGGACTGGCTGATGCCGCGTTTCATCGAACCCGGGACCTACAAGATCATCCTGGCGATCCAGTCCTACATCCTGCGCACGCCATGCCATACGATCATGACATGCTCTAGGTCCCGGTAAAGTTCGGTTTGCGTTTCTCGACAAAGGCGGCTTGCGCCTCCTTGGCGTCGTCCGTCTTGGACATGGACACGGTCAGGTCCTGCTCATAGCGATAACCGTCTCTCAAGCCGAGATTGTCGGTCGTGTTGAGGGTCTCTTTGGTGACCTTGACGGCAAGCGGGCTCTTCGAAGCGATTTCGGCCGCGATCTCCTTCGCCGCATCGATCAGTTCGTCCGGCGCCACGCAGGCCTCGACAACGCCCAAACGGAAGAGATCCCGCCCGTCGACCCGCTGGCCGGTCAGCAGCATCCGGCGCGCCTTCGAGCGCGGGAACAGCATGTTGACGTATTTGGCGCCACCCATAAGGCCGACATCGATCTCGGGCATGCCAAGGACGGCTGACTCGGACGCGACCAAAATGTCGCAAACCGCGACAAGTGCCAGCCCGGCGCCCAGGGCCGGGCCATTGATCGCTCCGATCACCGGTTTCTCGCATTCAAGAATGGCATAGAAACTTTCGCGGGTAACGCGGTTGTGCTGGCGGTAATAGCCGGCCTCGGTGGTGATCCCGCGGCGCTCCTTGATATCCGCCCCGGCTGAAAAGACCTTGCCGGCGCCGGTCAGGATTACCGCGCGCACGTCGTCGCGCTCACTCAGTTCGTCGAAAATCGCAATGATCTCATCGCGGAAACGACGGTTCTGCGCATTGACGGGCGGGCGGTCCATGGTGACCACCGCTACCTGGTCGGCGACCTCGATTTTGAAACACTCATAGCTCATGAAAAGGGTCCTCGATCCATCCGGAGTTGCGCGCGGGAGTCACCCCTGCCGCGCAAATCAGTTGACAACAGGCGGGCGGGCGCAGACTTGGTCGTAAGCGTAGCGCTCCGTGATAAAGCCGTTGTATTCGTAAATATCCTGGGTTGCCTGGAAGGCGGCCTCGGTGATCTCCACATGCGGTGTCCAGCAGCCGAGTTGCTGGTAAGTCGCAATACAGTCGGCCAGTACCGCTTCGTCGATATCGGGGAAATACGGTTTCTCGGCCCGTGCAATTTCGGCGGGCGCGGTCTCGTTCATATAGGTACGAGTATTCTCATAGGCTCGAATGAATGCGACCGCCATATCGCTGGCCAGCCAATCCCGGGTGGCCGCCAGACTGGAAAACCCGCAAGGCCCGATTTGCGGGCCGACTTGAGCCACGATATGGCCGACCCCATCGCTTTCCAGTTGTTGGGGAAAGGGACCCTGCTGCTGGACATATTTCCCCTCGCCGTTCCGAAAGGCCTTGTCGATATCGGCGGCGCCGCCTGGGTTGATGGCGTTGATCTTGTCGTAATCGATCCCCGCCTTGTGGCAAGCGTATTTAAACATGGCCAAGGGCTGTCCGCCGCCGAACAGCACTGCATCGGAGCCTTCCAGCATCTCCCACGTGAAGTCGGGGTCGGGCTCGCGAGCAGTTATGAAAAACCCATCCATCTCATTGACTTGCGCAAAATGCACGGTGCTCGGCGTCTCTCCCCTCGATAATGGGCCGAAGCCTTGGCTCAAGGCGGATTGAACGACATGAGCCGAACCATCCTCCAGCGCCGCTAGTGCTGAGACGCCGGGCGGCGAGATAGACCATTCCGGATCGAGTCCTTCCGCCGCAAGAAATCCGCCGGACATGGTAGAAATAAGCGGCGAATAGAATGCTGAGAACAACGTGAATTGAATGTTGATCTTCGTCATCTCATTGCCTTTCAAGCTTTGGCTGGAATTTTCGACACTGTCTCGGTTAGCCTATCACGGTCAGACGACGGGCGAGCGGTTGCCATCGACGTTGATGGCCGTCCCGGTAATGTAGGAGCCCGCGTCGGAGGCCAGGAAACAGGCCATATTGGCGAACTCCTCCGGCTTGCCGACACGACCCATCGGCACCATCTCGCCCATCTTGTCGTAGAAATCCTCGAGCGATTGGTTCGAGCCGGATTTGAGATGCCGCTGCAAGTGCTGGTCACTTTCGATCAACCCGACCAGCATGGCATTGACGAGCACGTTATGCGGTGCCCCTTCGCCTGCCAGAGCCTTGGTCAGCGCCATGCCCGCCGCCCGCGAGACCGCCGTCGGTGCGCCGCCGGGACGCGGCGCCTTTGCACCCACGTTCAGCACATTGATGATTCGTCCCCAGCGGCGTTCCACCATGCCGGGGAAGGTCAAACGGATCAGCCGAACCGCCCCCATCAATTTTAGTTCCAGGTCTTCGTTCCAAAGCTCGTCCGTGATGTCCATGAATTTCATGGCCCGCGATGTCCCCGCGTTGTTCACCACGACATCGACCGGCCCCAGATCGCTCTCGACCGATTGGTGCATCGACTTGATCGCCGCCGGATCGCACATGTCGCAGGCATATGCCTCGACATTGGCGTCGGGCGCGGCCGCCTTGATTTCGACTTTGGCCTCCTCAAGCACCTCGGCGCGGCGCGCGACAATGGCGACATTGGCCCCGGACTTGGCGAATTCAACCGCCATGGCGCGTCCCAAACCGAGACTGCCGCCGGTGATGATCGCCGTGTGTCCGTCCATTCTGCATTCCATGTTTGCTCTCTCCGTTTAAAGTCCAAAGTCGAACCGACACACTCCAGGTGCCATTATTGCCTAAGGCGAAAATAGTCAATCCGGCGGCTCCATGAAAGCTTGCGGGCGCCGGAGAAACATTGCTGCAAAAAGAACCGCGCAGCCCATGAATTCGTGAAGCTGTTGCCTCTGCGATTACCGATGGAATTGGGGCCCGGCGTTATAGTGGAGCGACACACACACCTATATTTGAGCGGTCGCGTCGTAACCGTAGAGCCACTCGTGGCGGGCACGATGGCCGGCCAAGATGGTTTCCGTCGCGGCGGCGGCATCGTGGAAGATCTTCATATTGTCCCGCGACATCTGCTGGACATCGGCCGTGCGCTCGCGGCGTACCGATTCGTACATTCGCAGGGCCGCCTCCGGGTCGTCGATCGCATCCAAACACGCCGTCAGAATACAGCCGTCCTCAATCGACATCACCGCGCCCTGCGCCATGAAGGGCAGCATCGGGTGGCAGGCATCGCCCAACAGCGTCACCCGGCCCCGGCTCCAGGCGGGCATCGGGTCGCGATCGAACAGGCCCCATCGAAAACAGTTTTCGGCGTTCCGGATAAGTACTTGCAGGTCCTCGTGCCAGCCTGCGAAATCGCGAGCGAAATCTTTCTTCTCGCCAACCGCGGACCAGGATTCGGCCTGCCACTCCGCCGTTTCGAAGCAACCGACACAGTTCACCAGCTCGCCACGGCGGAGATAGTAGTGGACGAAGTGGCCGCCTTGGCCCAGCCAATTGGACGCCATCGGCCGCACATGGTTTGGCGGAAGTTGTTCTATCGGAATCGTTGCGCGCCAGGCAACGACGCCCGTGAAGCGCGGCGCATCCCGGCCGAACAGTCGCTCCCGCACCTTGGAATGAATGCCGTCGCAACCGACCAGTACGTCGCCCTGATATCTGGCACCGTTTTCCGTAATGACTTCGATGCCATCCCCGTCGTCGGTAAAATCCACCACCCTGGCGCCCAGCCGAAAACAGTCCGGCGCGGCATCGCGCACCGCCTCTTCGAGTAGTCGATGAAAATCAGCGCGATGCAGATGGTAATAGGGAAATCCGAAACGCCGTACACTGCTCTCGCCCAACGGCCGGCTCATCAGCGTCGCGCCGGTTTGCCAGTGCCGTATCTCTCCCGCCTCCGGCAGGAAGGCGACCTTCTTCAGCGCCGCCTCCAGACCCAGCGCATGCAACACCCTGGCGCCGTTGGCGCTAATTTGCACACCCGCACCGACCTCACCAAGCGCGTCGGCTTGCTCGAGAATCGTGACTGACCTTCCCCGCCGCAACAGCGCCAGCGCCAAGGTCAATCCGCCCAATCCGGCGCCGGCAATGAGAATGTGTTCGGTCATGCGGGCGATGCTAACTCACTCTGCCACCTGAACCGGCGGATCGGGCTGGCTGCGCAGCGCAGTCAATTCCTCGTCCGGCATGGTCATCAACGTCTCGTATTCCGCCGGCGGATAAATGAAATGCGGCTTGTCGGGATTGATAGGCGGCTGCGGCACCGGTTCGCCCGTCTCGTTCTCATATGTTGCCGGGGTCTTGTAGCGCGCCAGTTCCTGGGCATCGATGCCGGCGAGTTCGACGACTTCCGGATCAATCCAAGCGCGTTCGTCGATCGCCTCGGCGCTGGTCGAGATCTCCAGATTCAGCCCCTCCAGCCCGGCAAAATAGATGCTCTTGCAGAAACCATGATCGACCGGGCCGTAAATGTTGATGCCCCGCGACCGGATGCGGTCCCTCAGCGCCAATAGGGCGTCCTCGTCGTCCACGTTGAAGGCGACGTGCTGCATGGTGCCGGGGGCTGACGGGGAGCGCGTATTCGCCGCGTGGCTGATGCCCACCTTCGGCTCGATTTCCTTGACCTGGTCGTTCTGCACGAACGCGACGGAGCAGGAATCGCCGAATCCCAAGAAACCGTGAAACGTACCGTCGACCCCATGCATCCAATAGAGCGCCTTCAACTCCGCGCCCAACACATCGGTAAAGAACTCGATCTGCGCCTTAATATCCCCTGTGCAAATCGCTAGATGATGCACGCCATTCGCCAATCCCATTTTTGCCTCCCTTGGATTACACAAGTTCGCGCCGAACAATTTCGGCACCGTCGACCATTGCCTTGAGCTTTCCGAACGCAACCTCCCTCGGCAGATATTTCATCCCGCAATCCGGCGCTGCGAAAAGGCGATCCGGCGAAATGTGTCGCAAGGCGCCGCGCAACCGGTCGGCAATGAGTTCAGGTGTCTCCACCTCATTCGTGCCGAGATCGATCACACCGTAAAGAATTCGCTTGCTTGGCAAGCGTTCGAGGATCTCCGGATCGAGACCCGGTTGCGCGGCCTCAATGGAGATCGCCGTGGCACAGCACTTGTCGAACTCGGGCAGGAAGGAATAGCCGGATGGCTTCTCCGCCACGACGTAGGCGTAACCGAAACAGACATGGACGACGGTCGGCCCGTCGATGCCCTCCAAGGCCCGATCGATCGCCGCGATCCCAAAGCGTCCGGCTTCTTTGGGGTGCGCCTGCATGTGCGGCTCATCTATTTGAATGACGTCGGCGCCCGCGGCCTTCAGCTCGCGCACTTCCTCGTTCAGCGCCGCCGCATAGGCCATGATCAGCGCTTCCTGATCGCCGTAATGTTCGTCCAGCGCCATCTTCGCCATGGTGAAGGCGCCGGGAATGGTGATCTTGATCGATTTCTCGGTATGGGCGCGCAGAAAGGCCACATCGCGGACCTGGACCGGTGCCGTCCGCTGGATCGGACCAACCACGCGCGGCACTACGGTCGGTTTCCCGGTGCGCCCCGGCACAACGCCCGGCTCGTCCAAATCGATGCCGTCGAGCGCATTGGCGAAGTGATTGAAATAGCTCTCGCGTCGGATCTCGCCGTCCGAGACGATATCGATGCCGGCGCGTTCCTGGTCGTGCAACGCTACCAAGGTGGCATCGTCCTGCGCTTGCTCCAGCAAACCTTCCCGCGGCCGCCAGACTTCGCGCATGCGCACGCGCGGTGGTCCGCTGCCGAGGAGGATATCCTTGTCGACGAGCCAATCGGGTTGGGGATAACTGCCCACAAGCGTGGTTGGGATCAGCTTATCGTCCATTTCGTATCCTCGCTCGAAACCGATCGCCGACACTGGCTGGTGTGCGGAAACCGGGGGTGGTAGCGTTTTTCCGCCGATCAGGAATGCAATCGATTTTCTATAACATTTTGGGTGCCACGTATAACCATGGATTTGCAACTTGAGGGAAAGATTTGTCTCGTCACAGGCGCTAGCCGGGGAATCGGCCGGGGTACGGCGAAGGTCTTGGCGGCCGAGGGCTGCCGCGTCGCCGTCGTCGCCCGGCGCGAGAACCTGCTCGAGGAACTGGCCGGCGAGATCGAGACGGCGGGCGGTGAGCGCCCGCTCATCATCGCCGAGGACGTAACCCGCCAGGGCGCGCCGGAGCTGATCCGCGAACGGGTTTACGAGACCTTCGACGGGCTCGATATTCTGGTCAATTGTGCCGGCGGCTCGCGTCCGATTCCGTGGGACGCGCCGGACGACGCCTGGCACGAGGGCATGACCCTCAACTTCGAGATGCTGCGGCGGCTGACCCACCAATTCGTGCCCGGTATGCAGAAACAAAAGTTCGGCCGCATCGTCAATATCACTGGGTCGAGCGAGCCGAGCGGTGTCAACGTCGCGTCCTCGGCCAAGGCGGCGGTGCATATGTGGGCCAAGGGCTTGTCCCGGGTGCTGGCGCCCGACGGGATCACCGTCAACAGTTTGCCGCCGGGCCGCATCAACAGTGAGCAGATATTGGAGCGACTGCACGCCGATCCGGATGAGCGCGCCGCGTTCATCAAGGCCAACATCCCGGCCGGATACTTCGGCGAGCCCGAGGACATGGCCTATCTGATCGCCTTCCTCGCCTCGCCGCTGGCGCGCTATATCACCGGCGAAGTGATCCATGTCGATGGCGGCCTGCACCGTTTCGCGCTTTAATGAATCCGGCGCGCTGATCCATCGAGGCGCTTCGGAACTTCCGGACCCCTGTAGTTTGGGAGAGACCGCAAATAGAAGTCGTGGGTCATAGTGACAGGAGGTCGAAAGAGATGAACTCAAGCGATCGCGTTTCGCGGCCGAGAAGATTGCATCACGCCGCGTGGGTGACGCGGGACATGGAAATGACCCGCCGGTTCTACGAGGACGTCATTGGTATTCCGCTGGTGGCGACCTGGGCGGAGAAAAACCCGCGAACGGGCCTCGAATACTGTCACACGCTTTTCGAGTTCGAGGATCGCAGCACCCTGGCGTTTTTCCAGTGGGGCGATCAGGACGAAAACCCGAGGGACCAGAACTCTCCCGGACATGTTGCATTCGAGTGCGATTCAAACACGCAAGCGCAGTTAAAGGAGCGTCTGGAAGCGCACGACTATGCGATCCGAGTCACCGATCACGGATACTGCGTTTCGCTATATGTGCACGACCCCAATAATCTGAAGCTGGAATTCACCGTCGATCACCCGGACAGTGCTGAAATTTGCACGGATCGGCGCGAACGGGCGCATGCGGATTTGAAGCGCTGGCTGGCGGGCGACCGCACCGTGAACAATGAACTGCGTGCCAGGGCGTCGAAATAGACCCGCGAAAATTGGAGGCCGTGGACCGGATGCACCGGACGCGACCCGTTTGGAGACCAAGACGATATGACGGCTTACGAAAGAATCACGGTTGCACCCATCGCAGGGGCGCTCGGTGCCGAAATTGGCGCGGTTGCGGTCGGCGACGAGTTGGATGACGCAACGATCGGTGAAATCCGTCAGGCACTGCTTGACCATCTGGTGATCTTTTTCCGGGATCAGGACCTCCCTGTTGATCGGCACAAGGCCTTCAGCCGGCGATTCGGCGAGCTCTTCGTCCATCCGAACTATCAGCTCGGCCAGGAAGACAAGGAGACCGTCTACCTGCTGCGGAAACCCGGCGATACCAGTGTCGCCGGCGAGGAATGGCACGCGGACACGACGATGATGGAAACGCCGCCGATGGGGGCGATCCTCTACGCGTTGGAGACGCCGGAATATGGCGGCGATACCATCTTCGCAAACCAATACATGGCCTATGACGCCCTGTCCGACGGCATGAAGGACCTGCTCGGCGACCTGGAAGCCGTGCACAGCGATATCCGCGTGGCGGGCCCCCAAGCGGGCGTCAACGCCAAACGGTCCAGCCAGGTACGTGACGACGCAAACTGGCAGCCGACCGTCAACGCCCATCCGGTCGTCAGCGTCCATCCGGAAACCGGCCGGAAGCACCTTTTCGTCAATCCCGTTTACACAATGCATCTCGACGGCATGACCGAGGCGGAAAGTGCGCCGGTTTTACAATTTCTCTACAAACATCAGTGCCGGCCCGAATTCACCTGCCGGTTTGCCTGGAGGCCGGGATCGATCGCGTTTTGGGACAATCGATGCACGGTGCACCTAGCCGTTCACGATAATCACGACAGTGTCCGCCATATGCAGCGCACGCAAATAGCCGGTTAGGACGCCCGATACATTCATCGAAAGGAACGAGGGAAATGTCGATTCCCGAATACGAAGTCTTTGCGATCAAATACGGCGAACGCGTGGGAACGCGGGGGACGATTTTTATGTATGGCGATCCGCACGAAGCGCCCCTGCCGATGGATTACTTCGTCTGGGTGATTCGCAACGAAGAGCGGACGGTTGTCCTTGATATCGGTTTCAACCAGGCCGAGGGGGAAGGTCGCGGCCGAACGTTTCTGCGCTGCCCGGCCGAAAGCATGAAATTGATCGGCGTCGATGCGGACGAGGTCGAGGACGTCGTCATTTCGCACATGCACTACGACCATGTCGGCAACCTCGATCTTTTCCCGAAGGCGAATTTCCACATCCAGGACGAGGAACTGTCTTTCGTGACCGGCCGGGCGATGACGTATAAACCGCTTCGGCACTCCTTCGTGCTTGGAGAGGTCTTGCAGATGGTGACGGCTGTCTACGGCGACCGGGTGGTCTTCCACGACGGCGACGAGGAACTCTTTCCCGGCATATCGGTACACCACGTTCCGGGTCACTCGCGAGGTCAGCAATCGGTGAAGGTGAATACCAAACGAGGACCCATCGTTTTGGCTTCCGACGCGGCGCATTATTACGAAAGCATCAGCGATGGCACGCCGTTTCTGCTGCACGAGAACCTGTTCCTGATGCTCGAAGGGTTTCGCCGCTTGCGCAAGCTGGCGCCAAGCGACGACCATATCGTGCCGGGACACGATCCCGATGTTCTGAACCGCTATGCCGCACCTTCGCCGGATCTCGAGGGCATCGTCGTACGGCTGGACGAGCCGCCGAAGAGTTGAACGTTACACCGATTTCGCGAAACGAGATCCATGCCGATGTCCGATAAGCCTACGGTGTTTCTCGCCGGACGCATGTGCATTCCCTGGATCGATTGGATCCAAGATCGATTGACCACGAACTGGAATGTCATCCATTGGTCCGAGGACGAAGACTTCGCGCGCTTCGTTGATCTTGCCCCTGGCGCGGACGCCATCGTCGGCGGGCGGATCAAGGGGGCGTGGCCCACCGTCCCGAACTTGAAACTATACCAAATCCCCTTCACCGGATTCGATTGGCTCCATCCCGAAGACGTGCCGGAAGGGTGTACGGTTTGCAACGCCTTCGAGCACGAGATCGCGATCGCCGAATATATCTTGGGGACAATGCTGGAGTGGGAAATCGGCTTTGCCAAATCGGACCGGCGGTTTCGCACCCATGGCTGGGACAACCGCATCCCGGGTACGGGGCCCAACCATGGTGAAATTTACGGTAAGACGCTCGGCGTCGTGGGCTACGGACATATCGGACGGGAAGCAGCCGCACGGGCCGCGGCCTTCGGAATGCGGGTGATCGCGGTCAGCCGAACCGCGGGGCCGGTCCCCGCGCCGCTCGAACGACTCCAGACCATGGACGGGTTGGACGACCTTCTCGGCGAGAGCGACTATGTCCTCGTCGCGCTGCCGCTCTCGGACGAGACGCGAGGCCTAATCGACGCCGAACGGATCGCACGGATGAAGCCCGACGGCGTTCTGATCAATGTGGGCCGCGGCGCGGTAGTCGACGAGGAAGCGCTTTACCGGGCGCTTTCGGAGAAACGGATTGGCGGCGCCGTCATCGATGTCTGGTACAGTTATCCGACGCCGGAGAATCCCGAGCGGCCGCCCTCGCGATTTCCCTTTGAAACGCTGGATAACCTGATCATGACGCCCCACAACAGCGCGCGCTCCGGGGCGGCACGGCTTCGGCGATGGCAGACGGTCGCACGCAATCTGGACCATCTAGCGATTGGCGAAGCGGTGGAGAATATCTGTTTCAAGGGAACGGGATAAACGAGGGGTTTCGTTTTCGCGCGACGACTGCGTCAAGGCTTCGGCATCTTGTCCGGCAGGTCGAGGCCGACGCTCTTCAGATCGCCGAACAGATTATAAAGCTTCTCGACGTGGGCGCCGGGCAAGGGCGGTTGCAGAATAGAGTCGATATTTGATCTCAAGTGAGCCGGATTACCGGTCCCGAACAAGACGACGTCGGTCCCGGGTTGATGCCGAACGAAACGATAAGCCGCGTCGATGATGCTCGTGGCGCCGCCGTCATGAACGAGAAAACCCAAGGGGTCGTCTTGGTCGGGGAAGTCGGCGGGCAGGTCTCCGTTTCCTACCAACTCCCTAACGGTATTTTCCAGCAAACCGGGCCGGCTGAAGATATTGCGGACCACGAACATAAGCAGCGTACCGATGCGCTTCTCGAGCATCCTGGGAAAGACATGCGTCCGCGCATTCTGGTTCATCATGTGATAGGCGAACATGGCGACCTCCCAACACGGCGCCTCCACGGCGCGTTGCAGCATTTGTTGGGTCGGGTCGCGGGGCGCGGTCTCGGTGATGCCGAGATGGCGAAATTTTCCCTTTTCGCGCTCCTTCAGCAACGCGGGTGCCAAAACCTCCAGGGAATAGTCGTAATCGACGGGGGCAACGCCATGCAGCATGTAGACATCGACATAATCCGAGCCTAATTGCGTCAGGGAATGGTCGAGATTGGCGACCAATTGTTCCGCCGTGAGGCGGGTGCCTTCGACCTTGACCGTAGATTTCGTCGAAATCACGACGTCGTCCCGACGAACGCCCTTGATCCCAAGGCCGACGACGGGCTCGGTTCCATAGTTTCTGGCGGTATCAAAATAATTGACGCCGAGTTCGATGGCGGCGCGGACGACGTCGGCCGCCTCTGAGACGGTTTTCCCGGCGCCCATGCCAAGTCGGCTGTTGCCGCCGCAGCCCAAACCCGCGACGCTGACGCGCAATCCGGTCTTGCCCAATGTCGTATATTCCAAGTGTTTGCCTCCCGAAGAATATTTCTGAGAATTGCATTCGCCATTTCGCGAATGGGACCGTCTTAGGCCCGGAGGCGATCCGGCATGGCCGCCAGCATCGCCTCTTTCCGAGGCAGGCTTCCCGCCCGCGTCAGAAGACAAGCACAAGATCATTTGCGCCGCGAAGCGGCAACCACTATTCGAGACGGTCCCTGGTCAGTGTCCGAAGCACGCGTTACGCTTGTCAATCCATCGGACGGAAATTCGATCTCTCCCGCCCGGAATCGTCATACAAAATTCACCTTCGATAGATGGCTTCGACATGAAAATTGGCACGTCGGTTCCGCTCCCCGCCTATACCATTGATCCGGCCTTCATGGCCAAGAAGGCGGAAGATCTGGGATTTGATTCAATCTGGTACGCGGAACATCCGGCGGTTCCGGTGCGTTCCGAAAGCCCGTTTCCGGCCACCGGTGGGGAGATTCCCTGGACCTATTCGCACTTCACGGAACCTTATATCGCGTTGGCCCGGGCCTCGGCGGTGACCGATCGTATCAAGCTCGCGACCGGAATAACCTTGGTGCCGGAACGCAACCCCCTCCTCCTGGCGAAGGAAATCGCTGCGCTCGACCTCTATAGCGGCGGGCGATTCATCTTCGGCGTCGGAACCGGCTGGCTCAAGGAGGAGACCGAACTGATGGGCGGCGACTTCGCCCATCGATGGACCCAAACCCGCGAAGCCCTGGATGTCATGAAGAAGCTGTGGACCGAGGAGGAAACGGAACATCACGGGAAATATTTCGATTTTCCCGCCGTCCGCTCCTATCCCAAGCCCGTGCAGAAGCCCTATCCGCCAATTCTGATCGGCGGCATGGCGAAGAACGTATTGCGGCGCGTCGTGGATCATGCCGACGGCTGGATGCCGAATCGAGTGACGCCGGTGGAATTGGAGGATTGCCGGCAACAGCTCGATACGATGGCCGAGGCGGCGGGACGCGACCCGAAAGGCATTACCATCACCGTTTACGGCCAAGAACCCGACCGCGCCTTGTTCAAGTCCCTGTTCGACGCCGGCGCCGACAGGGTCGTGGTACGACCCGAATTCGTCGACACAGAAGCCGAGATGGCATCGCAACTGGAACGAATCGCCGAAGCAGTCCTGTAACGGGCGTTGTCGTCGCCCGTCCTCGACCTGCCGCTCAATTATAGGGAATTCGACAATGGCGACGACCGACCGCTGGCTTTCGATGACGCCCGAGGAAACGCTTGAGCCGGAGTTGCCGATCTGCGATCCGCATCATCATCTCTGGGGTGAGGGAATCGAACCGACGGCGTTATTTCGGAACGACCAGGTCGAACCACGAAATTTGCTGGACGAATTTCTTGCCGACATCGGTAGCGGCCATAACATCGTTGCGACCGTCTTTATCGAATGCGCCTCCATGTACCGCGCCGACGGACCGTCCGAACTCCGGCCGGTCGGCGAGACCGAGTTTGCGAACGGCATCGCCGCGATGAGCGCCTCCGGGCAGTACGGAAAGACGAGGATTGCGGCGGGAATCGTCGGATTTGCCGATCTGACACTAGGCGATGTGGTGACGCCCGTTCTGGAGGCCCATCTCGCCGCCGGGAGTGGGCGATTTCGCGGAATCCGTCATGCCGTGGCCTGGGACCGCAGCGACGAGGTCAGAAATTCCCACACCAATCCGGCCGAGGGAATGTTCTTCGACACGACTTTCCGAGCCGGATTCGCGCGGCTCGCGCCGCTTGGGCTGAGTTTCGAAGGCTGGTGCTATCATCCGCAGATTCCCGAGTTAACGGATCTTGCGCATGCGTTTCCGAACACCACGATTATTCTCAATCATTTCGGCGGACCCCTCGGGATCGGGCCGTATAAAGGTGCCCAGGCGCAATATCTGGCGCAATGGAAGTGCGATATCGCCGCGCTTTCCGAATGCCCCAACGTCCACGCCAAACTCGGTGGGATCAACATGCGGGCGAACGGCTATGAATGGGATAGACGAAAACGGCCACCTTCAAGCGAGGAGTTGGCGGCCGCGACAAAAGTCTATTACGAACACTGCATCGAACAGTTCGGTGCGGAACGCTGTATGTTCGAATCGAACTTTCCGGTAGATAAAGTCTCGGTCGGTTATAACGTCCTCTGGAACACGTTCAAGCGCATCTCCAGCGGCTGTTCGGCGGCGGAGAAGGCGCTTCTCTTCCATGACACAGCAACCCGGGTCTATCGCCTCGGCACCTGAGGAAGCTCCCGAGAACGTCGTTAAATGCCTCCGGCCGCTCCACATTCGGGAAATGCCCTGCGCCCTGGAGGATTTCCATGCGGGCACCGATAATACCATCCTTATACATTTGCATCCGCTCCGCCGGCGTTGACGTGTCTTGCGCGCCGGCCAGGATCAGGGTCGGCACCTGAACTTCGTCAAGCCGGTTGTCGTAGTCCATTTCAAGGATCGCTTCGTAGGCGCGCGCCTGACCGAACAGCGTGGTTTCACTCAGTATTTGCCGTAGCAAGGCGAACGGCGCGGGGTGGGTAGCTTCTTGAATATCTCCCAGCAATCGTGCCAGCATCGCTTCACACTCGTCCGCTAATGTGGTTTTGGATGTCGCGCCAGAGGCACGCATCGCAGCGATACTACTGCGTGCCGTGGCTATACGCTCAGCTGGCAACGCGCCTTGAGACGCCATGAAAGTGAGGCTCGATAATCGGTCTCGATGCTCGAATGCCAAGGCGAATCCGACCATGGCGCCGAGCGAACTGCCGACGAAATGTGTTTTCTCTACTTGGAGATGATCCAGTAGACCGACGACGTCTTTGGCCAAATCCTCTATGGAAAACGCTCCGCCATCCAGGTCTGTTCGACCGTGCCCCCGAAGGTCCAGTCGCAAGACCCGGTATCGGTCCCTAAACGCCGCCACTTGAGGCTCGAAACTTCTTAGGTCGAGCGACAAGGCATGCGCGAATGTGATGACCGGAGCAGCATCGGGCCCCTCTATCGTGAAATGAACCGGAATATTGTTGATGTCTTGTATGTCGCTATGAGAGTTCATTGCCGCCTATCCAGGTGTCGAACGCATTCATAATTACCGGCTCGTCCTGTTTAAAAGACTGTGGGGTCTTCAAATAAGAAATAGCTCGCGGGCCCCTTCGGCTAGCATGGTGGTGAAGGGAGACATTCGCGATGAAACGGCCGATGGTTCTCAATTGCTTAAGATAGATTGAATTCTATATTTAGTCATCGTTGGAACCCTGTCATCTTGGTTCCCGCCGAACCTGTTCCGCAATTTGGTGACCTTATGAAAAGTCTGCTGTTCTCGCCGATGGAGTTGCGCGGAGTCCGCCTCCGCAATCGCGTCGTCGTCTCCCCTATGCTGACCTACGCTGCCGAAAACGGTTACACGCAGGCGCTGCACAATCTCCACTATGGCAAACTCGCCTATGGAGGTGCCGGGCTGGTATTCGTCGAATCGACGAAGGCCGACCCCCGCGGCGCAAGCACGCCCAGAGACCTCGGTATCTGGAAGGATGACTTTATTCCGGGCCTCACGGAGATCGCATCGACCATAAAATCTTATGGGGCGACGGCGGGAATTCAGATTGGCCATTCAGGCCGCAAGGCACGTCGTTCGGTGCCCTGGGAAGGTCGCGCGCCACTGGCGAGCCATCCCGGTCTCGATCACGGCGAGGAATGGGAGTTGGTGGCACCAAGTGAGATCGCCCATTCGAACGCTTTCGCAGCTCCGCGCGCGCTCTCGATCGCGGATATCGAAGATTTGATCGAAGGCTACGGAGCCGCGACGGAGCGTGTTAAAGAGGCTGGTTTCGACGTGCTTGAGCTTCACGCCGCGCACGGCTACCTGATCCATCAGTTCCTATCGCCCGTCTCGAACCAGCGGACCGATAAATACGGCGGTTCGACGGAGAACCGCTTGCGCTTCGCACTCGATGTCGTCGACCGCGTGCGCCAATCCTGGCCGGAGGACAAGCCGCTCTTCGTTCGCCTGTCGGCGATCGATGAGGCCGGCTGGAGCGTAGAGGACAGCGCCGCGGTCGCGCGGGCGCTCAAGGTCCATGGCGTCGACGTGATCGATTGCAGCAGCGGCGGCATGTCCGGCGGCTCCGTCGTGGATTCGGGCAATCCGGTCCGCTACGGCTATCAGGTGCCGCTCGCCGAGGGCGTCAGAAAGCTTGCCGACATCATGACCATGGCCGTCGGCCTCATCATTCATGCGGATCAGGCGGAAGAAATTCTGCAATCCGGGAAGGCTGACCTGATCGCTATCGGCCGTGAAATGCTCAATAATCCGAATTGGCCCATGGACGCGGCGACGAAGTTGGGGATCGACGACCCCTATTCAATGGTGCCGCCGCTCTACGGCTTCTACCTTCAAAAACGGACGGAAGCCGATTTCGGCGGCAAACCGTCCACCTGGCGGGCCGGTATCGAGCCCGAATAGCAGCGACCGCCAGGGTCCCGCTCCGTTGGAAGACGCAAGCGACGTCAAGACCCGTTGCCGATCTCACTCCCGGCATTTCTTCGGGAACGGGTTGGCGACGGTGCGCGCGAGCTCGCCGCTTTCGAAGCGGAAGGTCGGGAAGAGGCGGGCGATCATGGCGGTCAGCAGCATGGTGTCGCTGGTGACCTTGCGGTCCTGCCCGATCTTCACCCGGTGGCGCGCGGTCTCAACCCAGGTCTTGAAGGCGGCGAGGTCGAGGCCGTCGCGGAGGAAGACCAGGGTGGCGCCGTCCCGCGACATCCGTCCCGGACCGGGCCGGATATGGGCGGTCTCGAACTGCCGGCGAAGGCCCGCGCAGTCCCAGGTCAGGCGCGCGACGTCGTGCTTGGCATAGAGATTGGCGCCCTTGAGATAGGCAGCGAACTCGTCGAGCCGTTCGATGCGGTGGCTGCCCAAGGTCCAGTAATAAGCGGTCCACACAACGATCCCAAGCACGATGGCGATGCCGTAGGTGCGCACCCGCTCGGCCGAGAACAGGCGGCGGCGGCGCGCCGGCGGTGGCGTCTCCGAAACGATGTTCGGCCGCCGCCAGCGGTTGTTATTCTGTTCCCAGGCCATGGTCCGGTATCTTCCACCCAATTTCACTACGGGAGCAAGAGCCGCGGCAATTTCGGCCGTGCCACAGGCAGTCTGGCATGGTTAGATTTCCCGCCAATTTGACGGAAGGGGATAAGGCATGGCCGACGGCCCGAAAATCGCGGTCCTGGGACTGCATCTTGAAAGCAATCGCTTCGCGCCGCCGGTGACGCGGCCCGATTTCGAGGACAAGTCGCTGCTCTATGACGCTGAATTGCTGGCCGATTCGGCGAGCGAGCATCCCCGGGCCTGCGGCACCCTGACGGGGTTCGTTCGGGAAATGGCGGCGACCGGCGAGTGGCGCCCGGCTCCGCTGGTCTATGCCGACGGCGGCGCGGCCGGGCCCATCGACCACGATTTCCTAGAGGAACTGATGGTGGAGATGCGGACGCGCCTGGAAGCGGCGATGCCGGTCGATGGTGTCTATTTCGCCGAGCACGGCGCGGCAGTCTCGACCGCGCATCCCGACCCCGACGGCGAGCTCTACGAGATGGCGCGCGAGATCGTCGGGCCGGACGTGCCCATCGTCTCGACTCTCGACCTGCATGCCATCGTCTCGGAAAAGATGGTCGAGATGGCGGATGTCCTGGTCTCTTATCGCACCAATCCCCATGTCGACCAGTTCGAGCGCGGCCAGGAGGCGTCCCATGTGATGCGGGAACTGCTGGCCGGCACTCGCCCCGAGGTCGCCTTCATCCGCCTGCCGATCGTGGCCCCCCAAGTGAAGCAGCTGACCGCGACCGGCCTTTACGGCGAGACCATCGACTACGGCCAGACCCAAATCGACGAGACGGTCATGAACGTCTCGATCCTCGGCGGGTTCACCTATGGCGACACGCCCTATAACGGGATGTCCTTGATCGTGACGACAAGGGGCGACCCGGCCCGGGCCGATGCTCTTTGCAAGGAGCTGGCGAGCCGGGTCTGGGCAGCGCGGAAACGGTTCCTGCCCACCTTGACGCCGCTCGACGAATGTATTCGAAAGGCGGTCGAGGTCGGCGGGGATAAATCGGCCGAGCCGGTCATCATCGCCGATGTCGCCGACAATCCGGGCGGTGGCGGACGGGGCAATACGACCTGGCTGCTCCGGGGGCTCCACGAGGCGGGAGCGGAGGGGGTGATCCTCGGCGTCTTCAACGACGCGGCCCTGGCGGCCGAGGCTCATTCGCTCGGCGTCGGCGCGACCTTCAAGGCCGAATTCAATCGAGCGGAGAGCGACCAATATTCCGAACCCTTCGCCGCCGAGGCGGAGGTGTTGAGCCTCTCCGACGGGATACTGATCGGGCGCGATCCGGGGTCGCGGGCGGGGTCGACGATCGATCTCGGTCGCTCGGCGGCGCTCCGTGTCGGCAAGATCGAGATGGTCGTGATCTCGATCCGCCAGCAGTGCTTCGATCCCGGTTATTTCGAATCCTTCGGCATCAACGTGAAGGCGGCTCGGACCACGGTCGTCAAATCGCGGGGACATTTCCGCGCTGGTTTCTCGGTCTATTTCCGTCCCGACCAGGTGATCGAGTGCGACGCCCCGGGGTTGACCTCACCCAATCTCGCGAATTTCGACTGGCGGGGTTTCACGCGGCCGATTTATCCGCTGGATATGGAGACGACGTGGAAGGTGCCGGACTGACGGACCGGCATTCTATTCAAATCGCGGAATCAGCCCATCCATTTCGGCCAATGCACGCCCAGCAGCCGGACCAGTTTCTGGCGATCCTTGGCTTCATCGAAGGTGACGCGGTAATTGCCCCATTTCTTGACCTGCTCGATGTCCGGCACACCGACCTCGAACCCGCCGGCGCAATTCTCGTCGAGCCATTCGCGTAGTTTTTCGATGGCGCCGGGGTTGGTATAGCGGATGGTATAAAAGATCCCGCGTCGGTCCTCTCCCCCGCGGCGATCATCCGTGGAACGTTGTTCGACCCATTTCGCGTCGTCCTCATGGTTCCGCCGCTCCTGGCCGCTCCGCCGTCCGGCGTCATCCCCCGAAGAGGCCGAATTTAATTCGCTCACAACGCAATCTCCTCCCGTAATCGGATTGATCCCCACGAATCCGCACGTCGCGTCACTCAATTTATTCTTGATCGACTATTATCCATTCGCGCCGCCGAATGTCACGCGGTTCAGTATTACGCGGAACGGACGATCCACTAGGCCAGTCCCTTCCAGACTAGGTTGACCCCAATCAACAGCAGGGCCACGAAAAGAACACGCTGGAAGCCGCGCTGCGATATTCGGCCGCGCAGCCACACACCCGCGGCCATGCCGATCGCCGTCGGGCCGAAGGCGGCGGCGGAAACGAGGACCTCCTCCAGGCCGAGAACCCGGTTGGCCGCGAGCCCGATGAACAGAGGGGTCATGCTGGAAAGAGCCACGGCGCCCATCGACGCGAGGAACAGGTTCATGTCGATCCGGAGCGCCACGAAGTAGACGATGACCGGCGCCAACATCACCGTGGCACCGCCGAGAATACCCATGCCGCCCGCCGCGACCGGATTTAGCCAGCGCTGGGTCCGCATGGGGATCGCCCAGTCTCGCGGGATGAACGGCAGGGGGCTCAGCAGTATGACCATGATGCCGATCGTCATGGCCATGGTTTGCGGCGGCGCCGAGACCAGAATCTGCGACCCGATCGCGGAACCGGCGGCAAGCGCGCACAGAAACGGCCAGTAGCGCCGCCAGACCTCACCGAAATGCCCACCCTGGAACACCAGCCATAGATTGGTGCTTACCACCGGCACCAGCGTCAGCGCCGCCGCCAATGCCGGCTCGACCGCGCCCGCCATGATCGGAACGGCGACCGCCGGCAGCCCGCCCCCGACCACGCCCTTGACGAGGCCGGCCAGCAGGAAGGCTGCCGAGATAATCAGGATCGCGTCGAGGCCGAGCCCGAAGTCAGGCACTTATACCGGCGTATCCTTGGGGAAATTCGGTTTCCGCTTCTCGAGATGCGAGGCGAGGCCCTCGCGCACCTCGGAGCCGGCGAAGCCCAGCATCTCCAAAGCTGTCGAGGCGTCGTAGCTCGGCCCCATCATGCGGTACCAGTTGTTGAGCGCGTATTTCGTCCAGCGAATGGCGCTTGGCGCACCCTCGACCAGGCGCTGGGCGATCTCGAGCGACTTGGGTTCGAGCTCGTCGTCCTCGACGCAAAGCGAGACCAGGCCGTATTTCTCGGCATCCTCGCCCTTGACCGGCTCGTTCAGCATCAAGAGGTATTTCGCCTTCGCCATGCCGCATAGGAGCGGCCAGCAGATCACCGCGTGGTCGCCAGCAGCAACGCCGAGGCGCACGTGGCCGTCGACGATGCGGGCCGATTTCGCCGCAATCGAGATGTCGGCCAGCATGCCGACGACAAGCCCCGCGCCCACCGCAACGCCGTTCAGCGCAGAGATGATCGGCTTGTTGCAGTCGATGACGTTGAAGACGAGATCGCGCGCTTCCTTCCAGGCCTGGATGCGCTGGGTCTCGTCGTTCATGTTGGCCTCGATCATGCCGAAATCGCCGCCGGACGAGAACGCCTTGCCCTTGCCGGTAACGATGACCGCACTGATGTCAGGGTCCAAGTCGATGTCGCGCCAAATATAGGTGATCTGGTTGTGGCCCTTGGCGTCGAGCGAGTTGTAGGTCTTGGGATTGTTGAATGTGATACGCAAGACGCGGTCGATCGGATAATCGATGTCGAACGCATCATATTTGGCGTAACGGTCGGACATGTCCTTCTCCTTGGAGTTCGAGAGTGCCGTCTTGATGTAAGATTTAGGGGAAAGACCGGCGAAAGCGATGGGCGATTGTACCCGCCATGCGTGGCTGTCCGATGTGAAGGGGAAGGAAAGATGATGTCGAAATTCAAGCCGGCGATTCGCGAGCCGGTGGGTCTGATCGGGGCCGGGGACGCGGCGCCGGGTGGGAATGTATACGAGACCGCGCGTTTGGTGGCGCGCCGTCTCGCCGAAGCCGGGCTGGTCATCCTCTGCGGCGGCCGAACGGGGGTCATGGAAGCGGCTTGCCTTGGTGCCCACGAAGGCGGCGGCATTAGCATCGCGCTCTTGCCCGCCTTTGACACCGAGCCCAACCCCTATGCGACAATCGTCCTGGCGACGGATCTCGGCCGCCAAATCGATCCCATCCACGCTGGCCCGCCCGAGGTCAGCCGGAACCGCGTGATCGCGGGGGCTTCCAAGGTTCTGGTCGCGGTCGGCGGCGGTGCGGGTACCGCAAACGAGACCGGCCACGCGCTCGCCTTCGGAAAGACGGTGTACGGACTTTGCGGCGCGCCGGACCCGGTTCCACCGCCGCCCGACGGCGTCGGCGCGCATATACGCGGTCTCGACACGGAAGCCGTGGCGGCCGCCGTCCTGGAAGTTCGCGGAATGACAAAATTGGCGAAGCCATGAGCGAGAATCGAAAAACGGCATTGGTCGTCGGCGCCACCGGTGTCATCGGGCGCGCATTGACCCGGCATTTCGACGGGCGCGACGACTGGGAGGTGATCGCGGCGTCGCGCCGGCCGCCGGGAGGAGCCTTCGGCGGACGGCATGTTTCGGTCGATCTGATGGACCGGGATGACTGCGGGTCCAAGCTGGGAGCGTTTGGCGAGGTTACGCATCTCTTCTATGCCGCCTACACCGATCGCCCGGGCTGGGCCGCGCAGTGCGGGCCCAACGCGGCCATGTTCGAGAACGCGCTCGACGCGGTCGAGGCGTCGGCGTCGGGGCTCCGCCGCGTCGTCCTGATGCAGGGGACGAAGTATTACGGCTGTCATCTCGGACCCTTCAAGACGCCGGCGCGCGAGGACGATCCCCGCCACGAGCCGCCGAATTTCTATTTCAATCAGCAGGACGACATGATGGCGCGTCAGCGGGGGAAGGCCTGGTCTTGGGTCTGCCTTCGCCCGCACACGGTTTGCGGCCAGGCGATCGGCATGCCGCTCAATCTGTTGTCGGTCGTCTCGGTCTTCGCGGCGATTTCGAAAGAGCTGGGCCTGCCGCTTTGCTGGCCCGGCAAGCCGAAAGCCTTTCATACGATCTTCCAGCTGACCGATGCGGCTCTCCTGGCACAGGCCGCCGAATGGAGTGCCATCGCCGATGCGGCCGCGAACGAGGCCTTCAATATCACCAATGGCGACTATTTCCGCTGGGAACATCTATGGCCGCAGATCGCCGAGGCCTTCGATATGACGGCGGGCGAACCGCGACCGATCGATCTCATCGACATGATGCGCGACAAGGCGGATCTCTGGTCAGAGATGGTCCAGCGCCACGGTCTTCGCGAGACCACCTTCGCCGATGCCGCCAACTGGGCGTTCGGCAACTACGTCTTCGGCAACGAATGGGACATTCTCTCGGCGACCACCAAGGCGCGGGGGGCCGGGTTTCACGAATGCCTCGACAGCGAAATGCGCTTCGTCGAACAGCTTCGCGGGCTTCGAGCCGAGAAGTTCGTACCCTGAAATGCGGAATTAATCGGTTGCGCGCATCCGGATCGACGGGCATCGTTCGCGCCCTTGGAATTCGATTGATCGAGAGGACCGGGAACAGGTGACGGAGACCCGCGAAACACGTTCAAACCTAGCGGCCTGGACGATCATCGCGGGCGCCTTGACGATCACGGTCTCGATGGGGGTTCGCCAGACCTATGGGCTGTTTATCCAGCCCTTCACGGCGGAGACCGGCGTTACGGTCACCACCTTCGCCATGGCGATTGCCATTCAGAATCTGATCTGGGGTCTTGCCCAGCCGGTGGCGGGCGCGGCCGCGGATAGCCGAGGGGCGGGACGGGTTCTCGTGCTGGGCGGTATTCTCTACACGCTCGGCATGGCGCTGACGGCGATTGCCGAGGATCCTTATATGCTGATCCTCGGCGCCGGCATTCTGGTCGGTCTCGGGTTGAGCTGCACCACTTTCGCCGTGGTGCTGGGGGTTGTCGGCCGGCGGGTGAGCGAGGAGAGACGCAGCTTTGCTCTTGGCATCGCGAGCGCCGGCGGATCGGTCGGACAAATGCTGCTCGTCCCCTTCGCACAAGGCATGATCGATTACGGCGGCTTCGAATTCGGGCTCTTGGCCATGGCCGGCGTGGCGTTCATCATTGTCCCGACGGCTTTCATCCTAAGGGGTGATCCGGCGGTGGAAGGTGCCGTTGCCGTCGGCGCAAGCCGGCCGCTTGGCGAGGTATTGCGAGAGGCGCGCGGACATTCGGGTTATTGCCTTTTGACGCTCGGTTTTTTCGTTTGCGGTTTTCAGGTCACCTTCATCGGCACTCATTTGCCGGGCTATCTGGTGACGATCGGGTTGCCCGCGGTGTTCGCCGCGACGGCGCTCGCGACGGTCGGGTTCTTCAATATCATCGGGACTTGGACCTGCGGTCTTCTTGGCGGCAAGTACCGTTTCAAGGACATTCTCTCCTGGCTCTATTTCCTGCGCGGAACGGTCATTCTGCTTTTTCTCTTCGGGCCAAAGACGTATTTGACGGTGATATTGTTCAGTGGGTCGATCGGGCTCTTGTGGTTGGCGACAGTGCCGATTACCAGCGCCCTGGTTGCACAGATCTTCGGTGTTCGGAATCTCGGCATGTTGTTCGGCGTGGTGTTTCTCAGTCATCAGCTGGGGTCTTTCCTGGGGGCTTGGCTCGGCGGGCTGATGTATGACGTCACCGGAAGTTACGATCTGATCTGGTTCGTGACCGCGGGTCTTGGATTCGCCGCAACCCTCATCCACATGCCGATCAACGATCGGGCCGTGCCGCAAGCGGCGTAAATTCCATTCATTAGGACAAGCCGGCCATGCCAGCGCCCTTGAAACTCGCTACCGTCGGAACCGGCTATTTCAGCCAATTCCATTACGAGGCTTGGGCGCGTATCGAGGCCGTCGATCTGGTCGGGATCTGCACCCTGGACGAAGCGGTCGGCCGGAATATCGCGGCCCGTTTCGACGTCGAACGCGTGCATCGGGATCTGGACGAAATGTTGGACGAGACGCGTCCGGATCTTCTCGACATCATCTCTCCGCCGCCGACCCATCGGACCTTCATCGAGGCGGCGGTTGTGCGGGGGATTCCAGTGATCTGCCAGAAACCATTTACCCGCGACCTGAAAGAGGCGGAAGCGGTGGCGGCGATGGCGGAAAGCGCCGGTGTCACCATCGCGGTTCACGAAAACTTTCGCTTTCAGCCCTGGTACGAGCATCTGAAAACCTTGCTGGAGGATGGCGAGGCCGGAACGGTTCGCCGGATGGGATTTCATCTCCGGCCGGGTGACGGCCAGGGCCCCGAAGCCTATCTCGACCGCCAGCCCTACTTCCAGAAAATGGAACGTTTCCTGATCCACGAGACGGCGATCCATTTCATCGATGTCTTTCGCTTCCTAATGGGCGAGGTGACGTCGGTCTATGCAGACCTCACGCGCTGCAACCCCTATATCGCCGGCGAGGATTCCGGTCTCGTCACGTTTCGTTTCGAGAATGGCGCGGCCGGGCTTTTCGATGGCAACCGATTGCTCGATCATCCCGCCGAGAACCGCCGACTGACCATGGGCGAGATGCTGATCGAGGGGGATGGCGGGACGCTGCGTCTGGACGGCGACGGCTATGTATTCCGCCGCGCCCATGGGGATAACGCGGAATATCCTGTGCCGTACGATTGGACCGATCGGGGATTTGCCGGGGATAGCGTCTATCGCCTGCAGTGTCACGTGGTCGAGCATCTATTGGGCGGGAGTGAACTCGTCAACGGCGCCGCCGACTATCTCGCCAACCTTCGTGTCGAGGCGGCGATTTATCGTTCGAACGAGGAAGGCCGGCGGATCGATCTCTGACCGGTCTTGCGTGTCAGGCGTCGACCTTCTCCAAGGCGATCGGAATCGAATTGACGCCGGCGGCGCGGAACGCCTCGATACGATTCTTTTCGGGCCGCTCGCGATTGAAGTAGACCTCAAGGCAATGGCCATCCGGGTCGGTGAAATAAATTCCATAGGAGATGATGTGATCGACGATCTTCGCGATCGGCACGCATTGCTCGATCAGGCGCTGCTCGAAGGCCCGCAGCTCGTCCAACCCGCCGTCCAGCTTGAACGCCAGATGGTTGAAGCCCGACCGCCCGCCGCCGGTCTCGGCCTGGAATAGCGCAATATCGTGATCACGCGTGCCGAAGGATAGGAAACAGGCCGGAATTTCCGGCGAGTCGACCACCACCTCCATGTCCAGGATATCGCAATACCAGGATTTCGCCGCCGCAAGGTCGCTGACGTACAAAACCGCGTGGCCGATTTCCTTTATTTTTGGCATTTTTCATGCCCCGCCGGTTTCTCCGATACACTGACTCTAGCGCGAATCCCGCACTGGCCTAGATCGAGGGCGGGGTTAATTGCGGATTATGATACCGTCAAGCCAATCTCTTGCATGCCAGTGACTTCACGGCCGGACCGTTGAGGCCGAATAAATCGAGTAATGCTCCCCTTTTGCCAATGAGATCGGCAACGGTGGGGCGCTTGTCATATCGTTCGTGTGTATGGGCACTATTCTGCCGGCATCCAATCCGGCAAATGTTCCGCGAAACGATGCAGCACGCTTGCCGGAATGGATGTCCTATGACCAGATGGATGCTTGGTGCTCTGTGCTCGTGTTTCTCGCGGTTTTACTGTTTATCAACCGCTTTCTTGCGCGGCTCGGGCAGATGGTTCGTTCGTCGGGCGGCGGGTATGGTGAAATCGCGGCAATCAGCCTGGATGGTGGCTCTCGCGGCGCTTGGTTTGAGCGTGATCGCGTTGGCGACGAACGGGTTCCAGGCCTTCACCACGGAAGGCGCCCGCCGACTGACACTGTTCCAGGCGCCGCGGGAGCTTCCGATGGTCGAACTCGTCGATCACGGCGGTCGATCCTTCAGTCTCGATGATTTCGCAGGACGGATTGTTCTCGTGGAATTTATCTACACGCGTTGCGCGACGGTCTGTAACACCCTGCAGATAGCATTTCACGATTTGAACGAGCGCTCTCGCGGGGCCGGCGCGGGAAACCCCGTGTTGATCGGCATCACATTGGATTCCGCCCATGACGACGTCGCCCAGCTAGCCGAACACGCGGAGGCGATCGGGATCGAGACGGGAGACACCTGGCGTCTTGCCCGCGCGCGAACGCCGGAAGGGCTTCGGCGTCTGCTCAACGCGTTCGGCGTGATCGTCGTTCCGGACGGCGCCGGTGGGTTCGTGCACAACGCGACGGTCCAATTGATCGATCGACGGGGCAGGTTCTCCGCCATCATCAACGCGGCTTCGGAGTCGATGTTCCGGCGGAAGTTGGCACAATGGCTTTAACATTGCGATCGGGCGCCCGAGGATAAGCCCGGCTTGGCTCGGACTGAGCCGCTTGCGGAAGTTCAATCTCTGACGGCGGCGATCAGGAACTCGACATTGCCTTTGGGGCCTCGGATCGGGCTCTCCTCGACACCGAGGACGCGCCAGGCCATTTCCGACTCGAGCCAGGTTCGGACTTCCTCGCAGACGCGCGCGTGGACGTCGGTATCGCGAACGACGCCCCCCTTGGCGATGTCGCGTCGTCCGGCCTGGAATTGCGGTTTGATCAGCGCCACCAGCCGGGCTCCGGGTCGGGTCAAGGCGAGGGCGGCCGGCAGCACTTTTTCGAGACCGATGAAGCTCGCGTCGCAGACCACGAGATCGACCGGGTCCGGAATGTGCTCGGCCGTGAGCGTCCGCGCGTTAAGGCCTTCGTGAATCACGACCCGCGCGTCCTGGCGAAGTTTCCAGTCGAGCTGACCCCGGCCCACATCGACCGCATGGACCCTTGCGGCCCCCCGGGAGAGGAGCACATCCGTGAAGCCGCCGGTCGAGGCACCGATGTCGATAGCGGTCAGGCTCGTTGGATCGATATCGAAACAATCCAGTCCATGCGCCAGCTTCACCCCGCCGCGCGAGACCCAGGGGTGGGGTTTCTCCCGGAGCTCAAGGGGGATGTCCTCGGCCAATCGGTCGCCGGGTTTCTCGATCCGCCGCTCGCCGCTATAGACCACGCCCGCCATGATCAGCGCCTGTGCCTTGGTCCGGCTCTCGGCGAGCCCCCGCGCGACGAGGAGTTGGTCGGCGCGCGTCTTACCGGGTGATTTCATGAACTGCATCCAGAAAATGTCATTGGAAATAATTTTCTAGTTCAAATAGAGTCGCGCAATTGATCAACCTCGATATCCATGCGGAAATCTACAAGGAGGCGCGCGGGATGCCCATCGAATTCAAGAGAAAACTCGAATGGACGCGCCCGGCCACTCGGGGCGAGCATGTCGTCGCGATTCAGGAAGCGCTTCGCGATCGGGGGTTCGATGTGGTGGGGCGGCCGGATGGAATCTTCGGCGGCAACACGGCGGCCGCGGTGCGGCAATTCCAGGCGGCGCGCGGTCTCGAAGTCACCGGCAGCGTCGACGCCAGGACCTGGATTGCTCTGATTCCGCCAGTCGAGGATGGGACGACGGCCACCGACCCGTTGGCGGAACTTCGCGAATTGCATGCCTATCGGGACGGCGTTTCCTGGCGGCTGACCCCGCGCGGTATCGAGGTCGCCGGCGAGGTGCCGGTCTCGCGCGGTCGTCTGGTCACGGTGCCCGCGATCTGGGAGAGCTACCAAGCGCCGATCGTCGAGATGTCGGTGCGCTACGACGTCCCGGCCGAATTGATCCTGGCGACGATCTGCACGGAGAGCCGCGGCAACCGGTTCGCCGTTCGCGAGGAACCGGGCTACGAATCCGACGAGGAAACGCCGAACAAGGTCTCGCCCGGGCTGATGCAGACCCTGATTTCGACCGCGCGGGGCACGCTCGCCGGCGCCGACGATGTCGATGTCGCGGCGATCGATCGGGAATGGCTTTTCGAGGCGGCAAACGCGATCCGCGCCGGCACCGCCTACATCGCGCGACAAGGCCCGCAAACCAACCTGGACCCGCCGAAGGTCGCCTGCGCCTACAACGCGGGCGGCGTCTACTACAATTCGGGCGCGGCGAACCGCTGGCGGATGCGCCAATACCCGATCGGCACCGGCGAACATGCCGACCGCTTCGTGATGTGGTTCAACGACGTCTTCCGGATGTTCGCGGAGGGCATCGCCGAAGTGCCGGCGGTGAGTTTTTCTGCTCGGATGCGGGCAGATTAAGGCTCGATAATCACCGCTTCCACAGGCCGCTCTTGATCGCAGCCCTCTTGTAGGCGGCGAAGGTTTTACTGGCCCATGCGCGGTAAGCGTCCGGGCCGGCCCAGTTCACGTCTATACCCTTGCCGTTCATCCATCGGCGAAGTTCGGGGTCCTCGGCCGCTCGCTTAAAGACCCGTGCCCAATGCATAATTCTGCTCCGCGATGTCCCCTTCGGCGCCACGATTCCCCGACGAAGCGCCGAAACCAGGTCGATACCGAGCTCTTTCAACGTTGGAATATGGGGCAAGAACTTCGACCGTCTTTCCGCCGCGATCGCGAATGCCTTTAGTTCGCCGGAGGCCACATATCTTCGGCCTGCCGTGACGCTGATTCCACCCATTTGGATGCTGCCCGACAGGAGTGCCGTCATACGTTGGCGAGTGCCGTCGTAAGGCACGAATCTGAACTGCATGCCGGTCTGTTCCTCAAGGAACAACCAGTTGAACTGGCTCGTCGAGTCAAATGTGGCGCCGACAGTGATTTCTCCCGGCGCTGCGATGGTCGCCCGGCGGAACTCATTGAAATTGTTCCACGGCACGTTATTGGCGCCTGCGATGATGTCCGGTGATGACGTCAATAGCGAGACCGTCTCGAAATTATCAAAGTGGAAATTGATCCGGCTGTTCAAATAGCTCGTGATCGCGCTCTGATGGATGACGAAGAGGGTGCAGCCGTCAGGTTCGGCGCGTGCCGCGACCTTCGCACCCTTGTTGCCGCCCTGGCCGGGTATGGTGACGACTTGCAGCATTGGCGAAACACCAAGCTTGCGGATCGATTTCTCGAACATCTTCGCGATGACGTGAGTCCCGCCGCCCGCACCCCAAGGAACAATCAGCTTTGCGCTTGAGCACGGAAAATTTGGCCTCTCGGTCGACCGGCCCAGCGGTCGCCGCGGCATCGAGGCAGGTTGAGATGGTTGGATCCTTCTTCGTGTCGCCGGAGCCGTTCGAGCCGCAACGCGTCGGGCTTTCAGTTTCCTTATCTTCACGCGGGCCAACGCCGAAAAAGTACCCTTCGGGAATGTTTCCAAATAGGCCTCGAAATCCGCCGGATCGGTACTTCCTTGGATCGATTGCCAGAAGACGGTTTCCTTGTCCGCCTGGGGCGTAGACGGTGGATTTCTGCTCGCTTGGCTCGGGCGCGGTTTCGCCAAGGCGAACACGAAGTCGCCCTTGTCGCACCGCTTGTCACTCAATTTTCCGTAGCGTGGCGTCTGTCGATTGTTGGTCAGGTTCGACATTTTGCTGTCGAGATAGGCGCCGAGTTCGCTTGCGGTGAGATAGCCATCGGCGTTCGGGTCGGCCCGGCGCCGTCCCTCCAACGCCTCGATGAAAAGGTCGGCGAAGGTTCCGTCGTCCGATACTTTCTGGCCCGCATCGCCCGAACTCAGGAATTGGCGCACCGGCTCGGTCGTGATCCGGGTGATCTGGGGCGGCGTGTTCGACGAGCGGGCGACGTCGAAAATGGTACCCGAAAAACACGAGTCGAATACCGTGAAAACGTGCTTCGATTTGGCGAGACGGACGAACCTGCCGAATTCCCGCAACGACAATGCGGTTCGCAAGAAACGGATTTCGTCCCTTGGCGAGACGCCGTCCGACGGGATCAGATATCCTTCGCCGTCCACCGTGTGGCCATGCCCCGCATACCAGACGAATAGCCGCGCATTTGGATCGCGTCCCTTCTCGATGAAGAAATCCTCGAAAGCCAGCTTGAGTGACCGCGAGTCGGGATTGAAAACGGGCGTTACTTCGAAACCCTTGCGTTCGAGTGCGCGCTGCACTTTGCGGGCATCGTCCTCGGCCTTGGCCAGGCGTCCCCAGGCACGTCCCCTATAGTCGTTGATCCCGACGACGAGGGCATAGGATTTGGTGTAGAGTCGGACACTTCCCGTGACGGGCGCGTCCTTTGCCTCCGACGCGCGGAGCTGAATTGAGAGCCCGCGTGTCTTGTCGGCAAGAGCCGGCATCCCCATCGCAACCAGCAGCGGAGCCGCAAAAACCAGATTGAGCCAAAATCGTCGCATTCGCCTTTCTCCGGCACCTAAACAAGTCTAGGCGCTGAGTCGAATTGAAACGATTGTCGAGGACGATGCCGCGGGGAGTCAACTGAAGCGGAGAGCAGAAACTAATTTTTAGGGGGCCGCACAATCGGTGCCCACTTAATCCGCGATCGCGATATCCAGCCACCCCATCTCGGTCGCCGTCGCGCGGTCGCCGGGGTGGAGCAGGACGGTCGTGGTTTCCGCCTCGATCACGGCGGGTCCCGTGATGGTTTGGCCCGCCTGCAAATCGGCGAAGGGATAGACCGATGCCTCGATCCAGCCGTCGAGATAGACCGGCCGCGCGCCGCTTGGCGGCGCCGGGTGGTCCGCGGTCGCCGCCGGTTCGGCGGGTGGGGCCTCAAGGCGGCCGATCGACGCCACCTTCGCGTTGACCAGGACCGGGTCCCGATCCTTGAGCGAATAGGTGTAGAGCGTCTCGTGCCGTGCCTCGAAGGCGCGTTTCAGGGCGGCCACGACCGCCTCGTCCGCAAAATCGAGTTGGTCGAGGTCGACGTCGATCTCGTGGATCTGCTCCCCGTAGCGCATATCGGCCGATCTTACGGTCTCGATCTCGCCTTCGAACCAAGCGGCGAGTGCGAGCCGCGCCTCTTCCTCCAGACCATCATAAAGGGCGCGGAGGACTTTTGGCGTAAGCTCGCCGGTCTCGCCGAATCTGGTCCGGGTCATCTCGTAGCGAAGATCCGTCGTCAGCATACCCCATGCCGAGAGAACCGAGGCCACGCGCGGCACGATGACCCGGTTCAAGTCGAGCATCCGCGCCAGTGCGGTGACATGGAGGCCGGCCGCGCCGCCGAAGCCGAACAGCGCGAAGCGCCTTGGGTCGACGCCGCGACGCACGGTGGCGAGCCGGATGCCTTCCGCCATCTGCGTGTTGACGACGCGGAAGACACCCTCGGCCGCCTCGATCGTCTCGATCCCGAGTTTCTCCCCAAGTCCCGTCAGGGCAGCCGTCGCCGCATCGCGATCGAGCGCGTCCCGTCCGCCGAGAAAACCCGACGGGTCGAGATACCCAAGCGCCACATTGGCATCGGTGACCGTGGGCTCGGTTCCGCCTTGGCCGTAGCAGGCGGGGCCGGGGACGGCGCCGGCACTCCTTGGGCCGACTTCCAGGAGCCCACCCGAATTCACCGCGGCGATGGACCCGCCGCCCGCTCCCAAGGTCACGATATCAAGACTGGAGAGCGCAATCCGTTCGCCGGCGACGCTGCGGTCCGAGGAAAGGGTAGCCTCGCCGTCCACGATCAACGAAATATCGGTCGAGGTGCCGCCCATATCGAAGGGGATCATGTCGCCGAGACCCATGATCCCGCTGGCATGACGGGCGCCCGCGAGCCCGCCGGCGGGACCCGAAAGCACGGTTCCGGCGGCAAGCCGGATGGCCTCAGTGATCGGCGCCACGCCGCCATGGGAAAGCGTGATGAGGGCTGGGTTTTGATACCCCGCCTCGCGCAGCCGGGTGTCGAGCCGGACGAGGTATCTCTCCAATACCGGCCCCACATAGGCGTTCACCACCGTCGTCGAGACCCGCTCGTATTCCTTGATCTGCGGCAACACTTCCGAGGAGAGCGAGACATAGACGTCCGGCAACGCCTTAGCGAGCCGATCCCTGGTCGCCCGTTCGTGCGCCGGATTGGCATAGGCATGGAGGTAGCAGACCGCGACCGCCGTCACCTTTTGTCCCCGCAGCGTCTCGATCGCCGCCGAGAGCGAGTCATCGTCGAGCGGTGTCTCGACCTCGCCGGTATGGCGCATGCGTTCCCGAACACCTAGGCGCATCGCTCGTGGCACCAAGGCCGGGTGCCGGGGAAGGCGGAGGTTGTAGCGTTCAGGCTTCAACCCCTCCCGCATCTCCAGGACATCGCGGTGCCCCTCCGTCGTCAGAAGGCCGAGCTTGGCACCCATCCGCTCCAGAAGCGCATTGGTCGCGACGGTGGTGCCATGAACGACCCGTTCCGTCCGGCCGAGGAGGTCGCCGAGCGAGAGCCCGAACCGTTCCGCCATCATCTCAAGCCCGGTCATGACGCCGATCGACTGGTCAGTGGGGTCGGAAGGCGTCTTGCCGAAACTGACCGCGCCCACCTCGTCGACGATGACGAGGTCGGTGAAGGTGCCACCGATATCGATGCCGATACGGTACATGATCCTAGCTCGCCCCCTCGTCGATGGCGGCGTCTCCGAGATAGGGCGGCAATCCTTCACTGGCGTCGAGCGCACGGGCCTCCGCCGATCGGTCGGCCGGCTTTCCCCAGCCGCCGCCGCCGCCGGAATGCACCTCGAAGACCGAACCGGCCTGGACGGTGAGCCCTTCCTGTTTGGTTCTCAATTTCAGGCGGGACCCATCGGGATCGCGTACCTGGTAATGATGGGGAGCCGCGTCGGTGCCGCCCTCGCGGCCCGCCGCCGCGTGGTGGACGCCTTCGCCTGCGGTGTTCACCGTGCAGGCTTGATTGGTCTCCAAATGGAGCGAGAGATCGACACCGGAACCTCCAACATATTTTCCGTCGCCACCCGATTGGGGACGGTATTCGTGATGTTCGAAGAACAGGGGAAAACGGGCCTCCGCCACTTCGACCGAACCGAACTTCAAGCCGCCCGTTGAATGCCATTCGCCGCTGCCGTGCCAGCCGTCGCCGCCGGAGGACGCACCGGCGCCGGGGCGCGCGTGGAACATATGCCAGATAAAGGGTGCGCCGGAATTCGGATCGTCGCCCTTGATCGCGATCCGGAAGCGTTTGCCCCAGCCCGCCATGGCGCGTTCCGGACAGGCGGGGGCGATCGCATCAACGATCGCCTCGACGATTTCCTGACCGCAATGCGAGGTGGAGAGAGTCACCGGGGCGCCGGGCCGCGCCCAGACGATCGTCCCTTCACGCAGCTTGACCGTCAACGGCCGGATCGTGCCCGCGTTCTGCGCGATCCCGGGATCAAGCAAAAAAGCATAGGTCATCGCCACTGCCGATTGGGTATTGGCGAAGGCGGAATTGATAAAGCTCTCGACCTCCGGGTCCGACTCCGAAAGGTCCACTTCGACATCGCTGCCGGCGACGGTCACCTTGGCGCGGATTGCGATGTCTATATTGCCGCGGCCATCGTCGTCGAGGAGGGCGGTGCCGTGATAGACGCCATCGGTCCAGGTTTCGACGACCGACCGGGCTTGGGTTTCCGCGGCGTCCAGAATGCGCGCTGCGGCCGCCGTCACGGTAGCGCCGTCGAATTCGGCGATCAGGGCGTCGAGCCGCTTTTCGCCGAGCTTGACCGAGCCGATCTGGGCCGCGAGGTCGCCCTCGAAATCCCGAGGATGGCGGACATTGACCGTCAGCATGCGGTGTATATCGTCGCGCCGCCGGCCCCGGTCGTCGAGTTTTATCGGCGGAATGCGGAGGCCTTCCTGCCAGATCTCGGTTGCGGCCGCGTTGTAGGCGCCGTAAGTGGCCCCGCCGATATCGGAGTGATGCGCCCGATTGAGGGTCCAGAAACGGCAACGGCCATCTACGAACACAGGCACGATTGCCGTCAAATCAGGAAGGTGGCTGCCGCCGAAATAGGGGTCGTTCAGGAGGAAGACATCTCCCGGGTGAACATCGGCGCCAAAATAATCGATCACCTCCTTCGCCGCCCAGGACATGGCGCCGACATGGACGGGTATGTGCTCCGCCTGCGACAGCAGTCCGCCATCGGCGCCGCAGATCGCCATCGAGAAATCCCGGCTCGAATTCAGTATCTGCGAGTATGAGGTGCGCAGCATTGCCTCGCCCATCTCCTCGACGATGCCGGTGAGACGATGCTGGATGACCGAGGTCGTGATCGGATCGATGTCGGGCGTCATTCGGTGTTTCCGGACGTGAAGAGTTCGCCGAGGATGTTCGGCCTCGACGAACGTCTATGAGGGAATTGCGTCTGCCGACGCCAATTGTCAAACGGCGCGGCGTCCGGAATGCCCGAACGAGACTGAAAATACCTAGTGGCTACCGAGTGCCGAGGTCTTGCTGCTCTTGACTGGCGCCGTCTCGACCCAGTCCTCGCCCGCCGAAATCAGGCATGACATGCCGTTCGGCAGCGTCTGCACCAGCGTCCAGCCGCCGTCCTTCGCCGTGAAGAGTTCCACGACGCGGCCCGACGCCGTCAGACCCATGGCGGCGCTTTGTTCTTTGTGCAAGTCCTTTAGTTTGGCGACCACTTCGACGTGGTTCATACAGACCATTTGAGCGACCGTCGGTGTCGAGGTGAATATCGCGGTCGCGATAGCGAGCAATACAAGCATTGGGCGGACCATATCGTCCTCCTTTCTTGGCCGTGCCGGCCAACCGGGTGCAACTACACCGCCCTGTATAATTCCTCCATTACTTTGATTTATGTTATTTATTGTTTTTAAACAAAATGAAAAACTTTAATGTATAAATGTAGAATATATTAATAATTATTGAGCAGTAATTTTTTCAAACCCCACAATATATTAAATATAAGGTCTAATTATTAATTTTTCATTATCAAGAAGTAAATTTTATTTAACAAACTTGTGATCTAGCATTTTGGTCACCTATCACCGCGGCCCGGCAAAACGGGCCGTAAATAGATCTGTGCAATCAATGTACCGTTTTAGCGCCAATCGGCGGCGGATGGGGCTCGCGCCGGCTGATCTAGCCCTTTTCGGGCGGCGTGTAGGGGTCGGGGGT
>CAYPAV010000015.1:0-117921 GCA_964408805.1 uncultured Rhodospirillaceae bacterium | reverse complement strand
CAAACAACGAGCAAGGTCTAACATAACGACTGGTACGAAACCTGGGGGCAAGTCACATTTTGACCTCCGATGTTGCATCCCCCGCCGATCATCCGCCCATAAAATTACGTTCGGTAAGGCATTGATTTCTGCAACGATAATTGCGGGCGAGAGACTCACCTTGGTTTGATTTTCCGACGAAAGGGTATCGGAAACCCGAAATTCTGACAACCTGGCCTTCGTCGGATGCTGCGGGGAAAGTACCAATTACCTCGCTTCGGCCGACGGCGGTGCGCCCCCAGTGGCTTGAATATCGAATGGTCAGATAGGAAGGATTGGGCCAAACTATTCGTGATCGACCACTAATGCGGGCGAGCCGAGATATTCCCGACGAAACCTTAAAGACCGAGATCGACCGAATTTTCGCCACGATCGAGACCCAGTTGATCGAGGCGGGCGAGCGGGCGCGCGCACTCGCGGAACGTTACCCGGATAGCGTCGATGCATGGCTCTTCCTCGGTTTCGTCCGCAATCGCCAGCGCGACGTGCCGGGCGCCCTCGAAAGTCTCGAAGCCGCCCTTGAGATTGCGCCCCAATTCGACGCGGTCCACTTCAATCTCGGCGTCTGCAAGAGCCAGTTGGGCCGTCTCGAGGAGGCGCTGACGCATTTCCTTGCGGCCGCCGAATACGCCCCGAACAAGCGCCTGCGAGCACGTGTCCTCGCCGGTTGTTGCCATCATCGCCTTGGTCGCCCTGGTGAAGCTCTAACCATATTGGATGATGCCGTCGCGGCGAACGCCCGGGACGCGAGCGCGCTCTACGCCTCGATGCGGGCCGCCCGCGAAATTGGTGATTTCGAGGGCGGCGATCGCCGCGGCCGGGCCCTGGCCAATATTCTTCGCGGCAATTACGACGCGATGCGGCAATTACTCGGATTCTTCCAGGGATACGATTTTCACGGCTGGCTCGCGATCGACGACAAGGCGATGTTGCAACGCTCGATCGAACGCTATCGCGAGGACATCGACCCCGCGGGATTCCAAAATGTGCCCGAAACATTTGTCATGCCGGAAGATCATGGCGCGGCCGTCGCCGCCCACCGGGCAGACCCCGGGATTTGGATGGTGAAGCCGAATAATTTGCACAATGGCCACGGTCTTCGCTTGATCGAGGATCCGGTCGAGGCGCCGCGCGAAGCGGGCTGGATCCTGCAACGCTATCTCACCAAGCCCTTCCTTTTTAGAAGGCGCAAGGCCAGCTTCCGGCTCAATTTCATGGTCACTTCGACCGATCCGCCCCGGGTCTATCTGCATCATGGCGGCAGCGCCCGTTTCGCGCTGGACGCTTACGAGGCGGGCAACGCGCAGCTCGACAATCTGCCAATGCATATCGGCCACCGCGGTATTTTCGGTAACCGGACTGACCTGATCGAAGAGACGGCCCGCGTCATGGGAAATTCGGACAGCGTTTGGGGCTACGCGGAGATCGCCCGATACATCCAAGAGGCGGGCGGCGATACGGAGGCGCTCTGGCTCGATCTCCAACGTCAGGCCGAGGAGGTGGTGGACATGATGGTGGCGAGCGGCCTCTTCGCCGATCAGGCGCCGGACGGCTGCCGCTTCGCCTATGGTCCGAAGATTTTCGGTCTCGATATATTCCTGGATGAGACGCTCCGGCCCTGGGTTCTCGAGGTCGAGCGGGGCCCGACTTTCTTTCGCATGTTCAACGGTGAGCGCGAGAACAATCCCGTCTTTCCGCGGATCGGCCCGATGATCGTGTTCCCTTGGCTCGGCGGCGAGGCACCACTCGATCAACAAGCCCGGGATTTGCGGGACCCGGCGGTCCAGGCGGCGCTCGAAGCCGATATCGAATATCAGCGTCGCGGCGACTTCATCCGTCTCCTCCCGCGGGAAATCGATGCCTAGGCGCGAAAAACCTTCGTCAGCGCCTCATGCGGACCGCATAATGGTTCGATTCATGCACGATTGACGATCGATGGCGAACGAAGAGAGTAACGAAAGCGCGAGCGGGGAAACGGCCGGCACGCCGGATACGGGGGCGGCCTGTCTGGTCATTCTATTGCGCTTCTTCGGACTGCCGGGGGAGCCCGAACAAATCCGCCGGGATCACGCCCGGCCCGATGCGCCGATGACGGCGGACGAACTGGCACGCGCCGCCAAGGCACTCGGGCTCAAGACACGGTTGAAGGCCAGCGGTTGGGATCGCTTGGCGAAGACGCCGCTTCCCGCGATCGCCGAGCTCGAGGGCGGCAACTTCGTGATCCTGGCGCAGACCGATGGGGACAGCGTTCTCGTCCAGGACCCCCTCCTTGGCCGCCCCCGGGCGATGAGCCGCGGCGAATTGGAAGAGGTCTGGTCCGGTCGTCTACTGCTCTTGACGCGACGCGCGATGCCGCTCGGCCGCGGCGGCAAATTCGACATCAGTTGGTTCGTCCCCGCCGTGGTGCGGTATCGCAAGGTCCTGGGCGAGGTCGTCCTGTCGTCGCTCTTCGTGCAGGTCTTCGCGCTCGTCTCGCCGCTCTTCTTCATGGTGATCATCGACAAGGTCCTGGTTCACCGGGGATTGACCACGCTCGACGTTCTGATCATCGGTCTCGCCGTCATTTCGGTCTTCGAGGTGGTGATCGGCGCCTTGCGGACCTACACCTTCAGCCACACCACCAACCGGATCGACGTCGAGTTGGGCGCCAAGCTCTTCCAGCATCTGATCTCGCTGCCGATCAGTTACTTCGAGGCGCGCCGGGCCGGCGATTCGGTCGCCCGCATGCGGGAATTGGAGAATATCCGGAACTTCCTGACGGGATCCTCCCTGACCCTCGTCATCGATCTCTTTTTCACCTTCGTCTTCCTCATCGTGATGTGGCAGTTCAGCTCGACCTTGACCCTGATCGTCCTCGGCCTGCTGCCGTTTTACATTCTGCTGTCGTTGATCGTCACCCCGATATTGCGAGCGCGAACGGAGGAGAAATTCCAGCGCGGGGCCGCCAACCAGGCCTTCCTGGTCGAAACTGTGACCGGGATGGAGACCCTGAAGGCGATGGCGGTCGAGCCCGAAATGCAGCGCCGCTGGGAAGACCAGCTCGCCGCCTACGTAACGTCGAGCTTCCGGGCCTCCCATCTCGGCAACATTTCCAGCCAAACCGCACAGCTGATCAGCAAGGCGACGATCGCGCTCACGCTCTATGTCGGTGCGAAACTGGTCATCGCCGGCGATCTGACCGTGGGTCAACTGGTCGCCTTCAACATGTTGGGCGGACGGGTCAGCGGACCGGTGCTTCGGCTCGCCTCGCTGTGGCAGGATTTCCAGCAGGCGCGGATATCGCTGGCCCGGCTCGGCGATATCCTGAATGCGCCGACAGAGGCGCGGCGCCGGTCCGGTGCCGGGGCCCTGCCGCCGATCAAGGGCGGGATCGAGTTCGACGACGTGCGTTTTCGCTACCGGGCGGACGGACCGGAGGTACTGCGCGGCGTCAGCCTGACAATCGCCCCCGGCGAGGTCGTCGGCGTTGCCGGCCCTTCGGGCTCGGGCAAGAGCACGCTCGCCAAACTCGTACAGCGCCTTCACGTGCCCGAAAGCGGCCGCGTTTTGGTCGACGGGGTCGATCTCGCGATGGTCGACGTCGCCTGGCTGCGCCGTCAGGTCGGTGTCGTTTTGCAGGAGAGCGTGCTCTTCAACCGCTCAATCCGCGACAACATCGCCTTCGCCGATCCCAGCCTCTCGATGGAGAGGATCGTCGAGGCCGCGAAACTCGCGGGCGCCCATGATTTTATCCTGGAGCTGCCCGAAGGCTATGACGAGATCGTCGGCGAGCGTGGCGGGACCCTCTCGGGCGGGCAGCGCCAGCGCATCGCCATCGCCCGCGCCCTGATCGGCGACCCGAAAATCCTGATCTTCGACGAAGCGACGAGTGCGCTCGACTACGAGTCCGAACGCGCCATCCAGGACAACATGCGCGCGATCTCGACGGGCCGCACCGTCCTGATCATCGCCCACCGACTGTCCACGCTCCGCCAAGCGGACCGGATCGTCACCATCGAGAGGGGCGAGATCGCGGAAGAGGGCAGCCACGAGGCGCTGCTGCGCCAAAACGGCCGTTATGCGCGGCTCTATCGAATGCAGGCGGGTGACGATGCCGCCGAATGAGACAACCGAAAGGGCGCCCGGCCTATTCACCCGGTTTCGCCGTTGGTTCAGCCAGGGCGGCGTCGAGGAACGCGCCTTCCTGCCGTCGGCGCTCGAAATTCTCGAGACCCCCGCCTCTCCCGCGGCCCGTATCGTCGCGTTTGCGATCGTTGCCTTCTTCGCGATCGGGGTTGTCTGGGCCTCTTTCGGCGAAGTCGATATCGTGGCCGTGGCCCAGGGCCGGATCATTCCCAAGGGCGGGGTGCAATCGTTACAGCCGCTGGAGATGGGCGTGGTGCGCGCGATCCATGTCCGCGAGGGCCAGGAGGTCGTGAAGGGCGAAGTACTGATCGAACTCGATCCCACAGAGAGCGAGGTCGACAAGGGCCAGGTAACCCGGGAGTTGATGTCGGCCCGTGTCGAGATCGCACGGCTCAAGGCGCATCTCCGGATCTTGGATGGTGCGGCGCCGATGCGGCCGCGGCGGCTCTCGGAGCTTGGTTTCAAGCCGCCGGCTAAGGCCGATCCCCGGCTCGCACGGATGCACCGACAGCGCCTCGGCAGCGATCTCCTGGCACACCAGGCGCGCCTCGCCGCGTTGGCGAGCGAACTCTCGCGGCGCATTGCGGAAGGGGCTGCGATCAAGGCGGAGATCGAGAAGCTGACAGCGACCATCCCGCTGATCGAAGAGCGCGAAAAATCGATTGAACGTCTGATGAAACGGGGCAACGCGCCCCGCCGGCAATGGTTGGAGCTTCGTCAACTGCTGATCGAGAGCCGGCAGGACCTCGTGGTCCAGAAACACCGCCTCTCGGAAGCCGATGCGGCGCGCATCAGCGCCGATCGCCAGCGCGGCCAGGCCGAAGCCGACGCCCGGCGTCAGGTTTTGGCGGAAATGGTCGAGGCACGCGACCGCATCGAGACAGCCGAACTCGCCCTTCGTAAGGCCGAAAAACGAGAGCGATTGCAACATCTTAGATCTCCCGTGGATGGAGTCGTCCAGCAATTGCAAATCCATACCATCGGCGGCGTCGTGACCCCGGCCCAGCCCCTGATGTCGATCGTCCCGAAGAATGCACCGCTGGAGATCGAGGTCATGGTCCTGAACAAGGACAAGGGCTTCGTCGAGGCGCGGCAGCGGGCCGAGATCAAGGTGGAGGCCTTTCCCTTTACCAAATACGGCACGATCGACGGCACCGTCACCCAGCTCTCGGGCGACGCGATCCAGGACGAAAAGCTGGGCCTTGTCTATGCCGCCCGCGTGTCGATGGACCGAACGACGATGCGGGTCAAGGATCGCACGGTGAAGCTGACGCCCGGCATGGCGGCGACGATCGAAATCAAGACCGGAAAGCGCCGCATCATCGAGTTTCTGATGACCCCCCTGCTCCGCTATCGCGACGAAAGCTTGCGCGAACGTTAACGCGCGACGACCTCTGGCGTGGCATCGGTCTCCCGAATTCCGCCACATTCGTTACGCAAATTGTTCAAATGTCGCCCATTTTAGGGTAAAATATGCGAGTGCCGTGACGAATCGTCGATTTCAGCCGATGGCCGGAACCTGTGATCGGAATCACAGATTCGTGGCCTGAACCGTGCATAATACGAATTGCTGAAGTCGAACCATTCAAACGGGAGGGGCGTGATCCAACGGGGCGGTATAAAGCCGCCGTTCCGATGAGATATGGCGATGTAATTGCCTAAAGAAGGGATGCGCCCGAACAAATGGCCGAACCGAACGGAAAAGACGGGAGAATCGAGGACGCGGCGATCGCCGAAGGCGTTACGATTCGCCTGCCGTTCGATCTCGTTGATTCCGTCACCGGACGCTACGCCACCCAGGAAACCGACGCGACAGCGCTCCTTGCCGAGGACCATGTCGGCGCGGCGACGGGAACCGCGGCCCCCGCCTTCATTCCAAGCGACACGCTGTTCGGCCAGCAATGGCATCTGCAAAATTCGGTCAATCCGCGCGCCGATCTCAACGTCACCTCGGTCTGGGACGATTACCGCGGCAGCGGCGTCGTCGTCGGGGTCGTCGATACCGGCGTCGACTACCTGCATCCCGATCTGGCGCCGAACTACCGCAGCGATCTCGACCGCGATTTCCGCGATAGCGACAACGATTCCTTCGCCAGCGCCAGCGATGACGACCACGGCACCACGGTTTCCGGCGTTATCGCGGCGGACGACAACGGCACCGGCGCGGTCGGCGTCGCGCCGGACGCGGACATCACGAGCTTCCGCATGGGTTTCGGCTCGGGCCCGGCGAACCAGGACATCCTGGCGTTACAGCGGACCGTCAATGTCGACGTCGCCAACAATAGCTGGTCCTACAACGGATACTTTTACGACAATTTCAAAAATTCCTACTTCGCCCAGCACCAAGCCGCGATTATCAATGCGGTAACAAACGGACGCGGCGGCCTCGGCACGAACATCGTCTTCTCCGCCGGCAATTCCCGAGGGTCGGGCGACGACGTCAATCATCACAATTTACAGAATGCGCCGGAGACCATCGCCGTCGCGGCCTCCGATATCAACGGCAACATCGCGGGCTTCAGTACGCCGGGCGCCGCCATCCTGACGACCGCCGCCGGGGTCAACGTTATGACTACCGACGTGCGGGGCTCCGGTGGTTACAGCAGCGGAGACTTCACCGCGATCTCCGGCACCTCGTTCTCGGCCCCGGCGGTCTCGGGTGTGATTGCCCTGATGCTCGATGCCAATCCGCTTCTCGGCTATCGCGACGTCCAGGAAATCCTCGCCTATTCGTCCCGCAATCCCCACGAGACGACGTCGGGTTTCAACACCAACGGCGCCTTCAACTGGAACGGCGGCGGCCTTTCCTTCAACAATGATTACGGTTTCGGCCTCACCGATGCCCATGCCGCCGTCCGCCTCGCCGAGACATGGCAGTGGCAGAGCACGCGCGCCAACATGGCGACAGTCTCGGCGACCAACACGACCAACCAGACGATTTCCGACAACGCCACCATCAACAGCGCGATCTCGATCTCGTCCAACGTATCGATCGACCACGTCACGGTCGATCTCGATGCCTCCCACACCTGGGTTGGCGACCTCAGCGTCCGCCTGACCTCGCCAGACGGCACCGTCAGCACCCTCCTCGACCGGCCGGGCCGGACGACCAGCGGCTGGGGCACCAGCCAGGACAACATCAACTTCGTCCTCGACAGCACCCAGTTTTGGGGCGAAACCGGCGATGGCACCTGGACCCTCGCAATCACCGACAGCGCCAACGGCGACCAGGGCCAACTCAACGACTGGACCCTGACTCTAATGGGCGACCCGGTCTCGAACGACGATGTCTTCGTCTATACGGACGATTTCGCGCTTTACGGCGGCGATGCGTCGCGCCGAACCGTGAGCGATCTCGACGGCGGCACGGACACCCTGAATTTCGCTCCGGTGACGGCGGCCATCGACATCGACCTCAATTCGGGAGCGTCGAACACGCTCTTCGGCCACACGCTGAATATTGGGTCGGGAACGGTGATCGAAAACGTCTTCGGCGGTGATGCGGGCGACACGCTCCGGGGCACGGCATCGGCGAATGCGATTTCCGGCATGCGTGGCGACGATACGATATTCGGTGCTGACGGCGATGACGTGCTGACCGGCGGCGCGGGGAATGATGTTCTCGATGGTGGTGATGGCCTTGATACGGCGACTTTCGCGGGCCAATCGACAGCTTTCAGCATCACCTCGGCGGGTGGCACGATTACGGTCCAGAGGAGCGGCGGCGGAACCGACACACTTACCAACATCGAATTGTTGCAATTCGATGACCAGACGCTCTCTTTCCTACCGCCCCCGCTCGGCGCGGATGCGATCGCGACCAACGAAGACACCGCGGTCTCGGTCGATATGGCGACACTCCTCGCCAACGACACGAGCTTCGGAACCGGTCTTACGATCACCGCCGTCGCGGGCGCCAACACCGGCATCGTGGGGATCGTCGGCGGCGATGTCGTCTACACGCCAGATGCGGATTTCAGCGGCAGCGACACCTTCACTTACACGGTCTTGAGCGATGCCGGCGAGACGGCCGACGGAACCGTCAACGTCACCGTGGCGGCGGTGGCCGACACGCCGATCCTAACGACTGGCGACCTGACGACGGCCGAAGACACTGCCATCGCCCTTAACATCGACGCCGCACTCGGCGATGCGGACGGGTCGGAGTCGATGGCCTCGATCGTGCTGTCCGGCGTGCCGAGCGGGGCGGTTCTTTCGGCCGGCAGCGACAACGGAAACGGCAATTGGTCGCTGACCGCGGCGGATCTCCCGGGCCTCACCCTGACGCCCGCCGCGGAGTACAGCGGTACGATCGGATTGACGCTCAACGCCATCGCCATGGAAGATTCCAACGGCGACATCGCCGTTCGTTCCGAATCCTTCTCGATCACTGTCACACCGGTCAACGATGCGCCCACCGCCGACACGGTGCTGATCGTGACCGACCGCGACACGCCCATTAGCGGTCTCCTGACCGCGACCGATCCCGAAGGCGACAGCTTCACCTTCTCGAACCCGACAAGCGTGCTCCACGGATCGGTCACGCTCTCGAGCGACGGACAATTTTCCTATTCGCCGGAAGACGGCTATTTCGGCGCCGACAGTTTCTCCTACACGCTGACCGACAGTGGCGGAGCCACGGCGGTCGAGACCGTCTCGATTTCCATCAATGCACCGGTCGGTCTCGTCGCGGGAGATGACGGCGCGGATATGCTTTACGGCGGCGGGGCCAGTGACGTCCTCTACGGTTTCGCGGGCGACGATACGCTGCAGGGCGGTGGCGGGAGCGACGAGTTGCGGGGCGGCGTCGGGGCGGACCGGCTCGAAGGCGGCGCCGGCGACGATCTCTACGTCTTCGAACGCGGCGACGAAGCCGACACGGTATCCGACGAAACCTTGGTGACCACGCAGACGACGACCCGGGTCTGGGTCTCCAGCGGCTATTGGGGTTTCAGCGGCGAGGACGACCAGTGGATCGATACGAGCCGCTGGCAGACGACATCGACGACGGTGCTCACGCCGGGCGATGCCGGCGACGACGTGCTTCGTCTCGCGGGCGATATTTCCGTGGCGGATGTCGTTTTGCGCCTCGAAGGGAATGATCTCGTCGTAGCACTGCGTGATCCCAATAGCGGACCTCAAACCGCGGGCGTCACGGAGGATTTCGATGCCCTGGGGGACCGCATCACGCTTCTCAACTGGACCGACCCCAACGAGCGGATCGAGACCTTCCGGTTCGCCGATGGAACTGAGATCGACGTCGCCGACCTCGCGTTGACGCTGGAAACGCTCTCGGATTCAGGCGGAACCGTTCTCTTGGGAACCGACGGCATGGACTGGCTGGCCGGCGGCGGCGGCAGCGACAGCATCTCCAGCGGCGACGGTGACGACATTTTAGTCGGCGGCGGTGGTGACGATGACCTCGCCGGCGGCGGCGGTGCCGATCTCATAGAAGGCGGCGCCGGAAGCGACACGGCGGTCTTCGCCGGCGATCTATCGGACTACACGATCTCCGGTGACAACGGCAACCTTCTGGTCGATGACGGCACCGGCGCCGATCGACTCCATGGCATCGAAAGCCTGGCCTTCGCCGATGCGACGGTTTCGGTCGAAGGCGACAATGTGCTTCCCTTCGCTCCGACAGTAGCACCCATCAATGTCCGCGAGGGCGAAGCGGCCACAATCGACGCGGCACAGCTGCTGGCGGGTGCCGTGGATCCGGACGGCGGCGCGCTCACGGTTGCGGGTATCGCGAACCCGGTCAATGGCGCGGCCATCTTCGGTATCGACGGTGAGGTCGTCTTCACGGCCGACCCGGGTGCGGCGACCGCCGGTTTCGATGTCATGATCGCCGATGACGAAGGTGGCGTCTCGAATCGGCATTTCGACATTACAGTCTCCGCCGTCGCCGATATGCCGATCCTGACGACGAGTAGCGCCAATGGAACCGAGGACACCTCGGTCGCCCTTGCCATTTCGGCGGCTCTGACCGATCTCGACGGCTCGGAAACGCTTTCCGTCGCAATCGCCGGATTGCCGGCCGGCGCGCGGCTTTCGGCCGGAACCGACAATGGCGACGGCAGCTGGACCCTCGGCGCGGACGACCTGCCGGGACTCTCCCTTTCGGCAGCGCCGAACATGGCCGGCGACTTCGATCTTACGGTCACGGCAACCGCGACGGAGACGGCGACCGGCGATACCGCGACAGCAAGCGCGACACTTTCGGTTTCGCTGACGCCTGTTGTCGACGCACCGCTACTCGCCCTCTCCCCGGCAAGCGGGGCGGAGGACAGCCAGATCGTCCTCGACCTGACGGCGAGTCTCGCGGATACTGACGGGTCGGAGAGCCTGGCGGTTACCATCTCGGGCGTTCCGGCGGGTGCCGAGCTTTCGGCCGGCGCCGACAACGGCGATGGAAGCTGGTCTCTCGCCGCCGCCGATCTACCCGGCCTCGCCCTGACGCCGGCGGCAGAGTTCAGCGGCTCGATCCTGCTCAGTGTCGATGCGACCTCGACCGAGAGCAATGGGGCGACAGCGAGCAGCGTCGGGACCATCGCGGTGACGGTAACGGAGGTCAACGACGTACCCTTGACCACGGGCGCCAGCATTTCGCTCGATGAGGACACCCAGCAAACCGGAACCCTGACGGCAAGCGACGCCGAGGGCGCCGCTCTCACCTTCGCTCTCGACCAGGGTGCCGCCCATGGCAGCGTCGCGATGGGGATCGATGGCACCTTCACCTATACGCCTGATGCCGACTACAGCGGCACCGACGGTTTCACCTATACGGTTTCCGACGGCGCCGGGGGACTCGCGACCGCCGCCGTCACGGTTTCGATCGGCGCCATCGTAGATACGCCCAGCCTCTCTCTCCAGGATGCGTCAGGCCAGGAAGATACGGGCATTCCGCTCGATATTTCGGCCGTGCTCGGCGATCTCGACGGATCGGAATCGCTATCGGTTCGGATCGCGGGCCTCCCCGCCGATGCGACGCTTGGTGCCGGCAGCCGCGGTGGCGATGGTGTCTGGATCCTTGACACCACTGACCTTGCGGGACTCGTCCTGACACCGGCAGCGGAATTCAGCGGAACCCTGAACCTAACGGTGACGGCGGACGCAACCGAAAGTTCGACCGGCATCACTGCCAGCGTCCAAGCCGATATGACCGTCAGCGTGACCGCGGTGAACGATGCGCCGGTCGCGGGCGATGTGACGATCACGCTCTCGGAGGACACACCCGTCACCGGCAGCCTTTCGGCGAGCGATGTCGAAGGGGACAGCCTTACCTTCTCTCTCGGGCAGGCGCCTGCCAACGGCACGCTTTCGCTTTCGGCTGACGGAACCTTCACCTATACGCCGAGCGACGATTTCAGCGGTGCGGGAAGTTTCCAATTCATCGTTTCCGACGGCTCACTCAGCGACACCGGGACGGTCGACCTGACGGTCTTGGCCACCGCCGACGCACCAACGATTGCGGCGACATCGGCGAGCGGCGCCGAAGATAGCGCAATCACGCTGTCGGTCGACGCGGCACTGACCGATCTCGACGGCTCGGAGAGCCTCTCGATCACCGTCTCCGGCGTTCCGGCAGGCGCCGCGCTGAATGCGGGCACGTCCATCGGCAACGGCACCTGGAACCTGCAGTCGGGCGATCTGGCCGGCCTCGCGCTGACACCGCCCGCCGATTTCAACGGCACGATCGATCTCAGCTTCATCGCCACCGCGCGGGAAAGCGCCAACGGCGCGACCGCAAGTGCCACTAGCACGGCCCAAATCACGATAACGCCGGTCAACGACCTGCCGATCGCGGCGGCGATCACGGCCTCGATCGACCATGGCGCCCAGCTAACCGGGACCCTCGGCGCCAGCGATGTCGATGGCGATCAGCTTACCTTTGCGCTCGATACGCAATCGACGAGCGGCGTTGCGACGGTAAACGCGGATGGCGGTTTCGAATACACGCCGGGCGATGGTTTCTTCGGCCTCGACAGTTTCAGTTTCACCGTATCGGATGGGAACGGCGGAACGGCGAGCGAGACGGTCACCGTCAATGTCGCCGCACCGCTGGACTTGATAGGGGGCGGCGCGGGCGTCGATACCCTGACCGGTACCGCCGGTGACGACATCATTTATGGCTTCGCCGGCGACGATGCGCTTTCGGGCTACGACGGCCAGGACACCCTTCGCGGCGGCGGCGGTTCGGACTGGGTGGCCGGCGGCGGCGGCGACGATCTCTACGTCTTCGAACGCGGCGACGAAGCCGACACGGTATCCGACGAAACCTTGGTGACCACGCAGACGATGACCCGGGTCTGGGTCTCCAGCGGCTATTGGGGTTTCAGCGGCGAGGATGACCAGTGGATTGATACCAGCGGCTGGCGGACGACGTCGACGACGATCCAAGTATCCGCCGATGCCGGCCGAGACGCGATCGAATTCGGGCTTGGAATCGCCCTTTCGGACGTTGCCTTGCGGCTTTCCGGCGAAGATCTGGAAGTCGCCCTTCGCGATCCCGACGATCCGAACCGGGCCTTCGACGACCTGCCGGACCGGGTGACAATTCATAACTGGACCGACGCCAACAACCGGGTCGAGCTGCTGCGCTTCGCGGATGGGAGCGAAATCGATATCAGTACCCTGAACGCAATCAGCGGGGCCGACGCCGATCCATCGGGTGTTTCCCATCAAGGCGATGGCGGTAATGAATGGATCCAGGGCGGTTCCGGCGGCGACACCTTGATGGGCGGCGACGGAAATGACGTTCTGATGGGTGCCGATGGCGACGACACCCTGATCGCGGGCAACGGAAACGACATTCTCGACGGCGGCGACGGCTTGGACGAAGCGATTTTCGCGGGCAATCTGGCGGATTACGACCTGACGCTCGGCATCGGCACCGCGACGGTCGCCGACAGTTTCGGTGGCGGCAACGATTCGGTCAGTAATATCGAGTTTCTGCGCTTCGCCGATCAAGTCGTCGTCGTACCGGGCGCCATCACCAGCATCGCCGGGACCGAGGACACGCGCTCGATCGTATCGGCGGCGACCTTGTTCGCCAATTTCAGTCTCCTCGACGGCGACAGCCTTTCGATCACGGACGTGGCGAACCCAGTCGGCGGCAGCGTTTCGATCGACATCAACGGCGACGTGGCCTTCGATCCCGATCCCGATTTCAGCGGCACCGCGACCTTCGACTACACGGTCGCCGACGGCCAGGGCGGAACCGGTTCCGGCAGCGTCGCCGTCGGCGTGGCAGCGGTGGCCGATACGACGACCCTTTCTGCGAACGATGCGACCGGTCTCGAGGATGGCGCCATCGCGCTTGATATCGCGGCTTCGCTCAACGACGGCGACGGCTCGGAAAGCCTCTCGATCCGGATCGCCGGCTTACCCGCGGGCGCGCGGCTGTCGGCCGGCCTGGACAACGGCGACGGCAACTGGACCCTGGCGCCGACAGAGCTCGCGAACCTCGACCTCCTGCCTCCGCCGGATTTCGCGGGCGCCATCGATTTGACCGTGACCGCGACCGCGGCCGAAAGCGCCAACAACAGCAGCGCCGCCACGAGCACCGATATCACCGTCACCGTCACCGGCGTCAACGACGCGCCAACCACGTCAAACAGCGTTCTGACGACGGTCGAGGACAATGCCGCGACCGGGACTCTTGGCGGCTTGGATGCCGATGGCGACGCACTGCAATTCAGCCTCGCGACCGGTCCCGGCAACGGCGCCGTGACGGTGAACGCGAACGGCAGCTACATTTATACCCCAACGGCCGATTTCGCGGGCGCGGACTCGTTTACGTACAGCATCACCGACGGGGCGGGCGGCCTCGCGACCGGACTCGTTTCCGTATCGGTGAATGCGGTCGCGGATGCGCCTGTCCTGACGACAACGGATGCCAGCGGCGCCGAGGATACGGCTATCCCACTCGATATCACGGCAGCGCTCGCGGACCAGGATGGCTCCGAAACCCTCTCCGTTACCATCTCGGGCCTTCCGGCGAATTCACGGCTCAGCGCCGGCACCGACAACGGCAACGGCAGCTGGACCGTCGCGGCGGCGGATTTTGCGGGTTTGGCGATGATCGCGGCGGCCGACTTCAACGGCACCGCCCTCCTCACCGTTACCGCCCAATCGTTGGAGGCCACCGGCGGCGAGACGGCGACAACGACATCCCAGTTGAGCGTCACCATAACACCGATCAACGATGCGCCGATCGCGGGGACAAGTCAGGCAACGACGACCTGGAATACGCCCGTCTCCGGGCAGTTGACGGCGAGCGACGTCGATTCGACCTCGCTGACCTTCTCGCTTACCGCTGACCCATTGAACGGCGCCGTCACGATTGGTACCGACGGTGTCTACGTCTATACACCGGATGATGGATTTTTCGGCGCCGATAGTTTTGATTTCACGGTCGCCGACGGCGCCGGCGGCGCCGCGACGGGTTCCCTCCAGATCGATGTCGGAGCGCCAGGAAATCTGATCGAAGGCAGCGCCGGCAACGATATTTTGCAGGGAACGGATGGCGCCGATGTCATCTATGGCCATGCGGGCGACGATCGTCTGGTCGGCGGCGACGGCGACGACGTTCACCGTGGTGGTGCCGGCAGCGACACCCTGGCCGGCGGCGCGGGCAATGATACCTACGGCTTCAATCGAGGCGACGGGTTTGATTTGGCCACGGACCAAGCGACCGAAACGGTAGCCACGACCACCCAACGATGGGTCAGCGGCGGGTATTGGAATTTCAGCGGCGAGGACGACGAGTGGATCGACACCAGCCGATATGTGAGTGAGACCAGCTATAGCCAGGTACAGATCGACGGCGGTCAGGACGTGGTACAGTTCGGACTCGGTATCGCGCTCTCCGATGTCGCTCTTCGCTTTGCTGGCAACGATCTCGAACTGGCACTGCGCGACCCGAACGATCCGAACGCGGCCTTCGATGACTTGACCGACCGCCTGACACTCCACAACTGGACCGATTCGAACGAGCGGATCGAAACCTTCCGTTTCTCCGATGGAACCGAGATCGATATCGCGGGATTGGCCCCCTCTTCGACCCTTGATGCCGACGATGCCTTTGGCCTTGGCGGCAATGGCGACGACTGGCTCACGGGAACGACGCGCGACGATGACCTCTCGGGTGGTGACGGAGGCGACGTGCTGCTTGGCGGGGCCGGCGACGACATGCTTTCGGGCGGCCTCGGCGACGACTACCTGGCCGGCGGGGTTGGTGCGGACACCTACCGCTTTGGGCGCGGCGACGGTGCCGACTCGCTGGACAATAGCGGCGGCGATGCCGCGTCGACCGACCGGCTGGTCTTCGATCCGGATATTTCGGCCGATCAGCTTTGGTTCACCCGGAACGGCGACGCGCTGGATGTACAAGTGATCGGCACCGAGGATCATGTGACTCTAACCGATTGGTTTGACGGCGACTCCACCGAGCGGGTCGATGAAATCGAAACCGGTGCCGGCGAAAGCTTGATGGAAGGGCAAGTCCAGCAGCTGGTCGATGCCATGGCGGCGTTCGCCCCGCCGAGCGGACCCGATACCGTGCTCTCCCAGGAAATCCAGGAGCAGCTCCAGCCGGTCCTCGCGGAGAGCTGGACCTCGGGCTAGACCCCACCGCGCTTTTCGTTGCGGTCCCCACCCGCTATCTATTCCACGACATAACGCGAACCGACGCGACAACGGGTTTCCAAATGGGTGATACCGGCGCCACGCCCTCGACCGGGCAGCTCTCATATTTCGACCGGCCGGCCTTCGAGGCCGTCCGCCGCGCCAATGCCGCGCCCGTGGACCGGGTCCGCTGTTTCGCCGCCATGGCGCGGTTCAACACGCTCTACATGATCGCGCGGGCGGGCTCGGGTCATATCGGCAGCTGCTTTTCCAGCCTCGACATCGTGAGCTGGCTCCATCTTGAGCGGATGGATCGGACACGGGATGTCTATTTCTCCTCAAAGGGACACGACGTGCCGGCGCTTTATTCGGTGCTGGCGGGTCTCGGCGAACTACCTTTTGAGGACATCCACCGGCTGCGGCGCCTGGGCGGGCCGCCGGGGCATCCCGATGTCGGCACGCCGGGTATCGCGGCCAATACGGGCTCGCTCGGCATGGGTATTTCCAAGGCCAAGGGGATGCTGTTGGCGCGCCGGCGGAAGGGGGAAGGCGGACGGATCTACGTGATGACCGGCGACGGCGAATTGCAGGAGGGCCAGATATGGGAATCTCTCGGTTCGGCCGCGAACGGCGAATTGCATGAAATCACGGTCATCGTCGACCACAACAAAATCCAATCGGACACCTATGTGGAGCGGGTGGGCGCGCTCGGCGATCTGGAAGCGAAGTTCGCCGCCTTTGGCTGGGCAGTGGCGCGCGCGGACGGCCACGACTTGGGCGCCTTGGAGGCGGGGCTGGCGACGCTCCAATCCGATACGAGGCGGCCGGGAGTCCTGATCGCCGATACGATCAAGGGATACGGGGTCTCCTTCATGGCCCATACCGCGATGGCGCCCGAGGACGAGTTCTATCGCTTTCATTCCGGCGCTCCGAGCGCTGAGGATTACGCCCGCGCATCGGCGGAGCTGTCGGAGACCGTCCATTCCGCCCATGAGGCCATCGGGCTCGCACCCGCAGCGACCGTGACCATGGCGCGCGAACCCGCTTCTCCCGCGCCCGATATGGCGCGGCTGTTGCCGGCCTATGGCGACGCCTTGGTCGAGGCGGCGACCGCGAACGACCGGGTGATGGCGCTCGACGCCGATCTTATTCTCGATACCGGTCTCATTCCCTTCCGCGATCGTTTTCCCGATCGCTTCATCGAATGCGGCATCGCCGAACAGGATATGGTCTCGATGGCCTCCGGTCTGGCACGGGAAGGCATGCTGCCCGTCGTCCATTCCTTCGGCTGCTTTCTCTCCAGCCGCGCCAACGATCAGATCCACAACGCCGCGACCGAAGGTGGCAAAATCGTCTATATGGGCGCGCTCACCGGTCTCATCCCGGCCGGCCCGGGCCACAGCCACCAATCGCTCCGGGACATCTCGGCCGTCGGCGGCATGCCGAACATGACGGTGATCGAGCCGAGCCACCCGGATGCGGTCGCTCCCTTGGTTGAATTCGCTCTTCGCGGGGAGACGGGGCAGGTCTATCTGCGGCTGGTCTCGGTGCCGGTGGACCTTCCCTATTCCGCCCCCTACGCGACGGCGCCCGGTGTGGGGCAAGGCGCGGTGCTTCGCGAGGCGGCCGATCCCGCGGTTGTCGTTGTCGGCTATGGCCCAATCCTGCTCGCCGAGGCCCATCGTGCGATCGAGACGCTGGCGGCGGCGGACGGACCGGCGGCAAGGCTCGTCGATCTGCCCTACCTCAACCGGGTCGACGGCGCGTGGCTCCGGAATGTGGTGGGGGATGCGGAGGCGGTCGTCACCCTCGACAACCACTATGTGGCGGGCGGACAGGGTTCGGTGATCGGCGCGGCGCTGGCCGAGCAAGGTTGGGGCGGTCTGCTCGTGCGGCGCGGCGTTGAAGATATTCCCGAGTGCGGCGAGACGGCGGAGGTTCTAGCCGCGCACGGTCTCGACGCCGCCGCCCTCGCGGAAGCGATCGCCAATGCCGCTACGACGGCTTGAGCGGGACGCGCTTCCCCATAATTCACTGACGGACGATTGGAGAGAGGTAATTTCATGACCCTGCTCGCGGGATTTCGCGCGCTCGAAATCGGCCCGGGCCGCGCGGCGGCAGTCGCGGGCCGCGCTTTCACCGACCTCGGCGCCGAAGTGGAAACGCTCTCCGCGGAGACCGGGTCCCCGCTCCTCCGCCATCTCAACGACGGCAAGACGGTCGCGGTCGCAACGATGAAAGAAGCGATACGACATGCTGATCTCGTGATTTGCGAGGGCGGGCCGGACGATCTCGAAACGCGCGGCCTCTCGCCAGCGACCCTCCGCGCCCTCAACGCCAAGGCCACATTGGTCCTCATCAGTCCCTTCGGCCAGACTGGACCGCTGGCGAATGCCCCCGCGACCGATTTGACGCTTTTCTGCGCCAGCGGCATCGCCCGGGTGCTGACGGGCCAGGTCGACGATCTATCGGAGGCCCCGGTCCGGCCCGTGGGCGCGCAATCGGCCTTCATCGGCGGGCTCGCGGGAGCTGCGGCCGGCATGCATGCGGCTCTGCTGTCGAAGGGCGGCGGCGTCATCGACGTCTCCATACAAGAAGCGCTGGCGACGCTCTCGATGACGGAGCTGACCCGCGCCGGGCGCGGCGGGTCCGGCTGGGTGCGGAAGCGGAAGACCGACGGCAATGGCGCGACGGTCTGCATTCTTCCCGCGTCGGACGGCTATGCGGCGATCTCGCCCCGCGAGGACCATCAATGGTCCGCCTGGCTGGAGGTCATGGGCCGCCCCGATTGGGGCGACGAACCCCGCTTCAAGACCAAGCCCGACCGGGTCGCGAATTGGGACGACCTGCATCGCCTGATGTCCGAATGGAGCCACGGCCACAACAAGCAATGGATCGCGGATGCCGCCCAGGCCGCCCATGTGCCGAGCTTTCCGCTCCGCGAGCCGCTGGAACAATTGGATTCCATACAACTCGCCCATCGGGCGTTCTTCCGCGAGCCCGACCTCAACGACGATCGCGTGAAAGTGCCGGACAACGCCTATGGCATCTCTCTCGGTGAAACGTCCCCTGATAATGAGTCGGCCGGGAACGATGGCCCGCTGCCGCTGTCGGGCGTCAGGGTGCTCGATTTCAGCTGGGTTATCGCCGGGCCGACGACGACCCGCTACCTCGCAGCGATGGGGGCGGATGTGATCAAGATCGAAGCACCCGGCCGCGGCGATCCGGGCCGAACGTCGGAACTCCACACGGCGCTGGGCCAGGCCAAGCGGGGCATCGTCCTGAACCTGAAAGACCCGGCGGCGGTCGACATCGCCCGCGACCTCGCCGCCAAGTCCGACATCCTGATCGAAAACTTCGCGACCGGTGTTATGGACCGCCTCGGCCTCGGCGCCGACTCGCTCCGCGAGGTGAACCCCCGCCTGCTCTATATCTCCGCCTCCGGTCAGGGGCGAACGGGACCGGAGGCGCGCGGCGTCGCGTATGGGACGCTGCTGCAATGTTATGCCGGGTTCGCCGGTCTCAACGGCCATCCCGGCCGCCCGCCGCGCGTGGGCATGGCCTGGCTCGACCCGATGTGCGGCCTCAAGTTAGCACTCGCGGCGGCGGCCGCACTTTGGCATCGCCGGCGAACGGGCGCCGCCGCCAGGATCGATTTCTCGATGGTGGAGGCGATGCTCTGGACCATGGCGGCCCCCTTGCTCGACGCCCAGCTCGGCCCACCGCCAACGGCCCGCGGCAATCTCTCCGACACCCACGCGCCTCACGGCATCTATCGATGCGCGGGCGAGGACGCCTGGGTCGGTCTCGCCGTCCGCTCGAAGGCCGACTGGCGGATCTTGGTCGGACTGGTCCCGGAATTGACGGATTGGAAATCCCTCGATGTGGTGGAACGGCAAGCCCGCGCCACCGAGATCGACGCCCGCCTCACCGATTGGACCCTGTCCCGGACAGCGGAGGACGCAGCGGCCGTGCTTGGCGACGCCGGCCTCCCGGCCGCCGTCCTGGCCACGACCCGCGACCTCGCCCGCGCCTCGCACCTCGCCGCCCGCGGGTTCTGGGAGGCATCGGAAGACGGCCCCCTCCCCGGCCTTCCCTGGCAAGCCAGTTTCGGGCGAAAATCCGGTCCCGCCCCCGGTCTCGGCGCCGACACCGACGCGGTCCTTCGCGAGGTGCTTGGCCTTGCCGACGCTGAGATCGCCCGGCTGCGGGAGAGCGGGGCGTTGGGCTAGGTGGGTCGGCCGCGCCTATTCGCCGCACCCCGCCAATCGCCAGCAGTGACACAGATAATTAAGGGTAATACGCGAACCCCAACGCTCGCGGGGTTTCTGTTAAACTCCAATTCGCCCACACAATGCGGGCAGTATTTTGGGAGACGCGAATCAATGGCGACGATACGCATTGAAGAAGACGGCCCGGTTCGGACGATTACCATGACCCGTTCCGAGAAGCGGAACGCCCTGAACGAGGAAATGCTCGATGCGATGGAGGCCGCCTTCAGCGTCGACCCGCCCGCGACCGAACGGGTCACCGTACTGCGCGCCGAGGGACGCATTTTCTGCTCCGGTCTTGATCTGACACAGGACCAGGAAGGGCTTGGCCGACCCACCGGGATCATAGACATGCTGCGGGCGATGGAAAATTATTCCCTGCCGGTCATCGGTGTGGTCCAGGGCCACGCCATCGCCGGCGGCAACGAACTGGCCCTGCATTGCGACTTCGTGGTCGCCAGCACCGAGGCCCAATTCGCCATGCCTTTGGCGCAGATCGGACTGTCCCTGCCTTGGTTCCTGACTAAGAAGCTGCTGGAGGTCGGCGGCCCGGTGGCAGCCCGCGAGTTTCTCCTTATCGGGGACCGGTTGAGTGCCGCCTGGATGCATGAGAACGGCTTGATCGCGCGTATCGCCGAGCCCGACGAATTGGATACGGTGGCGCAAGAGCTTATCGACAGGTTGGCGGTCAACGCGCCGCTCTCGATGAAGACGATGAAACGAATGCTGGTGCGCGAGATGGCCTTTCGGGACCACCTCGATCACGCCGATCTGGACGCCCTGGTCGAGGAGACCAACTCCAGCGCCGATGCCACGGAAGGCGTTGCCGCCGCGATGGAAAAGCGGCCGCCCGCTTTCAAGGGCGCTTGAGCCATGGCGCTTCGCATGGACAAGCCCTGGCGGGCACTCGACGCCGCCACGGTCGCGGGGCTGCCGGGGCAGCTCGGTATCTACCAGATCGCCGATGCCGAGGGCCGGGTGCTCTATATCGGCTATGCCGGCGGCCGCAGCCTGTTTGGGCTCAGGAGCAAGTTGCGCGAAGAGCTCGACCAGGGACTCGACGACGCCACCCAGTTCCGCGTCGAGATCACCATGCAGTATATGACCCGGTATTTGGAGCTGCTGATGGTTCACAAGGCGGACCACGGCGTCTTGCCGCGCGGCAACGAGAACGCACCGCCGCCGCGCCTCGGCCGGTTGAGCCCGGTCTGAAGGAGGATACGCGATGCATTTGAGTCTGACCGACGAACAACGCCTGATCATCGAGCAGGTCCGCCGCTTCGTGCGCGAGGAGATCATTCCGCTGGAGGAGACTCTGGACCCCGACGCGAGCGAACTCGAGACCGCCGACCACGAGCGCCTGGTGGAAAAAGTCAAGGGGATGGGCTTTTACGGCCTCGACATCCCGGAAGAGTTCGGCGGGCCCGGCGTCGACATCGTCACCCGCGCGCTATTGGCCATCGAGATGTCGCAGCACCGCGCCGGACTCTACGCGCCGTGCTACGAGGTCTTCGGCACGGTCGGACTGGCCCAGCTTTACGAGGCCAACGAGGATCAGCAGGAACGTTTCCTGTTGCCGACTCTCCGCGGCGAGAAGCGGACGTTCTTCGCCCTGACCGAGCCCTCCGGCGGCAGCGATCCGGCACGCGCCATTCGCACCCGCGCCGTCAAGGACGGCAACGACTGGATCATCAACGGCTCGAAAATCTTCATCTCGGGCGCCGACCGCGCCGACTATGGCCTGGTCTTCGCCCGCACCGATCCCGACAAGGGTCGAAACGGCGTGACCTGCTTCATCGTCGAGAACGACATGCCGGGCTTCCATGTTCGCCGCGTCGTTCACACGCTGCGCTCCAGCGAATACGGCACGGAGTTGCAGTTCGAGGATTTGCGCGTGCCCGACGCGAACGTCCTGGGCGAAGTCAATGGCGGCTTCGCGCTCGCAAACGACCGATTGTCGCGCCAGCGCATTCCCTATGCCGCTTATTGCCTCGGCCCGGCGATCAAGGCCCAGGAGATGGCGATCGAGTATTCGAAGATCCGCGAGACCTTTGGCGGTCCCTTGGCCAGCCGGCAGTCAATCCAGAACATGATCATCGACAGCGAGATCGATATCCGCACCTCCCGCTGGCTCGTTCTGGAGGCGGCGGACAAGGCGCTTCGGGGCGAATCCTTCCGCGCCGATGCCGGCATGGCAAAGCTGCTGGCCAGCGAGGCGGCGGGCCGGGTTGTCGACCGGTCGATGCAAATCCACGGCGGCTACGGCGTCACCAAGGACCTGCCGCTGGAGCGCTGGTATCGGGAGCTTCGCATCCGCCGCATCGGCGAGGGCCCGAACGAGGTCCAGCGACTCGTCATCGCCCGCGATCTGATCGGCGGTAGTTTTCATTAAGGCACGACCCGAAAGGATCCCAATCGATCCTAAGCGGTCTTTCAGTCTACCAAACCGGCCTTTTCCAGGCCGCCATAAAATCGATCGAACCAAGTTGGAACCGCATAGGGCAATGTCGTTCGCATCCGTTGAACGTCGAAACTCGGATTAATTTCCATCAATTCGCGCCAAACCCGCCGGGCCTCCTCGCGGCACCCCGTTTGCCCATACAGGGCGGCCAGATAGGCACGGGTCGTATCGGACGTCGGATTGCGAATTAAGCGCCGCTTGAAACTCGCCTCGGCCTCTTCGTCGCGGCCCAAGGCGAATTGGGCCCGGCCCAACAAATTCAGCGATAAATCGACATGGGGATCCAACCGAAAGGCCATTTGGAATAACTCCACCGCTCGCTCATGATCACCTTGAAAATCCCGTACCTGGCCAAGCGCCGAGCATCCGGCATAGGAGTTCGGGTCGAGTTCCAGGCATCGCTCGGCGGCAATTTCGGCAGCATCCAGTTGGCCATGCCAGATATGACAAAGTGACAATGCGGCAAAGCCAAGAGCATTTTCGCCATCGATTTCGCAGGCCTTTTGAGCCAAGGCCAAGGCCTCTTCCAATGTGCCTTTATTCGACTCGTTCCATCCGTTCAGATAGTCGGCATTCGAAATCAAGGCGAGATAGGCATAGGACGACGCCAAGCCCGGATCGATTTCGATCGCCCGTTCCAACAGGCCGCGCGCGTCATTCATCGCTTCGGCGCTGAAGCTGTGGATGAATTCCCGGGCGCGGTAGACGTAATCGTAGGCTTCGGGATTGACCTTGGCCCGAACATCGCGCCGAACCTTTTCCTCGGGCGTTAGTTTCACCCGTAGGGCCGCGACAATCTCACGGGTCACTTCATCCTGGACGGCAAAAATATCTTCCAGTTCGCGATCGTAGCGCTCAGCCCACAAGTGGGTTCCATCGGCGCCTTCGACCAGTTGCGCATTGATCCGGACCCGGTTGCCCGCCCGGCGGACGCTCCCCTCCAAAACATGGCTGACGCCCAATTCCCGGCACATCCGACGGATGTCGGGGCTTCGCCCCTTGTAGGCAAATGAGGAATTGCGGGCGATGACGAAGAGACCCGACGCCTTGGACAAATCTGTGATGATGTCTTCGGTCATACCGTCGATGAAATATTCCTGCTCGGGATCGCCCGACATGTTGTCGAACGGCAGGACGGCGATGGACGGCTTATCCGGCAGGGGTAATTCCGCAGGCTCATCTTCGGTGTGCCGATCGTCACCGACGACGACCCGATAGACCCGCACCGGCGCCGAGACGTGTTTGACCTCGTGGTCGCCCAAATCCTCGAACGGGTGGTCCACGCGGTTGCGCACCTGATCGTAAACGCCGCCCGAAACGAAGATGCCGCCGGGATCGGCCAGCGCCTCAATGCGGGCGGCAATGTTTACCCCTTCGCCGTGGATATCTTCGCCATCGTCGATAACATCGCCGAGATTTATCCCCATGCGGAAATCGAGTGGGCTCGCCGCAAGCGCTTCTTGCATCGAGATGGCGCAGCGAACCGCGTCTTCTACGGTGGGGAACTCGGCGAGGAACCCGTCGCCCGTATGCTTCACGATGCGGCCCGAACGTCCGGCGATCGCGGGATCGATGACGTCGGCGCGGGCGGCCCGCCAAGCCGCGACGGTACCGTCCGTGTCCTGCTCGACGCGCCGAGTATAGCCGGCGACATCGGCTGCCAATATCGCCGCCAACCGTCGCTGTCGCCCATCTCCGCTCATCGGATGTGCTGCCCCTCTTCAGCTTCGGTCATAGTACGGACTTCGCTGAATAGAGGCCAATCCGCAGAAAATTCATCTCCGCCCAGGGTCGTGCGTCCTCCATTCGGGATCTTGATTGTGCCCGCCTCTAAAACTCTCCGCTCCGATATGCCTCGTCCATTCGGGCCCTGTCGGCTTCCGGCACTTCGCCATGCGGGTCGCCGCGCCGGCGTAGGGTGCCGGTGAAGTCGGGCGGGCGCTTTTCGTTGAAGGCCTGGCGGCCCTCCTCGCCGTCCATCGTGGTCTGGATCAGCATCGAGTTGATGATGTTCTGCACATGCCAGGCCTGGTCGGTCGGCATGTCGCCGAAGCGGACCACGAATTCCTTCATCATACGAACGGCGACCGGCGGCAAGGTACAGATATGGCGCGCGATCGTCTCGGCCCGCTCCATGATCTGGTCGTGCGGCACGACCTCGTTGACGAGGCCGATGCGGTGCGCCTCGTCGGCGTCGAAGGGCTCGTCGGTCAGCAGGATCTTCATGGCGTCGCTGTAGCGGAGCTGGTTGGCGAGCAAGGTGGCACCGGGGCCGTTGCCGAGCCATCCCTGGCTCAGAAGTGCGAATTTGAAGCGCGCATGCTCGGCGCTGGCGATGCGGATATCGGTCGAGGAGAGCAGCAGATAGAGCCCGGCCCCCGCGGCCCAGCCGTTGACGGCCGCGATCACCGGCTTCCAGACGCGGGGGTAGTGATCGCCCATCCGCCCGTCAACGCCGGTCTTCTGGCCGTGGACGGTGCCCGCGAGCGGCCAGTAGATGCGCTGGGCACGGAGATATTCGCGCTCGTCATCGGTCAGGTCGGGACGCGGAGCCAGATTGTGGCCGCCGCAGAAATGCCGATCGCCCTTGCCGGTAACGATGGCGCAGCGGATGTCGCGATCCTCCCAGAGATCGACCCAGGCCTCGGAGATGTGATCCGAGGTCGGCTTATCGAGGATATTGGCCTTCTCGGGGTTGTTGAGGGTGATGTAGGCGACTCCGTCGCGCTTTTCGTAATCGATGGGCATGGCTGAACTCCTTGCTGGCGATCTGCTTCGGACCGTCTGACAAGGATATAAGGCGGGTATCGGCGGTTAACGACCGGTATCCACCCTCCTACGCCACTTCCGCCGCACGGAGGTCGAGAAGGGCCCGACGGGTTTCCGGTGTCAGCAGAAAGAAGCGCTCCATGCGCGCCTCATCGCCCGATTTCCGCCTGTTTTCGAGCCGTTCGACGGGGCCGAGTTCGGTCGGCAGGTCGGGCTTGGCCACGGCCTCAAGCCGCTTCAGATGAGGCGGCGGGATCGGGCTGACCATGATCGGCAGCCGTTCGTGACCGATGGGTGCTATCTCCGACATGTCTGCCTCCTCGTCTTGTGTCGAGGGGCGAGCCGTTGCCGGTGGTTCGCCATGCCTTATGATTATCAAAGGACCCGGCGGCTTGCCTTGATCTGGCGCAATTCGGCCGCCGGCGCCTGAGTCGCCCAAATTCGGGTACCGCCAAGAAGGATCATGACCGAGATGTCCAACAAAGCCCTATCGCTTCTTCCCAACGATCATTTGAAGTTCGGGATCTTCCTAGCGCCTTTCCACGCGATGAAGGAAAACCCGACCCAGGCCCTTGAACGCGACATGGCGCTGGTTCAGCATCTGGACGTGCTCGGCTATGACGAGGCCTGGATCGGCGAGCATCATTCGGGCGGCTATGAGATCATCAACTGCCCGGAACTTTTCATCGCCGGTCTGGCCGAGCGGACGAAGCATATCCGCCTTGGCACTGGCGTCGTCTCCCTGCCCTATCATCATCCCTTCACGCTGGCGGGCCGTGTGACCCAGCTCGACCATATGACGCGAGGCCGCTTCATGTTCGGGGTCGGCCCGGGCGCCTTGGTCGGCGACGCCTTTCGCATCGGCGTCGATCCCGAGAACCAGCGCCGCATGATGAACGAATCGCTGGATGTGCTGGTCAAGCTGCTGGACGGTGAATCGGTCACCCTGAAGACCGACTGGTTTGAGCTCAAGGATGCGCGCCTTCACCTGCCGCCCTTCCAGAGGCCGCGAACGGAGATGACCGTCGCCTCGGCGCGTTCGCCTTCGGGTGCGCTTGCGGCGGGGCGCCATGGGCTCGGCATGCTCTCGATCGGCGGCACCAGCGACGATGCCTTGAAGGCGCATGCCAACAACTGGCGTATGTGCGAGGAAGCCGCCGCGGAGGCCGGACATACGGTCGATCGAGCGAATTGGCGGCTCGTCACCCTGATGCACATCGCCGAGACGCGCGAGAAGGCGGAGGAGAACGTTCGCTTCGGGCTCGAGAACTTCGCCAAGTATTTCCGCGAAATCGCCACCTTCCCGATCATTCCGCCCGGGATCGACAATGCCTATGAGTACCTGCTCGAGAACAAGATGGCGGTAATCGGCACGCCGGACGACGCCATCGCCTATATCGAGACCTTGTTGGAAGGGGCGGGCGGCTTCGGCTCCCTGATGCAGCTGGCGCACAACTGGGCCGATTGGGAGGCGACCAAGCGGAATTACGAACTGATCTCGCGCTATGTCTTCCCGCATTTCCAGGGCAGTAACCGCCTGCGCGACATCTCCTACGACTACAGCCACGCCAATCGCGACGTCTTCGTCGGGCGCGCCTCGCAAGCAGTCCAGACCGAGATCGACCGCTACCACGAGAAACACAAGAACGAGGCGGCGGAATAGGACCGGAAAATGCTTGAAATCAACCCGTTGGGACCGAATTTGGGCGCCGAGGTGACTGGCGTTGACCTAAGAAGCGATCCTGGACCGGAAGTCGCGCGCGCCCTCAACCAGGCACTGCTCGACCATCTCGTTCTAATTATCAAGGATCAGGACCTGACGGCGCCCGAATTCCTCGGTGCAATCGCCCCCTTCGGCCGGCCTATGCTGCAGCACCGCTCGGGCTTTCGACTGCCGGACCATCCCGAGATCGGCCGCATTATCAACCGCGAGGGGTTGAAGCCCGCCTCCATGTGGCATTGCGACCACACCAATCACGAATGCCCGCCGAAGGCGACCGTGCTCTATGCACGAACACTCCCAAAAAAGGGTGGGGATACCTGTGTCGCCAGTATGTATCGGGGGCTCGACGCCTTGCCGGCGGATTTGCGCGCCCGGCTCGACGATATGGTGTCGGTCAACAGCCTGGAGCCGGATACGCCGACCTATTCCAGTGACGACCGGGCAAAATACACCGGCGGCGTGCGTCACCCGATGGTCCGCACCCATCCCGAGACCGGCCGGAAGGCGCTGTTCTTCCACCTGACGAAGTCCCAAGCCATCGACGGCATGGCGGACGAGGAAGTCCGCCCTTTCCTTGAGGATTTGTTGGACCGATCGGTCCAGCCGGAATGGGCCTATTGCCATAAATGGACACTGGGCGATCTCCTCATTCTGGACAACCGGTGCACCATGCACCGGGCCGACCCTGACTACGACCAGACCGAGGAAAGGCTGCTCTGGCGGATCATTCTGGAAGGGGATCGGCCGGTCTGACCGCATCTAGATGCGCCAGCCAATCGGCGGGCAAGCCATGCGCCCGCGCCCCCTCGCGAAGCAGCGTGATATAGCGAAGCGACGGCCGGCCGTCCTCGGCATTGCCGTCGGCCATATAGGTGACGCACAAGGTCTTTTCGCCGCGACTATCCTCCGCATGGGCCCAGAGATGCTGGTAGCGGGGACCGGGAACGCCTTCGCTGGAATCGAGGCGAATCAGGTCCCGCCGGGTGATGCGATAGAGCACGCCCCAAACTTCGGCCGAAGATTCCGGGGCGAGATTGGCGGGCGCCGCGCGGCCCTTCGGACGACCATCGAGATTGAAACGAAGGCGATAGCCGACGAGGCGGGCCGGCCGCACCGACATCGGCTGCATCCCGCGGCGCTCCCGAAAGGCGCTGTCATGGAGATTGGCGCCATAGGCGAAATACCAGACCGTTTCATCCGGCTTCCCATCGAGGCGGACTCCTCGGACGCGATACCAGAGCCGCGCCAGCGGCCAGACGCGAAGGGCCAGTGCTAGTCCTCTACGCCGCAACCGGTGCCAGCTCATCGAGCGCCCTCCGTCCGGAGCCTTCGGAAGAGAATCAATTGCCCGCCCGCCGCCGCCAGTGCCGCGATGAACAGAACCTCCAGCGACAGAACATCGACCAGGACGGCGCCTAATATCGGCAGCAAGGCGGCAGGCGCCGCAAGCACGTTGAAATAAGCCGAATAGGCGGGCCGGCGGTCGTCGGGCGAGATTTCCATCAGGAAGCCGAGATTGCCGATCGTCGTCCCGTTGATCAAGGCGCCGAGAATGAAAAAAACCAGCATAAATGCCGCCAACGCCGCATCGGCCGGGACGGCACCCGAATAGAGGAGAAACAGCGCACCGAGCGGCGGCAACAGTCGAATAGTGCCGACGAATTCCAAGAGACGCAGCTTCCCGAATTGGTCCCCGATCCGCCCCCAGGCAATATTGGAGGCCAGCGCGCCGGCCGTTTGCGCGCCAAGCAGGATCGCCGCATCGGCGAGGCTCAACCCCTCTTGCCGTGCCGCCACCACGTAGAACGGCAACGCCATCAGCGTGGCCCCGCCCAACCATTGGCTATAGAGAAAGAGACGAAATCGGGTATCGGTCTCGAGGACCTCCCGCCCCGCGCGGAGAAACCGGCCGAAGGTCTGGGGGACGGCCACGGGATCGGACGGAGCCACGCGCGGTTCGCGTACGGAAACGAAAATAAGGGACGACAGCAGCATCAGCGCCGCCGCCAGCGCGAAGATCAAAGCATGGGCGAGATGGAATTCGGCCGTCTCCAGCAGGTGATGGGCAAGGCCGGCGGCACCGAGCGCCAAAACGCCGCCGCCGAAAAAACGCCAGGCCAGCATGCGGCTGCGGGCATTGGATGGGATCACGCGGCCGACGATATCGTTATAGGGCACGCCGACGATGCCGCTGATGAAGGCATAGAGCGTCCAGAGAACGAGAAAGCCCGCCGCCACGGCCATCGGCGACAGATCGCTCGCGGACCAGAACAAGAGGACAATACAGGCGAGACAGAAGGCGCGACCAAAGGCACCGACGGCGTAGTAGGGCATCCGGCGCCGCGCCCGCCCGGCGAGGAACCCGACCACGATCTGCGGCACCAGCCATCCGAGGCGGAGAACCGCGCTGGCGACGCCGACCAGGAAGACATTTCCGGTCAGTTGATAGACTAGATTGGCGACGATGGTTGCCGAATCCACCGCCGACGACCCGGCCTGAAAGCTCGCCCCCGCGGCGGCGATCTTCCAGAACGCCGACCCGCCCGCCTCGGAAGGTTCGTCATTCGCGGATTTTTCGATTGGTCGGTCGTCTTGCCCCATGGCCGAGATGCTAGCGCCGGTTGGGCGAAGATCAAACCTTCAACACGGCCTCGTAGGTACCCAGGAGCGTCGACCGGAATCGATTGCTCATGAATCCGCCATCGCGGGGCGGGAGTTTGTCGGGGTCCATTTCGATCCCCTGTCCCGGCACCTTCACCACCGCGAAGGCTGGGCCGGGCGCACTCAACGCCATTTCGCGAAGATCGGTCAATTGATCGGGCGCGGCGACGGTCAGGACATTTCCTATCCCGGCCCCTTCGGCGATCTTGGCGAGATCGGCCCGGCCGGCCGTGTGGGTCGGTTGGCGGCCGGTCTCCGCATAGAGCTCGTTATCCATCACCACGATCGCCAAATTCAGCGGCGCCTGATCGGCGATGGTCGCGAGCGAGCCCATCCCCATCAGCATCTCGCCGTCGCCGGTGATCACCAGCACCCGTTTATCGGGCCGTGTCATGGCCAGACCAAGGCCGATCACGGCCGCCTGGCCCATCCCACCCCAAAGACCGAAATTCAAGGGATGGTCGCCGACCAGACCAACATCGTAATTGCACCCGCCAAGCCCCGCGACCACGAGCAGATCGTCGCTTCGGTCGGCCAGAAGATCGGCGGTAATGGCGGTTCTGTCGAGCGCTTCGGTCATGACTCTTTTTTCCGGAAATCCTTGGTACCGATCAGGCGCTGCGACAACAGAACGGCGACGGATCGCCGCGAATCATAGGCGATCTTGATCGCCGCCTCGACCGTCTCGGCGACCTCGTCCGGCCGGTCGGCGCGTAATGTAAGAACGCCCATCGCCTCCAGCACCGTCGGTGTCGCCTGGCCCATCGGGACCTGCCAGGGCACGAACTCGCCCCACTCGCCGCGCATCGCGACGATGGCGACGAAGGGCATGTCGCAGGCTTGCGGCAGGGCCAGCGCATTGATCGTGTTGCCGACCCCGCTGCTCTGCATCAACAGGACGCCGCGCTCACCACCGAGCCAGGCACCACACATGAGGCCGACCCCCTCCTCCTCGCTGGTCAGGGTCACGACCCGCATGCCGTTATCCGCATCGCAGCGCCGGATCAGCTCCGCCTGCCCCGCATCGGGAACATGGGCGACCTGGCTGATCTCCCGGTCGCGAAGGATCTGAAAGATTTCAGCGGGCCAGGTGGGGGCTTGATCGGACATCTAATTCCAAATGGTACGATGGATGCGTCCGGCCTGCTTATTGTATCCCGGCATCCGCTTCAAGTCCCATCGCGCGAGTGACTTGGCGATAGCGACAACTTACATCGGATCACCAACTACCTTGGATCATTGACGTTTCTCGAATTACGATTGCTCGTTTTTCGAGTTTACAAATGCCCAAGGACGCCCTGCAGGCTCTCCTTCGCATCGCCGAACAGCATGCGGGTGTTCTCCTTGAAGAAGAGCGGGTTGTCGACCCCGGCATAACCGGTTGCCATGCTCCGCTTCAGGACGATGACGGTCTCGGCGTTCCAGACCTCCAGCACCGGCATGCCGGCGATTGGGCTGTGGGGGTCCTCGAGGGCGCCCGGATTGACGATGTCGTTGGCGCCGATCACCAGGACCACATCGGTTTCCGGAAAATCCTCGTTGATGTCATCCATCTCGAGGACGATGTCGTAGGGAACCTTGGCGTCGGCCAGCAACACGTTCATATGCCCCGGCAGACGGCCCGCCACCGGGTGGATGGCGAAGCGAAAATTGACGCCGCGTCCGCGCAGCATCTCGGTGATGTCGCTGACCGCGTTCTGGGCCTGTGCCACCGCCATGCCGTAACCCGGCACGACGATCACTTCCTTTGCCCCGGCCAGCAGGTTCGCCGTTTCCTCGTTCGATGTCGCAATGACCTCGCCCTGATCGCCGGCCGAGATGGTCCCGCCCTCGGTCCCGAAACCGCCAAGGACGACGCTGACGATGCGCCGATTCATGGCCCGGCACATGATGTAGCTGAGGATGGCGCCGGAGGAACCGACGAGCGCGCCCGTAACGATCAGGAGATCGTTGCCGAGCATGAACCCGGTCGCCGCGGCCGCCCAGCCCGAATAACTGTTCAGAACCGAGACCACCACCGGCATGTCGGCACCACCGATCGCAAGAACGAAATGAATTCCGAGCAACCCCGCCAGAACGATCACGACGACCAGGATCGCGAGGCCAAATTCGAGCGGCAACATGCCCGGGGCCAGCCCCAGCACTCCCAAAAATGTGGGCGCGGCCACGGCTCCTCGGCCGACGATCAGAAACTCGTAGCCGAGCCACAGCAGCAGGACCGCGACGGCGAGATTGAGCCAGTTCCGTCCCGGCAGCAGAAGTGGACGGCCGGAAATGATCGCCTGCAGCTTCGCGAAGGCGACCACGGAACCCGTAAAGGTGACGATGCCGATGAAGACGCTGATATAGATCTCGACGTCGAGAATAATCAGTTCGGCGCGAAGCAGGTCGCCCACGGGATGGATATGGCTGGCGATCGCGACCAGGACCGCGGCCAGCCCGACGAGACTGTTCAGGATTGCCACCAATTGCGGCATCTGGGTCATCTCGACCCGGAGCGCCACCGCGACACCGAGCACCGCGCCGATCGCGACGGCGGGAATCAGGACCGCGTAATTGCTCACCCCTCCGGTCAAGGCGGTGGCGAAGATCGCCACCATCATGCCGCAGATGCCGTATATGTTTCCGCGCCGGGCGGTTTCCTGATGGCTCAAGCCGCCAAGGCTCAGGATGAACAGAATGCTGGCGCCGATATAGGAAACGGCCAAAAGTCCAGTGGTCATCGGTCCGCCCTCAATCCTTCCGGAACATCTGCAACATGCGCTGGGTGACGACGAAGCCTCCCGCGATGTTGACGGTCGCGATCACGATGGCTGCCGCGGCCAGAACCGTGATGGTCACGGATGCGTTCGATACCATTAACAAGGGTCCGACGATAACGATCCCGCTGATCGCGTTGGTAACGCTCATAAGCGGCGTATGGAGCGCCGGCGCGACGTTCCAGATAACCTGCCATCCAACGAAACAGGACAGCACGAAAACGGTGAAATGAACCATGAAGGATTGTGGCGCGTAGAGACCAATGCCATAGAGCACCGCGCCTCCGAGCAACAAAGTCAGGACCGCTTTCAAGCCGTCGTGGAGGCCTTTCTCGGGCTTCTCCAGATGGGGCACCTCCTTGGTCGGCGGCGGCGGGGGTGCCGCGGCCGGCGGCGCCGGCCTCGGCGGCGGCCAGGTAACGTCGCCATTCTCCAGCACGGTCGCACCCCGAATAACCTCGTCTTCCATGTCGACGACGGCGTTGCCGTCCTTTTCGGGAGTCAGCTCGTCCATCAAATGCCAAAGATTGGTGGCGTAAAGCTGGCTCGACTGCGCCGCCATCCGGCTCGGCAGGTCGGTATAGCCGACGATCGTGACGCCATGGCGAACGACGACGCCATTCGGCTCGGTCAATTCACAATTGCCGCCCTGTTCGGCCGCGAGATCGATCAAGACCGATCCCTCGCGCATGCTCTTGATCATACCGGCGGTGATCAGTCGGGGCGCCGGCTTGCCGGGGATCAGAGCCGTCGTAATGATGACATCTACTTCCATCGCCTGGTGCGCGAACAAGTCCATCTCGGCCTTGATGAATTCTTCACTCATGACCTTGGCGTAGCCGCCTTCGCCGGACCCGTCCTCCTCGAAATCGAGCTCCAGGAATTCGGCGCCAAGGCTTTCGACCTGCTGCTTGACCTCGAGGCGAGTGTCGAACGCCCGCACGATCGCGCCGAGGCGGCCGGCGGCACCCGCCGCCGCCAACCCGGCCACGCCGGCACCGATCACCATCACCTTCGCGGGCGGGACACCGCCGGCCGCCGTTGTCTGACCGCCGAAGAAACGGCCGAAATGGTTGGTCGCCTCGATGACGGCGCGATATCCCGCGATATTGGCCATCGAACTCAAGGCATCGCATTTCTGCGCGCGGGAAATGCGGGGAATCGAATCCATCGCCAGCACCGTTGCATCCCGCTCGCCAAGGCGCGCAATCAAGTCCTCGTTCTGCCCCGGCCAGACGAAGCCGATCAGGTGACCACCCCGCTTGAGCATCTCCGACTCGTGAATGCCGAGTACCGGATGAGGCTCCGGCGGCCGTACCTTCAGTACGACATCGGCGGCGCGCCATAATTCGCGCGGTTCGTCGATCATGTCCGCTCCGGCCTCGACATAGGCATCGTCGGTGAAGTTGGCGGCGGTGCCGGCACCCGCCTCTACGGCGACCTCGTAGCCGAGTTTCCGCAACCGTTCTACGGTCTCCGGCGTGGCCGCCACGCGGTGCTCTTCCGAGTGCACTTCGCGCGGAATCCCGATCAACATCGACATTTTCAAATACTCCCAATCCCGACGACCCGCGCCGCCTTCGCGGTGTCGCATCCATGCCCCATATTCGTATTGATGAATATGTTAACCGTTGCGGCCCTAGAAAACATTTGCGGCCGATTTCGTCAATATTCGAATACCTCAATCCGTCGTTCCAGAGGGATTCGCGGACATGATAGCGGGGGTCTTGCGCCGCCAGGCGAACTCCCCGACAGTGCGGCAGGCGGTCGCCGGCATCTTCAATATCCAATGACAGAGTAAGGAGAGGACGACATGCGCTACGGATTCTACCTGCCAACGCGGGGGCCGCTGGGCAATCCCGATGATATCAGCGAAATCGCGCGGGCGGGCGAGAGGCTTGGCTATGCGACGATCGTCTTCGGCGATCACATCGTCTTTCCGGTAAAAGTCGAATCACCCTATCCGTACACCGTCGATGGCGGATTTCCAGGTGTCGGCGACGCCATGGAGCAGTTGACCCTGATGTCCTTCGTGGCCGGAATCACGACATCGCAGCGTCTGGTCACGTCGGTCATGATCCTGCCCCATCGCAATCCGCTCGCGACCGCGAAGATCCTCGCGACCATCGATGTCCTTTCCAAGGGCCGGGTCACGGTCGGGGTCGGCGTCGGCTGGATGCGGGAGGAATTCGAGGCGCTAGACGCACCCGATTTCGACAAGCGCGGTGCCGCCAGCAACGAATATCTCGAGATCTTCAAGAAATGCTGGACCGAGGACCCGGTCTCCCACGACGGCGAATTCTATTCCTTCAAGGAAGTGCGCTGCATGCCGCATCCGGTGCAAAAGCCGCATCCGCCGATCTGGATCGGCGGCCATAGCCGTCCGGCGCTCCGGCGGGTCGCGAAATACGGCGATGGCTGGCACCCGGTCGGCGCAACCTCGGCCTCGCCGCTGCCGCCGAAGGAATTCCAGGGCCTGCTCGACCAACTGAAACAATTGATGGAAGCGGAAGGCCGCGACTTCGAGGATTTGACGATTTCCTTCAAGGCGCCGTCCTATGATCCGGGCCGGGTCCCCGAGGGGCACGACCGGCTACTGTTCACCGGCGAGCCGGAGCGCATCGCCGAGGATATCCGTGCCTATGAAGCCATGGGCGTCGCGGAGGTCATCTTCGATTTCCGCACGCCGCCGGCCTCGAAAACCGTCGAGAACATGGAGCACTTCATGCAGGAAGTCGCCCCCTTGGTCGCATCATGATCGATCTCTTGCAGGTTACGATTCTGCCACCGTTTTTGGTCGAGCGCCTGGAAAGGGAATTCACCCTGCACGACTTCGTCGACCCGGCCGATCCGGATGCGGTTCTCGACGAGGTGGGACCGCGCATTCGGGGTATCCTGGCGGGCGGCATGAAGGGGCCGAACGCCAATCTGATCAATCGGCTGGAGAAGCTGGAGATCATCGCTTCGTTCAGCGTCGGCTTCGATTCAACCGACGTCGCCGCCGCCCAGGCCCGCGGTGTTGTCGTCACCCATACGCCGGAGGTGCTGACCGGCGACGTGGCCGATCTCGCCATGACCTTCATTCTCATGGCGCCGAGGCGGATCGGCGAGTCGGAACGCTTTCTCCGAGACGGGAAATGGCTGCAAGGCCGCATGGATCTCGGGACGACCGTCCGCGGCAAGCGCCTTGGCATCCTGGGGCTCGGCCGCATCGGCAAGGCCGTCGCCCGCCGGGCCGAGGCGTTCGGCCTTCATATCGCGTATCACGACATCAAGCCGATGGGTGATTTGGCTTATCGATCCTATCCGACCCTGCGCGATCTGGCGGGCGCCAGCGACATTCTGCTTGTCGCTTGCGAGGGCGGCGAGACCACCCGGGGGTTGGTCGATGCCGCCGTATTGGATGCCCTGGGGCCGGCCGGGCTCCTGATCAACACCGCCCGGGGGACGATTGTCGATCAACCGGCGCTGATCGCGGCCTTGCAAGACGGCCGCATCGCCGGTGCCGCTCTCGACGTCTTCGATGGCGAACCCCGGGTTCCGGCCGAACTGATGGCAATGGAAAACGTTGTCTTGACGCCGCACATCGCGAGTTCGACCCAAGAGACCCGCCGCGCCATGGCCGACCTGGTCTACGACAACCTCCGCGCCCATTTCGACGGCAAGCCGGTCCTGACACCGGTCCCGCCGCAGATCTAGAACAAGGCCCGGTCAATCTTGTGAAATATCCGCGCCACTGTCCAAATTTCGACCGAGTGCTGTAGACTGCGGCGGATGCATCTTCTTGGGGATGGCGGAACTTAGGCGGATCGGCGCGCATGCGGCTTTTGATGATCGGCTTGATCGTGTTGGTGCTCGTTGCGGGCAGCGGCACGATTATGCTCGTGAAGCACTATCTGGAGCGCCAGGCGGACGTTCACGAGCCGGCGGCGCAGCATGAAGAGCCGGAAACGCTCGTCCTGGTCGCAAAAAAGCACCTGCCGCCAGGCACGAAGATCTCCAGCGACTCACTCCATTGGCAGCCCTGGCCCGAGGATGCGGTGGAGGACGAATATCAATCCGCCGAACGTCGCGACGAAGCGATCGAGAAGAAATTCCTGGGAAATTATGCGCGCCGCGCCGTGATGAAGGGAACGCCGCTGACCGAAAAGATGATCTTTCGCCGCGACGCGGCAAAATTCATGGCGGGATCCCTTGCCGAGGGCATGCGTGCGGTTGCGGTCTCGGTGGACGCCATACGGGGGGCGGGAGGATTCGTCTCGCCCGGCGATCGGGTCGATATCCTCCTCACCTTCGACATCAAGAATGTGACGCGCGGGATTAAGAAAGCCAAAAAGGCGCAAGACAAGACGACTGGACCGCTCCGTTATAGCGCGGAGACAGTGCTGCGCGGTGTCCGCGTCATGGCGATCGATCAGGACACGGCCGGGGGCGAGGAAGACGCGAAGATCGTGAAGACGGTCACGCTCGAACTCACTCCGAAACAGGTCGAACGTCTCGCGGTGGCGCGGTTGATGGGGCAGATAAGCCTGGCGCTCCGCAGCTTGGAGAAAGATCCAAAAGGCGACGGCGCGCGCGGATTTACCGGTGACCTAGCGATCAGCCCGACGCTCCGGGCGATCGTTTCGGCGGCCGACCAAGACAAGAAGAACGGGGCGAAGGGCACCGGCAAGAAAACCCGCGCGCAACGGCAAAAGGATCGAGCCGGCCGACGCGCCGCTCGGCGTTCGAAAAATCCGCCGCCGCCATCGGGATCCAGCGTCTCGGTCTACCGGGGCGGCAAGGCGAGCAAGCAAACCTTTGCCAAGGCCTCTCCCGGGACCGATCCGAAGACGACGCCGGAACCGAAGCCAACGCCGAAGCCGCCCGTGGCCAGTGCCGCGCCAGCGGGGCGCGCCGAAAAGCCCGACGGCCCGACGAGTCCGGCCAGTCTGCAGACCTTCTTCGCTAAGGTCGCGAGCGCCATCGCCGCCGGCGGTCCGGCCCCGCTCGATCCGTTCTCGCACCCGTCCTGAAAAGCCTGCCTGAACGAGAAGACGCGACCCTATTTCGAAAAGCTGCGCCGCGGCGAGGCCCTGTTCGGGCCGGATGGCGATTTCGTCGCCGAGGCCACCGCCTATACGACCCGGGATTACACCTTGGATATGGAATTCCTCTACCCCTCGGTGGTGCCGACGCATACGGCGCGGTTCAGGTCGAAGGACGCGGCCCGGCAATCGATGGGGGCCCGCCGGTGGGTCCGGCGCGAGGATGATCGCTGGTGGCTCGTCCGTGTCTGCCCCACCGAACGCGAACTCTTCGAATTCGGCCGGCGAAACTGGCTGACCCGCGAAGGCAAGCGTCTCAACAAGGCGGCACCAAAATCCGTCGACGAGAAGATCACGGTTGTGATCAGTCCGCTTCCCGGCAACGCACCGGCCGCCGGTCAGGCCGAACTCCGGACACTTCTCGGCAAGGCGCTCGCGGCCGCGAAGGCGGAGGATTTGGCGACATTGGATGGGCTTCGCCACCCGGCCTGGCGCACATGCGAAACCAAGGAGAACAAGGCCGCCTTCGCGATGTACCGGGGGTTCATGGACAAGCTGAGCGCGATCCCGGTCGACACGGCGACCGTTCAATTCTCCAACGACCCCGCGACGAAAACGACGCCGACGCAGGAGGGCGCCAAATTTTCGATCGCGCCGACCCATGTCGCCAATGCCACGATCGACCGTACGACGAAGCAGGGCGGCTCCAAGACAAGCATGGGCTTTTCGACGACCAGATGGTTGCGTCTTGAGAAGGGAACCTGGTCGCTGGTCCAACTCTGCCCGTCGAAGAAAATACTCGCGCTCATGAACCGGGAAATGAAGGCCGGCGCCGTGCAACGCCAGAAGGCAGCGAAAATTGTCGCAGAATTGGCCGCGAAAAGCCGCGCGCGGGTCGAGGAACTGATCGGCGACGACGACATTTTCGATGCCGCGGCCGTTATCGAATCCGCGGCCAAAACAGACACCGCCACCGCGATGGTGGCGGTGAAATCCATCGCCAAGGCACTGAAGGCCGCCGGTGGCGCGAAACCGAAACGTCGGCCGAATTTCCTGCCGGCAACCGAGGATGTCGGCCGACTGCACCAGGCCTATGGCGCGGCTATCGGCGGCAAATCGATCGAGGCATTCCACGCCCTGTTACATCCAAAGGCGCGCGCCTGCGCCGAACGCCTGTCACCGGACATCCGCGACCATGTCTTTCGAGATATCCGGCCGAGCGCCTTGCCGGATCGCTATTTCCTTGGAATTCGTGCGATCGCGAAGAACGATCGGCCGAATTTCATTGAATTCGGTTCCTACACCGTGACGGCGACCGAGGTTGCGGTGCTGTCGTATTACCTGCCCAACCGGCGACCCGTGGAGCGGACGATTCCGGTGGCAAGGGACGGATCACGCTGGGCGCTGGTCACGCCCTGTCTCGACGATCGCGACACAGAGACGATCCGCGGGCGGATCGAACGACAGACGCGAGAAGCCGCCGAGGCCAAGCGGCAATATGAAGCGCTCGACCCAAAAGTGCGGGCGGAGATTGAAAGACTGGTAAAGGACCACCGAAGCCAGGAGGCACTGGCGAAGCTGAGCGCGCTCGGCATCGATGAAGTCCTCACCTACGAGATCGTCGCCACCCTGGAAAAGAATTTCGCCAAGACCGGCAACTGACGCCGCCGCCTCGTCTCATTCCCAGAGCGACTCCCGCCATCGGACGGCGATCAACAAGGTGAAGAGGAGCCCAACCGCGGCAAAGATGGCGATCGCGCTCGGATAGTCGAATCGGTCGATTAGAAAACCGGCGCAGAGGAGCCCGATCGGCAGGCCGTAGACCGCGAGCATCCGCACTCCCATTACTCGGGCGCGAAACGCCTCGGCGACGGTGCCGAGAAGGGTCGCCGACATCGCGATCATCGCCACTCCTTGGATAAGCCCGATCAGGAACAGGAGTGGCAGCCCCACACTCTCGCTGTCGAACCGCGCAAACACCGTCACGGCGAGATACCAAAGACCGATATGGATCAGCATGAACCTCGCGGTGTGCCGGGGGCCGCCGGTCAGCGCCATCACCAGCGAGCCCACCAAGCCGCCCGCGGCATAGGTGGCGACCAGTCGTCCAAGGCCCGTCTCGTCGAGATGGTAAACCTCTCTCGCGACGTAGGGCATCAAGCCGGTGGTCACCGGATAGGCGGTCATGTTGACGAGAAAGGCGAGCCACATCAGCCCCAGCACCTTCGGCGTATTCCAAACGTAGAGCAGACCGTCCCGCAAATCCCGCCAGCGCGAACTCGCCGCCGGGTCCGCCGAGCCGGGCCGGCCGCGCGCCACCCCGAAGGTCAGGAAAAAGCTCAACCCATAGAAACCGGCAACGAAGATATAGGCGGGGCCGATGCCGAGAACCGAGAACAAGGCCGCGCCCGCGAGAGCCCCCGCAATCCGGGCCGAATCCTGGGTCGTCCGCGCGAGGCTGATCGCGTTGGTCAACCGCTCGGCCGGCATCGTGTCGCCGATCAGGGAGTTCCGCATCACCAGATCCGACGGCCGGACCATTCCGGTGCAAAAGGCGATGGCAAAGACATGGTAGGGCGTCAACAAATCGGCCAATCCGAGCGCCATCAGACTAACGGCCAAAATAAGATAGAAGGCTCGCATGCTACAGAGGACGACCCGCCGCCCGAGCCGGTCGCCGACCACGCCGAACAACGGCGAGACGAGTGTTCCGATGAATTGAAGCGAGCCGAATGCGGTCAGCCAGACCACCGAATTCGTCTCGACCAGCACGTACCAGCCGAGGATCAGGGTCTCCATCTCGAAGGCCCAGGAAGTCAGAAGGTCGGCCGGCCACTGGAACCGGAAGCTTCGCACCGAGAACGGCGCGAGCGCCGAGGTTTTGCCAGTGACACTCATCCCTCGCCCTCGCGATCCGCGCCGCGGATCACCTCGCCTCGATCTCGTCGATCCGGGCGGCGGGGGAGATGTGGTTCAGGCTGATCCGGGTATCGATCACCGCGGCGCCGTCATGGGCCATGGCATCGGCCACCACCTGCTCGACCTCGCCCTCGGTATCGATACGATATCCCTTGGCGCCGAAAGACTCGCCCCAGGCGGCGAAATCGGGATTGGTGAGCTCGGTCGAGGTGACGCGGCCGGGAAAGGCCTTCGCCTGGTGCATGCGGATCGTCCCATAGGCCGAATTGTTGGCGACGAAGATCTTGAGCGGCACGCCGTAATGGATCGCAGTCGCAAGCTCGTTGCCGGTCATCATGGCGCCGCCGTCGCCGACGAAGACGACGATCTGGCGGCCGGGGCTGGAGAGGCCGGCCGCGACACCCGAGGGTACCCCTGGCCCCATGGCGCCGACGGTCGCACCGATGAAGAGATTGTCCTGGCCCATGTTCAGGAACCGCGCCGGCCAGCTCGAGAAGTTTCCGGCGTCGGTGGTCACCACGGCATCCGCCGCCAGATGCTTGTCGATCGCCTGGGTCACATGCCCGAAAACGACCCCGTCATTGGCCGAGACCGGGGTCCAATCCATGACTTGGCGATGGACCTGGTTCAAGCGCTCCACCCAGGTCCGGCGGCCGGCCGGGAGCTCGTCGGGACCCGCCGCCATCATCGCCTTGATGAACTCGTGCGGATCGCAGCCAAGGCCGAGCGTCGGCTCGAAAATACGGCCGACCTCGATCGGGTCGGGCCAAACGTGGATCATCGGTTGTTCGGGCTTCGGCGCCCTTGGGAAGGAAAACCCCTGGCTCATGGAGGGGCCGATCCGCTCGCCGAGGACAAGCAGGAGATCGCTTTCCTTCATCGCCGACAAAAGCTCCGCCGGGGCACGGTTCGCCAGCCGGCCGGCGGCGTTGGGATGACGGCTGTCGAAGACATGGAAGCGGCGCTGCGAGACCGCGACCGGAAGCTGGAACGCCTCGGCAAAGGCGGTGAAATCCGACAATGCCGCCGCACCGTGAAGCCGCCCGCCAGCAATGACGAGCGGACGCTCGGCATTCCGCAGCATCTCAAGGGCTTCGGCCGCGTCATCAGGCGTGGGCGCCGTCACCGCTTTTTTCCGCGGTCCCAGAACCTCTGCCTCGCATTCCCCGTAGAGCAGGTCTTCGGGCAGGACCACGACGACCGGCCCCGGTGTCCCGGACTGAGCGACATGGAAGGCGCGGGCCACCGCTTCTGCGGCACGGGCCTGGTCGATCACCTCGATCACCATCTTTGCGGTGTCGGAATAGGTCTTGGCGTAGTTCATTTCCTGGAGCGTCATCCGCCCCAGCTCGTCGCGATCGGCCTGGCCGACCAGAAAGACCACCGGTTCCGCATCGTGATAGGCGACATGGAGGGCGATGGAGGCGTTCATGGCACCGGGCCCCCGACTGATGATGCACACACCCGGTTCGTTCCGAAGCCGTGCATGCGCCACCGCCATGAAGCCGGCGCCGCTCTCGTGGCGGCAGACCACCAATTTGAGGTTGGGATGATCGATAAAGGCATCGGTCAGCGGCAGGAAACTTTCGCCGGGAACGCAATAGGCGACATCGACGCCGTGGGCGTCCAACGTGGCGGCGATCACTTGCGCGGCGGTCTTGGTCATGATGCAGGCCCTCCAGCCTTGAAATTCGGGTCGACGGGATATGAGGGGAGCTGATCTGCGCCCATGCCAAACCGGTCGGCTTGGCGCTTTAATCCCGATTTCCCCCCTTTTATCAATCGGTTAATATATATCTCCGTCCGCAGGCGTCCAGCTTGGGCCGGTTTCGGCGACGAAATCGGAGAACGACACATCTTGGCTCTTCGCGGCGCCCGACAATATCTTATGAAGACGCGTCGCCGTATGCGAGGCGGAAGGGGGTTGGGACATGAAGAGACAACACCCGATAATCGATGGAGAATACCCATGACCGTCAGCATTCGCCAAATTCATCCGATCTTCGTCGGCGAGGTGTCCGGAGTCGATTTGCGGCAACCGCTGGGCACCGAAGATCTCGCCGCCATCGAAGCGGGGATGGATCAGTATGCCGTCCTGGTCTTTCACAACCAGGATATCGACGACGAGCAGCAAGCGGCCTTCAGCCGAAATTTCGGCGAACTCGAGCGACCGGGCCTGAAGAGCAACATCGTGAAGCTCGAGGATCGGCGCCTTGGTCCGGAAATCGCGGATATCTCCAACCTCGACAAAGACAACAATCTTCTCGGGCGCGACTCCAGGGAACGTATGTTCAATCTCGGCAATCAGCTCTGGCATTCCGACAGTTCGTTCAAGGCGACGCCGGCGAAATACTCGCTGCTTTCTGGGCGCATTGTGCCGAAGAAGGGGGCAAACACCGAATTCGTCGACATGCGCGCGGCCTACGACGCGCTCGACGACAAGACCAAGGCCGACCTCGAGGATCTGATTTGCGAGCACTCGTTGATCAACTCGCGAGGCACGCTCGGCTTCACCGAACTCACCGACGAGGAACGCGCTAATTTCAAGCCGGTACTGCAGCGACTCGTGCGAACCCATCCGGTGACCGGACGGAAGTCTTTGTATCTATCGTCACATGCGGGCGGCATCGTCGGCTGGCCGGTCCCCGAGGCACGCGCCCTGCTCCGCGATCTCGGCGAGGCGGCGACCCGGCGGGAGATGATCTACGCCCATGAATGGAAGCCATATGATTTGGTGATGTGGGACAATGGCCAGACCATGCACCGCGCTCGCCCCTTCAAGGACACGGTCGAGGTTCGGGACATGCGCCGGACCACCGTGGCCGGCGAGCGGCAGACTGTTGAACAGGCGGCCTAGGGCCAACAACGATTCATACCTGGAGGAATGCAATGACACTGGAAATCATCGGTTTTCCCCGTTCGAACTTCGTGCGGAGTGTCCGCATGGTAGCGCATGAGAAGGGGGTGGAATACGAACTCAACCCCGCCATGCCGCATTCCGATGAGGTCAAGGCGATCAATCCGATGGGCCAGATTCCGGTGATGCGCCACGACGGTCTCGTGCTCGCCGAATCGCAAGCGATCGCCCGCTATATCGACACCAATTTCGACGGTCCCGCCTTGGTGCCGACCGACCCGCGCGCGGCCGGCCCGGTGAATCAGTGGGTATCGATGGCGGCAGCCGGAGTCGATCAACTCATCATGCGGAACTACGTCGTCGAATACGCCTTCCACAAGGATGACGACGGCAACGTCGTTCGCACCAAGATCGACAAGGCGATCAAACGGTTTCCGAGCATGTTCGGAAAATTGGAGACAGCCGTCGCGGGCGGATATTTCGGCACCTCGGATTTCTCGATGGCGGACTGCTTCTTGATGCCGATCCTCGCCGCCGGCAACAATTATCCGGAAGCGAAGGAGGCACTGGAGAACAGCAGCGCCCTCTCCGAATATTTCGAACGGGTCGGCCAGCGACCGAGCTTCACCGATACCGCGCGTTAGGATGGGTATAGAGGTCGACACTGGAACCGACCAGCTTCTGTGTTCGATCCGGGACGGCGTCGCGGTCCTGACCTTGAACCGGCCGGAGGCGCGAAACGCGCTCTCCGACACGCTGACGCCGGCACTCCGCCGGATGATCCGGGCGCAAGGCGACGACCCCGAAATCGGTGCCCTTCTAATCACCGGCGCCGGCACCGCCTTTTGCGCCGGCGGCGACGTCAAGGGCATGGCCGGCAATACGCCGAAGCCGCCGATGTCGACCGACGAACGTATCCGGGACCTCCGCCAACGCCAGCGAACCCTGACCGGCGTACTCGTTGGCCTGAACAAACCCACCATTGCCGCCCTTCCGGGGCCGGCGGCGGGCGCCGGCCTGGCGATCGCATTAGCCTGCGATATTCGGATCGCCGCGGAATCCGCTTTCATCAGCACCGGCTATGCCCGTGTCGGCCTCAGCGGCGACTACGGCATCTCCTGGCTTCTGACCCGCCTGGTCGGCACCGCCCGGGCGCGGGAGCTGATGTTCACGGCGGAGCGGGTAAATGCCGCCCGCTGCGCCGAGATCGGTCTGGTCAATCGCGTGGTCCCGGATGATTCTCTGGGAGAGGCGGCTTTCGATCTGGCGAAATCACTCGCCGCCGGCCCGCGGCTGGCGCTCGCGAACATGAAAGCCAATCTCGACGACGCCCTGACGACGGATTTCCTCTCCTCGCTCGATCGCGAGGCCGACCGTCTGGTCGAGAGCGCGGGAAGCGCCGATCACAAGGAAGCCGTCCGCGCCTTCATCGAGAAACGCGTGCCGAGATTCCGCGGGGACTAATGCGTCATCGTGACCGCTTGGCGTGTTGGCAAGGTGGTGTTTAAGTCGGATTGAATGGCAATTGTCGGAGATCGAGATCGTGGCACATTTGAACATCGAACCCCTGCATCCGGAATTCGGCGCACACATCGCCGGCGCCAAGCTCGATTTCCCGCTTTCCGAAGAGGCGGCGGCGGAAATCCGCGCAGCTTTCGATGAATATGCTTTCCTTTACTTTCCGGACCAACCCTTCGACGACGATCGCCAGCTGCAGCTCACCAAGATCTTCGGCGAGCCCGAGCCAAATCACGTCAAACTGGGCCAGGAAGGCGTGATCGAATTTTTCGGGACGATCGGCAACGTCCAGGACGACGGCAGCGCGCTCGGCAACGACCACAAGCGGACGATCTTCCAGACCGGCAACAATCTATGGCATTCCGATTCCTCCTTCCGCGCGGTGCCGTCCACCGCCTCGATCATGTGTGCCCATGAAGTGCCGGACGAAGGCGGCAACACCGAATTCGTGAGCGCCCGGAGCGCCTATGACCGGCTTCCGGATGACATGAAGGAACGGATCGATCCTCTTGTGGTGATCCACGACTATGTCTTCTCGCGCTCGAAAGTCGGCCCCGACGCGGTGACCCCGTCGCACGCCGCCTCGCTCCCTCCGATCGAGCAGAAACTCGTGCGCGCCAATCCCGCGACCGGCGAGAAGAACTACTTCGTCGGTTCGCACGCCAAGGCGATCGCCGGATGGTCGGAGGCGGACAGCCGCGAGTTGCTGGACGATTTGTTGGAACGGGCCGTCGAGGATTCGCATGTCTATGCACACAAGTGGCAAGTAGGCGATCTGGTGATCTGGGACAATCGGAGCACGCTGCATCGGGGTACCGGCTATGACGCCGACCGCTTCCGCCGCTGTATCCGTCAGACGCGTGTGCAAGGATCGGGACCGACCCTGGCGGAATAATTGTCGGTGGTCGTCAGACGGGAATCGACACGTCCTTCAAGTCGACCTCGGCTGGCCGGACATGGGTCTCGATGAAATCGGCAAGAGCCTCGCTCAGGATTTCGTGGATGCTTTCGCCCTTCTCGACGGTCGCGAAGGCGGCGGCACCGGCGATGCCTTGCGTTGCCTCTGTGGTTCGCCGCATGTCGCCGTCGGTCCGGGGCACATAAGCGCTGTCGCCGTCGAAGGGGGGCTCCATCGGCTTGTGCGAGAGACCGAAGCGGGTTTGGTTTCGTTCCGAATTCATCGCCTTTTCCATGTCGACGAGTTCGGGCGTCCGATAGAGGGTATAAGCCGTCTCCGATTCCCCGGCATGGCCCAGCCCGCCTTCGGGTGAATCGCAAACTTCATTCACCGCCGTCTTTGCAAGCAGCCCCGCATCGACAACCGAGACATGGGCGCCGGTCATGAACCGCAACTTCGAGGCCGCGATCTCCATCGGCGGCAGGTTCGCCACCCGATTGCCGTTGATGTAAACGAGCTTCTTGAAGCCGTGATAGATCAGCGATTCCCCTATATCGAGCGCCACCTGCGCAAGCGTGTCCGCCCTGAGCGTGATCGTGCCCGGATAGGCCATGTGATGCGGTCCCCATCCGTAGTGCACCGGGGGCGCGATCAGGACGTCGCAACGTTCGGCCGCCCCTTCCGCCATGCCGACCGCCCAGCCCGTATCGACCTGGAGCGGCAAGTGCGGACCGTGTTGCTCGGTCGCACCGATCGGGATCAACGCGATATCGGATCGTTCCAGATACGCGGCGATCTCGGGCCATTTCAGCTCGTGAATCCAATGGGTCTTGGACGACATCTTGATGTCTCCCGATAAATGGACAGGGGAACCCACCAACCCTACACTCCGGCCCGCCAGCAACCCAGGGAAGGCAACGACATGAAGATCACCATCTTGGACGACTACCACGACACGATCCGCACCCTGCCCTGCTTCGCGAAGCTGGACGGGCGGGACGTGACGATCTGGAACGACCATGTCCAGGAGGTCGACGCCCTCGTCGAACGTCTTGCCGAGACGGAGGCCCTGGTCCTGATCCGCGAGCGCACGAAAATCCGGACCCCGCTTCTCGAACGCCTTCCCAAGCTGCGGCTGATCAGCCAGCGGAGCGTCTATCCGCATATCGATGTCGATACCTGCACATCCCTTGGCATCATCGTCTCGTCGAGCCAGCACGCGGATACGCCCTCGCACGCCACGGCGGAGCTGACCTGGGGTCTGGTGCTCGCCGGAATGCGGCAAATTCCCCAGCAGATGTCCGCCCTCAAGCGCGGCGACTGGCAGATCGGCGTCGGCAATTCGCTCCGCGGACGCACGCTCGGCATTTTCGGCTATGGGCGGATCGGCGGCGTTGTCGCAGAATACGGCAAGCTTTTCGGCATGAAGGTGCTGATCTGGGCCAGCGAGAATTCGCGCGCCGGGGCGCGCAACGACGGCTACGAAACGGCCCCCAGCAAGGAAACCTTCTTCGAAAGCGCGGATGTGCTCTCGCTCCACATGCGGCTCTACGAGCCGACCCGCGGCATCGTGACCGCTGCGGACTTGGCGCGCATGAAGCCGAGCGCCCTTCTCGTCAACACCAGCCGGGCCCCCTTGATCGAGCCTGGCGCGCTGGTCGAGGCCCTTCGCGCGGGGCGGCCCGGCATGGCCGCCGTCGACGTCTATGAGGAAGAGCCGCTCCGCGATCCCTCGGACCCCTTGCTGACCCTCGACAACGTAGTCTGCACGCCGCATATCGGCTACGTCACCACCGATGAATACGAGATTCAGTTCAACGACATCTTCGACCAGATCATCGCCTATGGGGCCGGAACACCGACCAACGTCGTGAACCCGGATGTCCTGGATTATCCGAAGCGGCGAGGCTAATCCTGCTGAAGGTCGACCCCGAAGGTCACCAGGAATTTCGACGTCATGATGTAGAAGCCAATGGCGAGATGAAGCTCGACCAGCGCCGCCGGCGTCAGTTCCAACGCCATCGCCTCGAAGGTATCGTCGGAGACGCGTTCCATCGTTACCGCCTCGTCGGTAAATCGCAGGACCAAGTTCTCGAGCGACGTGAAGGGCGCCGCACCCTCCCCTTCCTCGAGGGCCGCGATCTTTTCGTCCGAGACGCCGACCCCCTTTGCCAAGCGCTTATGGGCGACCACCTCGTATTCGGAACCGCAGAGAATGCCGGTCCGGGTGATCGCGATCTCTCGGAGGCCATCGTCCAGCTCGCCCTTGAAGCGAACCGCGTTTCCCATCCGCACATAGGTTTCAAAGTGCCGCGCGGAATGCCCCAGCATCCGGAATATGTTCCGATGTCCCAACTTGTCGAGAAGCTCGTTCGTCCGTTCGTTCGCGGATTCGGGGTCGACGTAATCGATGCGGGCCATGGCGCCTAAATTCCTTTCCTATTTGCGGGTTGGCTTGGAATGAATTAGATCGCCCAACCTTCGTTGCACTTGGCGGCGACGCGCCTAAATATTTCAGCAGGCTTTCCCGGCGCGGGAAACAGATTGGGGTAGAACGACGAAATGGACGATCAACGCGCTTTTTCCGGCATCAAGGTTCTGGATTTCACCCAGGGCGTGGCGGGACCGCATAGCACCATGCTGCTGGCCCAGCACGGCGCCGACGTCATTAAGGTGGAGCCCCTGGAAGGCGACTGGGGCCGCTTCCTGGGGCGGGCCTATGGCGACAACTGCGCGCACGGCATTGCCTTCAACCGAGGCAAGCGCTCGCTCGCGGCCAATATGAAATCGCCCCGGGTCCGCGAGATCACCGAAAAGATGGCCGCCGAATGCGACGTGGTGGTCGAGGCTTTCCGTCCGGGCGTCATGAAAAAATTCGGCTTGAGCTACGACCAGGTGAAGGAAACCAATCCGAACGTCATCTACCTCTCGGTTACGGGGTTCGGCCAGGAAGGCCCGAACAACGGGCTCGCCGTTACCGATGCGGTCATCCAGGCCTTTTCAGGTCTGATGACCGTCAACAAGGACAGCCAGGGCCTGCCCAACCGCCTCAACATGATCCCGATCGACGTGGCGACGGGGCTCTATGCCTTCCAATCGCTGTCGACGGCGCTGATGCGGAAGTTCCGTTACGGTGTCGGCTGCTACATCGACAACAGCCTGATGCAATCGGCGGCCGCTTTCCAGGCCGCCAAGATCGCCGAGTACTATCTCGAGAAGGGCGAAGTCCGCGCACTCTATGTGCCGGTCGGCACGATGCCGACGTCGGACGGGTTTATCAACGTCACCGCCATGCGCGAACATCACTATGTGGCCCTTTGCGAAGTACTGGGACGGCCGGAACTCATCGAAGACCCACGCTTCGTCACCGCTGATTTGCGAGTCGAGAACGAGAAGATCCTCATCCCGATGATCCACGAGGCCTTCAGCAAGAAGACGACGGCCGAATGGGCCGAGCTTCTCACCAAGGCCGAGGTGATGAACGCGGCGGTCCAGACCCATGGCGACTTCATGGACCACCCGCACGTCAACGCGGTCGAGGCCGTCGCCTATGTCGAGCATCAAGATGTCGGGACGTTTCCGATGCCCCACATCCCCGGACTGCCCCGAATCGACGGGCCCTCTGCTTTCACCGAAGCACCGCATATCGGCCAGCAATCGGAGGCGATCCTGAAGGAGTGGGGATATGGGGACGACCTGATCCAAGATTTAATCGCCGAGAAGTCGATCGCAACCGGCCCGCCAGTCGCCGAGGCAGCCGACTGATGGAACCGCAAATCCTCACCAATATCGAGGACGGGGTCGCGACCCTGACCCTGAACCGCCCCGACGTAATGAATGCCTTTGCCGACGGGATGCGCGAGGAGCTCTTCGACCGCCTGGAGAACTTCGCCGAGGACGCGGATGTCCGCTGTATCGTTATCACCGGTGCCGGCAAGGCTTTCTGCGCCGGCGGCGATATCGCCAGCATGGCCGACCTGCAGGCCGAGAACGACACCAGCGTGGTCGAGGGCCGGATGACCGTCGCCGGGAAGATTATTCAGTTCATAAGGCGGATGCCGCAACCCGTTGTCGCCGCGATAAACGGCGCCGCGGCCGGCGGCGGCATGAACCTGGCGCTGGCCTGCGATATTCGTCTCGGTTCGGAAAACGCGCTCTTCGCCGAGAGTTTCGTCAAGATCGGATTGATACCCGACTGGGGTGGCTTCGCCTTTCTCACCAGACTCGTGGGTACGGCGAAGGCAATGGAATTGATGATGTCGGGCGACCGGATTAGGGCCGAGGAGGCCCATCGCCTCGGCCTGCTGAACCAGCTCTATCCCGCCGACCGATTTCAGGAAGAGGTTAAGGCCTTCGCGGGCCGGCTTGCAGCGGGACCGCCGGAAACCCTGGCGGCGATCAAACGAGGCGTCTACGAGGGGGTGGAAACCTCGCTCGCCGAGTCGCTTGCCTATGAATTCAGAACCCAGCGCACGATCTTTCTGTCCGACGACGCCAGGGAGGGCATGCGCGCCTTCATCGACAAGCGGCCGCCCGCGTTCGGACCCGGCGCCGATAGCTAGTCTTGGCGCGGTCCAACCTGGCGCCCAACCAAAACCGAAGAGGCCCGTATGAGCAGAATTCACGTGGAACAGGATGGACCGGTTCGCACCGTGACCCTGACCCGGCCCGAGAAACGGAATGCCCTGGATACGGAGATGCTGGACGCCCTCTATGCGACCTTCACCGAGACGCCGGCACCGGCCGATCGGGTGATCGTGCTCCGCGCCGAGGGATCTGTTTTCTGCGCGGGGATCGATCTCGCGGAACGCCTGCGGAAACCCAACACCGAAGGCGCCAGCCCGGTCGAGCGCGTCTTCCATGCCATGGAAATGAATCCGCTGCCGATCGTCGCCGTGGTCCAAGGCGCCGCCATCGCCGGCGGCTGCGAGCTGGCGCTCCATTGCGAGTTCGTCGTCGCCGCCGAGACCGCGCGTTTCGGCATGTCGCTCGCCCAGATCGGCTTGGCGCCCACCTGGTTCCTCGCCAAGAAGCTGATGGAGGTTGCGGGCCCGGTCGGCACGCGGGAAATCCTACTTCTCGGCGATCCCATGCCGGCCCGCTGGATGCTGGAGAACGGCGTCATCTCGCGCGTGGCGCCCGCCGAGGAACTCGACGCCGAGGCCGCCAAGATCGTCGATCGCCTGGCCGCGAACGCGCCGCTGTCGTTGAAGGCCATGAAGGCGCTGATCGTCCGCGAACTCGCCTTTCGAGACGGAATCGCCCACGACGATATCGACGCGCTGGTCCAGGCCGCCCGAAACAGCGACGACGCCAAGGAGGGCATCGCGTCCCGACTTGAAAAACGTCCGCCGAATTTCACTGGCACCTGAGGAACCCGCCCATGGCCGTTCGCCTCGACAAACCCTGGCTGGCGCTGACCGCGGAGAATATCGCCGGCGTCGCCGGTCATCTTGGCGTCTATCAGCTCGCGAACGACGCGGATGAAATCGTCTATATCGGCGTTGCTGACGCCCGGACACTTTTCGGCCTCAAGGGCGAGCTGACGAAGACGCTGGAGCAGCCGCCGGCGGGTGCGGTCAAGTTCCGAATCGAGGTCAACATGGCCTACCGCACCCGGCATGCCGAATTGCTGCAGGCCTATCAGCACGACCACGGGGAACTGCCGCGCGCAAATACGGATATCGATCCAAGACTGTTGGGCCGGCTCCGGCCGGGCTGACGAGCAGATAAAGGAGAAGCGCATGGATCTCGCGCTGAGCGACGAACAAAGAATGATCGTGGACATGGTGCGCCGTTTCGTGCGGGAAGAAATCGTGCCGCTCGAGGACGCGCTCGATCCCGATGCCGACGAATTGCCGCCGGAGAAACTGGCCGAGCTGGTCGAGAAGACCAAGGAGATGGGCCTCCACGGCCTCGACACGCCGCCCGAATACGGCGGGCCGGAGATCGATCTCGTCACCCGCTGCCTGATCGCGATCGAGTGCAGTCAGCATCGGGCCGGGCTTTACGCGCCGTGCTATTACGCCTTCGGGGGTGCCCGGCAGGCCCAGCTCTTCGAGGCGACCGAGGCGCAGAAGGAGAAATACCTTTACCCTATGCTGCGCGGCGAGAAGCGGGTCTTTTTTGGGCTCTCCGAGCCCTCGGGCGGCAGCGATCCGGGGCGGGCCATCCAGACCCGCGCGGTACGCGACGGCGATGATTGGGTGCTGAACGGCACCAAACTCTGGATCAGCGGCGCCGACCGGGCGGATTACGGTCTTCTTTTCGCGCGAACCGGCGGACCCGGACGGGGCGGCGTCACGGCCTTCATCGTCGAAACAGAATGGCCGGGCTTCAAGGTCCGCCGCGTCGTCCATACGCTGCGCTCGGCCAAATACGCGACCGAGATTCAGCTCGACGAACTCCGCGTACCCCACGAGAACATCCTCGGCGAGGAAGGCGGCGGGTTCGCGATCGCCAATGACCGGCTTTCGCGCCAGCGCGTGCCCTATGCGGCGGAGTGTCTCGGCGTCGCCATCCGGGCACACGAGATGGCAACCGAATACGCAAAGATTCGCGAGACCTTCGGCGCCCCCCTCGCTTCGCGCCAGGGCATCCAATGGATGCTGGTCGAGAACGAGATCGATATCCGCGCGGCCCGGCTTCTCGTTCTCGATGCCGCCGCCAAAGCCGACCGGGGCGAGCCTTTCCGCACCGAATCGGCGATCGCCAAGCTGATAGCGTCCGAGAATAGTTTCCGGGTCGTCGATCGGTCGATGCAGATCCATGGCGGCCTCGGCGTCGCCAAGGACCTGCCGCTCGAGCGCTGGTTCCGCGAGATGCGCATCCGGCGTGTCGGCGAAGGGCCGAGCGAGGTCCAAAAACACGTGATCGCCCGCGACATCCTGAACGAGTCGCTGCGCTGAGGTAGATTGTACGATGACGGACGAAGCCGCGCGTTGGCCGCTCGAGGGCGTCAAGGTCCTCGACCTCGGTCAAATCTATAACGGCCCCTATGCGGGCTTCCTGCTTGCCCATGCCGGCGCCGACGTCGTTAAGGTGGAGCCGGTGGGCGGCGAGATATTGCGGAAGCGCGGCGGCCTCGGTGCCCCCTTCTCCTTCACCATCCTCAACACCAATAAACGCGGCATCTCGATCGATCTGAAGAACCCAAAGGGAAAGGCTCTGCTCCTCGATCTCGTCTTGGAAGCCGACATTCTATTGGAGAATTTCGCGCCGGGCGCGATGGACCGTCTGGGCCTTGGCGCCGAGGTGCTGATGGAAGCCAATCCGCGCCTCGTCTACGCATCGGGGACCGGCTATGGGCTCAGCGGTCCCGACCGCGACAATCTCGCGATGGATTTGACCGTCCAGGCGGTCGGCGGGGTGATGAGCATCAATGGCCCCGAGGACGGCCCGCCGCTGAAGGCCGGGGTCGCGGTCGCCGATTTCATGGGTGGCGTGCATTTATACGCCGGCATCATGACGGCCCTCTTCGAGCGCTCGGTCACCGGCCGGGGCCGGCTCGTCGAGGTGGCGATGCAGGAAGCGATCTTTCCGGTGCTGACCAGCAATCTCGCCAGTCTTCAGCGAAACGGTTGGAAGCAGCCCGAACGGCGCGGCAACCGGCACCCGACGCGAGGCTCGGCCCCCTACAATGTCTATGAATGCGCCGATGGGCACTTGGCCATCATCTGCGTCCAGGAGACACACTGGGAGAACCTGCTGAAGGTGATGGATCGTCCCGACCTCGCGGGCGACCCACGCTTCGCCAATCAGGGCCTCCGCGCCCAGAACGAGGCGGCGGTCGACGAAGCGGTCGAGGCCTGGACCCAAGTGACGCCAAAAGCGGAAGCGGCCCGGCTTTGCCGCGAAAACCGCGTCCCCGCGGCACCCGTTCGCGATCTCGAGGAAGTCACCGCGGATGAACATATGCACGCCCGCGGTATGCTGCATGATATCGACCATCCGACGATGGGCTCGGTCGTCCTGCCGACGAGCCCGCTCCGCTTTCACGGCAGCCCCGACCCGGCGATCAACCTCGAACCCGACGCCGGCGCCGACACCGACGCGGTGCTGCGGGAATGGCTCGACCTCGCGGCCGGTGACATCGAGGGGCTGCGGGAGGCGGGCGCCGTCGCTTAAGGCAATTCAGTTCAACCAGGTGCCGCCGTTCACGTTCAAAGACTGACCGGTCACATGGCCGCTCTCTTCGGTCGCGAACCAGTAGATCGCCGCCGCAACATCGTCCGGCGTGGTGAATCGGCCGAGCGGCACCGTCTTGACCAGCTTGTCACGTGCGCCGGCCGTATCGAGCCCTTCCCGCGCCGCCAGCCCGTCTATGGCCTCGGCATACATGTCGGTGTCGACGGCGCCCGGGCAGACGCAATTCACCCGAATGCCCTCCGGTGCCAACTCGAGGGCGAGGCTTTGGCTCAGGCCGATCACGCCGAATTTCGACGAGACATAGGCGGAGAGCCCCACGCTGCCGCGCCGCGACGCGCGAGAGCCGACGGTGACGATGGCCCCACCGTCGCCCTGGGCAATCATCTGCCGGGCCGCGGCCCGAGCCGTGAGAAAGGTGCCGAGCAGATTGACCGACAGGACTCGCGAGAAAACCTCCGCCGGCAAGTCGACCACCTTGATCTGGGAGGTGAAGATGGCGGCATTGGTCACCATCGTATCGATCCGCCCGAACCGCTCAACGGCGGCCGCGATCAACCGATCGACATCGGCCTCGACCGCGACATCGGCCGCGACCGCAAGCACTTCGGCGCCGGTCTTCCCGATCTCGTCCGCGATAGCCGCCAGGTTGGATGGGGCACCGCTGATTTCGGCGCTCGCGGGGCCGGCCTCGGGGTCGAGATCGGTCAAGACCAGACGGGCCCCTTCCCGCGCGAAACGGTGTGCCGTCGCGCGCCCGATGCCTTGGCGCCGACCGGCACCCGTGATGACAACCACTTTCCCGTCCGGATTACTCATACGTTCGATCCTCCCATTGTTCTTTGTTTGATATAGTGCCGGGCTCGGGCCTCGCGATATTGTCGCTCTGCGATATATTGCTTGGCTGAGACGGGCAACCGACCGCCCAAAAAATAAGGAAACGTGATGCTTTCGGCCGAGGAAAATGAAACTTTGACGCAAACCGGCGCCGCCACGCCGATGGGACAGTATTTCCGGCGCTTCTGGCAGCCGGTCGCCTTGTCGGAAGAGCTCGCCGAGCCGGACGGGCCGCCGCTTCGCGTCACCATCATGGACGAGGAGCTGGTCGCGTTCCGCGACACCGAGGGCCGGATCGGCCTGATCGACAAGCTCTGTCCGCACCGCGCCGCCGATATGTTCTATGGGCGGAACGAGGAATGCGGTCTTCGATGCGTCTATCACGGCTGGAAGTTTGACGTGACGGGGAAAGCGGTCGACCTGCCGAACGTACCGCCCGGCGTGCGACATCACGAGACGGTACGGATCAAAGCCTATCCGACGCGGGAATATGGCGGCATCGTTTGGGCCTATTTGGGTCCGGCGGGGGACGGCGAAGCGGCGATGCCGGAGGTCCCGCAACTGGAATACGGCCAAGTGCCGGAGACCCACCGCTACGTCACCAAGCAGTTCGTTGAATGCAACTGGGCGCAGCTCATGGAGGGCGATCTCGACACCTCGCATTTTTCGTTCCTCCACATGCCGGCGCCGAGCGTCGAGTCGAACGAAAATCCGGACGCGCCGGCGGACGAACGGCGCCTGCGCTGGATCCGCAACGATCCGATGCCGAAATTCTCGCTTCTGGAGCACGAGGTCGGCTTCGTGATCGGCGGCATGCGCGCGGGCGATCCGAACGAATCCTACTGGCGGATCACCCAATACATGCTGCCGGCGCACGGCACCGGCCCCTCGACCTTTCCCGGCGAGACCTATTTCGGGTTCACCTTGGTGCCGGTCACCGACATCGCCTGCTGGATCTATTGCTATGCATGGAACCCGGAACGGCCGATCGAGGGCGCGGAGCGGGAGAAGCTCGAAAAAGGCCATGGCATCATCGCCAAGGTCGATTCGGACTATATGCCGCTGCAGAACCGGGCGAACGACTACGGAATCGACCGCGATCTCCAAAAAAACGTGAGCTATACCGGCGTTCCCGGTCTCGCCGAACAGGATCTCATGATTCAGCAAAGCCAGGGCCTGATCGCCGACCGCACGCGCGAAGTGCTGACGGCGACGGACGCGGCGGTAGTCCGCTTCCGCCGCATAGTCTTGGATGGTGCCGAGGCACTTGCCAAGGAAGGCAAAGAGCCGATCGCGCCCCGGCACCACGACTGCTACCAAACCCGCCCCGGCAGCTGGATTGCCGCCGAGGGAATCCCCTTCGAGGACGTGCTGCTGGAGCGCTTCGGCAACGCCTTCGGCCGCGTCGTGGAGGCTTGATCGCGCGGTGAACTGGCGCATCGGGATCGATATTGGCGGGACGTTTACGGACTTTGCCCTCCTGGACGCCGCGGGCGAGCGGCTGGCGGTTCATAAGCAGCTGACGACGCCGCGCGACCCCTCCGAGGCGGTGATCGACGGCGTCGCCGCGATTCTCGACGCGAACGACGTGCCGATCTCGGAAATTTCCTCAATCGCCCACGGAACGACCCTCGTCACCAATGCGGTCATCGAGCGCCGAGGTGCGGTGACCGGCATGCTGGTCACCAAGGGGTTCGGCGACATCATGGATATGGGAATGGAGCGGCGCTACGACCTCTTCGATCTCGGCGTCGCTTATCCGGAACCGCTGGTCTCGCGGACCTTGCGCCGGGGAATCCCGGAACGGGTGCATTACGACGGCCGGATTGAAACGCCGCTCGACCTCGCCGCCGCCCGGACCGCCATCGCCGAGCTGGTGGAGGCCCATGCCATCAAGGCGCTCGCCATCTGTTTCCTCCACAGCTATATCGACCCCGGCCACGAGCGCGCGGTCAAGCAGATGGCAACGGAGGAGTTCCCGGATCTCTATGTCTCGGCCTCATCGGAGGTTTTCCCGAACATGCGCGAGTTCGAGCGCTGGACCACGACCAGCATCAACGCCTACACCCAGCCGATGGTCGACCGCTATCTCGATCGCTTGGAATCCGGTTTGAAATCGCTGGGTTACGAAGGACGGTTCGATATCATGACCTCGAGCGGCGGCATGCTGGCGCCGGACACGGCGCGGCGATTTCCCGTCCGCTTGCTTGAATCGGGTCCGGCGGCAGGCGTTTTGATGGCGGCGGTGCAGGGCCGTGCCCTCGACCTGCCGGACGTGCTGTCCTTCGATCTCGGCGGCACCACGGCGAAGGGTGCCCTCATTCGGGCCCACACGCCCCTCAAGAGTGCGGCGACCGAAATCGCACGGGTTCACGAGTTCAAACGCGGCAGCGGCTTACCCGTTCGGATTCCGGTCCTCGATCTCATCGAAATAGGCGCCGGCGGCGGCTCGATCGCAGGCACCGACGATCGCGGACTCCTGAAGGTGGGACCGTTGAGCGCGGGCGCCGATCCCGGACCCGCCTGTTATGGCCGAGGCGGCGCAGACGCGGCACTGAGCGATGCAAATCTCGTTTTAGGTTATCTCGATCCCGATTTCTTTCTCGGCGGCGAGATGGCGCTTGATGTCGACGCGGCACGGGCGGCGATAGAGACGACTGTCGGCGGACCGCTCGATCTCTCGCTTGAACGCGCCGCTTGGGGTATCCACGAGACCGCGAACGAGGACGTCGCCCGGGCCTTTCGGGTTCACGCCGCCGAACGCGGTTTCGACTATCGTACCGCCAGCATGGTCGCCTTTGGCGGCTCCGGCCCTATGCACGCGATGCCGGTCGCCGAGAAGCTGAAGATCCCCCGCGTCGTCTTTCCGTTGGGGGCGGGAGTCTTTTCGGCCCTCGGCCTGCTCGCCAGCCCGCTTGCCTTCGAGATCGCGCGCTCGCGCCGGGTGGTCGACGAAGATCTGACGGCAGCCGATTTCAGTACCATGTTCGACGATTTGGTCGCCGAGGCGACGGGATTTCTCGGCGAGGCCGGCGTCGCACCCGATGACATGCGGCTCATCCGCCGCCTCGACATGCGCTATTTCGGGCAAACCCACGAGATCGAGGTGACCTTGCCCGAGGGCGATCCCGGCGACGCCTTCCCCAACCTCCGCCAATATTTCGAGAGCCGCTATGCCGAACTGTACGCCGTGGCGGCGCTCGACGCGCCGCTGGAGATCATCAACTGGCGGGTCGAGGCGCGGGGTCCCGAACCAGATCTCCCGAGCGGCTACAGCCTACAAGGCGGAAATGGCGTCTCGGCGGCGCGAAAGGGCACGCGCCGGGCCTATTTCCCGCCGGACGGTTATCGCGACATCCCGGTCTATGACCGCTATGGTCTAACACCCGGTACCGAGATCGAGGGTCCGGCGCTCGTCGAGGAGCGCGAATCGACCTGCCTGATCACCCCCGGCCACCGGGCCTGGGTCGATGCCTCCCACAACCTGATCGCCGAGCTGGAGATATAGGATATGACCGCCGCCGAGTCCGAATTCGACGCCGTCTCCCTCGGCATCCTGTGGGACCGCTTGGTCTCGATCTCCGACGAGATCGTCTCGACCCTGGTGCGGACCTCGTTCTCGACCATCGTCTCGGAGAGCTACGACCTGACCGTAGTGATGTTCGACGGCGAGGGCCAACTGATGGCGCAGGGCAGTTTTTCGGTCCCTGTCTTCATCGGCTCGGCCCCGCGCACCTTGGGTTTCATGCTGGAGAAGTTCCCGCCGGAGACGCTTCGCCCGGGCGACGTCATCTGCACCAACGATCCCTGGATGGGCACGGGGCATCTCTTCGACATCAACGTCATGCGGCCGGTATTCCGCGGCGAAACGATCGTCGGCTACACCATGTCGATCACCCATTTGCCGGATATCGGCGGCACCGGCTTCGGGGCGGCGGCCCGCGAGATCTATCAGGAAGGCCTCCGCCTGCCGATCTGCCGCCTGAAGTGCGACGGCGTGGTCGATCCCTTCATCCTGGACCTGGTACGTGCCAATGTCCGCACGCCAGAGGCGACGATTGGCGACTTGCTGGCCAACGTCACCTGCAACGAGGTGGGGGGGCGCCAGCTCCTCGACTTCATGTCGGAATACGACATCGACGACCTGTCGCCGTTGAGCCGGGCAATCCGGAACCAATCGGACCTGGCGATGCGCCGACGGATCGCCGAAATCGCCAACGGCGTCTACGAAAACCAAATCATGATCGAGGCCATCGACGATCCGATCCCGCTCGCCTGCCGAATCGAGGTGGAGGACGAAGCGGTGACGATCGATTTCACCGGCACCGGCGATTGCGTCCCAAGCGGCATCAACGTGCCCTATTGCTATACCAATGCGATGTCGCTGCATGCGATCAAGTGCCTGACCATTCCTTCGCTCCCCAACAACGAAGGGGCCACACGGCCGATCCGGGTCACCGCACCCGAGGGGTGCCTCCTGAACGCCCAGCCGCCCTTCCCGACGGGTGCACGGCACGCCATTGGGCATTTCGTTACCGGACTACTGTTCGGCGCGCTCGCCGAGGCCGCGCCCGACCGTATCCAGGCCGACAACGGCATGATGGATCTGGTGACAATCCAGGGTTTCCACCCGGACGGACGGCCCATTTCGACGATCTACTTCGCCTCCGGCGGCTTCGGGGCGATAGAAGGTATGGATGGCGGAAACTGTCTGCCCGGCCCCTCCAACATGGCGGTCGTCCCGGCGGAAATTTGGGAATCGATCACCGGCACGACGATCGTATCGAAGGAGATCCTTCCAGACAGCGGCGGGCCCGGCACGGCGCGCGGCGGCGTCGGCCAGGTGATGACGCTGCGGAACGATACCGGCCGGCCGATGACCATCCTCACGATGGCGAACAGAAGCGATTTTCCGGCACCGGGGTATCTTGGCGGCGGCGCGGGCGGGCGCCGCGCCCATTTCGTCAATGACACCGCCGTTCATCCGAAGGGAACCCACGTCTTGCGGCCCGGCGACCGGATTACGCTCCACGAAGCCGGCGGCGGCGGGATCGGCGATCCGCAGCAGCGGCCCCGCGATCTCGTGGCACGGGACATCGCGCTGGGGTTCGTGACTCCCGAGGGTGCTGCCCGCGACTACGGCTATCGCGCGGGAGATAAATAAAACGGTTCAATCCGTTTGATCCTGGCCGTCTTGCGACTTATTTCTATTCCAATCCCGACCGCCCCCATCACATCGAGAGAGTTCCGCCATGTCTGCAGAAAAGCACGAATTTCGCTGGATCGGTCAAAACACGATCCGCCCCGACGGCATGGACAAGGTCACGGGCCGCGCGACCTTCGGGGCCGACTTCAAGCTGCCGGGCATGCTGGTCGGCAAAGTGCTTCGCAGCCCGCATCCCCATGCGCGCATCGTCTCGATCAACCTCGAGAAGGCGAAGAGGCTGACGGGGGTGAAGGCGGCGATGTCGGGCGACGACCTAGCCCACTTCCCGATCGAAACACCGGTGATGGCGGGGCCGCACGACCTTCGCTATACCAGCCGGAACGTGATGGCGCGGGACAAGGTCCTCTATGCCGGCCACGCGGTCGCCGCCGTTGCCGCGACCACGAACCGGATCGCCATGGCAGCCCTCGATCTGATCGAAGTGGAATACGAAATCCTGCCCCACGTCATCGATGTCGAAGAGGCGATGAAGCCCGACGCCCCCATCCTGCACGACTTCATCCGCACCGAAGGGGCCGACCCCCAACCCACGGACCCCACGAATATCGCGAAAAGGTTCGAATTCGCGATCGGGGACCTGGAGACCGGGTTCGCGGCCGCCGACGTCATCGTCGAAAAGAAGCTGACCACGAAGCCCGTCCACCAGGGCTATCTCGAGCCGCATGCGGCCCTCGTCAGCGTCGCCAAGGACGGCCAAACGACGATCTGGAGCAGCAGTCAGGGTCATTTCATGGTCCGCCAGGTGAGCGCCAAGCTGACCGGCACCAATATCGCCGACGTGCGCGCGATCCCGGCCGAGATCGGCGGCGGTTTCGGCGGCAAGACGATCGTCTATCTGGAGCCGCTGGCACTGGTGCTGTCGCGCCTGTCAGGCCGGCCTGTCAAGATGGTGATGTCGCGGGAAGAAGTGTTTCGCGCCACCGGACCGACCTCGGGCTCCTCCAACACGGTCAAGATCGGCGCGACCAAGGACGGCCGGATCACCGCAGCGCAGGCGGTGCTGAACTTCCAGGCCGGCGCCTTTCCGGGCTCGCCCGTGCGCCAGGCCGCGAGCTGTACCTTCGCCCCTTACGACATCGCGAATTCCGAGACCATCGGCTACGACGTCGTCATGAATCGCCCGAAGAGCAATTCCTACCGCGCGCCGGGTTCACCCATTGCCGCCTTCGTGGTCGAAAGCGCGCTCGACGAACTGGCCTTGGAGCTGGAGATGGACCCGCTTGAGCTTCGCCTCAAGAACGCGGCCAAAGAAGGGACCCGCGCCGCCTATGGCCCGACCTTCCGTAAGATCGGGTTCGAGGAAACGCTGAATGCGGCGATCGCGCATCCGCACTACAAGACACCGCTCGGCCCCAATCAGGGACGCGGTGTTGCGGCCGGATTCTGGTTCAATGTCGGCGGCGAGGTGAGTGCCGGCGTGATCGTCAACGAGGACGGCACGGTCACCGTCATCACCGGCAATCCGGATATCGGCGGCTCGCGTGCCTCGATGGTCATCATGACCGCCGAAGTGCTGGGGATCGATATCGATCAAGTGCGCGCCCTGGTCGCGGATACGAGCTCGATCGGCTTTAGTGCCGTGACCGGCGGCAGCCGCGTCACCTTCGCCGCCGGCACCATGGTGGTGGAAGCGGCCCAAGCGGTGGTCGAGAAGCTCCGCGAACGCGCGGCGAAGATCTGGGACATCGATCTCGACGCGGTCGTCTGGTCGGATGGCGCCGCGCGTCCCGCGGGCGCCAATGCGGGTGAGTTCGATCCCTTGACCCTGGCCGATATCGCCGGCAAGGCAGCCTCCACCGGGGGACCGATCAATGCCAATCGATCATCCAACGTGCAGGGGGCGGGTCCCGGCTTCGGCACCCATATCTGCGATCTCGAGGTCGATCCGGAAACCGGCCATGTGACGATTCTGCGCTATACCGCCGTTCAGGACGCGGGCCGCGCCATTCATCCGGGATACGTCGAGGGCCAGATGCAGGGCGGCGTCGCCCAGGGCATCGGCTGGGCGCTGAACGAGGAATATATTTATAACGAAGACGGACAGCTCGAGAATCCGGGCTTTCTCGACTACCGCATCCCGGTCGCCTCCGACCTGCCGATGATCGATACCGTGATCGTCGAAGTGCCAAGCGACACGCATCCCTTCGGTGTCCGCGGCGTCGGAGAAGTTCCCATTTCACCCCCCTTGGCGGCGGTCGCCAACGCGATCAAGAATGCGACCGGACGACGCCTCGTCGACCTGCCGATGTCTCCGCCGAAGGTCCTCGCGGCTCTCGACGAAACATAATTGTGGATTCGTCCCGTTAGTCTCTGGCGTGGCGGCGTTGCAGCTGATAGGAAGTTGCAACTTCGAGTTTCTCCTGAGGGGTCGGGATGGAACACATATGGATGTCCGTTCTCGGGCTGATCTTCATATTGACGATCGCCGTTCTGCTGCTGCCGGTGGCAAAGCGCGTCAATTTTCCGCATACGGTTCTATTGGCGATCGTCGGCATTGCACTTGGCGCGGTCATCGAGTTCGCGGGGACGCGCCTCTCGATCGGTTTCATCGGCGATCTGGTGCGCTCGCTCTCGGGATTTCACATCACCGCCGATATGGTGATGTTCGTCTTCCTGCCGACGCTCGTCTTCGAAAGCGCGCTCTCGATCGATGTGCGTCGTCTGATGGAGGATATCGGGCCGATCCTGTTTCTCGCCGTCATCGGCCTCTTGATCTCGACATTCGTCGTGGCCCTGCCGCTCCACTGGGCGACCGGCACCGGGCTTCTGGTCTGTCTCTTGCTCGGCTGTATCGTCTCCGCCACAGACCCCGTCGCGGTGGTGGCGCTGTTCAAGGAACTCGGCGCGCCAAAACGCCTGACGATTCTGGTCGAGGGCGAAAGCCTGTTCAACGACGCGACTGCGATCGTGCTGTTCGGTATCTTGCTCATGAATATCGTCTCCGGCGTCGAAGTCGGCGTACTTAGCGGGATCTGGCAGTTCCTGAAGGTCTTCGTCGGCGGCGTCCTGGTCGGATACGTGATCGCCCTTGCGTTCAGTTGGGTCATCGGACGATTGCGAAAGTTCACGCTCGTTTGCATCACGCTGACCATCGTCCTCGCCTATCTCGCCTTCATCGTGGCCGAGCATTACCTCCACGTCTCCGGAGTCATGGCGGTGGTCACGGCGGGGTTGGTGATCGGCTCGCGCGGACGGGTCGCGATCCCGCCCGAGGAGTTCCACGCCCTGCACGAGGTTTGGGGGCAGCTCGGCTTTTGGGCGATATCGGTCATTTTCATCCTGGTCGGCCTCGCCGTCCCGGCATTGCTCGCCGCCATCGATGGCGCATTGCTGATCGGGCTGATGGTGGTCATCTTGACCGCCACCTTGGCTCGTGTCGGAGTCATTTACGGTCTGCTTCCCTTGGTCTCGCGTCTTGGCCTCGCCCACCACGTCAGCTCGGCATATAGCACCGTCATGGTCTGGGGCGGACTTCGCGGCGCGGTCTCCCTGGCGCTCGTCCTGATCATCGTAGAGAACGACGCCATCGCGGCCGAGACCCGTCAATTCCTTGCCGTTCTGGTGACCGGTTTCGTTTTGTTCACGCTTTTCGTACAAGCGACCACGATCCGCAAGGTGATGTCCTGGCTCGGGCTCGACGAACTGGCCCCCCGCGACCGGGCGATCCGCGACCGGGCAATGGCACGTACGCTCACGGATGTCTCGGCCGACGTTGCGCGAATGCTCGAGACCGAGGAGATCGAAAGCGGATCGGCAAGGGCACTTCTGTCAAGCTACGAGCGCCGCGCCGCGGCCGCGACCGAAACCGCGAGTGCCGTCAACGGTATGTCGACTGAGGATTGGATTACGGTGGGCCTCGCGACCCTGGTCGCCGAGGAAAAGCACAGATATCTGGAACAATTCGGCCAAGGTTTCATCCCGCCTCGTGTCCTCCGCGAATTGGTGGTTCGGGTCGAGGACATCGCCGATGCCTTGAAGGCGGAAGGGGTCGAGGGCTACGCCGCGGCGGTCGCCAAGGGCCTCGGATTCAGCCGGTTCTTCAGGATTGCCATGCGGTTGCAGCGGCGCATTGGACTAACCGGGCCGTTGACGTACCGTATGGCGCTTCGGTTTCAGTTCCTGTTTGCGATGCGGAGTGTCCTGGACGACCTCCTGACCGCCGAGCTAGCGGCTGTGCGAACCCTTGTCGGCGAGGTCGCGGGTGACGGCGTGGACGAGCTGCTTCGTGAGCGCCTGGAGGCGGTCGGCCTCAAACTCGCCGCCATTCGATTACAATATCCGGAATACGCCCAGGCCATGGAACGGCGGCATTTCGGGAGGGTCGCGATGCGCCTCGAGAAAGCCAATTATGCCGAACTCCACGACCATGCGATTATTTCCCAGGACATCCACGAGAATTTGCTTGAGGACATTGATGCGCGGTCGCGCGGAATCGAAACCTTGCCGAAGCTCGACCTCGGGCTCGAGCCGCGCAATCTGATCGCGAAGGTGTCTGTCCTGTCGGAACTATCCGGAGATCGAATTCTCGGGATCGCCCGCCTGTTGAAGCCTTATCTGGCGGTTCCCGACGAAACCGTCTGCCGCAAGGGCGATGCGGGCGACGCGCTCTACTTCGTCTCCAATGGAAGTCTCGACGTCGATGTCGGCGAGACTCCGGTGCAACTCGGCAGCGGCGATTTCTTCGGCGAGATAGCACTCCTCGCCGAAATGCCGCGCACGGCCACCGTCCGATCTATCGGATTTAGCGAGTTGCTGATCCTCAAGCGCGACGACTTCCTGCCGTTCTTGGAGGCGAACCCGGATCTGAAGGAACGGATCGAAAGAGTCGCCGCCGAGCGATTCGATCGGGCCGCGGGCAACTAAGCCGGCGCGAACATATCCGCTGTGGTTTTCTCCTCGACCGGATCCGGCGGAGCCAGAACGATCTTCGGCGAGCGGAATGCAGCATCCCGTTGCAGGACGGGCATCACCCGATCCGCGAAGAGCCGCATGTTGACCTCCGATTCCTCGTGCGGCATGCCGCCGAAGCCGAACTCGGTCACAAGATGATCGAGACCGGTTAGGCGCTGCAGTTCCGCGATCTGCTCTAGGCAATCGTCGGGGGTGCCGACGACCTGGATGCTGACGTAGAAATCCGTCGCCTTGGTGCGGAACTTTTCATCCTTCAGCTTGGAATAGGTCTTTGCCATTTTGCCGTAGGATTCATAGCCCTTCACATTGGCGAGGTGGCCGTCGGAGAAATTGTAGTGATTGTCGATCGAGTCCCATTTGGCGCCAAGGTATTGCATGCCGCGCTCTTTCGCTTCTTCCCGGCTTTCGGCGACCGAGACGTTGGTCAGGATGATCGGCGGACGCGGCGTGTGGCCGACACTCTGGGTAATGTCTTGGAAGCGGTATATATCCGCTGCCGCCTTGGCCCATTCATTCTGCATGATGACGAGCATGCCGAAACCGAGCTTGGCGATGATCTCGGCCGATTCCGGGCTGACGGACGACGCATAGAAGCGGCGCTCCGGATGGGAAATCGGGCGCGGGCGGATCGCGGTGCGGGGAATCTGATAGAACTCACCCTCGTATTCGAAACTGTCCTGGCTCAGCGCCATCATGATGATCTCGGCGCATTCGAGGAAGCGTGGCCGCGCCTCGCCCATCGGAACTCGGAAACCCTCATATTCGGCGGAAGCGGCGCCGCGGCCGAAACCGAACAGACAGCGCCCGCCGCAAAAGATATCCAATAGGGCGATTTCCTCGGCGACCCGCACCGGGTCATGCCACGGCAGAACGATCACCGCGGTCCCCAGCGTGATGCGCTTCGTGCGCCCGGCATAATAGGCCAGCGTCTGGGTCGGGGCCGGCGACATGGCGTAGCCGGTGAAATGATGCTCGAGCGCGAACAGCGAGTCGAATCCAAGGGGTTCCGCCAGGTCACCAAGCGCCATGTGCTCTCCCATCACGGCGGCATCGGAGTGCCCTGGTTTCTGCAACATGTTAAGTGCGATTCCAACTTTCATTCCTAATCTCCTTGATCCGGGGCATGCTATCCGTCGCCCCCGCGCATCGTTCTTGATACAAAATGACATGGCGCGGATCGCCGCTAAAACCAATCCGAATGCCAGCCGCGGTTGATCGCTTCAACCCGCACCGCGGGCCGGAAGATCGAAACGAAGGATCGGGCAAGTGGTTGGCGGTTCCCCGACCCGGCTCGTTCCTCTATCATTGAGCGATATCAATGGAGGCAGTTGGGCACTGTCGGCCCATTTTTTGGGCCCGGATCGACGATGCATTTACCCCGTCGGGAGGGGGACATTCATGGCTGTTTCGACCTTCATCAATATTTTTTGCGACGACCGTTTGGGAATGGTCTCGGACATCACGGGTGTCGTCGCCGAAATGGGCGGAAATTTCTCCGATATGACGGCGGATTTGCTCGGCCAATCCCTCATGTTCAACGCGTTGACCGTGTGGCCGGACGAGCCCCCGCAAAACGAACTGGAAACCCGCCTGCATGCAGTCGACGGCCTGGCAACCGCCGATATCTACACCAAACGTTACACGCAGCTGCCCTTCGCCACCGATCGGGTCACCAACCGCATGATCTTTCGCTGCAACAAGGACAATCCCGGCGACATAAGCGCCCTGTGCGAGCCGTTCACGAATTTCGACGCAAACCTGCTGCGGGTCCACGCGCGCCGCCTAATGACCGCAACTGGTTCGGGTTACGAGGTGACGGTGGAAGCGGCCATCCCGAAGGACACGGAAGCAGCTTGCAAGACATCGGTCGAGGGAACGGCGGCAAGGCTCGGATACGAATCGGAATGGTCATGATCGTCGCCATGGTACTCGGGAACTGCCGTTACTCGGAAGGGGGCATGACCAGATACGCAATTCTCGCCGTTCTTTTCGTCGTGGCATGGGTGCCGACCGTCCGGGCGGATTTCGAAGGGGACAAGCGCTTGTGCGTCTCCAACGACACCTCGCCCGACGCCTCCATCAGTGCCTGTACCCGGCTGATTCAATCGGGTCGACTTTCCAGCCACAATCTCGCGATCACTCACTATAACCGCGGCGGTTCTTACCGGCAGATAGACGCCTACAACGAAGCCGTTCAGGATTATGACGAGGCGATTCGCCGTCGGCCCGATTATGCCCATGCCTTCGGCAACCGGGGCCTGGCCCATGAGATGCTGGGCCGTCGCGACGCGGCCATTCAGGATTTCAAACGCCAGTATGATCTTGGAAGCCGCCCGAAGTGGCTGCTACGCAAGTTGAAGAACTACGGGGCGATCGCCGCCACGGCACCCGCCAAACCCGCGAAGCCCAGGGGCTCCGGGCGACGCGACAAGTTGCGCGGCTTTAAGATTTGGGTCAGCACCAAGAGCAAGCCGCTAGGCCGGAAATACTGCAAGCTCCTGACAGAAGCCGGACTGATCGTCGAGTGCGATCCCGGCCGGGGTGCCTGGAGTTCGAATACGATTTATCTCAAATGCGGAAGGCTGCCGGCGGACGCCGGAGTGATCGTACAGGAAATCCTTGGAATCAGCGGCTGGAGGGTAGCCGATTGGCGGAGCCACAAGAATTACGGCGTCAGCTATTGCGATGAGATCGACGCGATCGATTTCAAGACGATCCAATGACGCCGAGGGCAACAACCGATTTCCAGCGAAAGGAAACAGACATGAACACCCAGGACCAAGCGAGCACCGTCGAATCGGTATCCTACGACGCCGAAATGGAGGCTTACCTGAACGCCGGGGAAGCCAAGGCGTTCGCGCTCGGCAATCGCGGGCCGATCCGGTTCGAGGAGGACGGCGCGGTGCATCGCGACATCCTGGAGGCCTATTGGCGTTGCGGTTTCTATGTCTTCGAGGGTGTGTTCGACGCAGATGAACTCGCCGATATCGAAGCGGATTTCAAGGACGTCCTCGACCGCCTGCCGACCGAGCAAGGCTCGCCGGTCGATGCCAAGGGCCGCCCCGCGATCGGCGCGGACAGCAAGGCGCCCTCGCTCCGCTGGTCGAAGCCGCTCGGAGACCCCACCGGCGGAACCGATCACGTGAACGGCCGCCATCCCGTCAAGATGATCGAACCCACGGCCGCCGCCGACGCGCCGGACGAAATCGTCTTTCTCATGCTCGGCACGCTGCAACACTCGGAGGCCTGTCTCCGCGCCTATGCGCATCCGGGTCTGCTGGCGGTCGCGGCAGCGGTGAACGGCGACGACTTCGTCCCCTTCACCGACGCCTTTTTCATCAAGGAACCGGGCCTCGGGGCCTCCGTCGCATGGCATCAGGACGGGACCACCCTTTGGGACCGCGATGATTGGGACGAAGGCAGTCACGGTTTCAACTTCATGGCGCAGCTTTACGGCTGCACGCCGGCGAACGGGGTCTGGGTGGTGCCCGGCTCGCACAAGCTCGGCAAGATCGATATCGCGGCCGCGGTCGCGGAAGCGGGGTCGGAGCGGCTGCCCGACGCGGTTCCAATCGTTTGCGCCCCCGGCGACGTCGCCATCACCAACCGCCAGACGCTCCACGGCTCATTCGCCAATACCAGCGAGGATTGGCGCGTGACCGTTAATTTCGGCTTCCATCGGCGCCGCTCGATTATCGGCGAGCATGGCTGGAAACAGTACGGCGGGAAGGACGAATACGGTGCCAAGGGGGTCTATGACGAGGCCCAGATCCGCGAACGTTCGCGGGTGATCGGCTATGCGATCGACGCGAGGCGCCAGAGCTTCCCGGACGAGACGCCGTATGTCTACGAACCGTTCCTCGACTCCGGCGACGAATATGCTTGGAACGAAGCGGCAAAGGCGGATTTGAAGGACTACAATCTGTTCGATATGAGAATTTGAATTGGGGATAATTCTCGACGACCGGTCCCCGCCCCACCTCCCGGGGCCTGATTTGGCGGGATTGCTCTTTCCCGCGGTTTGCGGCGGCGTAGATTGATCCGTGGCCCCTCATCTTCCTGGATGAGGAACCGCCGGGACGACCGCATGGAGCGCCGATTCAATGAAAGTGGGAATTAGCCTGCCGCATTCGGGTGCCGGCCCCGCGGCCGACAATAATTTCGTGACCGCCGCCCGCGCGGTGGAGAGGCTGGGTTTCGACGGTCTCTGGTTTTTCGATGCGATCGGTCGCGGCTTCATGGACCCCGACCCCTTGATCGCCGCCACGGTCGCCGCTTCGGTCACCGAACGGATAGAGGTCGGGACTTGTATTCTCCAGGTACCGCTCCGCCGACCCGTCGAGTTGGCGCACCGCGCGCTGACGGCGCATGTTTTCTCGGGCGGCCGCTTCTCCCTTGGCGTCGGCGCCGGATCGACGAAAGCCGACTTCGATGCCGTCGGCGTCGATTACCAAGCCCGCTTCCGGCTGCTCGCCGAGGCCCTGCCGATCATGCGAAAACTGTGGCGCGGCGAGACCGTCGGCACGGCCAATCTGTCGCCTTGGCCCGGTAGCGGCGACGGCCCGCCGATCTTGATCGGAAGCTGGGCGGGCAGCCGCTGGATATCGAAAGCGGCGCAAGAATATGACGGCTGGATCGCATCCGGCCGCCGAAGCACCTGGAGCACCATGGTCGACGGCATCAAGCGGTTCCGCGATCTCGGCGGCAAGCGGGCCATCGTCACCAATGTCGCCGTCGATTCCAATGCCGAGACCAAAGCCCTGGCGATGGACGAACCGTTTCATCTGCGCTGCGATGCCGCGGCGGCGCGGGCCCGTCTAGAGCAAGTGGCCGAACTCGGCTATGACGATATCATCCTCGCCCCGCAATCGGTCGACGAGGCGCATTTGACGGAGGTTAGGGCCCTGCTGCCCGTTTAGGAGACACCATGGCAAGAAGCAATTTCTACCAACCCGATCTGGGACGGGACCCTAACGATCCCTTCGCGCGCGGCGAGGATGGCAAGCTGGTGCGCCGAAGCTACTGGCTCGACATGATCGATCAATCGATCGTGCTCGCGCTGACGATCGGTGTCGGTGCCCCGCTCACCAATGAGGAAAAGCGGGCCCATCTCGAGGATATCGGCCGCGCGCATTTGATCGACGATATCTGTGTCCAGGAAATATTGCCGCCGGAATAGGCGATGGGAGCAAGGAAATGACGGAATACAACGACATTCTGGTGGAGATCGAGGACGGCGTCGCGGTCCTGACCATGAACCGCCCGGACGTGCTGAACGCGATGAGCAATCGGTTGAGCACCGAGCTGCACCATGCCGTCCGCCAAATGTGCGCCGATGACGCGGTCGGCTGCATCGTAATCACGGGGTCCGGCGAGAAGGCGTTTTCCGCCGGCGGCGACATTCACGAACAACGCGAGAACGACCGCAACCTTTCGGCCGACGAACTCAGCCGGAAGAGTTCGGTGCGGAACCGCGGCAGCTTCGAGATCAGCGCATCGACCAAGCCCACGATTGGCATGATGAACGGTCTTGCCTATGGGGGTGCGGCGGTTCTTTCCTCCTCGCTGGATATGCGGATCGGTTGCGAGAACACCAAATTCCGCTTCCTTGCCGCCGCCTACGGACGAATCAACAGCACTTGGACGCTGCCCAACCAGGTCGGCTGGCCGATGGCGAAGGAACTGCTCTTCACGGCACGGGTCGTCGAGGCGGAAGAGGCCTATCGCATCGGGCTCCTGAACCACCTGGTGCCGAGCGGTGAACTTCGCGCCAAGACGATGGAGATCGCCGGCATGATCGCCAACAATGACCGCCGCTCGGTGATGGGCATCAAGGAGATCCTGCTCCGCGACATGGGCCGCGACCTCGGCGGCCAGTGGTCGATCGAGCTCGATTACACCCGCAACGTCGTCGCCGGCGCCAAGGCCGAGGACGCCTTCCCCGAATTCATCGCACGCAAGGGACGTCCGGCGGCCGAGTGAGATGCCGGCATCCTTGACAGTCCTCCGGGCGATTGCCCACCATCTTTTGGCAAAGGAGAATTATCATGGCTAAGCTTCGACACATCGCTGTCACGGTTCCCGATATGGAAGCGGCGGCGGGATTCTACGAAAAGACTTTCGGAATGGACCGGGTCTTCGAATCAAATATCGCGATCATGCTATCCGACGGCGTGGTCAGCCTGGCGATCCTGAAATTCAAGACCGACGAACAGGCCGGCGACGAACGCGGCAAGGATTTTCACGGCCTGCATCACATGGGCTTCGTCGTCGACGATATCGGGGATGCCACGAAGGAGATCGAATCGAACGGCGGCAACTATCACATGCGCCTGCCGAGCAAACCGGAGAGCGCCACCGAGATCAAATTCCGCGATCCCAACGGCGTCGTCTTCGACATCGTCACCGATGAATATGCGACCAAGGCCTGGGGCTGCAAGCTGGGCGATGCCTAAGCGGCACTTAGGCGTCATTCGCGAATTCGCGGAAATGACGATTGGGCGTTGATAGTAAAGATAGGAGCCAACCCATGACCGAAATTCGAATGGAGCCGATCGCCGATGCCAGCGTCTGGCGGGGCGAGGATCTGGCGGCGGACCGGTCGTGGGCATATGAGCTGGACGAGCGGGATGTCGAGGAACTCGGCACCGCGCTTGCCGGCATCAAGGCGCGGGGCGACGCGCTTGCAGAGATCACCCCGGACGGTTTCCCGCTGCCGACGCTCTCGGCGAAGCTGGCACGGGTGGCGGCGGACCTTCGCGGCGGCCGCGGATTCGCCTTCCTTCGCGGGTTTCCGGTCGACGACTATTCCTTCGAGGATCTCGAGAAGATGTATTGGGGCCTCTGCCGTCATATCGGTACAGGCATCACGCAAAACGGCGATGCCGGATTGATCCATTACGTGACAGAGGGGCCGCTCCGCCCCAATCAAGGAAATCGCGGTGTCGGATTTCCCAAGGAATCGCCGCTTCATGTGGATCTGACCGATATCGTGACGCTCCTTTGCGTCCGTCAGGCACCGGATGATCCGCCGAGCCGGATCGCCAGCTCGACGCATATCTACAACGAGGTTCTGCGACGCCGCCCGGATGCCCTGGCGCGGCTCTATGAGGGTTTCGAATGGGACCGTATGGAAGAACACAGCGACGGCGAGACGCCGACCTCCGGCTATCGGGTCCCGTTCTTCAGTCAGGCGGGAGGAGAGCTTTCCTGTCGCTACAACCGAAACTGGATTACCTCCGCGGCGCGTCGGCTCAATCGACCGCTCACGGACGAGGAGAACGAGATCTTCGATCTCATCGACGAATTGGCCTTCGAGTCACGCTTCGAATTTCCCTTCCACGCCGGCGACATCCAGTTCTGCAGCAATTACACCGTATTGCATGGCCGGGCGTCCCACGCCGTCGAACCGGAGATGGACCGCCGACGGGTCTTGATGCGCATTTGGCTCGACATGCCGGAATTTCGTGACTTCGCGGACGAAGCGCTGGTTCGTTACGGCATGGTGCGTCACGGGCAACTCGGCTGGACCGCCGAGGAAATTCTTGCGGGCGCGAACGAGACAGCCCGCCCCCGGCGCGCGGACGGTGCCGTCGCCCTCGGTTGATCTCTCAGGCAACGTCCGGGTTATAGACCTTGATCGGCTTGTAGGACTTATAGACGTCCTTCTGATCGGACCACATGACGCCGGTCGCCGCACCGCCGTCCACGACCAGGGCCTGGCCGGTGACGAAGCTGGACCGGTCGCTCGCGAGATAGAGCGCCATCTCGGCGATGTCCCGAGGCCGGCCGACGCGTGGAATGGGCTGGCGGAGCGAATAACTGTCGAGCCTTTCCTCGATCAGCGCATCTGGCCGGCCCACCGTATTGGCCGAGAGCGGTGTCGCGATATAACCGGGGCAAAGCGCGTTAACCCGTATCGAATGCTCGCCGAGTTCCATCGACGAGGCCTTGCTGAGATGGATCACCGCCGCCTTCGCCGCCGAATAGATGATCGGCCCCCGCCCGGCGGTGACGCCGGCGATGCTGCCCGTGTTGATGATGCTGCCCGAACCCTGCGTCTTCATCACCGGTACCGCATGTTTCATGCCGAGGAAGACGCCGCGCAGCAGGACGTCGACGGTCATGTCGAAATCATCGGTCGGTATATCCTCGATGGGTCCCAGCACACCGCCGAAGCCGGCATTGTTGAACATGCAGTCGAGGCGGCCCCACGCGTCGACGGCGCAATCGACCGCAGCCTTGACCTGTGCTTCCTGGCGGACCTCGACCTCTTGGAAACGCGCCGCCTCGCCGAGCTCCTGGGCTAGGGCCGTGCCGCGATCCCGCTGCATATCGGCGATCACGACACGGCAACCCTCCTCGACGAACAAGCGTGCGGCGCTTTCGCCAATACCGCTCGCCCCACCGGTGATGACAGCGACTTTTCCGTCAAGTTCCGCCATGTCGACCTCTTCCTTCCTTCTGGTTCGGCGCTAATCGAGAGACCCGAGAAATGTCCCGAGCACCTCGATGAAGCCCAGTGTGTTTTGCGAATGGACGTTGTGCCCGCATTCCGAGACCGTGACCAACTGTCCCTTCGGCAAGGCATCACGGAAACGCTCCGCGCCATCCGGGGTCAGGATATTAGACTTCTCCCCCCGCAGGATCAGAACCGGAAAATCGAACGCCGCGACATCGCCAAAGGTAATCGCGTCGGGTTCGGCATTCGCCTCGTGAAGATTTGCGCGACGCGGCAGGCCGTCGCACTTGCTGACGTATTTCCCGTCGACCCGGCACAGCATGTTGTATTTCACCGTCCGTTCGATGTGTTCGCGACTTCGATAGGGGTCGTAGCGGCGCACATTGCGGACGAAATGTTCCAGGTCGTCGAACTCCTCGTTCGCCTTGACGAAGGCGGAAATCACCTTGCGGCCCCGATCCGAAACCTCGGGACCGACATCGACGATCACCATGGCCTTCGGGCGCGAGGGGTCGCGCATCGCTAGCCGCAATGAATTCCGCCCGCCCATGGAATGGCCCATGACGATCGGATTCTCGAGCCCGAGCGCCTCGACGAAGGCCTCCGCATCCTGCGCCATCTCGTTGTTGGAATAGGACCCGTCGCGGGCCCATTCGCTGTCGCCGTGACCGCGCTGGTCCAGCGCCAACACCCGGTAGCGGTCGGCCAAGTGCAGGCTGACCAAGTCCCAGGAATGGGCGGACTGGTGGCCGCCATGGAGGAGCACGATCGGCGGTGCGTCGGGCGCGCCCCATTCCAGAAAATGGAAGCGCTGATGGCGCAGCACGATATTGTGCGAGCGATAGGCGATTTCCGGAGAATGCGGAATGGAAAGATCTGCGGCGCTCTCGAGGAGGCTGCTGAATTCGTTGGTGCCGGTCATATCGAGCGGCGTCAAACCGTCGGCGAAGGCGTTCAAATACATGCGTGTTCCCATTCTCCTCAAGGGGTGGCCGGGCAGGTCGGCTCGGTGGGAAAACATACGTCCCACGGGAGAAACTTGGGGGTCGGAAACGAAACGGGTAGGCCCGCGCTTGGCGACCCGGTGTTTTCCCCATATATCAACACCGGCATGAAGGGACCTCCGACCGGAAGGGATATGACGGAAAAACTACGCATTGCGCATTGCTCGGACATTCATCTGGATGGCGACCACTATATGGGCGGCACGCGGGAGAGTGCTGTCGAGTTCTTCCGTGCCGCCTTCGCGGAAACATTGGCGCGAATGAACGCCCATCGACCGGATTTGATATTGCTGGCGGGCGACCTTTTCGACACGAACAGCGCGTCGCCGGAAACCATCAATTGGGCGATGGAAATTCTCGGCGCCCAACCCGTCCCGGTCGTCATGATTCCGGGCAATCACGACTGCCTCGCCGAGAACGCGATCTTCAAGCGACACGATTTCGGCCGGATCGGGAACGTCGAGATGCTGTCTTCGGAAGATGGGCGCTTGGCGCGTCTCAATGCGCTTGATGTGGCAGTTTGGGGCAAGGGCATGGTTGACCATTCGCCCGACTACAGCCCCTTGGGCGGATGCCCCGAGCGGCCAACCGATTGCAAATGGTTCATCGGCCTTGGACACGGAATTTTCGTCCCGCGCGGGGAGGCAACCGACCGCTCCTCGCCGATCCCGATGGCCGAAATCGAGACCAGCCCCTGTGATTATCTGGCGCTCGGCCATCATCACGCGGCAATGGATGTATCGGCGAACGGAACGGCCGCCGCCTTTTGCGGGTCGCCGACCGACACGATCGGCCGGGGTGCCACCTATATCACCGCCGAGCTGTCGACCGACACGGCGCCAAAGGTCGAAATTCACGAAATTCCCATGGACGATTAGGCGACGGAAGAGAGGCTGACCATGTTCATCGCAATGAATCGCTTCCGGATCATCAAGGGCGAGGAAGCGGCCTTCGAGAAAATGTGGCTGGAGCGCGACTCTCACCTGGCCGAGGTGCCGGGCTTCGTCGAATTCAATCTGCTGCGCGGCCCCGAAGAGGAGGACCACACGCTCTACGCCTCACACACAACCTGGGCGTCGAAAACACACTTCGAGGACTGGACCCAGTCGGAAGCCTTCCGCAAGGCCCATGCCAAAGCGGGCGGCGGCCAGAAGCTCTATCAGGGCGCCCCCAGTTTCGAAGGGTTCGACTCCGTCCAATCCATCGGCCGCGACCGCTAGGAAGAGATTACGATCATGGAAAACCGCCAAGTCGTCTTCGTGAAACGCCCGGCCGGCGCCGTTACCCCTGATTGCTACGAATTGCGCGACGGCGCCGTGCCCGAAACGGGAGACGGTGATGTGCTGGTCAGAAACATTTACCTCTCCTGCGACCCTTATATGCGGGGGCAGATGGACAGCGACGGCGGCAACAAGGTCGCCTTCCCGCTGGAGGAGGTCATACCGGCCCGCGTCGTCGGCCAGGTTGAGAAATCCCGCAACGCGGATTTCAAAGAGGGCGAATTCGTATGGAGTTTTCTCGGCTGGGAACTTTTCACCCTTGCCCCCGGCGGCGAGGGCCTTCGCAAGATCGACCCTTCGCTGGGGCCAATCTCCCATGCGATCTCGGTCCTCGGCATGCCGGGACTGACCGCCTATGTCGGCATGATCGATATCGGCCGGCCGGAATCCGACGAAACCGTGTTCGTTTCAGCGGCAAGCGGCGCCGTCGGTCAGGTCGCGGGACAGCTCGCCAAGCTTCGCGGCGCCCGTGTCGTCGGCAGTGCCGGCAGCGACGCCAAGGTCGATCATATTGTCAAGACACTCGGCTTCGACCAGGGCTTCAATTACAAGACCGTATCCTCGATCGGTGCCGCCCTCGACGAGACCTGCCCAAACGGAATCGACGTCTATTTCGACAATGTCGGCGGCGAGACCCTGGATGAGGTCCTCGCCCGAATCAACACGCATGCCCGGCTGCCGATCTGCGGACAGATATCGCAATACGATCGCATCGAGACCGGCAATACCGAGAGCATACGAAATGTCTCGTCGATCCTCCGCGCCCACGCCACCATGCGGGGCTTCAGTGTGCGCGACAACATGGACCAGTTCGACGATTACGTGACCCGGATGGCCGCATTGATGAAAGCTGGCGACGTCGTCTACGCAGAGGATATCGTTGACGGGATCGAGAACGCGCCAGCCGCCTTCATCGACATGATGAAGGGCGAGAATTTGGGGAAGCGCCTGGTCCGCGTCGGCGAAGACCCGACGCTTTAGGTCGAACGCCCTCTTGTCATTCCGGACAACGCGGCGGGTGGAGCGGGTGAAGCGTCCGGACGATCCATCCTTCGGGAGTCGTCTCGGGCGTCGCCGGGTCACCCGAGTTCCCCGTCAGGACCCCGCGCTCGGCGATCGTCTCGTCGAGCCCGATCACCTCGAGCGCCGCGAAACCTTCGGGTAGGGCCGGGCTCTCGGAATCGAGGCGGTCGATCAACACCATCCAGCCGCCCATCTCCACATGCATGTCGTCGATCCCGCCGGTGACCAGATTGCGGTCCCAATTCGTGACGCGCTCGCGGATCACCGGATTGACCGACATCCGGCCCGCCTTCGACGTATAGTTATCGCTTGTCATTACCTCGGGTCCCGCGAGCTGATAAATCGCCATAAAGGGCGCCCGGGCGGGATGGATGCACTCGAAGCGCTGCGCCCAGAGGAACCCCTTGATGGTCAGCAACATCGAGACGTGCCCATAATAGAATTCATCGAAGTCCTCGCGCGGTTCCGAGTCTGGATATTTCATTTCGACCATGTAGAAGGTGCTCATGCGCATGGGCTCCGTCGAATTTTTCGGGAAGACTGGCTGGCAGGCGTAACCTAGGCGCCGACAGGGCGAGGTCAAGGCGACGGCCCGCGACTTGCCGCCCGCTGTTTCCCGCGCAGCTTGTTCTAAAGCGGCTGGGCGGAGACAATCCCGCGCGCAAGGATAGGGACACTTCCATGGCGAAACTGAAGATCGGTGAGGCCCCCAAGAGGATTGAGGATACGCGCTTTCTCATGGGCCGAGGCCGGTACCTCGACGACCTGGTGTTCGACGGCATGGTCCATGCCGTTTTTCTGCGCTCGTCCCATGCCCATGCGCACTTGCGCGGCGTCGACGCGGCTGCCGCACGAACGGCGCCGGGGGTGCTCGCGGTGCTGACCGGCGCCGACCAGGACGCGGCTGGAATCGAACCGCTTCAACCCTATGAGCGGGTGAACGTCTATTCCAACGAACCATTCCGATTTCCGACTCAATACGCGTTGGCCAAGGATCGCGTCCGCTATGTCGGCGAGCCGATCGCCCTCGTCGTCGCGGAAAGCGAAACGGCCGCGCGCGATGCAGCGGAGATGATACCGGTTGATTACGACCCGCTGCCCGCGCTGACGACGATCGAAGCCGCCCTGGCACCGGGCGCGGTCTCGATCATCGACGACGAGTCGCGAAACATTTGCCTCGAATGGCAGGTCGGCGACAAGGGGGCGACCGATGCCGCGATGGCGGCGGCGGCGCATGTGACGCGGCTCGACCTCCATAATCACCGAGTCTCGGTGAACCCGATGGAACCCCGGGGCGCCATCGGCATCCATGATCCCGAGCAGGACAAATACACGCTGCATCTTTCGGCGCAGAGCCTTCACATGGCGCGCGACCATGTCGCCGCGGCCCTTGGCGCGGCACCGTCGAAGGTACGGTTTCACGCCCCCGATGTCGGCGGCGGATTCGGCCAGAAAAATTTCATGTATCCCGAACAAGTCATCTTGCTTTGGGCTGCGCGGGTCGTTGGCCGGCCGGTGAAGTGGGTCAACGCGAGGAGCGAGGGATTTACCGCCGATCATCCGGCCCGCGACCACACGGCCCAAGCGGAGCTGGCGCTGGACGAGGACGGAAACTTCCTCGCCCTCCGCGTTGTCGGTTGGGGCAATCTTGGGGCCTATCTTTGCGGCGGCATGGCACGCATCCACACCGAACAATTCGCGACCCTGCCGGGCGGACCCTATGTCTTGCCAGCCGTCTATCTCGAGGTTGGCGCAGGCTATACCAATACGGTGCCGATCGGCGTTACCCGCGGGCCGGGCTTTGCCGAGTCCGCGAACATCTTGGAACGGCTGATCGATCTCGCCGCCGCCGAGACGGGACATGATCGACTCGAACTCCGTCGACGGAACCTGATGCCGGCCACGGCGATGCCGTTCAAAAACACGGTCGGCGCCGTCGTCGACAGCGGCACCTTCGCGGACAACCTCGCCGAAGCGATCGACCGCGCCGAGGCCGGTTTCGCTGAACGCCGATCCGGCGCCGAAGCGCGCGGGTATTTGCGCGGCCTCGGTTTCACCTATCACATCAAGGCGACTTTCGGCGCGCCCGAGGAGAATATCGAAATTCGCTTCGATGCCGACGACCACCTCACCTTCACCACCGGCACGCAATCGATCGGACAGGGCCACGAGACAACCTTCCCGCAAATCGTCTCGGCGTTGCTTGGCATCCCCTTCGAGCGCATCCGATACCGCGACAGCGACACCGACCTGATCGCCAAGGGCGGCGGCCACGGCAGCTCGCGCGCGACCTACATGGCCGGAACCGCCATCCACAAGGCCGTGCAGAAGATCATCGCGAAGGGAACCGTGATTGCCGCGCAAACGCTCGAGGCCGCCGAGACCGATATCGAATTCGACGACGGGCAATTCCGCATCGCCGGCACCGATCGTGGGATCGACATCCTGGAAGTGGCGCGGCTAGCACGCGAGGGAGATGGCGAGAGCCTCGACACCTATCAGGATTTCACCCGCGAAGCGCACACTTTTCCGAACGGCTGCCACATCGCAGAGGTGGAGGTCGATCCGGATACGGGCCGGATGACGATCGAGCGCTATACCGCGGTCGATGATTACGGCACCATCGTCAATCCGATGGTTATCGAAGGCCAAGTCCACGGCGCCATCGCGCAGGGGCTGGGGCAAGCGCTGAAGGAGCGCGTCGTCTACGAGGCTTCAACGGGACAGCTCCTGACCGGCTCGTTCATGGATTACGGATTGCCGCGGGCCGACGAGGTGCCGGCGCTCGACGTCACCTTCAACGAGATCCCATGTACGACCAATCCCTTGGGCACCAAGGGAAGCGGCGAGGCAGGCGCCATCGCCGGGTTCCCCGCGATCATCAATGCGGTCCTTGATGCCCTGTCGCCGCTGGGGGTCCGGGACTTCGACGGTCCGGCGACACCGGAAAATGTTTGGCGGCGCATTAACCTTAGCTAAAGAGACTCGACGCGGGACGGGACCGAGGGGGAAATCCATGATTTACGACTACATCATCGTCGGCGGCGGCTCGGCCGGATCGGTCATGGCGAACCGGCTCTCGGCCAAGAGTGCCAACAAGGTCCTGCTTTGCGAAGCCGGCCAGGACACGCCGCACGGCAAGGTCCCGGAACAGATCCTCGACAGCTATCCCGGCACCGCGTATCTCGACACGCGCTTTCACTGGACGGAACTCAAGGTCACGACCCAGGTCATCTCGCACAACGACCCGGCGACCGACCGGCCGCCGCTCCGCAAATACGAGCAGGCTCGCGTGCTCGGCGGCGGTTCTTCGATAAACGGCCAGCTCGCCAACCGAGGCGCCCCGACCGATTACGACGAATGGGACGCCAGAGGGGCCAAGGGTTGGAATTGGGACTCCGTGCTGCCCTACTTCAAGAAGGTCGAGCGCGACATGGACTTCGAGGGGCCCTATCACGGCAATACCGGCCGCATTCCGGTCCGCCGCATCTTCCCCGATCTTTGGAACGGCTATGCGACGGGGGCGGGCGAAGCCTTCAAGGCGGCGGGGTTCGAGTACCTTCCCGATCAGAACGGGGAGTTCCGGGACGGCTATTTCCCGATCACCATGTCGAATGCCTATGAGCGCCGGGTCTCGGCGGCGATCGGCTATCTCGATCCGGGGACGCGGCTTCGCGAGAATCTGACGATCTCGACCAATACCCAAGTCAGCGAACTGCTGTTCGAGGGCTTGCGCTGCGTCGGCGTGAAGGCCTTGGTCGCGGGCAAGGCAACCGAATTTCGCGCCAACGAGGTCATCGTCTCCTCGGGCGCGATCCATTCGCCGGCCCATCTGCTGCGTGCGGGGATCGGGCCCGCCATGCATCTCGCCGAATTGGGGATCGAGGTGCGCGCAAACGTGCCCGGAGTCGGGCAGCGCCTGATGGACCACCCGTCGATCGCCCTGGCCGCCTTCATCAAGCCGCATGCCCGGGTGAACGAGTATACCCGGCGCCATATCCTGGTCGGGCTCCGCTATTCATCGGGTATCGCGGATGCCCCTCGCGGCGACATGTTCGTCGCGGCGGCGAACAAATCCGCCTGGCATGCGGTCGGCGAGCAGATCGGCTCGATGATCATCTTCGTCAACAAGACCTATTCCGAAACCGGCCAGGTGCAGCTATCGTCGACGGACTGGCGGACCGAACCGACGGTCGAGTTCAATCTTCTCTCGGACAAACGCGACCTCGATCGGCTGATGGAGGGCTTTCGTCGAATGGCCGGCCTCCACCGCGACCCAGCCATGCGGGCGGCGGTCAGCGACCCCTTCCCCGCCAGCTACAGCGACAAGGTGCGTCAGATCGGGCAGATCAACCAGAAGAACAAGTTCATGACGGGTGCGATGGCGCGGCTCCTGGACGGGCCCGATCCGCTCCGGCGGCTCCTGATAAACAAGCTGATCATGGAGGAATTCGACCTCGACGGCGTGCTGAACGATGCCGAACAGCTCGAGACCTTCGTGCGTCAGGCGGCGGTCGGGGTCTGGCACGCCTCTTGTACCTGCCGCATGGGCGAGGCGGACGATCCCATGGCGGTCACGGACAATGCGGGCCGGGTCCGCGCGGTCGAGGGGCTCCGCGTGGTCGATGCCTCGATCTTCCCGGTGGTGCCCTGCGCCAACACCAATTTCCCGACCCTAATGACGGCGGAGAAGATCGCCGACGCGATCCTGGACGGCCGATAGGCCGTATGACATCCGAATGACATCCGGGACCGTTACGAGCGAACCGGCGACGGCGGGGCACCGTTATTGGGTGCTCGCCACGGTCACGCTGGCGACGCTCCTCTTCGCCATGACGGTGACGATCTCCTATGTCGTGCTGCCGCAGATGCAGGGCTCGCTTTCGGCGACGCAGGACCAGATCGCCTGGTCGGTGACCTTCAACCTGGTCGCCACCGCCGTGGCGACGCCGATCTCGGGCTGGCTCGCGAACCGCTTCGGACGGCGCGCGGTCATGATGTGGTGCGTGGCCGGCTTCTCGACCGGATCGTTGCTTTGCGGAACCGCGACGACGCTGGAGGAGTTGATCGCCTTTCGCGTCCTCCAGGGCATTTTCGGGGCGCCCATCACACCGGTCTCGCAAGCCATGATCCTGACCAGCTTTCCCCGCTACCAGCACGGCCTCGCCACCGCGATTTGGGGCATGGGGGTAGTCTGCGGCCCGATCATCGGCCCGACGATCGGCGGCTTCGTCGCAGAGGCCTATAACTGGCGCTGGGTCTTCTTCATGACCCTGCCGATCTGCGTTCTCTCCTTTCTGATGGTCTGGCTCTTCATCACGGACCGCCGGCGCGATACGACGGTGCGGCTCGATTGGACCGGATTTTTCGCCCTCTCGATCGCCATCGCCTCGCTGCAACTGATGCTCGACAGGGGCGAGCGGCAAGACTGGTTCGATTCGATGGAAATCATTTTCGAAGGCGCGCTCGCGGCGACGGCTTTCTACATCTTTGTCGTCCATTGCCTGACCGCGGCCCGAACGTATCTCGATCCGCGCCTTCTCTTGGACCGGAATTTCGCGCTCGGGCTTATCTTCGCCTTCGCTTTTGGCGCGCTCGCCTTCGTTCCCATGGTGCTCCTGCCGCCACTGCTGCAGAACCTCCGGGGATTCCCGGATTCAATTATCGGCGTCGTCCTCGCGTCGCGCGGTGCCGGCAGCATGATCGGGAATTTCGTCGTCGTCGCGATGAGCCGTTTCGACCCCCGGATCGGCCTCGCGATTGGATTCGGCAGTCAAGGCATAAGCGGCTGGCTAATGGCGCAGTTCGATCTCAACGTCACCATCTGGGACACCATGTGGACCAGCGCGTTGCAGGGCTTCGGCAACAGCTTTCTTTGGGTGCCGCTGACGATCTTGGCCTTCGCGACCCTGCAGCCGCAGCGGATGGGCGAGGCGACGGCGGTCTTTCATCTGATTCGCAACCTCGGCAGTGCGATCTTCATTTCGGTTTGCGTCGGCGTCGTGGTCCATTCGACCACTGTGAACTTCTCCGTGATCGCGGAGCACCTGACCCCCTTCAACGAGGCGTTTCGCCTGCCCTCCGTCGCCGGTGCGTGGAATATCGAGAATACGCACGGCCTTGCGGTGCTTGGCGGCGAGATCGAGCGTCAGGCCTCGATGATCGGCTATATCAACGCTTTTTATCTCTTCTCCGCGGCGGCGGTCTCCGTCATCCCGCTTATCTTTCTCTTGCGACGACCCGCCCCGGCGCCACGATAGAACGCGCTCTCAACCGAACCGGTCGATCCGATAGGGCGTCATGTCGACGTCGAGAGTCTCGCCCGCGATCAGGGCGGCGATCACCTCGCCCGTCTTCGGGGCCATGGTCATGCCCGTATGGCCATGCCCAAAAGCGGCATACAAGCCCGGGCAACCCGGTATCTCGCCGAGACAGGGTACCGAATCCGGCGTCGACGGGCGGGTTCCCATCCACTCCACCGTGTCGTTCGTGTTGATGTCGGGAAACATCCGCTTCGCCAGCCGCTCGAAGACACGGGCACGGCGATAGTCGGGGGCCGCATCGAGCCCCGCGAACTCGGCCGTCCCGGCACAGCGCACCCCGGCCGTCATCGAGCTCACGACGAATTTCGCGTCGACGTTCATGATGCAGTTGTTGAGCGTGACACCCGGATCGCCGAAGACCATGTGATAGCCGCGCTCGGCCTCCAGCGGCACCTTGACGCCGAGCGGCTCCAGAAGCTTGCCCGACCAGGCTCCCATCGCCACCACGACGCGCTTCGCCGGCATCGCACCGCCATCGGTCTCCACCCGCCAACCGCCGTCCTCGGCCGGCACCAATCGCTCGACATTGCGGCGCAGGAAGACGACACCCATGCCTTGCGCCTTTTCCGCCAGCGCCTTGCCGATACCGCCGGGATCGAGGGCGCGGCCTTGCTGCTTGATCAGCACCGCGGCCTCGAATTCTGGCGAGAGTGCGGGCTCGACCTCGCGGAGGGCATCGCCCTTCACGACTTCCAGCGGCACCTGGCGCTCGCGCCGCATGCGCCATGACAACTGCGTTAAATCGGCATCGGCGGCGTTCCGGAACACATGGACATAGACCGAATCGCGGACCAGATCCTCGTGTCCCGTCCCCGCCAGGTGGTGACGGTAGAGCGTGACAGTCGGCCGCGTCAGGCCGAGCATGGCATCGGCGATCGCCGGAAGACGGGCCTCTTGTCCCGATCGCAGGAACTTCACTGCCCAGGGCAGGAATGTCGCCGCATAGCCCAAGCGGAGTGCGATTGGACCCTCCGGATCGAGCATCCAGCGCGGCACGTTCTTCCACAAACCAGGCATCGACTGCGGCACGCAGGACCAGGGCGAAAGCGAACCGGCATTGCCGAAGCTGGCCCCATCCGCCGGCGGATCTCGATCGACCACCGTCACCTTTAAACCGCGCTCCGTTAGCGACAACGCCGTCGCGATTCCAACGATTCCGGCACCAAGAATGGTCACGTCGGCGCTTTCGCTGATTTCGTTTTCGCTCACGGCTATCTCCCCCATTGGTCGCGTCTCGATTGTCGGTAAGCTTATCGTATCCAACGCGGCGAGACACGCCATCGAACCGAAAACAAATTCCAGCGCGGCGGATTGTTGTTCCCGTGGCGACCGAAAGGCGTTACGATTTCCGGGAATTCGAATTTGGGACGATCGAAAAGCGCGTTGATTGGAGATAGCGTCGATTCCCACTTTTCGTGATGAATTGGCCTCCGTTACGCGCGACCAAGTAGGGGAAGCAATTATGATTTCACGAATGATGTTCGTTCTGGCGGTCGGGCTGCTGGCAATCCTGCCGAATGGCCGAGCGATGGCGGCGCCGCAGGTTCTCGCCGTTCTGTCCTCGACCAGTGGCATACCGTTCATCTGCCAAGCTGGCGAATGCCGCGCCGAATTATCCACATTTTGCCTGCAGCGTGACCGCGAAACGCCGCGGATGGGCTCGGCATACAGGCCGGATCGGGTCGACTCCTTCGCCCTCGTCGTCACGGACGGAAAAGGTGCTCGCCATCGCCTATCGGCCGAAAAGGTCAAATTCGTCGCTAATCGGGGCTTCATGTCGGCAACAGCGGTGATTCCCGCCAACGTAATCAAACGCCTCGGCATCGCTTCCGCCACGATTTCCGTCGCCAAGAACGCTTCGCTGGTACCGACACCGGTCGTCGGCGATAACAATCCTCTAAGCGCGCAGGAAATCGAAAACGCCACCGGGCCACTCCGCCAGTTCGGCGCTCAAGTCGTCGACAATTCCATGAATGCGACGGCGGCACGGATGCTGTCACGTGTCTCGGGTCAGTTTTCGCCGATCGAGAGTTATCAACCGGAACAATTGTCCGGCATGTGGCGCAAGGTGAAAACCGCCGCCAAGGACGATTTACGGCATCCGGGAGGCCTAAGACACGCGCGCGGCCTGTTCGATATGTGCGTTAGCGTATCGAACGCTCAAGGCCCGTTCCCAACTGATGAGGCCGCCGTTAGTAAAACCACCGCCGGCTTCGCAGCCGCAATGCTTCGATGTCTCCAGCGGGAACACGACGGGGTGATTCGCGACGTCAATCTGGAGTACTGGAAAGGATTGGCGGGTAGCTAGTCGCTCGGGCTCGCTTAAGGCGTTCGCCGACCGTTGACCTCAGGCGGATTGTTTTTGACTCATTGGTGCTAAATAGGTACCAACGTGTTGGACTTTCTCCGTTTCGATGGTTTGGGGATACGCTATCGCCATCGAAAATTTGAGGATTTTCATGCAATTGTGGTGGCTTTGATTTAAGCGTCATCACCGAATACAGGGAGTACGAAATGCTTAGAATTGCTTTACTTGGTTCACTCGCGGCGGCGCTGATGCTGATTTCGCCGGTAAGCGTTCAGCCGGTTCTCGCCAAGAACTATGTCTTGAAATATTCCGATATCGGACCGCCCCGCGGACCGCGCGCAAAGGCCTTGATGTGGTGGGCCGAAGAGCTTGAAAAACGCTCCAAAGGCCAGATCAAGATCAAGTTCTACTGGGGTCAGTCCCTGGTCAAGGGCAAGGAGACGCTGAAAGCCGTCGGCGCCGGGCTTGCCGAGACGGGCACGATCATCGGCGTCTACACGCCGGCCGACATGCCGGTCTGGAATTACGCCAACGCGCCGTTCGCCGTGACCGACGAGTGGATCGGCATGCGGACCTGGTGGGAACTGCGCCAAAAGAAGCTTGGGCTTCAGAAAGAGGCGAACCGGAAAAAGGTCAAGATCATTTTCAACAATACCGCCGGCGATATGCAGCTTCTGACTACGAAGTCCGCGATCACGACGGTCGAGGGCCTGCAGGGTAAGAAAATTCGCACGACCGGCGGTTGGACGCATATGTTCAAGGCGCTCGGCGCGGTGCCGGTGAAAATCGGATTTGGCGAGCTTTACTCGGCGCTTGAGCGGGGCACCGTCGACGGAACCGTCAACTACATTCCGTTCGTCGTATCCTACAAGCACTACGAAGTGGCCAGCCATTTGACGATCGTCAACATGGGCCAGGTTCTCGGCTATGGTGGCGGCATCAATCTGAAGCTGTTCAAATCCATGCCCAAGAACGTCCAAGATATTCTGCTCAAGACGAGCGACGAATATATGGACGTCTACGCCCGGATTTATAAGGAACAGACCGTTTCAGCCACCAAGGCGATGGGCGAAGGCATCGACGGCAAGAAAGTGGCCTTCCATCACCTTTCGGATGCCGAGCGCGCGAAATGGGCGGCGGTGGCCGAGGTGTTCACCAGCGAATGGGTCGCCAAGATGGAAAAGAAGGGCTTCGACGCGAAGGGATTCGTCGCGGCCGTCAAGTCGACGAAGGCGAAATACGAGAAGATAGTCAAGGAAAAGGGCTATCCTTGGAATCGCTAAATATCTTTTGCATCACCTAAGTAGCGGGACCTCGCTCAAGCGAGGTCCCGACCTCGGGACATGAAATTTTTCGATATGATCGACCGCATCGTGGTCGTAATTGCCGTTGTCGCCTTGGTCACGATGATGCTGATGACGACGGTTTCCGTTATTGGCCGGCATTTCTTCGCGGCACCCATTCCCGACGATCTCGTTTTCAGCGAAATGTTGATGGTATTCGTGGTCTTCCTGCCGTTCAGCGCCGTGCAGGCAGCCCGTGAGCATGTCTTCGTCACCATCTTCACCGAATGGATGTCCAACGACACCAAGGTAGTCATGGAAACCATCGGCGTGGTGGTCGGATTGTGCATTTTCACGCTGGTCACCTGCACCGTATGGACCGATTTTCTCGATGCTTACGAGGTCGGGGCCTATGTCGATGGTCCGCTGGAACTACCGGAATCGCCGGCCAGATTCGTTGCGTTCTTCGGGTTGGCGTTGTTTTCCATCCGACTTTTAATCGACGCCATCACTTCCGTCGGCGGGCTGATGAGAGGGAGTGCGGTCGCTTCGCAGTCCGAGGAAGCGCGCGTCATTCAAGCCGAAACTTCTGATTAAGGGCATATTATGAACTCCGTTGTCTTGGGCCTCTCCGGCCTCGTTTTAATGCTTGTATTGGTGGCCATTAGAATTCCCATCGCGTTCTGCATGGCCCTGGTCGGTTTCGGCGGCATGTACCTCGCGGTCGGTTGGCCGGAGAACGACGAGTTTGATTCCGAGCGCGGCTTCGATGCGGCGTGGGCTTACACCTCGTTCGAGCCGTACTCCTTCATCGCCAACTTCCCGATCGTCGCGGTTCCATTGTTCCTGATGATGGGTTACGTCGCCTTTCATGCGGGATTCACCCGCGATATCTATTTCACCGCACGGGTCTGGCTTTCGCGCCTCTATGGCGGGCTGGCGATGGCATCGGTGGCGGGCTGCGCCATGTTCGCGGCGGTCAGCGGCTCAAGCTTGGCGACCGCGGCGGCGATGGGCAAGCTCGCCGTCCCCGAAATGCTGCGCTACAAATACGATCCGGGTCTGGCCACCGGCGTGGTGGCCGCAAGCGGCACGCTGGGCTCGCTGATTCCGCCGAGCATTCTGATGATTCTCTACGGCCTCTTTACCGAAGAATCCGTCGGTCAGCTGCTCATGGCCGGACTTATTCCGGGCATCATGTCGGCCGCCATCTATATGGGCATGGTTTGGATCCGCGCCATCATCAATCCGAAGCTGGCCCCTCGGGCCGAAGAGGTCACTTGGAAGGACCGCTTCATTTCCCTGAAGGGAACTTGGTCGATCATCTCGCTCTTCGTCATCGTGATGGGCGGGATTTATTCGGGCATCGTCACCCCGACCGAAGCCGCGGCGGCCGGTGCCACCGGTGCCTGGGTCTTGGGATTCGCCGCCGGACGATTGAACTGGCAGAAATGCAAGGACGCGCTGCTTGAATCGGCAAAGCAGACAGCGAGCATTTTCGCGCTCGTTCTGGGCGCCAAGCTGTTCGTCGGTTTCATCGCCCTGACGGGCGTTGCCGGCGCACTGACCGAATGGTCGATGTCCTTCGATGTGGCGCCGGTCTGGATCGTGGTGTCCCTCTCATTGATTTATGTCATCCTTGGAACCTTCATGGATCCAGTGGGCATGATGCTGCTGACACTACCGGTGGTGACGCCGGTTGTCCTGTCGCTGGGTTATGATCTGGTCTGGTTCGGCGTTATCATGGTGAAATATCTTGAAATCGCCCTGATCACCCCGCCTGTGGGATTGAACGTTTACATATTGAAGGGCGTGATCGGCGACGCGGTGCCGCTGGAAACCATCTTCAAGGGAATCTTCTGGTTCTTGGCGATGGATGTTCTTACGCTTGGCATCCTGATCGCCTACCCACAGATCAGCCTGTGGCTGCCAAAAACGCTCCTGCACTGAGCCGACAGCGGTAGGGAATTCAGTCGATTTCGACGATCAGGTTGCCGAAACGGTCGCAGCTTGCCTGATGTCCCTCGTGAATGAGGGATGTCGAATCGAGTTGAACCACCAGAGCGGGACCCGTGAACGTCATGCCGGACGAGAGTTTTTCGCGATCGTAGACCGGCACGTTTCGCGGGCCTTCCTCAAGATGGACAGGTAGGCGGTCGATCATTGCGTCCTCAAGGGAACCGCCCTCGGCAAGCTCCGGCAATCTCGGCTGAAGAAGATTGCCGACCGCCGCCACATGCAAGGTGACGATCTCCACCAAGGTATCGCGTTGCGCGAAGGTATAAAGCTGCTCGTGCAATGCGTGAAACGCCTCCAAGGAATTTTGCGTACTTTCCGGCGTGACGGCATCGCCATCCCACGGAACCTCCAATTCGAACCCCTGGTTCTTGTAGCGAAGGCTGACGCCGCGGCTTAGCTGTCGCGCTGATTCGGGTACGCCCTCGCGGCGGAACCATTCGGCCGCCTCGGCCTCCAGCGCCACATAGGTGTTCTCCATCAAGGCGTGGTCGAAATCCGGCGGCGACTGCACGCATGTCCGCGCGTAGTCCGCCCGAAGCTGCGATACCAGCAATCCCGTCGCCGAAAGCACGCCGGGCGACGGCGGAATAATCATCGTCCGGACCTCCAGCAGCTTCGCAAGGGAAGCGCCATGCAACGGTCCGGCTCCGCCAAAGGCAACCAGTGCAAAATCCCTGGGATCGTGGCCGCGCTCCACGGAAATGACCCGAATGGCGCCGACCATGTCGTTATCACTGATCGAAAGGACCCCGCGCGCGGCCGCCTCGATGCCAAGACCCAGCGAACGCGCCACGTTGCGTTCAACGGCGGCGCGGGCCGCATCCAAATCCAATTCCATCCCGCCGGCCAGCAGATAGGGCGGCAAATGTCCCAGCACCAAATGGGCGTCGGTGATGGTGGCGTGCTCGCCGCCGCGGCCGTAGCAGGCCGGCCCCGGCGTGGCACCCGCGCTCGCCGGTCCGACCGTCAGGGCGCCCGTTTCCGAAACGCTGGCGATCGATCCGCCGCCGGTGCCGACGGTATTGATGTCGAGCATCGGAAAGGCAAGCGGCCAATCGCCGATCGTGCCCTTTCCGGTCAGGTTGTAGTCGCCGTCCTTGATCAAACAGATATCCGCCGAGGTACCGCCGATATCGATGCCGATGACATCCTTGTAGCCCGCCGCCTCGCCGACGAAGCGGGCTCCCACGACACCCGCGGCCGGACCCGAGAGCGCGGTGTGCGCCGGCACGCGTTCGACCTCGCCCGCACCGACGACGCCGCCATTCGATTTCATGATCAGAAGCGGCGCCGACATCTCCGCCGTCGCCATCCGGTCCTGCAGTTGCGTCACATAGCGGGAGATTTCCGGCATGACGTAGACATTGAGCACGGTCGCGATGCTGCGCTCGTATTCGCGGAACACGGGCAGGACATCCGAGGATATCGACACCAGGGCCTCCGGGAATTCCTCGCGGACGATCTCTGCTGTGCGTCGTTCATGAGACGGATCGGCGAAGCTGTTGAGGAAACATATCGCGATCGCCACGACACCACGCTCGCGGAGATCGCGGGTGGCGGTCCGGATGGCTTCCTCATCGAGCGCGATCAGGACCTCGCCGTCGATAGCGACGCGCTCGGGTATCTCGTGAATACGCTGTGGCGGCACCGGCCGCATCGGTTTGATCCAGGCGAAGAGGTTGGCTCGGCGCGGGATGTCCTGGCGGCCGATCTCCAGCACGTGCTTGAAGCCCGCCGTCGTCAACATGCCCAGCTCGGCGCCCTTGCCTTCGAGGATCAGATTGGTGGCGACCGTGGTCCCATGGAAGACCTGGGAGAGGTCTCGCGGCCCAAGTGACGCCTGCCGAAGCGCCGCCTCGATCCCGTTCATGAACCCCTGGGACGGGTCCGCCGGCGTCGAGGGTGTCTTCGCGGTCCACATGGCGCCGCTCTCGCGATCGAAAAGGGTGACGTCGGTGAAGGTGCCGCCGGTATCGACGGCGATCGCAAAACGCATGGAATCGGTTTCGATGGGGGCGTTCACTCGAGAACGTCCTTGTAAACGCCGCGATGGAACAGGCCATCGACGACGGGCCGGTCCTGGCGGCGTTCCAGGGTGGCGTCTTCGTCGACACTCTCGCCGTCATCGCTCAGAACCACGCCATAATCCTCAAATGCCGCCTCGGGGCTGACGAACCCGCCGAGGACATCCCGCAACACCAGGTCGGGCTCCCGGTCATAAGCGTGGCCCCAACCGCCGCCGCCGCCCGTTTCCAACCGAAGGACATCGCCCCGTCGGAGCACATTGCCGTCACTGAGGGGATCGAGTTCGCGTTCACTGTCGGTGCCGGGGTTCACGATGGCGCGCCCGGCCCCTCCGTTCTTGCCGCCCTTGACGCCCCATGGCTGTTTTCGCACGCCATCGATCCGAAGTGCAAAGGTCGCCTCGTCGGCAAGCAGTTCGATCTCGCGGATAACCCCGCAGCCGCCGCGCCAGCGCCCGGGTCCGCCAGAGTCGCGATGGATGCCATAGGCGCGAAGACGCGCCGGATAGGTCTGCTCCATCATTTCCGCAGGATAGTTCTCCTGGGCCACGTAATAGACCGCGCTGGTACCGTCCGCGAAGGGCCTAGCCCCGAATCCGACACCGACCCCGTCGCTCAACAGGAATTGTTCCCCGTCGGGGCCGATGCCGCGGGCGAAGTAGATGACGTAGGCGCAATTGGCGGCGGTCGACTCGCCACCGGCCGCGTTCACCAATCCCACGCAGGTCGTCAAGAGACGCATCATGGTGAGACCACGCTGACCGAGAGGTGCAGGCCAACGCGGCTGCAAGACACTGCCCTCCCGCAATATGACGTCGTCGATCGCCCGCCCCGCGCCCGCATTTAGAAGGAGCGTCGGGTCGCCCCCCAGCATATATGTCGCAATCATCGCGCGCGGCACCGCCGGATTGACGAGATAATTGACGGGTCCGGGCGCCTGATCGTCGCTGTCGGTAAGGTCGAGTACAAAGCCGTTATCGTCGGCGGTCATCTCAACGCTAAGCCGAAAAGGCCCATTGCCGTGCCCGTCCTGATCGATCGCATCCGTGAAATGATACTTTCCCGGCGGGAAGGTCTTCCGCAGGCATTCCCGCACCGCGCGCTCGGATCGTTCGCTCAACTGGCGAAAGGCATCGGTGACGACGTCGGCCCCGAATCGTTCGGCCAATTCGGTAATCCGGCGGACGCCCAAACGGCCCGCCGCGAAGCAGGCGCGGGTGTCGCCCTTGCACATCTCGGGGAACCGGGAATTCCGGTAGAAGACCCGCAGGAGATCCTCGTTGACCACACCCTCGCGCGCCAATCGGATCGGCGGGATGATGATTCCCTCCTGAAAGATATTCGTGCAATCGGGCGAAATAGACCCCGGATGCATACCGCCGATATCGGCGAAATGGGCCCAACTCTGGGCGAAGGCGAGAAGCTTTCCGTCGACGAAAACGGGTGCGACGAAAACCTGGTCCGGCGAATGAGAGACCGACCCCTTCGAGCCGTAACAATCATTGTACCAATAGATGTCGCCGGGCCTCATTTCCTCGGCCGGATAGTATTCGAATATCGGCCGGACCGGGTCTCCGAAATTGGGACGATAGGCGCCGATGATCATATCCCCCGACGCATCGAAGAGAGCGGCGAAGAAATCCTTCTTCTCGCGAACGAACGCGGACATCGCGGTCCGCTCGATCAACGCCTCCATCTCGCTCTGGCTGGCGCGCAGCGCACCGCGGACCACTTCAAGCGTCACCGCATCGCATATGGGCGCATCGTCAAGGGCCGGATCGGCGCTCATCTGGAACTCCATGCATCAGGTCTTAATTAAATATCGTCCGGCGGCGGCCGGTGTGAAGCGTCGCGATCCTAACATACAACCTCTCGTGTTTCGGGGATCCTGACCATTAAGGACGGACACCGCCTTTTCGCTTTGGACCGAGCTCGGTTCTGATCCGGGTCTGCGCCGCGTCGATGAAATCGATGAGATAGGCGCGGGTCTCGCGGGGATCGATGATGTCCTCGATACCGAAATATTCCGCCGTCAAGAACGGGTCCGAGGCGATGCGGATTTCCTCTTCCAACTCCTTCGCCCGGGCCTCCGGATCCGGGTGATCGGCCAGTTCCTGCCGGTAGGTCGCCGCGACCCCGCCCTCCAACGGCAGCGAGCCCCATTCCGCCGACGGCCAGGCGATCTTGAAATCGAGACCGTATTTGTCGAGCAGCGCATCCCCGGCCATGCCGTAGCATTTCTTGGTGATGACCGACATCATCGGAACCGACGCCTGCTTTTGCGCATATCCGACGGTCATGCCCTCGGTCAGGGTACCGGCTTTCTCGGAATCGATTCCGATATTGAACCCCGGCACATCGACAAAAAAGATCAGGGGAATGTGGAACTGATCACAGAGATCGATGAAATGGGTCTGTTTCCGCGCCGCCTTCACGTCGACGACCCCGCCGTGCATCGGATTGTTGGCGACGATCCCGACCGGCTTGCCGTTGAGGCGGGCCAGAATCGTAATCGCCGCCCGGCCATAGGTCGGCTGTATTTCAAAGCCCGACTCCTTGTCGACGACGAGCCGGATCAGCCGACGCATGTCGTAGGGCTTGCGGCGGTCGCGGGGAACGATATCAAGCAGCTCCTCCTCGCGCCGGTCGATCGGGTCGTCACAGTCCACAACCGGCGGCGCTTCCCACACATTGGACGGAAAATAGCTCAAGAACCGCCGAACCATGGCAAGGGCTTCCGCCTCGTCCTTGGCCACGTTGTGAATGGCACCGGCGGCCTCGGCGGCAATCCGGTAGCCGCCCAACTCCTCCTTCGTCACGGTTCGGCCGACACCGCGTTCGACGACCGAAGGTCCCGCCGCGAAAATCTGCGATTTACCCTTCACCATGACAGACCAATGCGAATAAACCGCGCGGCCCGCCGGACCGCCGGCGGCGACGCCGAGAACCGCGCCCACCACCGGCACGGTTTCCAGCAGCGCCATCGGGCTGACACCGCCAAGAACGCTGTGCCCGGGCAAGGGGGCGAAGCCCATGCGAAGCGGCGTCGAGGCGCTGCCGCCATACCCGTCGATCAAGCGGATCAGGGGAATGCGAAATTGATGCGCCATATCGTCGACGAAGCCGCCCTGCCCGCCCTTCCGCCGCATGGTTCCCCAATTGGTGCCGCCGGGGATCGTCGTATCCTCACCGCCGATCGCGACCCGCCGGCCGTCCACCTTGGCCAAGCCCATGACATAGGGGGCGGGCACCACATGCTTCACCTTGCCGTCTTCATACTTTCCCTTGCCCGTCAGCTTGCCGATTTCGCGGAAACTACCGGGATCGATGACGCCGGAGATCCGTTCGCGAACCGTCAGGTAGCCGTTCTCATGGCGTCTCTTCACCTTTTCGGGGCCGCCCATGGCCTCGGCCCATTCGTATCTTTTCTTGATTTCCTCGACTTCCGGCTTCCAACTCATGGGGCTCGCTCTCCGAATGTTTCACGCCGCGCAATGTTACGTTTCAAGATCGCCGCGCCACAAGGCGGTGGGACGCCGCTTTTGACGGCGCCGGCTTTCGATCCAAGATATTAATGAAGGACCGCCCCCGGAGACCGTCAACCCAACGAACCAAAAAGCCACCCCCATGACAGTTGAACAAACCATTGCCGAGGCCCGCGCCGCCGGCCGGACTATCCTGACTGAGGTCGAATCGAAATCCATTCTGGCAACACTCGACGTTGCCACCCCGAAGGGCCTGGTGGTCACGGACGAGACGGGACTTGCCGGTCACGAATTGCAAGCGCCGATGGCGCTGAAGGTGGTCACGGGCGCGACCGCCCATAAGAGCGATATCGGCGGTGTCCGGCTCGGCTTGGACGATCTCGAGGCGGCCCGGCGCGCCCTCGGCGAGATCAGGGCGGCGTGCCGCGAACACGACCTCGCGCCGGACAGGTTTTTGTTGGAGGAGATGGCGCCAAGCGGTGTCGAGTTACTGGTCGGCGGACGGATCGATCCGCAGTTCGGCGCCATCGTGATGGTGGGGCTCGGCGGGCTGTACGTCGAAATTTTTGAGGACGTGGCAACCCGCCTTTGCCCGATCACGGAGGACGATGCCCAGGAAATGATCGCCTCTCTAAAGGCGGCGCCAATCCTCCACGGCGCGCGCGGCCAGGACGGGGTTGATCTGGCGGCCGTCGTCGATGTCTTGCTGCGAATCGGCGGCGCGGACGGATTGCTGATGAGATACCCCGACGATATCGCTGAATTGGACATAAATCCCCTGATCGCGTCGTCCGAAGGCGCGGTGGCGGCCGATGCGGCGATCGTTTTGTCGGACGGTACGGTAACCGTGCCCAGGGAAGGCTATTCACCGGCCGAATTCACGGCACTCTTCGAGCCCCGGGCGATCGCCGTCGTCGGCGCCTCCGGTAAGGGACGAAACCGGGCCAACGAACTGATCGATCAGGCATTACAATTCGGTTTCGCGCCCGACCGTCTCTATCCGATCCACCCCAGCGCGCCAGAGATCAACGGCCTTCCGGCCTATCCCTCACTTGGCGAGACGCCAAGCCCCGTCGACTACGCCATCGTCAACATACCCGCCCCATCGGTCGCCGGCGTCATCTCGGCGGCGAAGGGAAAGACCAAATTCGCCCACATCTTCACAAGCGGATTCTCCGAGGTGGGCAACCACGAGCTTCAGGACGAATTGGTTGTGGCGGCCCGAGACGCCGGGGTTCGCCTGATCGGCCCCAACTGCAATGGCGGCCATTCACCGCGCGGCGGCTTTTCCTTCAGCTACGACGTCTTCAACGTCCGGGGATCGGTGGGCGTGCTGCTGCAGAGCGGCGGGCTCGGCATCGACATGTTGCGGCGCGGCGCCAATCGGGGCCTCGAATTCAGCGGCGTCATGACGATCGGCAATTGCGCCGATGTCACGGCCAACGACATGCTGGAATTCTATTTGGCCGATGCCGAGACCAGGGTGGTCGGCATGTATCTGGAGGGAGTCGAGGACGGCCGGCGCCTGTACCGATTGCTGCGAGAACGAAACCCGGTCAAGCCCGTGGTCATCCTCAAGGGCGGCCGATCCGAACTGGCGAGCGCCGCCGCCGCCTCCCACACCGGCTCGCTGACCGGCGACGGCCGCATATGGGAGACCCTATGCCGGCAAACCGGCGTCGTCCTGACACGGAACCTGGACGAGTTCATCTACGCGCTCGCGGCGTTTCAAAGCCTTGAGACCGGCGGCCCGGACCCGGATGGAAACGTCATCCTGATCGGCAATGGCGGCGGCACCAGCGTGCTCGCGGTCGACACCTTCGCCGATTGCGACGTCGACGTCTCGCCCTTCGCGCCGGCGGTGGTCTCGGATTTGGTGGATTTGGGGTTGGCGGCGGGGGCCAGCTACGAGAACCCGATCGATCTGCCGCGCCCCGTCCTGGTCGGCAATGACGGCCGCGATGTCCGCCGCGTCGTCGAGGTCGTCATGCGCCATGGGGCGCCGCATTCGATCGTCTTTCACATCAATATGAATGTCGTGATTGGCGCCTCGGACCCCGGCGTCGACAACGTCGCCAAACTACTGAAGGTGATCGAGGGATTGAAGCGGGAATTCGCCGGCCAGACGCACTTCGTGCTGGTGCTCCGCGCCGACGGCAGCGCTGACTACGAGGGCATGAAATTCGAAATCCGAAAACGCGCCGTTCCGCAAGGCATACCGGTGTTCGATGAACTGACCAACGCCGCGGCCGGCTTGGCGGCCCTCCGCGAATTCGAACGCTATTGCCGGCGGCCCGGCTGACGCCCGAACGCCGGTTTCGGCGATTTGGCGGAGAGGGTGGTCCGGGGCGAACCGATTTAGGGATTATCGAACTCTCTCTTCGGCCCGAGGTAGTACCACCAGTTCAACATCAGACAGATGAAGTAAAAGATGGCGAAACCGTAGAGAGCATATTCCGGTGTCGCCGCCTTGATCTGCTCGCCGAACACTTGAGGGATGATGAAGGCGCCGTAGGCGGCGACCGCGGACGTCCAGCCGAGGGCCGGCCCGGCCTGCGCCTTGGGAAAAATCATGGCGATAGTGCGGAAGGTCGAGCCGTTGCCGATACCAGTGCCGGCGAACAGCACCAGGAAGAGCAGGAAGAACGGAACGAAGAAGTCCTCCGGCGTCGCCGACTGGTAGGCGGCCTGTATGAAATAGGCCACGCCGAGGGCGCTCACGATCATCATGATGGTGATAATCTGCGTGATCCTCGCCCCGCCCAATTTATCCGAAACCCAACCGCCGAGGGGACGGATCAGGGCGCCGATGAAGGGCCCCATCCAGGCATACATCAAGGCGCTCGGACCGTTCGGGTTGAGGGTGTCATGCGTGAGAATGCCGTTCACCTCCAGATGCTGGAAGCCGAAGACGACCTTGATGGCCAATGGGAACGCGGCCGAGTAGCCGATGAAGGAACCGAAGGTCATGGTGTAGACGACGGACATGACCCAGGTGTGCTTGTTGCGAAAGATCCCATATTGGTGCCGCAGGTTGTCCCGGACGAAAAAACAGACGTAGTAAAGCGCGGCGACGGTGGCGGCGATGGCGCCGATCAGCACGAACCACTTCGACCAGGTCGGCAGACCCAATCCGATGGGGGCGGGAAGAATGAAATAGAGGGCAACGGCGGCGACCACCAACCCCACCAGGAGCATCGCCGAGATGCGTCCGAAGGCGCCAATCGTACCGCCGGCGATCTTTGGCGTCACCTCTTCGGTTCGGATGTTGCTCATGCCGAACCAGCCGGCGAAGGCCAGGGGAACCAGGAGCAGCAGCCAGACGAACCCAGCGTTCGGAATCCAGGTTTCGGCCCCCGCCGGTATCTTGCCGACCAGCGTGCCCGACGTACTCTGGAGGATCAACGGATCGCCGCTCAACGCGCCGAACAGACCGAAGGTCATCACCAGCGGTATCAGAACTTGCATGGTCGTAACACCGGCGTTGCCCAGCCCGGCGTTCAGTCCGAGTGCCAGACCCTGCATCCGTTTGGGAAAAAAGAAACTGATGTTGGACATCGAAGACGCGAAGTTTCCGCCGCCGAACCCCGAAAGCAGTGCCAAGATCTGGAACACCCAGAGGGGCGTTTCCTTGTCCTGGAGGGCGAAACCCGTCCCGATCGCCGGAATCATCAACAGAGCGGTGGTGAAAAAGATCGTGTTTCTTCCACCCGCGATCCGGATGAAAAAGGTGCTGGGAATGCGCAATGTCGCACCGCAGAAACCGGCGATGGCGGAAAGCGAGAACAACTCTGACTTGGAGAACGGGAAGGCGAGATTGAGCATCTGCACCGTGATGATGCCCCAGTAGAGCCAGACGGCGAAACCGCACAGCAGGCTCGGGATCGAGATCCAGAGATTCCGGTTGGCGGTGCGCTTGCCGGTGGAGGCCCAGAACGCATCGTCTTCGACATCCCATTTCGTCACGTCGGTCATCACGTATTCCCTCTTGGGGTTGCTCGTTTCCGCATTCCGTCCGCCGACCCGATCTCCGATTAGTCGCACCTGGCTTCCGCACCGTCGCGCCGGTACCACCACCAAGTCACGAACAGGCACATCGCGTAGAACAGGATGAAGACGATCAAGGCTGTCCGGGGCGTGCCCGTGGTCTCGATGGAAATGGCGGCCATCGCCGGTATGAAGAACAATCCGAGTGCCGCAACGGCGGCGGTGAAGCCCAACGCAACGGACGCTTCTATCTCGCCTTGGGAAATCTCCGCCGCGCGTGCCGCCTCGCTTTTTCCCTCGGCCGAACGCTGGTGAAGCGACAGGAATACGGTCGGCACCACGCGGAACACCGACCCGTTGCCGATCCCCGCGGTGATAAAAAGAAGCATGAAGGCCGCGAAGAGCCAGGCGATCCCGTTGCCGCCGAGCTCGGAGGGGAGGAATATCAGCATCGCCACCGCCGCCGCCAACATGACGGCGAAATTCCAGAAGGTGACCTTGGCACCGCCATGACGGTCGGACAGCCAGCCACCGAGCGGACGGACCATGGCGCCGACGAGCGGACCAATAAAGGCCCATTTAACGGCCCCCGATACCGGGGCCAGCGTCGACAGAAGTATCGGGAAGGTCGCGGCGAAACCGATAAAGGAGCCGAACGTCCCGGTATAGAGCACGGCCAGAAGCCAAGCGTGCTTGCGCCGAAAGATCACGACTTGTTCGGCGAAGGTTGCGCGGGCGCCCCTTATGTTGTTCATGCCCCATGCGGCGGCAATGGTCGCGGCCAGGATCAATGGTATCCAAATGTAGCCGGCGTTCTGCAGCCAGACCTCGCTCGTCACGTCGCCGTGTATGTAGGTCTGGGACTCGCCGCCCTTGATAGCGAGGGCACCGCCGTAGATGACCGAGGGCACTACTGCCTGCGCGATACCAACGCCGAGATTGCCGACCCCCGCATTCCATCCAAGCGCGGTGCCCTGTATCCGTTTGGGGAAGAAGAAGCTGATATTCGCCATGCTCGCCGAGAAATTACCGCCGCCGAGCCCGCAAAGAAGAGCGATGACGACGAACACCACGTAGTCGGTGCCGGGATCCTGAACCGCCAGCGCCATCCAGAGCGTGGGAACCATCAGGGACGCCGTGCTGAATATCGTCCAATTCCTGCCGCCGAAGACCGGCACGACGAATGAATAGAGAAGCCTTAGGGCGGCACCCGAAATGCCCGGTGCGCCGGCCAGCCAAAACAGCTCGCCGGTGGTGAACTTGAAGCCGATCCGGGGCAGTTCGACGACCACCGCGCTCCACGCGATCCACACCGCAAAGGACAAAAACAGCGGCGGCATGGAAAGGATCAGATTGCGCAAGGCGATTCGGCGACCGGTCGAAAGCCAGAAGGTTTCGTTGTCCGGTCGCCAATCCCGCAGCCAGCGGAGCCGGCCTGCCGCAACGAAAAGCAAACCTTCCTTGACCATCTGATCGCGGAGGGTGGGATCGCGTTCAAGGATTTCGGCTTGCTCGCTCCGAGCCGCCATCCAGGTCCAGATCATCACGCCAGCGAGAACACCATACATCAGCATGAAGGTGCTGCTGTGTACGTTCGTCACGTCGGCGGCAATACCGAACATAATGGGGAGCGAGAAACCGCCGAGGCCGCCGACAACGCCGACCAAGCCGCCCACCGCGCCCATATTCTCGGGATAATAATCCGCAATGCTCCGATAGACGCTGGCCTTGCCGATCCCCTGGGCGATGCCGACGATGAACACCAGAATCGTAAAGAGCGTCACCCCTATGGCGACGTTGAAGGTGACGTCTCCCCTAATTCCGTGGACGACAAACGTCGTCGATGGATAGGACAGGAAGAACAGACAGACAATCGAAACCCAAAACACCCACCAGGTCACGGTGTTGCCGCCCCATTTGTCCGAGAACCACCCGCCAAGCGCCCGAATGACACCCGAGGGCAGGGTGAAGAAAAGGGCGATATAAGCCGCCGCCATCAGGTCCAGGCCGTAGGCCGCCATGTAGTAGTGAGGCAGCCATAGAGCGAGCGCCACGAACCCGCCGAAGACGAAGTAATAGGCAATGCCCAACCGCCATACCCGGGTCTCTCGGAGCGGCAGCAGCATTTCACCGACCGTCGGCATGGTCCCCTCTCGTTTACGCTCCTCGAGCAGGGGATCGGGATAGGTGAGGAACCAGAAGAGGATGGCCATCACCAACATCGACAGAGAGTAGATTTCAGGGACCGCGCGCCAGCCCAAGGCGACGACGATCAGCGGCGCCACCATGTTCGTTACCGCTGCCCCGGCGTTGCCGGCGCCGAATATGCCCAGCGCGGTGCCTTGTTTCTCTTTTTCGAACCAGGCCGAGGTATAGGCGATGCCGATGGCGAACGAGCCCCCGGCCAGACCGACGCAGAGCCCGATGGCGAGGTACTGCCAATATTGATCGGCGAAGGCCAACCCATAGGTCGCGACGGCGACCAGAATCATCTGAATCGAATAGACGATCCGCCCGCCATACCGGTCGGTAAGCAAACCGAGCGGCAGGCGCACCAGGGATCCCGTGAGGATCGGCGTGGACACCAGCAGGCCGAATTCGGTTTGGTTGAGACCCAGCTCCTCCTTGATCTTGATCCCAATGACGGAAAACATGGTCCACACCGCGAAGTTGACGGTGAAGGCCAAGGTATTCATGGCGAGGACGGAGATTTGTTTCCGCCGATCGTAAGCCATGTCCGCTGCTCCAATTATTCTGCAACAGGTTGATTCTAAATTTGGAACCTTCTCTTCACGGCAAGGAAATCGGGGTTTGCTTTAGAGATGGGCCGCCGAACACCACGCTAGCCGAGAAGATGTCGCAGGGTTTTGTTAGAACGACCTATTTTTTCAATGCCACATACCTTCGCATCGAAATAAAAGGCCTGGTCATGTATCCGAAGGGATAGCTGAACACATGCACCAGTTTGGTGAACGGGAAATAGGCGAAAAACAGGAGTGCGAAGACGATATGCAGTTTGTTGACGAGTGGCGCGCCTGCGACCATCGACGCATCCGGCTGCAATTTGAAAACGCCGGCGATCCAAGGTCCCACCGAATAGGATATTCCAAAGACCAGCTCGGCAGCGGATTGATAGAGTCCAAATCCGGCAATAAGGATCAGAAGCAAAAGGACGATATAATCGTCCGGCGTACTCATGGCCTTTACCTGCGGGATGGTGATCCGGCGCAAGAAAGCCCAGACAATTCCATAGCAAAATAGAATTCCCCCGCCGAGCCCCGCCCATCTGAAGAAATCGACCCAGGAGACGAGGTTGTAGGAGCCGCCGATAAATCCCGCGAGATGCGCGAAAAACAGGATGAGGATGCCCCAGTGCAAGCTCAAGGATGCGGGACCTATGGAGGCACGGCCGAAGAAACCAGTAGAGCGGGTGGTCCACAGATAATCGCCGCGGACGCTCATGTCCCACTTGCCTCGGTGTCCACTCATCATGCCGCTGAAGCCGCGGTAGATGATGCCACCGAAGAACAGTACGATGGTGATGTAGGGCAGTCCGATAAAGAAGAAGTTATCCCACATGATGTTCCACCTGTTGTTCCCGTCGGCTCGGCAACGGTTGTGTTTCGAGTTCGACGTCTAGGATTTTCTCCAGTGCATCGAGCAGATGGAGATAGGGTGTTCTCAACTCTTCCAGCCGGGTCCGTATCGGCGGCAGAAACGGCAAGATATATTCGCGCATGAATTTATCTCTCACCGGGTCGTCTCTTGATTCCACCGTCAGTGAAAGGAAATCCACCATCAGAGGCAGGTAGTCCGGCAACTCTTTTCCATTCGGCTTGCGCCCGAAATGACTGTAAATGCCGCCAAGCTCGATCATGTATTCGTTTCGGTCCGAAACGGCGGCGGTGGCACATGTTTGGGGTTCGTCATATGTATGACTTCCCAAATAGAGGGGGCATCGGGGGTCCAGTTCGAACAAGTCGACGTATTCTTCTTCGGCAAGCGTGTTTTCGCCGTGGAAACGGGAAAGCGACAGGGCACTTTCTCGATCGATGCCCTCCAGTCTTCCAATCACGTCCTCTGTCTGTTGCCGGATTTCAATCAGCGCCCCATCCTCTTCGAGCGGGCTGCACCATAGCTCCGCGATGAGCGCGTAGGCATCTTTCAATATTTGCTCTCGGTTCAGATCACTCATGGCTCTTGGCACCCGTGTGATAGGATTTGTGATAGCTCTTTCTTCGTTTCATAGGGGACCAGGGATTCATCTGGTCGAAGCCGGCGAAGCCACGCTCGGTATAGGGGCTGATGTCCGTGTCTTCGCGTTTGGTCGTGGGAACCACGAAACGCTCGTCGTAGAAGGAAAGCGAGAACGCGCGCGCAATTCCCTTTCCGTCTTCCTCGCTCAACCCGACTTTCTTTAGCACTTCCAGGTCGGGCTTGTTGTCCACCCGGATGCTTCTTTGGTAGTGCCTCACCGCGAGTTGACGGAGCAGCGTCTTCTTCACCACGTCTTCATTGCCGGCGCCGAACATGCTGGCGAGATACTTGAAGGGCACCCGGAACTTGTCCAATTCATCCAGGCTGAGAAGCGGGCCATCCGAAGGCTTGTCCATATCGAAAACATCGTCTTCCGTCGGCGTATTCTTCCCCGTGCTGGTCGTGATGGGCGCCAAGGGCGGAATATAAAACAGGCTGGGAAGGGTTCTGAATTCGGGATGAAGCGGAAGCGCCAATTCCCATTTCTTGACAATCTTGTAGATGGGCGAGCGTTGTGCCGCATCGATCCAATCGTCGCTGATGCCGCTCTCTTTGGCCGCTTCGATGACGGCCGGATCGAAAGGATCCAGGATGATGTCTCTTTGGGCCTCGACCAGGTCCTTGTCGTCCGCCAGGGCGGCCTCCTCGACCCGGTCCATATCATAGAAGATCACGCCGAAAGACCGGATCTTGCCGACGCAGGAATGGAAACAAACGGGCGGCAGGCCGGATTCGATCCTCGGATAACAGAGGATGCATTTCTCCATCTTCCCGCTTCGCCAATTGTAATAGGGCTTCTTGTACGGGCAGGAAGAGACGCAATAGCGCCAACTGCGACATCTGTTCTGATCGATCAGAACGACACCGTCCTCTTCCCGTTTGTAGGCGGCACCGGATGGGCACGCGCCGACACAGCCGGGATTGATGCAGTGATTGCATATGCGAGGAAGATAGAAATAGAAGCAGTCTCGGAACTTGAGCGTCGCTTCCATTTCCGCTTCGCTCATGTCCTCGAAATTCACGTCGTGCTTGCCGGTGATGTGGGTGCCGCCGGCATTATCCTCCCAGTTCACGCCCCAGTTGATGGGAACGTCCTCTTCTTCCGTGACCATGGATTTCGGTCTTCCGACCGGTTGCTGCTTGGATTGTTCGGAAGAATGCAGGTCGTCGTAAGTGAAGGAATACACGTCGCCGTCGCCGTAGTAGTCGGCCATCTCGGGCGTGTGCGGATTGAAAAAGAGGTTGGAGAGCATGTAGGCCTTGCTGCCATAGCGAAGTTTTAGCTTGTCGCCATCCTTCACCCATCCGCCCTTCCACAGATCCTGGTTTTCCCATTGCTTCGGGTAACCGATCCCGGGCTTGGTCTCCACGTTGTTCCACCACATGTATTCGGCGCCCTCGCGGTTCGTCCAAACGTTCTTGCAGGCGACCGTGCAGGTATTGCAGCCGATGCACTTCTCCAGATTGAAGGTCATGCTTAGTTGAGCTTGTACTTTCATGGTCTTTGCACTCATTTCGCCGGTAGTTTATGGAGATCGCGTTCCTGATAGATCGGCTTGTTTTCAGCACCCAAGGGCATCTTGCGAATGATCACCCCGTGGTCTCGTTCGGACGGGCTCGTTCCCCAATAGTTGATGTAATAGGAGAATTGGGCATACCCGCCGATCATGGTGTGCGGGTTCATCAGGATTCTCGTGGTGGCGTTGTTGTTGCCGCCGCGCATGTCCGTGAGCTTGTTTTTCTTGGCAAGCGGCGAGAACGGAACGTTCACATTCCGCTCGACCTGATGGTAGGTGATCGCCATGTTCCGCGGCACTTGTTGGCTCACGACCGCTCTGACGACTTCAATCCCGTTTTCGCAGAACATTTCGACCCAGTCGTTGTCCTTCACCTCGATCTCGGTCGCATCGTCTGGATTGAGCCAAACCGTGGGCCCGCCGCGCGACATGTGCATCATCGGCCAATGGTCTCTGAAGGAGCTGTGTATCTGCCATTTGCCGTGCGGTGTGATGAAGCGGAATACCTTCGACTTGGGCCCGGCCTTGTCCGGCTTGATATCGCCGATCGCCACCATGTCCAGCGGCGGTTTGTTGGTTGGAAGGGCTTCTCCCAGCTCCCGCAAACCTTGGTGGTCGTAATAAATTTCCTGCCGTCCCGACAGCGTGTGCCAGGGTTTCAAGCGTTCCACGTTCATGGTCCAGGGGCCGAAGGTTCTCTGTTTTCCGTCCTTGTCGGCCAACACGCTGCTCCATTGCGGTGTGGTGTGGATTCTCCGGGGCTGTGAAATGATATCCTTGTAATGAACCTTCCGGCCCCTCACGCCGTCGACCATGTCAACGAGGGGAAGCCCCACTTTCTTTTCCATTTCCTCGAAGAACAGCGATGACAGCCGGCCGTTGAGTTCGGGCGATATCTGCATGATGAGCTCGCAAGCCTGCTCCGGCTTCTCGAAGTAGACGCGATCGTCCTTGACCTCCAAGGCTTCGTTGTTCTTGAGCTCCTCCTCGACAATCGGCGTCAGGTCCGTGTACTGACCCTTGGAGCCATAGCCCTTCGGCTTGCTGACGAGCGGACCCAAGGAAACCAATTTGTCGTAGATCTTGGTGTAATCCCTTTCCACGATGGCGATATTGGGAAAGGTCTTGCCCGGGACGAGTTCCGTTTCGCCGTTTCGCCAATCCTTGATCTCTCCCTTCGGTTGGGCGAGCTGGTCCGGGCTGTCCATCCACAAGGCGTTGAAGACGATATCCTTGACGGGCTCGGGGAAATGTTTCTCGGCCATTTCCGAGAACTTCTTGGCGATCAGCTTGAACGCCTCCCAATCGTGCTTGGCCTCCCATGGCGGCTTCGTCGCGGGCGTCAAGGGATGCACGAATGTGTGCATGTCGCCGAAGGTGACATCGTATTTTTCGTACCAGAATGCGGCCGGCAGGACGACGTCCGAATAATTGGCGGTCGAATCCATTCGGAAGTTGAGGTTTATCAGGAAGTCCAGCTTGCCGATGGATTCCTCGTCATGCCATTCGATCTCATTGATCAGGTCTTTCGCCGGCTCTTCCTCCCACATGACGTTGTTGTGGGTTCCCAGGAAGTGCTTCAGCGCCAATTCATGCCCCCGCATGCTGGTCCCGACGAGGTTCCCGCGATAAACGGTGAGCATTTTCAGCTGATTGTCGGGCGCGTCCACATCGTGAATGGCGAAATTCAACGTGCCGTCCTTGAACCGCTTCGCGACCCAATCCTTTACCTCGTCATCGGTCTTGCACCCGGCTTCGACGGCTTCCTTGTAAAGCTTCATCGGGTTCTTCTTATCGACCTGCGGGAAGAACGGCAGCCATCCCATCCTGACCGCAAGGGCGTTCATGTCGGCCGAATGATTGAAGTTGGGAAGTTTTTTGGCCCCCGTGGCCCACTGGGTGTCGAGGGGCATGTTGTCGTATTTCCACTGACCGGTGTGGAAATACCACAACGAAGTACTGTTCATGAGCCGCGGCGGCCGCGACCAATCGAGCGTGCCGCTGAGATTGACGAATGCGGCATTCAGGCGCGTGTGCTGGGTGCCGACATAATGATTGAAATTACCGCCGTTCACCCCGTTGCAGCCGCAAAGGGCAAGCATCACCGCCTGGTTGCGGTAATACATTGAGGCGCCGTGGTAGAAATGCTGGACCCCGGGGCCGGTGATGAACAGGGATTTGCCTTTCGTCTTTTCGGCATTGTCGGCGAATTCACGTCCCACCTGTATGGCAAGGTCCCGGCTGACGCCGGTTTGCGCCTCTTGCCAGGCCGGCGTATAGGGCTTGGGATCGTCGTAATCCTTCGGATAATCGCCGCCGAGCCCTCTGGAGACGCCGGCTTGCGCCATCAGGAGGTCGAACGCGGTGGTGACGAGCAGTTCCCCGCCATCCTTGGTCCTTATCCTTTTGGCGGGCACTTCGCGCAGGATTTCGACGGCGTTCTGGCTTTCCCCCTTCGATTTTCCGAGATCGATACTGAAGGTATCGGTAAAGTCGCTGAACGAGACCATCGCCTTTTGGTCGTCATTCCCGAGCAGGGTGAGAAGCGGGTCGAATTCCGCCCCGGTGACGGCGTTCTTGAGTTGCAGATTCCAATTGCCCGATGGTTCCTCTTCCCACCTGAAACCGATCGACCCGGTCGGAAGATGCAGATCCCCCTCGCCGTCGGTCATGATCAGTTTCCAGTCGGCATTTTCCTCGTCGGCATAGGCCGCGACATCGGACGCCCGCAGGAAGCGTCCCATCTGGTGTTTGTCGCCGTCCTTATCCAGAACGACGAGGAAGGGCTGGTTGGTATATTGTTTGAGATACTCGGTGAAGTATGGCGTTTCCTTATCGACGTAGAACTCCTTCAGGATGACGTGGATACAGGCCATCAGATAGGCGCCATCGCTTCCGGGAACGAGCGGCACCCAGGTATCGGCGTATTTCGTGACATCGGAATAGTTGGGAGAAATCACCACGATCTTCGAGCCGCGGTATTTTGCCTCGGAAACGAAATGGCAGTCCGCGGTGCGGGTCATGTTCAGGTTGGACCCGGCAACGACCCAATAGGTGCCGAGATACCAATCCGAGCTTTCGCAGTTTTCCGTCTGGTCCCCGAACATCGAGGAAGAAACATGCGGAAGGTCGTGATACCACTCGTAATAACTGCAATAAATGCCGCCGAGCAGATTGTTATACCGGTGTCCCGAAATGAAACTGAGTAGACTCATGGCCGGGATCGGCGAGAAGTTCGCCATGTGGTCGGGGCCGTATTTCTTGATCGTGTAGATCTGGCCTGCCGCGACCAATTCGACCGCTTTGTCCCAACTCACCCTCTTCCAACCGGCCTTGCCTCTGGCGGCCTTGTATTTTTTCGATTTTACCGGATCCTCGACGACGCTCGCATAGGCGTCGACCGGATCTTTTCCGTTCTTGATTTCTTCGGAATAAAAATCCCACAACACTTTGCGGACGTATGGAAACTTCGGCCGCAGTGGGCTGTATGGGTACCAGGAAGCGGTCACGCCTCTCTGGCAACCCCGGGGCTCGACATTCGGGATATCGGGATCAATCTGCGGATAGTCCGTTTTTTGAAGTTCCCAGCAAATGAGACCGTCTTTAACGAAGACTTCCCAACTGCAGGCCATGGAACAGTTCACGCCATGACCCGACCGGACACTGTAGTCGTAGTTCCACCTCTTCCTGTAGAATTCCTCCCAGGAACGAGAATCCTCGCTGACGTTAAACCATTTGCTGATTTCATTCATGACGGACCTTTTGGTTTTTTGACGGTTTCCATGGCTTCGGAATTCATCTCACATCCACGTTCTTGTTCCCCACCCTGAGCCCGATCAAGGTGAGGCCGATCAACACCACAATGCTTATGATCACGGTCGGCATATATTGAGAGGGCAGGCCGATCGTCACGTCTTTCAGCTGTTCGGTGCTCTTCAGATATGCGATGACCGCGGCCGTTTCCCGATCGTTTAATTCGAGTGACCACATCTGCACATTGTTGGATTCCTTCACGAGCTGCATCGCGATCGGGTCTTTTTCCGCAATCAGTTGTTCGGGAAATTGAATCTGCCTTTTGAGCCAACCCGCCTCCCGGCGCGAGGTCACGCCCGACAAATCGGGCCCCACCAATTTTCCCTTGCCGATGGTGTGGCAAGCCGCGCATCTGCTCTTGAAGATTTCCTGACCCGTCTCTTCGGCCTTGGCGTGCACGAACGGCCCCAGCCAAATGGCAATCATGAGAACCCCGAATGCGGGAATCCGCCATCCTCTAGAAAACCCGGTAATCATATTCGCCAACCTTTCAAGTTTGCGACCGTGCCCGACCCTTACTTCGTGGCGTCGTTGAGCGACTGCGCCGTCAATCTGGGCCCGGTCACCCCGCTCACCCGTGCCATGAATTCGTTCAATGTTCCCAACTCCTGGAAATAGGCTTCCTCGTTGCTTTGGATGTGGCGGACATGTCCACGCCATATCGGATCTCCATTCGTTCCAACTTCGAGCCAAATCCGTGCGACGAAAGACATCGGAACATGTTTATTTTCCATCGCACTCGGTCCTAGTGAGCACTCCCGACTATCATCTGCGGTTATTTGGTATCATCGGCCGGTAACGGTCCGGTAACAGACGGCGGCGCGCCCGGCGGACGGCTGCCGCGAGGATACGCGCGGCCTGCCGGGACGCGCCGTCGGAGAGGGAGATTTCTTACTGGTGGAGGTCGGAGACGGGAGTAAAAGCCAGTCTTCCGGCACCGGTTGACACGTGCCGACCCCGATGTCGCGATTAGAGAGAGACGGTGTCGTTAGTCGTCGCTACGACCAACCTGTTTTTCAACCGTTGTTTCCCCGTATCCTTCGAGAATTTCTTGATACAGACGCCGTGTCTCGCGCATGGGCTCGACGCCAAGCTCGTCGGCTAGAATGCGGTAACAGCGGTGGTACTGGTCCATGGCCCAGTCCGCGCGACCAAGGTGGACGAGGTATTCCATAAGCGTCCGGTGGAAGCTTTCCCGGCATGGGTCCCGGACGAGAGCGGTTCGGCAAACCTGCGCCGCTTCGGCGTAGTGGCCGCGCGCGGCATGGCAATCCGCCATGCCGATCAACATTTCGAGATAGTTTTCGTGCAGCTGTTCGCGCTCTGCCGCGCACCATTCGGCGTAGAGGTCCTCTTCCATGTAGTCGCCTCGGTAAAGGTGCTGCGCTTCCTCGTAACAGTGAAGTGCCTTGTCCCATCGTTGCCGGCGCTGCAACTCCGCTCCCACGGCGACGCAGCCCTCGAAAGCCACCGAGTCAACCCATACGGCGTCTCGCCCGAGCACGTAGGTCTTGTCGACCGTTTCCACGATGTTCTCGTCGATACCGGCGTCTCGTAGCCGTTGTCGAAGAAAATGTACCGTCACCTTGAGTCGTTTTAACGCTCGGTCTTCATCGGTTTCAGGCCAAAAAAATTCGATCAGGGTCTCGCGATGAACAGGACGACCCAGATGGGTCACCAGGTATTTTAGGAGGGTCAACGCCTGTTTGCGTTCCCATCGTTCTATTGCGAGACCGCCCCCTTCCGCGGCCATGCCGAAGCGGCCGAGGGTAAAAATTTGCAGCTTCTGTTCCGGTAGCGGCCGATAGCTCTTCTCTCTCTCCGCCCGCATGAAGACGACCGCGATCGCCGAGCGGACATGCTTGGATTGGGCACGTTTCGGAACGACGATCGATTCGAGATTTACCGATACCCATCCGCCATCCTTATGTCGCGCCTGGCAGGACGGGGCGGTGAAGGCCCGGGAGCTTTGAAAACACTGTGCACCTTCGCATTCGGGAGAGCACAACGGTTCACCATCCGGATGGATCGCTTGAAGAACTTCCCAGCAGGGCCGTCCCAGAACCTCGCGCCGCGTAAATTCCAAAAGCCGTCGGGCGCCGTAATTCCAAGCGACGATCCTCTGCGCCGCGTCAACCGCGAAAGCCGCCTCCGAAGCGTAATCGACCAGATAACGAGCATCGAACATCGAGAAGATCCAAATGATGGCTTCCCGCTCATTACACTCCGTGAAAGCGGACACGATTGTCTTTGATTCAGATCAAGTTTGCCCCGGGCGTTTCTTGCTTTGAATTGGCGCGAACCAGCGGGACGCTCCATTCGCGTTTCGGGATTCGAAGGGACAATGAAGCGGCGTGATGATACGCTTTGGGTGGAATGGGAAAACGGCCATGAAACTGACCGATGCGCTTATAGGGGAGCATGGCGCGTTTCGAATGCTTCTAAACGAGATCGAGAAGATGGCCGCCTATGCGGGCGAAATCGCGCAAATCGAAAGCGCCATGGCGATTTTCACCGCCGAGATAACGCAGCACGCGAAACTGGAGGAAAATCTGCTTTTCCCGGCACTCAAACCCCATTTGGACTCGAACGATCTGTTCGCGGAGATGCGGGACGAGCACCAGGAGATCCGAAGCGGGCTGAAATCGATCGAGGATGCCCGGGATCTGGACGAGGCGATTGAGGCCGTCCAGCAAACAGTGGAAGCCGCTCGCAGACATTTCGAGAAAGAGGAGACCGTCCTCTACGTCGTTGCCAACAAGGTTCTGGACGACGAAACCTTGAGCCGGCTCGGAGAAGATTGGGCTACCGCCCGCGCCGTTAAAATTCGCTAGCCGAGAGAGACCCGTTTCCGGCCGGGTTATTCGCCTTCGTCCCCCAGTATCGGGGCGAAATCCGCGGACGTCGGAAAATTCTCGAACAGCAAGGCGTCCTGCGACTTATAAAGAAATGGGTTGGGATAGTCGTGGGCGATGAAGCTCGCTTCGTCGATGTTGTTGTAGCGGAGGCTGATCGCCCATCGCACGCCCGGCCGATGCGCCGGACCGGTGCGATGCACCAGAAACATCGTGAACGCGACGAAATCACCGGGGCGAACCTCGACGGGGACGTATTCGCTTTCGTCGATCAGATCGTCCAAAACAGCGGTGCCGAAGGGATGCGGCTTCGACGCCAATAGGCCGCGCCGATGGCTTCCCGGAATGACCTCGGTCGCGTTGAATCCGAAATCGATATCGACCAGCGGTAGCCAGACGACGAGCCCGTCCAAGCTGCCCTGAACACTGCGCCAGTCCTGATGGTGCGGCGTGCGGTGATAGCCGCCGGGCACCTTGAGATCGTCCGAAACAACATGCACCACGGGCCGAACCGCGATCGCCGGGTGGGCGATCCCAAGCGCGCGCACGAGATCGAGAACCGGCCCTTCCGCGCCGAGCGCATGCACCGAGGGTAGGTACTGCGTCAGCTTGGCGGCAGCGAGGAAGCTTTTCATGTCGGCGCGAAATAGATCGGTGAGCGCCGCGTCGAACGCGACGCCCTCCGCTTCCGCCCCCGGAATCGCGTGACGGCGCATCTGTCGCCGGAACACCGCACGGCATTCCTCCAACATTGTTTGCATCGAACGCGCGTCCAAGGCCCCGCGCTGGATGACGAAACCGTCCCGGCGAAGGGCCTCCTCGAGTGTTCCATCCTTGTCGGCGGGCGAACCATTCATGGCGCAAATGTTTTCCGAGGCCGTGGACCGACATTTCACCGCTGCCTCGAGAAGCGCTTTCGGCGGCAACCGGAAATGTCGGATCGCCGCATGGTCGCTCGACATCCGATATGAATCGTTGATCTAAATCAAGGACGGCCCGACCCGCGTCTTTAAACTCGGCCCGATCAGCAGTGACGGATCGAGTTCCCGACGCTCCGATTTAGGAGGCGTTGGTGTATGCCTATGAGTCCGTTGCCGGCAACCAAGTCATGGGAGTCACCAATGTCCGTCATGACGCAGGAACGTCCGGTTACGCGCATTCCAACGAAACCTGTCCTCACGCCGGAAGCCTGGAAAGGCATCGACCTGGCGCAAACCAACGACTGGCTTTACGAGATCTCGGAGACGGCGCGAGAAGAACTCGACGCGGCCCTTCGTCACGTCGAGGCCAGCGGCCTAACAGCGCCCGATTTCACCAAGGAAGATTTCCCGCTGTCGAATTTTTCGGCCGAGCTCGATGACATCCGGAACGAACTCGAGGGCGGGCGCGGCTTCGCCATCATGCGTGGGATCGACCGAGAGCGATACTCGAAGAAGCAAGCCGCCTACATCTATTGGGGCATCGGCACCCATCTCGGCACCGCCGTGCCGCAGAACGGCGAAGGCCACCGTCTCGGGCATATTCGCGACCTTGGGTTCAACTTCAGCAACCCGAACGTGCGCGGTTATCAAACCAGCGCCGAGCTCAGCTACCACACCGATATGTGCGACGTCGTCTTCCTGATTTGCCTGATCAAGGCAAAATCGGGCGGTATCAATCACATCGTCAGCGCGGTGTCGATCCATAACGAAATTCTGGAACGGCGGCCCGACCTGCTCGAAGTGCTCTACCGGCCTTTCTATTTCGACCGCCGCGGTGAATTGGAGCGGGAGGGCGGCAAGCCCTACTACGTCATGCCGATCTTCAGCTATCACGACGGCATGGTCTCGACCCGCTACCTTCGGCACTACATCGATTCGGCGCAGCGCATCCCCGAGGTTCCCCGGTTGACCGAGACACAGATCGAGGCGCTGGATTTGCTGGACGAGATCGCTTACCGGCCGGACATGTATCTCAGCGTCGAACAGCAGCCCGGCGACTTCGTGCTGATTAACAATTACCCGCTGTGGCACCTGCGCACCGCGTTCGAGGACCACGAAGAGATCCCGCGGAAGCGCCACTTGCTGCGGCAGTGGCTGTCGATCCCCAACAGCCGCGGCCTGCCCGAAACGTTTCGGGAGAAGTTCAAGAACCTCGAGCCGGGTGCCGTGCGTCATGGGATCGTCGTGCGTCCGCATGCGCAACCGAAGTCACCGCCGGACGCCGCCGATCTTTGGGAAGGCTTGGAGGCCGGTCCGGTTACGGCTTAACGACCGATCGAATTCGGAATTTTGGTGAGACCAGACGAACCTTTGCCAAAAAGATAATGGGAGGAAAATGCCATGTTTCGTGTCACCGACATCGAGTACGACATCGCGCCAGTTCGCGACGCGTTGGAGCGCGTCAAGCCGTTGTTCGATAGGCACGGCCAGATCGGCGTGACCTCGCGCCCAGGCGCGCGGGAGCCGCTCAATGACGCGGTCGGTTGGCTATCCGAAGGCGAGAAGGAATCCGATTTCAGCGTCGTCAACGAGACGTTCCGCGACACTGCAATCGAGGGATTGCTCGAATCGCTGCCGTTCCGTTATGGCCGAACGCGCCTGATGAAGCTAGGGGCGAAATCGTGTCTGTCGGTCCATATCGACCCGACGCCGCGCTACCACTATGCCATCGTCACCAATCCCGATTGCTATCTCCTCTCGATAGAGGAGAGCGCGGGGACGTTCTTTCACATCCCGGCCGACGGCAAGCTCTATCGCATGGAGGCCTACAAGACCCACACGGCGATTAACACGAGCACGAAGGATCGCTTCCATCTGGTTATCTGCGCGGTCGACGAGGAGCACCTCTACGAGGACGTGCCGATCGGCCGCGTCACCGTCGCAGGCGCGTCGACGGCCTAGTGGGGCCAGAAAGAACCGAGGTATCGAGGTGATGGTAAAACCGGAGACAACTTGCGATGTAATCGTAGTCGGAGCGGGGCCGGCCGGGCTTAGTTTCGCCCGCACGCTTGCCGGCACCGGCCTGAACATCATCCTCGTGGAGAAGCTGCAGGAGAAGGTTCTCGCCGACCCGCCCATGGATGGCCGCGACATCGCGCTGACCCATCTATCCGTCGAGATCTTGAAGGAACTTGATGTCTGGCCGATGTTCTCCGCCGGATCGATATCCGCGATACGGGAAGCCAGGGTACTCGATGGCCATTCGCCGTATTTCCTGCATTTCGATCATCACGACACGGATAAAACCGCGCTCGGCTATATCGTTTCAAACCATTTGATCCGAAAGGCCCTTTATGAATCGCTCGACGAATTTCCCAATATACGACTGATCACGGACGTCGAGGCGACCTCCGTGACGACCGGCAACGGCGGCGCGTGCGTCCATCTATCCAACGGGCAATCGCTGACCGGATCGTTGATTGTCGCCGCCGACAGCCGTTTCTCGGAGACCCGGCGGAAAATGGGTATCTCGGCCGCCATGCATGATTTCGGCAGAACCGTCATCGTCTGCCGGATGAAACACGAAAGGCCGCACGACGATATCGCCTATGAGTGTTTTCATTACGAGCGGACCCTGGCCGTATTGCCGCTTGGCGGAAACACATCGTCCATTGTGGTCACCTTGCCCGCGAACATGTCCGAGACGGTGATGACAATGAGCAAGACCGCCTTCAACGACGACATCAGAAGGCGGTTCGACAATCGGCTGGGCGAAATGGAACTGATCGGCCAGCGCTTTCCGTATCCCCTGGTTGCCGTTCACGCGGACAGATTCGCGACAACACGATTTGCGCTGATTGGGGACGCCGCCGTCGGCATGCATCCGGTGACGGCGCATGGCTTCAATCTGGGGCTTCGAGGGCAAAACACGCTGGCCCAAAAGATCCGTTCCGCCCGGGGAAGGAATAGCGATATCGGTTCTTCCGAAGTGCTGGAAAGCTACCAATCGGCGCATCGGCGCGTCACCTTGCCTTTGTATTTGGGGACGAACGCGCTGGTGAAACTCTATACGAGCGACGGCCCGCCGGCCAAAATCGCGCGCATGGCCATGCTAAGGCTGGGCAACAATCTCTGGCCCATAAAACGCGGCATCATGGCCCAGTTGACGGAAATCGGATCATCACCGGTATAGCAGGCCGCCAATTTGATATCGGTCAATGCCGATTCGCCGCCGTCATGAAAGGTTGAAATCACCTTGTGAGGCGGGACTTGAAGCCCACGAGGAACGCCCGGCCAAACGGAGAATCGCCCGATGCGAGCCGTTCGGATGGCATTCACCGCTTTGATGTTTTTGACCGTCCCGCTGGATGCGGCGGCGGAAAACTTCAAAGGCAAACCCCGCGTCTTGGACGGCGATACGATTCTTCTCCGCAAGACTCGTATTTGGCTGTATGGCATAGACGCTCCCGAATATAGGCAAGTATGCCACATCCAGGGCCGTCCGTGGTCATGCGGGAAAGCCGCCAAGATGGTCCTCATGCAGGCCATCGGATCCAAGAGAGTTACCTGCGTTTCAAAGCCTATCGACGGAGCGACTCGGGGCGAACTACGCGCGCGGGTGTTGGCCGTGTGCCAGGCCGGGCGGGTGGTCTTGAATGAATGGATGGTCAAGATGGGTTGGGCCATGGCCTTTCGGCCACATGGCACCGATTACACGGACGAGGAACGCACGGCCAAGCATAAACGCCGGGGCGTTTGGGCCGGAACATTCATCAAGCCTTGGGAATGGCGTCGTCGAGAATCCAAGTAGCTTCGGCTCGGAACGACGCCGCATAGGCGATTAGCGCCAGGCATCGATCGAAAACGTCGAGTTGCGCCAAGCGCCGCCGAACATCTTCCAGGCTGTTTGGGTCTCGCCGCCGGTAACGACGATGTTGATCTGCGATGCGTCCCACATCTTGATCAGACTGTCCGGCGCCGCCCGGAGCCGGGAGGCGTACGGCTCCACCCCCGCCACGGCATGCGGGCGCAGCAGGGTCTGGACCCACAGATCATCCCAATATTCCCGCGCCGGCATCTCCGCGTTCTCCGCACACCATGTGGCCAGTTCTTCCTTGCTGTCGAACCCCTTGGACACGAAGCCGCGCGCGACGAGCGGATCCATGACAAATAGCGGCGGTTGGTAGGATTCGCAGGCGCGGAAGGTCCGGCGCATCTTCTCCTGCCAGGTGTCCCGCGGACCGTAACCCGCCTGGGTATACCAGCCGCCGACGAAGACGCTGACCGTACTTTCCTCCGGCTCGAACCCTTTTTGAACGTGGAGCGGTTGCCACGGGCTGGCTTCCTCGTTCTCCGCGAAGGTGGCGCCTTGCGCATACCAGTTGCCGAGCGACCCCATATAGGTATTGCCCGGCACCGAACCGCCCTGAAGGTTCTGCGACAGCAAGCCATAGGCACGGCCGATCGTCGAGTTGGCGTGGTTATAGGGCCCCATCGCGCCGATACCGCAATTCATTTCTATCTCGTGCCGGATCGGTCCGTTGACGACAGAGATCATGCCGAACGAGTTGGTGCTGCTTTGCCGGGCGGTGATGCCGCTGGCGGCAAGCGCCAGGATGACCGGGAAGTAGTCCGGCTTCGCGCCCGCCATGACGGCGTTGACCGCGACCTTCTCAACCGTCGATTCCCAGGCTTCCCGAAAAAACGTCGGCCGTAGGTGGCCGACGGTTTTGTCCGGCGCGTGACTGGTGCCGGCCAGCATCGCCTCGACCCGTGCTTCGGTCGGCAGGATGATTGGCTGATAGTCTGTCCAGTGGTTGTCGATGAACAGCTGGTGCAGATTTTCCTCGCTGTCCGGCTCGACCAGGCGCGGTGTCGACCGCTCGTACTGTAATTTTTCGAGGTCGTTATCGTTCAGCGGCTCGGCAAGCCCCTCGATAACTTCCTGCATGAAGGGTTGGTTGGAAATCGGGTCGGCGCCCTCGATATACGCACGCAGTTCCGCGGGTGTCCGCCCGACCACGGGCTGCGGCACAAAGGCTTGGCGTTGCGTGGGTGTGCCGTTGGCCAGTGCCGCCGCGCGGGATAGGCGCTCGAAGGTGTGGGTATGCACCGACACCGTCGGGACACCGCCCTCCTCCAAGGAAGAAGCAAGCCCGACGACCGTCGGACTACAGCTGCTTCACAAGCCGACCCCGAGGATGGCCGCATCGCCGTCCTTGCCAATCGCGGCGCGCATGTCCTGGTCGTCGACCCAGCTTTCACGCGGGCGAATGATCCGGGTCTCGACCACCGGAAGATTCTGCGAGAACCAGTCCTGCATCTGATCCATGAATTGGGCTGAATTGTCGAACAGGCAGTCGACGAGATAGACGACCTTGCCGTCCAGGCTCTCCAACCGGGGCGCCAGCCGTTTCCCGGTAACCTTCGGCGGATAGCCGCGCGGATCGTGGACCGTGACTGTTTCCGTCATGTCGTCTTCCCCCCTTCCGAGCGAGATTCGCCGCCTTGTTCTAGGGCGAACCTTCCTCCAAATAGGCATGTGCCGCAAGCGCAGCACTCGCCCCGTCACCGGCCGCGGCAACGGCCTGTCCGGCATTGTCGGCCCGCACCGAACCCGCCGCGAACAGACCCGGTCGCGCCGTCCGCATTCTGTCATCGGTGGGAATGTGTCCCGATTTGGTGAGCGGCACGATCCCATCGAGGAATTCCGCGTTGGGTTGAAGCCCGATGAAGATGAAGGCCGCTTCGGTGTCGAGTTCCGTGGTGACGCCGCTGGCCGTATCGCAAATCCGGACGCCCGTAACTCCATCCTCACCCAAAATTTCCTCGACCTCGGTGTTGTAGCGAATCTCGACCTTTCCATCGGCGTGCAAGCGATCCTGATAGTGGGCTTGCGCTTGCAATGTGTCGCCCCGCACCAAAACGGTCAGGTGCGACACATGCGGCGCGAGGGTGAGTGCTTCCTGCGCCGCCGAATCGCCGCCGCCGATCACGACCGCTTTCTTGTCGCGCAGCAATGGCGCGTCACAGCTCGCACATTGGCTGACGCCCTTGCCAAAGAAGAGTTCTTCGCCCGGAACGCCCAAATGACGGAACCGCGTGCCGGTCGCAAGGATCACCGCGCCGGCGGTATGGCTTTCGACATTCGTTTCGATGCGCCAGAGGCCGTTCATCGGTTCAAGTGCCTCGACGTTGGCCATCGAAATCTCCGCACCGGCATCCGCCGCCTGAACCTGCGTCATCGGACATAATTTATAGCCGGGGATGCCTTCCGGAAAGCCCGGATAGCCCTCGACTTTTTCCACGCTGAGCAGATGCCCGCCGAGAATGTCACCGGTCACGATCAAGACGGACCGACCCAACCGGGCCGCCGTCAGCCCCGCGGTCAGCCCGGCCAGTCCCGCGCCAATGATTGCGATGTCGAATTCACTGTTGTTCAAGACGTCCGACCGGTCCGTTTCATTGGCGCCATCCTGACGGCTATCATACCTCCAGCCGCATATGGCCGGCCATGGGAAGCTTTGGCGCGCGCCCCTCGCCCTTCCCTTGTCACCCGCCTAGATTGGTAAGGAGAAACAATA
>CAYPAV010000014.1:0-118184 GCA_964408805.1 uncultured Rhodospirillaceae bacterium | reverse complement strand
CAACGAGCAAGGTCTAACATAACGATTGGTACGAAACCTGGGGGCAAGTCACAAAGAGCTTTGACGTCTGCCTCTTCCCATGCGGGGACATCGACATAGGCCCCTTTAGCATCACGTTGATATTTATCGAGTATAGTTTGGGCGGCTGCATCCCTTGCATATTGTTCGTCGACGCTTTGGGCAGGCCCAGTAGAGAACCCCTCGTTTTCAAATCTAGACTTGCGGTCAATCACGCTATTTGAACCATTTTGGGACTTATTAGGTGAGTGTTTCTTGGCGACCGCTAAAATTTGCTCATAATTTGAGTGGACGTCAGAATACGCTTCCAGCATTTCCGCCTCTGTCTTGCCCAGAACCTTGAGGTATTCGTGCCGATTCTGAAAGTAAGGACGATAGCGTTTGGGTATACTGCGCCGATATCGATAGCGACCATTGCGGTCCATCTGCACATATTTCATGCCGAATGTTAGCATATCCGCATGCTTTTGTAGCTAATTTTGTAGCTAAAGCTGTCCGATACCCCAATAAATCGGCAGAAAATAAGGGAATATCGAATATAATTGGCGTCCCCTAGGGGAGTCGAACCCCTGTTTTCGGCGTGAGAGGCCGATGTCCTAGGCCACTAGACGAAGGGGACGCGGTGGCCGGAGGTCTTGATGTATCGAATGGAGGCGCGGGAATCAACTGCTTTTCGGAGCGGGGCGCGCCGCGGCGTCAAAGGCGGTCGACATGAGCGGGCGGCACGCGCAGAATGGCGACATGATAAAGGATCGATCCTTGCCCCCGTTCGGCTCCGGTTCGGCCGGGCGCCTGTGCGCCGCCTTCGTCGGAAGCTGGCTGCTGATCGGCGCCGCTGGCCCCGCCCTCGGCGCCGAATGTGACTATCCGCCGAGCGGAAAAGCAGCCGCCTATAAGGCCCCCGCCGCCGGTACCGAGATCAGCTTCGAGGAGACGACCGAGCGCGCGGGGAAGACGAAAAGTCGGCGCGAGATTCGCTTCGTCGCTCAGGCGAATACCGGCGACGAGGCGGATTGGGGGCTTCACCGGCCCGACGGCGGCGGCTATGCGATCAGGATCAAGCGGGGTTTGATGGCGCTCGGCACTTCGCGCGGCTTCGAAACGAGTTTCGGCGCCGACGCCTTGGACCCTTTGTGGCCGCTCGACGGCGGCCGCTCGATCCGCTTTAGGGCCAAGATCAAACTGCCGGACGGCATGCTTTACGGCGCCATCGTCAGCTTCTGTGTCCGCCGGCGCGAGACCATAAAAATAGCCGGGACGGCCTATGAGGCGCTCGTCGTCGACAAGCATGAACTGGTCTCCCAGGGCGGCGAGCGCCTGCCCCATGACGAGGTCTTCACGCGCTTCTGGTACGTCCCCGACCTTGGCATTTACCTGCGGCGTGCCCGTGCCGTCTATCGCACCCGCCAACAGGTGGCAACGCAGATACTTCAAGCAGTTGCCATCAAACGCTAAGATTTGCATTTAAGTTTCAGACGAGCCCTTCGGCGGCCGCGATCATGGCGTCGACATGGGCGGGGTCGGTGTCGAAGGCGGTGACGAGCCGGACGAGATCGCCGTCCGGCGTCCAGCGATAGAACAAGAACCCCGCCGCCAGCAGACCCTCGATCACGGCGATGGGCAGATGCAGGAACATCTCGTTCGCCTCGACCGGATGGGCGAGACGGGCCCCCGGAAGGGCCGCCAGCCCTTGGCTCAACCTTGCCGCCATTTCGTTGGCATGACGGGCGTTCCGGCGCCAGAGGTCGTCCGCGAGATAGCCCTCGAACTGGGCCGCGAGGAAGCGCATCTTGGAGAACAGATGGCCGGCGCGTTTTCGCCGGTATTCGACCGCCGCCGCCAGGTCGCGATCGAAAAAGAGCACCGCTTCGGCGGCGAGCGCACCGTTCTTGGTGGCCCCGAAGGAGAGCACGTCGACACCCCGCTTCCAGCTCGCCTCGGCGGCGCTGCAGCCAAGCGTCTCCAAGGCATTGGCGAAACGGGCGCCATCCATGTGGAGTTTCAGGCCGTGGTCGCGGCAGACCCCGGCGATCGCGTCGAGTTCATCGGCCGAGTAGAGCGTTCCCGCCTCGGTCACCTGGGTGACGCTGACCGCCGACGGCTGGGCATGATGCACCACCCCGGCCCCGGTGATCGCCGCCTCGAGGGCGTCCGCGGTGAACTTGCCGCCCTCCCCGGAGACCGTCACCAGCTTGGCGCCGCCGGTATAGAACTCGGGCGCGCCGCATTCGTCGACGTTTACATGGCTCTCGGGATGGCAATAGATGACGCCGTGGGGCGGCGTCATCGTGGCGAGGCCGAGCGCGTTCGCCGCGGTGCCGGTCGCCACCAGCAGGATCTCGGCGTCGGTCTCGAAAATCTCCCGGAGGCGGGCGACCACGCCCTCGGTCAGCGGATCGTCGCCATAGGGCATCGCCGGGCCGCGGCTCGCACGCTCGAGTGCGGCGACGATCTCGGGCGAGGCGCCGGCGACATTGTCGCTGCAGAAGTTCATTTTCCACCCTCCGTCAGCCTGATCAGCCCCACCCTGCGGCCGGTCGCGAGATCGAGCACCAGAAGCGCCTCTCCGCCGCCCGCGAACGAAAGCCGCAGCACCGCCCGCCCCTCGCCGAGCCGGGTCTCGACGACGCTTGCCCCCTTGGGAAGGGCGACCGTCGTCTCGTCGAACGCGACCGGCGCTGTTTCGACCGCCGGCGCGGGTGCGGACTTGAACTTCGTCGCCAATCCATAGGCCAGAAGCCCGAAAGCGACGAGGATCAAAATTCCGAGCGTGATGACGAGGGCCTTGAGCGCCTGCATGCTTTGGGTCCAGTCTTGGCCGTCATGACGAATTCCGAGGACGAACAAATCGAATATGCCGTCCAGCCCGCGGCGGCCGATCGTCTCGACCGCGCGCTCGCGGCCGCGATTCCCGATCTATCGCGAAACCGCCTCAAATCGCTGATCAAGGAGGGTCACGTCCGCGCCGGCGAGGCGACGATAACGGACCCGTCATACCGGGTCAAACCGGGCGAACGCTTCACGGTGACGACCCCGGCCGCCATCGACTCGCCGCTCCACCCCGAGCCGATCGAGCTCGATATCCGCTTCGAGGACGCGGCTCTTCTGGTCCTGGAGAAGCCCCCCGGCATGGTCGTCCATCCAGGTGCCGGACAGCCGGACGGCACCCTGGTCAACGCCCTCCTCCATCATTGCGGCGACAGCCTCTCGGGAATCGGCGGGGTGAAGCGGCCGGGCATCGTTCACCGCCTGGACAAGGACACGAGCGGCCTCATGGTCGTCGCCAAGACCGACGACGCTCACCGCTATCTCGCCCGGCAGTTCGAGGACCGAAGTATCGAACGCGCCTATCATGCCCTCGTTTGGGGCGTTCCGGTGCCGGCGGTCGGCGAAATCGAGGGCAATATCGGCCGAAGTGCGCGCGACCGAAAGATGATGGCGGTGCTCGGCTCCGGACGAGGTCGTACCGCCCTCACCCGCTACCGGGTCCTGGCGCGAAGCGACGCCGCCAGCCTCGTCGAGTGCCGCCTTGCCACCGGGCGGACCCATCAAATCCGGGTTCATCTGGCCCATCTCGGCCATCCGGTGATCGGAGATTCGACCTATGGCCGGACGACACCTGCGCGGCTGTCGGCCCTCGAGCCGGCGGCGGCGGAAGCGGTGCGGAATTTGCATCGCCAAGCCTTGCATGCAAGGACGCTCGGCTTCGATCATCCTGTTACCGAAAAGCGGTTGGTTTTTGAAACAAAATTGCCGGATGATCTCGAATACGTGATCGAATGCCTTAATTTGGCCGGATTTGCATCATAAATTTGAATGGTTCTAGAATAATACTTGAAATCGTCAGGCAGAATTCTTATTTTAGCACTCATATAACGGGAGTGCTAAGCACTTCGACGAGGAGATCAAGATGGTCGCGCTTCCAAGTGTCGCGATAAGTCCGGAAAACAATCTACGGCGATACCTCCAGGAGATTCGTCGTTTCCCCATGCTCGAACCGGACGAGGAATACATGCTGGCCAAGCGCTGGCGCGAACATGACGACACCGAATCGGCCCACAAGATGGTGACCAGCCATCTTCGCCTGGTGGCGAAGATCGCCTCCGGCTATCGCGGCTACGGCCTGCCGCACGCGGAATTGATCTCGGAAGGCAATATCGGCCTGATGCAGGCCGTTAAACGGTTCGATCCGGAGCGCGGTTTCCGGCTCGCGACCTACGCCATGTGGTGGATCCGCGCGGCCATTCAGGAATACATCCTGCACTCGTGGTCGTTGGTGAAGATCGGCACGACGGCGGCGCAAAAGAAGCTGTTCTTCAATCTCCGCAAGATTAAGGGTCAAATCCAGGCCTTCGAGGAAGGCGACCTAACGCCGGAGCATGTCGAGGAAATAGCCACTCGCCTCAATGTGACCGAGGCCGAAGTGACGATGATGAACCGGCGGATGTCGGGATCCGACCATTCATTGAACGCGCCCCTTCGCGCCGAAAGCGAGGGCGAATGGATCGACTGGCTGGCCGATGACGGTGAGACGCAGGAAGCCAAACTCGCGGAATCGGACGAATACGGCAAGCGGCAAAACTTGCTTCAGGACGGGATGTCGGTTCTCAACGAGCGCGAACGGCACATCATCACCGAGCGACGCCTGCGCGAGGATCCGCAAACCCTCGAGGAGCTGAGCAAGGTTTACTGTATCAGCCGCGAACGGGTTCGGCAGATCGAGGTCCGGGCGTTCGAGAAGCTGCAGAAGGCGGTCCGCAACGCAGCCGTCGACCAACGTCTCGCGACGGCCGAAATCTAATTCAGGAAATAATCCGCGCACCTGGGCGGCGGTGACCTACGACGCCGCCGACTCCTCTTCCACTTCTTCCTCTTCCTCGAATGTCTCGGAGTCGTCCGCCTCGCCGGCCTCCGCGGGCGGCGGCGGTGGCTGTTGTGCCTCGACCGCCGCCATTACCTGGCCTTTCACATCGGCCCCCCATTCCTTGATCAATTCTTCCTTGCGGTTCTCGATCGACCGACCCTTCGCTTCGTGCTGAACCGCGAGATAGGCCGACATGATCGGCGCGGTGATGAAATTCAAGGTCCATCCGACCGCAGCGGCGCTGTACATGATCATCAGCGAGGACGGGTCGGAGGCGATTTCCATCACGCCCGTGATGGTGTTTTGCCCGGACCAAAGGTCGAGTGCGAAGGGCAAGCAGCCGGCAATATTCAAATAAGCCACCGCCCGCGCGGTTACCTTGCGCGGTCGCTTGTCTATAAAGAAGGCAACGATCGCCGGTGCCATCCCGATGACCATAAGCAACAGTGTCGGGAAAAACGCGATGCCGACCATCGGCGCCACGATCCAGGCGATGACCGCTCGTCCTCGAGGTGCGCCTTCCGACATTCGGTGCTACCTCCGTCCTATCCCACGAGCCAAATGATGACGATGGGCAGCGAGGCGACACAGGTCATGACGCCAGCGACCGTCGAAGCGGCCTGGGCGCCCTTCTCACGCGCGAAATATTCCCGATGCGTCTTGTCGTATTCGAGGCGCTGCTCCTCCATCACGGTTCGGGTGTAAACGGTGAGCGCCTGCTGGAAGGCATTCGCGTCGGCCACCAATTCATTCGGGTTGTTGATCGCCTCGATCAAACGCGACAACCGCCCCGTCCGGATCGCTTTCTTGAGGCCGTCGCGCACCCGATTGCGGATCGTGCGGCTGTGGAATCGTTAGATCGTCGGGTCGAGCAATCCGGCGACCGCGCTCGCGAGCGCCGGGAAGTCCTTCTTCGATATCCTGTCCTGCACCGTCGCCAGGATCTTCACGGAGGCGATGAACGCGACATGGGGATCGACCTGATTGTCGAGGTCGCGCAGATCGGAGGTGACCTGGCGCGTGATCTTGGAGGCCAGAAAGGCCGCGATATGCCTATCAACGAGCGATTTCACTTGCCCGCCCGCCGCCGCCTGGGCCTCGAAGGCGGGAAGCAAGGCACTCGGCTCCACGACATAGTCCGTGGTCAGCAGCGGCGACCGGCAAGGTAAATTCGCATCTAAATCGTAGGCAACGCGTTCAATCCCAAGGCCAACGCCGATCCGGTCGACATTGCTCCGCGCTCGTTCATATGTTTCGACATAGCGCTCCTGTACTTCGGTCAAGCGCCGCTGGTGCCGCTGCCAGAACGCCGGGAGCTGCTCGCGCAATATCTTGGTGAACAGTTCGGTCATCTCCGCATCGTCGAGAAAAGCACCAACCAGGCTCCCAAGACCCTCGACCGTCGCCCGCAATTTTCCGTAACGTATCGGCGCCTGCGGATCCATCGCGATGCACACCCGCGAGACCAGCCAATCGTCGCTACGTTCGATTCCCGCCGGGTCGGTTTCCGCATCGTTGACCGCCTCGATCAACTCCTCGTCGCTGAAGCCCCGCCGCAGCCAAATGTTGAGCGAGCCATCCTTGATCGGCGTGGCGGCGGCATCCCAGTTATTGGCGAAGGCGTTCGCGAGGTCGCGCGTCGTTTGATACTCCTCGCCATCGAAGACGAAGGGTCGATTGGCCTTGCGCGGGATACCCTGTGGCGAGGGACTTTGCCGGCGCCCATTCACCCAATACATCAAATCGCTGACCAGCCAGCGTTCTTTCGGATCGTCGTTCAAGAGGCCGCGCAAAACCTCCATCATGGTCAACGACAGACGCTCACGGCCGACGAGGGCGTTATAGGAACCGTGGGTGAGCTTCTCGATGATGACCTTTTCATCCGGCATGTCCGCTAACGGAACATTGCCGATCAGCAGACTTAGGATCGTCACGCCGAGAGAATAGATGTCGTTACTGATCGAACCGGTTCCGCGGCCGGCCGGCAAGGCCATGCCGCTTTCGATCGTCTCGAAGACGACGGGTTGCGTGATCGCCGGCGGCACCGCAATCGCATCCCCAAGGACCATGCGTTCACGCGCGGCATCGGCGTAATACATATTGTCCGGGCGAATGGCGCGGTGGACCACATCGGCGGCCGCGAACTGCTCCATGAGTTCCGCCATCGGCCGGATCAGGTAACGCGCTACAAGGTCCTCGTTCATCGGACGAATGCGGGTCGAAATCGACGCCATGACCTTTGCCCCGCCCGGACGATCGACGACGACGACGGGACAGCGCCGCCCTTCCACGGACCAATCGACGACTCCCCAATCATGGGGTTTCATGAACATGCGGTTCTCGATGCCGCGAAAGCTGATGACCCGATCCGCCCGAAGCGGCAGCACCGGATCACAAACCAAAGCCAACAGGGGCTTGCTGCTATCGCTGGTTTGAACCGCTTCATAGGCGATCGCCGGCGGCGCATCGTAGGTCGGCAGGGCCTTGCCCAGATCGATAGTGAACCGGCCCTTGAGGACGACCTTCCCGCCGGACACGCTCGCTACTTGCTCACCATCGGTTTCGTTCAGCGCCATGAGCTCTCGTCGCTGTGGCCTCAACCTTCCGGATAAGACCTATCACCTTCGGGGGCAAGATATTTCTCGCCGCGCGAAGCGGCCATTCGGGTCTGGCGGCGGGACAAACCTTAATAAAAATCAAGGTGTTCAGCCCGTAAATGGGTCCCGAACCATGATCGTATCGTCACGTTCGGGACTTGTCGAAAGCAAGGTGACCGGCGCGCTGATCAACTCTTCGATTCGCCGAATGTATTTGATTGCCGTGGCCGGCAGTTCGGCCCAGGATCGAGCCCCTTGCGTGCTTTCCGTCCATCCTTCCAAGGTCTCGTAGATCGGTGTCACCGCCGCCTGCTTTCGCGTCGAGGCCGGGAGATAGTCCAACTCCTCGTCGCCGATCCGGTATCCGGTACAGATACGGATCTCCTCGAATCCGTCCAGAACATCCAGCTTGGTCAAGGCGATACCGTCCATGCCGCCGACTTTCACGGTCTGACGCACTAGCACCGCGTCGAACCAGCCGCAGCGGCGCTGACGGTTGGTCACGGTGCCGAATTCGTGCCCCCGTTCGCCCAGTGTTCGGCCGATTTCGTCGTCCAGTTCCGTCGGAAAGGGGCCGCTTCCGACCCGGGTGGTATAGGCCTTGGTGATGCCGAGGATGTAGTTGAGCGCGCGCGGGCCGAGCCCGGTTCCCGCGGCGGCGGCACCCGCAACCGTGTTCGAGGAGGTGACATACGGGTAGGTCCCGTGATCGACATCCAGCATGACGCCCTGGGCACCTTCGAAGAGAATTCTACTGTTGCGCCGGTTCGCCTCGTCCAACAGCTGCCAGACGGACGCGGCATAGGGCAGCAGTTTGGGGCCCAACTCGGTCAGGGCCGACAACAATTCCGCACCGTCGAACTCGGCCTGGCCGACGCCGCGAAGCCAGGCATTGTGATGAAACAAAAGCTGCTCGACCTTTTCCGCGAGCATCTCGGGATCCGCCAGATCACAGACCCGGATCGCCCGTCGCGCGACCTTGTCCTCATAGGCGGGACCGATGCCGCGTCCGGTGGTTCCGATACGCGACTTGCCCCGAGCTTCCTCGCGCGCCTGATCGAGGGATTGGTGCAGCGGGAGGATCAGGGGCGCGTTCTCGGCAATGCGCAGGCGTTCCGGCGTCACGTTGACGCCCTGATCGCGGATGCGCTCGATTTCATCCAATAACGCCCAGGGATCGATGACCACGCCGTTTCCCAGGATGGAAAGCTTGTCGGGCCGTACCACGCCGGAGGGCAGCAGGCTCAGCTTGTAGGTTTCCCCGTCGATCACCAAAGTATGGCCGGCATTATGGCCGCCCTGAAACCGCACGACCACATCGGCGCGCTCGGAGAGCCAGTCAACGATCTTGCCCTTGCCCTCGTCGCCCCACTGCGAGCCAATCACCACAACGTTCGCCATTCACCGCTCCGTCGTTTGCTTCTTCAACTATCCTGTCTGGGTTTCGTCCGTCGGGACCGGGCCCTGGCCGCCCAGGACATGCGAACATCCGAGACGACGGGCCTCGATAGCATCATCGACGACGGGATCAAACCCCATCACGGCGATCCAGTCTTCCTCGCGAAGCGCATCGGCCGCAGATGCGGGCGTGCCATAGGGCAGATAGAGACGCCGCCTTGCCACAGGCGCTGGAACCGCCCGCATGATACTATCCAAAAACAGGGTGAAGCCGGTGGCCGGCTCGTCCGCGCTACCCGCGCCATAACGGCCGCCCCGACCCAAAGAGCCCCGCACGCCAGCCGCGAACAAGGTAAAGCTGAGTCCGGTGTGATACTCGAATCCGCGATGCTCGACCGGGTCGATGGTGATCGCCAATCCCGGTGCCGCCGCCGCGATGCGGCGGGCTGCATCGCCCAGGCGGTCGCAATCGGTCCGGACCGCCGCCGGCAGATCGATCTTCGCGAGCGCGTCGAGCGCCGAACCGGCCGGGCCGGCCGCAGCCAACAACCCGCCAAGTAGTACAGACGCATCGCCGCCAATTGCCGCCACCGCCGCCGCATCCTTGCGATCAAGCGCCGCGCGCGCGCCTTCGGTCTCCCTTTCGTCGAGGCCCGAGGCCAGGCAAATGGCGGGTGTCAGTGTCGGCAAGTTGATGTCGACCGAAAGGCCCTCGACACCGATTCCCGACAGCGCCTTTGCCGCAAGCGCGATGATCTCAACATCGGCTTCGACGCCGTCGGCACCGATCAATTCGACGCCAACCTCAAAAAACTGACGTTCGGGGCGCAGCTGGTCCCCGCGGACCCGCAATACGTGGCCCGCATAGGCGAGACGCAACGGACGCGGCGCCTTGCGAAGGCGACTCCCCGCGATCCGCGCGACCTGCGGCGTCATGTCGGCGCGAACCCCCATCATCCGCTGGCTGACCGGGTCCATCAGGCGGAAGGTCGCAAGCGCGACGCCCTCGCCCGCGCCACCGAGCAGACTATCCTCGAATTCGACCAGGGGCGGATCGACCCGTTCGTAGCCCCATCCCTCGACCCGCGACAGCAGGCGATCGACGACCGACGCCTCGTGCGCCGCGTCCGGCGACAGCACATCGCGCAGCCCGTCCGGGAGCAAGGCCTTGCTGGCGGCGTCGTTCATGGGTGGACACTCTGTCGTCTATGGAGATACGGGCGATAGGTAGCGCGCGAATCCCGCAACGGCAAGAGCGGCGGATCAGCGCGGGATCGCCTCGACCCCGCCGCCGCGTCGGCCATAGACCAAGTCGGGTCGACCATTGCCGTCGAGATCGACGGCGACCACCTCGGTAGTGATCGGCGGTCCGCTCGGCCCCATGGCCAGGACCTTGAATTCGCCATTCTTGAAAGTGAGGCCGATCAACCGCCGCCGGCTGCCGGACGGGAGGACGAAATCGACAATGCCATCTCCGTTGAGATCCAACGTTTCGGCCATATCGAGAATCGTCGAGCCCATGTAATGAGTCGAGAAACCGGGCCTACGTCCAACCTCGACGAGCCGCGCGCCATCCAACCGATAGAGCACCAGGGTTTGGCCAAGATGCGGCGTTTCAACGACCGCGATCTCGACCCGACCGTCGCCATCGAAATCCGCGGCACCTACCGGATTGAGCCAACGATAGGCCTGACCGATCGCATCGGAGACGGCGATCAGGCGCAACGCGCGCCCGCGCAAGCCATACACCGCGACCGCCGCCCCCTCGTCCCGGCCCGAACGGACCAGCAGGATCTCGTCTTGGCCATCGCTCTCAAGATCGACGAGACGCGGTTCCAGATCCTCGAACACGTACGCTTTCGCCAAATGATGGACCAGGACGGTGCCGTCGGCGAGCCGTGCCTTGATCGCGCCCGCCTCGATCCCATCACCGAGAACGCCGTGATCGTATCGCTCGGTTCCCGCCGCGAGCCAAGCCGCCCTGACTACACCTCGCCCCCGCGCAACCCGACCATGAGGAATGATATCGCGCGGCCTCGCGGGTAGCGACGAGGTTCGCTGAACGGAAACCGGCGGTCCCGCCAGTTTCAAACGGTAGGTCCGCCCGGCCCCCGTCGCTAGGAGTTCAGCGGTCGTCTCGTCGACGATGAGATGGGAAAGTCCGGGAACCTTGCCAAGCGACGTCGAAGACCATTCCGCCGCAATGGTGAAAGACGTAAGCGAAAGAAGGATCGGCAATGCCAAGAAATACCGCATGAATTCCGCCGGCCTAAAACTTCAGCGCCTTCACCTGGACGACATTGGGAAGTGCCTCGACCTTCGCCAGCAAGTCCGGACCGATTGCCTGATCGACCTGGAGCAGGGCAATGGCGTCCTCTCCGGGTGCCGCGCGGCCGAGATGGAAGGTCGCGATATTGACCCCGGCATCGCCCAGCATCCTGCCCAGATCACCGATTACGCCCGGACGATCCTTGTTGGTGATGTAAAGCATATAGGGTCCGAGTTCGGCCTCGATCGGGATATCCTTGATCTCGACGATTCGCTCGCGATTGCCGCCGAAGATGGTCCCCGAGACGCCGCGCGACCGGCGCTCGGTGGTCAGCGAAAGCCGGATCAGGGTTTCGTAATCGCCCGGACCTTCATGCTTGGTCTCAATGATATCGATATTACGTTCGCGCGCGATCGTCGGCGCGTTCACCATGTTGACGTTGTCGAGCAACGGCCGCAGGAGCCCGGCAAGCGCCGCGGCCACCAACGGACGGGTATTTAGGGTCGCGACATGACCGTGAAACTCGACGGTGACGCCTCTCAGGCCGGTCTCGGTCAATTGCCCCGCGAAGCTGCCGAGCTTTTCCGCGAGCGACATATAGGGTTTCAGTTTCGGCGCATCCTCGGCCGAGACCGACGGCATGTTGATGGCGTTCGAGACGGCGCCGTTCAAGAGGTAGTCCGACATCTGTTCGGCCACCTGGACGGCGACGTTCTCCTGCGCCTCGCTGGTCGCCGCCCCGAGATGTGGTGTGGCGATCACATGCGGCACGCCGAAGAGAACGTTTTCGCGCGCCGGCTCCTCGGCAAAGACATCGACGGCGGCTCCGGCGACCTTGCCGGATTCAATCGCAGCTTTGAGATCCGCTTCGACGACGATGCCGCCGCGCGCACAATTGACGAGACGAACGTCGTCCTTCATCCGCTGGAACGCCGCGGCGTCAAGCAGGTTGCGGGTCCCATCGGTCAGGGGTGCGTGAATGGTAATGACGTCGGCCCGCGCCAATAGGGTGTCGAATTCGACCTTTTCGACGCCGATGTCGTTCGCCCGCTCGACCGAAAGAAAGGGATCGTAGACGATCACCCGCATCTTCAAACCCTGCGCCCGGTCGGCAACGATCGAACCGACATTGCCGCAACCGACGAGCCCCAAGGTCTTGGAGGCGACCTCCATGCCCATGAAGGCGGACTTCTCCCATTTCCCGGCATGGGTCGAGTTGCTGGCCTCGGGAATCTGACGTGCCAGGGCCATCAGCATGGCGATCGCGTGTTCGGCGGTGGTGACGGAATTGCCATAGGGCGTATTCATCACGACGATGCCGCGCTGAGTCGCCGCCGCGACGTCGATATTGTCGACGCCGATCCCGGCCCTTCCGACCGCCTTGAGCGCGGGTGCGCGGTCCAAGAGCGCCGCCGTCACCTGCGTGGCGGAACGAACCGCGAGCCCATCCGCCGCCTCGATCGCGGCCGCCAAATCATCCGGCGACAAGCCGGGACGAAAATCGACCTCGATACCGCGCTCCTCGAAGACCTGTACCGCGCGAGGGCTCAGTTCGTCCGAAATCAGGACTTTTGCCATGGCCAATGCCGGTGTCAGGCGGCTTTGGCGCGGGATATTTCCGCGAAAGCCCAATCGAGCCAGGGCAAAAGCAGAGCGACATCGGCGCTATCGACCGTCGGTCCGCCCCAAATACGGATATTCGGCGGCGCCTCGCGATGCCCCTTGATATCGAAGGCAACACCCTCGGCGGCGAGAAGATCGGCGATCTTCTTCGGCGCGGCGGCCATCTCATCCGGCGAAAGGCCCGATGCCTCGGCGATCTTCAGGCAAATCGACGTGTTCGAGATCGTTTCCGGATCGAATGCCAGAAATTCGATCCAGTCGGTCCGTTCGACCCAAGCGGCCACGGCGGCCAGGCTGGCCTCGGATCGCGCGATCAGACCCTCGAGCCCGCCGACCGACTTCGCCCATTCGAGCGCATCTAGACAATCCTCGACGCACAGCATGGAGGGGGTGTTGATGGTCGCACCGGTGAAAATGCCGTCGATCAGGACCTGTTCCTTGGTAAGCCGGAACAGTTTCGGCAACGGCCAGGGCGGCGTGTGGGATTCGAGCCGTTCCACCGCGCGCGGCGACAGCGCCAGCATGCCGTGCGCCGCCTCGCCGCCGAGCGCCTTCTGCCACGACCAGGTAACCACGTCGAGTTTCTCCCAGGGAAGCTCCATGCAAAAAACCGCGGAGGTGGCATCGCAGATCGTCAATCCCGCGCGATCGTCGGCGATCCAATCGCCGTCGGGCACGCGGACGCCGCTCGTCGTGCCGTTCCAGGTGAAGACGACGTCGCGCGCGAAATCAACGGCGGCAAGATCGGCAAGCTCGCCGTAAGGAGCCTCGAGAATGCGGAGATCCTCCAGCGCCAAATGATCGCGCGTATCGACCGCCCATGTCTTACCGAAATTCTCCCATGCCAGGACATCGACGCCGCGCGCGCCCAGAAGCGACCAGAGCGCCATCTCGACCGCCCCCGTATCCGAGGCCGGCACGATTCCAAGGCGATAATCATCGGGCATGCCGAGAATTTCCCGGCTGGTTTCAATCACCGCGTTGAGACGCGCCTTACCTTCGCCCGAACGGTGCGATCGCCCGAGCAACGCTTCCTTGATCACGTCCGGCGACCATCCCGGCCGTTTGGCGCAGGGACCGGACGAGAACTCGGGACGATTGGGGCGGGTGTTCGGCTTAACCATTGTCTTGCTCTCGTAAAATATGTTTCGCTCGACATCCGGATGTCGGGGTGGCGCACAGTATGAATCTGGAGCCACCCCGTCAACGCGTTTAATGTTGCAGTGCAGCAAAATACACTGCTTTGCCGCCTCGGGAGCACGCCACCCATATGCTGGAATCAATCGGAAGATGACCTTCGAACAGGCCTATGTCTTTTCGGTGCTCGGGGTCACGCTGGCGCTCTTCATCTGGGGCCGGTGGCGATACGACGCCGTCGCGGTGGTCGCCTTGCTGGCGGTCGTGTTCGGCGGCGTGATCGATACCGAAGCGGCGTTTCTAGGCTTCGGCCATCCGGCCGTGATCACCGTGGCGACGGTTCTGATCATCAGCCGGACCCTTCAGGGTACCGGTATCGTCGGCTGGCTGGCGGGGCGGCTGGGGCGCGCGGAGCTCGGCCCCTCGCTCCAGGTCGGCATGATCTCGGCGCTGGTCGCCGCCCTGTCCGGCTTCATGAACAATGTGGGGGCACTGGCGCTTCTCATGCCCGTCGTGCTGCAGATCGCGCGGCGCACCGACCGGTCGCCGCACGATCTTCTCATGCCACTGTCCTTCGGCTCGCTCCTCGGCGGTCTGGTGACCATGATCGGCACGCCGCCGAACATCATCGTCGCCACCTATCGCGAGGATTTCTCGGGCACCGCCTTCGGCATGTTCGATTTCTCGCCGGTCGGCCTCGCCGTCGCCGTCGTCGGCCTTCTGTTCATCTCGACCATCGGCTGGCGGCTGATACCCGATCGGTCCGGCGACGCGCAGGCGAACGACGACCCGTTTCGGATCGAAAACTACATCACGGAAGTCCTGGTACCGCGAAAATCCCCGCTGATCGGACTTTCGATCGAAGAGCTCCTCGTCCAGGGCGGCGAGGAAGGAATCGCCGTCGTGGCCCTGGTGCGACGCGGCCAGCGGCGGCTTGGCCCACGCCCGGACGAGATCCTCCGGAGCGCCGATCATCTACTCCTGGAAGGCGAACCGACGGGGATCGAAGGCCTGCTGAACGCAACCGGCCTAAAGCCCGTCGGGACCCGAACGCTCGATCCGACGGAACTCTCGTCGAGCTCGATCGGGCTGGTCGAAGCCGTGATCTCGCCCCATGCGCGGCTGGTCGGCCGAACCAGCCGGCAGGCCCAGCTCGGCCGCCATTACGGGCTCAACCTTCTCGCCGTGGCGCGACACGGCCGGCCGATCCGCGACCGACTGAACCGTCTCCGCTTCCGGCCCGGCGACGTCCTGCTGGTACAAGGCAATATCGAGGCGATGCCGGAGACGCTGAGCCAGCTCGGATGCCTGCCGCTGCCCGATCGCAATCTCGGTCTCGACCGCCAGCCCACGACGCTGCCAATTTTTATCTTCGCCGCGGCGATCGCGACCGTGGCTCTCGGCTGGGTTTCGGCACCGATCGCGTTCTTCACCACGGTTTTGATCTTCGTCTTCCTGGGCCGAACGACGCTGCGCGAAGTCTATGACGCGATCGATTGGCCGATCATCGTGTTGTTGGCGGCCCTGGTCCCGGTCGGCGGCGCCTTGGAACAATCCGGCGGCACCGCCCTCATTGCGAACGGAGTCGCCGCGCTGGCGGCCTATCTCTCGCCGGTCTGGATTTTGGTGTTGGTCATGGCGGCGGCGATGATTCTCTCGGACATTGTGAACAACGCGGCCACGGCAGTGTTGATGGCGCCGCTCGCGGCCGAAATCGCGACCCGTCTCGGCGTCAGCGCGGACCCCTTCCTGATGGCCGTCGCGATCGGCAGTTCCTGCGCCTTCCTCACGCCTATCGGACATCAGTCGAATGTTCTGGTCATGGGACCGGGCGGTTATCGCTTCGGTGACTATTGGCCGATGGGTCTGCCGCTGGAAGTCCTGATCCTGTTGGTCGCGACGCCCGTGCTGCTGCTGGTCTGGCCGCTTTGACTTCCCCTTGCACCGAAACCGCGCGGCGGGGCACATTGGATAGATGATCCGGTCGCGCCTCGCTTTCGCTTGTCTCCTCGTTGTCGCCGTCAATTTCCCGGCGCCGCCGACCGACGCCGCGCAGAAGAAGTCGCATGCCTATTTGCTGCAGGTCATGACCCCGGACGGAAAACGCGGGTTTCTGGCCATGGCGGAGGCCGAGATTCAAACAGCGCTGGTCGAGGCCGCTCTTGCCGCGAAGAAACCGGAAGACCTCGAATACATGAAAGCGCAGGCAAGAGCGGTCCAGCACGCGATCGATCCGTCCTGGCAAAAGACCGGACCGGGACACGGCTTCGGCGTCAAGAAGGCGGCGGCGGGAATCGCGTCATACGCCACCGCTGCCGGCAAGAGCCCGGATGCGTCTGAGAAAGTCCGCTCCTATTCCCGCTGGATCGCGACTTCGGCCAAGAACGTCGTGGCCCGCTCGGACCGCATCAGCGATCTCCTCGGCAAGGTCCAGCGAATGAAGACCTCCCGCAACGCCTTTCGGGTCATGCGGCTGGTCCGTCGGATGTGCCAGGAGGTGCTCCTCGGGAAGGACACCAACAAGGACGGCAAGGTCAGCTGGAAGAAACACGAGGGCGGCCTGGCACAAGCCAAGCGCTACATGCGGGTCGTCCTGAAACTCGAGAAGCTGTTGAAGTAACGACGGGCTTCAGGAAAGAACCGACGCGTCGATCTCGTATTGTTCGCCAAGCCAGATTGCGTGGTCGACGTGATCCGGGACCGACTCCCCGCTTTGGGGGTGCACGAAAACCGTCAGGCCGTCACGGTTGAGGCTGAGCCAGGGGACGAGTTCCGCGAACAGGGTCGGCTCGAAGGCGATCTGATAGCTCCAGCACGGATGCGGCCCGACCGGTTTGTCGTGCCAGCGGCCGAGCACCACCGCGCCCCCGAAGCGCCGGTCGACCGCCTCGCGCACCGCCGCCGCCCGCGGTTTGCTCTCGGCGTCGTAATAGACATGGGCGTGATAGCTCTCGATCGCATCGATCGTACGTTCCTCGGTCATCCAGGGCCTCCCTCATCCATACGCCCGGCACAAGTCGGCTCGGGTTAGCCAAGCAGGAAAAAGACGATAGTATATCTCTCAATACTATTCGCCTCGGAGCCAAGAGGCGAAATCAAAAGATCGAGAAGGACAGACGGGGCAATGACGTTAAAAGTTTACGACCTTTGCGGCGCGGATGATCTCCGCTTCAGTCCCAATTGCTGGCGGACGAGAATGGCATTGGCCCATAAGGAGCTCGAAGCCGAATTCGAGCCCTGGCACTTCACCGAAAAGGACAAGCTGGAATTCTGCGACGCCAAGACCGTTCCGGTATTGGTCGATGGCGGCCAGGCGGTCGCCGACTCCTGGAACATCGCGAATTTCCTGGAAGAGAGCTACCCGGACAATCCGTCGCTCTTCGGTGGGGAAGCGGGGCGCGCGGTGACCGGGTTCATCAATGCCTGGACCGACTCGACGCTCCACCCGGCCATGATCAGATGTCTGGTCCCCGATATCTACGAACGCATCCATCCGGTCGACAAGGACTACTTCAAGGCGAGCCGGGAGAAACGATTCGGAATGTCGCTCGACGAGATTCGTGGGAAACAAAGTGATTTCCTCGGCGGTCTCGATACCGCCCTGACGCCGCTTCGCACCATCCTCGGCGCCGAGAACGGGATCGCGGGCGAGGCGCCCGCTTATGCGGATTACATCATTTTCGGCGCCTTCCAATGGGCGCGGGTGATCTCGCCGCTCGAAATCGTGGCATCGGACGATCCGATCCGCGCCTGGCGCGAGCGTATGCTGGACCTCTTTGATGGCCTCGCGCGCGGCTTCAAGAGCGCTGCTTAAGAGACCGACCCGCGTTTGTCCTCAGGTCTGGGTGGCGCCGTTGCAGGCGATCATCTGACCCGAGACGAAACCCCCGTCATCCGACACGAGAAAACCGCAGAGGCCGGCGATGTGGCGCGGCTCGCCGAGATGGCCGAGCGGAATTCGGGCGACCTGTTCCTCGATATGGCTCTGCATCGATTTGTCCCGATATTCCCCGCCGATCGGCCCCGGCGAGATCGCGTTGACGGTAATACCCTTTGGCCCGAATTCCTTGGCCATCGACTTGGTGATGCCCCAAAGCCCGTGTTTCGCGGCCGAGACGTGACAGCGCCCGTCATAGCCGTGCATCGCATTCATGCCGGTGATGTTGATGATCCGTCCCCAGCCCTTCGCCACCATGCCCGGAAGGAACGCCTTGCCGGTATAGAAAGCGGAATGCATGTCGACCGAGATCACATGATGCCAATGGTCTTCATCCATCTCGAGGAAGGGCGCGTGCGGCCGGATCGCGGCGTTGTTGACGACAATGTCCACCGAGCCGAAGCGGCCCAGCATGGCCGCCGCCATCTCGCGAACCGACCCGCTGTCACCGACATCGCCCATCGCCACCAGTGCTTGCCCCCCTCGGCCCGAATCTCCTCCGAGACGGCCTCGCAGGCATCCCCGTCGGTCAACCCGTTGATCACGACATTGCAGCCCCGCCTGGCCAATTCGAGGGCGATGGCCCGGCCGATATTGTGGCCCGAACCCGAAACGAAAGCGGTTTTGCCGTCCATGATCTTCTCCTTGCGGAAGGCGATTGTATACTTGACATAGCAGACTGGGACATTAGTTATGGAACGACAGGCCGGTGCTTTGGGATTACGAAGCTTGGGTTTTGAGAAAACCCATTTGGATACCGATGTTGCCGAGCATAAGTTGAATGGCAGTAATCCGGTCGATGAGGTCATTCAAGTCCTCGACGGACCAAAGTGCGTCTCGCGCGACCTCTCGTCGATCCCATTTTACGGTTTGAACCCAGGCGAATCCGGGGTCGTTGTGACCGCGCCAAGTGCCGTGGACGACAACGTTTCGGTCCGCCCTCGTATCATTGATCTGTTTCAACAAATCCAAGATAATATCCGCAGTATCCCCGTCCTCGACTCGAAGTTCGGTTAGAATGCGTAGCCAGTCCGTTACGGTCGCATTCGATACATTTTGTGTAATGACATACATGGCGCCATGATTGGCATCGCAAAATTGTGCTAGCATCTCGGCAAGCAGCATTTCGATCCATGCCCATTCGCTGGCGACCGTCCCGATCTTCATCAAAATTTCGGGGTCGGGGGTTTTGGTATTTAAGATGGGGTCTGGCATGACAAAGGCACCTGAAAAGTCTGATCCTCGCGACAACCCGCAGTTTCGGCGTGTGGTGGAGACCTTTCTAAAGACGCCACCCAAGCCACATAAGAAAAAGGGCGGCGGCGATCAGAAGACCGACCGCCGCCCCGACTCGAAGGCTAGCCGCTAACTAGCACTTTCGAGGTTTGCGGCGTTTGAATGTGCGAACACGCACAGTCTTGCACCCGCCACAGCGTCGTTTTGCCATGGTAAGCCTTCCTTTCCCGGGCGTGGTTGCCCGTGGGTAAAGACAACCAGTTTGGGATCGAAGGTTCAGCAAAATTCGCCGATGAATAGATTCCACGATTTGCGCGTGGAGTCTACCTAATGTTGGCTATTTGTTCTTGAGGCCGTCTAGGAAAATCAAGGCCCTTAGCGTTCTCATAAAAGCCTTGCGCGTCACTCGTTGGGTGGCGTGTTTACCCGATATCAGGCCGCCGATATGTCAGGCGCTTGCCTTCGATGCCCTTGAGGGCGATGACGGCGCGTTCTGCGTCGGTGATCTCGCGGTTTGAATAGCGGAAATCGAATTCCGCCGTGTAGCGGTGGAGGTGCTTTTCGCCGCAGTGTTGGTAGATACCGCGCATGCCTCTTTTGAAGATGCTGAAAAAGCCCTCGATGGTGTTGGTGTGGATGGGGCCACGCCCGTACTCACCGACGCTGTGACGCACGACACCATGGCCGGCATAGTCGCGGCCCACGAGTTTGTAGTGATGTGCCTCGTCAGTCATCAGCTTGGCTTCGCGGGCGACGTTTGTGCGAAGGATCGGGCGGACGGTATGTGTGTTGAGTTTGTCCACAACGACCGAGCGGGCCTTGCCAGTCTCACGATCCACGAGCGATAGGATTTTGTACTTGTGCTGATACCCGCGTCTCGTAGGTTTGCCCTTTATATTGCCGATGAAAGTTTCATCGACTTCGACGGTTCCGTCGCCGCTCCCGAAGCCGCCTTTGGGTAAGTCTTCGCGCATGGCTTCACGGATGCGGTGCGTCATGAACCACGCCGTTTTGTAGGTAACGCCCAACATGCGGTGAAGCTGATGGGAACTGATGCCTTTCTTCGAGGCAGACAGAAGGTGAGTAGCCAATAGCCATTTGTTCAACGGCACCTTGGAACGCTCATAGAGCGTACCAACTGTGACGGTGAAGGCACCACGGCATGAATTGCACTGATGCAGGCCCTTGCGGTGCGACTTACCCTTTAGCTGGCGGACGTTCTCTGTTTCGCCGCAATGGGGGCAATAAGGACCGGCAGGCCAACGCACGGATTCTAGGTATTCGCGCGCTTTGTTTGCGTCGGTGAAGATGGGGTTGGTTAAATCTATGTTCATGGTATAACTCCTTGACTCCCAATGTAGTTATTGGGTTATGCTATGTCAAGTATATAAACGCCTTGCGGAATGTCGCTGTTGTCTTGGAAAGATAAGCCGCCGGGACCGGCGGACCTGTTAGTTCCGTTTCACGCGGGGTCCCGGCGGCGGCGGAACGATCGCGTTGGTAATGACCCAGATGGTGGCACCGTCGCCGGTCAGTTCGGCCTCGACCAGGCTTGGCCAGCGGGTGGCGCCGAAGCCGAGATCCTTGCAATATTCGGAGGGCTCGGTTCCCTGGCGGAGCGTGATCCGCGACTTGTGCGTAACGGCGATGTAGTAGCAGTCCGACTTGTTGCGAAGTTTCGCGATCCGCCGCCCCGCCTCCTCCGAATCGATGGATTCGAGCCGGCGGCCGTCGAGAATATCGAGGTAGTCGGTGGCGTGCTTTTTCTCGGTGCAAAAGAAGGTCGCGCTGTTCTTGCGCAACTCACCATGCACATATGGCTTGCAGTTGAGAACGCTGACCTGAGTCGACGCCGGCCCGGCAATCAATGTGCCGCATACAGCGCCGGCGAGGACGACGAAAGTATGGGCGGCGCGCGGAATCTTTCTCCGCAAGGGCATTTCCTGGCTCATCCCCGATCCTCGCATGGGGGGCCTATTCCGTAAACCGGAGGGACGCTATATAACGACGCCCATGCAGGATTTGGGGACGACATTCCTGGCCTCGGCCGAACGCAGCCCAACGGCGCGCGCCCTCGTCGACGGCGACATCCGCCTCGATTTCGAGGCCTGGCGGGACGAGGTGCTTCGTCTTGTCGCCGGCCTCGACGGGCTCGGCCTCGCCAAGGGGGAGCGGATCGTCGTCGCCTTACAGAACCGCCGCGAGATGGCGAGCCTGCACTGGGCCTGCCAGCTGGCGGGGCTGGTGATCACGCCGGTCAATTGGCGGGCGAAGGCGGGCGAGCTCGATTTCTATCTCGAGAACGCCGAGGCCTCGGCCCTGGTGTTCGAGCCGGTGACATCGGATGCCGCGGCGGGGTCGGCGCGGGCCCGCGACCTGCCGCGCATCTCGGTAGGCGGAGCGGCGGGCGGCACGGCAATTTTCGAAACCTTGCTCGACGAGGCGCCCGCGGATCCGATCCCGCGGGCCGCGGCCGACGACCTCTCGCTCATGTTCTATACGTCCGGCACCACGGGGCGACCAAAGGGTGTGCCGCGAACCCACCGGATGGAACGCGCCGCCGCCCTCGCCCATATCGCCCAGAACCAATATGCCGAGCGCGAATGCACTCTCGGCGTCATGCCGCTCTATCACACCATGGGCGTGCGTTCGCTTTTGGCGATGGCGCTTCTTGACGGCGCTTTCGTCTGCCTTCCCGCTTTCGAACCGGAGCAGGCCTTGTCCCTAATCGAGCGGGAACGGGTGAGCAATCTCTATCTCGTCCCCACCCTCTTCCACAGTGTCCTGGAGACGGCGGGCTTCACGTCCGCCCGGGTCCAAAGCGTCAGCAAACTCGGCTTCGCCGGGGCGGCGATGACCGACGATCTTCTGTTCCGGGCCAACGATGCCTTCGAACCCGACCTGTTCGTTAATCATTACGGCTCCTCCGAAATCTATACCTTCACCGTCTGTCCCGACGCCGTGGCCAAGCCGGGCTCGGCCGGCAAGGCGGGCTTGAACCAGCAGATCCGGATCGCGCGTCTGGGCGCCGCCGGACCGGACGACCTGGCGGACGACGGCGAGGAAGGAGAGATCATCGCCCGCCTCGGCAATGACGAGGCATTTACGGGCTATTGGCGCCGCCCGGACGCGGACGAAAAATCGCTCCGCGAGGGCTGGTACTTCACCGGCGATACGGGCTACCGCGACGATGAGGGCGATGTCTTCGTCACGGGCCGCGTCGACGACATGATCATCACCGGCGGCGAGAATGTCTCGCCAGCCGAGATCGAAAGCGTTCTGTCGCTCCATGATGCGGTGGCCGAGGTGGCAGTGGTCGGCCTCCCCGATGAACGCTGGGGTCAAAAGGTCACCGCCTTCGTCAAGCGGAACGGCGGCGCGACAGCGGCGGCGCTCGACGCCCATTGCCAGGCCTCCGACCTCGCCAATTTCAAACGACCGCGGGATTATATTTTCGTCGCCGACATCCCAAAATCGCCGGTCGGCAAGCTGCTGCGGCGCCTATTGAAGAGCGGCGACTATGTCGAGGATAAAGCGTAACGAGATACCTTTATTATTTGATCGGATATCCTCTATTCTTGTCGGGAATGAATGTGCAAGTCGAACGACAGACAAAGGATTGATGGCGCATGCCGCCCGAACGAAAAGCCCACAAGGTCCTGATCGTCGACGATGAAATCTTCAACATCGAATTCCTGAAGATTTTGCTACAGGAGCAGATCGACATCATCTTCGCGACCACCGGCGCGCCCGGCCGCCGGCGACTTCTTCCCTGGGCCGCAGCGATCCTGGTGGTTGTTGCAAGCGGCGCGGCATGGTTCTACCAAGGCCCGCCATCGACCCCCGATACCACCACGGCGCCGCCGCAGGCGGCAACCGGATCGACGGGTGCCGCGCGCAGCACCCCCGGACCCAGAAGCCAGCCGATGCCGACCCCCGGCTCGCTCGAGACGGGGCCGGCCAAGTTGATTCCATCGGAAACGGACACGCCGAAGATCGCGACGACCCCGGGCGCGACCGTTCCGGCCAGACCCACATCCGGCTTCGAATGGGTTAAACGCGCCGGATGTCCGACGATCCCAAAGGTCGAGTGGTGGTCGACGTCCGATCATCAGAAAATCGCCCTTTACGTCTCGATCCACCATCAGGGCGATTGGTCGGGTTATCTCGACAAATGGACACGTCAGTTGAAAAAGATGGAGAGCTCGCTCAAACGCGGCTCCCACGTACGATCGCCCACCGGCAAGATACTAAAAGGCCCGTCGCTCCGCGATTATGTCGAGAAAACGCGAACCCGCGTGGCCGCAATCAGCTGTCTGACCGCGGCCTCGCAAACCCAATAACAACCGGCCCTTCGGCCTTGCCGTGGACGCCTCGCGCGTCACCTTTTTTGAAAGGCATCCAAGGGAGGCGATCATCAACAAGAAAATCGATCCGGGCTGGCCGCACTTCGCGAAATTCACCTTCGCACCGGGAATCGAACGCGACGGCTGGCTCTTCATTTCCGGCATGACCGCAAGCGGCGACGACGGCAAGACGGTGCATCCAGGCGACATCGCCGGACAGACGGATTACATTCTTGCGCAGATGGGCAAGATTCTGGCCGCCGCCGGCTGCGGCTACGAAGACGTCGTCCAGACGCGGGATTTCGTCACCACGACGGAAGGCTACCGCGAGACAGCCGATGTCCGCCGGAAATACTTCAAGGACCCCTTCCCCGCCGCCACCGGGGTGATCGTCGCGGGACTTTTGCGTCCCGAGGCATTGATCGAAATCGAGGCGGTCGCGAGGATACCCGAGAAATGAGCCAGCCTGCGCCCACCCTTCGCACCAAGCTCTGCGATATTCTGAATATCGAATACCCGATCATCCAGGCGGGCATGGGCTCGATGGGGAAGGCCACGCCGCCCGAGCTGGTGGCCGCGGTCTCCAATGCCGGCGGTCTCGGCGTCATCGGCGGGGCGGGGCTGGAACCCGAAACCATTCGTCTCCGCATCCGCGAGACGCGGGAACTGACCGACAAGCCGATCGGCGTCGATCTCTTGCTGCCGGTCAGCCTGGCCCAGGACGCCGCCCCCTCGCGCTCGGCCCTTCGGGCGCAGTTGGAGCGCGAACACCCGAAACACTATGCCTTCATGCGGGCCATGCTGGAGAAACACGAAATCCCCGAGGTCAAGGTCGAGGGCGAGACCGTGGTCTCGGTCGACCAGACCCGCGAACAGGTCGAGGTCGTGATGGAGGAGGACGTCCAGGTCTTCGCGGCCGGCCTCGGCGATCCGTCCTGGGTGACGCCGATGGCACGCGAACGCGACATGGTCGTGATCGGCATCGTAGGCTCCGTGCGGCACGCCCAGCGTCAAGTCGACGCAGGTTGCGACATCATCGTGGCACAAGGCCATGAGGCGGGCGGCCACACCGGCAAGATCGCGAATTTCCCCCTAATTCCGCAGGTGGTCGACGCGGTGGCGCCTGTTCCCGTGGTGGCGGCGGGCGGCATCGCCGACGGGCGCGGGATCGCCGCGGCGCTCGCCCTGGGCGCCATCGGTGCATGGATCGGCACCGCATTTCTGATTGCCGAGGAAGGCAAGACCTACGAGGCCAACAAACAGCAGATCATCGCCGGACGGAGCCAGGATTTCGAGCCCGAGCGATACTTCTCCGGCAAGCCGTCCCGCATGTTCGTCGGTGAAATGATCCAGGCCTGGCGCGGGAGCGAACTCGACGCCCTGCCGATGCCGTTCCAGCGCGTCCTGATCGACGATTTCAACCATTCCGTGGCGGCCGCCGGTCGCTATGACCTTCACGCCAACCCGGCGGGTCAGATTGCGGGCATGCTGAACGAGGAAAAGCCCGCGCAAGAAATCATGGATGAATTGATCCGCGGCACCGTCGAAACACTCGACCGAATGGGCAGTGTGGAAATCTCGGCCGCGCCTTAACGGATTGTTATAGCTTCCGTCGTTAAAACGTTGACCATCGGTTTCGATCCACACGGGGGAGATCCATGCTCGCGATCATCGGCGCGCTCGACGAGGAAGTCGCACTTCTCAAGGCCGACTTGACGATCGAGCGCGAGGCTCGGCATGCAGGCATCAACGTCGTGGAAGGGGCCTATCGAGGCGTCGATCTGGTGCTCGCGAAATGCGGCGTCGGCAAGGTAAATGCGGCCATTTGCGCACAGATGTTGATTGACCTCTACAAGCCGGACCGGGTCGTTTTCAGCGGCGTCGCCGGCGGGCTGCTGCCAAATCTCAGTGTCGGCGACATGGTAATCGCCAGCCATCTCATTCAGTTCGACGTCGATCTCACCGCGTTTGGCCGGCGACACGGCGAACTCCCCGACACCGACCGGATGATCCAGTCGGACCCGGACATGGTGCAGGCGGCCGCCGACGCCTTCGACAAGGCCTTCGACGGCACCGACGAGACTCCGAATTTGATGATCGGCACCGTCGTCTCCGGCGACCGGTTCGTGAAGGATTCGGAGACCCTGAAATGGCTGCAGCGGGAATTCGGCGCCTTCGCGACCGAGATGGAGGGGGCCGCCCTCGGCTATACCTGCGACATGAGCAGCGTCCCCTTCGTCATCATCCGCGGCATCTCCGACGGTGCGGGGGAAAGTGCGGAGGTCGATTTCGAGGCCAACCTCTCGGCTGTCTGCCGCAACGGATACCGGTTGCTGCAGGCTTATATACCGACGTTCGGATAGGTTCGTCAGCCCATCGTCGGATCAGCCGATACCTCAACCAGCGCCTTGCCGAAATTGCCGCCGCCGAGGAGCGAGATCAGGGCTTCCGGGGCATTCTCCAGCCCCGCGACCCGGTGCTCGCGGTATTTCACCTGGCCGTCGCGAACCCAGGCCCCCATATCGCGCAGGAAGTCGTCCTGCTGGTCGGCGAAATCGCGGACGATGAAGCCCTCGATATGGAGGCGGTAGGTCAGGACGGCGCGCATCAATTGAGGCAATCGGTTCGTTCCCTGCGGCAGGTCCGCCAAGTTGTACTGGGCGATCAAGCCGCAGACCGGCATCCGTGCCCAGAAATTGACCAGCGGGATCACCCCTTCGAGAACCTTGCCGCCGACATTTTCGAAATAGATATCGATGCCGTCGGGGCAGGCGGCGGCGAGTTGGGCGTCGAAATCGTCGGCCCGGTGATCGATGCAGGCATCGAAACCGAGTTCGTTTACAACAAAGGCGCATTTCTCCGGCCCGCCCGCGACGCCGACCGTCCGGCAGCCCTTGATCTTGGCGATCTGCCCCACGGCACTGCCGACGGCGCCCGAGGCCGCGGCGACCACCAGGGTCTCCCCCTCCTTCGGCCGGCCGATATTGAGGAGGCCCGTATAAGCGGTCAGTCCGGGCATGCCGAGGACCCCGACCGCGGTCGAGATGGGCGCCAGGCTGGGCTCGACCTTTCGTATGCCGGCTCCGTCGGAGACACCATATTCCTGCCAGCCGGTCCGACCGACGACGATATCGCCCACCCCATAGTCGGCGTGATTGGAGGCCTCGACCACGCTGACCGTCCCGCCTTCCATGACGCCGCCGACGGGCACCGGATCGGCATAGGTCTTTTCCGCGTTCATGCGTCCGCGCATATAGGGATCGAGCGAGAGATAGATCGTCCGCGCCAGAAACTCGCCGCGGCCGGGTTCGGGCCGAGGCGTTGCGACGAGCTCGAAATTGCCCGGTGTCGGCGGGCCGTCCGGACGGCTCTTGAGCAGAATCTGTCTATTGTCGTCGGTCATCGCACTGTCTCCCATCGGGCTCGACAATGGAGGGCGGTCAGATCGCGTTGTAACCGCCGTCGACCAGCAGATCGTCGCCGGTCATGAAGGACGCGTCGTCGGAGGCCAGGAAGGCGGCCGCGGTCGCGATCTCCTCGGGCCGGCCGAGACGCTGCATCAGGGTCAGGGTCCCCGAGTCCCGCTGCGCGGCTTCCTCGCTGCCGAATCGCTCGAAGATGCGGGGCGTGCCGATGGGACCCGGCGAGAGCGTGTTGACCCGGATGTTGTCCGCCGCATAATCGATCGCCATCGATCGGGCGAGCTGGATCAAGGCCCCTTTCGCGGAACAGTAATCGCTCCGGAGCGGCTTGCCGACGCTCCCCAATTGCGAGGCGATGTGAATGATCGACCCGCCGCCGGCGTTCCGGATGGCGGGAACCGCGACACGGCTCATCAGGAAGGGGCCGGTCAGGTTGACGTCGATCGAACGACGCCACTCGTCGATCGGGATATCCTCGATCGTCGCCGGCGTCGTGAAATAGGCGGCATCGTTGACCAGGATATGGAGAGCGCCATATTCCGCGACCGCGCGGCCGACCGCCGCCTCGGCGGCACCCGGATCGGTCACGTCGGTCGCCTGGGCGATCGCCCGGCCGCCGTCGCCGCGGATCGCCTCTGCCGTCGCCTCGGCGCCCTCGATATTCAGATCGGCGATCACCACCGCCGCCCCTTCCAAGGCGAATCGGGCCGCGATCGCACCCCCGATTCCGCCGGCCGCACCGGTGACCAGGGCCACCTTGTCCTTGAGTCGCTCCATTACACTCCCCGTTCGATTAATCGAGTTTCGCTAGTCACCTAACCCTTGTGCGCCGCCCGGTGCTCGATGACCTGTTCGTCGTAGCCCTCGCGATAACGGCGGTAAGCCGCTTCGTGGTGGCGCACATTGGCGGTGGTGTCATGGGTTCGGGGATCGGGCTCCAACTCGAAATTGCCGTAGGTGTCCTCGCCCCGGACCAAGGTCGCGCCCATCGGATAGGATCCGAGATGTTCGACCCGTGTTGGAATGTAGCTGATACCAAAACCGATCCGCCGGTCGTCGGCTCGGTTGGGGGCCGATCGATGCACAACCAGGGTGTGATGGAACGAGAACTCGCCGGCCGCGAGCGGCGCCGCCAGGACTTGACTCTCGTCGAAAGGCTCGACGATGGTCTGGCCGCCGTGATTGACGCTGCCGGGCACCGTTTGCGGCGCATGATGAAGCTGATCCCAGGCCGAGCTGCCGGGCACGAACTCCATGCAGCCCGAGGTCTCCGAGGCCTCGGACAAGGCGATCCAGGCGGTGACGTGCTCGTAGGGCCGCAATCCAAAATAGGTCGAATCCTGATGCCAGGCGGTGATCTGGTCGGAGCCGGGCTCCTTGATGAAGAAGGTCGCGTTGAAGGCCAGGATATCGGGCCCGATCAAATCCTCGACCGCATCCAGGACACGAGGGATGCGGATCAGCTCCGCGCACCAAGGCTCGCGGACATGGAGCTTCCGATATTGCCAGGGCTCGAGCGGCGCCCCGCCCGCCTCCCGCTCATAGGCCTCGAGTTCGGCGCGATACGCCGCCGTCTCGGCCGGGGTGAGCAAGGCGAACGGCGATAGATAATTGTCGCGCCGGTAGCGTTCGATCTGTTCCTCGCTCAATACGTTCGGCATGCGGCTCCTCGGGGCTGTTTCATTAATGTGGCGCAAATTCGGGTAGGCGTGAAGCCCCCGTTAGCCGGATTCTCGACAGGCCCGCCAAAAGAGCGCGCTGGCCGCGAATACGTAAGCCGATCCGACCCAGGCCATCGCCGGCAGCGAGACGCCTGCATCCAGCGCCCAGCCCATGGTCGGCGGGGCAAGTGCGGAGCCGAAAACGGTCAAGGTCCAGGCAAAGCCGCGGATGGCACCGATATGCCGGGTTCCATAGAGCTCGGATAACATCAGCGGCAGCAAGGTCGCCATCATCCCCGAACTGAACCCGAAGAAACCGAGATAGACCCAGGCCCAGATCGGATGATCGAAATAGGCGACGACCAGCACGCCGGCGGAGAGCGGAAGGAGCGCAAGCGGGAGCAGTCGCGCCGAGCCGAGCCGGTCGGCCCAACCGCCGCACCCAATGGACGAAAGAACCATCATCGCCCCGAAGATCATATAGCCGCCGGTCACCCATTCCGGCGACCATGACTTGAGCGCCGCCACCGTCAATTGATGGAAGTTCAAAGCGGTCTCCAGAAAGGCCGGCGCGAAAATACCGGGAACCAGCAAGTAGAAGACAGGATCGCGGAGAACGTCCCGCAAGCCGTGCCCCGGCACCTCGGCCACCGCTTGAGCACGTTCGGCATCGCCGCCCCGTCCTCCCAACAGCCAGGCCACGAGGATCGTCAACACCACCGCGATCAGGGCGCAGACGAGATAGGTCCCCCGCCAGCCGATCAATGCGATGGCCGTCACGGCGGCAATCGGCAAGATCGCGCGCCCCGCCGGAAAGCCGAGAGAGGCCACGGCGACCGCCTTGCCCCGGTTTTGGTCGTAGAACTTAACCATCCCCGTCACCGCCGTATGGCTCACCAGCCCCTGGCCCATCTGGCGAAGCAGAAAGATGATCGGCACCAAGGCCCAAACGGCGGGCGTCAACGCGAAGAACGCGCAGGCGACCACCGCCCCGCAGCAGGCGACCAGCGCGAAACGGCGGACACTCACCCGATCGATCCAGCGGCTGGTGAACGGCAGCAACGCCGCCGAGAGCAGCGTACCGATCATATACAGCACACCCCATTCTGTGTGACTGAGCCCGAAGGCGGCCTCGATGTTGGGGGTGAACACGCCGACGAAATAGGTCTGGCCGAAGGAGGAAAGGAACGCCATCACGAACCCGAACGCCAGGAGGCGCGGGTTTCGAACAATGAAACGGAGATATCCCTCGGGCGCGGAAGCGGTCATCTCCAAGGGATGTAGCACGCAAGCCCGGCACCGACGATAGCAATCCCTACCAGTCGACGCACCCGACGCTATGTTCTCTTACGATCACAACCAGCCCTCGGGGGACATCATGGAAAAATACGCCGAACGCCGCGCCGACCTGTTGCGCGATCTCGATGGGCTGAGAGTCGAAATCGACGCCGAGAAACGGATCGGCTTCCTCATCCTCGACCGGCCGCCGCTGAATATCATCTCCTACCAGGGCCGCTCTCAGATCAACGCGATCTTCGACGAATTCGGCCGCGACGACGATGTCGGCGTCGTGGTCGTTCGCGGCGCCGATGGGGTCTATACCTCGGGCGGCGACGTGAAGGGCTTCTTCGATGTCCCGCGCGACGGCATGTCCCACCTGGCCTGGAATATCGCGGCCCCGGCCCGCTGTCCGAAACCAGTGATCTGCGCCATCGAAAAACACGCCTTCGGGGTTGGGTTTGAGCTTTCGCTGGCCTGTGATTTCCGGCTGGCGACGACGGACACCAAGGTCGGTCTCCCCGAGGTATCGATCGGCGAAATCCCCGGCAGCGGCGGCACCCACCGCCTCGCACATCTGATCGGCCTGACACGGGCCAAGCAGATGGTCTATTTCGGTGAAAGGATCTCGGCCGAGAAGGCCCTCGCCTGGGGCATCCTGAACGATGTCGCCGAGGATTCAGACGCGCTGACGGAGATGATCGAAGCCTATGCCAAGCGCCTCAACGCGCAGTCGCCCCTGTCGCTCAAGACGGCGAAACGGGTCCTGAACATGACCTATGACGCGCCGATGGAAGTGGGTCTGGAGCTCGAAGGCCACGCATACGAGAAACTGCGCGACAGCCACGACTACCATGAGGGTGCCCAGGCCTTCTTCGAAAAGCGGAAGCCGAACTACAAGGGCGAGTGACGTCCCGCCACCGCCCCAAGTTGGAGAAACCAATCCCATGTCCGCCATCGCCTTCGAGATACCGGAAGACATCCTTGCCGCGCGCGACGGATTGCGCGCCTTCGCCGAAGCCGAGGTTCTGCCGCGCCATCAGGCGAACCAAGAGCTGTTCGAGGATCAGCGCCGGCTCTACCGCGAGGACGGTCGGTTTTCCGACGAGCTGCTGACCCTGATCGGCGAAGTTCGCCGCGCCGCCGCCAAGTCGGGCTTCTATGGCATGTGCACGCCGGAGGCGCTCGGCGGCGGCGGGCTCGGGCATCTCGCCTATTTCGTCGGCTGGGAGGAATTGTTCCGCGTTTGCGGGCCGAAGAACTGGCTGATGCTCTACGTCATCAGCCATTGGGCCTTTGGGCCGAGCCGGCTCCTGGAAAAAGTCACCGACCGCGCCCGGGACGAGATCCTGGCCCCGATGATGGCGGGGGAGAAATCGATGTGCTTTGGCCTGTCGGAGCCAGGCGCGGGCTCCGATGCCGCGGCGATCGCGACCCGCGCCGTCCCCGACGGCGACGGCTGGAAGATCACCGGCCGAAAGCTCTGGACTTCGAACGCGCCGGTCGCGGACTACGCCGTCATTTTTGCCGTCACCGACCCCGGCACGCGGGGCGCCATCTCCGCCTTCCTGGTGCCGACCGACGCGCCCGGCTTCGAGGTCCAGCGTATCGTCAAACTGTTCGGCGAGATCGGCGGCGACGAGGCGGAGCTCCGGATCGAGGATTTGGCGGTCGAGCCTTGGCAATTGGTCGGTGAACTGCACAAGGGGTTCGCCGCCGCCCTCTACGGCGTCTCGCTGGGGCGCATATACAACTCGGCCCGCGCCGTGGGGTATGGCCGCTGGGCGCTGGCCCAGGCGCTCGATTACGCGGGCATCCGCGAGGCCTTCGGGCAACCGATCGCGGAATATCAAGGGGTGACCTTCCCGCTCGCCGAATCGGCGACGGAGCTCCACGCCGCCCATCTGATGGGGCTCAATGCGGGAATGCTGCTCGACCAGGGCAAGCCCGCGGTCAAGGAGCTGTCAATGACCAAGGCCTACGCGGTCCAAGTCGGCTACCGCGCCGTCGACCGCGCCATGCAGACCCATGGCGGCATGGGTTTCACGAACGAAATGGGACTCTACAAAGCCTGGCACGCGCTCCGCGTCGTGAACGTCGCGGACGGCACCAACGAAATCCTGAACCGCACCATCGCGCAGCGGTTGCTAAAGGGCGATCTGGATCTATAGGCCGTTGGAGCGTGTCGCGGTTGAACGAAATCATGCTGGGTCGGTGGGAGCTTCCCGGCACGGGATGATCGCCGATCCGGTATGTATTTGTTAAGTATTTATTAAGTATTCTCAATAATAAATATTATATTAATTTGCAGAAGTCACCTCCTTCAAACACATCATTATTATATTTCCTAATTTTTCTTCTTCTAGCACACTACTCACTCTCTGTGTTTTTGTTTTTTTCTGATAATTCTTGAATTTTACTGAAAGTATCAAGTATTCCTTCAAGTCCATTGTGTGTCGCATTTCGTCGACGACACAATCGCAATAATCCTCCCAATATTCCTCCTGTCCCGGTTTCGCCTTCGCGGCGCAGCTCTCGAAGTCGCGTTGCAGGTACTTTTCCGGAATTTCATCGGCCCAGGCTCGATCGACCGCGGACAATGGAGGCATCAGAAAGACGCCGAGCAGTGAGAGTACACCGACCAAATTGGCTTTCATGTTCCGATCTCCCAAATGTCGCCCCCATGACGAAACTCGCAATTCCCATACCGGATCATAATTCCGACAGGATAGAACAAAAGGATAACCGAAATCTTAATTTCGAAACATGACTGCCTACCGGTGTCCCGGTTTCGCCGAGCGTCCGAGAATCATGGCCGGTACCAGCGCACAAACGAACACCACCGCGATGATCATGAACCCATCCTTGAAGCCCATGGTATTGGCCTGCGCCTCGATTACCCGGCCGAGAAAATGCATGGCACCCGGCTCCAGCAACAATTCGGGAAGACCGCCCGAGGCCAGGATGTCCGCGACGCGTTCCAGCAACTCACGGCTGGAGGCGTTCTCCGCCGTCTGGGTCGCATTCAGCGCGGTCGAGTGGAATTCGATCCGCTGCTCCATGAAGACGACCAGGAGATTGACCCCGAAGGCACCGCCCATCAGGCGAATGAAATTGATCGATCCCGAGCCGTTATTGAGCTGCTCGGGCGGCAAGGCGCGCAAGGCCGAGACGTTGATCGCCGGCAACATGATGCTCTGCCCGAACCGGCCGATGACTACATAGAAAGCCAATATCCAGAACGTCGTGTTGACGTCCGTCAGGTGCAGCAGCACGGCGCCCAAGGCAAAGAGCGAAAGACCGATCATCGCGAGATAATGGGCGGGAAATTTGTCGACCAGCCGGCCCGCGATCGGAAAGAAGCACATCACGAAAAAGCCGGCGGGCGCCGTTACCATGCCGGCCGTAGTTGGGTTGAAGTTCTGCACCGTTTGAACGAAGACCGGAATGATATAGGTCGAGGCGAAATTACCGGCGCCGAACACGAAACCGAGCAAGGCTGCCGCCGCGAATTGGGGATGGCGAAAGACCGCGAAGTCGAGGATCGGCGCCTCGGCGCGAAGCTGCGAGACGACGAAGGCCGCCGCCAATCCCACGCCGCCAAATCCCAGTATCAGTATCTTGTCGGACCCCCAGCCGTCGCGCTGGCCATTGGCGATCGCGGTCATCAGGCAGACGATGGCGCCGGCGACCAGCGTGTAGCCGATCCAATCGAGCGGCAGGCGGCGCGTCTCCGGATCTCTTGTCGGCATGAAAAGGACCCCCATCAGCATCGCCAGTCCCGCGATAGGCAACGGGATGAAGAAGAGGTGACGCCAGCTCCAAACGTCGATGGTGATACCGCCGACGACGGGCCCCATGATCGGCGCCACCATGATGCCCATGCCGTAGACGCTCAACGCCAGGCCGCGCCGTTCCTGTGGGAAAACCTTGAAGATCGTCACCATGGCGAGCGGCTGCACCACACCGGCGGCGAGACCCTGGATGACGCGTCCGAAAATCAGAATATCGATGTTGGGGGCACCGGCGCCGATCATCGAGCCGACGAAGAACACGACCACCGACAACAAATAGCCGACCCGGGGACCCACGACCGAAATGACCCAAGCGCCCAGCAACTGGCTCGCGGTCATGGCGGCGAGAAAGGCCGTCGACATCCACTGGGCTTCGCTTTGCCCGACCCCGTAGGTGCCCATAATGCTCGGCACCGCCACGTTCACCATCGTCGATGACAAGATCATTGTCATCGCGGCCATCATCCCCGTAATGGTGACGAGCCATCGATAGGCGGGACCGTAGCGAGCAAGCAGCGTTTCGATGCTGTCGCTTGGCAACTTAGACTTTACCTTCCAGCTTCAGAAATACGTCGTTCCGCCCCCCGCGCGGGCATTGAATACTGAAGGGCGCGGCCTGAATTGTCACTCCCGCTTCGCCGGGCTCTTGGTAATCGGTTCCGGGGCGGTTTAATGTCGGCGGACCCGATCATGCAGAGCGACACCCAAATCCGTATCGTCGAGTGCCACGCCGAGGGCGAGGTCGGCGACGTCATCGTCGGCGGCGTAACCCCGCCGCCGGGCGAGACCGTCTGGGAGCAATCCCGCTTCGTCGCCGAGGAAGGGACGCTGCGAAGCTTCGTCCTGAACGAACCGCGGGGCGGCGTTTTCCGCCACGTCAATCTCGTGGTGCCGCCGAAGACCGAGGGAGCCGACGCGGCCTTCATCATCATGGAGCCCGAGGACACGCCGCCGATGTCGGGCTCGAATTCGATCTGTGTCGCGACCGTCCTTCTCGAGACGGGAACCCTGGAGATGACGGAACCCGAAACCCGGCTGGTGCTGGAAGCGCCCGGCGGGTTAGTGGAGGCGCTGGCCACTTGCCGCGACGGCACGGTCGAATCGGTCCGGATACGGAACCTGCCCTCCTTCGTCGACCGCCTGGCGGCGTCGCTCGAGGTCGAGGGCCACGGCACATTGACCGTCGATATCGCCTTTGGGGGCGACAGCTTCGTCATCGTCGATGCCGGCGCACTTGATTTCGCACTGCAACCTGACGAAGCGCGCGACCTCGCCGTTCTCGGCACCCGCATCACCGAGGCCGCCAATGCCCAGCTCGGGTTTCGGCACCCAACTCTCACCGATTGGCGGCATATTTCGTTCTGCCAGTTTGCGGGCCCCATCGAGAACATGGATGGGGTCAAGAGCGGTCGAAACGCGGTCGCCATCCGTCCGGGCAAGATCGACCGGTCGCCCTGCGGCACCGGCTGTTGCGCCAGGATGGCGGTACTTCACGCAAGAGACGAATTGGAGATCGGCGAGACTTTCGTCGGGCGCTCGTTGATCGATTCCGAATTCACCTGCCGGATCGAGGAGACGACCGATCTCGGCGGCACGCCGGCGATCATCCCCAGCCTCCAGGGACGCGCCTGGATAAGCGGCCTTCGCACCTTGATGCTGGATCAAGGCGACCCTTGGCCCGGCGGCTATCGGCTCAGCGACACCTGGCCGAATATCGATTCCGGAAGCTGACTCCGCCGTCTTCCGCGCTAGATTAATCCTGGCAAGGAAAACGCACCGGGAGGCTCCCCAAATGGTTCTGTCCCTCACTGACGAACAGCAATTGATTCGGGACAACGTGCTGCGAATTTGCGCCGATTTCGGCGACGATTACTGGCTTGCCCGGGATGAGGACGGCGTCTTCCCGGAGGATTTCTGCCTGGCGCTCGCGGAAGCGGGCTATCTCGGCATCGCCATGCCGGAAGAATACGGCGGCAGCGGTCTCGGCATCACCGAGGCGGCGTTGATGGTTCAGGCGATCTCGGAATCGGGGGCGGCGAATGGCGGTGTATCCTCGGTTTCGCTGGCGATCTTCGGCGTCAATCCGATCGTCCGCTACGGCACCGATGAGCAAAAACACCGCTGGCTGCCCGGCGTGATCGAACGCAAGGACCGCGCCTGCTTTGCGGTCACCGAGCCCGACGCCGGCCTTGATACGACCCGCCTGAAGACCCGCGCCGTGCGCGACGGCGACCGCTATATCGTCAATGGCCAGAAGATCTGGACCACCACCGCCCAAGTCGCAAACAAGATCCTTCTGATTGCCCGCACCAGCCCATTGGAAGACACCGACAAGCCGATCGACGGGCTTTCGCTCTTCTTCGCCGATCTCGATCGCGATTATGCGGAAATCACGGAAATTCCGAAGATGGGCCGAAAATGCGTCGATTCGAATTCGGTCTTCTTCGACGGCATGCCGATTCCCGTCGAGGATCGCATCGGCGAAGAAGGCAAGGGATTCCGTTATCTCCTGCACGGCCTCAACCCGGAGCGGATATTAATTTCGGCGGGGCTTGTCGGACTCGGCCGGGTGGCGCTGAAACGTGCCACCAACTACGCCAAGGAACGCATCGTCTTCGACCGCCCGATCGGCATGAATCAGGGCATACAGCACCCGCTCGCGGAAAGCTGGGCCGAACTGGAGGCCGCCAACCTGATGGCCTTTACGGCGGCAAAGAAATACGACGCTGGAGAATCCTGCGGCGCCGAGGCGAACGCCGCGAAATACCTCGCCGGCGAGGCCGCCTTCAAGGCCTGCACCAATGCCATCCAAACCCATGGCGGGATGGGCTACGCCAAGGAATTCCATGTTGAGCGCTATTTCCGGGAGATGCTGATCCATCGCCTGGCGCCGATCAGCCCGCAGATGATTCTGAACTACATCGCCGAACGTGTCCTCGAACTGCCGAAATCCTATTGAGGAGAGCCGCCTCCAACGGAAGCGCGGCCGAACAACCAATCGAATGGGAGCGAACTATGAAAGTCGGATTTATCGGGCTGGGTACGATGGGATCGAGCATCGCCCTCAACACCATCAAGGGCCAGCACACCCTCGTTGTCCACGACATCAACCGCGAGGCGGCGGACCCGCATTTTGAGATCGGTGCCGAGTGGGCGGACTCGCCAAAGGCCGTGGCCGAGGCCAGTGAGGTCGTGTTCACCTCCCTCCCTGGCCCGCCCGAAGTGGAAGCGGTGGCGCTCGGCGCGGATGGGCTGCTCGAGGGCATGGCGGAGGGGACGGCCTATTTCGACCTCTCGACCAACTCGCCGACCGTGATGCGCCGGCTCCACGCGGCCTTCGCCGAAAAGGGCGTCCAATTGCTGGACGCGCCCGTCAGCGGCGGCCCCGACGGCGCCAAGAGCGGCAAAATGTCGATCTGGGTCGGCGGCGACGAGGCGACCTTCGATAAGTTCAAGCCGGTCCTTGATTCGATGGGCGACGCAGCCCGCTATATCGGTCCTATCGGCGCCGGCTCTATTGCCAAGCTGGTCCATAATTGCAGCGGCTATATCCTCCAGGCGGCGCTCGCTGAAACTTTCACCATGGGTGTCAAGGCGGGCCTCGAGCCGGACGCGCTCTGGGAGGCGGTACGCCAAGGCGCCTTGGGCCGGCGGCGGACCTTCGACACGCTGCACCGAAACTTTCTGCCACAACGCTTCGACCCACCGGATTTCGCATTGGCACTCGCCAGGAAGGACGTGGCGCTCGCCTGCGAGGTCGGCCGCGAATACGACGTGCCGATGAAGCTCGCTCACATCACCCTCGCCGAGATGACCGAGGGCTTGAACCGCGGCTGGGCCGGGCGCGACTCTCGCGTCGCGATGACCCTGCAAACCGAACGCGCGGGCGTCGAGATCAAGGTCCCGGAAGCGCGTTTGAAGGAGATTCTGGACGCTGACTAAGCCTGATCCGATCGGCGGCTACCCTTCGAACCCATAGTCCCGCTTGGCACCGTCGGTCGTCACATAACCGGCTTTGATATCTTGTTGAATCTCCGCTTCCGACCGGCTGGACGGGTCGCCGTGGCCACCGCCACCGGGGAGCTTGAGGCGAACGACATCCCCGACCGCAAAGGGGAATTCAGGCGAACTCGTGGGTGTCACCGGCGTGCCGTTGACTTCAATTCGGGCCAGCGCCCCGGGCTTCCCGCCGCCCAACCCAAGTGGTGGAAATCGCATGCGCCCGGCCGCCCCCGAGAAGACGAGCGGCTGACCCGGCCTGGTGCCCGGCTCATAGGCCTCGAATATCAGTTCCTGGCCGAGCCCGCCCCGATGGCCGCCGGCACCGCCCGAATCGGGAATCAATTCGCGGGCATGATAGAGGACCGGGGTTTCGTGCTCCGACCACTCAATCGAGACGTCCCGGACATTGTAGGGAAAACTCACCGCCGAGAGGCCGTCCAGCCCCGGCCGGCCACCCATGCCGCCGAAGGAATGCTGGTGCAGCGCATAGCCCGAGCCGTCGGGACGATTGCCGGTCACGTAGAATTGCCAGGTCGGGAGCGAACCCGATTCCGCCGGCACCCGATCGGGGGCGATATTGGCGAAGACGCGGAACATCAGTTCGGCCACCAACATCCCGGCACTCAGCCGCCAGAAGCAGGGGGCGGGATAGGTCGGGTTGAGCAGCGTTCCTTCGGGTGCCACCAGGCTGATCGGCCGATAGGTCCCCTGATTGTTCGGGAGTGACGGATCGCAAATCATTTTCACCGGAACCGCGACATAGGCCCGGCTGAAATTGATCGGACAGTTGACCGGCCGCCGGACCTGTTCGGCGGTGCCGGTGAAATCCACGGTCAGCCCGTCGCCCTCGATCCGCACGTTGACGACCAGCGGCTGGGGTTCGTCGATCCCATCGATGTCCATCAGAAGTTCTTCCCGCCATTCGCCGTCCGGCAATTCCGCCAGACCGCGGCGGATCCCGGCTTCGGTCCGGCCGGTGAGGTCGTCCGAGATGGCGCGAAGATCGCTCTGGCCGAATTCCATGCAAAGCCGTTCGAGTTCGCGCGAGCCCGCCCATCCGGTCGCGACCTGGGCTCGGAGATCGCCGATCATCTTCTCCGAATAACGAACATTGCGGCGGATCAGGCCGAACAGCTCCTCATTCGCCTCGCCGCCCTTATAAAGTCGCAGCATCGGGATGATCAGCCCCTCCTCGAAGACCTCTTCCGACAGGCCCGAGCCCTTGCGTCCGCCGATATCGACATGGTGGATCGTATTGACCGCAAAGCCGATCAATCGGCCCTCATGGAAGGCCGGGGTCGTGATGAAGATATCGGCCGTCTGCCCGTTGCAGAGCCAGGGATCATTGCAGATGAAGACATCGCCGGGGCGCACCGTCTCGGGCGGAAAGGCCTGGACGAGATTGGCGCCGAAGGCCGGCATGCAGCCGGTATGCCCGGTCGCCCCCAGCCAGGTCTGCGCCATCAAATACCCCCGGTCGTCGAGCAGACCCGTCGACATGTCGTGCACTTCAACGACATCGTGGCTGAACGCGGTGCGGAACATGGTCGTCGCCATCTCGTCGGCGATCGCGATCAGACGTGGCCAGATGACATCGATCGGAAGGTCGTTGCGCGAGTTCATGATTACCACCTCCTAGACGGTCCCAAGGTCGATCACCAAGGATCCGAATTCATCCACCTCGACCGTTCCGTCCCGGTCGATAATCGTCGTCGAGGTAACCTCCTCGATGATCGCCGGCCCCTTCAGACGCATCCCCGGACCAAGGGTCTCGCGATCGTAAACGGCAAACGCGATCATCTCGCCGTCGCGCGCCGAATAGGCCGGGCGCTCGCCGGTGGGCTGGGCCGTCTCCGCGCCGCGTTCCATCGACGACAATTGGAGCCCGACCCCTTCGATCTCACCGAGCACGCGAAGGTTGACCACTTCCGCCGGGACATCGTCGTAGAAATATCCGTATTTCCCGCGATAGAGTTCGGCGAACCGCGCGAAGGCGCTCTCGCGGTCGATGTCGCCGTCGATCGGCACCGTCACCTGATAGCTCTGCCCCATATAACCAACATCAATAGCGCGGAGGTAGCGGCGCGGACTCTCCTTGTCGATGCCGTCGAGAAGCGTCGAAATCTCACTCGCCATGGCATCCATGCGTCCGGCGATATCAGCGGGATCGAGTGACTCCACCGGCGTCTTGTAGGTCCGGACGATATCATAGGCGGGCGGCGCCACGAGAAGCCCGAGCGCGGAGAGGACACCGGCCCTGAGCGGCACCACGAGTTGCCCGATCCGGAGCTTCCGCGCCAGATTATAGGCGTGTACCGGACCGGCCCCTCCGAAGGCCACCAGGGTCGCCGCTTCCGGATTGCCGCCGCGTTCGGTCACGTGCATGCGGACGGCGGCGGCCATGGTCTCGTTGATCACGTCGTGGATTGTCCAGGCGGATTCCAGCATGTCCCGGTCCCGCGGTTGGCCGACTCCGCGTTCGATCCCCCTCGCCGCCGCCGCGACATCGAGCGACATCGTGCCGCCCGCGAAATTCCCGGGATTGAGGTAACCCAGCACCAGATCGGCGTCTGTCACGGTCGGCTTGGTGCCGCCCTGGCCATAGCAGATCGGCCCCGGATCGGCCCCCGCACTGCCGGGACCGACCTCCACGATGCCGATTTGATTGACGCCGGCAATGCTGCCGCCGCCGGCACCGATTTCGATCAAGTCGGCGGCCGGCACGCCGACCGGAAAGCCGCTCGATTTCGTGAACCGTTTCGAACGCGCAACCTCCAACTCGTCGGTGATCGGCAGGACCCCGCCTTGAATGAGACACGCCTTTGCCGTGGTCCCGCCCATGTCGAAGGACATGACATCGGAAAGATCCATCAACTCGGCCACTTGCCGGCCGACGATGGCGCCCGCCACGGGGCCGGATTCGATCAGCCGGATCGGAAATTCGCCCGCCGTCCCGGTGGCCCCGAGACCCCCGTTCGACAGCATTACATGCAGTGGCGCCCGGTACCCCGTCTCGCGCAAGCCCTCGTCGAGATTGGCGAGGTATTGCTGGGCCAATGGTTTTACGTAACCGTTCACGACGGTCGTGCTGGTCCGCTCGAATTCCTTGATCTGGGGCAGCACGTCGGAGGAAAGGGTGACCGCCAGGTCGGGTGCCAGTTCATGGAGATAGGCGGCCACCGCGCGTTCGTTCTCCGGATTGACATAGGCATGAAGAAAGGCGATCGCGACAGAGGTCACGCCCTCGGCCCTCATGATCTCGACCGCTTCGGCGACATCATCCCGCTCGACCGCCTTCAGTACATTACCGTCCGAGAAAACGCGTTCGTCGATCGGAAGGCGCAGCCATCGGGGCACTAGCGGCTCCGGCGGGTCGGCCCAAAGCTCGTATGTGGTGACCCGGACATGTCGGCGAAGTTCCAGAACATCACGGAAACCCTTGGTCGCCAGAAGCGCAGTCACCGCACCCTTCCGCTCGATCACCGAGTTGGCGATCAGCGTCGTCGCATGGGCAATCCGATGGGTCGCGGCCGCATGGCCGGGGTTTGTCTCGTCGAAGGCTTCGACGCCCGATAGGATCCCGACGGAGGGATCGACCGGCGTGGTCAAGGATTTGGCGATACCGATCTCGCCCGACGCCTCGTCGAGCAGCACGAAGTCGGTAAAGGTGCCGCCGACATCGACACCCAGACGATAACTGGATTGTTTATTCACGCGATCACCGCTCATTCATACGGGCGCTTGAAGAGACGCGCCTCTTTGGGGGTTGGATCCTGGGGCAGGCGCGAGCTTCGGAATTCGCTCAGTGCCTCCTCGATCAGCGCGGATAGGAGTGCGGTGAAAAGGAGGGGCGGATCCGCCGCCTCCCACAGGAAATATCCGAAGGATCCGGGGCAAGGGTTGATCTCGTTGAGCCAGAGCTCGCCCGTCACCTCGTCGCCGAGAAAATCGATCCGCGGCGCGCCTCTGCCGCCGACCGACTCAAAGGCGGCGACCGCCCAATCCCTGATGTTCTTCTCAAGGGCCGCATCGATCTCAGGGTTGATGTCGCGGGTGAGCGACAACATGCCCTCGCTCACCGTCCCCGGACTCTTGCCGCCTCCCTTCTTGCCGCCCTCGCCTTCGCCGGAGAGATACTTCTCGCGGAAATCCAATAGCTCGGCGACCCGTTTCGGGCGTTCGATGGCCGAGGTTCGGACCTCACCGCCGAAGGCGGAGACAGCGACGTTGTATTCGACCAGATTGGGCACGAAGGGCTCGAGTACCGCGACCGGGTCGAGACGGAAGATCTCCGGTAGAACCTCGCGCAGCTCGTCGAGATCATCCACTTTCGCGACGCCGATCGAACTGCCGAGGTGGCAGGGTTTGACGCAGGCCGGGAATCCCATATTCCCGACCGCGGCCGCGAGGGCGGCGGCACTCGGCACGAAACCGCTTTCCGGTCGATGCAATTCCAGCGAAGGCAGTAGCGGAATGTCTTGTCCCTGGAGCATCCGTTTCGCCGCCGCCTTGTCCATCGCGACCGCCGAGGCCAGCGTCCGCATGCCGGTATAGGGAACGCCGGCACTTTCGAAGAGGCCCTGAAACTGGCCGTCCTCGCCGAGATTTCCGTGAAATGCCAGAAGGGCCACATCAAACCGGACCGGCTTCGCCGACCCGAACCAGCCCCGCCGGCGCGGCACCAAAAGTCCCTCGCCGTCGCTTGTCGAATCCAGTGTCATCTCGGTCAGGCGGGCACGAAGCGCATCGTCCGGAAGATAGTTGGCGCGATCGCGAAGAGGCTCCCCAACCAGCCAGTCGCCGTCGCCGGTGACATAGACGGGAAACGCCTCGAAAGCCGCCGAGTCGACCGCCGCCAGGGCCTGCATACCGGTCACGACGCTGACATCGTGTTCCGGCGATCGGCCGCCGAAGAAAACCGCGATTTCGCGCTTCACGATCGCCATTCCCCTGGATCGGCCGGAAATATGGCCGTGATCCGGCGAAATTCCGTCGGCCCGGCGACGATTCCGTGGTTTTCGGTCGGGTGTTCTTTCACGCCCAGGAAATTTCGGTTAAGTCTCGACATGACGCCGAAATCGAGATTGTGCGAAGAACGACCGAATGTCCATATCTTCCCGCCGGCAACCATGATGCAAGAATTCGAAGGCAATGGCGCCCGAATTCTCTATCGCCGGATCACGGGCGAGCGCGGGGAAGGCGACCAAAACAGTCAATTTATTTGGGCGCACGGATGGGGTCAGGACGGGACGGTTTTCCTATCGCTGGCGGAAAGCATGGGACGTGCCGGCGAACATTTTCTGATCGACTTTCCGGGCTTTGGCGAATCGCCGCCACCGCCCGACAGTTGGGGGACGGCGGAATATGCCGACGCCGCGGCGGAGCTGCTCGACTCCCTGCCGCGCGCCGAACGGCGCGTTTGGATCGGTCATTCCTTCGGCTGCCGTGTCGGATTGCAGCTCGCCGCGCGTCATCCGGCGGCGGTCGACGGCCTTTTTCTCGCGGCGGCGGCAGGTCTGCCGCGCCGCCGGTCTCCCCTCGCCCGCCTTGGCATTGCGACCCGGATTGCCCTCTACAAGTCGCTCCGCGCCCTTCCCTTCACCGATCAAGTGCGACTCCGGGATCGCTTCGGCAGCGCCGATTATCAAGCGGCGGGCAAGATGCGACCGATCCTGACCAAAGTCGTGAACGAGGATCTTTCCGACATCGCTCGAAAAATCGCACTTCCGACCACGCTGCTTTATGGCGCTGGCGACACCGAAACGCCGCCGGAGATCGGACAGCGCCTCGCCGCGTTGATTCCGAATGCCAATCTGGTTCTACTGAATGATCTCGACCACTACTCGATCCTGAACGAAGGCCGCCACCAGTTCGTCTTTCAACTGCAACAATATCTCGCTGACATGGCGTCCGCCTCATGACCTCGCCGATCTGGTTCCTGACCTGGCTCGCCTTTCTACCCTTCGCCGTCCGTCGGTTGACGGTCTACCTCCATATTTTCCAACAGGAGGAATATGACGGCCCGCGTTTCCTGAAATGGGTCTTGCGAACGGGAGCGGTCGACCGGAAGGTGAGCGTCGTGATTCTGGCCGTGGGAGTCGCCGATTTCCTGTTGCCGGCGATCTGGACGGAAGCGCTGGCACTTGTCCTGGCAATCGCCTTCCTGATCATCACCTGGCGCGAAAGCGATCCCCGAAAGGATGCCAAGAAGAAGCTCGTCCTGACCGCACGGGCACGGCGTATTCTCGTGATCGCCCTGGCCTTCGCGGGCCTGCTCGCCGCCGTCGCGGTCTCATTGGAGACCCGTGTCCTTTGGTGGCTCGTCCCGGTGCATCTCCTTCCGGTGATGCTGGTGCTGGCCACCCTCGTCCTAGCACCCCAGGAGCATTTGGCGCAGCGCCGCTACTGGCGGGAAGCCCACGACAAGCTCCAACGTCTGGCTCCTACCGTCATCGGCATCACCGGTTCCTTCGGCAAGACATCGGTCAAGCACATCCTGGCCCATGTCATGGAGACGACCTCGCTCGGTCTGGCGACGCCCGGCAGCGTCAACACGCCGATGGGGATCGCACGCATCGTCCGAGAACGCCTACGGCCGGAGCATCGTTATTTCATCGCCGAGATGGGGGCCTATGGCCCCGGATCGATCGCCCGCCTCTGCCGCCTCGCCCCGCCCGACTTCGCCATCGTGACCGCCATCGGCAAGGCCCATTATGAGCGCTTCAAGACATTGGAGACGGTCGCCCGCGCAAAACACGAACTGGTCGAGGCGACCCTGGACCGCGGCGGCAAGATCGTCCTGCCGGATACCCTGCTCGCCTTCGAGCCCTTCGGCGAAAATGCAGCGCAAAATCCCGACAAGATGGTCCTGACCGGCGAGACAGCGGAAGACGCCCTCCAAATCCACGCGTCGGAGCAAACGGCGGACGGCCTCCGCCTGGAGGTCGAATGGCGGGCCGAACGCCATGTTCTCGAAGTACCGCTTCACGGTCTCCATCAGGCGGGGAACGTGGCCCTCGCCTTCGCGGCCGCCTGTACCCTTGGTGTCGAACCCGACTCCGCTACGGCGGCTCTCCGCCGCATGCCACAGATCGCCCATCGGCTCGAGGTCAAGGCCCAGGCGAACGGCTCGACACTGATCGACGACGCGTATAACGCCAATCCCGACGGGTTCGCCGCCGCCCTCGACGTGCTCGATCGCCTGGCGGGCGCCGACGGCCGGCGAATACTGGTGACACCGGGGATGGTCGAACTTGGGGCCGCGCACGATGAGGAGCACCGACGTCTTGGCGAAAAGGCGGCGGGTATCGTCGATGTCCTGCTCGCGGTGGTCCCGGATCGGATCGAGAGTTTCCTCTCCGCCTTCGAAGGTCGCGCCGACCGCACCGTCATCCGCTGTCCCGATTTCGCGGCGGCGTCGGCCTGGCTGGAGACGAATGTCGAGCCGGGCGACGCGGTTCTTCTTGAAAACGATCTCCCCGATCTTTACGAGCGTCGCTTGCGCCTCTGAGGAGCGTTACATGAATTCCAATACCAAACCGCCCTACGTGCTGGAAGACCAGGTCGGGCACTTGCTGCGCCGGGCCAATCAACGCCACACCGCGATTTTCTTCGAGGGCCTGAACGACCAGCAACTGACCCCCACCCAGTTCGCCGCCCTCGCCAAGATCAACGACGAAACCGAAGTCTCGCAAAACCGGCTCGGTCGCCTCACCGCCATGGACCCGGCGACCATCCAGGGAGTGGTCAAGCGATTGCTCGAGCGCGCCCTGATCCAGGCGCGACCGGATCCGAGCGACCGAAGGCGCAGTCTTTGGCGCTTGTCGCCGGCGGGCAAACGCCTGATCCGCCGTGTCATCCCGATCGCCGAACGCATCACGGCGGAAACCCTGGCACCGCTCGGCAATCGCGAGCAAAAGACGTTCTTGAACTTGCTCAAAAAGCTGAGTTGATGGCTATCGACCACTTGCAAGGACCTATCGTACACCGTATTATTTGTTTGTAGACAAACAAGTTTAGGCATGTCGTCCCGATGAACGTGCCACTGCAAGACAAGCGTGAAACGGACCGTCGCGCGGCCGCGACGGGGATCGTCGCCGGGATCGATGTCGGCGGCACCTTCACCGATCTCGTCATTCTTGATCGAGGCGAAGGCCTTCGCGTCGTCAAGACGCCGACAACACCGGAGAACCAGGCCTTCGGCGTGCTGGCCGCGCTGAAGCAAGCCGGTGTGCCGCTCCCGGACATCGACGCCATTATCCACGGGACGACCACCACCACGAACGCGGTTCTCGAACGCAAGCTGGCGCGAACGGGCATGATCACGACCCGGGGCTTTCGCGACGTAATCGAGCTCGGCCGGCGCACGCGCCCGCAGCCCTACGGCATGTTCGGCGCGTTCGTGCCGGTCATCCCGCGCGATCTTCGTCTCGAGGTGGCGGAACGGATGACGGTCGAGGGTGACGTGGCGACGCCGCTCGACGAAGCGGAGCTCAGGGCGGCGGCGGCGCGGCTGTTGGAGCTCGGCTGCGAATCCGTCGTCATCCATTTCCTGCACGCCTACGCGAACCCGGCCCATGAGTGCCGCGCGGCCGAAATTATCCGCGAGGTCTGGCCGAACGACTACATCACGGCGGGACACGAAATCCTCTCGGAGTTCCGCGAATACGAACGCGGCGTCACGGCCGCCGTCAATGCCGCGGTCCGCCCGATCCTCCATCGCTATATCGACCGGTTGAGCGACGAACTCGGCGGTCAAGGTTTCAAGCGCGACCTACTCGTCATGAACGGCAATGGCGGCATGGTGTCGGCCCGCCTGGTGGCGCGCGAATCGGCAAAGACGGTGATGTCGGGCCCGGCGTCGGGTGTCATGGCGGCGGCCTATGTCGCCAAGCGCGCCGGTATCGACAATTTGATCACCTATGACATGGGCGGCACCTCCACCGATGTCGCCCTGGTCCGCGACGCCATTCCCGCGGTCAGCCATGAATTGGAGATCGAATACGCGATGCCGATCCACGTGCCGATGGTCGACGTGCGCTCAATCGGTTCCGGCGGCGGTTCGATCGCCTTCATCGACGACGCCGGATTGCTCGCCGTCGGCCCCAGGAGTGCCGGGGCCGATCCGGGACCGATCTGTTACGGCAAGGGCGGCACCGCGCCGACCATCACAGACGCCAATCTCGTCCTCGGCCGGCTGAACCAGACGGGCCTTCTCGACACCGAAAACGCGCCTTCGATCGACGAGATCCGGGCCAGGATCGCCGAGACCATTGGTAAACCTCTCGGCTTGGACGGGGATGCCGCAGCGGGCGCCATCGTCCGCATCGCCAATAACCGAATGGCGGGGGCGATTCGCATGGTCTCGCTCGCCAAAGGGCACGACCCCCGCGACTTCACACTTTTCGCCTTTGGGGGTGCGGGCCCGCTTCATGCATCGGCGCTGGCCCGCGAAATCGGTATTCCGCGCGTGTTGGTGCCGCTACGGCCCGGTCTGACCAATGCACTCGGCTGTGTCGTCGCCGATATTCGTCACGACTTCGTACGGACGGTCAATCGCCCGCTGGATACGGTCGATATGGACGAGGTCCGAGCCATCATGGCCGCGCAGGCCGAGGACGGTCGCCGCCAGATAGAGGAAGAGACGATCGACATCGAGGACGTCCGGGTCCTCCACGGCGCCGATATGCAGTTCATCGGACAAACCCATTTGATCGCGGTCTCGCTTCCGGGAGCCGAAGTGGACCGGGAATCCATCCAGGCCCGGTTCGAGGCCGCCTATTTCGAACGCTTCGAGGTCGATCTGCCTGAAATTCGCGCCAATCTCGTCAACCTCAACACGTCCGTCATCGGTGTCCGCCCGCCCCTGGAACTCGAGACCGGGACCGACGTTGCCGGTGACACGGCCGAACCAAACCGCCGGCGGCCCGTCTGGTTCGACGGCGACTGGCATGAGACGGCGATCCATGTCCGCGACGACCTTCAGATCGGCGCCCAATTTCCGGGCCCCGCCATCGTCGAACAGATAGACACCACGACCGTGATCGACCCGCAAGACCGCGTCGAAGTCGATGCGGACGGCAATCTCCTGATCCATGTGGGAGCCGTCGCATGAGCAAGACGCTCGATCCGATCACCCTCGGCGTCATTCAGGCCGGGCTGCAACAGGTCTGCGACGAGATGGACCTCACCTTCTCACGCGCCGCCTTCTCGCCCGTGATCGCCGAGGCGGACGACCGTTCGGATGGCATCTATGACGCCGAGACGGGGGCGTTGATCGCGCAAGGCGAGCTCGGCCTGCCGGTCTTTGTCGGCACCATGCAGTTCTCGGCGATGACCCTGATCGAATTCATTAACTCCGGGCGCTGCCTGCCGCCGGACGACGGGGACATTTACATCGTCAACGATCCCTATCTCGGCGGCACCCATTTGATGGATGTCCGCTTTGCGATGCCGTTCTATTACCAGGGCGAGATGTTCTCCTGGCTCTCGAATACCGGGCATTGGCCAGATATAGGGGGTGCCGTTCCCGGCGGCTTTTCGGCCAACGCGACGGAAGTGGAACAGGAAGGTCTTCGCCTGCCCCCGGTGAAACTCGTCAAGAAGGGAGAGATCGACCCCGAAATCATGTCGATCATCCGGTCGAACATCCGCGTCGCGGATCAGCGGATCGGCGACATCAAGGCCCAGATCGCCGCCCTCAAGGTCGGGGCCCGGCAGCTGACCGAACTTCTCGACCGGTACGGCGCCCCGACGGTACGGGCGGCGATCGGCGAATGGCGGAAGCGCGCCGCCCGGCAGATGCGGACGAAGATCGCGCGCATCCCGGAAGGCCGCTATCCCGGCGTCTCTTGGGTCGATTCCGACGGCGTCGTCGACGAGCCGCTGAAGATCAATCTGGTGATCGAAAAGAAGGGCACTGACCTTTATTTCGATTTCTCAGGCTCGAGCCCGCCCTGCCGCGGCCCGATGAACAGCGTCATCGCGACGACGTACTCCTCGGTCTATCTGGCGATGAAGCACATCTTCCCCGACGTGCCGATCAACGCCGGTACCTTCGAGCCGCTCCACATCGCAGACCCCAAGGGTACCTTCCTGCATGCGGAGTATCCCCGGCCGGTCTCGGGCTGTGCCGCCGAGGTCTCGCAGCGGATCGCGGAGGCGGTCTTCGCCGCCCTGGTCGAGCCGCTCGGCGACACCGTCTCGGCCGCCCCCGCCGGCACCAGCGGCAACTTCGTGCTCGGCGGCTTCGATCCGGTGAAGGAACGGGCCTATGTGATGTACCAGTTGAGCGGCGGCGGCTACGGCGGCAATGCCGGGCAGGACGGCCTCACCAACGGCTGCTCCACCATCGGTATCTCGAAGTCCCAGCCGATCGAGGTTCTGGAGCAGTATTACCCCGTGCTGTTCCATGAATATGCGCTTCGCGAGGGCTCGGGGGGTGCCGGGACCCGCCGCGGCGGCTTCGGGGTCAACTACAAGGTCGAGCTGCGGCGAGGCGAGGCCACCGCTTCCTTCGTGATGGACCACGGACGTTTCGGACCGCAAGGCGCCAAGGGCGGCGACGACGGCGGACCGAACTCGGTCGTCGTCCGCCTCGGCGAAAAACACTACGTGCCGCCGCATCTCTCGAAAGAGCAGGATATCCCGCTCGGGGCGGGCGATATCGTCGAAGTGGGAACGCCTGGCGGCGGCGGCTTCGGACCGCCTCATGAGCGGGATCCGGAACAAGTGCTCGAAGATGTCCGTCTCGGGTACTATACGCTCGAAGAGGCCTTGGACCGCTTCGGCGTGGCCTTGCATGCCGATCTATCGGGCGTCGACGACGGGGCGACACAGGTTGCGCGCAAGAACGGGGGTGTCGGCGCATGACCCGGGCCTATGAACGTCCTTCGAGTTTGGAAGCCGCGATCGACCGACTGGCCGACCGGCCCTGGACGATCATCGCCGGCGGCACCGACGTTCTGCCAAATGAGACGAGCTTGCAGGCCTGGGGCCAACCGGCGACGGACGATCTGCTCGATATCACCGCCATCGAACCGCTTCGCGCGATCGAAACGACGGCGGACGGGACCCGCGTCGGCGCGCTCGCGACATGGCGGGATCTCATCCAATTGGACCTTCCGGAGTGCTTTGACGGTCTTCGCGAGGCGGGCCGGGAAGTCGGCGGTGCCCAGATCCAGAACCGGGCGACATTGGCCGGCAACCTCTGCAACGCCTCGCCGGCAGCCGATGGCGTTCCGGCTCTCCTAGCCCTCGATGCGGCCGTCGAACTAAGCGGACCGACCGGCGCGCGCCAACTGCCGCTCGGCGACTTCATCCTCGGCAACAGAAAGACCGCGCGGCGGGCCGATGAACTGATGACGGCGATCCTGATCCCGCCGCATGCGCCTGGCACCCGGTCCACCTTCCTCAAACTTGGCGCCCGGTCATATCTCGTGATATCGATCGCGATGGTCGCGGGCGTCATCGAACCGGATCGCTCCGGTCGTGTCACCCAGGCACGATTTGCGGTCGGCGCCTGCTCGGCGGTTGCGCTGCGAATTCCGGCTTTGGAGACCGCGCTTCAAGGCGCACCGATCGACTCCTCGCTGATAGCGATGCTCCAACCGGAAATGCTGGACGCCCTGGCACCGATCGACGATGTGCGGGCGAGTGCCGACTATCGCCGGGACGCAGCGTTGACTCTGCTGCGTCGCGCGCTCGGTGAATTGGGGGCGAGCGACCAATGAACGAGATGCCGGGCCTCGACCTCGCCGCGACTGCCTTCACCTTGAACGGCCGCGCTGTAACGTGCACGGCGGCACCCGACAAACGCCTCGCCGATGTCCTCCGCGAGGATTTCGGGATGACCGGCACCAAGGTCGGTTGCGACGCCGGGGATTGCGGCGCCTGCACGGTCCTGCTCGACGGGCGCCAGGTCTGCGCCTGCCTGGTTCCGCTGGCGCAGGCGACGGGTGCGGCGGTGGAGACGGTGGAGAGTTTCGGCGATGATGGCGGAGAGACGGCATTGCAGAGATCCTTCCTGCATCATGGCGCCGCTCAATGCGGGATCTGTACGCCGGGGATGCTGATGGCGGCGACCGAGTTGCTACGGCGGGAACCGCGGCCCGATGGGGCGGAGGTAAGGGATGCTCTTGGCGGCGTTCTCTGCCGTTGCACCGGATACGGCAAGATCGTCGAAGCGGTGATGGACGCCCACCGGTTCGAAGACGCCGCCAATACCGCCGTCGACACCGACGGTCCCGCCGTCGGCGCCCGGCACATTCGCGTCGACGGCGCGGCGAAGGTCTCGGGGCGCGATCTGTTCGGCGCCGATGCGGCGCCGGCGGACTCGCTTTGGCTCCGCGTCCTCCGCTCGCCCCATGCCCGTGCCCGCTACGAGATCGGTGATCTCGATGCGATCCGGGCGTCGCATCCCGGAATCGTCGCCATCTTGACCACCAACGATATTCCCGGCACGAACCGATTCGGCATCTATCCCGACCTTAAGGACCAGCCCGTCCTCGCCGAAGGCGTCGTGCGTTACCGGGGCGATGCGGTCCTTGCCCTGGTCGGTGAAAAGACGGCGATCGAGACCTTCGATATGGCCCTGTTGCCGGTCGACTGGTTTTCCGAGACCCCGGTCGCAGGCATCGAGGCCGCCCTGGCCGCCGGCGCTCCGGCCATCCATGACGACCATCCCGACAATATTTTGACGCGCGGCCGTTTGGAGACAGGCGATGCCGCGTCCGCCCTCGCCGCCGCCGTCGCCATGGCCGAAGGGAACCTTCGGACGGGTTTCGTGGAGCATGCCTATATCGAGCCCGAAGCGGGCTTCGCGAAACGCGTCGGCGATCGGATCGAAGTCACGGCCTGTACCCAGGCGCCGCATATGGACCTCGATGAAACCGCGCATGTCCTAGGCGTTGCACGGGACGCGGTTCGGATCATTCCGACTGGTTGCGGCGGCGGGTTCGGCGGCAAGCTCGACGTCTCATTGCAGCCGCTGCTCGCCGTCGCCGCCTGGACCCTGAACCGGCCCGTCCGGTGTATCTACAACCGCATCGAATCGATGGCGTCGAGCACCAAACGCCATCCCGCGACCATCGCCGCCAGCGCCGCCGCCGACCGTCAAGGAAACTTGACCGCCCTTCGCATGACGGCGGATTTCGACACCGGCGCCTATGCTTCCTGGGGCCCGACCGTGGCGGGGCGGGTCCCCGTCCATGCGAGCGGCCCCTACCGCGTGCCGAACGTCTCGATCCGAAGCCGCGCCATATATTCAAACGCGCCGCCGTCGGGCGCCTTTCGCGGCTTCGGCGTTCCCCAGACCGCGATCATACAGGAGCGGCTTTTCGACGATCTGGCAGAGTCGCTCTCCCTGGACCCGTTCGAATTTCGTTACCGGAATGCCCTTCGACCCGGCGACCGGACCGCCACGGGTCAGGTCCTGAGCGAAAGTGTTGGCCTCACCGAATGCTTGGAGAAGCTGCGCCCTCGTTGGGAAGAACTCCGACGCCAGGCCGAGGATCAGAACGCGGCCCGTGCGGCGAGCCCGCGTCGGCGGGGCGTCGGCGTCGGCTGCATGTGGTATGGCTGCGGCAATACCTCGATGTCGAACCCCTCGGAAATCCGCGTCGCCCTCGACCGAAAGGGCGGACTGACGCTCTTCAACGGGGCCGTCGATATCGGTCAGGGGTCCTATACGGTCATTCTTCAAATTTGCGCCGATGCGCTCGGCCTGCCGCTCGACCGGTTCCGCTTGGTGGTCGGCGATACCGATCTGACGCCGGATGCGGGCAAGACGTCGGCTTCGCGGCAGACCTTCGTATCCGGCCGCGCGGCCTTTCTCGCGGGTCGGGATCTCCGGGCGCAATTCCTGCGGCTTGCGAATGCCGGCGAAGAGGCGACGCTCGAGCTTGGCCAAGGACAGGTAACCATTCGCGACGAGGGCCGTGAGACCGTGATCGATCTCGGCGCCCTCCCCGCCCTGGACGATCGTGACAACGTTCTGCTCGGCATCGGTGCGTTCGATCCGCCGACCACGGCGCTCGACGAGAACGGACAAGGCGATCCTTACGCGTCCTATGCCTTCGCGGCCCAAATCGCAGATCTTGAGGTCGATATCGAGCTAGGGACGGTCCATCTTCACCGAATCGTCGCGGCCCATGATGTCGGCCGAGCAATAAACCCGACACTTGTCGAAGGGCAAATCCACGGCGGGATCGCGCAAGGCATCGGCCTGGCGCTGATGGAGGAATACGTCCCCGGACGGACTGAAAACCTGCATGACTATCTCATCCCCACCATGGGCGATGTCCCGGAGATCGAGGTTATGCTGGTCGAGGCGGCGGACCCGCTAGGTCCCTTTGGGGCCAAGGGCATCGGCGAACCGGCGCTGGTGCCGACGGCGCCGGCGATCTTCGGCGCGATCCGCCACGCAACAGGCGTTCGGGCGAGCCGGGTACCCCTATTGCCGCACCGACTCCTCGCGGCACTTCAAGAGGCAGGATAAGGAGGCGATCAGGATGGCGAACAATGAAAACCGGGCGCCGACCGGCATCGACCGCACCGAGATTTTCGGCGCCCGCGAGGGCACCGACGGGATCATCCGCTGCGATGCCTGTCCGGTGCTCTGCCGCATTCGCCCGGGACGCGCCGGGGCCTGCGATCGCTATGCCAACGAGGACGGCCGCTTGATCCGGACCGACCCGATCCTGCTTTCCGGACGGACCGCGTCGAAAGGCGGGACGATGGTGCCGTTCCTGCAGGGCGATTGGGACGGCAATCCGATCTCGGGCGAGGATGTGTTCGTCACTGGCGTCGGTGCCGGAACAACCTATCCCGATTACAAACCCGCTCCCTTCATCGTTGCCAGCGAGTTCGAGGGCGTCGATACGGTAACCGTCGTCTCGGAGGGAATCTTCAGCTATTGCGGCGTCAAGGTGAAGATCGATACCGACCGGCATATCGGCCATGAGACCGCCGCCGTCAGGGCCGAGGGCGAGCATATCGGTCACGTCACGACGGAGGAATACGGCTCGCGGATGTTGTCGATCGGCGGCGTGCGCCATCTCACCGGCGGTACCAAGAAGGAAGGCGTCGTCACCTGCCGGGCGATGATGGCGCTTTGCAACAAGGAAGCGATCGAGCTGGAGATCGAAGACGGCGCCAGATTGATCGTCCAGGCCGACACACCGCCCGTGATCGACGGGGTCGAGGAGTATCGTATGCGGGTCGGTTGCGGGTCGGCCGCGATCGGAATATTCGCCCAGCAATGGCACGGTCACGCCGACGAGGTCGTCGTCGTCGACGATCACATCACCGGTGTGTTGAGCGAGCACCAGGCCGGCAAGGTTCTCGGCATGACGCCATCGGGCATCCGCGTTCTCGGGCGCCGTTCGACGCCGGGGCGCTATTTCAAGGTCGCGGAGCCGGGCGCCGGATGGGGCGGCACCGATATCTCGGACCCACTCTCCATCATCAAACGCTTTGACCCGGAGACCGCTTGGCCGGGGCTACGGTTGTTGATGACCAGCACCACGGGGGAAGATGCCCTTTACTGCGAGTTGGACGACGAACTGAAACCCGTACCGATGGACATGCCGTACCCGCTGGAGCAAGTGGTCGAACGAATCGGCGAGAATTGCGAACCCTCGATCTCGACCGTCTTGTTCATGGCGGGCGCCGGCGGATCACTGCGCGCGGGGGTGACCGAGAACCCGGTTCGCCTGACACGATCGGTTCGCGAGCGCCTGACCCGCGTTACCCTCGGCGGCGCGCCGGCCTATGTCTGGCCGGGCGGCGGCATTACCGTCATGGTCGATGTCGGACGGATGCCGGATGAAGCCTTCGGCCATGTGCCGACACCCGCGATTGTCGCCCCCATCGAGTTTACCCTGCCGAGAGACGAATTCGCGGGCCTCGGCGGGCATGTCGACAGCATCACCTCGCTCGACGACGTGATAACCGAGTTCCGCGACGTCGCGCGCGCCGACAGCTGGCGGGAAGAAAACCCCTGGCCGTTGCAATCGGGGAAGGCGGATTAGATGGCGGCTCCCGTACTCCGTCGGCAAGCGCCTGGTCCACGTCGGACGATCCTAGGCGACGGCCGCCTGCATCTCGCGGACGGCCCGATCGATCTGATCATCGATGGGGAAGGGCCGCCCGCCGCGAAGCACGCGGCCTTCGGACGGGCCGCCAAGCGTTTCGATGGTCTGCTGGCCGAATTGGTGGCGGAGTTGCCGCTTCTGAGAACGCTCATTTCGAAACGCTCGATACATTTTCAGGGGCCGGTAGCTAAACGAATGGCAAATGCGGTACGGCCGCATTTCGAAACGTTCGTCACGCCGATGGCGGCCGTCGCCGGTTCCGTCGCCGACGAGGTTCTGGCGGCGATGACTCCCGCCCCCGGTCTCCAAAAGGCCTACGTCAACAATGGCGGCGACATAGCGGCGTATGTGACGCCCGGCGCCGAATTGACCGTCGGAATCGTCTCAAGCCTGGCCGAGGCCCGACCCGACGGATCGGTGACATTGACGGCCGATTCCACAATTCGCGGAATCGCCACCAGCGGGCGCCATGGCCGCAGCTTCTCGCTGGGCATCGCCGATGCGGTCACCGTACTTGCCCGGAACGCGGCCGAGGCGGACGCCGCCGCCACCTTGATCGCCAACGCGGTCGATGTCGATCATCCGGCCATCGAGCGTGCGCTGGCGGTATCGCTCGACCCCGATAGCGATCTCGGCGACCGATTGGTCACCGTGGATTGCGGCAGATTGCCCGCGGCCGCGCGGAAAGCGGCACTCGATGCAGGTGTCGCGCGGGCCGAATCCTTCCTGGACCAAGGCCTGGCGATAGGCATTTTGCTGCATTGCCAGGGCGAGACCCGCTGCCTCGGCGCCGAGGAGACTAAAATTCGACTTCCGAAACTTCAAACCGCATGGAGCGACGCGTGATCGACCCTCGCCTAATCGACGAACAGATCATCCAATTCCTTCGGGAGGACATCGGGATCGTGGATTTAACGTCTACCATCATGATCGATGCCGAATTGAAAGGAACATTCGACGTCAATGCGCGCGAGGACATCGTCGTCTCGGGACTGGACGTGGCCGCCGCCGTTTTCCGCCGTTGCGAACCGGATTGCGCCATCGACGCCCGCGTCCAGGATGGCGACCATGTCGGTCCCGGTACCATCCTGGCCCGGGTTTCGGGCCGGGCGCGAGGTATTTTGACGGCTGAGCGGACAGCGCTGAACGTGATGCAACATCTCTCCGGGATCGCCACCTTGACGGCGCAATACGTGAAGGAGATCGACGGCACCGGCGCCACGCTGATCGATACCCGCAAGACGACGCCCGGCCTTCGCGCCCTCGAAAAACACGCGGTAACCTGTGGCGGCGGCCGCAATCATCGTCTTGGACTCGATAGCGGGGTTCTGATCAAGGACAATCATATCGCGGTCCATGGCGGGCTCGCGGCGGCGATTCAACACGCCCTGTCCCAAGTGCCGACCCTGACCAAGGTCCAGGTCGAATGCGACAACCTGGAGCAGGTCCAGGTGGCCGTCGATGCCGGTGCCGACTCGCTCCTCCTCGACAACATGTCGCCGGACAACATGCGAGAAGCGGTCCGGATCGTCGACGGCCGTATCCCGCTGGAAGCCTCGGGCGGCATCACGCTGGAGACGGTCCGCGCGAAAGCGGAGTCGGGTGTTACCTTCATCTCCACCGGCAAGATCACGCAATCCGCGCCCGCCATCGATATCGGCCTCGACGAGGCGCCGGACTGAGAAGCAAGGAAAGGAGACCCGGAACAAAAAATGTCAGGCGTTCTTTTCCTGATCGTTGGACCTAGCGGGGCCGGCAAGGACAGCTTGCTGGACGGGGCGCGCGTGCAATTGGCGCGGGACCCGCATTTCGTCTTCGCCCGCCGCATCATCACGCGGCCCGCAGATGCCGGCGGCGAGGCGCATGAAGCGGTCACGGAAGAAGAATTCGAGGCACGGCTTACGCGCGACGAGTTTCTGGCCCATTGGCGCGCGCACGACCTTGGTTATGGACTTTCCGGCGAGCTGGCTGCGGACCTGGCGGAAGGCCGGCATGTCCTGGCGAATATCTCGCGGGGCGCCATTGCCGGGCTGGCGGAACGGCATTCGGAGATCCGGGTCATCGAAGTGACCGCGCCACCGGAAATCCTGGCCGCGCGGCTTGCGGCACGGGGCCGGGAGGACGCGGCGGACATCCAACGCCGGATCACGCGAAAGCCGGCGGCCTATCCGAAGGGCGTCGAAGTGCTGACGATCCAGAACGACGGCTCGATCGAGGCGGGGGTCGAACAATTCGTCCGCACGATCAACCAAGCGGTCCCGGGACGCCTCAAGATCCGCCGGATGCCGCTCGACACCTGGCGCGAGAACATTTGCTTCCTGCACCGCGACTGCACCGTCTACAACGCGGAAAACTATCTCGGCCCGGCCAAGGTGGACATCTTCACGGAGACGGCGAGCCTGCGCGCACGCGTCAATCTGGTCGAGGACGGCGAATTGCTGGGCCTGGACGAAGTCGGTCTGTCGTCACATTCCTTCGAGACTCTGGGATTGCCCGAGGGTAGCGAGGTGTTGTTGGAACGAACCCCCTCGCCGGAGAGCTTGCGGACACTTCGCGCCAAGGTCGGGGGCGCGGAAATCGGCGCCGCCGGAATGAGTGTCCTGATCCGCGATATCGTCGAATATCGCTACACGGAGCGCGAAATCGCCGCCTTTCTGGTTACCGCCTCCAAGGAATTGACAGCCGCTGAAATCCAGGGCCTGACCCGGGCGCGGGCGGCCTACGCGCACCGCTTTTCCTGGGAGCGCGATATCGTCGTCGACAAGCACTCGATGGGCGGCGTGCCGGGCAGCCGGATCAGCCTGATCGTGATTCCTATCGTCGCGGCGCACGGGTTGTGGATTCCGAAGACCTCCTCCCGCGCCATTACCTCCGCTGCCGGAACCGCCGATGTAATGGAGTGTCTAGCCCGGGTCGATCTCACCCCTGCCGACGTTCAGCGCACGGTCGAGACATGCAACGGCTGCATCGCCTGGAACGGTCGGCTGAGCCACTCGCCGGTAGACGACGTGATGAACTCGATCACCCGGCCGCTCGGCATCGATTCCTCAAAACTCGCGGTCACCTCGATCCTCTCGAAGAAGCTCGCGGCGGGATCGACCCATGCGATCATCGACATTCCCGTCGGCCCCCGCACGAAGGTCGCGAATGAGGAAGAAGGCCAAGCGCTGGCACGCCTGTTCGAGGAGGTCGGCTCCGGTGTCGGTCTTACGATCAAGGCGCGCGTGACCGATGGCGCGCAACCGATCGGCCGGGGTCTCGGTCCCGCCCTCGAAGTCAGGGATGTTTACCAGGTACTGCGAAACGAACCCGACGCGCCAGCCGATCTCCGTGCAAAGGCACTCGACTTCGCCGCCGCGATCCTGGAATGGGCGCCCGATACACCCGTTGGGTCCGGACGTGCACTGGCGGGAGACCTGCTGGAGAGCGGCGCCGCCCTGGAAACTCTCGAACGGATGATCGATCTTCAAGGTCGGCGGGAGACGCCGCCGGCGCCGGGTCCACTGGTTCATGAAGTCGCCGCCGCCGGGAGCGGCACCGTATCCGCCCTCGATTCTTACCGGCTAAGCGGTATCGCACGCCGCGCGGGAGCGCCAATGGACAAGGGTGCGGGCGTCGATCTACTGAAATCCTTAGGAGATACGGTTTCCGCCGGGGAGCCGCTCTATCTTATTCGCGCCAATGTCGAGACCGATTTCAGGATTGCGATGGACGCAGCCGAGACATCAAGCGGCTTTACAGTGACCTGAGGGAACTTTCGCTCAACAGATTTCGAATATGATGTCGAAACAGGCGAGATCGAGCATCTCGCGAATATTCGGAGACGGCCGGGATAAGACGACGGTCTTGGATTCCTTCTCGGCGAATTTTCTCAGAAAGAGAAGCATGCTCAATCCCGCCGAATCGATTTCGTCGAGGCCCGAAAGATCCAGCACAACGCGACCGCTGGGGCGGTTGAAGATATCCTCCGCCATGGGTTGGATATTGGGCCCGTCCTGGCTCAAAAACTCACCGAAGCAGTTCACGCGAGTTTCGCTGTCAAATTGTTGAACTGAGTATTGCATGCTTGGACCTGCTCTCGATCGGGATAATTTGAAACGGACACGAGACCACCGGCTATTTTTGTCAATTCACCATCCGGCCTTGAACACCGGCGCCCAGCAATTCGCGCAAGACCGCAATGACGACACCCGATCTCAACGGATGGCAAAGCCCCCATGCGACACCCGATGAACGCAATGCACTTTGATCGACGCCTCCCGAAATGACGATCGCGGGAACCGACTCGCCACCCCATAACTCACGAAGGGTTCGCAAGGTCTCGAAGGTCTCCACATGGCCGATCTCATCCTGCTCGAAGACGACGACCGCGGGACGATCGAATGTTCCGGTGATTTCATGGGCGCAACGTGCCGAACGTGCCGGTTTCAACCGGAAATTGGGAAAATAGCGTATCACCGCCTCGAGTACGGTCCGATTCGCCGGGTAGTCCCCGACATACAATACAGACTGCGTTTCCGCGTTCGCCACCCGCGTTTTCTCACGCGGTATCGGGCCACAAACCGTTGAATTTTCCAATTCCCGTCTCCGTCCATCCAACTCACATGACGAAGGCCGCCATGCATTGCGTTAATTATCGTTAACGAACGAAGAGAGGGGAATTCTCGTTATCCCTAGCCGGTATAGGGGATTACCCTAAGGAGGCAGGAAGCGGGCTAATCCGTGGCCAAGGCTTCGACCAACGCGGCCGTCACTTCGCGAATGCGGATAGGTTTCGTTAGATAACCCGCGAACCCGGCGGCACGACCGCGCTTGATATCCGCGGGCATGGCATTCGCGGTCAATGCGACGACCGGAACGCCGGCCGTCTCCGGATCATTTTTTAGCGCGGCCAAACCCTCATAGCCGTCCATTCCCGGAAGATTAATATCCATGAGAACCACGTCGGGCCGAAGATCTCGCGCGAGCTTGACTCCGATTTCCGCCGTATGCGCCGACAGCATTTCGAGATTCGGGATGCGCGCGACGATTTCCTGCATGAGTTCCAGATTTGCGGGATTGTCCTCGATATACAGTACTTTCCGCCCGGGTCCGCCGCCGTTCGCCACGTCGCTTGACGAGGCGGCCGCTTCTTCCGACTCAATCGACCCGACATCGATCACGGGCCCGCGGGCGCACGGGAAGTCCACCCAGAAGGTGGTGCCCCGATCGATCGCGCTGTCGAAACCGATCCGGCCGGACATGTACTCGACGAGGCGCTTCGCCAGTGTCAAACCGATACCGGTACCTTCGATGTTCGACTGTCCGGCGTCGAGGCGATTGAACGGCACGAATATATCGCCCCAGCGTTCTTCCGGTATGCCGTAGCCGGTATCCGCGACGGAAATCCTCAGGACGTCGTCGCGGATCTCCGCGGTCAAGGTAACCGACCCTTCCGGTCTGTTGTATTTCACGGCATTCGAAATCAAATTCAGCAAGACTTGCTTCATCCGAACCGGATCGACTTCGAGAAGCGGCAGCGGGACCGTATCGGTCTCATCGATAACGGTGATACCATCCTCCCGCGCCAGACTTTCCGCCGCTAGAACGCAAGCCTCCAAAACGTCCGTTGGCGCGACAATCTCCGAGTTTATGACGATATTGCCGGATTCGACCTTCGACAGGTCCAAGACTTCGTCGATCAATTTCAGGAGATGATCGCCGTTTTTTAGGATTTGGGCCACGAATCGCGTTTGATCACCCTTGAGCGGCGCTCGGGGGTCTTCATCCAAGAGTTGGCCGAAGCCGAGAATGGCATTCATCGGCGTCCGTAGTTCATGGCTCATCGCCGAAAGAAAATCTGATTTCGCGAGGTTCGCGTTCTCGGCCAATTCCATTGCCGCCTCGATTTCCCTGCGCGCGCGATGCTCCTCCGATACATCGCGCGGGATTCCCGTGAACGCGCGTCGATCACCGTGAAACATCTCGCCCACCGCGAGATAGAGCGGAAATTCCGAGCCGTCCTTTCGCCGGCCGATCAGCTCCCGCCCCTTGCCGATGATCTTTGCCTCGCCACCCGCCATATAGTTCGACAAGAATGTATCGTGCATGTTGGCGGTATCCGGAGGCATCAGGACCGACACATTCCGCCCGGCCAACTCTTGCGGGGTATACCCAAATATCCTTTCAACCGCGGGATTGGCCCGCTCGATCCTGCCTCTCTCATCGATCGTGACGATCCCGTCGACCAAATTCTCGAAGACGGCCCGAACCTGCTCCTCGCTGCGGCGAAGCAAATTTTCGGCTTCCATCACGTCCGAGATATCGGTTCGGATGCCGACGAATCCTCCCGCCCTCGTCCGTCGTTCCGAGAAATGAAACCAGCGCCCATCGGTCAATCGCATGACTTCGGGCCGACCGGTCGCCGCTCTCATTCTAGCGAGGCGATTTCGACCGAACGCGGCGTGGGTCTCATCCTTCTCGTTTTCATACGCGCCCGCCTCGACGATCCAGTCGAGGAGGTCCACCAGCGTAATCCCGGGGACAATACGCTCGGCGATCGCGGGTTCCCACATTTCACGAAACTTGGCATTGCAAAGCAGCATCTTCTCGGCGGCGTCGAACAGCACGAACCCGTCGGGTAGACTTTCGACCGCGTCGGCAAGCTGGTCGCTCGTCTCCTGTAGCGCTGCCTGCGCCCGGGTCCGCGAAATTTCAAGGCCGAGCCATTGAGCGAAAGTCCGCAAAATACCGCCATCGGCCAACTCGAATGGCGAGCCGCGCGACTTGGTTGCCGCGAAGGCAAGGGTTCCATAGCGGCCGCCATCCACGAAAATCGGACTTTCAATGTAGCTTTCGATACCGATCTTCCGATAGAAAGCATGGTCTCCGGCTAGGCTATCGGTAACATTGTCGCACACGACAAACTTGTTCGAAGACTGTTGGAGATTTCGCTCCATACCGCCGAGCGGATGTATGGTCTGGACCAGCGCCTCGGATTCCGGCCCATTTGCATATTCGATCAGGAGGCTATTTTCGCCTATGCGATTGACCAGTCCGACATCCGTTCCGAAATATTCGCGGCCAAGCGCCAAGACCCGGTCGATCCTGCTCGAGAATTGCAGATCTTCCTCACCGCCAATTTCATGAAGACGAGTCAAGGCCCGTTCGGCCGCCCGTTGCCTCGTCACATCCGCCAAGGTTGCGACGTAACCGCCGTCTCGTAACGGAAACCGGCCAACGCGGAGCAAGCGGCCGTCGCCCGTCTCGAACGCAGAATGTCGAACGATATCCCGGCTTTGAATCTCCATCTGCCGCTGGCGGGCAAGTTGCGCCGGATCGCCCTCCCCGATCGGCCCGCCGTCGCCGCCTGGCGTAGAACGTCCAAAAGAGACGCACCGGGTCGAAGATCCGTATCCGACACATCGGTCAGCGCGCCGAATGCGGCGTTCCAAGCAAGCAATCGATTTTCCGAATTCCAGACACTAATGCCTTCATCCATCGAATCGATGGTTTCCTGAAGCAAGTCGGCCCGGTTCTCCCTGTCGGCCCGTTGGAAGCGCCGGCGTTCGAGATGAGCGCTGGCGAGATCGGCCAATTCGGACAATATGGCGAGCTGGGCCGATGAAAACTCGCGGGGCCGAATGTCGCGAACGGAAAGAGTCCCGATCGGCAGGCCGGATTTGTCCCGTAGCGGAGCATCGGCATAACTCGTGAAGCGGGGCGGGCCGGTTACAGTATCCTGATCAGCGAATCTGGCGTCCTTGGCCGCGTCGGACACAGCCAAAACCGAATCTTCCAGGATCGCTAACTCGCAAAAATCGCCTGGGCGGGGGATTTCGGGCTGATCCAATCCTTGCCGGGAGAGGAGCCGGATACGGTCTTTGCCGGCCAATCCGACAAAGCTCACGGGCACCTCGAGCGCTAGGCAAGCAAGGTTCGTGATGCGATCCAATTCCCGGTCCGCGTCCCCATCGAAGTCGAGGTGATTTCCCGAGTCTGCGAGCCTAGCTGTTTCCGAATTCGGAATTGGTTGGTTCATGTCGGATCAAATTCCTGCATCAAGACGCGACCCATTCGACACGCGGTCAAGCCAATGCCACGTCCCGATAATTATTATAACCCGTGATCCATTGGGTCCACCGTCCGCCGAGTTCCGCTTCATCGTCCGAATAGCGGTCCCGCAGCGCGACGATTCCTGGCAGGATTTCGACGAATTTCGGAACGAGATCCGGATCGAAGTGAGATCCCGACGCGTTCCTCACCTCCGCCGACGCCGCCTCGACACTCCATGCGTCCTTATAGGGCCGGACCGAGGTCAAGGCGTCAAAAACATCGCAAATCGCGGTGATGCGGCCTTCGATCGGAATATCGGCGCCCTTCAAGCCGTTGGGATAACCCTCGCCATTCCATTTCTCGTGGTGGGTCAAGGCGATCACCTTGGCCAGTTTCATGACATCGGCACCGTGTTCATCAAGGATATTCGCCCCGACCGCCGCGTGCTCGCGCATCAGTGCCCATTCCTCGCCGTCCAACTTGCCCGGCTTCAACAATACGCGGTCCGGCACGCCGATCTTGCCGACATCGTGCATGGTGCTCGCATGCATCATGAGATCGCAGAACCGGTCGCCATATCCAAGCGCCCGCGCCAGTCGCTGCGCGCTCTTGCCGACACGAATGACATGCATCCCCGTCTCGTTGTCACGATATTCGCCGGCCCGGGCCAGCCGACGGATGATCTCGTATTGCGTGTCGACGACCTCGGCGGTCCTGAGACGAACTTTCTTTTCCAGCAATTCATTCAATTGCCGCTTCTGGTTATAGGCCGCCCGGACCTGCAGCATGTTGTCGATCCGAAGCAGAACCTCGTTCTTTTGAAACGGCTTGGTAATGAAATCCTTGGCACCCATATCGAGCGCGCGGAGCCGTGTTTCGTTATCGGTTTGCGCGGTCAGGACCAGGACCGGCAGGTAATCGTCGGCGATGATTTCTTCGAGCCGCTCCATGACCTGGAAACCGTCCATCTTCGGCATTCGAATGTCGAGCAGGATCAAATCGAAATCGTGAACGCATTGCAGCGGTTCGATTTCCAACGGGTCGGTCGTTGAAATCACATTGACATACCCTTGCCGCGCCAAGACCCGGAACGGTTTCCGATTGAGTCGAAGATAGCGCCTCTCGCCTTCGCCTTGAAGACGCTTCGCTATTTCGAGCCGTGCTGGTCCTGCGAAGGTCACAACGATGCCTCCGGAAATTTGTTCCGCGTGCCGCAAGTCTGGTTCTATGCGAATTCGATGCTTGAGATTCGCCTATTGTCCGAAGCGCTGGTCGATCTCAAGGCAAAGGACGGATTGACGGTCGATTGGCGGGTCATGGTCACGCATTCCGACCACACCAATCCCGACACGACTTTTTCACTGGGGCCGGTCTTGGCGAACGAACGATGCGCGAGACTCGAGCCGTTGCAAGCGGATGCGATGCTGATCGCGGAGAAAATCCACGACCAAATTCGCGAACGCGCGCGAAAACTTTCAACTGTCTTCACGGACTGAAGACGCGTCCCCTTTGGTTCTTGGCTCGGATGATCCGCGCGGATCAGGATGAGGATTCAGCGACGATCGCCTCGGCCGCTCTTAGCCCGGTAATGACCGCCTTCGCCAGGCCGCCGAGATAGGCCGCCGAGGGTCCCCCTTCCATGCCGCCCGTGGACGATCCGACCGCATAAAGGCCTTCGATCGCGGCGCCCGAGGCTTTGAGGGCCCGGCTGTCGCGATCGATGGCGATACCGCCCATGGTATAGGTCATCCCGGCACAGACCTGGATCGCCCGGAATGGCTTCGTCGCGATTGGCTGCGGTGGGAATTTGTCGGTCGCTCGCGCGGGCGCCAACTCGGCCCAGCCGCCCGCCTCGACCGCGCGATTGTGCGCCGTCACTGTCTCCGCGAGACCATCCGGCTCGACACCGATCATATCCGCCAAACCGGCTAGGTCGTCCGCCTCGAAGACGGTGCCACCCTCCTTGACGAAGCTTGGGTTCATGCAAGGCGGGTAGCGGTTATCGGCGGCAAGACCGGTCCAGACGGCATCGTCGAAGACGACGGCGGCCGAAAGCGGGTCCGTGAGCCTGGCCAGCTCGTTCGCCATATAGACGCCGCCCACCCCTTCGTCGGCGAAGCGCCTGCCGCCGGAGTCCACCAGGACCGAAACCTGGGCGATGGCGTCGACGGTCGGATAGGGCCAGAGCATTTCATTCCCGAAGGCCTCGCGGCCAAGGAGATGACCGTAAAACCGGTCGGTTCCGAGCAGTGCCGCCCCCGCCGCTTCCGCCATCCGCAAGCCGTCCCCGCATCCGGTTCCGGCGCCTCGCGTGAAAAGCCCTTCGGGCCTGGATGTGATGAACCGTTTCACCAGTTCGGGGTCTCCTTGAAACCCGCCGTCGGCAATCACCACGGCGGCGGCCTCGATTGTTTCGGTCTCGCCCTGCCGCTCGGCCCTGACGCCAACCACGCGCCCGTCCGCCAAGACAATCTCGCGGGCGCGGACACCGCGCCGAATCGTGCCGCCGCGTTCCTCGATCCGCGAGGTCAGGTTACGCAGCATGACGTCGGGGCCCCGCCCCTTCCAATCGAGACCCGGGCGGCGCGGACGTGGCGGCGCCAGGACCCAGCGCATGAATTCCAAAACGCCGCCCTTGATGAATTTTGCACCCTCGCCGCGCATCCAATCGAGCGCCCGGCCGCACTCCTCGGCCAGCAATTCGCCGAGTTGGGTGTCGCCGGCCCCGCCCGTCAGCGCCTCGATCGCCGCCTTCACGTCCTCGACCGGTGCGCGCATTTCCTTCTGCGCGACATGAATGATACCGCCCGCGAAGCGCGTATTGCAGGGGTAGTCGACCTCCGCACCCTGCTCCAGGACCAAGGGTTTCAGTCCAAGCTCGGCCGCCCGGCTCGCGGCGGCGAGTCCGCCGAGACCGCCGCCGATAATCAAGAGATCATGTGACAATTGGAAATTCCTCCGGCCGGCGCCCTACTCCGGCAACAACATGTCGGCGATGATATCGGTCAGCTCCGCGAAAACGCGAATGGCAAAGCCGATCCCCAGTCCCGCGACGAAACCCGCCGCGATCCATAGCCAATGCCAGCCGGCACCCGCGGCTCCCGCGACCGCTACGACCGGTGGAACGAGACCGACCAGAACAGCCAAGCGCCGTCCCTGCATAACCATGAAGCGGACCGCTGGGTATCGTTCCATGAGATTTTCCTTCTCGAGGCGACTTGCCGGACCGTGTTGCGATCCCGCCGATGTATACTAGGTAGAAATCTAAGTAGCTTGATCGGGAGGGAAAGATGTCGAGCGATCCAATTACCAGCCTGGAACTGACGGAACGCCTGGTCGCCCTTGAGGCGGTGAACCTCTCCGAGGACGATATCGCCCAGTTGAAACGATTGATCCTCGACTATGCGGCGGTCACGCTTTGCGGCGCGGCGCAGCCTTGGGGCCGGAAGCTTCGGGCCTGGGCGGAGAGTCAGGGCGAAGGAGGTCGGGCACGGCTCTTCGGTGCCCGCGACTTCGCACCCGCAGCCGCGGCTGCCCTTGTGAACGGCACCGCGGCGCACGGCTACGAACTGGACGATACCCATGAAGGCTCCAGCAGCCATCCGGGTGCCGTGGTCATCACGGCCGCACTTGCGGTTGCCGCCGAACGGGAGAACTCGGGCGCGCAGGTCCTGGCGGCTATCGCGGCCGGGTACGAGGCCATGACCTTGATCGGCAAGGCCTCGATCTCGACCGAGGTGACGGAATACGGCTTCCACGCGACCTGTCTCTTCGGGCCCTTCGGTGCCGCGACGGCGGCGGCCAAGTTGATGGGACTCGACGCCGCGGCAATGGCGCGGGCCTGGGGACTGGCGCTCTCGATGGTCGGCGGATCGGCGCAATTCGCCTTCGAGCCCGAAGGCACCATGGTGAAACGAACCCATGCCGGCATCCCGGCCCAGCATGGCGTGATCGCAGCCCAACTCGCCGCCCTTGGCATTACCGCCCCCGTGCAGGCGCTGGAGGGAGAATTCGGGTTTTATAACCTCTACGCCAAGAACCCGAACCTCGACCTGCTCCGGAAACCAGCCGATGCCGCGCTGGAGATCCACAACGTCAGCTTCAAGCCCTATTCCTGCTGCCGGAAGTTCCATTCGCTGATCGACGGGTTGGAGGAGGTGACCGACGGTTTCGCCGCCGAAACCAAATCGATTGCGGCGATCGACGTGCATTCGCCCGGAAACGCCATCAAGAAACACATGATGCGGCGCCCGGATTCAGTCATGGCGGCCCAGTACAGCATGCCCTATATCGTCGGTGCGACGCTCGCCTTCGGTCCGCGGCGCTACGATGCTTACGAATCCGTACACCATCGGGATGCCGACATCCTTGGCCTGATCGACAAGGTCGAAGCCCATCACGACCCTGATCTCGACAGCTATGTCCCCGGTAAGATGCCGAACCGGGTCGAGGTCCGATTCGCCGATGGCAGATCGCGCAAAGCCCGGGTTATCGAAGCGCTCGGCTCGCCGGGGCGGCCGCTCTCCTTCGAGGGCGTGATGGAGAAGGCCCGGCCGCTGATGGCGATGACCGACCCCGATATCAACCTTGATGCCATCGCCGTGGCCGTGAACGACCTATCGGAAGCGGAGTCGGTGACCCACTTTACCGATACCCTGATTTTCCCCAACGACGACACGGGAGACCGTGACGCGCTCGCCGCCGAGTGACTTTCGATCCAGCCCTGATACTGGCGCTGGCGGGTATTTTCGTCGGCGGCCTGGCGCGCGGCTTCATGGGATTCGGCGCCGCATTGGTGATCATGCCGGCCCTGATCCTCGCCTATGGCCCGGTGCCGGCGGTCGTTATCCTGTCGCTGATGGAGGTGCCGGGCACGCTGCAACTGCTGCCGACGGCGCTTCGGGAGGCCAATTGGCGGGCCCTGGCCCCGCTTGCGATTGCCGCGATCATCGCCTTGCCGCTCGGCGCCTGGATGCTTGTCGTGGTCGAAGCGGACGTTCTCCGTCGTTCGATCGCAGTCGTCGTCCTGGTTTTCGCCGGCCTTATTGCGATGGGATGGCGCTACGGAGGTGCGCCCCGCCTGCCGCTCACCATCGGGATAGGGAGTGTCAGCGGATTTTTCAGCGGCGCGGCCAATCTCGGCGGCCCGCCGGTGGTCCTGTTCCTGCTCGCAAACAATTCGGGCGCGGCCGGAACGCGGGCCGGCATTATGGCCTATTTTTCCGTCGTCATGGTTGCCCGGCTCTCCATGTTCGGCGTCTATGGTCTCTACAACACGGAGATCGTGGCCCGAAGCCTGACCCTGGTACCAGTCTACATCCTGGCAATCTGGCTCGGCAGCCGTCTGTTCCGCGACGTCTCGGAAGTCCTGTTTCGCCGGCTGGTCCTTGCCCTTGTCCTGGTGATGAGCCTGATCGCCCTGTTCGCCTAAAGGCGGCCGCCCGGAAAACTATCCTCGCCCCACGAAGGGCATCTTGGTTGCCATCACGGTGAGGAATTGGACGTTGGCGTCCAAGGGCAGGCTTGCCATATAGACGACCGCACGGGCGACGTTTTCGACCGCCATGGTCGGTTCGACCATGGTCGAGCCGTCCGCCTGCGGAACGCCCTTGGCCATTCGCGCCGTCATCTCGGTGGCCGCGTTGCCGATATCGAGTTGTCCGACGGCGATATCATAGGCCCGCCCGTCGAGCGCGCTGGCCTTCGTCAATCCGGTGATCGCGTGCTTGGTCGACGTGTAGGGAGACGAAAACGGCCGCGGCGCATGGGCCGAGATCGATCCATTGTTGATGATCCGCCCGCCCTTCGGCGATTGCGCCTTCATTTGCCGGAAGGCGTGCTGTGTGCAGAGAAACGAGCCGGTTAAATTGACGCTCACGACGTCCGACCATTTCTCGAAGCTCAGATCCTCGAGCGGGACCGGCGGCGCCCCCATGCCGGCATTGTTGAACAACAGATCGAGACGCCCGAAGGCGGATACCGTCTCGTCGAACAGGTTGGCGACCGCGTCCGGGTCTCCGATATCGGCGACGACGGCCCGCATGCGGGCGCCACCGGCACCGGCTTCCGCGATCGATCCTTCCAGCGCATCGGCGCGCCGACCCGCCACCACGACACTGTAACCCTCGTCCACCAGCGCCAAGGCCGAGGCGCGGCCAACGCCGCTGCCCCCACCGGTGATAATCGCCACCTTGCTTTCTTCCGCCATCTTCACGCCCCTTTGAAGGTTCTAATCCTTGTCGCCCAGTTGGCCCATATAAAGCATGGCTTCACGGGCGGCATCCAGGGATTGCGGCAGATTAAGTTCGGTTGATTTCAGGAATACCCGCTTGGTCGAAGTGACGGCCGCGCGATCGTAACCGTTGAAAACATCGGCGATCCCGAGCGCTGTCGTCAACACGTCCTCGTCGGGAACCACCCGGTTGATCATGCCGAGGGCCAGCGCCTGCTCGGCCGAGATGTTCTCCGCCATCACCAGAAGCTCGAACGCCGCCTTGGGCCCGATCCGATGTACCAGACCCGGCGCCACCATGGTTGCGGCGAGGCCTCGCTTCACCTCGGGATAGCCGAACAGAGCCCCTTCGCCCGCGACAACCATGTCGCAGGAAATCGCGAGATGACACCCGCCGCCAAGCACATAACCCCGGCAGGCGGCGATCACCGGCTTGTCGGTCCGGGCCGCGAACTCGTAGATCGCCGATCCCGCCTCGGCATGTCGGCGCGCCTCGACCGCGCTGTGGTCCTTCCGGGTCGCGGCTTCCTTCAGGTCGGCCCCGGCCGAGAACGCCCGCTCGCCGCCCGCCAGTATGACGACACCGATCGAATCGTCTTCATGGGCGGTATCCACCGCATCGACGATCGAGCCGATCAGCGCCGCATTCATCGCATTCATCTTGTCCGGCCGGTTCATCGTCAGAATCCGGGTACCGTTCCGGTCTTCGCTCAGGAGTACGGGAGCTTCGCTCATCAAACTTTCCATCCGTTGTTTAATTCGGTCGATATCAAACCTTATGGTATTCCCAACGCTAAACCATCTATCATTGCCCGGCCGATATTCCCGCGACGGCGGTGACGGCCTTGTTGATTGAAGACCAATATGGAGGATTGCGGGATGTTCACGACGGATAATCTAATCGCCGATTGTCAAACCGCCTTGAAGGGGGAAAAGGCCGCGCAAGCGGGCGTACGCGAGGTCCTGGCCCAAGCGGTCTCGGATCCCGCCGCCGTGTTGAAAGAGCTTGGCGAGCCGACCAAGGGTGGCGTTACGAAGCTGCATCATTCCGAAGACCTCACGATCATCAACGTGATCTGGGGTCCCTACATGACGATCATGCCGCACAACCACGAAATGTGGGCCAATATCGGGGTTTATACGGGCCGCGAGGACAATATCTTCTGGCGCCGAATCCCGGAGGAAGACGACGGCTTGATCGAGGCCGCCGGTGCCAAGTCGTTGGCGACGAAGGATGCCGCGACACTGGGCCGGGACATGATCCACTCGGTGACAAATCCGCTCTCCAAACTGACGGGCGCCATCCATATCTACGGCGGCGATTTCTTCCGCGTCGCGCGCAGCGAATGGGACCCCGAATCTCATCTCGAACGCGCCTACGACGTCCAGAAGAACCTGCGGATTTTGGGCGAGGAATAAGGCGGGATCGCCTTATTCCACATGGAGGCGGGCGTCCCCCTTGTGCCAGCCGATGCGGATTTCGCCGCCAGTCTCCGCAGCCCGGATTCCGGCGCCCGAAGAAAGGCGACGGACGATGATTTCATCGCCGTTCGGAAGCCGAACGAGGTCCGAGGTCGTCAGCCCGAGATAGACCTCGCGCACATATGTCGCAGGGATGATCAGCATATCGTCGGCCGGAGCGGCGCCCGCCGGAACGATCTCCAGCGCCTCCGAGCGGACCGAAATCGTGGCCTTGTCTGCCACCCTGATCGCGGAAATTCCATCCAATCCGATGGCTAAGCGGGCGAAGCCGAGATCGACCTCGGCGACGCCGTCCGCCACCTCCATGACCTTGCCGTCGAAGAGGTTGTTCTCGCCGATGAACCCGGCGGTGAAGCGTTTTTGTGGGCGCCGGTAGATATCGCGGGGTGCTCCCTCTTCCACCAGCCGACCGTCGGCGATGATGGCGATCCGATCGGCAATCGTCATCGCCTCTTCCTGATTGTGGGTGACGTGAATGAAGGTGATGCCGACCTGCTCCTGGATGCGCTTCAACTCCAGGCACATGTCCTTCCGGAGCTTGGCATCGAGCGCGGCGAGCGGTTCGTCGAGCAATAGAATGTCGGATTCGAGCACCAGCGACCGCGCCAACTGCACCCGCTGTTGCTGGCCGCCCGAAAGCTCGTGCGGCATTCGCGCGTTGAGCCCCTCCAGCCCAACCAGGTCGAGCATGCGGTTCACGGTATCTCGGATCCGGTCCTTCGGCATCTTTTGCAGCTTCAGCCCATAGGCAACGTTGCGCTCGACCGACATATGAGGGAAGAGCGCGTAGGACTGGAACACCATGGAGGTCGGGCGCTTGTCGGGCGGCAATTCGCTGACGTCTTGGCCGTGCAGAGTCACCCGCCCCGCCGTCGGCTTCGCGAATCCGCCTATCAGCCGGAGCAGCGTTGTTTTGCCGCCACCGGACGGGCCGAGCAGAACGAAGTAGGCCCCGCTGCCGATGGTGAGATCGACCGCATCGACCGCCACCACGGAACCGAATGTCTTGGTGAGGCCGGCGACCTCCACCGCAATGTCGTTGGATGGGTTCATGGCGACATTCTTGCCCAATTATTAAGTCGACATGACGGGTTCGGTCATGGCCCGTCTCTCGCGTTCAAGGCGTTCCGACCGAACCATGCTGTAAATCAGGACCGAACCGATAATGGCGATCGACACCAGGCTCATGGTGCCGGCCATGGCGTATGATTCCTCCGACATCCCTATGTTGAGCATCTGCGCCACCAACACGTTTGAGAATGTGTCGAAGCCGCCTTTCAACAAGGCGGTCCGCGTCGCCTCGTTGAAGGACAGGATGGCGACGAAGGTGCAGCTGCTGAACACGCCGACCCTGATCTGCGGGAACTCGACCTGCCAGAACGCCTGCCAAGCGCTGGCGCCACAGCCGCGCGCCGCCTCGGTCTGCTGGTCGCGATAGCGCGACATGGTGATAAGGATCACCACGAAGGCGTAGGGCACGGTATAGAGCACCTGGCCGATCCATGCGCTGAAGAAGCCAAGCTCGAACCAGCCATAGAAGAAGCTCACGCCGAGCGTGTCGGACAGCCATTCGAACATCCGGTTGAGGTTCTTGAAATAGACCAGCAGGCTCGACGCCATGATATCGGCCGGCACGAACAAGGGCAGGAGCATCAATGTGACGAAGCCGACCTTTCGCCGGGTCCGCTTATAGAATTTGGCCGCCAGCAACCCCATCGGCACCGAGGTCAGGACCGCCGCGAGCGCCAGATAGCCGGTCCATTCGAGCGACGCCACCAGGATCTTGTCACCGAGAACCACCAGGTACCATTCCACGGTAAACTCGTAGATCCGGGCCGCGAAACCATGTTCGTTGAATGAGACGTATATGACATAGAACACCGGCAGCAGCAGGGCGCCCACCAATGCCAGCAGATACGCCCATTTGGCGCGGTAGGTCCAGATACTGCCGTAATCGTCCTGCATCGCACTCAACTTATCGGTTCGAGGATCTTGGTGAGATCGAACAACCGGTGCCCGATATAGAGAAGCAGCATCAACGTCGCCATCATGATGGCACTGATCGCCATGGCGAGCGGGAAGTCGATCGCGACGATCGCCTGGTTGACGATCTGCCCGGCATTCACCGCACCCGGTCCGCCCAGGAGAATCGGCACCAAGGCACCACCCACCGAATTGACGAAGATGAAAACACTCCCGGCGAAGATACCCGGAGCGGCGAGCGGCACGATCACATCGCGGAACGCCCGCACCGTCCGAGCACCAAGATCCTCGCACACCTCGAAGACATAGTTTTGTACCGCCTCCATCGCCAGGAAACCGGCGAACACCATGAACGGCAGGAACGACACCACATCGCCGATCACCACACCGGTCGGCGAGAAGAGGATGATCGTGATCGGCTCCGAGATGAGGCCGATATCCATCATGAGGGAATTGATCACGCCGTTGCGGCCGAGAACCGGGCGTAACGCGAAGACGCGCACGAGCTCCGAAATCATGAACGGCAAAATAAACAGCAGCACCACTCGGTGCTGCAGCGCGGGTGCCACGCGGCGGCGGACGAAAACCGCGATCGGAAAACCCAGTGCGAACGAGATCGCCACCGCGATCGCCGCATGCAGCATGGAATGCAGATAGTTCTCCGCCCGGGCCGACGTGAAGAATGTCTCGTAGGCGAATAACGTAAACCCTGGCTCCATCCAAAACTGGGTGCGCTCGAACACGCTCCACACCACGGTCAGCGCCATCGGTATCGCCAGAAATACCGTCATGAAAACGACGGGGATGTAGAACACCCATTTCTGGATGCCGTTCTCGCCGAGCAGGCGGACCCACGAACGCGGGGAGGCCGGATCGCGCCGGCCTCCCCTTATCGTTCCGTCGTCACCGTTGGCTGACACTATTTTCGGTCAAGCTGCCTGGAGCCGGGCCCACCAATCCTGATAGGCGCGGAGATGGGTCGGAAACACATTCTGCCAAGCGTTGCCCTTGATCGCATAGCGATCGTTCTTGCGCTTGAGAATATCGAGCACGCTCGCCTGCTTGGCGGCTGGAAAGTCCTTGGGGTTGGCTTTGATGTACGCGTCGACGCCTTGCATCTGCGGTCCGAACCCAAGACCGGCCAATGTGCGCGCACCGAACCACGGCGACAGGTAGACGTTGGCGAGCTTGTAATACAGCGCGTCCCTTCCGCGCTGATGTCCGCCCTTGGTGAGCATGATCATGTTGTTCCAGGTCTGGTGGCCTTCCTTCATGGTGCCGTAGCGAATGTCGGCCTTGTCGCCGGTCTTGCGGTTGGCGACGATCTGGATCGGCTCCCAGCAGGACGACATCAAGACCTCGCCGCCGGCCAGGAGACCGACCCCGTTCTGGAACCCGTCCCAGAAAGTGCGGAACTGGCCCTTCTTCTTCCAGTCGATGAGGAACTGGCAGACCGCCTTGACCTCATTCGGTTTCATGTTGGAAGCATCGGCGATCTCGACCTTCCCGCTCTCCTTGAGATAGATCGCCATGTTGGTCAGGGTCGGCCCGAAATCGTTCTGCAGGGCGACGCGACCCTTGAATTGACTGTCGAACATGATGCCCCAGCTATCCGGATGAAATCCCAGCGCCTTGTAATCGTAAGCCATCGAATCGGCATTGGAGATCATCGGCGTCGCGTACACCTTGCCCTTGTGGCGAATGGTATGGGCGGCCAGCCCGCCCTCATTGTAGATCGGCAGGATGTTCTTCCAGTTCGGAACCTGGCTGGTATCGAGCGGCGTGATCGCCTTTTGCGAGGCCAGCGCGTCTTCCATGCCGCCGCCGTTATCGGTGACCGCGTCGAACAATCGGTTGCCGTCGCCGACGACCATCTTCTGGATCGACTCATCGGCGCGCGCACTCTTCGCGGTCGCCGCGATGGAAATGCCGCCCTGGCTTTCCATGGCGCTCCAGTCCTTGGCACCGACCTTGTGCACGCCGGGATTGGCCCAAATCTTCAACTGGTTTGCCTGGGCAAGCGCCACGCCGGAAATCCCGCCGAGGCCGGCCGCGGTTGCAACGCTTGCGGCGCTCCGTAAAAACAGACGACGCGTGAATTCAAATTGGTTCATGTCTCCCTCCCCTTGCCGCCGACTTCAGCCAGCATCAAAATTTCCCCCAAGATAATGGGGTAATCCTATACCGGAAGCCGGCATTCGGGGAAGATCAATCCGCTTCGACCTCGACCAGGTTGGTGTTGTAGGTCGTGGCCCCGCTGGGTGCGGAGCGGTCGCCGGTGACGGCGTTGGCGCAACCTTCTGTGTCGGTCTCGCCGTCGGCGGCGGTGTACCATGCCCCTTCCTTGATCGAGACCACACCGGGCGCGATATTGTCGGTCACGCGAGCCGGCAAGTAGGTGGCGCCGAATTCGCTATGGACCCGCACCTTGTCGCCGTCGTTGATCCCGCGCGCGGCCGCGTCCGCGGGATTCATCCAAACGTCGTCCGGATCGACCTTGGCCAGCTTTTCCTGATTGCCGTGGACGGAGTGGGTGCGCGCCCGTGATTTCGGACTGCAGAGCGCAAGCGGATAGCGCTCGTCCGCTTCCAGCTGTGGAATCCAGGTCGGGATCGGGGGCACCTCGCCAAGGCCATAGGGGTCGGGTGTTTCAGCCAGGGTGGTCGAATAGATCTCGATCTTGCCGGAGGGGGTCGAGAAGGGATGGGTCTCCGGATCGCGGATTTCCTTGGCGAAGGCGACCGCGTCCTCAGGAACCGGGAAGCGGGCGACGCCCTGTTCGGCGAAGGCGTCGAAATCATCCACTGCTTCCTTGGTCAATTCACGGAGCCATTCGTCCTCGGATTTCTCGTTGTAACCGTTGATACCGACCCGCAAGGCGAGATCGGCGAAGATGTCTATATCGTTCCGACATTCGTGCATCGGCTCGATGGCCTGTTTCATATAGATCGCGTAATGCCCGGCCCCCGCCCAGGGCGTGTGGACGTCATTCCGCTCCCAGAAGGTGGTCGCCGGCAGCACGATATCGGCATAGCGCGTCGTCGGTGTCAGGAAATTATCCTGGCCCACGATGAATTCGACGCCGTCCAGGGACTCCGAGATCTTCTTCGCGTTCGGGCACTGGTTGAAGAGATCGCCGCCGGCCGAGTAGATCAGCTTGATATCGGCGGGGTAGCCACCCTCGGTCCCGCGCGCCAGCCAATCGGCGAGCTCGGGCGCCGCGGCCTTCGAGTCGATCGGATTCTCGCCCGGCGAAAATCCTACGATCCCCGAGCGCCCAGTCGCCCCGTTGCTGACGCCTGAATTGCCGCCGACGATACCGACATTGCCGGTGATCGCCGCCAACGAATAGGCCGCGCGGTGGAACTGTTCGCCGAATAATGTCCGGCCCGGCCCATAGCCACCCTGGATGGCGGCCGGTTTCGCCTCGCCGAACTCGATCGCGAGCCGACGGAGAGTCTCGGCCGGAATGCCGGTGATCTCGGCCGCCCATTCCGGCGTCTTCGCCACGCCGTCGCTCTCCCCCATGAGATAGGCGCGGTACGACGATCCCTCGGGCGCCTCCGCCGGCAGGGTCGATTCGTCAAAGCCCTGCAGGTGGCGGTCGCAGTAGTCCTGATCGTGGAGCCCTTCCTCGACGATCACTTGCGCCATCGCGATCAGGGCCGCGGCGTCGGTCGAGGGACGGATGAAGACGTGCTCTTCGGCGAGTTGGATGCTGGTCCGCGTCCGCCTCGGGTCGATGCAGACGATGCGCACGCCCTGCTTCTTCGCCTCTTTCAGATACTCCTGGGTGCCGGTGCCGAAGGTGCCATCGCCGGGCGACCAGCCCCACATCAGGATCAGCTTCGAATTGACGAAGTCGGTCGGCTCGCGGCCGGCCGCCTTGTTGTTGACGCCTGGACCATAGGTCATGCGGATGGCGAACAGCTCCGCCTCGCAGGACATGTTGGACCAGAGATCGCTGCAGCCGCCGAACATGTGAAGGAACCGCTTGGCGGCGGCGCGATTGTGCAGCATCGATGTGGAGCCGGAGCGCGAGCCATCGAAGATCGCCGCGTTGCCGTATTTCTCACGAACACGCAGCAGCTGGCGCGCCACCTCGTCGAGCGCCTCGTCCCAGGAAATCCGCTCGTATTCGCCGGATCCCCGGGGGCCGGTGCGACGCATCGGAAAGCGCAGGCGGTCCGGATGATAGGTCCGCTCGATCTGGCCGACGCCGCGCGCGCAGGCCGGCAGTGGCGGATGCTCGGGGTTCCAGCGCCTCTGATCGGTCGAGATGCGCGCGATCCGGCCATTCGCCACATGGGCGTTCACGACGCAGCGCCCGCCGCAATTGTGCCCGCAGGTGCTGGTGATAACCGTCTCGCCGGGCCGGCCTTCCGGTCGCGGCGCCTCGTAGATCGTCTGCGTCGTCATATCGTGTCCTTCTCGTCCCCATCGGCCGCCGCCACCATAGCAAGCGCCGCCGCCCGCATGCCAGCCATTCAAGATGGTCGCGATTTAGCATGGCGTTCCGGCCCCGAGGAATGCTTTGCTAGGCGGTCAACGACAAGCACAAGGGGAGGCCCGGAAATGGGAACCTATCGCCGCATTAATGTCGGCTCCGGCCGGCCGCTGGAACATTTGGCTCATTATTCACGCGCGCTCCGCGTCGGCGACATGGTGATGCAATCGGGAACGACCGCGATCGACACCGAAGGCAACGTGATCGGCGAGGGCGACATCGCCCGGCAGGTCGATGCCATCATGGATATCGCGGAAGGCACGATGGGCCAAGCGGGCGGGAAGCTGGACGATGTGGTACGGACGCGCGTCTATGTGACCGACATCTCGCTGGCGGACGCCGCGGCTCGGGCGATCGCCAAGTATTTCGGCGATGTGCGCCCGGCCTCGACCCTGGTCCAGGTGAGCCGGCTCGCCCGCCCCGCCCAATTGATCGAGATCGAACTCGAGGCGATCGACGGCGCGAAGGAAACGGCGCAGCGCATCTCGTCGGGGCGACCGACCGAGGATCTCTACGCCTATTCCCGCGCGGTCCGGGTCGACGACCGGGTCTTCATCTCCGGTACCACCGCGCTCGACGACAAGGGCGATGTCGCTCATTCCGGTGATCTTTACGGCCAGACCCGCGCCAGCATGGACGCGATCCTCGAGGCCCTGGATACCGCCGGCGGTTCTCTTGCCGATCTCGTCTACACCAAGACCTTCGTGACCGACGTGGCCCGGACCGAGGAACAGAGCCGCGCCCGCCTCGAGGTTCTGGGCGAGGTCCGGCCGACGGCGACACTACTCGGCATTCCGGGATTGATCCGCCCCGAAATGCTGGTCGAGATCGAGGCGGAGGCGATCATCGGGGCCGCCAAGACGCGCCGGGATATCTTCACCGAAAAGGAACGCGAAAAAGGCCGCGGCTATGCCCGCGCCGTCGAAGTCGGCGATGTAGTGCATGTCAGCGGCTGCACGTCCATTGATCCCGAGGGCGTGGTGCACGCGGCAGGAGACTGGGCGGCGCAGTACGACCTCTGCCACGAGACCATCCAATGGGCGCTCGAACAGGCGGGGGCCACTCTCGACGACATCGTGCGTCGGCGGTCATTCACCATCGCGGCGGCGGAGCAGAACCGCCCCCACGGCGAGGGCCCGGCCTGGTTCGCGGACAGCCGCCCGGTCTCGATGGGCTGCCGCATCGCCGCCCTGGCTCAGCCGGAGATGTTGGTCGAAGTGGATGCCGTGGCGATCAAGGGCGCCCATGCGGATATCGAATGGCTGGGGCCACCCGAATAAGGGCGTAGGATGACAGATGCAATCATCATCGGGGCCGGTGTTATCGGTGCCGCCACCGCGTTCGAAATGGCGAAGTCAGGCGTCAAGACGCTGTCCATCGACGGCAATCCGGCGGCGGGCTATGGCTCCACCAGCAGTTCCTGCGCCATCATCCGGGTGCATTACTCCAGCCTCGAGGGAACGGCGCTCGCCTACGAGGGCTATTTCCATTGGCGGGATTGGGCGGACTATCTCGGTGTCGCCGACGAACGCGGCCTGGCGGAATTTCGGGAGGTTGGCTGCCTGGTCATGCGGACGCCGCAGAACGACTTCATGCGGAGCCATCTCGCCTATTGCGACACGCTCGGCATTCCCTACGAGATTTGGGACGACGCCATCTTCGAGAAGCGCCTGCCGGTCTACGACCTGAAGAGCTTCGCGCCCGCAAAGCGGCTGTCCGACGAGGGGTTCGGGTCGCCGAACGGCACAAAAATCGACAGCGGGGTCTTCTTTCCGACTTCGGGCTACGTTACCGACCCGCAGCTCGCGACCCACAACCTCCAGCGCGCCGCCGAGGCGCATGGCGCGGCGTTCCTCTTCAACAAGCGAGTCGTGGAGATCCTGACCGCGGACGGACGGACGGCGGGCGTTCGGCTCGATGACGGCGAGGAGATCAACGCACCGGTCGTGATAAACGTGGCAGGGCCGGCTTCGGCCAGGATCAATGCCCTGGCCGGCGTGCTCGACGACATGACCATCTCCACAAAGCCCCTACGCCAGGAAGTGGTGCATGTGCCGGCGCCGGAAGGCTTCGACTTCGAGCGCGACGGCACCGTCGTCTCGGACAACGACATCGCCTGCTATTGCCGGCCCGAACACGGCAATCACATCCTGGTCGGCAGCGAGGATCCGGAGTGCGACGCCAAGGAATGGGTCGACGACGAGGATTTCAACCGCGAATTCACGGACCAATGGACGCTTCAGGCCTATCGCTATGCCCAGCGCGTCCCGTCCCTCGGCATTCCCAGCGCCATGAAGGGCGTCGTCGACCTCTACGACGTGACCGAGGACTGGATTCCGATCTACGACAAGTCGTCGTTGCCCGGCTTTTACATGGCCATCGGCACCAGCGGCAATCAGTTCAAGAACGCCGCCATCGCCGGCAAAATGATGGCCGCCCTCGTCGCCTATTGCGAAGCCGGGAACGATCACGACGACGCCCCCTTGCAATTCCGTCTGCCTTATATGGTCCGTGATCTCGATGTCGGATTCTATTCGCGGAAACGCCCGATAAACCCGGACAGCAGTTTCTCGGTGCTGGGTTGACCGGACCGCGATCAGGGAACTGAATGTCGATACCGGTCAATGCGTTTCAATTTCCTTACAATTTATTAACGATTGATCGTGCAACCTCAATCCTGGGTCATCGTCGAGACTCGCGGTCGCAACGCTTGGGGAGCGATGCATTGCCGAGTTCGGACTTAGAAAATATGGAGCCATCGTCCGTCTCCGCTCATGGTGCGGCGAGCTCGGAGCTTGTGGCCGAGCTCGAAACGCTTCGCCGTCGGGTCGCCGAATTGGAACGCGATCGCGCCGCCAGCCAAAACGAGCGGCGGCTCCGCGCCATCATCGACAACTCGACCGCGCCCATCGGCGTCAAGGATCGCAGTGGGCGCTACATCTTCGTCAGCAAGATCTTCGCCGAACGCCGGGGTCGACCGGTCTCCGAGATCGAGGGCAAGACGCCCTATGATGTCCTGCCGATCGACGTCGCGCGACTGGCGGAGATACAGGACAACAAGGTCTTCGAGAGCGGTGAATCGACGAGCTTCGAGATCGACACCGGCGCGCACTATTATCTCGTCACCCGGTTTCCCCTGCTCAGCCCGGGCGGGACCGTTGAGGCGGTAGGTGCGGTCTATACAGACATTACCAAACTGAAGGAGACCGAGGCGGCCCTGGTCGAAGCCCGGCGTCATGCGGAAGTCGCCAACAGCGCGAAATCCGAATTCCTGGCCGCGATGAGCCACGAGCTTCGAACACCGCTCAACGCGATCATCGGATTTTCCGAAACCATTACGAAGCAGTTCTTCGGCCCCCTCGAAAACGAGAAATATCTCGAATACACGGAGTTCATCCATCAGAGCGGCACCCATCTCCTGAGCCTGATCAACGATCTATTGGACATTTCGAAGATCGAAGCCGGCAAGATGGAACTCGACGAGGTCGAGATCGACACCCATCTCCTTGCCGAGGAAACAATTGAATTGCTTGGCGATATGGCGGCAAAAGCCGATGTCGAAATTATCAATCTCGTTTCGCCGGAGACCGTCATCTTCCGAGCCGATGAACGGGCGATCAAGCAGATCCTCATCAACCTCCTCTCCAACGCGATTAAATACAGCGGTGCCGGCAGCAAGACGACGGTCAGGGCCGGCGTTACCACGAAAGGCGAGTTGGAGATCATTGTCGCGGACGACGGTGTCGGGATGACGCTAAGCGAAATCGCCCGCTCGACGGATAAATTCACCCGCGCCATGGAACCGAGCTTGAAAGTAAAGGAAGGCACCGGCCTCGGGCTTGGTCTGGTCAAGGCGCTGACCGAGCTTCATGGCGGCTCGCTCAAGATCGACAGCACGAAGGGTAGCGGGACCCTCGTCATTATCCGGTTCCCGAAGGAACGCGTGCTGAACATCACCTAAGTTCGCTTCGCCATGGCGTTTCCCGAAATCGCGCGCTATTGGAAACACCCGAAAATACGAACGGATAGAAGGACGCCGGGATGAAGGTCTACGAGGCGGTGCTGGACCAATTGACGCGGTCGGGCGTGCAATATTTCGCGGGGATGGTGGGATCGACCTCGGCGCCCTATCTCGCGAATCTGGCGGGACGCAACGATGCGCGTTATGTCGGCGTCCGCCACGAACAGATCGCGGCCGCGATGATGGATGCGACGGCGCGTCTCAGCGGCCGTCCCGGCTGTGTCATGGCTCATGGCGGCTCGGGTCTCTTGGCGGCCAGCCTCGGCGTTGCTTCCGCCGCGCTGGACTCGATCCCGATGATCCTCCTCAGCCTGACCCAGGAACGCCAGGCCATGGAAAACGGCTGGTGGCAGACGATGGATGTCCTGAAGCCGGTCCAAGATGTGGTCAAATGGCAGACCCGGGTGGAGCGGCCGGACCAGGCCGTGGAAGCCATCCGGCGGGCCCTCGGGGAATCGGTGACCGGCCGACCGGGTGTTGCACAGGTGGACATTCCGATCGATGTGTCGATCGACGATTGCGCGGACCCGGTTTCATCCGACTCCGTTCCGCAAAGGGCCCCCCTGCATCGGCCCTGGCCCGAACCATCGCGGGTCGAGGAAACTGTCGCACTTCTCCGACAAGCGGCACGGCCGGTGATTCTGATAGGGGGTGGGGCCCGCTATTCAGGCGCCGGAGGTGAGATTCTGAAACTGGCGGAGGCCCTCGGCTGCCCCATCGTCAACACGCCGACCTCGCGCTCGGTCGTGCCGGAAACCCATCCGCTCGTCATGGGACCATCTGGGATCGTCGGTTATGCGCCGATCGGAGAAGCGGTCCGGCAAGCCGATCTGATCCTCGCCATCGGCTCCCGCCTGTCCGACCTACAGCTTTCGCGGCGGGAACTTCTGCCCGCCGACGCGCCGATCGTCCAGGTCGACATCGAGGGCGCGGTGATCGGCTGCGAGCCCGTCCCGACCCTTGGTATCGTCGCCGATGCCCGGGCCTTCGCCGAATGCCTGAACCAGGCGCTGGAGACCGCCGACCTCGCCGTGCCCGACGCGCGGCGGGGATGGGTCGAAGGTCTCGCCGCCGATATCGACGACTGGAAGAAGGCGTGGTTTGCCGCGGCGCCCGAGAACGGCATGGTCCAACCCCAGGAAGTGGTCGCCGCCCTCGGCACCCTTTCGCCGGAGACGATCTTCACCCACGGCGCGGGCGACCACGGCTTTTACGGCTATATGGTGCCGGTCGCCCATCCGGGCGCGCACCTGGTATCGAGCCGCCTCGGGGCCATGGGCTGCGGTCTCGGCCTTGCCATGGGCGCCAAGATGGAGCGGCCGGACCAGCAGGTTGTCGCCTGTCTCGGCGATGGGGACCTGATGCTGCAGGTCGGCGATCTCGAGACCATGTCCCGCGAACGGCTCGGTGCCGTCGTCGTCGTCTTCAACAATTTCCGCCTCGGCTCCCAATGGAAACGCGTGGAAGCCTACGGCCAGGTAATGGGAGTCGGTCACAACAACCCCGATTTTGCCAAACTCGCGGATCTGTTCGGCTGCGGCGGCTATCGGGTGGATCGGCCGGGGCAATTCGATAACGCGCTCCGGGACGCGCTCGCAACCGGGGAGCCCGCCCTGATCGACGTTATCATCGACCCCGAGGCGCGCCCGCCCCGCACCCCGACCAGCCGAGACGCGCGCTAGCTTTCCAAAGCCGCGCGCGGCCCCCGCCGGACTTCGATGCCGACGTTCTCGAAGCCGTATTTCTCGTAGAAGGGCCGGTTCGCGGCGTGGCGTTCGGCGATGTAGAGGCCGATCTCGGCGCAACCCCGCTCGGTCGCGTGATCGATCACGGCCTCGACCAGCAGGCCGCCGACATTCTTGCCGCGGGCGGAAGCGTCAACGTAGAGCTCCTCCAGTTGGCAATACTCGCCGCCGTAGCGAATGGCCAGATTGAACGAGACCGTGGCCACCCAAAAAATGCCATCCGCCGCCGTCTCGGCCACCAAGACCATGCCCCGCTCGGCCCCGAGAAGGGCATCGAAGGTGGCCGCCCAATCCGGCGTCACCGGCCCGCCGTTCAAGGTTCCGATAAAGTCGAGGCAGACCGTCTTGTCGGCGGCCGCCGCCGGGCGGATCGAAACACTCATCGCCGTCCCCTCCGCCACATTCAATAGGAATAGACCGTGCCCTTGAGAAAACCGGATACGGTCTCGCCGTCATCGCTGATCGGGCAATCGAAATTCTCCATTTTCAAGGACTCGCGGTCGACGAACGTGGCCAATCCGGTACTTCGCAATCCCCGTGGGCGCTCGAGTATTACGCGCAAGCTGGAAGAGATCGCATGAAAATCATTCTCGTTGTAAAGATCGTCGAAATATCGTCCGGTGCTGTCTCTCCCCAATGTTTGAGTGATGTGCGTGCCGATCAACCGCCAACGAAATCGTTCGGGCGGACCCGTTTCATAATCAATCAGGTGAAGATAGGGGAGGCTGCCCGACGGCAGAACGAGCGGATCGACAACTTCCCGCAATAGCAGATGTTTCTCGTTTTGGTGCTGCAAAAAGTAGGAATACAGGTCGAGAAGAACCGGTGCCTCGAAATTCAACGATTCATCTATTCCACCCCAATCAAAATCGGAGAGCCGGACGTGCTCTAAATCTTGTTTAATCGATCGGATCCCGTTTTCGGAACATGGCGACATAAATCAGCTTGCGTTTTCTCGCAAAAAAAGAGCCGCCCGAAGGCAGCTCTTTTTCGCAATAACTTGAAAAATTTCGCTTAACGCTTCGAGAACTGGAAGCTGCGGCGGGCCTTGCGCTTGCCGTATTTCTTGCGCTCGACGACGCGGGAATCACGGGTGAGGAACCCGGCCATCTTGAGTGTCGGGCGAAGCGGCGGCTCGTAGGCCACCAAGGCACGACTGATACCGTGGCGCATCGCCCCCGCCTGTCCCGAGAGACCGCCGCCGCTGACCGTGCAGATCACGTCATACTGGTTGGCGCGGTTCACCGCCTCGAAGGGCTGGTTGATCATCATGCGGAGCGTCGGGCGGGCGAAATAGGTTTCGATCTCGCGGCCGTTGACGACCATCTTGCCGGGCCCCGGCTTGATCCAGACGCGCGCGACCGCGTCCTTTCGCTTGCCGGTCGCATAGGAGCGGCCGTGCTCGTCGATCTTCGGCTCTTTCGCGACCTCCTCGGCCGTCGGCACCGGGGCCGCCGTGCCGGTCGCCACCGCCGCCAGATCGGCGAAATCGCGGATCGTGCGCGGTTGTTCCTCTTCGGTGGCCGTCTCCTCGGCCGGTGCTTCCTCGGCCGGTGCTTCCTCGGCCGGTGCTTCTTCGGTCGGTGCTTCCTCGGTCGGCGCCTCCTCGGCCGCGGCGGTTTCCTCGGTCACGGTCTCTTCCGCCGTTTCCGCTTCGGTTTCTTCCTTGGCGTCCTTTTCGTCGACCATTACGCCGCACTCCGCTTGTTCTTCGGATTCATCGCCGCGATATCCAGCACGTCCGGCGCCTGCGCCGCGTGAGGATGATCGGGGCCGACATAGACCTTGAGGTTCGAAAGCTGCTTCCGCCCGAGCGGGCCCTTGGGGAGCATCCGCTGGACCGCCTTGATCACCACGTTCTGGGGCCGCTTGCCTTCAAGTACCTTGTCGACCGTGCGTTCTTTGATTCCGCCCGGATAGCCGGTGTGCCAGTAATATTTCTTGTCCGTGCGCTTCTTGCCGGTCAGGGCGACCTTCTCGGCATTGACGACGATGACAAAGTCGCCGCAATCCATATGCGGCGTATAGGTCGGCTTGGTCTTCCCCCGGAGAACGTTCGCGATGATCGCCGCCATTCGACCCAAAACCAGGTCCTCGGCGTCCACCACGTAATGCTTCTTGTCGATCTCCGAGGCCTTCATCGAATAGGATTTCATGACACGCCCTTTCAGCCTCGAGCCCTCTCGCGACGGCGGCGGAGTATCCTCGTCCCAGGCGGTATCGTCAACACATATTTTTAAGAAAAATCACGTTAAAACATAAACTTATAAAACGGTATTATAATACCACACACTATTCATCCCGAATGCGCGGAACGGCGTAGGTGGCGGTGACGTGCGCCACGGGGGCGGATTCGCCGTCGGACCGTACCTCCACCTCGGCGAAGGCCAGGCGGTCGTCGAGGGCCACGATCCGCGCCTCGGAGATCAAATCCGCACGGGTCGGACGGCGCAGGAAATTTATGTTCAGGCTCGACGTGACGGCAGTCTCGATCGGCCCCAGCCGGCCCATGATCGCGGCATAGATCGAATAGTCGGCAAGCGCCATCATCGACGGGCCGGCCACGGTATCCCCTTGGCGCAAATGATGTTCCTGAATCGGCAGGCGCATTCGGGCGGTCCCGAAGCCGATCTCCTCGGTGACGAAGGGGTATTGGGCCAGGAACTTCGCGGCCTGTTCGCCGAACCGGTTGAAATCCGCGATCGTGACTTTCGGGGCCGTCATGAAGTACTCGGTTCGAATTCCGGGCCGAGCGGGGCCAGCCGCACGCCGGGCCGGAGGTACTTGAACGGGTAGAGCGTCGAATCGACGAGATGGGCCCCCGGCGCCAGCACGATCAAGATCTTCGAGGCGATATCCATGAAATCGGCCCGGAAGTGGCAGGTGCTCTTGAGCGCCAGAATCTTTCGTTCGCGGGGCTCGATCCCGAGATGACGGAAGATATCCTGGTCGAAGGCCTGCATCCGATGGCTCGCGACCACGATATCGACCCCGCCGATGGTGAGGAGGGCGGTCTTTCCAAGGTCGACCTTTCGCCCCGGGATCGATTTCCCCGTCGTGGTGAATTTTCCGTCGCCAAGGCGGGTCACGATGAAGGTGCCGTGATAAGCGGAATCGCCCGGGATATCGTGCTTGCCACCGAGATCGACCGTGATCTCGGCCCCGACACCGGCGGCATGAGCGGCGGCCGCCGCCTCCGGATCGCACATCACGCACATCGCCGCATCCGGCACGTCGTGACGCACCAGGGCGGCCAGAAGGCCCGTCGTATCGCAGGTCCCGCCGCAACCGGGATTGTCCTGGGTATCGGCGATAACGACCGGCAGATCGGCGCTCGCCGCTATTTCCAAGGCGCGCTGGACGCCTTCGTCGGGGGTCAGAAGCTCTTCCGCGAAATCGGACTCGGCGGCCAGCACCATGTCCGTAATCCGATCGGCCGCCGCTTCGACGGCCGCCTCGTCATAGCCGTGGCAGACGACAACCGGCCCGCTTTCGTATAGGTCGGACGGCGGAAAGCCGGCGGCGTAGCAGAGATCCAATATATCGCCCCCCTCCCCTTCGACCGTGGCATCGACGATCGCCTTCGACGGGTCGACCAGGGTGCACTGGAAATTGAGCGGCAGCAGGAACGGCATCTTCCGAAAGGCGCGGTGGGTCGGGTGCCCCCGTTCCAGCACCTTGTCCAGGATCCGCGCCGCCCGACCGCCCGTATGCTGACGGTCGGTGTGGGGATAGGTCAAGTAGATCGCCATGCCGTCGGTCATCATCGCGGTCCGCTCGCTCACATTGGCGTGGTAGTCGAGGCTGATGACAACCGGCAGGTCGGGGCCCACCGCACCCCGCACCCGGCGCAGGATCTCCCCCTCGGCATCCTCGAAGCTCTCGCTGCACATGGCGCCATGGAGATCGAGATAGACCGCATCGACGGGCATCGCCCGCGACAGGCCGCCGACGAGCTCGCCCACGATCCGTTCGAAGGCGTCGTCGGTCACATAGCCGCCGGCCCCGCCGCTGCCCCAGATCAGCGGCACCAGCTCGTGCTTTTCGCGCATCTCGTCGAGAAAACCGGAGGTCCCGAAGCTGGAGCCCGTCAGCCGCTCGTAGATCTCCTCGCCGCGGGCGAGCGGCGGCGTCTCGCCGGGCCGGGCGTAATACTCGTAATCCGTCCGCATCGGCACGAAGCAATTCGTCTCGTGCATGAACCCGCCGATTGCGATGCGTGCCATTTCCTTACCTCTTCATTAAATGCGGAGCCGTTCCAGGTTAAGAGCTAAAGCGCGAATTCCGATACCGTACCCTTCATCGGCTCAAAACGCCATAAATCCACAGCACGAGAAACGCCAACAGGCCTTCCAGCGAGATCGCCAACAGCGCGGTCGGAACACCGTAGGCCTCCGCCATCCAGCCGACATTCAGGAACCCGATCGGTCCCGTGCCGATGCAAAGCGCCAGCACGCCGAACACCCGGCTGCGATACATCGGCTGGGCGCAGAGATAAGTCAGCGTGCTTTGCATGGTCGCGAAACATGCCGCGGCGAGCCCCATGACGGTCAGGCAAAGGGCGGCGGCGATGAACGAATGGTTTGGTCCGCCGGCGACGAAGGCCAGGATACCGAGATAGAAGATCACGACGAGATAGAGCGCCGCCCCCCAGATAAAAATACGGGCGAAATAAACCTGCGTCGCGTACCACGCGACGACCATGGCGCCGACGAACGCGCCGAACCCCTCCAGGCTGGACAACAGACCGACCTGAAACGGATCCAGGCCCAGACGTTCCTTGCCGAGGATCGGGATCATCGCCGTGAACGGAAACCCCCAGACGTTGAAGACGATGGTCACCGCGAAGACCCGCCGCAATTCCCAATTGCCGAGAACGAAGCGAATGCCGGCAATCAGATCGTGCACCAGCGCGGTTCGCGCGGCGGGATCGGCGGGTGTCGGCAACCGCGTCCAGATGATCAACACGAGACTCAGCGCATAGACCGCCGAGCTGAGCACGAACACCCCGGTGATCCCGACGAGCTGCAACATGACGCCGCCGAGCAGCGGCCCCAACATTCGCGTCGCGCTATTGGTGGCGGCATCGAAGCTCATCGCCGTCGCCAGCGCATCGCGCGCGACATCGCCCAGCAATCGCCGCCGCACCGGCATATCGGTCGCCCAGAACAAACCGCTCAACACCGACGCCACGAAAATATGCGTGACCGTCAACCCGTCCCCGTAGGCGAACAACGCCATGACCACGGAGACCGCCAGGATCATGACCATCGACGATCCCAGCAACCATTTCCGGTTGACCCGGTCGGCAATACCGCCGATGACCGGGCCGCAGAGCGCCAGCGGCGTGCCCCATAAAATCGGCACGATCGAGACCAGAAGCGGCGATCCGGTGATCTCGAAGGTGTAGATGCCCAAGGCCAGCAGTTGGAACCAGCGAATGAACCCGGTGAGGGTGCCCAAGCTCCAGATCGATAGATAGTTCGGATTGAGGAACAGCGTGCCGATGGGGGTGCGCTGGCCAACCGTCCCCGCATCCGCTTCGCGATCCGATGCCGGCTCGACCGTCATCTAGAGCATCTCCGGCCGATCGGCGGCGACCCCAGCACCGTTGACTTGCCCCAAATTTGATCGCATTACGAACGCGCGCTCCATTTTATGGCCATCGTAATATAACCGTCGTGTTTCGCGCCAACGACCGCGAAGAGATTCTGGAATTGGATATCAAGGCGAAATTAAAGACCGCATTGGGCATTTGTCTGATCGGGGCGGCGGGGTTGCTGTCCTACGAGGTCTTCTATTGGTTCACGCATGTCTATGAAAGCGATGCCAGCGTCCAGACCGACTTCACCAACATCTCCGCGCAAGTGGACGGAAAGATCGACTCCATTCTCGTCGAGGAAGGCGGCCCGGTCAAAAAGGGTCAATTGCTGATCACCTTGGTCCATGACGACATCAAGCTGAATATCAACTCTCTGAAGACGGACCTGGCGCTCGAAAGCGCCGGCGGGGTCAGCTTGAAAAGGGAAAAATCCGCCTTCGAGGCGGAACTCCGCTCGAAACTCGAAACGCAGCGCGAAAAAATCAAGGCGCTGAAGCGGGAACACGAAGCCATCCAAAAGCGGCTTGAACTGGCGCGGAAGAACCTGAGGCGTGTCACCGTGCTGTTCAAAAAGAAACTCAACTCGGAGACGGCGCTCGACGTCGAACAGGACAAATTTCTGGTCTTGCGAGGTGCCGCGTCCCTGGTCGCCGGTAAGATCGCCGTCGCGAAAAAGGAACGCGACCAGCTGACGGCGACACGGAAATACCTCGATGTCCTCGACGCCAAGATCAAGATTTCCAGTGTTAAACAGGACCGGATCAGGAACCTGATCAAGAAACAGGAACTGGAGCTCGGCTACCGCCACATCCGGAGTCCCATCGACGGCGTCGTCGGAACGATCCGCAAGTTCAAGGGCGAATATCTTGAGGATGGCGTCGATATTCTGATGCTGCACGATCCCAAATCCTTCTGGGTCGAGGCGAATATCGACGAAGACCAGATCCGTTATGTGACGGTTGGGCAGGAGGTGCTGATCAATCTGGACGCCTATCCCTTTCGCGACTTCTACGGGAAGGTCAGCAAGATCGGCAGCATCACGGCCGCCGAAATGGGCGCCGGCGGCCGCGTCGCGGGATCCGGCAAGCTGGGCGGTTGGGCGGAACGCGTTCCCGTCCGCATATCCCTGGAAAACCCGCCGCCGAACCTGACGCCGGGCATGCGGGCCGATGTCAACGTTCGCATCTACAAGAACATCAAACTGTGGTGACCGTGTTGGTGCGATTGCGTGGCTAGGTCGACGGCGTAACTCTCAACCCCGCCGGAACGCGGCCCCGAGATATAGCGCGGCGGCCAGCATGACGGCGGCGGCGGCGGCGAAGGCAACACCGTAGCCGCCGCCGAACGTGACGACGAGACCAAAGGCGGGCGGGACCGCGGCCACACCCGCCAGACTGACGAATTGAATACCGCTCGCCGCCTCGCCGACGTGACCCGCGGGGGCATATTTGACGAGTTCGGAAGCAAAGACCCCGTTCCAGCCGTGGCTGGTGGCGCCCAGCAGAAAACTCGCCGGGGCCAAGCTCCAGAACGACCAGCCGGGCGTCATCGCGCCGGCCAGGACCGCGAAGATGGCGGTGCCGACTCCGAGCCCTACCAGAACCCGGTCGGCCGGGTACGACCGGTCGGCCACCCCGCCCCATAGAATACGGCCCATGACGGCGCCGATTTGCAGGATCGTATAGAGGAGGCCCGCCGTCGTCAGCGACAACGAAAGGGCGGCGGTCAGATAGACGACATAGAACGTCGACAGGGCCACTTGGGCGCCGGAATATACAAACCCGACGAGCCCCAGCGTCCGCAGGCGCGGCGTTCGCAATACCAGACTAAGAGGTGCAATGACACTGCCGGCTCGCAAGACACCGCCCCGCTCGCGGTCGGCATCGATTCGGGCCCGAAGCGGCTGGATCGCGACTGCCGTCAGGGCGGCGAGAAGGCCCGCCGCCAAAATCGCCACCCGCCAGTCATAGGCAAGGACCAGAAACGGCAGCAGCACGCCGGCGAGCGCGGTGCCGGCCGGCATACCGGTCTGCTTGATCGAAAAGATCAGCGGCCGCCAGCGTTCCGGCGAGACCCCGGCCAGGATGTGGGTGCAGACGGGATTGACCGGCCCGTAGCAGAAACCGAGCAGGATGGCGCTGGCAATCGCCGCAACCGGTGTCGCCAGCGTCAAGGCCGCCACCCCCATCAGGGCCAGCAGCATCGTCGCCTGCGAAACCCGTATCCCGCCGTAGCGGGAAGCAAGGGCACCTGTCGGCAGACCCGTCAGCATCCCGAAGCTAAAGGCGATCGAGGTGAAGACGCCGATCAGCGTCGCGTCGACGCCGATCTCTGGTGCTGCGACGGGGGCAATTACCGCCACGCCGAACATCGACATCGACGCCATGGTCTGAACCATGAATGTCGCCGCCAAAGGCGCCGCGGCGCTCCGCAAATTCCGGTCCGCTTCCGCCGAAGGGGCCGACCGTTCCGCGTCTTGTGGATTTTCCGGGAATCCCGCCATACCGGAGATTGTGTTAAAGCCCGGCGGAGCGGGAGTCCACCGCGTTCCGCCGCGGCCCTACTCGGCGCCTTCCACCAACGCCACGACTTGGTTCGCGAACGCATCGGGGTCGAGCGGCTTGCCGATAAAACCGAGCGCCCCGACCGCCTTTGCCTGATCATGCCAATAGGGGTCGTCCTTGCCGGAGACGAAGATGATCTTGAGATCCGCCAAATTCGCATCGCCGCGTAGTTCCTGGCAGAGTTCGAGACCGTTTACCTCCGCCATCACCAGATCGGTCAGCAGGACATCGGGCCGAAACGCCCTGATTTTCGGAATGGCCGTCGAACCGGCCACGCTTGATTCGACCTCATGGCCGGCATGCTGCAGCAGAAGCGTCATGACCGAGACCATATCCAATTCATCGTCGACGACGAACATCTTCATTGGTCGAGTATCCTTTATCCCCTCGATGTCGCGCGTTTGCCGACGGCGTGGCACGCGACATATTGATTTTAAGTGAGAGACCGTACGTTTACCAAGTCAAACCGGTGGAAGATGTCCTATCAGCATATTTCGGTCGAACCAATCGCGGGCGCGCTTGGCGCTGAAATTCGAGGCGTCGACCTCGCGAGCGAAATCGACGCGGCCACCTTCGACGAAATTCGCCGGGCCTACCATGACCGTTTGGCGGTTTTCTTTCCGGGACAAGCCCTGTCGCCGGCGGCCCAAGCCGCGTTTGCCGGTCGCTTCGGCCCCTTGATCGCGTACCCTTATGTCGAGGGTTTCAAGGAAGCGCCGAATGTCATCGAGATCCGGAAAACGCCGGAGGACAGCTATAATTTCGGCGGCCTTTGGCACACCGACATGACCTATACGGAGCAGCCGCCGGGTGCCACGGTGCTGTTCGCGAAGGAACTGCCGCCGAGCGGCGGCGACACGATCTTCGGCAATGCCCACGCCGCCTACGACGCCCTATCGAGCGGAATGAAGGAGATGCTGGCCCCCTTGTCCGCGGTCAACAGCGCCGGCAAGCGCTATGGCGGCGGGCGCACCAAGACGCTGAAAGAGACGACCAGCACGGCCGTCAAGGAAGACGTCGCCGTGATCGAGGCCGTCCATCCGGTGATCCGCACGCATCCCGAGACGGGCCGGAAGATGATCTATGTCAGCTTCGCCCACACCGTCCGCTTCACCGACATGACCGAAGCGGAGAGCGCCCCCATCCTGAATTTTCTATACGACCATTTGACCCGGCCGGAATTCACCTGCCGCTTCCGCTGGACCGAAGGCGCGCTCGCGATGTGGGACAACCGCTGCGTCCAGCATTTCGCGATCAATGACTATCCCAACGACACCCGCGCCATGAACCGCTGCACCGTCGCCGGCGAGCGGCCGGTGTAGGCGCCGAAACCCCGCCTAAGCCGCCGCGTCATCCTCGCCCTGTTGCAGGGCAAAGATCGAGGTATAGCCGGCGGACCAGTCGGGCGGCATCCGCACGGGGTCGATCGCCATTTCCACCACCTCGGGCACGGCGCCCCGGACGATCTTGTCGGAATGGGGAAAGCGCTGGACCAGGCCGCTGAGCACAAGGGCGTCGCCAGCCGAATAGGTTTGCAGCAGCAGATTGCGGGCCCGCGGCGAATCGTTCGGCACCGAGCCGTGAATGACACAGCTGTTATGGATGGTGACCGATCCCGCCGGTCCCGGCAGGAAGACCGCCTTCGAGAGATCCGCCCTCGGTAGGTCCTCGTCGCGAAGCGCCCCGGTCCAATTGCCGTCATGGTCGAAGTGATTGTAGAGCGATCCATGGTGGCTGCCCGGAATGACACCGAGCGGGCCCATCCCATCATCCACATCGTCGAGATAGACGCCGATGGTCAAGGGCGAGTAGTTGGTGTGGGGCCAGAAGGGGAAATCCTGATGCCACTTCACCTCTTCCCCGCCGTCGGACCACTTGAAGTTCAGTTTCGAGTGATGGTACTTCACATTCGGACCGAGGAGATCCTCCGCCAGATCGACGATCGGGCCCTTGAGGGTGAAGTCGCGGTAGACGGCGTGATGCTCGACCGGCGACATCAACCGGCGAAGACGCGGTGCCGCCGCCGAATGATCGGGCTCGATATCGAACTTGCCGTCGGATTCGGTGACGGTCCGGCTTTCCTCGACGAATTCCTCGGTCACATTGCGCAAGCGCGCCAGCCAATCCTCGGAAACGAAACGCTCCAGCACCAGATAGCCCTGTTCGAAATATTGCGCCCGCTGGGCCTCGCTCAAAACCTTCGGCGCATGCGCCAGGACTTCCGTTTGCTTCACGCGGATATTCTCCCTAATTCACACCCCATCCTAGAACCGAACCAACCTTCTATCCAGCAATGTCCCGGTCGAATGACACAAGCATCGATATAGGCCGATGGTTAATGGCTCGAAGAGAAGTCGGGACACCGAATTGACATGGCGTTTTTTCGCAAGCACCATCCGCGCCGAATTATGCCCTTCCGCCCCGCATAGGGACGATAGGAGGTAGGAAGAAATTGAAACATCAATTGGTTACCCGAAATGCCGCTGGTCGGCATGGAAGAGTTCATGCGGCCGGCAAGTTAGTCCTTTTTGTCAGTCTGGCGGCCTTTTTGACTGCCCCGCTCTTGGCTGCCGACATCACCCAATCTTTGCAACCTCGGCGCCTCGCGCAATCCACGCCCGAGTTTTCACGACCGCCAAAGGGCGTCTGCATCATCCACACCGCCAAGGAAATTCGCGCCAAGAGGGGCGGCATGGCGAATTCGCGGTGCCGGGTCTGTTGGCCGGGCGCAAACATGAGCGAGAGTGACTGCGAAAAGGTATGCGAGAACCCGTTCTACAAATGGTTCGACGAATGTTCGTCGAAATGGGTTCAGGGACGCCTCGCTTGCGAAAAGGACCAGTGCTTTTCGACCCCGATCCCGGATCCTCCGCTACGCCTGACCCTCGGGAATTGGCAGTATCAGGAAAATCAGACGAAGACCTGCGGCGCCTCCGTCAACAAGACGGGATCGATCCAGATAACGAGTAAGACCGGCGACAACACTTTCAGCGGTGTTTGGGAAGGTTCATCACGGAATTTCAGTCCGCGGTCATGTGGCTTCAAATACACTTGCTCGCAATATTCCTTCCGGTTGAATGTATCGATCTCGGTCGTAAACAAGATCGCCAATATCCACGTGCCGGGACATCAGAACTGTTTCAGGGCACATACCAAACGTTACACCATCACCTCGCCCAGCAGCATGCATCTGAGCATCCGGAACGGAAGCGGCACCAGCATCACCTCGATCCTGAACAGCCTGTCGGCAACCGGCCCCGCCATCGCCTCGGCGGAAGGCCTGGCGCCGAACATCGAGATCCAGGTCATGAAGGGAGAATGGGAACTTATTCAGGAAACCGACCGGCCAGCGGCGGGGAAAAGCCCGCCAAGGCGCGCGAAACCCCGCGGTTCGGCGACTTGCACTGCGAGTGAGATCCTCAAAGGCAAATCGGGATGCCAGCGTTAAAGGACATCGGCGAAAGCAAAGGCATGATCAAGTGAGGCACGCAATGAGCACGGACGGCGACGGCAAGAAATTCCAGATCGGCGACTATGAGATCGAGATTATCGTGCACGGCTTTCCGGGCAAATCGGTCTGTCACGGCTCGCTCGGGTTCAGCACCATTGCGTTGGTGCGAAAGGGCGATCGGCTCGCGATCGTCGATGTGGGCTCGTTCGGGCAGCGCTACCTGTTGCAAGACCAGCTGGCGGCGCGCGGCCTGAGCCCGGCTGACGTGACCGATGTGCTGCTGACCCATTCCCATTACGATCATTCGGTCAACTGGACCATGTTCAAGCACGCCCGCATCGTCATCGGGCGGGATGAGCTGGACTGGTCGCTGAAGGAGCCCTGGGGCGAGACGGTGGTGCCGGAGCTCTATGTCGAGGCCCTGCAAAATTGGCCAACCCTGGCGACGGTCGGCGACGGCGACGAGGTTTTTCCGGGGATGACCGCGCATATGACGCCGGGCCACACGCCGGGCAGCCTGGTCTTCGTGCTGGATGCCGGGGTGCGCGATCTGGTCTTCTCGGGCGATGCCTGCAAGAACCGGGCGGAGCTGCTCTCGCGCGCTGCCGACATGACCTACGACCCCGCCGTCACCCGCGCCTCCATCGAGGCCATCTGGTCGTTCTGGTCGCGCCGGCCGGGCGGTGTCCTGGTGCCGGGGCACGACCTGCCGATGGTCCTGGAGGCGGGCGAGCCCCGCTATCTTGGCCAACGCGAGGCGGCGATCCGGGCCTGGTACGGCGAGGATCTGAACGAGACCACGGTGATCTCGCTGCTGCCCGACACCGACCCGGCGACCCAAGCCGCCGCCGAGTGACGGAACCTTATCCTGACTTCATGAAATCGACTGCACGACCTCGACCACTTCGCGGGTTCGGGTGACCTTGTCTTCCCAGACCCGGTCGAATTCGGCGACGAAGGCCTTGATGATATCCCCCTCCAAAATCGCGTTGGCGGCCGCCAGGTCGGAAAATTCGTAGAAGGCAAGATGGACCCCGGGGTCGACCGCGCTCCAGCCCCGCTTGGCGCTCAACGCCTTGAAATCCCGAAGGGCGTCGGGCAAATGCTCGCTCTCGTACCAATGATCGAAGGCCGCGCGGTCGGCTTCCGCCACCTCGGCGCGAACGATGAAATATGCGGTCATGGGGAACCTCTCTTTCTTCTTTCTCGTTTTCTCGGCACTAGTTCGGGAACTTGGCGCCCTGGTGCAGCGTCGCCTCGTAATTGACCTTTTTATTGAAGAGCGTGAATTTTCCAGGCGCGCTAGCCGGCTTTACGCGGGTGCACTGTTTCTTGTTCTTCTTGCCGTAGGTCCGGCACAGCATTCCCTTCTTGTTGATCGACCATTTTTTCTTGATTTTTTTCGACTTGCCCGCCCTACCAATGATGGCGCTGCCGTCATCGGCAAAATAGACATGCAGGATCTTGCCGTTCGAGGGCGCCGCGAAATTCAGTGTATTTCCAATGATGACGCGTCGAATGTCGGCTTTGGAAAGAAATTTCCCGCGCTTTTGCCCGATCGGCGCCGTTTTCGGGCGGATCGGTTTGCCCGGGCCAAGATTGTAGATTCTGATTGCGTTTTCATGCGCGATCTTGCGGGCGAGATCGGGCGGCAACAGGGACAGGAAGGCGACCGTCGCCTCCAGCGTTTCTTCGTTGTGCGTGCCGAGAATACGGAGCGGGTGATCTTCGGGGACCTTCGGCGGAATGAAAAACGTATCGGTCCCGATGACGAAACGGTCCGGATGGCGCTTCAACACTTCCAGCCAATCGCCATCCAAGCCGTCGTCGTAAAACACCAAATTTTGCATTCGCCCCGAGGATCGCTTGATGCGGAGGGAGGCGTATAGATTTTCATACCGATCCATCAAACCGCCGATGAGCTCGGCGGTCATCTCGCCGATTGGATCCGAGCCCGCATGCGCCCAGACGATCTTGGATTTCGGGTTATGTTTCAGCAATCGCTCGAACGCCGCGAGCGTTTCCGGAAAAAACGCCGGATTGTCGTTGTTCTGCAGGTTTCGCGGAACCTCGATTTCGCTCTCGACGGTGTCCATATGGAGATCGATCGGCAGACCGGTCCGCGCCGATATATCGGCCAGGCTTCGCAGGTAGGGATGATCGGCCGGTTGGAACTCGTATTTGTGCCCCCGGAAAAGCGAGATATGGAGCGAGGCCATCTCGCCGAACCCGGCCGCCCCCGCGTTGACGATCGCCTGGGCCGTCCGGTCGAACTCAAGCGCCAAATCTGCGGGCGCGTCGGCAAGGTTTTCGTGGCGTTGGAGCATGGGATTGAGGCTCCCGCCGCCACCGAGGAACGCGAACCGCTTCTTGCCGCCGACGACCGCCTTGAGATGCTTGAAATCGAACGTGTTCTTGCCGTCGGTCTTCGGCGGCGACGACAGGATCATTCTCCGGACGCCGAACCGGTTCATCAGCTTCAACGCCGACATAAGGCTGTGCGGAAGGCTCTGGTGCTTGCCGACCGGATGGGTGTGGACGTCGATGATGCCGTGATTGTGCCCCTTTTGCCCATCCGCGGCGGCCTCGGTTGCATGAATGGCCGCCAGCCCCGCGGCCAGACAACCGGCAAAAATCAACTTCATCCTCCTGGTGTCACGCATGTCCTGCCCCTCAACGCTTCAAACGACGCGGTCTCCCGCATCTTCAGCCGACACCCTTCTCCCCCACCGAGGCGAAGTTGTCGATGCCGATCTCGGCGCGAAAACCCGCCGTGTCCGCCGCCTTCCAGCCCTCGAGCCGGATGCCGGTCGAATCGGCGACCCGGTCGATCGCCTCGAAGAGGGCCGCGACCGCCGCGCAATCGACCAGCGCCGCCGCGCCGAGGGCCGCGACGATGGCCTCGCGAATACCATCCAGCGCCGCCTGGTCGTCCGCCACCACGCCGGCGGCGAAGGCGAGCAGTAGATTGCCCTCTGCGACCCCGCTCTCGCCGCCCGTCGTGATCGCCGAGAGATCGAATTCTTGGCTAATGTGATCGCCGCCCGCACGGAGCAGCTGCGCATGGCTGGTCGTTCAATAGACGCACTGATTGAGCGCCGAAACCCGGCTCGCCAGGAGCTCGATCTGCGCATTGTCGATCGCCCGGTGGCGGGTGCCGTAGTCGCGCATCGCCGCCGGGGGCAAATATTGCGTCGAGACCAGATCGAAGAACCCCCGGACCTCGTCCGGCACCAGCGTCATCGCCTGCTTGATATTGGCCCCCGACCCGCCCTCATAGAGGTCCTGTTCCGGCGCTCGGACATCGTCGGGATGGATCACCGGCACCCAGGCCCGACCATCGGACAGACCTTCCGGCCGATAATTCGATGGCGTGCCGTCGAGCACCGGGTCCGGCAGCGCCGGCGGCTCCAACCCAAGCCCCCGGTTGAACTGATCGATGGCCACCACCGTTGCCACGACCCCGACCAGTTCCACGTATCGCTCGTCCTCCAGCCCTGCCGTCCGCGTACGCTCCCGCCAGGCCCGCGTCAGGCGCCCGGGGTCGGTCCGGATGCGATGGATGCAGTCCACCATCACGTCGGGAAGATCGCCCAGGCTTTCATGCGCACCGTCAACGGCTTCCGGCGACAATGCCGCCTTCCTCTCGGCACAGAACCCGCAGCCCAAGGCGTGCCGCGCCTCCGCCGCGATCGCGAGGCGCTCCGCTGCCGAATGCCACGTGCCGGCCTTCGCGAGACGCGTCCAGGCCTTGGTATGCGCGGCGACAAGGTCCGCGCGGACCGGCCAGTGGGCGTGGTGATAGGAGAATTCGGTCATAGGTCCCCTACCCCGCCATCTCATACTTCACCGGCGTCGTATACGCGTCATCTTCGTGCAACCCCCAATACATCTCCCTTAGCCGCTCGGTCACCGGCCCGGCCTGCCCGTCGCCCACCGTCTCCCCGTCCAGCCCGATCACCGGGATCAGCCCACCCGCCGTCGAGCTCATGAAAATTTCGTCGGCGGCAACGAGGTCGTCGGCCTTTAGGCGGCCGAGGCGGGCCTCGATGTTGAGGCGGGCGGCGAGTTCGAGGACGGTCATGCGGGTGATGCCCTCGAGGACGCCGCGGTCGGGCGAGACCAGTTCGCCGCCCTTGAGCGCGAACAGGTTCCAGCCCCGGCCCTCGGTGACGTGGCCGTCCGCGTCCAACAATAGGGCGTGGCTGGCGTCGCGCTCATAGGCCTCGAACATGGCGCTGACGAAGTCGAGGCGGCCGAAATTCTTGACCGTGGGATCGACCGATTCAGGGGGGATGCGGACGGTCTCGGCGATCACGATCTCACAGCCCTTTTCGGTCTCCTCGTCCGAGACCACGGAATAATAGGGCGCGGCCCAGGCGATCAGGCGGTTCTTGCAGTTGCGGAGGTCCTTGTAGGGGGTGAGCGGCGTGCCCCTTGTCGCCAGAAGCGTCACCATCGAGCGCTCGAGCCCGGCGCGCGCGACACAGCCATGCATCACATCTGCGAAGCCGTCGCGGTCCTGGTCCAAGGTGTCGTATTTCCGGGCCGCGATGGAGCGGTCCCAACGATCGAGGTGATCGTCGAGGCGAAAGAACTTGCCGTCCCAGACATGAATCGCGTCGTAGCACATGTCGGCCAGTTGGAAGCCGAGGTCGGTCACCGGCATCCGGAGCTCGCCCAGAGGATAGAATTCGCCATCGATATAGCCGACACCCTCGCTGCCGTAAATCGAACCCGCCGCCATCGGAATCCTCCCTTGGTAAAAAAAAACTCGCCCTCGCCTTCACCCGCCGACGATACAAGATAGATATATAACGCGCCATTCTTCGGCCAAAATCGGGGTGGGTCCCAGATTCCGCGCATCACGACTTGAGCGTTCGGGATCGTTGAGGCATTCTCCCCCGCGGCCGACTCTAGCGGCAACCAATTTACGTCGAAACACGCTCAACCAGAAGGAACGAAACGAAACAATGCAAGGCATGCGTTTTGAAGCTCCGGACTCTGTCGATGCGGCGGTGGCATTGCTCGCCAACGCCGACGGCGAGGCCCGAGTCCTCGCGGGCGGCACTGATCTCCTCGTGCAGCTGCGCGCCGATATGATCGCGCCCGATCTCGTGGTCGACATCAAACGAATTGCGGAAACCCGCGGCGTCTCCGCCAAGGATGGCGGCTTTTGCGTCGGCGCGGCGGTGGCCGGCTCCGAGCTGAATGAACACCCGGACTTCGGAAAGGTCTGGCCGGGTGTGATGGAGGCGTTCGACCTCATCGGCTCGACCCAGATTCAGGGCCGCTGCACGATGGCGGGCAATCTCTGCAACGCTTCGCCGGCGGCGGACAGCGTCCCCGCCCTGGTCGCGGCAGGGGCCACGGTCACCATAGCGGGGCCCAACGGCACGCGGGAAGCCGCGGTCGAGGACATCCCGACCGGCCCCGGCTCCACCTCGCTGGCGAAGGGGGAGTTCATTGTCTCCATATCGCTGCCCGAGAAGCCCGCGAATACGGGCGAGGCCTATCTCCGCTTCATCCCGCGGACCGAGATGGACATCGCGGTCGTCGGCGTTGGCGTTTGTCTGACACTGGACGACGGCGGTACCTGCACGGCGGCGCGCGTCACACTCGGCGCGGTGGCGCCGACGGTCCTCCTGGTCGAGGACGCGGCGAAGGCCCTTATCGGCACCAAGCTCGACGACGCGGCGCTCGATGCGGCGGCAGCGGCGGCGAGTGCGGCCTGTAACCCGATCGACGACAAGCGCGGCACGATCGATTATCGAACCAAGGTCGCCGGCGTGTTGACGCGCCGCGTGGCGAAGATTGCGCAGACGCGCGCGAAAGGCTGAACGATGGCTAAAACCCATGTGACAACGACCATCAACGGAGACCCGGTCGAGTTCCTCTGCGAGACGGAGGAGACGCTCTTGGACATTCTCCGCGATGAACTTCATTTGACCGGCAGCAAGGAAGGCTGTGCTTCGGGCGATTGCGGTGCCTGCAGCGTCATGCTGGACGGCCGGCTGGTTTGCTCCTGCCTGGTATTGGGGCCGGAACTTCAAGGACGCGAAGTCGAGACCATCGAGGCGATGGCCGACGGCGACAATTTGCATCCCCTGCAGCAAAAGTTCCTGGAGCATGCCGCCCTTCAATGCGGGATTTGCACGCCGGGTATCCTGGTGGCCGCGAAAGCGCTGCTGGAGAAGAACCCGGACCCGACGGAAACCGAAATTCGCTTCTGGCTCGCCGGAAACCTCTGCCGCTGCACGGGCTATGACAAGATCGTGCGCGCGGTGCAGGACGCGGCCCAGGAGATGAGAGGAGGCTGATCATGCCCGATGATGCAAAGGTCAAGGACCTGAAATGGGTCGGCACCAGCCAGGTTCGCCCGGACGGTGTCGACAAGGTCACCGGACGGGCCAAGTTCGGCGCCGACCTGATCATTCCGAACATGCTGGTGGGCAAGGTTCTCCGGAGCCCGCACGCCCATGCAATCATCAAGTCGATCGACACGTCGGCGGCCGAGGCGCTTTCCGGCGTCAAGGCGGTGGTAACGAGCGACGACTTCCCCGACCTACCCTCCGAATTCACCCCGGCGGGCGAGATGCTGGTCAACTACAAGGACATGGTGCAATGCATCATGGCGCGGAAGAAGGCGCTGTTCGACGGCCATCCCGTGGCCGCCGTCGCCGCGACCAGTAATGCGGTCGCCAAACAGGCTCTGAAGCTGATCAAGGTCGACTACGAGGTGCTGCCGCACGTCATCGACCCCGTTGAGGCGATGGCCGACGATGCGCCGATCCTGCATGACGACCTCATCACCGAGGGCGTCGACCCGGCACCCACCAAGGCCTCGAACATCGCCAAGCGCGTCGAGTTCGGCATGGGCGACGTCGAGGCGGGTTTCGCCGAGGCGGATGTGGTGCTGGAGCGCGAATACAACACCAAGGCGGTCCACCAGGGCTATATCGAGCCCCATGCCTGCGTCGGCAACGTCTCGGAAGACGGCAATGCCGAACTCTGGTGCACCACGCAAGGCCATTTCGTGGCCCGCGGCCATTGCGCCAAGCTGCTCGGCATGGACGTCTCGCGGCTTCGCGTGACCTCGTCGGAAATCGGCGGAGGTTTCGGCGGCAAGACGGTTGTCTATCTGGAGCCGCTGGCCCTGGCGCTGTCGCGCAAGGCCTGCCAGCCGGTGAAGATGCAGATGACCCGCGACGAGGTGATGCGGGCCAGCGGACCGACCTCGGGCGCCAATATGACGATCAAGATCGGCGCCAAGAAGGACGGATCGATGACCGCCTGCGAGGCGACCCTCAACTACCAGGCCGGGGCCTTTCCGGGCTCGCCGGTGCAGCCGGGGGCGATGTGCGCCTTCGCGCCCTATGACGTGGCCAACGTCAAGGTCGTCGGCTACGACATCGTCACCAACCGCCCGAAGGTCGCGGCCTATCGGGCACCGGGGGCGCCGATCTCGGAATACGCGGTCGAGTGCCTGGTCGACGAGTTGGCGGGCGAGTTGGGCATGGACCCGGTCGACCTTCGGCTCAAGAACGCGGCCGTCGAGGGCACCCGGGCGGCCTATGGACCGAAATTCGGCCCGATCGGCTACCAGGAGATCCTGGAGAAGGCGAAAGATCTGGATCAGTACAAGACCAAGCTCGGCCCGAACCAGGGTCGGGGCGTGGCCTCCGGTTTCTGGTTCAATATCGGCGGCGAGACGTGTGCCAGCCTGGCCCTCAGCGAGGACGGGACCCTGAACATGATGACGGGGACGCCCGATATCGGCGGCTCGCGCGCCTCCCTCGCCTTGATGGCGGCGGAGATGCTCGGCGTCGAATACGAGGATGTCCGCCCGATCATCGGCGATACCAGCTCGCTCGGCTATACGTTCCTCACGGGCGGTAGCCGCGCCACCTTCTCGAGCGGCATGGCCGTCGTTCAGGCCTCCGAGGATATTATCAAGCAGGCCTGTGCCCGCGCGGCCAAGGTCTGGGATATCGACGAGGAAGCGGTCGAGTGGGACAACGGCACGGTGCGTCCGTCCGGCCCAAATGCCGGCGAGTTCGAGCCGATGACTCTGGCTCAGGTCGCCAAACACGCCAATAAGACCGGCGGGCCGATCGTGGGTCATGCCCAGATCAACGCCCAAGGAGCGGCTCCCAGCTTCGGCGCCCACGTCGTGGACGTCGAGGTCGACAAGGAGACCGGCAAGGTCCAGGTCCTGCGCTACACGGTGTTGCAGGATGCCGGCAAGGCGGTCCATCCGGACTACGTCGAAGGGCAATTCCAGGGCGGGGCCGTGCAAGGCATCGGCTGGGCCCTGAACGAGGAATACATCTACAACGACAAGGGCCAAATGGAGAATGCCGGGTTCCTCGACTATCGAATCCCGGTCTGCTCCGATGTCCCGATGATCGACACGGTGATCGTCGAGGAACCGAACCCGCGCCACCCCTTCGGTGTCCGCGGTATCGGCGAGACCCCGATCATCCCGCCGATGGCGGCGATCGCCAATGCGGTGTCGGCCGCGATCGGCACCCGCATGTCGGACCTGCCGATGTCACCGCCCCGCGTCCTCGCGGCGATCGAGGCGGCGAACGGCGGCGGTGACGACTGACCCGATCGGTCACCACCGAACGGAAATATTCGGACCCTCTCCCCTGCATTGGGGAGAGGGTTTCTTTTTGTCTCCTCGCTTGTGACAGTGCGATGATCAGTCTTCGAACGGAAAAGAGGCGACCATGCCGGAAACCATATTTGAACGTATCTTCAAGGGCGAAATTCCGAGTGCGAAGGTCTACGAAACGGACCTCGTATACGCCTTCATGGATGCGGGACAGGTGAATCCGGGCCATGTCTTGGTTGCCCTGAAACGACCGGCCGAAACGATCCTCGATCTTACCGAAGAAGAGGCGGCCGCCCTCTTCGTTGCGGCGCGGAAGGTAGCGCACGCCGTTCAGGATGCCTTCTCGCCAGACGGCATTACCGTGCTGCAGGCCAACAAGCCGGCCGGCTTTCAAACAGTGCCCCATTTTCACATCCATATCCTGCCGCGTCACGAGGCGGACGGCGTCGGCCTCGTCTGGCCGGCCAAAAATCCGGAGATATCGGAATTGCAGGCGCTGGCGGCGCGCATAGTGATCGAATGACGGGACGATCCCCTTGAAGCCAGCGGCCATCGCCACGACCTATATGCCATGGCACGCGTATCCCTAACGGCCGCGCTCACGCGGTTCACCGGCGGCGAGACCGAGTTCGAGCTCGACGTCGCCAATATCCGGCAATTGTTCCGCGCCCTTGGCGAGCGTTACCCGGAGATGGCCCCCCATCTCGAGGAAGGCATCGCCGTCGCGATCGACGGGCAGATTTACCAGGACACTCTGATCGAGCCGATCGGTCCCGACAGCGAGGTCCACCTTATTCCCCAGATCGGCGGCGGATGAGTGTCATGAAAGCGATTTTCCTCGCCTTGATCGTATTTCCGTTCCTCGCGGCCGTGGCCGGCGCGGAGGAGATCGGCAGCGTCAGCACGGTCTTCAAGTTTGTCGGTCCCAACGACAAGATCGTCATCGAGGCATTCGACGATCCTAAGGTCGAAGGCGTCACCTGCCATTTGAGCCGGGCCAAGAAGGGCGGCATCTCGGGCGCCGTCGGCCTCGCCGAGGATCGCTCTGATGCCGCGATCGCCTGTCGCCAAGTGGGTCCCATCCGGTTCAAGGAAGAGCTCAAGAACGGCGAGACGGTGTTCACCAAGAAGACGTCGATCCTGTTCAAAACCATGCAGGTCGTCCGCTTCCTCGACCAGAAGCGAAACGTCCTGATCTATCTGGTCTATAGCGACCGCTTGATCGAAGGCTCGCCGAAGAACTCGATCTCGACCGTGCCCATCCTGAAGAACTGGGGCGGCTGACGCCCCCTTGCCGCGCCAGGGTCAAGCCGCAATGATGGCGCTGTCTTCGAGCGAGAGGGATTGCATGGCGAACAAGGTCGGTACCTACGACTACATCATCATCGGCGCGGGAAGTGCCGGCTGCGTTCTGGCGAACCGGCTTTCGGCGGACCCGAAGGCCCGCGTAATGCTGCTCGAGGCCGGCGGCAAGGACGATTACATCTGGACCAAGATCCCGGTCGGTTATCTTTATTGCATCGGCAATCCCAAGGTCGATTGGGGTTTCAAGACCGAGGCGGAAGCGGGCCTCAACGGTCGCACACTCGACTACCCGCGCGGCAAGGTGCTCGGGGGCTGTTCCTCGATCAATGGCATGATCTATATGCGCGGCCAGGCACGGGACTATGACGAATGGGCGCAGCTCGGCAATCCGGGCTGGTCATGGGACGACGTCCTGCCCTATTTCAAGAAATCGGAGGACATGCAGGCCCTCCCACCCGACGACATGCACGGCCGTGGCGGCGAATGGCGGATCGAAAGCCCGCGCATCTCATGGGAGATCCTCGATGCCTTCCGCGAGGCCGCCCACGAGGCGGGCCTGCCCAAAATCGACGATTTCAACCGCGGCAATAACGAGGGCGTTTCGTATTTCCAGGTCAATCAAAAGGACGGCTGGCGCTGGAACGCCTCGCAGGGGTTTCTGGAACCGGCGCTCGAGCGGCCGAACCTCAAACTTCTGACCCAGGCCCATATCAAGCGGTTGACCATCGAAGACGGTCGCGCGACCAGGGTGGAATTCAACCATTTGGACGAAGAGTTCTACGCCGAATCTCGGGGTGAAATCATCCTGGCGGCGGGTGCCGTGGCCTCGCCGACCATCCTTCAGCTCTCCGGCGTCGGGCCGGGCGAGGTGCTGCGCGAGCACGGCATCGAGGTGGTACATCCCCTCGGCGGGGTCGGCGAGAACTTGCAGGACCATCTGCAGATTCGATGCGCCTACAAGGTCGAGGGCGTGGAGACGCTGAACGAGCGGGCGAATAGCCTCTTGGGCAAGGCCGGTATCGGACTTCAATATCTCCTCTTCAGAAAGGGGCCGATGACGATGGCGCCCTCGCAGCTCGGGGCGTTCGCGAAATCCGATCCCGCTTACGACACGCCCAATCTGCAGTATCACGTCCAGCCGCTGACGCTCGACAAATTCGGCGAGCCGTTGCACGACTTCCCGGCCTTTACCGCCAGCGTCTGCAACCTCCGTCCGGAAAGCCGTGGGCACATCCGGATCAAGAGCCCCGACCCCTTCGACAGCCCCTCGATCCGGCCCAACTACCTTTCGGCCCCGCGTGATCGCCAGGTCGCCGCCGAATCGATCCGCCTGACCCGGCGCATCGTCGCCCAAGATTCGCTGCAAAAATTCAACCCCCGGGAATTCAAGCCCGGCCCCGAATATGAGACCGACGAAGAGCTGGCCCGTGCCGCTGGCGATATCTCAAGCACCATCTTCCATCCCATCGGCACCTGTAAAATGGGCGACGACCCGATGGCGGTGGTCGACGACCGGTTGCGGGTGCATGGGATCGAGGGCCTGCGCGTGGTGGACGCCTCGATCATGCCGCGGATTACCAGCGGCAATACCAATTCACCGACCATCATGATCGCCGAAAAAGGCGCCGACATGATCCGCAAGGACCGGCGCGGCTGAGCCGGCGACCCAATGCCGCTACAGGGAACGAGACGGCACCAAGGAGAATACCCATGTTGAAGAGCGGCGCGGCCCATATCGAGTCTCTCAAGGACGGACGCGAGGTCTTTCTCGACGGAAAGGTAGTCGAGGACGTGACGACCCATCCCGCCTTCCGAAACGCCGTCGCCACGGTCGGCGGGCTCTATGATTTCCTCTCTGATCCCGCCAACCGGGATTGCATGACCTTCACCGGACCCGACGACGACGCGCCGGTCAACCGGGTCTGGCAGCTCCCGACATCCTATGAGGAACTGGTGACCCGGCGGCGCGCGATCGAAACCTGGGCGGAACAGCATGCGGGGTTCCTCGGCCGCTCGCCCGATCATGTCGGCTCGTGCCTGTCGGGGATGTATATGGGCCGTGACGTCTTCGAGGCCTACGATCCGGAACGCGCCGGCGCCCTCGCCGATTATTTCCACTATGTGCGCGACAATGAAATCTATCTCACCTACGTCATCATCAATCCACAGGCCGACCGGTCGAAGACGGCGCATGAGCAGGATGCGGAATATTTGAACGCCGGCGTCGTCGATCAGGATTCGGAGGGAATCACCCTTCGCGGCGCGAAGATGCTGGCGACGGCCGGCATCATGGCGAATGAGGTCCTGGTGACCTGCATCCAACCGCTCCAGCCGGGCGACGAGAAATACGCCCTCTCGCTGGCGCTGCCCATGAACACCAAGGGCCTCAAGGTCCTGTCGCGAAAATCCTACGAACAGCACGCGACGAACGTTTACGACAACCCGCTTTCGCATCGATATGACGAGAACGACGCATTGCTCTATTTCGACGATGTGAAGGTGCCGTGGGAGCGCGTCTTCATCAATCAGGACGTGGAGATGTGCCAGAAGCAGTTCCACGCAACGCCCGCGCATGTTTTCCAAAACTATCAGGCGCAAATTCGGCTGATGGTGAAATTGCGCTTTCTCGTCGGGATCGGCCGCCGGATCGCCGATACCATCGGGACGACGAACTTCCCGCAGGTCCGCGAATCCCTCGGCAGCCTCGCGGCCGAAGCGGCAACCGTCGAGGCACTGGTTAATGCGATGGAGGTCAAGGGCCGCGAGGTCGGGCCCTATTTTGTCCCCGATCGTCACACCCTCTATTCGGCGCAGGTCTTCACTCAGCAGCTCTACCCCCGATTCATCGCGGCTCTTCGCGATCTCGCCGGCGGAGCCTTGATCATGCTGCCCTCCTCGATCGACGATTTCGCCAACGCCGAGATCGCGGAAATTATCGAAAAGACCCAGCACTCGCCCGCGAGCGATTCGGAAGGCCGGGTGAAATTCATGCGATTGGCCTGGGATGCCGTCGGGTCGGAATTCGCCTCGCGCCATACCCAATACGAGATGTTCTACGCCGGCGCCGGGTTCGTGACCAAGGGCCATAGTTTTCGGACCTATGATTGGGACCGGAGTACGGACATGGTGGACCGGCTGATGGCGGACTACACGCTGGAAACCGAACTCGACGGAAGATAATCCGTGGCGCCGCCAAGCCGGGACGGTCCCAAGCGTAAGCTTTCACCCGCCGTGAAACAGGCGCTGACGCGGATCGAGGCGCGGGACTTCGAGGCGGCCGAACGTATTCTGGAGGCCGCGATCGAAGCCGATTCGGCCGACGCGATGGCGGTTTACCAGCTCGGCCTGGTCCAGGCCCGGCGGGGACGCATCGAACGGGCGGTGGAATATCTCGAACGGGCACGGGAAATCCTCGGCGACGATCCCGATTTGATCGGCAATTTAGGGGCTCTCCTCTCTCGCCTCGAACGCTTCGAGCCGGCCATACAAATGCTCGCGGATGGAACGGCGCGCCATCCCAAGCATGCCAGTCTCTGGATCAATTACGGGAGCGCGCTTGGTCTCGCGGGTCGGCACGAGGCCGCGATCGAGGCGTTGCTGCGCGGCCGCGACCTCGATCCCGACAACCCGATCGCCTACAACCTGCTCGGCCGGTTCAACGAAGCACGGGGCGACCTTGCCGGCGCCCGCCGACACGGCATCGACGCATTAACGGTAAAGGACGAAAGGGCGGTTCAGGCATTCCAGACCCTCTCCAAAACACATGATCTGGCGCTTCGAACGGTCGAACCTCGCGAAGGAGCGATGGTCATCGCCATCTCGCTCTGGGGCCACGATCCCACCTACACCCAAGGGGCGGTGGAGAATGTCCGATTGGCGGCGGAACATTTCCCGGGCTGGATCTGCCGCTTTTATCACGATGCCAGCGTCACCGAGGCGGTGCTCCAGCGATTGAGGGCCTTAGGCGCCGAATGCGTGGCCGTGACCACCGCCCAACGGCGGGTTCATGGCGGCTTCTGGCGGTTTTTTGTCGCCGACGATCCCTTGGTTGGCCGCTTCCTTTGCCGTGACGCCGATTGCCGGCTCAACGCCCGCGAACGCGCCGCCGTCGACGCCTGGATCACGAGCGGGCGGGGCTTCCACCTGATGCGCGATCACCCGTGGCACAGCGACCTTATCCTGGCCGGCCTTTGGGGCGGGTGTTCCGGGATGTTGCCGCCGATCGAGCCGCTGATCCTGGACCTTTACGGCGACCAAGGCGACCGCTGGGACGACCAGGCTTTTCTGGGCGAGGTCATCTGGCCGATGATCAAGCCCAACTGTCTCATCCACGACAGCCAGTTCGGTCTCTTCGGCGGCGTTCCCTTCCCGGAAGGGAGCGAACTGGAATCGCCCGATCATGTCGGCTACTCCTTCCGATTGAAGCAGCGGAAATCGACCTTCCGGATCGACGTCGCCAACCGCCGAAAGCCCGCCCGACCGGCTGGGAAAAAGTAGGTATCAATCCAGCCCCCTCTGGTTCCCTAGGTCCGATGACATAGAATCCATTCCGCGACGTCTCGCCCGTCTGGAGATCCCACCCCGTGTCATCGGTCTTACTGCTCGGCTTCGTAATCGGCTTGCAACATGCCTTGGAAGCCGACCATGTCGCCGCCGTGTCCAGCCTGGCGAGCGGCGAGACGGGGCTTCGTAGGATTATGCGCCACGGTGCCGTTTGGGGACTGGGGCACACATTGGCCCTGCTTGGCCTCGGTGGCGCCGCCCTTCTGTTCAAGGCGACGATCGACGGTGGTCTGGCGCTTGGCCTCGAGTTCTGCGTCGGGGCGATGCTGACCGGGCTCGGGGCCCATGTGCTCTACCGCCTATGGCGCGAACGCGTCCACTTCCATACCCATCGCCATTTTGACGGTACGACCCATTTCCACGCCCATAGCCATCAAGACGAGCGCGGTCCACATGGGAACCATGAACATCTTCATTCGCGGATGCCCTGGCAACGGACACTCCTGGTCGGTCTGATGCACGGCTTCGCCGGCAGCGCGGCACTCGTGGTCCTGACCGCCAGCAGCCTCGGTTCGACCGGCCCCGGACTGATGTTCATCATGATATTCGGACTGGGATCGATCATCGGCATGGCCTGCCTTTCCGCCGTCATCGCCGTTCCCCTGGCGCTTACGTCAAAAAGTCTGACCCGCATCAATGGCGCCCTTCAAGGCACGGTGGGCGCCGTCACGATCGCGATCGGCCTCACCGTGATCGGCCAGAGCTGGGCCGCGTTCGTATAAGGTATCGAACGGCCGCCTATTTCTTGGCCTTCTTCCAGATCTCCTCGACGACCTCGTAAAGAACGCTCCAATCGTCGTCGGCGCGGCCGGCGTCGATCGCGGCGTCATAGGCCGCCAGCGCGCCCGGCGCCACGAAACAGGGAAATCCGTCGCGTTCCATTACCGTCCGGGCGATGTCGATATCTTTTCGGGCATGCTTTACCGCGAAGCCGGGGCGAAGGTCGCCTTGCAGCACCTTGTTGGGGAAATGGACTTTGGCGTGCCCGTTGGTCGCGATGGTCCCGTTGACGACGCTGAGGGCGACATCCGCGGAGACACCCCTTGATTCCGCGAGCCGCAAGGCTTCCGCGGTGATGACCGCGCCCGCGGTCGACATGAAATTGTTGACGATCTTCACCGTCATCGCATGCCCGACCTCGCCGCAATCGACGATGCTGGTGCCGATGGTCTCCAGCACGGGTGTGACCGCGGATTTGTCTTCGGCCGCGCCGCCGAGCATGAACATCGAATTTCCGGCACGCGCATCGTCGCCGGTGCGCCCGACCGGGCAATCGACATAACGCCATCCGGCCGACTTGGCATCGGCGGCGAAGCGGTCGACGGCACCGGGATCGATCGTGCTCATCACCATGACGATGCGGCCGTCGCCGGGATCGCTGAACAAACCATCTTCACCGTTCAGCGAGGCCTCGATATGGGGCGTATCAGGTGCCATCACGATGACCAGTTGGACCCCCTCGCCCGCCGCGCGCGGAGTGGCGGCGGTCTTTCCGCCCGCCTCCACCAGCGCCTCGCCCGCCGCCGGCGACGGATCGAAACCACGGACCTCGAAGCCCGCCTTCAGCAGGTTCCGGGCGAAGGATCCCCCCATCAACCCCACGCCGACGAACCCGACACCCTTGATCGCGGTCATGACTTCAGGCCTCGGCACTCGGCCGTTCGCCGACCGCCTTCAGCCAGCGCTGAGCGTTGGCGTGATCGTCGGGAATCGGCATCTTGATCCAGCCGCCGAATCCATGGGTGACGAAGGCGGTGATATCGGCGACGCTGAAATTGTCGCCGGCAACGTATTCGCTCTCGCCAAGGCGGGCATCCAGCATCTCGTAGAAATGCCCGACCCGGGCGCGGCCGCGCTCGACCAGTTCGGGAATCTGCTCGTAGCTGTTCGGTCCTGGAAGGGCGCGGCCCTTGAAACCCTTGGCATAGTTGCGGAAAGCCTCCGCCACCGATTGCGCGCCCTCGAGCAGCATGCGGCTCTCCCACATTGCAACCAGACCCATTTCCTTCGCATCACTGCCGAGCAGCGCCGGCGTCGGATGCAGGGCTTCAAGATAGCGCCAAATGCCGTAGACCTCGGAAATGATGGTGCCGTCATCCAGTTCCAAGGCGGGCACGGTGAGGGCCGAGTTGACCTTTTTGAAATCGTCGGAGAATTGCTGACCCGTCATCAGGTCGATCTGCTCGACCGGGATATCGAGGCCCTTCTCGGCAATGAACATGCGCGCCCGGCGCGGATTGGGGGCCGCAGCGTAATCATAGAGTTTCATGAGCCTACTCCCTGCCGCGCAATTGTTTTTTCGGCGGCGATGTTTCCAACATTACCCTACGCGGCACCTAATCGGCTGTGCGACGCGCCGTCAAGCGTCCAGGCATAGGAGCCTCCCATTCGGGTCGCGGAACCCTCTTATTCGGAATTTTCGGCTTGCAGGACCCGGGCTTCCTCAGACATCTGTGCAACCGCTCTCCCCGTTGCTAGCCTTGCTACGGAAACGACGGCATCCACGAGAAGCCGGACGGAAAACAGCGCCAATCCCAGGAACACCGCGAACCGAGCCGGGGCTTCCGGCAGTTCGAGGAGACCCTCGACATAGGCGCCGGTCTCCCAGGTCACGACGACATCGGTCCAAACGGCCCAAGTCACCAGGGTGAATATGCCCAATCCAACGATCACGCCGACGGTTTCCATGACCACCTTGATATCGTTGGACATCCATTCGGTAAAAATGCTGACAAAGACATGCTCACGGGACGCCTGGACAGCGCCGAAGGGCAGGAAGACCACGACCACCATCAACATCTCACTGATGACGAGATCGTCGGGAATGGGTGCCAGGAAGAAATGTCGGCCGATGACCGACACCGTCGTCATCAACATCATCGCCGCCAAGGCGACCATGGAAATGGTAACCGCGACGGTATCGAGCATATCCAGTAGTTTCATGATCGGAATTCAAGATTTCGCCAGCGCGAAATCCCTCAAATGGAGCAGGTGACGGGGCGAGCCAATCGGCAAGCGATTTCTTCTTGAAAGCTACGTTGTTCGGTTTTCGGACGCGACAACACCCGATCACCTCAAATCAGCGAATTAGTCTTAATACAGAACAAATTAAAATATATCATAACTATTATTATTTGTTATTTATATTTTTATAATATAGTCTACCTAATATTATAGATGGAATAATACCAAGCAAATACGATCCAAATAAAATCCAAAAACCATCTTGAAATCCCAAAGCATTCGCTTGGGCTTGGATCATCTGACCGAGATAATCGAGACCGCCTGCTTGATGCAGGCTCTCGGGCACCCCGGCCTCGCGAAATATGGTTTCGACTCCCCTCATCAACTCGGCGCTGGTCGCATTGTCGCCGCTTTGGGTGGAGGCGAGGTTGTCGCTGTGGAAATGAATGCGCCAATCGACGAAGACGACCCATATATTGGTCCCGAGCGAGCCGCCGAGATGGCGGCAGAAATTTACCGTGCCGCCGCCGCTGTTCAGCTTCTCCGGCGGCAAGGTCCGCAGCGCGGTATTCATAATGAAAGGCTGCACGAAGGCGGTCGCCCAGCGTCCCAGCAGCCCGAACAGGACGATCTTGATGAACGACGTGTTGGCGTCCGCGAAGGCGAAGGGCAGCGCGCCGAGGGCCAGGAAACTCAGCCCAAAGATCAGCGCCAGATGCGGCGGCACCCGGTCCGCGAGCCGGCCGCTGATCGGCATGATGATCATCGCCAGCAACATGGCCGGCATTAGCGTCAACCCGGCATCGAGCGGCGTCATGTTCTGGACCAGTTGGGCCGCCACGGGAATGGCGTAGACGGTCGCGAAATTGCCGACCGCCGAGAGCGCGGTAATGATCACCGAGGTGAGATACAGCTTGTTCTTGAACAGCGACAGATCGAGCAGCGAGGCACCGCGGCGGCGCTGCGAGAGTAGGAACCCAACGCCGGCGAGAAAGGCCACCGCGAACATGCCCGTGATGTAGTTCGATACCCAGCCTTCCCTGGGACCGTGCGAGATCGCCGTCATCAAGCAGAACAGCGAGACCACGACGAAGGCATAGCCCATCCAGTCGAAGGCCACCGGCTTGGCGCTCCCCTTCGTCGGCATGAAGAGCACGCCCAGCGGAAAGGCGATCATCACCAGGATCAGGGGCGCGAAGAAAATGTTGCGCCAATCGAAGATCTCCATCGCAAGCCCGCCGATCGGCGGCCCGATCGAGGCGGACAGCACCAGCCCCATCGAATAGAGACCAAGCGCGAAGCCGCGTCGCCCCTCCGGAAAGACCTGAAACAGGGTGACCATGATCAAGGGCTGGATGACCCCGGCCGCACTTCCCTGCATGACGCGGCCGACAACCACCATGGTGAAACTATCGGCGAGGCCGGCTACGAAGCTGCCGAGCGTGAACAGGATCAGCATGGCGCAATAACCATATCGCTGACCGAAGAAGGCAACCGCCCAGGCGTTGAGAAGCTGGCCCGTCGTCATGGCGATATTGAAGGTGGTCGCCATCAGCTGCACTTCGCTCTGGCTGACGCCGAACGCCCCCATTACGTCGGGCACCGCCACGTTCACGATGGTGCTCGATACCCCCATCGTGAAGGCCGCCAGCATTCCGGTGGCGGTCACATATATTCTATAGTTCGGTCCGTATATTCTATATAATTCTTCTATTACTTATTCCTTTCCAATATTTAATTTCTATTATTAAATATATAAATCTTTTGTATTTTATTTATTACTTATCGGCCACCGCATCAATCTCCGTCACGCCGGCGCGGATGCGCGGGATCAACTCGCGTCCGAAAACGGTCACGTCGTTCAGCGGATCGAAGCCGCGCAGCAGGAACCCGCCGATCCCGATCTTGTAATATTCCAGGCAAGCCTCCGCGACCTGTTCGGCCGTGCCGACGAGACAAGTCGTGTTGCCCAAGGCGCCATAGGCCTTCGCCAGCGCCATCCAAAGCCGCTCGTCGTGGACTTCGGCCTTGTCCGCCTGAAGCAATATTCGGCGACCTGACTCGTCCTTGGCCGGCGGCGCCACGCGCTCGCCGAGTTGAGCCTTTACCTGGTCCAGGATACCGCGCGCCTTGTCCCAGGCCGCCCCTTCCGTCTCGGCCAAAATGGGCCTGAGCGAGACATTGAATTGCGGCGTTCGATCGTGTTCGGCGGCGCGGGTGCGAAAATCGACGATGCGCTCCGCCATGACGGCGCGCGGCTCGCCGAACATGGCGAAGACGTCACAATGTTCGGCCCCCATCTCGAGCGCGCCCTCGGACGAACCGCCGAAAAACAACAAGGGATGGGGCTGCTGAAAGGGCCGGACGTCGGTTCGCGCGCGCCGCATGGAATAGAACTCGCCGTCATGGTCGAAGGGCCGGTCCTCGGTCCAGACCCGGCGCATGATCGACAAGTATTCGGCGGCACGGCGGTAGCGGTCGTCCTTCTCCAGGGGATCGCCGTCCATCATCTGCTCGGCATCGCTCAACCCGGCGATGATATGGACCGCGAGCCGCCCTTCCCAAAGGCAATCGAAGGTCGCGATCTTGCGGGCCGCCAGCGTGGGCGCGACGAAGCCCGGCCGATGCGCGATCAGATAGCCGATCCGCTCGGTATGCGCCGCCGCGTGGGCGGCGACCGCGAACCCTTCGGCCGATTGCGAGGTATACCCGACCAAGACGAAGTCGTAACCGGCGTCCTCATGCGCCTTGGCGAAGTCGCGGAGATAGGCGGGCGAGACGCCGCCGGTGATGATATGGACGGTCGCTTCGTTCGCCGGGGGCGCGACGCCGATCATGCCGATGATCCGAACGGGCATACACATTTCCTTCAATTCGCAGGCAGAAAGAATGGTAGGCTCCATGCTTCGGATTTTAAGCTGACCCTTGTCCGGCGATGGCGACGGCAGAAGATCATTCCCAGCGATCCAAGGGGGAAATGCCGTGATACTTCATACCAACTACACCTCGCCCTATGGCCGTCTCGCCCGCATGGTCCTGATCGAGAAGGGGCTGGAGGACCGCATCCCCGTCGAGGTGCCGGTGACGCGCACGCCCGACACGCCCTATTACGACATCAACCCGTCGGGCCGGGTGCCCTATCTGGTGCTGGACGACGGCACGGGGCTTGAGGAATCGGCGCTGATCTGCGGCTATCTGGATCATCTCGACAACGCGCCGACATTGGCCCCGCCGGAAGGCCGGGCCGGCCTCGAGGTCCGACGCTTGGAGGCGATGGCAAGGAGCATGCTCGACGGCCTCGGCGTTTGGGGCCGGGAATACCTCTACCGCCCGCCGGAGATCCACTCCGACTTCATCATCGGTCACGAAAAGGCCCGAGCGCATCGCATGTGCGATGCCTTGGAACGCGAGATGGACCATCCCGCCATGACCGGCCCCCTCAATATGGCGCAGCTCACCCTCGCCTGCGTGCTGCATGGCCGCGAGAACAGCCCGCCGGGCTTCGACTGGCGGAAGGGACATCCGAAACTGGCAGCATTCATCGACCGCATCGGCGAACGGGACCCCGTATCCCAAACCGTGCCCCCGAAACGCGATCATTGACCGAATGATGGACCGCGACGAACTCATCCGAGATCTCGTGATTGCCAACCGCATCCTGGCCCATGAAGGGGTGCTGGACGCCTTCGGGCATGTCAGCGTCCGCGATCCCGATGACCCGAAGCGCTATCTAATGGCGCGTTCGCGGGCACCTGAGCTGGTCGAGGCGACCGACATCATGACTTACGACTTGGAGAGTGCCCCCGCCGAACCCGACGAGCGCGCCATGCATGCGGAACGCTTCATCCATGGCTGCATCTACGAAGCCCGTGAGGATGTGATGGCGGTCTGCCACAACCACGCCCATTCGCTTATCCCCGATGGCGTCACGGGCACGCCGATGCGACCGATTTGGCACATGGCGGCGCCGATGGGGGAAGTAGCGCCGGTCTGGGACATCCGCGACGATTTCGGCGATACCGACATGCTGGTCACCAACAACGATCACGGCCGCTCGCTGGCAAAGGAGCTTGGCGATGGGCGGGTCTGCCTGATGCGCGGCCACGGCGTCACCGTAGCGGCGCACGACGTCAAGGCCGTCGTCTTCATCTCGATCTATCTGATGATCAACGCGGAGATGCTGGCGGAAGCCCGAAAGTCAGGCCCCGTGACCCATCTCAGCCCGGGCGAGGTGGAGAAGACGACGGAACGAATGTTCCGGCCGCTCGGGCAGAACCGCGCCTGGGAATACTGGTGCCGCCGCGCCGGCTTCGAGACGACGACGAACGACTGACGCCGATTTAGGCCGCAGCCGCGGCCGTGACGAGGAAGTCGTTGGCGCTCAGGTCGGCGAGCGCCACCCCCGTCAACGTGATCGTCATGTCGATACCGCCGTCGCCGTTGGCGTCGACCTCCAACTCATCGTTGCTGTCGACGAAGCGGGCCTCTGTATTGCCGCCGCCGGTGAAGGCGCTGGCGCCGATGAAGGAGAAGGTCCCGGTCAGGAGTCCTTCCAATAGGATATCCTCGTTATCGTCGGCGGCCGCGAAATCGGTGATGGTATCGCCCGAGCCGGCGGCGGATTCGGATGTCGAGATGAAGCGGAAGATGTCGGAGCCCGCCCCGCCGGTCATATTGTCGTTGCCGATGCCGCCCGTGACGATGTCGCGCCCGGCCCCGCCCGACAAGGTATCGATACCGCCGTTCCCCAGCAGGAAGTCGTTGCCGGAGCCGCCGACGATCGTATCCGGCGTCCCCGTGCCGATGAAGACGGTGTCGTTGACAGTGCTGCCGTTGCCGCCGGCGGTCGTGACGTCATAGCCGCGCATGCCGCCCTCGCTGTCGCTCAGCCCGTCGATATGGAACTCGACCCGCTCTACCGCGTTGTCGGTGATTTTGGTCACGTGACTGTTGCCCGAGGTGTCCTTGACCGTCAGCGTCACCTGGCTGCTGCCGTCGAAAATGGCGGTAAACGGCGTGAACCCGAGGCCGACGCGGAGCGTGTCGCTGCCGTCTCCGGCGGTAATGGTATCCAGCCCCTTGGAGAGCAGGAAGATATCGTTGCCGCCGCCACCGTCGATGATATCGCTGCCGTCGCCGCCATTAATGATGTCGTTGCCGAGGTCGCCGGTCAGGGTGTCGTTGCCGGCGAGCCCGAAGATCACGTCGTTGCCGTCCTGGCCGTTGATATTGTCGACCCCGCTCGTCCCCATCAGACCGTCGTCCCCGGCGGTAATGTTGTTCGAGTCGGTGCCGTCGAACATGGTGATGACCGATGAAAGAAAGAGCGCGCTGTCGAACACCCTGTCAGACGTATCGGCAACGACGATCGTCAGTCGATGGGTCGAAAGGCCGGTGTTCAACTGTGCCAGTATGAAGTCGGGCGCGGTAACGCCATCGAATTCCGTCGCAATGACACGGGCGGAATTGTCGGTGAAGAAATTCTCGTTGCTCCCATTGTTGAAGCGAACCGCGCTGCCGTCGCCGAAAGTGAGGTAATTCGTCTCGTCAAGCATCACGGCGGCGACATCGGTCACTGTCTGATCGGGAAATTCCTCGGAGCCGAACATCCACTCGAACATCAAGCCCACGACCCCGGTCTGGGCGGTGAATTCCACCACCAGCACCGAGGCATCGGTGATCGCCACGCTGTTGGCCAAGCTATTGACGATCGTGAGCTCGTTCGACGTCAGGAACGTCGTGTGCGTTGTCCCGCCCGCGATGCCGGTAAAGCTGGTCGAGCCATTGAACCCGCCAACATTAGCGTTTCCGCTGGAGAGGATTGTACCCTCATCCAGGGAATAAGAAATCTGGCGGAAGGTGCCCATATTGGTACTCCCGGGCGCAGCGATCGATTCCGATCCCTCGCTAATGTTGCCGGTGAAATTGACCGAGAAAGGATCAAAGGCGACACCAGCGAATTCGGAAAATATGTTCAAGACCGAATTGGTGATGGGATCGTCTGCAAGTTCCGGCGGCAGCTCGAAATTTTCATCGGTGGGATCGGTAAATTCGAATTCGAACCCATCGTCGAATTCCGGCGGCGGTTCGTAGAAAAAGGCTAATTCCTCGGCACCCGGTGGCGGAGGCAGGAATTCGTCCGGCCCCGGTCCGAATTGATTGAAGAAGCCAAAATCGCCGATGAAACCACCTTGGTTGAGCGAGGCCGTATCGATCACGCCAACCGAGGTCTCGGTCTCCGCCGTTTCGGTCTCGGTTTCGGCGTCTGCATCATTTCCTTCGCCGAACCCTGCACCTTCCGGACCTTCACCTTGGGCAAAACCTTCACCGAATCCCTCTCCTTCGGGACCCTCGCCCTGGCCAAAGCCTTCGCCTTCGGGACCTTCGCCCTGGCCAAAGCCTTCGCCTTCGGGACCTTCGCCTTCCGGACCTTCAC
>CAYPAV010000013.1:0-131548 GCA_964408805.1 uncultured Rhodospirillaceae bacterium | reverse complement strand
CTGTCGGTGGTCGTCGGCACGACATCGGCATGCCCGTCGCCATCGAGCGTTCTCATCAGCTCCATTTGCAGTTCCAAGGTGCCGAACCCGCCGCGTGGCTGGGTGAGACATCGCCCTTCCGCCTCCGCTTGGGCCAGCACCCAGGGCAGCCGTTTGTGATCGGGCAGCGAGAGGTGATAGTCCACCGCTTCATCGAGATCGACCTCGGCCCCGGTCGGCCACCGCGCCAAATTCTCCGTACGCAATTTCGCGAACAAGTCGGCCGGAATCTGCTCCGAAGACAGCGGTCTCAGTTTTCCATCTAGAGCGGACGCGTAGCTCATTCTTCCTCTTCCTTGGCGGGACTTCCGCCCACAGGCTCCAGCGAGGCCAAGGCGAAATCGAACGCCCCCTCCGGGTCGACTTCCGCCAGCAACCCGGCGGCGTAGAGCGCGTACTCCTTGTCAATCATCAGCGCCGGTTCGCGCGGACGCAAGGAATCCGGCTCATTCGCATTGTAGAGACAGCCCGACAGGATCGAAAACGGGTCGCTTCCGTAGACCAACGCCCCGCCGGTACCGATCACCGTCGCCAAAAGGCGGAGATCCTTACCCTGTTGCGACGCCACGGGGCCGTTGACCGTGTGGACGATCTCAACGGTGCCCGCATGGCGAGTCACGGCAATACGGATGGCTGACCGCGCCAGCGCGGCGTCGAAGGCGCGCTCCTCTTCGTCCGCCGGCAGACGCTCCACATCGCCGGCGATCCGCGCCAACAAGGTTTCGATGTCGGGGTCCGCCGTTCCGGCGAGTGCCAGCATCGCGTCCCGGCCCGCCGCCTCGACGATCGCGCCCGCATTGTGACGCATGCCGAGATCGCCTTCGACGGTGCGCTTCAAATAGGGTTCCGGCAGCCCCCGCTGGAGAACGCCCCCTTCGGTCGGCGCGCCGCTTGCCACCGAATGAACGTCGGTGGTGGCGCCGCCAATATCGACCAGCAGCAACGGCCCGAGTCCCTCGCGCCCGCGCGTGCCCTCGCTCAGCAGCCGCGCCGCCTCGAGCACCGCCGCCGGGGTCGGCATTGCCAGCGTATCGAAGAAGTCATGGGCCCGATCCAGCCCCTTGGCTTGGACGATGCGTTCGATGAAGACGTCGCGGATCGCCGCCCTTGCCGATTCGATTTCCAACGTACCGAGGGCCGGCATGACATTGTCGGCGACACGGACATCCTTTCCCGCGCCGCGCAGAATCTCCTCGACCGCATCGGCGGCCGAACGATTGCCAGCGACGATGATGGGGCAGGTAAGCTCGGTCGCGGCGAGTAATTCCGCATTGTGTTCGATAACCTCGGCATTGCCGCCGTCGGTGCCGCCGGCCAGCAGGATGATATCGGGTTCGTGCGCGATAATCCTGGCGACGTCGCGCCTCGAAAGCCGGTTGGCGAAGGTTTCCGCCAGCCTTGCGCCTGCCCCCAGGGCCGCGAAGCGCGCGGCCTCGGCGGTGAGTTCCTTGACCAAACCCACGGTTACCATCTTGAGGCCGCCGGCCGCACTTGAAGACGCAAGCCGGTACCGGAATTCCGGCAGCCGCCCCAGTCGTTCCTCCAGATCGGCCAAGGCCGCCCGCATCCCAACCGTGATATCGCTCGCCACCGTAGAAGGACCCTGCCCGGCCCCGAGCAGGGTCCGCGACTCCAGATCGATCGCGCGCAACTTGGTATAGGTGCTGCCGAAGTCGATCAGGAGCGCCGCCGGACCGCTCATCCGCCGGCCGTCGTGTCCACCGCGAAATCGCGGTCGAGGAATTCGACGACCTCGTTGGTGCGAGTGCCGGGCGGGAAGGCGCGGTCGAACCCCATTTCGAGAAACCGTTGTTCCACGCTCTCCCACTCCTGCTTGCCGACCACCAGATTGCCGCCGACATAGAGCAGGATGTCCTCCAGCCCCGCCTCGATGCAAAGGCCCCGAAAGCCCCTGCAATCGAGTTCGCCCTGTCCATAGAGCGACGATACCATGATCCCGTCGGCCGCCGTCTCGACCGCGGCGTTGATGAAATCCTCGGCCGGGGTGAGAGCGCCGAGTGCTATCACGTGGTAGCCCGCATCCTCGAGTGCCATCGACAATATCCGGTTGCCCACAATATGTGTGTCGGAGCCGATCACGCCGGTCACCAGTGTTTGTTTGGCCCCCGGCGATCCATCCGACATTAAACTGCCTGCAACCTGTCGGAGCTTCGATCGAACCGGGCGGATTGGAGCGTTACCTGTTCAAGCGCCGCCTCATCCAACCGCGGCGCGCCGTCGGGTAGCAATGCCATCGCGCCCTCCTCGACCTTCAGGGGCGGGCACGCCAAGGGCGCGGTCGGTCGGAGAAAGCCGTTCATTTCGCCCGCGTTCCGGATTTGCCGGGCGCCCACGCAGGCCTCCATCCAACAGCCGATATCGCCGGCAACGCCATTCCCGAGAACCGGCTCCATGCCAAGCTCGCGAATGCGGACAAGGCCCTGTTCGAGCGCACTCAGACCGACGAATTTCATCAGCTTCAGCTTGACGAAGGCGGCCCCGATCCGTGCCGCCCGCTCGATGTCGGCTTCGTTATAGATCGACTCGTCCAGCATCAAGGGAACCCGGGTGACCCGGGCGACGGCTTCGAGGCCCTCCCAGTCATCCGCCGGGCAGGGCTGCTCCAGAAGTTCGATATCGGCGGGATCGACCTCGCTCGCGAAGCGGCAGCCGACCTCGCGATCATAGCCCTGATTGGCGTCGATTCTGAGCTGGGCGCGGCCGGCATTGCGGTCCTGAATATATCGCACGCGCGCCAGATCGCGCTCGACGTCGAAGCCGACCTTGATCTTGAGCGTACCGAACCCGGCCGCGAGCGCCGCCTCGATCTCCGCCGAGATGCCGTCGTTATCCGTTGCGTTGATCCCCGCCAGCAACGGGACTCGTGTCGGCTCGGCGACCTGCAGCGCCGGATGGCCCTCGGCCATCTCGATGGCTGTCGTAAAAGCTGTGGCGGTAAATGGGGCATCCTTCAGCCGATCGGCGATGGACGACGTCGCCGCCTCGGTCGAGAGTCCGGGGAGCGTCCGTGCCACCGCTTCCGCCCGCGCCCAGCTACCGTCGATCGTTTCGTCCGTATAGCCGGTCAGGATCGTGGCCTCGCCGACGCCGGCGCGTCCGTTCACTTCGGCGAATACGAGTATCGTATCGAAATGGGTAACCGGGCCGAAGGCGAGCTTATAGGGCGTTCGCAACGGCAACCGCAGCCGTCTCAGCTTCAGGGCATCAATCATTTCAAGTCCTGGCGCCTCGGCCTTCCACCCGAATATCTTCCTGATCCGCGACGTTGTAGTTCGCGTCATACCACCAATTGATATAGTCGTCATAGGTGATGGGCGGATACCGGGGCGGATCTTCATCCCCGCAACAACTGGGCAGGCAGGATATCAACGTATCCATATGGGGCCCGAAGAAATAGGGAATGGCATAGCGGTGGTTTTCACGCGGCGGCAGCACCCGATGCGCCGTCGATCTGAAACGCCCGTTGGTCCAGCGATGCAGCATATCGCCCGTGTTCACCACGAAGGATCCCGGAACGTAGGGCACATCCCACCATTCGTCCGAGGCCAATTGGACCTGCAGGCCGGGCATGTCCGATTGGGCCAGGAAGGTCATGAAATTGGCGTCCGTATGGGGTGCGATGCCGTATTGATCCGGCTGCCGCCGCACCGGCGGATAATGAGACAGGCGGAAGGAGAACTGGCTCTCCTCGAAGGCCGCATCGAAGGTGTCGCCCGGCATATCGAGCGCCAAGGCAACCGCCGGCAATAGGCGCCGGCCCAAACCGTCGACCGCGTCCGTATAGGCCAGCAGCGTCTCGCGAAATCCGGGGAGGCCGTCCGGCCACTCGTTCGGGCCGGCGAAGCGGCGCTCGGCGAGCGCCAACGGATCGTCCGCCGGGCGCTCGCGCTTGATGAAGAAGGCTTCGTTCATGTCCGGCAGGGCCACCTCGCTGACCCGCGAGGTGCGGACATTGTAACGCGCCATCGCCATATAACCGTTGTTGTGCGCGTTCATCCGCACCGCGAGTTTGGCCTCCAGGCTCTGGTCGTGGAACCGCTTGGCCTCGGCAAAGGTTCGGTCGATCAGGTCTTGCGGCACCCCATGGTTGGTGATGACGAGAAAACCAACGTCGCGAAGGGCGAGCCGCAGCGCCGGCGCGATTTCCCGGGCACCCGACAATCCGCTATCTCCAAGGGGCGCCAAATCGATCAGGGGAATGGGGGTGGAGGATGGATCGTTCATTGAAGAGTTGCTTTATCCGGCCTTGGGTGCACGCCCGACTATCTTACACCGTGGATGCCGGCGCCGCCATGCGGCCCTTTTTGCGGATTGGCCTCTATTCGATGAAGCCCGTAAGATATCCGCAATCTGGAGTATGTCTGGGCGTGTCCTATGAGCGGTGACGGACGACGAAAGCGATTATCGGCGATCTTGGCCGCCGATGTCGCGGGTTATACGCGGCTCGTCGAGCGAGACACGGATGGCACGGTCGCCGCCTGGGAAGCCGCCCGCAACGACATAATCAACCCCGCAATTTCCGAACATTCAGGCCGTATTGTTAAGCATACCGGCGATGGGTTCCTGGTCGAGTTCTCGACGGTTCAGGATGCCGTACAATGCGCCATCGTCATGCAACAACGATTATCGGGAAACCCGCTTGAATTTCGCATGGGGATAAATCTCGGCGATGTCATCGACGATGGCGAGGACATCCACGGGGAAGGGGTGAACATCGCCGCCCGTATCGAAGCGTTGGCCACCCCCGGCGGTATCACTGTGTCCGGCGGGGTCTATGATCAGGTGCGCAACCGGATCGAGGTTCCCTTCGAAGACATCGGCGAGCAAGAGGTCAAGCACGTCTCGGCGCCCGTCAGGGTCTACCGGATCATCGAAAATACATCGGCGGCGGAACCCGGTGCAGAAGCAACCGAAAGGCTCGAACTCCCCGATAAGCCCTCGATTGCGGTGCTGCCCTTCGACAACATGTCGGACGATCCGGAGCAGGAGTTCTTCTCCGACGGCATCAGCGAAGACATCATCACGGCGCTGGCCAAGTATGGCTGGTTTTTCGTCACCGCCCGGAACTCGACCTTCTCCTACAAGGGCCGATCGACGTATGTTAAACAGATCGGCGCGGAACTCGGCGTCCGATACGTGCTCGAAGGCAGCGTGCGAAAAGCGGGCGACCGCGTCCGCGTGACCGTCCAGTTGATCGACGCGACGACGGGAAATCACATTTGGGCGGAACGCTACGACCGCAAGATCGACGACGTCTTCGCGCTACAGGACGAGATCACCGAAACCGTTGCCGGGACGATCGCGCCGCAGCTCATGGTCGCCGAAAGCGAACGCGTCAAACGAACGCCGCCCGAGGACATGCAGGCCTGGGAAATGGTGATGCGCGCCATTCCCCTCTACTGGCGCATGAACGGCCCCGATCTCTGGCGCGCCCAGGATCTGTTACTGGAGGCGATCGAACTCGATCCCGACTACGCCCAGGCCCATGCGATTCTCGGGCTCACCTATATCTGGAATAGTTGGATGGGCTGGGGCGATGATCCGACCAGCACGATCCCAAAGGCGGAGCCCGCATGCCGACGCGCGCTGGCGCTCGACGACCAAGAACCTTGGGCGTATGCCGCATTGGGCGCGGTTCACGGCTATTTTCGTCGGCATGAGGAAGCGATCGCCGATTTGCAGCGCGCCTTGGATCTGAACCCGAGTTTTTCCTTCGCCTATGCCTGGCTGGGCGGACTGTTCGGTTACGCCGGCAAGGTCGACGCGGCGAATGAGGCGATCGATCAGGCCTACCGGATCAGTCCGCGGGATCCCTTCAACGCGCTGCTTCCGATGATGCAGGCCGTCGGTTTCTTCACCGCCGGGCGTGATTCCGAGGCCCACAAGCTGGCCAAGGAAACGCTCAAGGTACGTCCCGACATGTTGGGCGCCTGGCGCCTCTTTACGATCAGCGCGGCGCAGATGGGCGACGTGGAGGCGGCCAAACGCGGGCTTTCCGAGACGAAGCGCCTGCAGCCGACGATCTCTCTCGATTGGGCGAAAACGTATAGCCCTTGGGTGCGCCCGCAGGATCGCGCGCGATACGTGGAAGCGTTTCGCATCGCGGGCCTGGAATAGCGCAGCGCCTTTACGCCGCCGGGCGGCGTTCGTCCGTCTCGGCGGCGCGGAGCGTCATTTCCGCGCATTTCTCGCCGATCATGATCGAGGGCGCATTGGTGTTGCCCGACGTCAGCGTCGGCATGATCGAGGCGTCGGCGACGCGCAGGCGCTCGATGCCGTGAACTCGCAGCTGGTCGTCGACGACCGCCATCACGTCCTGGCCCATCTTGCAGGTGCCGACCGGATGGTAAGTGGTTTCGGCGTTGCCGCGCACCCAATCGAGCAGCTCCTCGTCGGTTTGCTTGTCCGTGCCGGGGGCCAGTTCCTCTCCGGTGATCTCGGCGAGTGGCGAGGTCGCCATCAACTCGCGGGCTTTTCGCATCGCCGCCAGCAGGCCATCGCGGTCGTTCGGGCTTGAGAGGAAGTTGAAGCGGATCGCCGGCGGCGCGGCCGGATCGGCGGATTTGATGTGAATCGAGCCGAGACTTTCCGAGCGCAGCACGTTGATGTTCATGGTGATGCCGGCCTGCTTCGCGATCCGTCGTTCGCGCCCCGCCATCTCGTAAATGAAGGGCAGGACGGAGATCGTCGCATCCGGCGTCTCAAGCCCTTCCCGCGTCCGGAAATACATCCGCACCGGCACCGAAGTGCGGGCCAAAAAGCCGTCGCGGAAGAGCGCGTATTTCGCCGCCTCCCGCATCAGCCGCCAGCCCCGCGCATTGTCGTTGAAGGTGGCATTCCGCTCGGTGATCGCGAATTTGACCCGCGGGCTGTAGTGGTCGCGGAGGTTCTCGCCCACACCCTTCAATTCGTGCAGCGGCTCGATACCGTGGGCGCGCAAGAGGTCCGATTGCCCGATGCCCGAGAGCTCCAAGAGCTTCGGCGAATTGATCGAGCCGCCGGAGAGGATGACCTCGCGCGAAGCGCGGGCCTCGACCACCCGGCCGCCCACCGAATAGCGCACACCGACGCAGCGCTTGCCTTCCAGGATCAGGCGTTCGGCCATCGCCTCCTGTTCGATCGTGAGATTGGGCCGTCCCCGCGCCGGATCGAGATAGCAATAGGCGGTCGACATCCGCCGGCCCCGGGCAATGGTAACCTGGGACATGCCGACACCTTCCTGGGTCTCGCCGTTCAGGTCCGGGTTGAAGGGAAGGCCGATCGTCTCCGCCGCTTCGATGATCTTCTCCAGGAGCGGCACCTGGTGGCGCGGCGTATCGCAGACGCGGAGCGGGCCCGAGCGGCCGCGATACTCGTCCGAGCCGCCGTCGTAGCTCTCCATCCGCTTGAAGATCGGCAGCACCTCCCGGTAGCTCCAGCCGCGATTGCCGAGCTGCGCCCATTGGTCGTAGTCCTGGGCCTGGCCGCGCATGAAGACCATGCCGTTGATCGAGCTGGAGCCGCCGAGCATCTTGCCGCGCGGCACTGGGATGCGCCGGCCGCCGGATCCCTCGTCGGGCTCCGAATCGTAGCACCAGTTGACGGCAGGGTTGTCGATCAGCTTGGCGATTCCGACCGGCAGGCGCGACCAGAAGAAGTCCGAGCCCTCGCGGCCCGCCTCCAGGCAAAGCACCCGATAAGCCCCGCTTTCCGACAGCCGCGCCGCCGCCGCCGCCCCGGCTGAGCCGGCGCCGACGACGATATAATCGAAGCTGGTGTTCTCGGTGGGGGCCATGGCGGTCGTCTCCCGATGAAGGATCGATGTTGGCGGCTGTCAGCTAAATAGCCGCCATCCGGAGCTTGGCAATATTTGGTTCCGAAGCCAGTTCGGCGGCGACGGCTTCGCCGCGGCGTTAGGTAAAGTCGTGGAGGCGTGAGGTCGGGGCGCGGAAGAACCTGGGGAGGCTTGTTCGATTATATCGAGGTGTTCCACGATCGGAATCGACGCCCAGGTCACGGCGCAGTCTGTTTCGCGCTGGCAATATGCGAAACTTCGCCGCGTCGATTGGATAGATTGGCGCGCGGGACTATCGTTCCTGACAGGGAATTTACTGGGCGGGGCGTGCAATGGACGATCTTTGTTTTATGCCGGCGGGCGAGGCGGCGGCGTTGATCCGCGACAAGAAACTGTCGCCGGTGGAACTGATGACCGCCGTGCTGGCGCGGATCGAGGCGCTGGAGCCCAAACTCAACGCCTTCGTGGCGTTGGCCGCCGACGCGGCAATGGCCGAAGCCAAGACCGCCGAGACGGCGTTAAATGCCACGGACTCGCGCCTCGGCCCGCTGCACGGCATCCCGGTTACGATCAAGGATCTGTCCTCGGTCGAAGGACTGCCGTTCCAGCGCGGCTCGCACATCGAAGCCGGCAATATCGGCGCCGTGGACGCGCCCTTCGTCTCCCGGCTGCGTGAGGCGGGAGCGATTATCCTCGGCAAGACGACGACGTCGGAGTTCGGTTGGAAGGGGGTCAGCCACAGCCCGCTGACCGGGATCACCCATAACCCGTGGAAGCTGGGCTACAACGCCGGCGCCAGTTCGGCCGGCGCGGGGGCGGCGGCGGCGGCCGGCTACGGGCCGCTGCATCAGGGCTCCGACGGAGCGGGCTCGGTACGCATGCCGTCACATTTTTGCGGGGTTTTCGGGCTCAAGCCGTCCTTCGGGCGGGTCGCCAACGCGCCGGTGGCGAATGGCGACCAGACTTCCCATACCGGGCCGATGACCCGCACGGTCGCCGATTCCGCGCTGATGCTGCGGGTCATGTCCGGGCCGGACCCGCTGGACCATTACAGCCTGGAGGCGCCGCCGGCCGACTACCCCGCACTTCTGTCGGGCGATCTCAAGGGGTTGCGGGTCGCCTACAGCCCGGATTTGGGGCATGCGCGGGTCGACGGCCAAGTCGCCGAGCTGGTCAGGAAGGCAGCCGATGCGATTGCGGAGTTGGGCGCCGAGGTGGAGGAGCTAACCCCGCCCTGGACCGGGGACGGGCCGGAGCTGATCCGTTTTTTCTGGGCCGCGCATGAGCTGCGCTTCCGGCCGTTTCTCGAAGAATGGGGCGACAAGATGGACCCGGGGCTGGTCGCCTGCATCAGGGCGGCGGGGGACCCGAGCGCTGCGGACTATCTGGCGATGCGCCAGCGGAAGCTCGACTATATCGCCGCCATCCACGGCTGGTTCGAGGATTGGGACCTGCTGCTCACCCCGGCGGTTTCCGTCGCTGCATTCCCCGCCGATCGCCTGCAGCCCGAGGATTGGCCGGCGCATGATTGGGATTGGGTGAGATGGGCGGAGTTCTCCTACCCGTTCAATTTTTCGCACAATCCGGCGGCCAGCGTCCCCTGCGGCTTCACGGACGAAGGTCTGCCGGTGGGGCTGCAGATCGTCGGGCGGCGGCTGGACGATCTTGGCGTACTACGCGCCGCCGCCGCCTTCGAAGCGGCCCGGCCCTGGGCCGACAAGCGGCCCGAGCTGTGATGAAATGCTGCGCTGAACGGCCTCCGCCGCGCGTCAACCTATGTCAAATGCCCTTTGACTGATTGTTGCGGACCGGCGGCAAGGTTGCGACTGTGCAGTCAACCGGAAACCGTCGGTGTGCGGTAGCGGAAGCCTTTTGTGCTTTTCCGACGATTTCGGCATTCAAGCCCATCACGGATTCTTGATTCACGATACACTAAAAACACCACGTAATATAAAATCAAAATACATAACCAAAGTGTTTTTAATGCTGGTCTGAATCCCGATGCTTCAGTGTTTGACGGATACAAGCGAATGGGATTCTAGGATCAAAGCGATTGTTGAATATTGGCGTTCGCTTTCGTCTGACGACTGCCTTCCCCGTCGCAAGCAATTTGATCCCGTCTCCATTCCTCAATTGCTACCTCACATCTATTTGGTGGATATCCATCGAGATCCGCTCCAATTCCAGCTTCGCCTGATTGGGACGCGTGTGGTCGAGTTTCATGGAAAAGACCACACCGGACGTTGGCTCAACGATGTTTTCCCGCACTTCGAGAAGACGGAGACATGCGCCGACATGGAGGCGGTCGCGAATTCAGGAACCATCCGTTATTGGAAAGGAAAACCGCGCCTCAATTTCGAAAAGGATTTTGCAGCTTTGGAACGAGTGTTTTTACCGATGGTCGACACTGGAAAAGAAGTGGGTACGATCCTCGGTATGACTTTGTTCCATTTGGGTCGACGTTGAGCGTTGTACCAAATGTTCTCTCGGCAAAGACCTTCCCGTCGATAGAACTCAAGAAGGCCCGAACCGGGTCGGGACCGGCAGGTTTCCATCGTCCGGAACTTCTTCCGCTTTCCCCGTGATTCCGGACATCCATTTCCCAAGTCTCGAATTTCAAGGAACCGCCGAGGGTAACGGAGGTTTGTGGTAACCGGTACCGGTCTCCAACGTTACTGATTTCTAAATGCCGCCAATATTTCCGAGCCGGTCGCCGACCAGACGCCGTCGTGACCCATGATGTGGGCTTCCTTGACTTGGCCGCGCTCGGTCTCCTTGTCCAACTCCCCATGGTGCGGTTTGCTCATATCGACGCCGTGCGCCATCACTTCCCAGCCTCTGTGTGTCACTTCGCCCAACAGGAACGGATAGCGCTCGGCAACCTTGGCATTGAAGGCAACCGTCGCCTTGATGTCGTGCCTGTCCAAGGCCTTGAAGACGCGGAAGACGCCGACCCGGTTGCCGTAATCGCGCAAGATATAGGCGCGAATATCGGGATAGGGGGTCGTCAATCCGCCCGGCGGAATAAACGGTTCGGCCGGCGAATCGAGCGGAAAAAATTCCAGCACCGGAACGACCCAAAGCGCTATCTTGGCGCCGCCAGGCCAGACGACGGGGTCGCGCCGGGGCAGGATCGACCATTTGTAACGGTCATTGTCGATGCCGTATTTCCGCCTTGGATATCGCACATAGTCGTCGGGCAGGCTTTTGGGGGGCTGGCTTTTAGGGGGCAGGCTCATGGCGCCTTCCTCGACTGGGCGCCGTTATGCGCCGCGATCGCTTCCACGGCCGCGTCGTAATAATTGTCCAAATAATATTCCGCGATCTCGCGGCCGGTGGTCACCCAGACCTCGTCGTGACTCGTGATGTAATCCAACGCCTCGGCGAAGGCATCGATCCGGAAGGGTTGCCCGACGAGAAAAGGGTGTGTCGGGATGCACATGACGGAGCCCTGCTCGGCGCCTTCCTCCAGCAACTGATCGAAAAACGCTTTCTGCAGATCTCGAAACCGGCGCGGCGTCACGCGCGCACCGGTGAAGAGGGTGAAGTCGTTCATCTCCACCGAATAGGGAACGGAAATCATACGGCCTTTTTCGACATTAAGCGGGATCGGCTGGTTGTCGCAGAAAATGTCGCAGACATACTTGAAGCCGTATTCCGCCAAGAGATCGATGCTGCGCTCCGTGTGCGTCAGGGCGGGCGTCAGGGAGCCCGCCACCTGCTGGCCCGTATGTTTCTCGATGCTCTCGATGACGTCCTCGATATCATCCGCCTTTCTCATGTGCGTGACCAGCGGTGCGCCCTAGTGATCGATGTCCAATGGAAGAGTCATCGACGCAGAAATACCGGGCGTTCGTAGATCGCCTGAAATGCGGTTTTCGATAGACGATTTTTTCTGGGCGGTGCTATGGTATGCATTAGCTGTCGCTGGTTTTGGCGCGCCAGAGGGAAAAGCCGGTGAAACGAGCAATTCTTGCCGTTGCCGTCAGCTTGGTCTTGGCCGGGACATCGCGTGCGGACACCTTCCATCTCGCATACGACAAGGCGGCAACCTATGGAGAACCCACCACGGGAATCGTCGTTCACCTGCACGGTTGTCGCCAACTGAATTTCCCCTCGAGCTGGATGGACGGTTGGCGCAACCTGCTGGTCGAGAACGGCTACATGGTCGTGGCGCCCGATAGTTACGACGACCCTCGTTCCGAACATATGTGTCCAGACAACGAATTCCGCACCCTGGAAAGCATCGTGGCCGTCTTCGAATTTCGGGTGAAACAGACGTCCTATGCAATCGAGCAGATCAGGGAATCCCATCCGGATAAGAAACTGTTCGTTTGGGGCTTTTCCGAGGGTGCATTTATCGCGAATAGGCTTACCGAAGAAGTGGACGGCATCGTGACAACCGGCGGCGTCTGCCAGGATTTAGGGGTCGATGTCGCGCCCGAGGTGCCGCTCTTGACGATTATCGGCGCGGATGACGATGCCATTGATCGCTATCTGAGAAGGAAAAAAGGGAAATACGATTCGATGGAGGAGCTGTGCCAGCAGACGATGACATCCGAGAATCGGGAATGGCTGATTGTTGAGGGCATGGGTCACGAAGCGCCGCTCGTCTTTTCGGAGGTGATGGCGGCCGTCACCAAATTCTTCGGCATTCAAAACTAATCGAAAACCGTGTCCATGTAATGGGCGGCGTCGATCTTCGCTTCAATCACCGTCGGCCCCTCTGCGGCGAGCGCCGTCGTCAGCGCCGCCTCGAGTGCCGCCGCGTCACGAGCCTCCAGCGCCGGCACGCCGAAATAATGCGGAGGAGTGGTGCCGACTTCCGGCAGGACCGTGGTGCCGTAATGAGGGAATTGACGGCGGGACTGCTTTACCTGAATGAGGCTAAGCCAGCCGTCATCCAGGACGACGATCGGCATTGACAGGCCGAGCCGTCGCGCCGTCGCAACCTCGCCGCAGGTCATCTGAAAGCAGCCGTCGCCGAGCAGACAGACGACCGGCAGGTCGGGCCGGGCCAGTTTGGCCGCGATCGCCGAAGGCAGGCCGAATCCCATCGACGACCAGCCGTTGGTCGCATGGCAGGTCCGCGGTCCATGGGCGCTCCACTGGCTGGCGATCTGGTGCGTGTGCGCACCCACGTCATAGGTCAGGATGCCGTCCGCCGGAAGGACGCGGCGAACCGCATCGATCGCCTGATGGGGTGCGAACCCGGAGACGTCGGGCCGAAGCGCCACTTGGAATGCCGTCCGGTGCGCCGCGATCGTTTCCGATGTCCAATCGTTGCCGATCGGGGACAGAGCCGAAAGCCGTTCGAGCGAACTCGCGAGATCGCCCGTTACCTCGCCGGCCAGCCGGACATCGTCATCGACGTCGACCGGTTCGATATCGATCTGCAATAGCGGGGTTTCGCCAATCCAGGCCTCGTATTCGACCTCAATGGTGTCGTAGCCGACGCCGACGATCAGATCGGCTCCCCGCAGAAAGTCCCGCTGCACCTGTCGGCGCGCGCGCTCGATGCAACCGAGCGACAAAGGGTGGACCTCGTCGATCAAGCCTTTCGCCATGGTCGTGGTGACGAAGGGGATGCCATGGCGCTCGACGAAGCGGCGCGGCAAGTCGTCATCCTCGAGGCGCATGGACGAGGCGCCGAGGACAGCGATCGGACGTTTCGCGCCCGCGAGCCGCCGGGCGGCTTCCTCGATGGCGCCGTCGTCCGCGGGATCAAGCGCGCCGGCGGTAAAATCCAGCGAGGCCGTACCGGCGACGGCCGGGGCGAGGCCCACGTCTTCCGGCAGGTCGAGATGAACCGGACCCATCGGCTCGCTCATTGCGATCCGGACCGCCTCGGCCACGGTTTCCTCGACCGTGCCGGGGCGAAGGTCGAAACTCGCCTTGGTGATCGGCTGGAAGAGGGCCCGGTGGTCGATCCACATCTGCCGCCGCCGGCCGAGCTGGTCGGTGTCGAGATTGCAGGTAATGGCGATCATCGGTGAACGATCGAGAAAGGCATTGCCGACACCGGTGGCGAGGTTGGTGGCTCCGGGGCCAAGTGTTGCGATGCCGAGGCCGGGCCGCCCGGTCATTCGCCCCATTACGTCGGCCGCGAAACCGGCAGATCCCTCGTGCGCGGTCAGGACGAAGGGCAGGCCGCCCCGGCGCATCGCATCGATCAAGGGCAGGACATTTCCACTCGGGATACCGAACCCGTGGGTGACCCCCGCCCGCAATAGGGTTCCCACGATGAGATCGACGTTGTTCATGCCTGCAGCTCCATTAGCCCCGAATCGGAAAGCGGAACCTATACCGCAACCTCCGGCGACGCTACCCCGGCGGTTGCCGGTCGAACACCGGCATGCCGTCCGGCAGCGGAACCCAGCCCTGGGCGCGCTCGTGCCAGACGATCATGTCGGGCGAGAGCCAGGCGGTGTCGTCGAGGGTACCCGGTTTGACGTTCACCACATCCTCGGCGTAGCCCGGCACGTTGTAGATTCGGTTGCCGCATTCGGGGCAGAACATGGCGGTGTTGGGATGGCCACTGTCGGCGGTGCGGGTGAAGCTCTTCAGGGCACCGGTAACCTTCAAGCTCGCCGCCGGAATCTTCATAGAGATGCCGAAGGCGCTCCCCGACTGCTTCTGGCACTCGCTGCAATGGCAGGCGGCCAGACGAATCGGTTCCGCCGTGATCTCGTAGCGAACGGCGCCACACTGGCAACCGCCGATAAGGGAGGGCGGCAAGGCTCGGTTTTCCCCTTCAGCCCTGCGTCTCGTGAGTGGGCACGCCCTCCGGCAGCGGGACCCAGGGCTGCTTGCTCTTCGTCCAGATCATCTTATCCGGCGAAAGCCAGCTGGTGTCGTCGAGGGTGCCCGGCTTGACCGCGAAGACATCGTCCGCGTAGCCCGGAATGTTGTAGATCCGATTGCCGCATTGGGGACAGAACAGGCCGGTATTCGGCTTGCCGCTGTCGGCGGTGCGGATGAAGCTCTTCAACTCGCCGGTCACGACCAAGCTGTCCTTCGCCACCCAGAGGCCCATCCCGAAAGCGCTGCCGGATTGCTTCTGGCATTCAGTGCAATGGCAGGCGGCGAGGCGGAGCGGCTCGGCCGTGATCTCGTAGCGGACAGCGCCGCACTGGCAGCCGCCCCTATAGGGTGCGGTCATGGGCTTGATCCCCCTTGTTTGAATCCGCGTCTAAAACCCATCGAGAAATTCGGCGAGCGCGCGATTGAAGCCGTCGGGCTGTTCGACATTGGGGAGATGACCAGCCCCTTCGACCACCGCCATCCGAGCGCCCTTGATCCCGTCGCGATAGAGTTCCATCCGCTGGGGCGGCGTCGGCTGGTCGCATTCGCCGGCGATAACCATGGTCGGAACGTCGATCTCGGCGAGGCGATCGTCGTAATTCATGGCCAGGATCGCCTCGCTCGACCGAGCATATCCTTCGACCGAATTGGCGGCGACGATCCGGCGAAGAGCCGCGAAACCCTCGGGCTCGCGCGTCTTGTAATCCTCGGTCACATAGCGGGCGAGCAGGGTATCGGCACCACCCTCCATGGTGTCGCCGGCGGCGCGCATCTTGTCGATGGCGGCGCGAATGCGCCCCGTCGAGCTGTCCGGCAGGACGCCTTGGGTCGCAACGAAGGTGACACTCTCCAGACGATCCCGATGATCGAGCGCCAGCGCGTAGCCGATCATCCCGCCTTGCGATTTTCCCGCATAATGGACGCGGCCGATGCCGAGCGCATCAAGGAGTCCTATTAAGTCCGCCGCCATGTCCTCGATGCTCGGCGTCTCATCCGCGCCGAGGCCCGTCCCGCCATGACCGCGAAGGTCGTGGACGAGGATGCGGTAGCGGTCCCGGAAGGCGGCGATCTGCGGCCGCCAGACTTCCAGATTGAATCCCTGGCCATGGGCGAGCACGAGTACCGGGGCGTCTTCGGGCCCGTGAAGCTCGTAATTGATCGTCAATCCGTTGACGTCTTGCTGCGTCATAATCTTGTTCCTCTCCCTACATCGCCGTCCAGCCGCCATCCATCGGCAGCGCCACACCCGTCATCTGATCGGCCGAGGGGCTACAGAGATAGACCGCGAGGCCGGCCAGCTGCTCGACCAGGACGTAGGTCTGGCTGGGCGTTCGCGCGGCCAGGCGTTGGCGTGCCGCCTCTTCCATGTCGAGACCATTCTCCTTGGCGAATTTCTCGATCTGCCACTCGGCCAAAGGCGTTCGCGTCGAACCCGGGCAGATCGCATTACAGGTGATCCCGCTTTCCGCCGTCTCCAGCGCCACCACCTTGGTCAGCCCAATGACGCCGTGCTTGGCCGCCACATAGCCGGCTTTTTCGGGCGAGGCAGTCAGACCGTGGGTCGAGCTGGTGTTAATGATGCGCCCCCAATTCCGTTCCCGCATATGCGGCAGGACCGCCTTGATCGCGTGGAACTGTGCCGAGAGATTGATGGCCAGGATATCGTCCCAGATCCCGTCCTCGAAATCCTCGATCATGGCGACGTGCTGAATGCCGGCATTGTTGCAGAGGATGTCGACCGTGCCCATGTCGCGGGTCGCCCGGTCGACCATGTCGCGGATTTCCGCCGGCCGGCGCATATCGGCCGGAGAGAAATAGACCTCGCCCCCGCCGGCGGCCGCCACTTCCGCCCGCGCGGCTTCGATTGCCCCCGCTTCGCCGAGACCGTTCACGGTGACCTTGCATCCCTCGGCCGCGAAGGCCTTCGCCATCGCCAGTCCGATGCCGCTCGTCGATCCGGTGACGAGCGCGCCTTTGCCTTCAAGCATTCAATATCTCCCTGTCCCAGTCCTCGGCAGATGTCAGCCGAGCGTTTCCGTCAGAAATTTCAGCGTTCGGTCTCAGGAATCGGTCGCCGCGGCCTCGTGATAGCGATCGGGATTCATGAAATTCTGAAAGGCGTGATCGGCCCCGTCATAACGGTGGAATTCGGTCGGAATGGCGTGCTTCTTCAACTCGGCCTCGATCTTGTCCACATCCGCGGGTGCCGGCTCCTTGTCGAGATTGCCGTAGAATCCCATGACCGGCCCCTTGATGTTGGGGATGAGTTCGAACGGGGTCGGGCCGTCATCGCCCCAGGAGATCATGGTCCGGCCGCCGTAATAGAAGACGGCGGCGCAAAACCGGTCGGTGCCGCCGGCCCCCAAAAGCGCGGTGCGCCCGCCCATGCAATGGCCCATGATGCCGATCCGCCCGCTCGCCACCTTCTCGACCGCCGCCATGTGATCCACCGCGGCGTTGATGTCGTCGAGGAGTTTCTTGTCTCGGAGCGTGGCGCGGCGCTGGTTCCGATCCTCGATCCAATCGTGATAGTGAAACTTGTCGGGTGCCGCGGCGACGAAGCCGGCGGCGGCCAGACGATCGATCCGATCCTCGGTAAATTCGTCGAGCCCGCCGATGTGACACATCAGCACCATGCCCGGATGCGGCCCCGGCCCCTCGGGTGCGGCGATGCAGATGCGCATCTCGCTGCCGTTCACGTCCACCGTATCGTATCGCGCCATGATCTTCTCCCCCCAAAAATTTAGCGGCGGAGTATGGCAGACCGATCCCGGGTTAGTCGAGACGGCCTATTCAATCTGGGCCGCGGTCTCGAAGACCATGGGGACAAGGCCGTCGGCATCGCGTCCGGCCCAATCGAGCGTGGGGATCTTCGCCATCGCGCGTTGCTGGGCGGCTTCCAATTCCTCGGATGCGGCCTGCCAATCGATGTTCAGGGGACGGCCTTCGGCGACCACGCATTCGCCATCGACATAGACATCTCGGACGGCGCGATCGGCGGCGGTGAAGATCAGGCTGCGCACTGGTTCCCGAACCGGCATCATCGAGGGATGGTCGAGATCGACCAATACCAGATCCGCCTTCGAACCCGGCGCCAGCCGGCCGATATCGTCGCGGCGGAGCGCCTTGGCACCTCCCAGCGTCGCCGCATTGAAGACATCGCGGGTCATCAGATCGTCGACCGTGCCGGCCGTGATGCGCGCAAAATTTCCGACACTCCGAAGCTCCTCCAGAAAGTTATGCGGGTAGGTGTCGGTGCCGATGCCGAGATTGACGCCGGCCCGAAGATAATCGCCGAAGGTCCGGAGCGTGATGCCCCGGCGGACGAAGACCGTCGGGCAATGGGCGACCGTGGTCTCGGATTCCGCCAAGATTTCGAGATCGTGCCGGCTCGACCAGTGCAGCCACGGATGATGGTCGAGGAAGATGCCGTGCCCGATGATCGCGTGGGGCCCGAGGCCGCCGACATCGCGCAGCCATTCGATCGGCGTCTTGCCGTGCCGGCGGATCATCTCTTGAAATTCGGTGACGCTCTGGGCCGCGTGGATCTGGAACGGCAGATCGCGCGCCCGCGCCAGTTCGTGCGCCGCCTCGATCAATTCTGGCCCGCAGGTATCGACTTGCGCCGGACAAACCATGCCGGAGAGACGCCCCGAGGGGTGCTGCCCGGCACGCTCGATGAGGCGCCGGGCCTCCTCGAAGGCTTCGCGCCCGGCACCTTCGTCCCATTCGTATTCGAGCTCATGGCCGTTCTTGGTGAACCAGCGGGCGTCGCGGAACATCGGGGCCGCGACCGCGCGGATCCCGCTTTCGGCCAAAACATCGAGCCAACCATCGAAGGGGACCGAAAGATCGGCGACAGTGGTCACCCCGCTGGTCAGCAGTTCCGCCATCGCGACCCGCATCGCCGCCATCGCGCCGTCGCGATCGTTCACGATCACGGGCAGGAACTCGTAGAGCGAGCTGTGCCAGAAACCGGGGCTGCGAGTCTCGTCGGTCAGCCCCTTGCGGAGCGGCTCGCTCGTCGGGTGGGTATGGATGTTGACGAGGCCCGGCATCACCATGCGGCGGCGGCCGTCGATCTCGGTCGTGGCCTCGCCCGCGTAGTCCGCGCCGACGAAGGCGATCGAAGCGCCCTCAAAGGCAACATCGGCATCCCGCAGATAGACGTGGCTTTCGCTCGCCTTGTTCCAGGCAACGACCCAATCGGCCTTGCGGATTACCGTGGTCGCCACGGCTCAGCCGAGCTTGGCTTTCAGCCAGTCGGTGATGGCAAGGAACTCGGCCCCGGCGCCGGGCCCCGCGAAGCGCGCGCGCAGGAACCCGTGGATCATCCCCTCGGCCAGGCGATAAACGACGTCGCCGCCGGCCGCGCGCAGTTTCTCGGCATAGATCACGCCGTCATCGCGAATGGGGTCGTGCTGGGCGGTGTGGATATAGGCCGGCGGCAGGTTCGCGAAATTCTCGGCCAGAACGGGGCGCGCATAGGGATTGCTTCGGTCTTCGTCGCGCGGCATGTACCAATCGCGGTATTTGACCGTCGACGCCGTCGTCAAGCCTGGTGCCTCGGCGTTCTCCTCGTAGGATCCGCCGGACTGATCGAGGCCGGTGCCCGGATAGATCAGCGATTGGGCGGCGATCTTCGGACCATCGCGATCGCGCGCCGCGAGCGAAACGGCGGCCGAAAGATTGCCCCCGGCGCTGTCGCCGCAGAGCGCGATACGTCCGGCATCGATCCCGAACTCGGCCGGGTTCGCCGCCAGATATTCGAGCGTGCCGTAAACATCGTCGAAAGCGGCCGGAAAGGGATGCTCGGGCGCCAGCCGATAATCGACGCTGACGACCACGGCGCCGGTCTCCTCGGCGACGCCCCAGGCGAAGCTGTCAGAGCTGTCGAGATCGCCCTTCATGAACCCGCCGCCATGGGAATAGATGACCGCCGGTGCCGCCGCTGCCGCTTTCGCTGCCCGATAGACCCGAACCGGCACCGCGCCGCGACCGAGCGCCAGTTCGCGGTCCGCCACGTCCATATCGGCCGGATAAGGCTGCGAGAGGGCGCCGCTATAGGCCGTCCAGGCGGCGCGCTGCTCGTCGATGGTGACCGGCGTACCGGCCGCCGCACGGGCCTCGATCAGTACCCGCATGTCCGGGTGAAGCGTCTTGCCGCTTACGATGAAGGCGTCGTTCATGGGTCTCGTTCCTTATCCTATTCAGGAACGGGAACCATATCCGTTTAGCACCGGTTCGAGCCAGTCCCGGTTTGCGGTTGCATGTGGACCGGGTTGCTTTCGGCGAGCGGCAGGTCGATCCAAAATCGACTGCCTTGGCCAAGCTCGCTTTCAAAATCGATCCGGCCGTGCATCGCCTCGACAAGGCGTTTTGCGAGCGTCAACCCGACACCGACGCCCGCGATCGATGAGTTCTCGAAGCCGAGGCGCTGGAAGGGTGCAAATGTTTCATCCCGCGCATCGGCGGAAATTCCGGCCCCGGTATCGGAGACGAAAATTCGAAGATATCCGTCATTGGTTTCGGCGGCATCGACGACGACCTCGCCTCCCTCCTTATTGTAGAGGACAGCATTGGAGAGCAGGTTCGATAGCGCGCGCAGAAGCCCCTCGGGGGCACAGTCGACGCAAGGCAAATTCCTGCTTTCGACATTGTCGACCAGGGATATTCCAGCCTTCTCGGCCGAATGAAGGATGCGGGAAAGCGCCGCCTGGACGATATCGTCAATCGACGTGGTCTCGATCGTGGTCCCGGTCTCGTCCAGCTCAGCGAGATCAAGCAGTTGATCGACCATCGAGGTCAGCCGCAGCCCGTTCTCGAGAATCCGCTCGATCGCGCGTTCGTTCGACTGCCCCACCGGTTCTTCGTCATTCGTTGCGATAAGCTCCGCGAACCCGACGATGGCATTGAGCGGGGTGCGCAATTCGTGGTTCACACTGGAAAGGAACTCCGACTTCGCCTGGCTCGCCGCCTGAGCGCGAGTAACCGCCGCGCGAAGACTTTCCTCCGTATGTTTGCGGCCGGAAATATCCATCCGAATTCCGATCCGGCCACCATCGCGGGTCGGATAATCCCAAGCCAGGATCCATCGCCCGTCATCGAGGTGGATTTCATGTTCCCCTTCGCCCTTGTCGAACGCGACGAGGCGCTCCTCCAGCCACTTGTCCTCCCGACCCTTGATACCCTCGTATTGACCTCGGTCGATGCCGGTGCGCAAGAGTTCCTCGAAGGATATCCCCGGCGCCATGACGTCCGCCTGCTTGGGGAATAAGGCGTTCTGGACCTTGTTGAAAAGGACCACGTGCCGATTGGCGTCGTACATCACGACGCCGACCGGCACCGCCTCGATCGCCTCGAAGAGTTGACGCTCGAGCTGTCGCACCTCCGCCTCCGCTTGCTTTCGATCGGAGATATCCGAAATCGTCCCGCGATAACCCGCGAAGGCGCCCGCCTCATCGAAGATGGGAATGCCGCTCCATCTCATCCAGCGCGACGATCCGGCGACGTTCTCGATCTCGAAGTCGCGAAAGGCCTCGTGCCGCAAGAGAGAATCAAGTCTCGGATCCCAGACCGACTTGTCGTAATCCGCCTGCAGGAGTTCCTCGGTCCGTCGTCCAATGACCCGATCGGCCCGCAACCCGGTTACCAATTCGAAGCTTTCGGAAAGTTCGCGGAACCGCAGATCCGCATCCAATTCCCAATAGCAATCGGCCGATGATTCGGCGAAATGGCGAAACCGTTCCTCGCTGAGCAGAAAAGAATTTTCAGCGGCCAACCGCTCCCGCTCGAGTTCGCGAAAACGATCCAAGGCGGTCAACATGCGATCGATTTCGCGGCTCGATCTGAATGCGGTCGCCGCGTCGCTCCGGCCCTCCGCCAGAGCGGTCATCGCGGCCGTCACGGTTTCGATGGGCCGGCTGATCAATCTTGCCAACAGCAGCGAGAGCAGCAAGCAGCCCGTCCCGGTCATAACGGCGGCGAGTATCAACTTTCGGGCCAAGTTCTCGCGCAGTCGGGAGGCCTCCGCCTCGGCGGCCCCAAAATCGGCATTTGCCGCCGCCACCAAGGAGTTGATATTGGGCTTCATGCCGTCGATCGCGCCGCCCAAAGCCCGCTCCAATATGCTGACCTTGCTGATATTACGGGCTATTTTCGAAAATGCCGCCGCATAATCGTCCACGTAGTGGAGAATTCGGGCCTTCTCGACCTTGGCCAACCGAGCACGATCGAGAAGGCTTCGAAGACGCGCTACGCCCGCGTCGAAGCGCTTCAAAAATTTTCGATTCCCTTGATCGATAAAATCCCTTCCATGTTGTCTTAGATTCAACAAAGCCGCTTGGAGTTCGGCCCGCTTCAACCTCGTGACAATTTCTTCCGAGGTGAGAATTGCGTGGCGTGCCTCACCCCGAAAGCCCAATTCCTCGGTGATACCCAGCCTTACCCGCAAATCGAATAGGGCATCGAAGTCGGTCTTATATCCGGCAAGACCCTTTTTAAGCTCGCCGGTCAAGCGGACCAGCGACGGGTTGGCTTCAATGAAGGCGAATTGGGCAAGGCCGTCGAGGTCGGAATAAAGATCGTCGGTCAATTCGTCGTGCAAGGCGAGCACGGTCACGTCGCCGCGATAAAGAAAATTCCGCTCGTGAACTCTGAGCTCGAGGATTTGGGTGTTTATCCCGGAGATCGCGTTCAAGACCCGCCGGTTCTTCTCCAGATTCCCGGCAATCACCGCCTGCAGATCATTGTGGGATTGGACCTGCCATAGCACGACGCCGAACCCGACGACCACGATGGCGCCTAGGAAACTGATCTGAGCGAGTAGCGACATTCTTCGCAAGAGGAGGGCTCCCGTTCTTGCACCACGACACCGGAAACCGGGTCCAAGACCCCTGGCCGGTCTTCGGTCCGTCGCAAGCGGAATGTTAGGAATATGCCGATGGCCGTGGAATCCGGTGATTCCCTAGTTGAAATAGGGAATACCCCTATGCCCCCCCGGCGCCCGCGCGCCCGAGCCAAACCCGCGGCCGCAACATCGTGCAAAGCGTGAAGGCGATCAAAATACCGCCCGACCAACGGAACGTCGCCTGGAAGGCATGGAGAAAGCTTTCGATCCCTTGGCCTGCGGCCGCCATCTCCAGATGGGAGAACAGCCAGGTCAGAAGCGAGGCGGCCCCGACGATCCCGACGGTGCGGGTCAGCATCGCAAGGCTGCCGGCAACCCCTCGGTCGCGACGGGCGAGACTTCCGGTTACGATGTTCATATAGGCGACCTGGAAGAGCCCGAGACCGATTCCGACCGTCAGCAGCGACCCCATCATCATCCCGATTCCGGCCGGAACCGGCCAGCTGGCAATGAGAAATTGCCCGAATGCCACCAGCAGCGCGCCCACGAACGCAACGCGGTTGGCGACCGCCCGTCCGATAATCCAGCCACCCGCCGGCGCGCCGAGCACCGAGCCGAGCGGTGTCATCGCCAGAATCAACCCGCCGATCACGACTGGAAACTCGGTGACCCGGGCGAGGTAATACGGCACCAGAAGCAGCACCGAAAAACCCACCAGATTAACGACGACATTCGCCATGTTGAGGATCGAGAATTCCGGCTGCCGAAATATGGCAAGCCGCATGATCGGCTCCGCGACCTGGACCTGGCGGCGGATAAATCCGACGAGGGCGAGGGCGCCCAGCACCGCCAGCACCACCACCACGATCGGCTGATCGCCGAAGCGATGCAGTTGCGTCACGGTCAGCAGCAAGATGCACATCGCAAGTGCCGCGAGAACCGCGCCCCAAACGTCGAAACCGCGCGCATCATCCCCGTGGCGCGGTTCAGGCAGGACGAACAGCAGCAACAGCGCCGCCAGCGCCAACGGGGTCCTGAACCAATAGACGGCGGCCCACCCCCATTCGGCGACCAGCGCTCCGCCGACGGACGGACCCAGGGCGCCGCCGATCGCATACATCAAGATATAGATGCCGAGCACCCGCGCCCGGTGGCGCTCCGGGAAAAGCGAGGTCGCGAGCGCCGGCCCGCAACTCATCACCAGGGCGGCGCTGATACCCTGGGCGACCCGAAAGACCAGCAGCCATTCGAAGGTCCAGGCACTGGCGCAAAGTGCCAGCGTGAGAATGCTCAACGCGAGGCCGGCTCGAAAAATCCGCTTGTAGCCGAACAAATCGCCCAATTTGCCGAAGATCAGCATCAGGCTCGTATGGGTAAGGACGTAGCAGATGACCACCCATTGGATCGACGCCAGCGGCACGCCGAAGGCCCCGGTGATAAAGGGAAAGGCGATATTGACCGCGCTGTCGAGCGGCGCCACGAGAGTGCCGAGCCCCAACACCATCAATCCGAAAACGCTACGCGCGTTCATCGAGCCCAATCCAATCCAAATACACCGCGTGACGATCGCCACGAAACTTAGGCTGCGGTGAAAGCAAGACCATCTTCCGCGACCGGCCGCGCCACTGCTTGACGGTCCGCCGCCGCCGCCGACATCACTAATAGGGATTCGACCAGACATCCAGCCGGGAGACGCAGACGATGGCGACGCCTTTCGATCTAACGGGCATGCGAATTGCGATCACGGGTGCCGGCGGCGGCATCGGCGGCGCGACCGCGCGACTTGTCGCCGAGTTGGGCGCCGACGTCAGGCTTGCCGACATCGAGGCGCCACAGCCCCTGGCCGACTTTATCGCCGAAAAGGGACGCGCCGCGGCGGCAGATTCCCTCGACGTGACCGATCGGGCGGCGGTCGAGGCCTGGGCCGAGACCTGCGGAGAGGTCGACGCGTTAATCGATTGCGCCGCGATCTGCCCCTTCCACGATTGGGAAGGGGACGGTTGGGACGAAGAAGCGGACCGCGTCTTCACGGTCAACCTTCATGGCCCCTTAAACCTGACGCGAGCCTTCATGCGTGGCATGATCGAGCGCAAGCAGGGACGGATCGCGATGGTCGGATCGATCGCGGGGCGCTTCGGCGGGCTGCTCGCGGCCCCTCACTACGTCATGTCGAAGGGCGGCATCCACAGCTTCGTCCGCTGGGCCGCCCGCCAGGGCGCGCCGCACAACGTCCTGGTCAACGCGGTCGCCCCGGCGCCGGTCGCAACCCCGATGATCGAGGGACAACCCTTCGACGAAACCACTTTGCCGCTCGGCCGTATCGCCGAGGCGGAGGACATCGCGGCTCCGTTGGCCTTCCTCGTCTCGCCGGCGGCGAACTACGTCTCTGGCGCGGTGCTGGACGTCAATGGAGCGGTCCATTTCAGCTAGTAGGTCAACGACAACAAACGGGAAAGAATAAATGGCCCCGGTCACGACGACAAAACAAACCGATAAAGACGCGGATCATCTCGAACGCGTGGCCCGGCTGGCTCCCTTGATGGAGGAAAGTGCGGCGGCGATCGAGCGGGATCAACGCCTGCCGGCGGCCCTGCTAGAGGAATTGCACGGGGCACGGATGTTCCGCCTGTTATTGCCGGAGGAATTCGACGGCGAGGAGGTCATGCCGTCCCAGTTCTTCGAAATCGTCGAGAATGTCGCCCGGCATGACGCCAGCACCGCGTGGTGCGTTTGCCAAGGCAATGGTTGTGCGATGACCGCCGCCTATCTCGACCCGGCGGCGATCTCGGAAATCTGGGGCAACGATCCCACGGCGGTGATCGCCTGGGGACCTGGTCCGGCCGAGGCGCGGGTCGTCGAGGGCGGCTATTCGCTGACCGCCGATCTCGCCTTTGCGAGCGGCATGCATCACGCGAATTGGCTCGGCTGCCATTCGATCGTCCTCGACGCCAATGGCGAGCAGGAATGCGACGCCGAGGGGGACCCGATCATCCGCACTCTGCTTTTCCCCAAAAGCCAGGTCGAGATCAAACCGATCTGGGATGTCGTTGGCCTTCGCGGCACGGGAAGCGACGGATACAAGGTCAATGAACTGTTCGTCCCGGCGGAGCGGACATTGCTTCGAGACGAGCCGGCGGCCCGGCTCTACCACTCACCGCTTTACCATTTCTCGTCGCATGCGCTTTATTCGGCGGGATTTTCCGGGACCGCGCTCGGCATCGCCTGGTCGATGCTGGAGGCCTTCAAGGCGCTTTCCAAGGAAAAACGCCCGCGCCGCCAAAAGCAGGTTCTGCGCGAAAACGCGGCCGTTCAGGCGGAAGTGGCCCTGGCCGAGGTGCGCATCAAATCGGCGCGAAATTTCGTCCGGAGCGAGCTGGAGGATATCTGGGCGGCCGTCGTCGAGGCGGACGATATAACCGTCGCACAACGCATGCGGATCCGGCTTTGCACGACCTTCGCCATCCATGAGGCGAAGGCCGCAGCCGACAACGTGTACGATGCCGCCGGCGCCACCGCCATTTTCGAAGGCAGTCCCTTCGAGCGGCGCTTCCGCGATATCCATACGGTGACCCAGCAGATGCAGGGCCGAAAGTCGCATTTCCAGTCGGTCGGCGGCTTCCTTCTCGGCCACCCGCCGGACATGACGGTGATTTAACGCCGCTTCCGTCACGGTATCGTCATTTGCTTGGCGCGATGCCTCTCCCCTAGATTTCCCCGTAAATGTCGTGAATTGGGGAGGTCAGCATGTGTGACATGATCGAGTGCGGTGCCGTATCGACGAAACCCTTGCCGAAGGTGAGCACGGTCGAGCGGCGAAATTTTCTCAAGGGTGCGGTGGCGCTCCCGTTGGCGACGGTCCTGGCCTATCCGGAACTCGCCGAGGCGGCGGCGAGCGGATTGGCGCCGCTGTCGCTGGAGACGCCGTCGGGTGCGAAGGCTACCGGCTTCGTCGCCTTGCCCGCGAAGACACCGGCGCCGGCGGTGCTTCTCATCCACGAATGGTGGGGCCTCAACGACCAGATCAAATCGGTCGCCGCTGAATTCGCCAAGCTGGGCTATATCGCGGTCGCGATCGATCTTTACGACGGCAAGGTGGCGACGACGCGGGAGAACGCGCGAAGCTACATGAAATCGGTCGATGCCAAGGTCGCGACCGAGCGCCTCGCCACAGTCGTCGGCTGGCTAAGGAAACACGAGAAGGGTACCGGCAAAGTCGGCACCATCGGCTGGTGTTTCGGCGGCGGCTGGTCGCTCAACGCGTCCGTTGCGGCCCCCGTCGACGCGACCGTGATCTATTACGGCCGGGTTACCAACCCCGCATCCGAACTGAAGGCGCTGTCGGGTCCGGTCCTGGGACATTTCGCGACCAAGGACAAATGGATCAACGGCAAGATGGTGGGCGGGTTCGAGGCCGCGATGAAGACCGCCGGCAAGACCGACCTCACGGTGAGCTGGTATGTGGCGCAGCACGCCTTCGCCAACCCGACCAGCGCACGCTACGACGAGGAGGACGCCGAGCTGGCCTGGACCCGGACACTCGCCTTCTATCAGAAGCACCTCTGGTAGGGCGGGCGGATACCCTCGTCTTTACCCACTAGGCGTTGCCGCGTTCCTCGCGCCAGAGACCCATCTTCTCCTGCATCGGCCGGTCGGAGAAACTGAAGACGACGGCGTCCTCGCCCGCTTCGTGGGCGGTCCAGGCCCAGCTTGGCGCCACGAAGATATCCTGCGGGCCCCAATCGAGGACCGCCTCGCCGATCCGGCTCTGGCCGCGGCCCTCGACGACCGCGAAGACGGTTGCATCGGTCGCCCGGTGGCGGCCGCCCTCGAAACCTTTCGGCAACAATTGCATGAAGGCCCCGATCGTCGGCATGGCGAAACCGCCATCGGCGGGGTTGACGTAGCGCATCTTGAGGCCGTGGCAGGGATCCCACTCCCCGGTCTCGCGCATCGTCTCCAAGGCCTCGCGGGTCCGTTCATAGGGGTAGCTGAACAGCGGCGAGGTAACCCCTTCGTGGCGATGATCGATGGGCAGCATATTAGCCCCATAGCGCGCTCGCGTGTCGTTGGCGGGCCGGGCGACGGGCTGCTCGTCGGCCTTGAACGATTCGGCGAAGGAGGCATCCAGAAACTTCACCAGCGGAATATCGAGACCGTCGAGCCAGACCATCGGCGCGTCCGAGCCGTTACCGTGATCGTGCCAGGCACCGGGCGGGGTCACGACGAAATCGCCGACTTCCATATAGGTCCGTTCGCCGTCGACCGTGGTATGGGCGCCGCTGCCCTCGATCACGAAGCGAAGCGCCGACTGGCTGTGCCGGTGCGCCGGCGCCACTTCGCCCGGCAGGACGAGCTGCAGCCCGGCATAGAGCGAGGTGGTGATCTGCGATTGACCGCGTAAGCCGGGGTTCTCCAGCACCAGGACGCGGCGCTCCGCCTCCTTCGCCGTGATCAGATCGCCGGACTCCATCAGCATGTCGCGCAGCCCCGCATAGTGCCAAAGACAGGGCGCGCAGGCGCTCACGGGCTCGGGCGTCACCAATTCCCGGAAGACAGTCCAGAGCGGCGCCAAGTTGTGCGCCCCGATGCGGTCGTAATAGGCAGTGCGTTCCGGCGTTTCCTCCGGGTCCTTGTGCATGCTCATAACCGTGCTCCTTTCCTATTATCCACCCGCGAATTCCATTCAGAGGACCTGGTCCCCGTTCGCGGCCACCCCGGCGTAAAGCCAAGCCATGCCCTCATAGGCGCCTTCGGGCGCGCGGCCCGCGAGCGTCATATTGCGAAGCTCCCGTGTGACACCCTCGGCGTGATAGACATCGCCGTAGAAACGCGCCGTCAGTTGCACCCGCCCGGTGCGAAGATAGCGCGCCGACTGATAGGCCGGAAAGGCCCGCGCCGGATCGCCGTCGAACGCCGCCCATTTGTCGGCGAGGCAGACCGCGTCCTCGATCGCCATGCAGGCCCCCTGCGCCAGGTATTGCAGCATCGGATGGGCGGCATCGCCGAGAAGGGTGACCCGGCCCCGGCTCCACTCGCGGATCGGCTCGCGGTCGCACAGCACCCACATGCGCCAGGATTCGATTTTCTCCAAGAGTTCCAGGACATGGGCGTGCTCGCCCGCGAAGCGCCGCTGGAGTTCCGCCGGCTCGCCGTAGACGTCCCAGCCCTCCTCGTAACGATCGCTGTGAAAGACCGCGACGAGGTTGAAAATCTCACCGCGATGAAGGGGGTACTGCACCAGATGCGTGCGCGGCCCGGCCCAAAGGACGACCCGGTTCCAGCGGAGGTGCTCGGGCATGTCCGCCGCCGGCAGCACCGCGCGATAGGCGATGTGTCCCGAAACCCGCGGCGCCTCGTCGCCGAACAGCCCCGCGCGAATTTTCGACCATAGCCCATCGGCGCCGATCAACGCGGCCCCTGTAAAGGTTTCGCCTCGCTCGGTCGAGACCGACACCGTTTCCCCATGCGCCTCGAATCCCGTCACCGCGGCCTCGGTCGTAAGCTCGATCAGGGGCGAGGCCTTGCAAGCGTCGATCAGGGCATTGTGCAAATCGGGCCGATAGATCACGCCGTAGGGAAGGGTGAAGCGGGCGCGAAAGGCTTCCGTATTGACCGGAATATGGGTCACGACCTCGCCGGAAAGCGCGTCTCGCATCTCCAGGCCGTCGGGATAGACGACCGTCTCCTCGATCGCCGCCGTCAACCCCAATGCCTCGAACATGGCGAAGACATTGGGACCGAGCTGGATGCCGGCTCCGATCTCGACGAATTCCGACGCCTGTTCCAAAAGATGAACCGGCTGACCCCGCCGACTCAGCGCCAGCGCGGCCGCGAATCCGCCGATACCGCCGCCCGCGATCAGAACTTTATCCTCGGCCATTCCCGTCCTCTCGGTCCCGGTTTCTATAGCGAACCATATCCAAGCCCCCGCCCCAGGCCAACCGATCAGCTTTTGGCGGCGCGCGCCAGATGGTTGCGGATCACATCGGCGACGGCATCCGCGTGCGTCAGCGGCGACATATGCTCCGCCCCCTCAATCAAAACATAGTGGGCGTCCGGAACATGTTCCCGAAGGATTTCGGTCACCCGCCGGTCGGGCGCCGTCGTCCGGTCGCCGCAGACGATGGTGGTCGACAGGCCAAGGGTGCCGCAATCAGCAAGCGTGGTCGGATTGTCGAGATTGGAGCGAAACGCCTTGGCCACCGCGTCGGTTCGCCGGAGGAATCCCTCTCGCGCCTTCGCCGCCAATGCCTCCCAGGCACCGGTGCCGTTCCGGTAATCGATGAAAAAACGCCAAGCCCCCGCATCGTCACCCCGCTCGGCAAAACGCAAGAAACCTTCCGCCAAATTCAGATATTCGGCGAATAGGGCTTCCTCGCCCGCCTGCCGAAGCAAGGGAGCCAGCATCGGCTCGATCAGGACGAGGCTTCTGACCGGCGCCATTTCGCCCAGGATCAACCGCACCGCCGAGGCGCCGCCATAGGAATGACCCACCAAGTGAGCGGGGCCGGCGCCGGCGTCCTGAATCACGGCGGCGACGAGACGCGCCTGATCATCGTGGCTCAAACGCTCGGGCGCCGTCCAGGAATCGGATTTCCCGTGACCATAGAAATCGGGCATCAGCAGGCGCCAGGAATCCCCCAAGCGGTCGACGACGCCGCGCCATTGCGCCCCCGAACTGCCGCCCGCGTGGAGAAGGACAACGGGATCGCCGGCACCGGCCTCGGTATAATTCACCGCGGCCCCGTTCAACGACAGTCTCGGCATCCCTCGTTTCCCCCACGATCTCGCGTGAAAACGTAGAGACTTCGGGATCGATTCAAAGTCAACCTTGCCGATGGCCGACGGGAAACGCCGTTTGACGACCGTGTCCAAGCAGGCGCACAGTCCTTCGAGAGTCATGATACGCGGACAACATTCGGCCGGTGGACATCGCCGAACGGGCACGCCACCCGCCCCCGACCGGAGGTGGCGCCTATGAGCGTCGCGGCGCGCCCGGCGCCCCTACTCGACCGCAATGGGCCGGCTTATCGCTGGCTGGTCTCCATCGCCGGGCTCGTCGCCTTCATGACCTCCGTCTTCTCGAGCACGATCGTGAACGTCGCGGTGCCGAACGTCATGGGGGCGTTCGGGGTCGGCCATGACAAGGTGCAGTTCCTGGCGACCGCCTTCCTGGCGACGATGACCGCAAGCCTGCTGCTGAACACCTGGATCGCCTCCAAGATGGGGCCGCGGGCTGCATTTCTGACGGCGCTCGGCCTGTTCACCGTGGGATCTCTCATCTGCGCCGTCAGCCCGACATTGGAAGGGATCATCGTGGGCCGGGTGATTCAGGGGTTCGGGTCCGGCATGTTGCAGCCGATCGTCATGCTGACCCTGTTCCGGGTCTTTCCACCAGACCGCCGCGGCCTTGCAATGGGGCTTTTCAGCATGGCGATCGTCGGTGCCATCGGGATCGGCCCTTATCTTGGCGGCCTGACGATCGATCATTTCGACTGGCGACTGATCTTCATCGTGCCGCTGCCCGCGGTGGCCGTGGCCGGCGTTATGGGCCTCCTGCTGTTGCCAGACCGCGAACCCGACGTCCGCAAGGTTCGCTTCGATAGTGTCGGTTACGTTCTTTTGTGCGTGATGCTGTTCTGCCTCATGACCGGGATCGCCAACGGCCAGCGTTACGGCTGGCGGTCTGACGGCATCCTGGTCTTGTTCGCCCTAACGATCTCAGCCGGCGGCGGTTTCATCCTTTCGCAATTGCGCCCGGAGGCCGGGCTACTCGACGTGACGCTGTTCCGGAACATTCCCTTCGCGGCCATGATATCGGTGGCCTTTCTGTTCGGCATGGCGAACTTCTCAACGATCTACGTCTACCCAATCTTCGGACAGCTGGTGCAGGGTTACACGCCGACGGTGGCCGGGTTCTTGATCCTGCCCGGCACCCTGGTCGCGGCGATATTGCTTCCAGCGGCGGGTCGGCTCTCGGATGAAGTGGCGCCGCAAATCATGATATGCATCGGTATCGCTCTTTTTGCCGCCAGCAATATTCTGATGGCGGCCGCCGACGCGAACACGATGTTCGTCGCCATTACACTCTTCATCTTCATCGGCCGGATCGGGCAGGCTTTCGTGACGCCGACGATTTCGGCGACGGCGCTTAAGGTCCTGCCGGGCCACAAGCTGCAGCAGGGGGCTGGGATCCTGAATTTCTGCATGCTGTTCGGCGGCGCCTGCGGGATCAATTCCTATGTCGTTGTCCTCGAGCGGCGAACCCAGATCCACGGCGAGGCGCTTACGACGACCCAGACTGCGGCCAACCCGGCAACACGGGAACTTCTTGAGGGCATCTATCGGCTGCTCGGCGAAGAAGGTTTCCCCGTCGCCCAGCAATCGCCCGTCGCGTTGAAGTATCTCGGCGAGATAGTGCAGGCCCAGGCCAACACCTTCGGCTTCCAGGACGGCTTCATCGCGATCACGATCGTCTCCCTGGTCGCGATCATTCCTACATCTCTCTTGTTGCTGCACCGGCGCTAGGAGTGGGAGATACCCTCGAGTTCCTCAAGGCGATCGTCGGCAAGCCTGACGACATGCTCGCGAAGGGCGGGATATTTGTCGATCAACGCCCGGAAATCATGGGCATCGAGGGAAAGCAGGTCCGAATCCTTCAAGGTCGCCACCGTCGCCGTCCGGGTGGTGTCCTTCAGCAAGGCGATCTCGCCAAAAAACTGTCCCTGTCCGAGGCGGACGGGATGTGGGGCTATTTCGACCTCGACCTCGCCCGACATGATGAAGAACATCGCATCGGCGGGCTCGCCGTGATGCACGATCACCCGGTGAGCGGGGACCACCTGCGGCTTTAGAATGCTCGTAATTTCGGCGATCTGCGAGGCACTCAGGGTCGAGAACAACGGCACCTGGGCAACCGTCTGCCAGGTCACCAGGAATTTCCGCTGATGCATCTCGTCCGCGAAGCCGCTGGCGAGAATACCGGCCGGCATCGCGAACATGGCAACGCCCAGGATCATGATCAAGCCGCCGAAGATGCGCCCGATATCGGTCACCGGTGTCATGTCGCCATAACCGACGGTCGCCACGGTCACGATCGCCCACCATAGGGTATGGGGAATCGACTTGAAGACCTTGGGCTGCGCCGCATGCTCGACCGTGTACATCAGGCCCGACGAAATCATCGTCAGCATCATCAGGATCAGGAGAACCGAGAACAGTGACGCGCGCTCGCGGCGAACGACCTTGGCCAGAAGTCGCAACCCGTCGACATAACGCACCGCCTTGCAGAGAGCGAAGAGCGCCAGGAGGCCGGTTTCCGATATCGTCCATGAAAACAAGGCAACCAGCACGATGGGCAGCGCCGATGCCAGATCGATCATTCCGATGACAGAGAAAACATAGCGCCACCGAGCTCGAAAATACGCCGCCGCGGGATTGACCTCACTTTGCGGCGCCAGCCAGAGGCGAAGGATGAACTCGACCGTGAAGACCGTCGAGGCAAGGAGGATCAGCGCATTCGCCAGATAAACCGATGCCGGCGCCAGGCCCGGCACCGTCGCAAAGGCGACGCAAACGGCGCTGACGATTGCCAGGCCGTAAATCACGGCTTCGCAGAACGCCTGTCCGCGCGACATTTGATCGCTCGGCTCCATCATCCGCCAGAGCCGATGTTTCGCGTCGTCCTTCATGCTTCCCCTCGTGGATCCGTCAAGTCGATAAGGTATCGCCGATCCGGGGCCGCTGCCGACCGATGCCGCGATTTAGAAGGTCGAGATATCGGTCTCCTTGCCGGTAATGAACTCTAGGAGCGCCGGCGTGCCGGCCTCGGTCTGTTCGATGCCGCGCTTGATCGCGGGGATGATCTCGGCGGGATCAGATACCCGCTCGCCGTAACCGCCGAAGGCCCGCGCCATCGCCGCGTAGTCGCCGGAGATGTCGGTGCTGCGGTATTTCTCGGTCGAGACCGGCATGATCTTGAGTTCGATCGCCATCGAGAAATTGTTCAGGAGAATGGACAAGATCGGAATGCGCTCGCGGACCGCGGTCTCGAAATCCATGCCCGTGAAGCCGATCGCGGCATCGCCCCAGACATTGATGCAAAGCTTGTCGGGACAAGCCAGCTTGGCGCCCATGGCAAGGCCGAGGCCGTAGCCGAGCTGCGTCGTCTTGCCCCAGCCGATATAGGACAACGGCGTGGTCGATTCCCAGAAGGGCGAGATCTGATCGCGCGGGCTGCCCGCATCATGGGTGATGATGGTGTTGTCCCGGTCGACCGTCTTGTGAAGGTCCCAAAGCACTCGGTAAGGCGAGAGCGGCGTCTCCTCTGAGGTCAGCTTGGGCATCCAGTCGTTCAGCCATTCCTGCTTCTCGGCGGCGATCTCTGCGGCGATGGCATCGCTCGCCCTGGCCGCGACACCGCGCGACTCCAAACTCGCCAGCATCGCATCCAGCGTCAGCGCCGCATCCCCCACCATCGCATGGGCGGCGACCACGTCCTTGTTGATATCGACGGGATCGAGGGTCGAATGAATGATCGTCTTGCCCAAGGGCATCGTCACCCCGAAATTCGTCTCGGTAAAGCTGCAGCCAATCCCGAAGATAAGGTCCGCCTGCTGGAGGAAGGTGTGCACGGCCTTCGGAATCGCCCGGCCGCCCGAGCCGAGCGCCAGCGGATGATCCTCCGGAAAGGCGCTCTTGCCCTCCAAGCTGGTGACGACGGGGATCGCCAGATGTTCGGCCAACGCCCGCAATTGATCCCAGGCCTCGGCATAGTGAATGCCCTGGCCCGCATAGATCACCGGCCGTTCGGCCTCGAGCAGGGTATCCATGGTCGCCTCGACCGCCAGCGGATCGGGGCCGGAGCGGGTCGCGAAGACCGGCTTGTAGTCCAGCGGCTCCGCCACCTCCTCGGCATAGATGTCGGTCGGCACCTCGACCAGCACCGGCCGGCCGCGGCCGCTCCGCAACTGGGTGAAGGCACGGCGGAAAATGTTGGAAATCTCCGCCGCCGAGGTGATCGGCTCCGCCGTCTTGGTGACGTTCCGGAAGTTGAGGGCCGAATTGAAGTTCGGGTCGTAATGCGCGATCCGCCGGGCATAGCCCTGGGGCATCACCAGGATCGGCACCGATTCGCCATAGGCCTGGGCCACGCCGCCGAAAGCGTTCTCCGCGCCCGGCCCATGCTGCATGCAGAAGACGCCGATGGTCTTGCCGCTGGAAAGGCGTGAGATCGCATCCGCCATATGCAGGCCGACCCGCTCCTGGCGCACGATGATCGGCCGGATATCGGCCCTCGCCGCGAATTCGAGAATATGGTTCACCGGATAGCCGATGACCATTTCGATACCCTCGCGTTTCAGAATTTCCGCAATCGCCTCGGCGGCCTTCATCGCGCCCTCCCTGGTTCAATTCACCTTGCCAAACCACATACGCCGATTTGGCCCTATTTTAAGCTGATTTCCGATGGCGATGCCGTCTCAGACCGTCGCCGTCACCATGAATTGCGGGTTGAGCGCGAGGAAGCGTCCCTCGTCGAGCGCCCGCGTCGCCAATGCGACCGCCTCTTCGATCTCCGCCTCGGTAATGCCGACGCGGCCGCCGTCGCGCGCATAGCCGGCGATATTGTTGACGAAATTCAGCATTCGGCCGTTCGTATCCGGATTGGCGATCACGCGAATTTCGACCTCCGAAAAGCCGGCGCCAAGGGCAAGACCATATAATTGCCGGCCGATCGTAGGTGTCCGGAAGGCAAGGGCCGCCGCATCCAGGAGCTTCCGCCACAGGGCCGGCGGGACCGCCTCGACCATGGTCATCGCGAAATCGCTGTCGATCACGTGAACCTTGCCGCCCGGCTTCACGACACGGCGGAACTCCCGCAACATAGAGGCGGGATCATCGACATAGACCATTACGTTCTTGGTAATGAGCCGGTCAAGCGTAGCCGCCTCGATCGGCAGATCCCCGCCGCTCAGATGATGCGTCTCGAGCCGGTCGGCGACCCCTTCCGCGGCCGCCCGGGCGGCGGTCCGTCGGATGAAATCGGCATTGATATCGAAAGCATGAACCCGGCCGCCCTCACCGACCCGCCGCGCCAATTCGACCGCCACATAGCCCGGCCCACAGCCGAAATCGGCCACCACTTGGCCGGTCGCCACGCCGGCCGGCTCCAAAAGGGGAGCAAGTGCGGGACTCCAGCGGAACATCGCCTCGTAGCGCTCCAGGCGCTCTTCCTCGATTTCGACCCAGTGATCCTTGTAATAGCTTTCAAGCGACATCGTGATTTCGTCTCTCCAATACGGCCCAACCCGCCCAGTTTCGCATGCGGGCCGGTCGCGCACTATATTAAAGGGAAAGGTTGCGGAATCCGCGGTGTGAGGCCTTGCGAGGCAGGGTCGAACCCGGCAGGATCGCCGCGACATTTGGACATTCACATGGCGGCGGTTGACACTCATGAATGATGCGGGAAGGCCGGAAGACGGCGGGGACTACAAGTGGATCGGCAAACGGACAATCCGTCCGGATGGCGTTGACAAGGTCACGGGGCGGGCCGCGTTCGGCGCCGATTCCCAGATGCCGGGCATGCTGTTCGGCGCGGTGCTGCGGAGCCCGCACGCCCATGCCAAAATTCTTTCGATCGATTCCTCGAAGGCGGAAGCGCTGGAAGGTGTTAAGGCGGTGGTGACGGCGGCCGATTTCCCCGAGATCACCGCCGAGGGTGCGACCAAGGGGACGGCGCCCGTCAACTTCCAGCACTTGTCGCAAAACCTGATGGCGCGTGGGAAGGTGCTTTACGACGGTCACGCCCTGGCCGCGGTCGCCGCAACATCGGCGCGGATCGCCAAACGGGCGCTGAAATTGATCGACGTCGACTACGAGGTGCTGCCCCACGTCATCGACGTGATGGCGGCGATGGAACCGGACGCGCCCATTTTGCACGAAAACATCCGCACGGCCGGGGTCGATCCGAAACCCGACAAACCGTCGAATGTGGCGAAGCGGGTGGAATTCTCGATCGGCGATATCGAGGCGGGATTCGGGCAAGCAGACGTCGTGGTCGAACAAACCTATTCGTCGAAGCCGGTCCACCAAGGCTATATCGAGCCCCACGCGGTGGTCGCCAACATGTCCGAGGACGGACAGGGGACGGTCTGGGCCAGCAGCCAGGGCCACTTCATGATTCGCCAATACTGTGCCGGCATGTTGGAAATACCGGTATCGAACCTTCGGGTGATCCCGGCCGAACTCGGCGGCGGCTTCGGCGGCAAGACAACGATCTACCTGGAGCCATTGGCCCTCGCGCTCTCGCGAAAAGCCAACCGTCCGGTGAAGATGCAGATGAGCCGGGACGAGGTGTTCCGAGCCACCGGTCCCACTTCGGGCAGCTGGATGAAAATCAAGATCGGCGCCAAAAAGGACGGCAAAATTACCGCCGCCCAGGCCGAATACAAGTTCCAGGCCGGCGCCTTTCCGGGCTCGCCGGTGCATCTTGCCTGCATGTGCGGCTTCACGCCCTATGACATCGAGAACGTCGAGAATGTCGGCTTCGATGTCGTGGTCAACCGCCCGAAATCGGCCTCCTATCGGGCGCCGGGGGCGCCTCTCTCAGCGTTCGGCGTCGAATGCACGATCGATAAGCTGGCCCAGGCGCTGGATATGGACGCCATGGATCTCCGTTTGAAGAACGCGGCGAAGGAAGGGACGAAGACCGCCTACGGGCCCACCCTCGGCGTCGTCGGCAATGTGGAACAGATGGAGGCGGCGAAGGCCCATCCGCATCTCAAGGCGCCGCTCGGCGAAAACCAGGGGCGGGGCGTCGCCTCGGGCTTCTGGTTCAATGTCGGCGGCGAGACCAGCTGCGCCGTCAGTATTCTGGAGGACGGCACGGTCATGGTCACTTCGGGCTCGCCGGATGTCGGCGGCTCGCGCGCTTCCCTTTGCAGCGTGGCGGCGGAGGAGCTTGGAGTCGATGTCGAGGACGTGAAGGCGACGATCGCCGACACCTCTTCGCTCCCCTTCAACCGGCATACCGGCGGCAGCCGCGTCACCTTCTCGGCCGGCATCGTCGTCATTGAGGCGACACGGGATGTCATCTCGCAGCTTCGCGAACGCGCCGCCAAGATTTGGGATATCGATGCCGAAGCGGTTGTCTGGGAGGATGGCCAAGCCAAACCCGCGGGCCCCAATGCCGGCGAGTTCGAGCCCCTGAACCTGGCCCAGATCGCCGCGAAGACACCCGAGACGGGCGGTCCGATCGGCGCCCGAAAATCCCAGAACGTCCAGGCGCCGGGCCCCGCCTTCGGGACCCACATCGTCGATGTCGAAGTCGACCGCGAGACCGGCCACGTCAAGATTCTGCGCTATACGACGGTTCAGGACGTCGGCAAGGCGGTCCATCCGGGCTATGTCGAGGGTCAGATGCAAGGCGGCGCGGTGCAAGGCGTCGGCTGGGCGCTGCACGAGGAATACATATACGACGAGAAGGGCCGGTTGGAGAATCCGGGCTTCCTCGATTATCGCATTCCGGTCGCCTCCGACCTGCCGATGATCGATACGGTGATGGTCGAGGTTCCCAGCCCGACGCATCCCTACGGGGTGCGCGGGGTCGGCGAGGTCCCGATCATCCCGCCCATGGCCGCGATCTCCAACGCGATCGAGAACGCCATCGGCATCCGGATGCCCGACCTTCCGATGTCGCCGCCGAAGATTCTGGCGGCACTCGACGGCGCGGAATAGGAGACCCGCATGGCAACGGTCATCCTGAACCGGGAAATCGCACGGCGGTTCACCGGCGGGGAGACCGAGATCGAGGTCGCGTCGGACACGATCCGGGCCGTCATCCGCGAATTGGACGAGCGCTTTCCCGGCGTCGGGCCGGTGCTGCGCACGGATACCGCGGTCGCGATCGACGGGCAGATCTACCAGGATATCCTCCTGGAACCGGTCGGCCCCGATAGCGAAGTCGCGTTCATTCCGGCGATCGAGGGCGGATAGGACCGAGGTTCGGCGCCCAAGGCCTAGCCGTCATCCCACCGGAACCGCGGCCCATGTGATCGCGGCGATCACTCTCTATATTGCTAGACGCGTACCGCACATCCCACCGCCGAAGGAAACGGAAAATGGATTTCGAACTGGCCGAGGAACACCGCATGTTGAAGGATCTGGTGGCGCGGTTCGTCGACGATGAATTGATGCCGCTGGAGACCAATATCCTGCAGCGCGAAATCGAGGGCCAGGAGATCCGCCTGACCGAGGAAGAGGAAGCGCCGCTGCTGGAGAGATGCCAGGAGCTGGGCCTCTGGGGTCTCGACGTGCCGGAAGAACTGGGCGGCGCCGACCTGCCGGTACTGGCGACGATCGGCGTGCATGAGGAGCTGGCGCGTACCGTCACCCCCTTCATCATTCCGCCCGACTCGCCAAACCTCCACATGCTGATGGCGACCGTGAACGACGATCAGCGCGCCCGCTACCTCGACCCCTATGCGAGAGGCGAGGTCGGTGCCGCGATCGCCATATCGGAACCGGGCGCCGGCGGCGATCCGGCGGAAATGAAAACGCGCGCGGTCAAGGACGGCGACGACTGGGTGATCAACGGCCGCAAGATCTGGATCAGCCGCGCGCTCCGCTCGGAATTCGTCATCGTGATGGCGGTGACCGATCCCGGAAAAGGTGCGCGCGGCGGCATCACCGCCTTTCTGGTCGACAAGGACACCCCCGGTTTCATTATCGAGCGCCAGATCCCGATGCTGGCCGGCCACCGCACCTACGAGATCGTCTTCGAGGATTGCCGCCTGCCGCAAGCGCAGGTGCTGGGCGAGATCGGCCACGGCTTCGCGCCGATGCAACTCCGCCTCACCGTCCGCCGGCTGCAGATGGGGGCCTGGGGCATCGGCATGGCCAGGCGCGCCCTCGAGATGATGTCCGAGCACGTCAAGGGACGCGTGACCTTCGGCACCGCCCTCGCCGACCGGCAGGCCATCCAATGGTGGATCGCCGATGCCGCGACGCGCATCCATGCTTGTCGGCTGATGGTCTACGATGCCGCCGCGAAGCTGGACGCCGGCGGCCAGGTCCGGACCGAGGCCTCGATGATCAAGGTGTTCGCAACCGAAATGGCCACCGACGTGGTCGATCGCGCGATGCAGGCCTTCGGCGCCATGGGCATGACCAAGGAATTGCCGCTGCAGATGATGGCGCAGAAGGCCCGGCTGATGCGCATCTACGAAGGCCCGACCGAGGTCCACAAGATGGTCATCGCGCGGCGCACGCTCGCCGGAACCGCGTAGAAGGAAAGATCGTCATGCATATCGGTGTAATTTTTCCCGCAACCGATTACGGCATGCGGGTCGATGAGTTGGCCCGCGAGCTCGAGGCCCGCGGGTTCGAATCGATATTCATTCCCGAGCACACCAATATCCCGCTGAACAGCGAGGGGACCTTCCGTGGCGGCCGCGCGCAAATGCCAAGAAGCTATGCGGCGATGATGGACCCCTTCGTCGCCTGCGCCTATGCAGCCGCGTCGACGAACAAGCTCACGATCGGAACGGGAATCTGTCTCGTCCCGCAGCGCGATCCCATCATCACCGCCAAGGCGGTGGCGAGCCTCGACGTTCTGTCGGAAGGGCGTTTCATCTTGGGGATGGGCGGCGGCTGGAACGTGGCCGAGATGAACAACCACGGCGTCGAGTACGAGACCCGCTTCGCCCGGCTTCGAGAGCATGTGCTGGCGATGAAGGCGCTCTGGACCGAGGATGAGGCCGAATTCCATGGCGAGTTCGTCGATTTCGATCCCCTTTGGTGCGACCCGAAACCGGTCCGGAAACCTCATCCGCCGCTGCTGATGGGCGGTGAGACGGATCACACCCTGCGGCGCGTCGTCGACTATTGCGACGGCTGGTTCCCGCGTCCAACGCATGGATTCGATCCGGAAAAAGGCATGGCGCGGCTTCGCGAGATTGCCGAGGCGGCCGGGCGCGATCCGGCATCGCTGTCGGTGACGGTGTTTCGCCTACCGTCCGAGAAAGCGGAGGTCGAGCGCTATGCGAATGCGGGTATCGAACGCGGCTTGCTGCAATTTTCAGGCATCGGCCGCGAGGAGGTTTTGCGAAACCTTGATGAATTCGCACCGCTGCTGGATTGACGCCCCGCGCTAGCCGAATCAATCGACCTTTTGGGAGGAGTTGCCATGAAAGCCGTTGTCATCGCCGAAGGTGGACTCGAAATCACCGATGCGCCGCGACCGGAACCGAAGCCGGGAGAGGTCCTCGTCCAGGTAAAGGCGGCCGGACTCAACCGCGCCGACCTGATGGCGATCGCGGGCGCGCGGGGCTTCGCCTCGGGCGGTGTCGCGGGGCGCGAATGGGCGGGCGAGGTTGTCGAGGTCGGCGCCGATGTCGGCGACCTTTCGCCGGGCGACCGAGTCATGTGCACCGGCACCGGTGCTTATGCCGAATTCGCGGTCACGGCACCGGCGCGCGCCTGGAAGATCCCCGCCAACAATATGAGCTTCGAGCAGGCGGCCACCCTGCCGGTCTCGCTGCAGACCATGCACAACGCGATCGTGACCGCCGGCCGGATGGAAAAGGACGACGCGGTTCTGATCCAAGGGGCGAGTTCGGGGGTCGGCATCCTCGGCATGCAGATTGCTAAATTTATGGGGGCGAGGCTCGTCATCGGCACCTCGACCCATGACGGCCGGCGCGCGAAGCTGACCGAATACGGGGCCGACATGGCACTCGATTCGAGCGATCCGGCCTGGGCCGACGCGGTCCTCGAGGCGACCGACGGCAAGGGCGTCGATCTGATCGTCGATCAGGTGTCGGGCGGAGTTATGAACGACAACCTCAAGGCCACGCGAATCTTGGGTCGCATCGTCAATGTGGGCCGCCTCGGCGGCTTCAAGGGCGAGTTCGATTTCGACCTGCATGCGCTCCGCCGGATCGACTATATCGGCGTCACCTTCCGGACCCGGGGCGAGCAGGAAGTCGCGGAAATCATCCGTCTCATGAAGGCCGACCTCTGGGGCGCCGTCGAGGCGGGCGAGTTGTCGATCCCGATCGACCGGACATTCACGTTCGACGAGGCGGTCGAAGCGCACCAATACATGAAGGACAATCAACATTTCGGGAAGATTTTGCTGACGCCGTAATTGACGAACCCCACAAAATCGTGAGCCGGCGCGGTATGTCGATACGATTGACTTCGCGATAAAGGACGCGCACGATTCCCCTTTGCTGTTGGCAGCGGCGCTTTTCGGCGCCAATGACGGGGGACATCTCATGACGATCCGACATCTCCAATGGCCGTTGCTTGGACTGGCAACACTGATCTTCGCTGGACCGGCACAGGCGGCACCGCAGATTTTGGCACTCTTGGAAACCGATACCGCGACCAAGCTGGTCTGCGAGGACGGCACCTGCAGGGCCGAGTTCACGACCTATTGTCTTCAGAAGGAGCGTGACATCCCGGTCGCCTCGACGCCATACGAGGTCGCTAAAGGGCACCGGCTGAACTTGGTGCTGACCGATGCGGACGGTACGACGAGCACCGTGCCGGCCACAGAACATGTTCGTGTCGCGACCGCGCGCCGGGGCCATACGGCGGTGGTGATCGAGATCGACGAAAGCGCGCTCGCCAAGCTTGGCGCCATTTCGGCGGCGATCGAATTCGGCGGCGGCGTCGCCTTGACGCCGGTGCCCACGGCGGGTGATCCGAACCCGCAGACCGCGCAGGATATCGCCCTTGCCGTTGGACCCCTCCGGATGACCGGCACACGAAAGATCGACAAGGCCGGTGGCACGGTCGAGACCGTCTGGGCGCTGAACCGTCTGGTCAACGCGGTGCCGGAAGGCGCCGGCAAGGACCGGACCGCGCGGGCCGGCCTGTGGCGGCGGGCGATGAACACCCCACTTGGAAGCGCGCCTAAGGCACGTGTGGAGACCGCCGCCCAGGAGTTCAAGACCTGCTGGGACAGCCGGGTCGTCGAGGTGGGTGCGGTCTCGCTCAAGAGCTGCCTGCAGCGACGCCACGACCGCCTGATGTGGGACAATGTGCTCCGCTATTGGGATGCGGTCGGCGCGGGAACATAGGCCGGAGCCCCGCGCGCGCCGATAGTTCGTCTCAGGCGATCCGCGCCGCGATGCGGCCGACGCGCTCGATGGTCTCCAGCATCGGCGCCTGACCCAGGCCGACCCAGCTCATCCGCAGGACGAAGCTGTCGATACCGAGTTCGTCCCGGTAGCGCTGGAACTCGTCGGCGCATTCGGCTTCGTCACCGACGATGAAGCGATCGACCATGAACTCGTCGAAGGCGTCGGCGAAGGTCTTGCCCTTCTCCCCGGTCCCGGCGGCCCCCCAGGATGCATAGGCCTGGTATTTGTCCAACAGCGCCGGGCGGCAGACCTCGAGCGCTTCCGCGCGGGACCCCCGGACACAGCATTCGCGGGTGATGGGCATGGTGTCCGGCATCTCGAGGCCCGCCTCGGCGCGAGCCTTTCGGAACATGTCCATGCATTTGGCAACGCGTCCGATGCTATCGGTGGGCGCGGCCATCCAGGCATCGCCGATCCGGGCCGCGCGGGCCACCGCCGCCGGCACCTGACCGCCTAGCCAAATCGGCGGCCCGCCGGGCTTCTTGGGGCGGATACTGGACCCCAGCCCATCGACCTTGAAATACTTGCCATCATGGTCGACCCGGTCCTCCGACCATAGGCGACGGATCACCTCGACCCCCTCTTCCAACCGCCCGACCCGCTCCTTGAACGGAACGCCGAGACTCTCGAACTCCTCTTTGCGATAGCCCATGCCGACACCGAGCACGAAGTTCCCTCCGGTGAGCCAGTCGAGGGTCGCGGCTTCCTCGGCGACGACGACCGGGTTCAGCATCGACAGCAGGATAACCGCCGTGCCGAAGGTCATGCCTTCGCCCTCGGCGGCGAGGCGGGCCAGGAGCGGCATGGTTTGCATCATCTGCATCGGCGCCGTCAGATAATGCTGCCCCATCCAGACCGAGTCGAAGCCGTTGTCGCGGGCGACGCGCACCTGCTCCAGCATATTGTCCAGCTCGGACGAGATATCGACGCCCTCGGGCCATTGGGTCGAGATGTAGAGTCCGAATTTCATCGCCGTTCACTCCTTCGTTAACGCATCGCCGCTTTCTTTGACTCAATATAGTCCGCGCCTTAAGGTCGGCGCACAATCCGTCTTCCACCCGAAACCAGGAGGGGGCCCGATATGGCCAAGAAGTATCACCTGATAAGTTCGGTAACTTGACCCTGGGTCCAGCGCGCCGTGATCGTGCTGCGCACCAAGGGCGTTGATTTCGACGTCACCTATATCAATCTCCGCGAAAAGCCGGACTGGTTCTTGAAGATCTCGCCGCACGGCAAGGTTCCGGTCCTGAGTATCGACGAAGAGCCGCTGTTCGAATCGAACGCCATCGCCGAGTTCCTCGACGAAGTGGTCGATCCGCAGCTTCATCCGGCCGATCCCATCAAGCGCGCGCGCAATCGCGCCTGGACCGATTTCGTCCCCGACTTCTCGAAGGGCATGAGCGGCTGCTATCGCCGGGAAACCCAGGAGGAGATGGACGAGGGCCGCGAGGGCGCGCTCAAGGTCCTGACCAAGCTCGAAGAGGCGATCGCCAACGAGCGCGGCAATGACGGCCCCTATTTCAACGGCGACCAGCTTTGCCTGGTGGATGCGGCCTATGCGCCCTTCCTGCAGCGCTTCATGATCGCCGAGGAGAAACTGAAAACGGGTCTGCTCGACGATTTCCCACTGGTGAAGGCCTGGACCGAGGCGTTGCTTACGACCGATCTCGTCACCGGCTCGGTGGCGGATAGCTTCGTGCCGGACTTCAAGGCGGCGATGTCGCGCTACGGCTATCTCGTGGGCAAGATGTTCGACGCCGAGACCGCGGCGGCGGCGGAATAGACGCACAAACGCGTTTCGAGGCGAATATCATGGCGGGCACCGAGCCGATCGGAGCCCGCCATTTTCGTCGCGGCCTTACCCTTGGAATTAGCCCTTCAGGCGCAACGTCCAGTCGACGAGCGAGGCGCCGAGGGCGGCGAGGCTTTCGGCCGTCCTTTCGTCGGTGAGCGCCCCCGCTTCGTCGAACTTGCCCGCGGCACCCGGGATGAAGACCTCCGGCTTGTTGACCGGCTTCATGTCGAGAAAGACGAAGACCTGGCGGAGATGATACTGCGCCCGCATGGTGCCGGAACCGCCCGGCGAAGCACCCAAGAGCGCCACTGGTTTCCCGGCGAAAGGTTGGTCCGGCGGCCGCGAGACCCAGTCGATCGCGTTCTTCAGGACACCGGGAATCGAGTAATTGTACTCCGGCGTGGCGATAAGCAGCGCGTCGGCAGCCGACACCTGCGCCCGCAATGTCTCGACCGCGGGCGGAAAGCCCTTGTCGTAGACGTCATTGTCGTAGACCGGGACGCCGGAAATGTCCGCGATTTGGAACGCACAACCCGCCGGCAGCAAACCGCCCGCCGCCTTCAGCGCCTTCAAATTCAGCGAACCTTTCCGCAGGCTTCCTGAGATTCCGAGCACATTGATCGACGGGTCGTTTGGCATTTAGCTACCTCCTTCGAATCGGGCGACAACGCCGATGTTAAGATGAGATGGAAACGCACGAATTTTCAAGAAATTGATTGATGTTGCGCACCAAATAGGGACCATTTGGTTTAATTTTGGACCCAATTTGAATCCTTAATCCTTTCTTAATATTTTGACGTCAAATTCCCCCATCACATTGGCGCAGCGCGCCCACAACTGGTTGTAAAAAATGGGCAATACCGGCAGAGAACCGGTTGAACTTCGGCCTGTGACGACCCCCGACGACCTTCCCCAGGAAGGCCAGCGGGTAGTTTATGGCTTGTGGAAAAGCGTCTTCGACGAAAGTGAAGGCGTGGCGCCGTCGCGCGACGCCTTCGATATTGCGGAAATCCAAGCATATCTCGCGAATGTGTCCCTGGTCGACATCCTTGATGGGGGCGAGGACTTCCGCATCCGCGTCTTCGGGACGGAGTTAGTTCGAATTCAGGGGCGCGACCTGACCGGCTTCCGCGTGAGCGAACTCGAGTCGGAGAATCGATATGGGATTCTGGCGGCTTTCCGGACGGTGACCCAAACCGTGAAGCCTCATTACGCGCGCACCCTTGCACTCGATTCATCCCATGCGGCCGAATACGACCGCCTCTCCCTCCCCTTCTCGAAGGACGGCAAGACGCCGGACCAAATCCTCTCCCTAAACTACCCCGCCGCCATGAGAACGCCTCTCCCAAACAGCTACCTCGCCTGAAGCACGGTGCCGATTGCGCTCGGCTTTAGCCTATAGTCGTTCCCATATTCGCCGTGATACCTAGTTGGTCCTGATGTGTGATAGCTATAGGGAGGACATGACCATGCGCGTGGTAACGCTTAACGACATTCCGGAAGTCGATCTCGGCGAGGCGACGCCGATTGAGGGCTGGACCGGGGGCGAGGTCCGCCGGTCGCGGCAGACGATCATCCCGGCCGGCGAGTCGGAGAACTATAATTGCAGCGTGGTCAATTTCACCTTGGGCTCGACCACCGGCTGGCATGCGCATGATTGCGATCAGATCCTGATCGTCACCCATGGTACCGGAATGGTCGCGACCGAGGGCGAGGAGATCGAAATCAAGGTTGGCGACGTGGTCCACATCAAGGCGGGCGAGAAACACTGGCACGGCGCCAAGGCCGACACGACGATGGGCCATATCACCGTGACCCTCGCCGGCGGCAAGGCGACCTGGTTCTGATTCGGCGGATCAAGAACCTCTGATGGGCGAAATCGTCGTCTCCGACCAGGCGCGGGCATTGCACGCGCAAGCCGTGATCTGCGACCTGACGCTGCCCTGGGGGGCGGGCTACGAAAACCAAGGCACGATCCTGCCGGAATTCGCCGAGGCGGGAATCGATTTCGTCTCGCTGACCATCGGCGTCGACCGGATGAGTCTGGAGGAGACGGTCCGCCATATCGCGGCACAGCGCGCGCGTCTCGACGGCTGGTCGGATCATTGCGCGTTCGTGCGTTCGGTCGAAGACATCCAGGCCGCGCGGCAGGCCGGAAAGCTTGCCATCGGGTTCCACTTTCAGGGCAGCAATCCCCTGGCCGGGCAGGTCGAGATGGTCGAGGTCTATTACGACCTCGGCGTCCGCCACATGCTGTTCGCCTACAATAAACGCAACATGGCGGCCGACGGCTGCCATGAACTTACCGATGGCGGGCTCAGCAGCTTCGGATTGCGTTTGGTCGCGGAAATGAACCGGGTCGGCATGATCGTCGATTGCACCCATGTCGGCTATCGCTCGTCGATGGATGCGGTGGAGGCCTCGGCCCAACCGGTGATTTTCTCCCATTCCAATGCCGATGCGGTGCATTCACACGACCGCAACATCCGGGACGACCAGATCAAGGCCTGTGCCGCCACCGGCGGGATCGTCGGGATCAACGGCGCCGGCCATTTCCTGGCCGAGGACATGATGGCCTCGCCCGAGGCCATGCTCCGCCATATCGATCACGTGGCGAACCTGGTCGGCCCGGCGCATGTCGCGATCGGCATCGATCATGTCTACTACCTGGCCCAGCAATCGGCGCGCCGAACGGCCAATCCCGACACCTTCCCGAAAGGCTATCCGCCGTCCGATTGGATTGGCTCCTACCTCCATCCCTCGCGGCTTATTGAGGTGACCGAGTTGATGGTCCAGCACGGCTATGGCGACGACGAGATCTTGGGAATCCTCGGCGGCAATTTTCTGCGCGTGGCGAACGCAGTATGGAAATAGGGTCGGAGGGGCGCCGGACGGAATTCTTATTCCCGGCTCAGATCAAGATCGCAATTCCGCCGTTTCCTCCGCCCCGTACCTGCGTCATTTTGTCTACTTTCATCTTAAATACGCATTCGAGTACGATTTTACGAATACCAACATCGCGACCTGGGAGAACCGTTGATCATGGCGAATTGCGAAGACATCGTCGCCCGTTGCGAGAGCTTGTTCGAGGACCTCGACTTCCAGGCGGTGCGCGACTGGAAGGATGCGGCGCCGGGGCGGAAAGCGGTCGGCTACATGCCGATCTACGTGCCGCGGGAGATCATCCATGCCGCCGGCATGCTGCCGGTCGGCATCGTCGGCGGCGGCGACCAGATCGAGGTGATCCACGGCGACGCCTATTATCAGAGCTACATCTGCCGAATCCCACGCTCGACCATCGAACTCGGCCTTTCCGGCCGGCTCGATTTCCTCGACGGCATGCTGTTTCCGAGCATCTGCGACGTGATCCGAAACCTCTCCGGCATGTGGCAGCTGATGTTTCCGGACGTTTATGTCCGCTATTTCGACGTGCCGCAGAACTATGCGGATTCGGTCGGCGGTGTTTTCTATGCCAACGAACTCGCAGCCCTGCGCCAAGATTTGGAAGAGATCGGCGGCACCAAGATCACCGAAGAGGCGCTGCGCCGATCGATCGCGATCTACAACGAGAACCGCCAGCTGGTGCGCCAGCTCTATCGCCTCCGTGCGGAAGCCCCTTGGCTGGCCCCGGCCTCGGAATCGTATCTCCTGCTTCGCGCCGGCATGGTGTTGCCGGTCGAAGAGCATTCCCGGATGCTGCGCGACTACCTCGCCGCGGCGGAGCTCTCGGACCGGCCGATGCGCGACAATTGCCGCATCGTGGTGACCGGCGTCTTCTGCGAGCAGCCGCCCTTGCCGCTGGTCAAGTCGATCGAGCTTTCGGGCTGCTACGTGGTCGACGACGATTTTCTGCTGGTCAGCCGCTGGCTCACCGACGACGTGCCGAGCGACGGCGATCCCATCCAGAATCTCGCCGACGCCTTCCTGCACAAGTCGATGAGCACCGCGGCTAAATACGAGCCCGACTTGAAGGAAAAGGGCCAGCACTTGGTTCGCGCGGTCCGCGAGAGCGGCGCCGAAGGCGTCATTTTCGCCGCGCCCAGCTTCTGCGACCCGGCCCTTCTCGACCGGCCGATGCTGCAACGCGTTTTGGAGGACGCCGGAATTCCCTTCATCGCGTTCAAATACGCCGAGAACTCCGGCCAGATGCAGCCGATCCGCGAGCAGGCCGGCACCTTCGCCGACTCGATCAAACTCTGGAGCGAAGCATGAGCAAAAAAGAAGCCGCCAACCAAGACGTCGTCAAGGACGACTCGATGCTGAAGCAGAAGGTGATGATGGCGGCCCATTACGACCGCCTGACCGAAGCGCCGGCGGCCGGCCACAAGGTCTGCTCGACCTTCGTGCCGGGCAATCTCAACGAGCTGGTGATGTGTTTCGACCTCCTCAACAACCTGCCCGAGATCAACGCCATCCAGAACGGCCTCAGAAAGCAGAGCGGCGAATATGTTCGCGAGGCCGAACGGATCGGCCATTCCGAGGACGTCTGCACCTACGTCAAATCCGATATCGGCATGATTGCCATGGGCAACCTCGCCCCCAACGGCAAACCGCTGCCCGACCCGGACGTGCTGCTGCTGTCCTATACCGGCTGTTTCACCTTCATGAAGTGGTTCGAGCTGCTGCGCGAGCAGTATGGCTGCGAAACCATCATGCTCCACACGCCCTATCAGGCCGACGGCAAGATCACCCAGAACATGCGCGACTACATGGTCAAGCAGCTGAAGGAAGAGGTGATCCCGAAGCTGGAGAAGATCTCCGGCGTCAAGTTCGACATCGACCGCCTCCGCGAATATCTCGCCGCCTCGGCCAAGGCCGAGGAAGACCTGGTCTGGGTCCTGGAAAGCGCCAAGCACCGCCCCGCGCCGATCGACGCCTATTTCGGTGGCATTTATTACATCGGGCCGATCTTCGGCGCCTTTCGCGGCACGGAAGCGGCGACCGACTACTACGACACCTTGCGTGCGGAAGTGCAGCAGCGGATCGCCGACGGTCTGGGTCCGATCACGCCGGAAGGCGATTTCGGCGAGGAGAAATACCGCCTGGTGGTCGAGGGGCCGCCCAACTACACCAGCTTTCGCGACTTCTGGAAAATGTTCTACGACGAAGGCGCGGTGGTCGTCGCCAGTTCCTACACCAAGGTCGGCGGGGTCTACGATTTCGGCTTTCGCCACGACCCAGCCAACCCGCTGGAAACGCTGGCCGATTACTGCATGGGGGTCTACACCAACCGCAGCCTGCCGCAGCGAGTCGAGATGCTGTCGACCTATGTCGAGGAATACCAGGCGGACGGGTTGCTAATCAACTCGATCAAGAGCTGCAACAGCTTCTCCGCCGGCCAGCTACCGATCTTGCGCGCGGTCGAGGACCGCACCGGCAAGCCCGGCGCCTTCATCGAGACCGATCTCGTCGACCCGCGCTACTTCTCGCCCGCCAACGTCAAGAACCGGCTTGAGAGCTACTTTCAGATGATCGACCAGAAACGCGCCGGCACCCGACCCGCGAAGGCGGCGGCGGGAGGCGCGGCATGAAGTGCTTCATCGGCATCGATCTCGGCTCGACCACCACCAAGGCGCTGATGCTCGACGAGAACGCCGAGGTTCTCGGTCGCGGCATCACCAACTCGCGCTCGAACTACTCGACCGCCACCCGGATCGCCCAGCAGGAAGCCTATGTCGATGCCCACCTGACGCTTTGCCGGCGCGGCCTTCAGGATGTCCTGGGCCAAGCCGAGAAGGTCGAGGACGTGCTGACACGGCTCGTTCTCGCCTTCCGGCTTGAACAGTTCCTGGAACAGCTCGGCGATTTGGAACGGACCTGCCGGGCGCAGCTCGACGACGACCGGATCCGGTCGCAAAAAGACGCGGTCGGCGAGGCGCTGGACCTGGTGTTCGGCCGCCTCCGCGAGGAAGCGCCGGGCCTTTACGTGCCGGGGGCGCAGCGGAAGTCGGATTTTTTCCGCGACATCGCCGGCTCCAGCTATCACCGCCTCGCCGAGGCGGCAGCGGGCGAGGTCGATGTCCCTTACGACCAACTGCTCCACGTCTACGACAAGTCGATCATCGAGGTCGAGAACCGTCCGCCCGAAGGCGATCTCTCGGGCACCTTCCTGAAAGCCCTGGAGGCGCTGATCGCCAGCGCCGATGAAATCGACGTCGACGCGGCGGCGGTCAAGAATGCGGTCGAATCGGCACTGGCCGCCGAATTCGACGTCGGCTACGTCATTGGCACCGGCTACGGCCGGGTCACCTTGCCGTTCTCGAAGGAGCACATCCGCTCCGAGATCCTGTGCCACGGGCTCGGCGCCCATATGATGTATCCCGAGACCCGCACCGTGCTCGATATCGGCGGCCAGGACACCAAGGGCATTCAGGTCGATCCCGCCGGCATCGTCGAGAACTTCCAGATGAACGACCGCTGTGCCGCCGGCTGCGGCCGCTATCTCGGCTATATCGCGGACGAAATGAATGTCGGTGTCCACGAGCTGGGCCCGATGGCGATCAAGGCCAAGCGAGCGCTCCGTATCAACTCGACCTGCACCGTCTTCGCCGGGGCAGAGCTGCGCGACCGCCTCGCCCTCGGCGAGAAGCGGGAAGAGATCCTGGCGGGCCTGCACCGGGCGATCATCCTGCGAGCGATGTCGATCATCTCGCGCTCCGGCGGAATCACCGACCAGTTCACCTTTACAGGCGGCGTCGCCAAGAACGAGGCGGCGGTCCGGGAGCTCCGGAAACTGGTGACCGAGAATTACGGCGATGTCACCATCAACATCAATCCGGAGTCGATCTATACCGGCGCCTTGGGAGCCGCGACTTTCGCCAGGCGCGCGGTCGAGGACGGCGCCGTCATGGCGGAGGAAGCGGCATGACCATCACGGCTGGAATCGATGTCGGCAGCGGCGCCGTCAAAGTGGCGCTGTTCGAAACGGACGCGGGCGAACCGAATTGGCTGGCGCGCTCCATTCACCGGATCCGCCAGCGCGATCCCCTAAAACTCGCCGAGGAAGCCTTCGAGGAAGCCCTCGACAAGGCCGGCATGGCACGCGACGACGTCGCCTATATCGCGACCACCGGCGAGGGCGAATCGGTGCCCTTCCACACCGGGCACTTCTATTCGATGACGACCCACGCGCGGGGCGCCATTCATCTGGAACCCGAATCCATGGCAGTACTCGACGTCGGCGCCCTTCACGGCCGCGCCATCGACATCGACGACCGCGGTAAGGTGCTGAGCTATCGCATGACCAGCCAGTGCGCCTCGGGCTCGGGCCAGTTCCTCGAGAACATCGCCCGCTATCTCGGCATCGCGCACGATGAAATCGGCACGCTGTCGCGCCAGGCGGACGACCCGGAAGCGGTCAGCGGCATCTGCGCCGTATTGGCCGAGACCGACGTCATCAACATGGTCTCGCGCGGCATCACGACGCCGAACATCCTAAAGGGCATCCATATGTCGATGGCAATGCGGCTCTCGCGGCTCCTGAAGGCAATCAAGGCCAATGACGGGGTAGTGATGCTGACCGGCGGGCTGGCGGGGGACGAAGGGTTGGTTGCCGCCCTCTCCGAGGAGATGGTGAAGCTCAAGGCCACGGTCGAGATCCGTAATCACCCGGACTCGATTTATGCGGGCGCAATTGGCGCCGCCCTATGGGGGGCCTTCCGCCACGACAAGCTGAAACAGCTCGACGAATTGCGCAAAGCCTCGTAATCGGTACCGAATTACCGATATGCTGGAGACCGTCGCAATCGAGGCGGTGCCACAATGGATGGGGCGATGACGGAAGCGGTTTCGATCCGGCCGGCACGGATTGCGGATATCGACGTTGTGATCTCGCTCGACGAACGCATCACGGGTGTCGCCAAGCATGATTATTGGCGCGATCTGTTCGAGCGGGTCGAACGACGGTCGGAGGCGCGCTTCTTCTTGGTCGCCGAGGCCGAGACCGGCGTGGTCGGTTTTATTATCGGCGAGGTCCGGGCCTGGGAGTTCGGCTCCGAGCCCTGCGGCTGGGTGTTCGCGGTCTCGGTCGATCCCAAGGCGCGCCTGGGCGGCATCGGCGAACGCCTGCTCGCGGCGATAGAGGAGAAGTTCCGCGGCGCCGGGGTTGCCAAGATCCGGACCATGCTGTCCCACGACAACCAGCTCCTGATGTCGTTCTTCCGCGGTGAGGGGCTCCGGGCGGGGCCCTATATCCAGCTCGAAAAAGACTTGGACTGACCGGCCGATGAAACTCCAGACCGCAACTCGCATCGCCCTCTATGCCGTCCTGGAACTCGCGGCCGATCCGGACGCGCAACTCCCAGCAGGCGAAATAGGTGCCCGCTACGGCGTCTCCACCCACCATCTCGCCAAGGTGCTGCACACGCTGGCCAGAGCCGGGTTCGTGCGGTCGGCGCGGGGTGCCGGCGGCGGCTACCGCTTTTCCGGCAACGCCAAGCGCACCACCCTCCTCGAGGTGATCGAGCTCTTCGAGACGGTCGGAGACGGCGCCGCGCCGGTGCCCGAACCGGGCGAAGAGACGCCGGTCGGCCGGGCCCTCGGCGACGTGCTCGCGGAGATCGACGCCGTGACCCGCGCGACCCTCGGATCGATCACCATCTCGACGGCGTTGAAATCGATCGCGCGGCAAAGTGCTACTCCGGACGGCTAGTCTTCGGCCTCGAATGTCTTGAAAGCCGCGCCGAATTCCGGGTGCCAGCGCGATAACGGCGGCCGGTTCTCGGCGATATCGCCCGCCGCCCACAGAATTCGTTTCCGGTCCATCTCGGACGTCACCTCGTCGTCGGGGCAGATAATGTAGAAATCGCCCCGCTCCACCGCCGCCAGCAAATAGTCGACTACCTGCGTCGGCAGCCAGGCCCCTTGCTGATGTTCCCGGTCGCCGGTCGTTGTCCAGCCGGGCACCAACAGATGCGCGGTGATCCGGCCTCCCTCGGTATTGCGGAGTTCGTGCTGAAGGCTTTCGGTATAGGAAATCACCGCCGCCTTGGCGGCATTGTAGGCGGGCTTGATGCCCGGCGGGTTGGTGATGCCCTGTTTGGAGCCGAGATTGACGACGATCGCCGGCGACGCCTGCGCCAGCATGGACGGCAGGAAGGCCTGCACCCCATTGACGACACCGTGAAAGTTCACATCGATCGTGCGTCGCCAGGCCTCGGAATCGGACCAGGTGCCGGCGTCGATCCGCGTCACCACGTTGTTCATCAAGACGCCGACCTCGCCGAAGCGGTCATATACGATCCCGCAAAGTCGCCTTAGGTCATCCAAATTCGCTACATCGGCCGGTTCCACGATCCGGTCCGCCCCATCGCCCGGCATTTCCGCGACCGCCGCATCGAGAGCCGAGCCGTCGATATCGGTCATGCAGAGCTTCAGCCCCATCTCCACGAAGCGCCGACAGGCGGCGAGCCCAATACCGCTGGCCGCCCCGGTGACGACCGCGACGCGGCCGGGTTCCAACGCCGGATGGACCATGCCCGTTCCCTCCTCAGCCCGCAGTGGCGGCGCGGACCAAGGGCGCCACCTTGTCGGCCAGAAGCTCGATCGTCCGGAGCACGATCGCCTGATCCATGCCGAGCCACTGCACCCGCGTGATCAGCCGGGTGAACTTGGTGCGCTCCTGGAGACGGATCAGTTCCTCGGCGCATTCCTCGGGCGAGCCGATCACCACCCGTCCGGCGATCAGTTCCTCGAGATCGAGCTGTTCCTTGCCCGCGCCCACCACGTTGGAGAAGAGGCCCCACTGGCCGAAGATCCGATAGCTGGCTTCCAGGAACGGTCCGGCATCGCGAAGAGCCGTGGCCCGGTCGGGCGCCACCACGATATTGCGAAGCAGCGGAAATTCCTGCGGCATCGGCTTCCCCTGTTCGGCCAAACCAGCTTTGAAGACGTCGGCCTGCTCGCTGATCACGTCGTCGGTGAGGTGCGAGGAGGCAACCCAACTGTCGCCAAGCGCAGTATCGGCAAGGCGAGAGGCGCGCGCCACCGCCGCCTCGACGCTGCCGCCGTACCACATCGGCGGGCGCGGGCGCTGGACCGGCTTGAGGGCGAGTTCGAGCCCGTCCGCCGAGAAGTGCTTGCCCTCGAAATCGACCTTCTCCTCGGTGAAAAGCCGCTGCAGCAGGGTCAGCGATTCGACATAGCGGCCGATCCGCCGACCGTGCTCGAGCCCCAGAATGCGGAATTCATCCTCCTGCCAGCCGGGCGCGACCCCGAAGGTGAGGCGTCCGCCGCAGGCGATATCGAGCAAGGCCGCCTGCTGGGCGACGTGGAGCGGATGAAAGAGCGGCAGAACCAGCATGCAGGAGGCGAGCGACATGTCCTCGGCCTCGGGTGCTAGACGAGTCAACAGTTCGAGCGGCGGGAACCAGGCCGAGGAGCCGTAGGACAGATGATTGCCGACGGCCACGCCGTCGAAACCGGCCGCGCCCGCGACCCGGACCTGCTCGATATGTTCTCCAAGCCGGCGCTGGAGGTCGTCCTCCGCCGGGTGTTCCGCATTCACGAACAAGGTTAGCTGCATGGTTTCGCTCCGGTCATGAAAAGCCGTAGAGGTCGCGCGGATTGTCGACCAGGATCAACTGGCGGGTCGCATCGTCCTCGGTCCAATCCCAAAGGATATCCAAGAGATCGGTGTTGTCGGGTTTGTCCTCGACCTTGGGATGGGGCCAGTTGGTGCCCCAGACCATCCGCTCCGGCGCCGCCGCCACAAGGGCCCGCGCCTGGGCCCGGTAATCCTCGTAGGCGGGCGGCCCGCTTCGCGAGAGCTGATAGGGCGCCGACAGCTTGACCCAGCAGCGGCCCATATCCACCAGACGCAACAACGCCTCGAAGGCGGGATCGCTCGTACCGGTCTCGGGCGGGATGCTGCCGATATGATCGACACAGACCGGGACCGGAAGACGGCCGAGACGGTCCGCCAGCTCGGGCAGGTCCTTCTCGGTGGAGCGATATTGGATATGCCATCCCAGAGCGGCGATCCGATCGGCCATGCGTTCGAGGTCGGGCGGGCGCATGCCGCGCAGCAGTTCGATGCCGAAGCGAAGGCCGCAGACACCCTGGCGGTCCAGTTCCGCAAGTGCTTGGTCGTCGATCTCGGGATCGACGATGGCGATCCCTTTTGCGTTTTCCTGGCCCAGCCGGCCGATTGAATCGACGAGACAGCGATTGTCGTTGCCGTAGAAGGGCGTCTGGATGATGACTGTCCGGCCGAGACCGAGCCCATCGCGGATCGTGTAATAATCGTCCAGATAGAGAGCCGGCGGCGGCTCACCGTTCACCGGCAGCGAGGGATACCGGTCGGGGTCGCCATAGACATGGATATGGCAGTCGACGGCATACGGCGGCGGCATTTCCTTCGGCAATCTGGTCAAGGCGTCCTTTCCTCCCCGTCCGTTTCGGCGGCAACTCTATCAATGTGGCGCGGTTCGGCGGTTTTTGTAACCGTGTGAAGCGGTGCCGGGATGGTTAGACCCCGCCCTCGCTCGACACGCCGCCGGCTGGAGTAGGAACCGCATTGTTCGAGGACACCCTCACTATCGTACTCTCGCTCGGCGCTGCCGTTCTCTATGCGCTCGGCACGCATTTCATTGCCTTTGGGTTGCGCCATCTCGATGCCCAGACCGGAACGATGGTGGATATCGGGAGCGCCACCTTGGTTCATTGGCTGCTCTCGCCGTTCTTCGTCGAACGGCATTTCTGGCTGACCGGCGCCGCCTTGATCTTCGCGATCATCGGTTTGTTCCGTCCGATCCTTTCCGCCAATCTGGCGGCCAGCGGCGTCAAACATCTGGGACCGACGCTGTGCAGCGCGCTTTCGGCGACAAGTCCCTTTTTCGCGGCCGGTTTTGGGGTGTTTCTGCTCGGCGAGATTCTCACCCCTCGGATCGCCCTCGGCACGGCGGCGATCGTCGGTGCCCTGGTCCTGTTGCTGTATCGAGGCGGGGGGCCGCGATCATCGTGGCCGCTCTGGGCTCTCTCGCTGCCCTTGGGGGCGGCGATCATCCGGGCCGCCGGTCATGCCTTCACCAAACTCGGCCTCGGCATGTTGCCCAGCCCATTCTTCGCCGGCATGGTCACCTATAGCGCGTCTTTCGTCCTCGCAGTTGGGGTGGCGCGCGCGCAACGCCTGCCGTTCCGTCAAGTCGTCCGTTCGCCCGGATTCCGTTGGTTCGCGGCGGCGGGCGCGGTCCATGCGGTGGCCGGTTTCCTGATGAACTGGGCGCTTGCGATCGGCGAGGTGATCGTCGTCCTTCCGATCGTCTCGACCTTTCCCTTCTTCACGATGGCGCTTGGTTTCTTTGCGTTCCGGAACGAACGCTTGAGCCTCCGGGCGGTGGCCGCGGTGTTCCTCGTCGTGGGCGGCGTGCTTTTGATCGCGTTGGCGACGTGACCCGAGGTCAGGCGAGGGCGATACCGCCGCGCCTTGCCCCGCCATTCACATTCCGCCAGAGGACGGCGTGGTCGTCGGGAAGCGCCCGGCTGTTGGGTGCCGCGAGCCAGAGGCGCCGCAAATTGCGGCGGCTGTTGCCTTCATCCTCGAAGGCGGTGCGCGCATGATAGATCACGTGATTGTTGAGGAACTGCATCTCGCCCGGCTGCAGCGTGGTTTCCATGCAGAGCTCGTGGCAAGCCTCCGCCAAGAGGTCGAGCGCTTCGTTCTGTTCCGCGCTCAGCGGCGGCACTTCGTCCAGTTCCTGGGCGGCCTCGACATAGGTCCTTGAATAGTGGCTCGTGAACTTGCCGTCGCGGAGGCCGAAGACGGGCAAGGCGTACGGCTTCTTTTCGCCGCCCTTCTCCTCGCCGAGGCGCGAGCGGTAATAGGGCTGAAATAGCAACTCGAGCAGGTCCGGCCGGCGCTCGAGGATGAGATTGTGAACCGCGACCGAGCTGGCGATCTGGCTGACGCCGCCTGTCGTCGCCTGTTGTAGGCATAATAGAGCCACGATATCGCAGCGGTCGGTATGGAAACGGAGCGGTCCGCTGCTCAGTGTCCGCGCCTTCGAGGAGGCGAATTCACTGCCGTCCCGCGACTGGAAGCGATGCCCTTGAAGCGCGTCCGTATCTTCCCGTTTGTCGGTGATGTCGCGCATCAACTGGCCGTTGAAATGCTGGTAGAGCGGCGTTCCGATATGAAGCCCGATGCCGAACCAGAGGCGTCGTAGCGTCTCGTCGTCATAGCGCTCGACGGGAACGCTGCCGAGGCGTGCCAAGCCCGATCCGTGTTCCAACTCCTCCGACATCGCCTGCAGCTTGCTGGTGAGGCGATCGAGCGGGAAGTCCGCCTTGGTCATTCTCGACCATTCCGTTTCGGCCGAGGTCGCGATCGCGGCGTCGATCTCGGCGAGATCGCTCTCGTCGAGATAGAAACGCCAGCAAGGGTCATCGACCATGTCGCGTCCATGCCAAACCTCGGGACCCGAGATCGGTGAAAAATCACGTGCCGTCATTCTTGTCTCCTCCCCGGAACCCGCCCGCGGTTCCACGATCCAGAAGGCCGCATTCTCCGACAAGTTGACTCCGGCCAACAAGTAAATTCTACCGAGGTTGGCCGTGCCGAAGCGGGTTTGCGGCGGCATAAACCTACCTAACTTCCTAATTTGGATGTTCAACGGACGGAATTATCCAACCAATCCAAGGAGGGACGCATGGTCGATCTGAATAATGAACTCGCCGGCAAGGTCGCGATCGTGACAGGGAGTGCCCGCAACATCGGGCGCTCGATCGCCGAGGAGCTTGCCCATGCGGGTGCGGCCCTGGTGATCAATTCGGTCCAGGCGGAGGATCTCTGCGAGGAAGTCGCCGCCGGCATCCGAGAGAAGGGCGGCCAAGCGATAACCGCCATGGCGGACGTGCGCGACCCGACCGCCGTCAACGCCATGGCCGAGGCCGCGATCGAGGCCTTCGGCGGAATCGATATTATGGTCCACAACGCGGCCGTCCGCACCAACGTTCCCTTCGACGACATCGATTTCGAGACCTTCCGGACTAGCGTCGAGATCTCGATCCATGGCTGCTTTCATCTCGCCAAGGCGGTGGTGCCGTCGATGAAGGCGCGGGGCGGCGGCAACATCATTGGCGTCGGCGGCATGTCGTCGTACCGGGGGGCGGCGGGCCGGGCCCATGTGATGGCCGGCAAGATGGGCCTGAATGCCTATATCCGAGGCCTGGCGTTGGATCTGGCGTCCGACAACATCCGTGCCAATCAGGTCGTCGTCGGCACCTACGACACGGTGCGCGAGAACAACCCGTCCTCGGCCCCCCGGCGGCCGGACAGCATGGGCAAAATCCCGCTTGGCCGAGAGGGCCTGCCCCAGGACATGGCGAATCTGATCCGCTTCCTGGTCGGCCCCGGAGCCAGCTATATCACAGGCCAGACCATCCATTCGAACGGCGGCGCCATGCTCAACATCTAATGCCGCCCGCCCGCACCCAAACGAGGAGACCGCCATGAAAGTAGGCGTCAATCTGATCAATTTCGGCCCCTCGGCAAGTCCCGACCGGCTTCGCCGCTGGGCCGAACTCGCCGAGGGGCTGGGCTATCACCACCTGCTGACCTCGGACCACGTCGCGGTGACGCCGGATGTCCAATCGCGCTATCCGGCCCCGACCTACGAGCCGATCAGCACGCTTGCCTGGCTCGCCGGCATCACCACTCGGATCGCCATCGGCTCGACCGTCGTCATCGTCCCCTATCGAAGCCCGCTGGAGACCGCTCGCGCGATCGCCAATATCGACCAGTTCAGCGGCGGCCGCGTCATCTTCGGCGTCGGGGTCGGCTGGGCGAAGGAGGAGTTCGCCGCCCTCAACGTTCCCTTCGAAAAGCGCGGCCGGATGACCGATGAGTATCTCGCCGCCATGCAATGCCTCTGGACCGAGGATTTCGCGTCCTTCGAGGGCGAGTTCGTCCGTTTCACCGATGTCGACACGGCCCCCCGGCCGGTGCAGTCGCCCTATCCGCCGATCTGGGTCGGGGGCGCGAGCGACGCGGCATTGCGGCGGACGGTCCGCTACGGCGACGCCTGGCATCCAATCCGCATCCGCCAAGACTGGTTCCGGGACGAGGGAATCCCGCGACTTACCCACATCGCCGAAGAGGAAGGCCGGCCGATGCCCGCCCTATGTCCGCGTATCCGCCTCCGCCTCCACGATCAAGCGCTTCCCGACGACGATCGCATTATGGGCGAGGGCACGGTCGATCAGGTCCGCCGCGACATGGCGGCGCTCGAATCTCTCGGCTGCACCGATGTTTTGCTCGATACCTATTTCGACGATATCGAGGCGACGCGTGACACCGAGGCCGCTTGGCGGATGTATGCGGTCATGGCGGAACAGGTGCTCGACCTCGATCGCGAGTCGCTTCGTTGAATCTGCTTTACCCGGCATCCGATCCTGGGAGACACTGAAACACGAAAGTAGAAGGAGAATCATTTCATGATTTCCAACGAACCACGGCTGACCCTGGTCCATCCGGCGGCGGAGGATCAGCCGGTGAGCTACGCGCTGGCCCCGCGCCTCGCGTCGCTCGAGGGCACGAGGATCGGCCTGATCGACAACCGCAAGCGCCATTCCGACGTATTTCTCGGCAGATTGCAGGAGCTACTGCAAGAGCGCCATGGCGTGGCCGAGTTCCAGTATTACACCAAGTCGGGCGCCAGCGTGCCGACGCCAGAGGACGTGATGGCCGACATGACGGCCAATTGCGACGCGGTGGTCCACGCCGTGGCGGATTGAGGGTCCTGTACCACGTGGGGTCTCCATGATGGCACAGAAGCCGAAAAGAAGGGTCGACCCGCCGCGACGGTGCTGACGGCGGGCTTTACCAAGGCCGCGGAAATGCGGGCCAAGGTTCTGGGACTGCCGACGCACCCCCGGGTGATCGTCGACCATCCCTTGGCCAGCAAGACGGAAGCGGAAGTGCTGAAGATGGCCGAGGACGCGGTCGAGATTATCGCCAAGGCGCTGACGGAACAGCCGGCGGCGGCGGCGGAATGACAACGAGTACCGGGGCGGCGGCGACGCGGTTCGAACTCGCCGATTCCTTCGTGGAGATCAACGAGCATTTCCACGCCGAGGGCTGGAGCGACGGCCTGCCGATCATGCCGCCGACCGAAGAGGCGGTCGCCAAAATGGTTGCGAATTGCGCCGATGGACCGACCGATGTCCTCGGCGTGATGCCGCCGGTCGACGGCACGGTGACGATCGAGAAGGTGGCCGCAAATGCGGTGATGGCGGGCTGCAAGCCGGAATATTTCCCGGTCGTCCTGGCAGGGGTCAGGGCGATGCTGCGCGAGGAATACAATGTTGGCAGCGTCTCGACGACGACGGGGGGTGCGGCTCCTTGCTTCATGGTCAGCGGCGAGATTGTGGGTACGCTCGGCATCAATAGCGAGAGCGGCTGCCTCGGGCCGGGGTTTCGGGCGAACTCCACGATCGGACGGGCACTTCGCCTGGTGATCCGGAACATCGCGGGCGCCGTCCCCGGCGAGATGGACAAGGGCACCCAGGCCTGGCCCGGCCGCCACGCCCTATGTTTCGCCGAGAACGAGGCGCGCAATCCCTGGGACCCGCTCCGGGTCAATCGCGGGTTCGAAATGGCCGATTCGACGATCACCGTGATCGGTCTTCGCGGCATCCATTACATCAACGAAGGCGGCCAGGAGACCGGGCGCGGTAACCTCGAGACCATCGCCGGATCGATGCGGCGCATGGGCCTGGTCAACTATCTCCACCAGATGAACCGCACTGCAATCGGGCTCGTGCTCGGCCCCGAACACGCCGAGGAGATCGCCGCCGACGGGTTCTCGCGCCAGGACGTACAGGAGTTCCTGTTCGAGCATGCCCGCATGCCGATCCGCGATCTCCGCGACCGCTCCTATTGGAACTTCCGGGTCTGGCCCGATTGGTACGAGGAGGATAATCCGGATTTCATGGTGCCGATCGTTTACGCGCCCGAGGATTTCATCATCACGGTCGCGGGCGGAACCGGACGGCATTCCGCTTGGCTGTCGTCTTGGTACTCAACCCGGTCGGTGACGGAACGCATCGAGACGAACTGACACCTACATCATTGGAAGGCGAGCGCGCGCATGGGCGACAGATTGAAGGACAAGGTCGCGGTGATTACCGGGGGTGCCAGTGGCATGGGCCGTGCCACGGCACTCCGTTTTCTGGATGAGGGGGCCAAGGTCGTGATCGCCGACATGAATGCCGAGTCGGGCGCGGAAACGGAAGCGCTCGCGGCCGAACGGGGCACGGCCGACGGGCTTCGCTTCCAGCGTTGCGACGTGACTCTCGAGGCCGACGTCGCGGGCGTCGTCGGGCTGGCCGTCGAGGCGTTCGGCCGGCTCGACGTTATGTATAACAATGCCGGCGTCGGCGGCGCCATTGGCCCCGTCACCGAAATCACGGTCGACGACTGGGATTACACCTTCCACGTCCTGGTGCGCGGCGTCTTCCTCGGCGTCAAACACGCAACCCGCCAAATGCAGCAACAAGGCGGTGGCGGCAGTATCGTCAACACCGCCTCGATCGCCGGGCTTGGCGGCGGGGCGGGGCCAAGCGCCTATTCGGGCGCCAAGGCCGCCGTCGTCAATCTCACCCGCGCCTTCGCGCCCGAGCTGTCCCACGACCGCATCCGCATCAACGCCATTGCCCCCGGTGCCATCCAGACACCCTTATTGAAGATGGGCCGGCGCCCCGAGCGCGCGGTCGCCCGCGCCGAATCCCGCACCCCCTGGCCCCGCATCGGCGAGGGCGAGGACATCGCCGCCGCCGCTCTCTATCTGGCGTCGGATGAAAGCGAGTTCATGACCGGGCAGGTCATGGTGCTGGATGGCGGCGCGCTCGCCCAGGGCCCCGATTTCTGGGGCCACGACCCGGAAAGCCCGTTCCTACAGAAGTCCGGCGTCAACCGCGGCAATACCGGCGAGGAAGGCGAGATCCGCGACTACCGCCGGGACGGGAGTTAGAGCGCCGCCGCCGCCGTCTTGAAGGCATCGAGGGCGTGAGCCACGTCGGCGTCGTCATGGGCCAGCGAGATGTAGAACTTGCTCTCCCCCTTGAGGATAGCGTTGGCGCGGAGGACCTCGTTGAACCGCGTCTGCACCGCCGTATCGCCCTTGATCGTGGTGCGATAATCGGTGACGTCGTCGCCCGAGAAGATAACGTCGAAAAGCGGCGGCTCGCCGATCACCCGGTGCGGGACGCCCGCCCCTTCGAGGGCCGCCTCGAGCCCCGCCTTCAGTTTGCGCCCGGTCTCGAAGAGCCCCTCATAGGCACCCGGCCGGCGCAGGACCTCCAGCGTCGCGAGCCCGGCGACGGCGGCGACGGGATTGCCGCTGAGGGTGCCGACCTGGGTCATGAAGGCATCCTCCGCGACCGCGTTCTTGTCGAAATGCTCCATGAATTCCTCGCGCCCCGCGACGGCGGCCAGCGGGAAACCGCCGCCCACCACCTTGCCGATGGCGCAAAGGTCGGGCACGACGCCGTAATATTCCTGGGCTCCCCCATAGGCGAAGCGGAACCCGGTCACCACCTCGTCGAAGATGAGGACGATCCCGCATTCGGTGGTTACCTCGCGAAGCGCTTCGAGGAAGCCGGGCTTCGGCGGAACCAATCGCTGGAAGGCCTCGACGATAACGCCGGCGAGCTCGTCCTTGTGCTCGCGAATGAGAGCGACAGCGGTCTCGGCGTCGTTGAAGGGCGCGATCAGGACCTCGTCCCGCACCTTCTGCGGGATGCCGGCGGAATCGGGGGTTGCTTGGGGAAAATTGCCGGGCCGCTTCGGCGACATGCTCATCAAGGCGTAGTCGCTCATGCCGTGAAAACCGCCCTCGAATTTCAGAATCTTGTCGCGCTTCTTGTGCGCACGCGCAACGCGCATGGCGTAGAAGGTGGCCTCGGACCCGGTGCTCACGAAGCGCACCTTCTCGGCACAGGCCATCGCTTCGACAATGGCGTCGGCAAGCTGGATGCCGTACTCGTTGTTGGCGAAAAATGTGGTGCCGCGGCCGATCTGTTCCTGAACCGCCGCCATGACATCGGGATGGCCGTGGCCGATCAGCATCGGTCCTGAGCCAAGCAGAAAATCGATATATTCATTGCCGCTGACGTCGCGAACGCGGCCGCCCTTGCCTTCGCGGATCACCAAATCGGCCGCGACGTTGCCGAAATTACCGGCCGGCAGGACGCGATGCGCCATCTCGATCAGGTCTTGTTCTTGCTCGTTCCGCTGCAAACCGGACATTTCGCGTCCCCACTTGGTTCTTGGTATCTTGTGGCTTCATGAAGCCGGATTTTCCCCCCGCTTGCAAATTTGCGGGCAGGCAGGATATTGACCGGCAAGACCCGCGGCTCGTCTTCATGCCATTTGGAGGAATTCTCGATGATTGAAATTAACGGCATGGCGCATGTCATCCTGTCGGTCTCTCGGTTCGAGGAGTCGCGCGCCTTCTATAAGAAGTTGCTGCCGTTTCTGGGGCTCGAGGAGGTCTTCGACGGAGATGAATTCGTCTATCACGTGGGTGCCAGAACGGCCCTTGGCATCCAGCGCTGCAGCGAGGGGAACGAGGGACAACGCTTCGAACAGGGAAGTGTCGGCCTGCATCATCTCTGCTTTCGCGCGCGGGCGCGGGACGACGTCGACAAGGTCGGGGAATTGCTCCGCGAGATGGGGGCAGTGATCGACCGCGGCCCGATCGAAGGGCCCTGGGCGCCCGGTTACTATTACATCGTGTTCGAGGATCCGGATGGTATCCGCCTCGAGATCAACTATGTCCCGGGCAAGGGCCTGCTGGCCGAGGAAGCCGGGTTCGACGGGGACAAGGACTACGCCTAAGCCGACAAGGAGAATAAATGATGGCGCGTCACGTGATTGCCGTCCTGAGCGAGCCCGTCGAGGGCAAGGAAGACGAATTCAACGACTGGTACGAGAACACCCACATCGACGAGGTTCTTTCCAGCGCCGTCGTCGCCAGCGGCGAACGCTTCCGGTTGTCCGCCGAGCGCGGCGCCAAATGCCCGCTGCCCTACCTCGCCTTCTACGAGGTCGAGGCGGAAAGCGGCGAGGCGGCAATCAAGCGCCTGGAAGAGTCCCGCGGCGAGCGCCAGCAAAGCGACGCCTTCAATTTCCGCAGTTCGGCGATGTGGGTCTTTGAATCGATGGGACCCCGTCACGAGGCGTGACGGTCGACGAAATCGGTCAGGATCAGATTGACCGTCTCCGGATGCGTCACCGGGCACATATGCCCGGCCCCCTCGATCTCGGCAAACTCTGGCTCCCGGACGATCGACCGGAATACCTCGGCGACCCGGCTTCCGGCAGGGGTCGTCTCGGCGCCGCGCATGATGAGAATCGGTATCGGCAAGGTCGAAAACGCGGCTGCATCGGGATTGCCGGGCGCGAAGGTCGTCACGAATTCGTCACGCAGCTTGGCCATGCCGGAGAGGATTCCAAGACGCGTACTCTCCTTCATTCGATCGAACGCCCCCGGTGCCAGCCAATAGTCGATGAAGCCGCGCGCGGCCTCGGTGACATCGCCGCGATCTATGTATTCGCTCGCCCGCTTCGCGACCCCGCGAATTTCACGATCGGCGGCATCCTCGCCCGCCGGCTTCAGAAGATAAAACAGGGTCGGCTCGATCACCGTCAGCGAACGAACCCGCTCGGGCCGGCGCAAGGCCAACCGGGCCGAGATGCTGCCGCCGTAGGAATGGCCGACGAGATGGACCGGACCTTCGGTCAAATCCATCAACGCCTCCAGGACATCGACATCGAACCGAAGCGGTCCTTCGGCGAAGCGAGTATATGGGGTCGCGCCATAGCCGAGGAAATCCGGCGCCAGGAGACGGTATCGATCCGCCATCTCCGCGATCCAGCGCCGCCATTGGCCGCTGGTGCCGGTCGAACTGTGTCCAAGGATGACCGCCGGCCCGCCGCCTTCGTCACGGTAGGACACGTCGACACCGTCGATCGTCAGTGTCCTCACGCGCCCGTCCCGCAGCGGAAGGGCCAGACGACCAGGGTATCGGGATCGCTCGGCGTGCCGTCGGCCCGCACGAAGGGGATCGCCACCGCTTTTTCGGCCCCCGGCAGTTGCTTGATCGCATGATTGTCGAAGAGCCCGGCCTGCCGCTGAATCTCGCGCGGGGCACTCGGTGACATCGGATGGTCGCTTCGACCCTCCCGACCGCGCTTTGCCTCTACCACGTCGGCGGCAACGAACAAGAACATCGCGAGAAGCAGGAATGCCGTTAGGGCGCGCGTCATTAATGACCTCCGAAATCTACCTGGCTCGCCCAGGCATCACCGCCTTTGTGCGCGGATATTTGCCGTATCGTTTACTGTACCACGAGTCCAGTTGACGACCGGCGGCACGTGGGGAGCACGCCTGTTTGGTGGTCGATCTAGCCTATAACCCATTCATATAAAATGGATAAATAGATTTATTTTCTTTCCGGACCATGGGTTCTCTAGAACAAAATCGCGGCCGAGGTCATTCTTCCGGCGTCGGGTGGCCGCCGTGGTCGCCCTGTGAAAAGGGATGACAGGTATCATGAGCAAGTACAGAAATCATTTGCCCCAGATGGATGGCGGGCTGTTCCTCACCGATGGCGGCCTGGAGACGACGTTGGTCTACCACGACGGCCGCGATCTGCCCGAATTCGCCGCCTTCGACCTGATGCGGACGAAAAGCGGTGCCGAACGGCTGCGCGCTTATTTTACGCGCTATGCCGAGATCGCGCGCGGCGACGGCACCGGCTTCATTCTGGAAAGTCCGACCTGGCGCGCCAGTGCAGATTGGGGCGAGAAGCTCGGTTATTCGCGGGACGCGCTCCGGGCCGTCAACGCCGAATCGCTCGAGCTTATGGTCGATCTTCGCGACGCCCTCGAGACCGACACGTCGCCGATGGTGATCAGCGGCTGTATCGGCCCCCGGGGCGACGGCTACATCGCGGGCCGTATCATGACCGCCGAGGCGGCGGCGGCCTATCACGGCGAGCAGATCGGCGTCTTCGCCGCGAGCGAAGCGGACATGGTCGCGGCTCTTACCATGACCAATACCCCGGAGGCCATCGGCATCACCCGTGCCGCACGGGCCACCGGCCTGCCGGCCGCCATCGCCTTTACCGTCGAGACCGACGGCCGGTTGCCGACCGGCGACTCCCTGAAGACGGCGATCGAGACCGTCGACGCGGCGACCGACAAGGGTCCGGCCTACTACATGATCAACTGTGCGCATCCCACGCATTTCGCCGACCGGCTCAAGTGCGGCGAAGACTGGACAACGCGAATCCAGGGCATCCACGCCAATGCATCCAGCTGCAGCCACGCCGAACTCGATGCCTCCACCGAACTCGACGACGGCAATCCGGTCGAGTTCGGTGCCCAATACGCCGATCTACGGCGGCACTTTCCGTGGATCAATGTCCTCGGCGGATGCTGCGGCACGGATCATCGGCATATCGAACGGATCTCGGCTGCGTGCCGCGACGAGACACAAGCCGCCGCCTGACACGACGCGATCTAGCCGGCGTCGAGGAGTTCCCTCACGCCGGCCGCGATCTTGTCCCGGTCGGGGAAGACGTGGTCCTCCAGCACCGGGCTGTAGGGGATCGGCACCTGAAGCGCGCAGACCCGTTTCGGCGGCGCCTTCAGGGCGGCGAAGGTCTCCGGGTCCTCGGTCGCAAGTGCGGCGATTTCGGCGGACGCCCCGGCGGTCGGGCCGGCCTCGTCGGCGATTACCAATCGGCCGGTTTTTCGGACCGAGGCACGGATCGTCTCTTCGTCGATCGGGTAGAGGCTGCGAGGGTCCACGACCTCGACCGAGATGCCCTCCTTGGCGAGGGTCTCGGCCGCGGCGAGCGCCTCGCCGACCAGCCAGGCAATGGCGACGACGGTGATGTCGCTCCCCTCGCGCTTCACGTCCGCCTTGCCGAGCGGCAGCGTGTAGTCCTCGTCCGGCACCTCGCCCTTGGTGCCCATGAGGCGGGTCGATTCGAAGGAGATGACCGGATTGTCGTCGCGAATTGCCGATTTCAGCAGCCCCTTCATGTCATAAGGCGTCGACGGCAGGATGATCTTCAGTCCGGCCAAATTCATGAACATCGAATAGGGGCTCTGCGAGTGCTGGGCCGCGAGCTTGGTGCCACCGCCGACGGAAGCGCGATAGGTGATGGGAAATGTCGTCTGCCCGCCGAACATGTAGTGGATCTTCGAGGCCTGGTTGACGATCTGATCCATGGCGACGAAGCAGAAGGTGACCATCCGCCAGTTGACGATCGGCCGGAAACCGGACCCGGCCGCGCCGATCGCCATCCCGGTAATGGCCCCCTCGGCGATCGGGGTCGCGCGGATGCGGTCGGCGCCGAATTCCTCGACCAGCGCCGGGTCGGCATCGGTGGAGAGCTGGAAGGCCTTCGGGTCGCGGCGCAATTCCTCGACAAGGGCCTCGTTGCCGGCTTCGGCATAGGTAATTTCTCGCATCGTCCGCTCCCCTCAACTCGTATAAAGATCTTCGAGCGCCGCGTCGGGCTCGGGGAAGGGACTCTCGACCGCGAAGGCGACCGCCGCCTCGATGGCGCGCAGGATGGCGGCATCCATCTCCGCCCATTCCTCGTCGCTGAGCTGCCCCTGCTGCTGCTTCAAATGCGCGATCAGGCGGGCAATCGGATCCTTCTTCTGCCAGGCCTCGATCTCCTCGGTCGGGCGATAATCGGCGGCGCCCGGGCGTTGGGTATGGGCGTTCCAACGATAGGTCTTGCATTCGATCAATGTCGGACCGTCGCCGGCGCGCGCACGGGCCACCGCCTCGGCCGCCGCCTCGTGGACGGCGAATACGTCGTTGCCGTCGACCACCACGCCGGGAATGCCGTAGCCGGCCGCGCGCGCCGCCACGTCCTCCATCGCCAAGGTCTTGGCGGCCGGGGTATTGGCGGCATGAAGGTTGTTCTCGCAGACATAAAGCATCGGCAGCTTCCATTTCGCCGCAATGTTGATCGATTCGTGAAACGGCCCCGCATTCGAGGCCCCGTCGCCGAAGAACGAGACGGCGACCCGCCCCTTTCCCGTCATCTGCGCCGCCAGCCCGGCGCCCGTCACGATCGAAATCCCGCCGGCGACGATGCCGTTGGCGCCCAGCATGCCGATGCTGAAATCGGCGATATGCATGGAGCCGCCCTTGCCCTTGCAGTAGCCGGTCTCGCGGCCGTAGAGCTCCGCCATCATACGGTTTAGGTCCGCCCCCTTGGCGATGCAGTGGCCGTGCCCGCGATGGGTGGAGATGATCTGGTCGTCGGGGTCGAGTGCCGAGCAGACGCCGACGGCGACCGCCTCCTCGCCGATATAGCTATGGACGACGCCGTAGATGTCGCCGGCGTGGTAGTCGTCGGACGCGCGCTCCTCGAAGCGGCGAATGGTCTGCATCAGGCGAAGCATTTCGCGCTGTTTCTCGGGGGATAAGGGCATGACGGCGGGACCTTTGGGATTAGCGTTCGTCGGTCGCGGCAATGGCGATCGCCAGCACCGGAAGGACCAGCATTTATGATGCCCGCTTCGTTTGATATTGTCACGCAACACACCCAAACGGTGCCGGAGGGCGGGACACCCACGCCGACAGCAAATCAAGGTTTAAAGAACGATGGCAAAGAAAAAGAAGTTTCACCTGGCGCAGTTCCTGGTGCACGGTCCGACCTATCACAGCCTGGCCATGTGGCGGCACCCGCTGACCGACCACGATACCTACGACTGGACGCAACCCGAGCTCTACCAGCATATCGCCAAGACCTGCGAGCGGGGCCTCTTCGACATGGTCTTCTTCGCGGATCTCAACTACATCTCGGATACGTTTCGGGACTCGCTCGAACCCTCGCTCCGCTATGCCGTGCAGGCGCCGGAGCACGATCCTGTGCCGCTGATCTCTTGGATGGCCGCGGTGACCAAGCGGATCGGCCTCGGCGCCACGTTTTCGGTCAGCCACCATCATCCGTTCTATGCGGCACGCCTTTGGGCCAGCATCGACCATTTGACCCGCGGCCGCGCGGCCTGGAACGTGGTGACGTCGATCAACTCCAATCAGGCCGCCAATCACGGCGAGGAACGCCAGCCGACCGACACCCGTTACGAGCGCGCCCATGAGTTCATTGAGGTCTGCCGTAAGCTCTGGAACAGTTGGGACGAGGACGCGGTGGTGATGGACCGGGAAGGGGCCGTCTTCGCCGATGCCGGCAAGGTCCACCGGATCGAATACGAAGGTGAGTTCTTCAAATCACGTGGGCCCTTGAACGTCGTTCGCTCGCCGCAGAACGGCCCCGCCATCCTGCAGGCCGGCACCTCACCCAAGGGCCGGGATTTCGCCGCGAAATACGCCGACGGCATCTTCGCCATCCAGCCGCGCGCCGAGGATGCCGGCGCCTATTTCGCCGACATCAAGGGCCGGATGGAGGCGATCGGCCGCGATCCGGACGACTGCAAGATCCTGTTCGGCGCGCAACCGATCATCGGCGAGACGGAAGCGGAGGCCCACGAGAAGCAAGCCTTCCACAACGAGCTGATGCCTCTCGACGGCGGGCTGGCCATTCTCTCGGCCCATCTCGATTTCGACATCTCGCACATCCCGCTCGATGACGAGTTGATAAACCGGCCGGAGCCCGAATTGCAGCGCATGAAGACGCGCTACCGGAAACCGTCGGGCGAACCCATGACCCTTCGCGAAGTGGCGCAGCGCCATGGCGAGAGCGTCGGCCTGCCGCAATTCGTCGGCACGCCCGAGAGCGTTGCCGATCAAATGGAAGCCTTCATGGACGAGGTCGGCGGGGACGGCTTCATGCTGTCCTCGATCTATTGCCCGGGCGCGATCGAGGAGTTCGTCGATCTGGTAGTGCCCGAATTACAGCGCCGAGGCCTATTCCGGACCGAATATAAGGGCGTTACGCAGCGCGACCTCCTGCACCAATCGGATTGACGGCGGGCGGTTCGTTTCGGCTCGATATCGTGGTTCGTTGCATCAATCGGCGGTAGCGCATGGCATCGAACGGAGTCGCCCGGTGCAGCGCCGCCTGGTTGTCCCAGACCAGGACATCGCCGAGGCGCCACTGGTGACGAAGGCTACTTTCCGGCCGCGTCGCCAGCGCCTGAAGCTCGTCGAGCAAGGCCCGGCTTTCGGCCTCGGGTCAGCCGACAATTGCCTTCGCGTGAACGCCGATCATCACGGCCTTTCGACCGTTCGCGGGATTGACGCGGACGAGCGAATGCCGAACGGGCGGAAACAACGCCGCCTCCTCGGGCGAGAAGGTGAATCCGACCAGACCGCGTGAATGGATGAAATCGTGCTCGACCTCGAGCTCGTCGATCTCGGCCTTTCGTGCCTCGGAAAGGGCCTCATAGGCGGCGCGCGTGGAGGCGAACTCGGTGGATCCGCCCTCGGGCGGCACCTCGCGAGCCGAGAGCACCGAGCACAGCGAGGGGATCTCCTTGAAGCTGCTATCCGCATGCCACAGCATGTTGGCCTTCTGATAGAACATCCGCCGGTCGTCGGCCGGGATCACCTCTCCCGACTTGATGTCGAGATTGGACTGCCGCGCGAAAACCGTGCCGGCGGCCGGGTTCACGCCCTTGGTGCCTTCGAGCGGGCCAAACAATTCGCTGAACGCGATCTGTGTTTCGTCGTCCATCGATTGACCGGAAAAGATCAGCAGGGAGAAATCATCGAAGGCGGCGCGGATTTCCTTGAAGACGGCCGCATCGATCGGGCCCGAGATATCGACGCCGGAAACCTCGGCGCCAAAGGACGCTGTGAGTGGGGTGACGGTTAGCATCGTATTCAATCCTATCTATCCTTAGCTCAAAGGGCCCTCACCCCAACCCTCTCCCGCAAGCGGGAGAGGGAGCCGGACGGTCCGTGCCCTATTTACCCTCTACCGCTTGCGGGAGAGGGAGGGGCCCGTCGCGCAAGCGATGGGAGGGTGAGGGCGGGCCTAGGTCCATGTACGCGCACCGGGGGCGGGCGGATCGTTCGGTGGGCCGGCGAAGCATTGGGCGATCGCCATCCACGCGGTTGCGGAGGCGCCCATTACCTTCAGGTTCACGTCGGCGATGTTCCGGCCCTGGGTGACGACGCGGCAGAACTCGACTGCCGAGCCTTCGACGAGATCGTTCGCACTCGGCTCGTTCCATTCCCATATTACGCCCGACGGCGCTTCGAGACGGACATAAGGAACGAGTTCCGGCGGCGCCAACCCGCGATTGGCGAAGGTCCAGCCAAAGGTCCGGACACCGATGACGGCAATGTTCTTCAGGCGGTCGGTATGGATCCGCTCCCGCTTGAGGAGGTCATAGACGTCCTGGCCGTGGGCCCAGGTCTCCATCTGCCGGGCCGTGGTGAACATCCGCACCCCCATATCCGGCCCGACCCATTTCAGGCGCGCATCGGGATCGGCGGCGTCCAGTAGCTCGCACATATCGATGAAATCGGCGCGCCACTGTTCGAGCAGGGCCCGCCCCTTCGTCGGCTTCGGGCCCATATTCTCAAGGAGGCCCGAGCCGCCGTCCTCGGCCCGCGCCGCTTGCCGGGCGGCCACGATGGATTCGAATTCCGCCGGGTCCGTCAGCGACCGAATGGCCAGCCAATCGGCGAAATTCAGATGTCCCATCACATCGTCGACGGTCCAATCCTTGAAGGGCGTGGTTCGTCCCCAGTCCTCGGGCGCGAGCCCGTCGAGCAGGGTGAAGAGCTCGTCGCCCTCGGCGCGCAAATCGACGACTTGTTGCAGCATCCCTACCTCGCCGGTGTTTCAAGGCGATATAGACCGCCTCAGACGTCCCCCAATGCTTCGGCGAGAAAATCGGCGACCAAATGATTGACCCGATCCGGGAATTCCCAGGCCGGAGAGCCGCCGGCCTCCGGTACGGTGGCGCGGGTTGCGCGCGGCAACAATGTCTCGAGCCGGTCCGCCGCCCGCAGGAAATCCGGCAGGTCTTTGGCACCGTTGTATACCAACACCGGCAAATCCATCTCGGCTAATCGATCGTCGATCGGCTCGACCGGTGCGGCAGCGCCCTCGTAAAGCCAGTTGGCGCCGTGGAATCCATCGACGATCTCCCGATGGGCGGCCGAGCGGCATTCCTCGGGCCGGGTCCTCATCACGTCGAACCAAGCGGATTGCTCGAACCAGACCTGAAGCGCCGCCGCCATGCCCTGCTCACGGGCGTTGGCGCGGGCCCGGTCAAGCTCCGCATCTACGCTAGGCATGGCATGGCCGGGCAAGACCGCCCCTTCGAGCACAAGCGCCTGGAATCGTTCCGGTTCCGCCGCGGTGAGCAACAAGCCGAGCGAGGTCCCGGTATGGGTCGCCCAGTAGACGGACTGCTCTACGCCCGCCTCTTTCATCGCCGCGCCAACGGCGGCCGCCATTTCATGGTGTCCGAAAGGCCCCGGGATATCGGCCGAGAGGCCATGGCCCGGCAGATCGATCAGCAGGATGCGATAGCGGTCCTTGAAACCCGAGACCTGTTCGGAGAAGACGCGATGGTCCTGGGACATGCCGTGCACCATGACCATCCAGGGCGCGGTCTCCCCCGCCTCGATCACCGCCTTGAATCCGGCTGCCATCAAGCACTTCCTATTGCGGCACGTCGCCGATGACGGTGGCCCGGTGCGCATAGCGGCGCGCGCCCGGATAATCGTTCAACGCATAGTGCTGGACGCAGCGATTGTCCCAGAAGGCGACGGAGCCCTTTCGCCAGCGAAACCGACAGGTGAATTCGGGCCGGGCCGCGTGTTCGAAGAGAAACCCGAGCAACGGCACGCTTTCCTCCTCGGTCATGTTCTCGAAGCGGATCGTATAGGGACGATGCGCGAACAGGCATTTACGGCCGGTCTCGGGATGGGTGCGGATGACGGGATGGGCCGATTCGGTCGAGGGCCGGTCGACCGCGTCCGGCCGGACCTTCAAGGAACGCCCTTGGTTCCGCTGTTGCAGGGTGGCGTCCGAGAAGACCGCGCGACGGCCCTCGAGCATTCCCCGCATGGCGGGCGACAGCGCTTCCAGGGCGAGATACTGGTTCGCGAACAGGGTATCGCCGCCGACGTCCGGGGCATCGATCATGTAGAGGACCGAACCGAGGGCGGGACGCGGCAGGAAGCTCTCGTCGCAATGCCAGAGATTACCGACGATTCCGGTCGCGTCGGGTTCCTTGACGATCTCGATGATCTCGGGATGGCCGTCGAGGGGCAGATACTGCTCGCTGACGCGAAGCTCGCCGAAGCGCCGGGCGAACGCCTTCTGCTGGTCCGGCGTGAGGTCCTGGTCGCGGAAGAAAATCACCAAATAATCGAGCAGCGCGCGTTTGACTTCGGCGAAGGTCGCCGCGTCGAGCGGTTGCGACAGATCGACACCCGCGACCTCGGCGCCACAGGCCCCCGCGATGGGTTCGACGGTTATCCGCTCATACATCCGGTCTCGTCTCCCGAGTTCTCCCACTCGAGCCATGCTACGCGTCAGAGCCCGGTGAGCTCAACCTCAGTGCTGTGGACGGCGGTGCTGTCTCCCATATCCGTCCTGTCCCCGGTGTTGAGGGCGTTGATGTTGGCGCCGAGTGCGACCGCCTTCGGCCAATGGCCCTTGGGACAATAGGCGACACCCGGCGGCACCATGTCGTCGAGCCCGAGCGGCAAGGTCAGCTCGCCGGCTTCGTTGCGAAGCCGAATCGCCTGCCCGGCCGTCAGACCGCGCGCCGTCGCTTCCGACGGATGCAGCAAAAGGGTCGGCTCCCCCAGCCGTTCCTGGATCTTGGCCTCATTCGCATAGGAGGAATTCATCGCCCAGGGAGAGGCCGGCGAGAGCAGCCGAAGCTTTCCGTCTTCCGGCATCGCCTCCACCGTCGGTGCCGGGACCCGAGGGTGGCCCGCGGCCTCGGCCCGATCGCTGGCGATCTCGATCTTGCCGCTCGGTGTCGGGAAGGCCCGGTCGGCGAAAAGCACCACCGGGTCCGGCGAAATATCGACCGTGCCCCGAGTTTTCAGTTCCTCGAAATCGATCCCGAGGCCTGTCTCGTCGAGCAGTTTGTCGATCATCGAGCGGTCGTCCTCGAACAGCTCGGGCTCCGTAAAACCCATGCGTCGGGCCAGGCGGCGAAAGATTTCCTGATTGGGCAGAGCGTCGCCGGGCGGCGGCGCCGCCTTGGTCTGCGCGCCCACCGACAGATGGAAATAGGAGCCGACCAGATCGTCAAATTCAAGGAAACTAGCCGCCGGCAGGACAATATCCGCCTCGTCGGCGCTATCGGTCATGAAAGGATCGACGACGACGGTGAAGAGATCGTCCCGCCGCAGCACCTGTCGCAATTCCCGCTGGCGCGGGTTCGAGGCCATGATGTTGATGTTCCAAAGAACCAGCGCCTTCGCCCGATCGGCGTCGCCCAGGACCTCGATCAGATCCATGTGACTGATGGGGGCGGCCACCGCCTCGCGCAGATGACCGCCTTGAATGGCGCCCATATCCATGCCGCGGGTCGGGCCCTTGCCGTTGAGAAAGCAGATGCCGGCCCCCGGTTTGCCGATATTGCCGCTCAGGGCGGGCAGCAGGGCAACGGCACGAAAGATGTTGCCGCCGAGGGATTGGCGCTGCAGCCCCTGACCTAACCAGAGCAGGGACGGTCCCTCCCCATAAAGCCGCGCCACGCGCTCGATCTCGCCCGCCGGCACGCCGCATTCGGCTTCGCCCCATTCGGGCGTGCAGGCGTCGAGGCTGGGCGCCAATTCCTCGAACCCCACCGTGTGGCTCGCCAGGAAGTCGCGGTCGAGAAGATCGTCGCGGCGGATCACATGCAGCATTGCGAAGGCCAGCGCGGCATCGCTGCCGGGGCGCGGCTGAAGATGAATATCCGCGGCCGCGGCCGTCGGTGTTCGAATGGGGTCGATCACGACCACCGTGCCCGGAGATTCGGGCAGCCAATGCCTGTGTGCGTGAGGCGCCGCGGCCGAGGGATTGGCGCCCCATACGACGATGCACTTGGAGTCCCGAACCGTCCGGGGGTCAAAGCCCTGCGCCCCCGTCCCCAGCACGTAGTCGAGCGCCATATGCCCCGCGAGATTGCAGATACTGTCCGGCTCGATTTCGGTGGCGCCGATGCGGTTGAAGAATCGCATCGGAAAGCCGTTGGCGATCGCGGAACAGGTACCGGTGTAATGGCCGGTCAGAATCGTATTGCCCTGGTCCGCCTCATAAAGCGGGCCCAGTCGATCGACAATCTCGTCGAGGGCGGCTTCCCAGGTGATCGCTTCGAAGCCGCCGCCGCCCTTGGGACCCGTGCGGCGGAGCGGCGAGGTCAGCCGCGCCTCGGGATCGATCCACACCCCGTTATAGGCGATCGCGCATTTGGCGCAGAGGGTTCCCCGGCCGACCGCATGGTCCTTGTCGCCGAGAACGCGGCGGATATTCCCGTCCTCGCGCTCGACCTCGATCCCGCAGGCGTCATAGCAATCCCTAGGGCAAGTCGTCTTGATACGATCCCGGGCCATGACCCAGCTCAGGCCGCGGCACGGTCGCCGACGCCGGCGAACTCCGCCGCCAATCGATCCGCCGCCGCATCGTCGATCCCGCAAAGCGGCGGCCGGACACGGCGCCAGGCCGCGTCTCCGGTCCGCCGCGCGGTCAATTCCTTCATCGCCGCGAAGTAGGAGTAGCGGCCCATGACCTCCATCATCGCGGCGGTCTCGGCCTGCAGCGTCTCCGCCTCGGCCGACGCGAAGCCGCGATAGATCCCGCAAATATGTCCCGGCACGATGTTCGCCATCGAGGACATCAGCCCGCACCCCCCGGCCCGCATCGCCGCCAGCGCCGTGACGCCGGTCCCACCATAGAGTTCCACCTCTGGAAAGGCCTGGCCGCGAGCCACCAGGAGTTCCGCGTCACCGACGCTGTCCTTGATCCCGACGATGGTGCCGGCGAAATCCGCGAACAGCCGGCCCAGCACGTCGAGCCCGAAATCGACCCCGGTATTCGGCGCCCAATCGTAGATCAGCAGCCGCAGGCGGTCGTCGCCCACCGCCTCGACGAGGTTTGCGTAGTAACCATAGAGCCCGTCATCGGTCGGCTTGTAATAGAACGCCGGCTGGACGCAAACCCGCCCGGCCCCGGCCGCCACCGCATGACGGACGAGCCGGACCGCGTCGGCGAGCGCCAGCGCACTGGTGCCGATAAGCATGCGCCCGCAATCGAGCTCGCTTTCCGCCAGGGCATCAATGAGACCCATCCGCTCCTCGACCGTGAAGGAATGCGCCTCGCCGGTCGACCCCAAGGGCATCAACCCATCGCAACCCTGTTCGATCAGCCAGCGGCAATGATCGAGATAGCGCCCGAAATCGGGGCCGAGATTGGCCATCATCGGCGTCAACGGGGCCGCGAAGACACCTCGAAGCTTGTTTTGTTCGATCACTCTTGGATCCTCCCTCGACGAGACTGGCCCCATTCTTTAAGGAAAGATATTCGAATTCAAAGGTCCAATCGATCGATTTTCCTCGGACCAATCTTACCGCGATTCGATTGCACGCCCCGGTGATGGCCCTATATGGAGTGTGCGTCGGGGGAGTCAAAGGGCGTTGCCCGAAGGGGAGGCGAACGGACCATGCAAGAATCGATTTCGTTCTACAGCGAGGGCGTGAAGCTCGACGGCGACCTCTTCCTGCCGGAAGACATGGCGGAGGGCGAACGCCGCGCGGGCGTCGTGCTGTGCCACGGTTACACCGGCGTGAAGGACCTCTATCTCCCCGACAACGCCGAAGTTCTGGTCAATGCCGGATACCCGGTGCTGACCTTCGACTACAAGGGATGGGGCAAGAGCGAGGGCGACCGCAGCCGCCTTGCCCCCTTTAGCCGGGTCGCCGACGTGCAGGCGGCGATGACCTTCCTCGGCCTACAGGCCCAAGTCGACAAGAGCCGCCTGGCGATCTACGGCACCAGCTACGGCTGCGCCACGGTCGTGTTCGTCGCCGCGATCGACCCCCGTGTCACGTGTACGATTGGCGTCGTCGGCATGGGCCATGGGGCGCGCTGGATGAGGAGCGTCCGCCGCCCCGACGAATGGATCGACCTTCTGGAACGCTCGGAAGCGGATCGCGAGCAGCGCGTCCAGAGCGGCAAATCCGAATTCGTGGCGCGGGAAGAGGTCCTGCTGCCGGACCGGCAGTCGGCGGCGCTGGCGGCGGCGGCGCGGAAGGACAATCCGAACGCGGTCGGCAAGATCCCGCTCGAATTCATCGACGAGACCCTGCAGTTTCACCCGGAATGGGTGGTCGACAAGATCGCTCCCCGGCCGCTGCTGCTGATTGCCGCCGGCGACGATCGCCTGGTGCCGCCGGAGGATTGCAAGTCGCTCTACGAGAAGGCGGGCGAGCCGAAGAAGATGGTCGTTTTGCCGGGCATCGGCCATTACGAAGTCTATGCCAAACCCGCATTCGACGATGTCATGCGGGAGACGGTGGCATGGCTGGCCGAACACTTGCCCGCGCGCGCCGAAAACGGCTGACGGAAGGGTTTTCGCGTTTGGGTGATCTTGGGCAATTTTGGGGCGGGGTGACCCCGCGCCGCGGCTTATGAAATTCGGCATCGTCTCCGATCTGCATTGCAATATCGCCGGCCTGATCCGGGCGCTCGAGCTGATGGGCGATGTCGACGAAGTGCTCTGCCTCGGCGACAGCATCTTCGAATACCGGTTTTCGAACGAGGTGGTGGAGATGCTGCGGGAACGGGCGGCCCACACCATCCTCGGCAATCACGAGGAGGTCTTTCTCGGCCCGCTCGGCGCGCGCGCGCGCGAGCGGGAATGGATCGATGCGTCGCTCATGACCTGGCTCGCCAAGCGCCCGGCACGGCAATGCCTGGAAATCGGCGGCAAGAAGTTGCTGATGGTGCACTCGACGCCGTGGGAGCCGCGCGGCGCCTATATCCACCCGACCAGTCCCGAGCTGGAGCGATTCGCCGAGGCCGACGCCGATTTCGTGCTTTACGGCCACACCCACCAGCAGGTTATCCGGCGCGTCGGCAAGGTCTTGATCGTCAATCCGGGCTCGACCGGCGACGGCCGCGACCACCGCAACGACCGTCAGTTGAGTTGCGCCGTCCTCGATACGGTCTCGGAGGAAGCCCGCATCATCGACTTTCCCGATCCGGCTCGCGCTTAGCCGTAAGTCCCTGAATTAGCCGCCTTCAAACTTCTCCATGGCGCTCTTGACCATCTTCGCACAGCCCTTCTTTTTTGCTCTTGGCCAAAAGTGCCGCCGGGCCGATTGTCACCGAGGTTGAAATCGACTAACAAATCGACCATGGCGAAAATGCTTTCTGACAACATTTGGGGCGACCGCGTCTTCCGGGAGATGGCGGACCCGGAACCGACATGACCGAACCCACCCTGACCCTCGCGATCGATCTTTACGACCGGCACATGCCGTTCTTCCTGGGAACGGTGTCGCCGCCGGACGGCTTCTCGATCGAGGCGCTGGAGGTCGGCATGGTCCCGCCGCGACGGCACGGCATCGCGCGCCATCGGCGCATGCTGACGGATCGCGAATTCGACATCGCGGAGGTGTCGCTCGCCTCCTACATCATGGCGATCGCGCGGGGAGACGACCTCATCGCCACGCCGGTTTTTCCGCGGCGCCTGTTTTCGCAGAACCATATCTTCGTCAACAGCAAGGCGGGTATCGAATCGCCCAAGGATCTGGAAGGTCGCCAGGTTGCGATCTGGGCCTTCCAAGTGACCATGTCGGTCCTGGCAAAAGGCGATCTCAAGCGGGAATACGGCGTCTCTTGGGAAAACATCCGCTGGCGGACGATGCACGAGGAAGAGCTCGCCTGGTCCGGCGGCGGTGATGTCGATATCGAGCGGCTGCCGGATGGGTGCGATGTCGTGGAACTACTCCGCGCGGGCGAGATCGACGGTTTCATCCACCCCCACCCGCCAAGCGCCGTGCTGTCGGCGGACCCTCGCATTCGCCGGCTATTCGCCGATTCCGATCGGGAGTCGGCGCGTTATTACAAAAAGTATGATTACTACCCGATCATGCATGTGCTTGCCTTCCCGCGCGACCTGGCGACGCGGCTGCCGAACCTGCCGCGTGAATTGATCCGCATGTGGGACGAGGCGAAAGCGCAAGCGGCGGAATACTATCTCGATCCGGGCTTTGCCACGCTTGCCTTCGCGCGAAATGTCTACGAGGCGCAGCGCGATGAACTGGCACCCGATCTTTGGCCGTCCGGATTGGCGGCGAACCGCGCCAACTTGGAGGACTTCGTCGACTACTGCCGCGATCAAGGCCTGATCGAGAATTCGCTCCCGGTCGACTCCCTATTCCATGAGTCGACGCTCGACACCTGAGGTGCCGGCGGAACAGCCGAACTGACGCATATCAATGCGCCAAGGCGCTTCCGATTTAGACTTCGCGATGGACTGTCCCGAAATCATGGCGGAGGCGGACGTGCCCGCGCGAAATCCCACGGCAACGAAAAACCCGAAAGCGACGCAATATACCGACCCGAGCTGTGCCTATTGCCCGCCGAACGTGCGGGCCTGCCGCGCCGGCGAGAGCGAGGCCCTGGGCCCCGGCTACTGCCCCAGCAAGATCGCGCAAGAATCGATCGATGACGCCTACGAGATGTATGCCGACCCCTTCGTCCGGCGCGTGGCCCAGGAGTCGGCCCGGATCGAAGCGGAGGGCTACTGTGAGTGGACCCGCGTCGAGGAGATCTGCCAGTTCGCGAAGAAAATGGGCTACACCAAGATCGGCATCGCGACCTGTATCAGCTTCGTCGACCAGGCCAACACCCTGAGCCAGATTCTTGAAAGCCACGGTTTGGAAGTTGCGTCCGCCGCGTGCAAAAACGGCGGCGTCGCCAAGGAACGGATCGGATTGGCGGATATCGAGAAGATCCGGCCGGGCGGGCATGAATCGATGTGCAACCCGGTCTCCCAGGCCGAGCTCCTCAACCAGGCCGGTTGCGAGTTGAATATCGTGCTCGGGCTCTGCGTCGGCCATGACAGCCTGTTCTTCAAGCATTCGGAAGGCCTCGCAACCACCCTGGTCGCGAAGGACCGCGTCCTCGCCCACAACCCCATCGGCGCGCTCAACCTCGCGGACAGCTACTATGACAAGGTCTGGGGGCCGGAGCGGCCGGAAAAACCGCCGAAGCTGCCGAAGCAAGGCCGCCGCGGCTGATCCGAAGCACCGCGGCGCCGTCAATACCGGCCTGATTTGTTTTTAACGACTTGCGACGCCAAGATCATTGTCGATTCAGGGCAATTGACGAGGGGAATGTGGCGATGGCGATGGCGAACGAACTAACGGCAGTGGCGGCCGCAAAGGCGATCGCGGCCGGGGAGATCACCAGCGAACGGCTCGTGCGCGCCTGTCTGGACCGGATCGAGGTGCGCGAAGCCGAGGTCGAGGCCTGGGCCCATGTCGATGCCGACCGTGCCTTGAACGAGGCGCGGGCGGTCGATCGGGCGGGTCCGAAAGGGCCGCTCCATGGCATCCCCGTCGGCTTCAAGGACGTCATCGAGACCGCCGATCTGCCGACCGCCTACGGCTCGCCGATCTATCCCGGGTTCCGACCGGGCGCGGATGCCGCCTGCGTCGCCTTGGTGCGGGCGGCGGGGGGTGTTGTGCTGGGCAAGACGGTGACCACCGAATTCGCCTTCATGAACCCCAACAAGACTCGGAACCCGCACAATCCGGCCCACACGCCGGGCGGCTCCTCCAGCGGCTCGGCCGCGGCGGTCGCCGATTTCATGGTCCCGCTGGCGTTCGGTACCCAGACCGGCGGATCGGTGATCCGGCCGGCCTCGTTCTGCGGCGTGGTCGGCTACAAGCCGACGATCGGACAGTTCAGCTTTGCCGGCGTGAAGCTGCTCGCCCGGTCTCTCGATACGCTGGGGGCGTTTTCCCGGAGTGTCGCCGATCTCGCGTTGTTGCGGGCGGCCCTATTGGGGGCACCGGCAACGGTCGACCCCTTGACGGACGGGCCGCGCATCGGTTTCTGCCGCACCCCTTGGTGGGATCAGGCGGAGGCCGCGACCCATGCCGCCGTCGAAGGCGCGGCCGACCGCTTGGCCGCCGCCGGCGCAACCGTCTCCGTGCTCGACCTGCCCGACAAGTTCGCCGGCCTGGGCCCGGCCAACACCACGATCATGTTTTACGAGGGGCGACGCTCGCTGGCGCATGAATTCGCGCACCACGAAGACAAGCTGAGCGACAAGCTGAAGGCGAACATGGCCGGCGGGCTGGACATACCTTATGCCGAGTATCGCGCCGCGATCGACCTGGCGCGCGACTGCCGGCGCGCCTTCGACGATGTCTTGGCCGAGCTCGACGCGATCCTGGTGCCGAGCGCCGTCGGCGAGGCACCGGAAAGCTTGGAGAGTACCGGCAACGCCGTCTTCAATCGGCCCTGGACGACGTCGGGTGTGCCCTGTGTCACCCTGCCGGGAGCCAGCGGCCGCAACGGCCTTCCGGTCGGCGTGCAGCTGGTGTCCCCCTACGCTACCGACGAGCGGCTGCTCGCGGTCGCTTGTTGGGTTGAAGCCGCCCTGAGTGATCGGTAGTCCGGAGCGATCTTGACGGCACTCCGCCGCGGCGCATCTATTGGATTACGCGAACACCGCAAGGGCTAGGAAAATGGGCGAACAAATCAAGGTCTTTTGGCAGCCGCATTGAACAAGCTGTCTCAGGGTAAAGGATTACCTGTCGGTCCGTGGGATCGAGTACGATTCGATAAATGTTTTGGACGAAGGCGGTATGGACGAATTGCGCCGGATTGGCGCCCGCTCCGTCCCCGTCGTCTCCAAGGGCGACGACTTCGTGTTCGCCCAGGTCATCAAGGATGTCGTCGATTTCCTGGAACTGGAAGACGATACCGCGCCGGATCTGTCGCCGGCCGAATTGGCCGGGCGCTATGATACGATCCTGGAGGCCGCGATCCGCCTGATGCGGCAGATGCCCGACGCCCGGCTGGACAACGAACTGCCGAACCGGCCGCGAAAATGGCGGGTGTTGATGCACCATATCTATCAGATTCCAACCGCCTTCCTGGAAATGGAAGAGACCGGCCGGAGTCTGGCCTATGAAACCCTGACCGCCGCCCCGCCGGACGATCTCAAGACCAGCGCCGATTTCGCCGATTTCGGCGAGACCGTGCGGACGCGCTTTCGGACTTGGTGGGAAGGCGCCGCGGAGAAGGATTTCGACGAGGAAGTGCCGACATATTTCGGTGGAACGACGCGGCATGAGATGTTGGAGCGAACCGTCTGGCATTCGGCGCAACACGTCCGGCAGGTCGCCTCGCTGCTGGAACAGGCCGGTATTACTCCGGACGGGCCGCTCGGCGCGGATCACATTCGCGGTCTCCCGCTGACCGAGAAGGTCTGGGACGAGGCTTGAGCGAGCGAGGCGATTAAACGAATCATGACGGTCCCGGCGCATGAGACGGTCGGCCATGAGCTGGCGGTCTGGCAAACCACGGTCGATTCGACGCGGCAGGCGAAATATCACGCCGCCGCCACGGTCGAGGCAGACCTCTTCGGCGAGGTCGTGGACGTCTCGGTCCTCGCCAACGACTGCCTGCATGGGGCCCGGCCGCGCGACGCGCTTGGCGCCAAACGCCTGCATGTCGGGGTTCGCGTCCACCAAGAGGCCCCCGTGCGCCTCGGGGAACCGCTGAATGTGGCCGCTTGTGTCGATGCGCTGCGGCCGGACCGGCGCGGCCGATACATCCATATCGAATTCCGGTTTCGGCGGACCGACGGATCGACGCCGGTCACGATCGATCATCAAAGCCTGATCCTGGACCCGCAACCCGTCGGGGCCAATCCGAAGTCCGCGCCGCCGCCGCCGGACTCCGAATTCGACACCCTCCGCAAGGTCCAGCTGACGCCGGAGATGGTCAGCGGCTACAGCTTCGAATTTCCCCACCTCGAAGGACACCACGATCCCGAGGCGGCAGCCCGGATCGGCATGCGGGCCCCGATCGCGCAGGGCCTGATGGGGTTCACGCTGCTGCTGGCCGAGCGGGCCAAAATTGGATCGGCGAGAAACTTCGATGTCGAGGCCGCGTTCAAGCGACCGATTTTCTGGGACGACGAATTGACGTTGCAATCCCGCGACGGCGTTCATTTCCGCGCCCTCAACCCCGCCGGCAAGCCGGCAAGCGAGATGTACATCCATGCCTGGAACGACTAATCCGCCGGCCTTCGCCGGCCTCAAGGTGATCGACCTGACCCAGGGCCTCGCCGGACCCTATTGCGCCATGCTGATGGCGCAGAACGGTGCAAACGTGGTGAAGGTCGAGCCGCCGGAAGGCGATTGGGCGCGCCGTATCGGTCTCGCGATCGGCGAACGGAGTACCTCCTATGTCGCCTGCAATCGCGGCAAGCGCGCCATCGTGGCGGATCTGAAGACCGAGGACGGCCTTGATGTCGTGCGCCGGCTCGCGGCCGAGGCCGATGTTTTTATGGAAAGCAACCGTACCGGCGTCGCGGAACGCCTGGGCCTCGGCTATCCGACGCTGTCGGCGGCCAATCCCGAGCTGATCTACCTATCGATTACCGGTTTTGGCCAGACCGGCCCCTATTCGGACCGCCCCGCGACCGACGCGGTGTTGCAAGCCTTCACCGGCCTGATGCACAGCAATCCGGACAAGGACGGCGCGCCGAAGCGGGTCGAATTTCCGGTGCCCGACTAGCCCAGCAATTCGATGCCGAGATGAAGTTGGGGACATTCGACCCCAACAAGCATGAAATTTTTGGCGAACGCTACGCTCGCAGCATCACGTCGATCTACCCGACCTTCGAAAAATTTTTCGACGCCTGGCTCGACGAGAAAAAAATCCGCTCTGCGCCGTCGACATACCGAACGTATAATGGGATGGGGCGACTGCACATGCTTCCCTACTTCGGTTCGACGCCGATCAACGAACTCACCAAACAAGCGTTCGAAAAGTGGTTGAGACAGCTCATTAATTCTGTCTCCCGAGCGTATGCGAATGATTGTCTGCGTAGGCTAAAGAGCATCATGAAGGACGCCCACGACGATTACGAGTTTGATAGCAAAATCCACCGCATTAAGCCGCTGAGGATCGCGGAGGCGCTTACGGACATTGAGGACGAAATCTTCACCTTGATCCAACTGTCACGGCTCTTCTACGCGTCGAACCCAAGGTTTAGGGCCATGAGGCGAAGGTGCTTATCGAACGATGGCGCAATCACTACAACACCATCAGGCCGCACAGTGCGCTTGGCTACAGGCCGCCCGCACCACAGACCATCGTGCCCAACCGCGGCGCTCAACCCTTCGCTCCTTGGGGGCTACGGGCTGATCGCCGCTCGCCAAACAACGAGCAAGGTCTAACATAACGATTGGTACGAAACCTGGGGGCAAGTCATTCGACGATCCCGAGACTGGCGAGAAAGTTCACAAGGACGTGCCGGTCCGGTTCAAACCGTGGTGGTGGACGGATGAGACTGGCAAGCTGTTGCTGACCTTGCGGTACGGCAACAAGCCGCTCGAATTGGAGAAGGGAAAGCCCACAATCGAGATTGCTCAAGCTGAGAATTTGCTTACGACTCTGAACCTTGTGAAAGAGGCTGCGGGTGCTGGCGAACTCGACAAAAAGCTGATGGCGGCCAAGTCGGAAAGGACACCCAAGCTCAAGGTTTAAGCGGGTTTGAGCCGCGCAGGATTTCTTGCAACTTTTGTGGAGGGAAAAAGTTGCAAGATCTTGCAAGTTTCGTCCTAAAACAGGGTCGCCTAACCAACTGAAAACATGGTGAGAATTTTGGCCCGCTTTCAGGCCCGCGGAAAACTGCGATTTATGTTTGGGTAATGTTTACTCGGGCAAACATTAGCGGGCCGGTCACAAAATGGCTGGGGCGGGAGGATTCGAACCTCCGAATGCCGGTATCAAAAACCGGTGCCTTAACCACTTGGCCACGCCCCATTTGCTGCCGGGAACATAGGGAGGTTGGCGCGGTGCGGCAAGGGGCCGAAGGGCGGCGGCGGGCCGGCGCTCAGGCGCCGGGATAGAGCGCCGTCGTCGGCTTGCATTTGCCGGCTCGGTCTTCCAGGAGATCGAGCAGGCGCGGCACGTCATCCGGCCTCAGATGCTGGTGAAATTCACCGCCGACGATGCGCAGATTGGGACCGTCCGCGCATTTGCCGAGACAGACGATCTCAGTGATCTCGGCCCGGATGCCGCGGGCGCCGACCCCCGTCCGGAGTGCCTCGGCGATCGCCGGGCCGCCGGCCTGGCCGCAGCACTTGCCGCCGGGTCCCGGCATCTTGTTGACGCAGACGACGACCCGCATCGGCGGCCGCGCGCCGGCATCGGTATCGCGATCCTTCGTCGGGTTCTTCTCGGCTCTCATGGCCCGGCCGTCACGGCCCGTTGCCGAACCGGGTCGCCGCGACCCACCAGCCCTCGCTTTGGATTCCGGCCGCCGCGGCCGCCGCTGCGGGCAGGTCGTCGAACAGACCGAAGCAAGTTGCCCCACTACCCGACATGCGCGCCAGCCGGCAGCCGGGCGCCGCTTCGAGCACTGCCAGCACCTCGCGGATCACCGGGGCGAGCCGGATCGCGGGTTCGGCGAGATCGTTGCCGCGCCGGGCCAGAAATTCGATCAGCCCCGCCTGGTCCTCCGGTACCGTCACCTCCTCCGGTTCGGGCGAAAAGCCGCCGCGCCTCGCCTCGAAGACCGATTGCGTCACCAGCCTGACACCGGGGTTGACCATCACCACGCCGAATTCGGGCAATTGCGGTCCCGGCGAAAGCACGTCGCCGGTACCGCCGACGAAGACGGCCTTGCTGACCAGACAGGCCGGCACGTCGGAGCCGATCGTCAAAGCCACCTCGGCGAGATCGACATCCGAAACCGACCAAAATTCGGCGAGACCGCGGAGCGCCGCCGCCGCATCGGCGGACCCGCTGCCGACGCCCGCGGCGACGGGAAGGCGCTTCTCCAGGTGAAGGGCGGCCCGGGGCGGGATTCCCGCCGCCTTGGCCAGCGCCTCGGCCGCGAGGCAGACCAGATTCTCATTCGCCGGCGGCAGCCGGTCGGCGAAAGGGCCCGAGACCTCGAGCGAGAGATCGTCCGCCGGGGCGATCGTCAGCTTGTCACCGTATTCGGTGAAGGCCATCAAGGTATCGAGTTCGTGGAAGCTGTCGGCGCGGCGCGCCACGACATGGAGGTAGAGGTTGAGCTTCGCCGGGGCGGCAATGCCGTTCGCGTCGGCCTTTTCGGCCGTCATTGGCGGGAATCCGCTTTTTTCACCTTGGCGAGCCCTTTTTCCAGCTTTGCCTGGATCTTGGCGACCTCCGCCTCGAGCGGCTTCAGGCTGAGGGCGCGGCGCCACTGGAAGCGAGCTTCGTGGGTCCGGCCGACCCGCCAATAGGCATCGCCCAGATGATCGCTGATGATCGGATCCACGGGCCTGAGTTCGACCGCGCGCTCCAGATGCCGGACCGCGCCCGGATAATCGCCCAGCCGGTAGAGCACCCAGCCCATGCTGTCGACGATATAGCCGTCATTGCTTTTCTGCTTCACCGCGCGCTCGATCATGCCGCGGGCGCGATCCAGGTTCTTGCCCTGATCGACCCAGGAATATCCAAGATAGTTCAGCACATAGGGCTGGTCTGGGCTGAGCTCGAGGGCCCGGAGGAAATCCGCCTCCGCGGCCGCCCAGCGCTTCAGCCGCTCCAAGGCGATGCCGCGGTAATAGAACAGCACCCAGTCCTTCGGCTTCACCTCGGTGATCCGCGCCAGGGTCCGGTCATAGACCTTGACCGCGCCGTCGAATTTTTCCTTCACTCGAAGAAAGCTGCCGAGCTTGAGCAGGGCCTCTGTGGATTTCGGCCGTGCCTTGGCCATTTCCTCGAGCAGCGCGCGCGCGCCTTCGACATCTTCCATATCGATCAGATTGTCGGCGATGCGCAGCTTCGCGAGCCAGCTATAGGGTGAACTCGGCTTGATCTCCCGGTAGATTTCGATGGCTTCGGCGAACCGGCGGCGGCTGTCTAGAACGTCGCCCAGCAGAAGCCGCGCCACCGGAAATTCGGGGCGAAGATAGGTCGCGATCCGGGCGTAAAGCAGGGCGGCGCTGCCGGCGCGGTTCATTGGCAGGGCGGAGGCGAGATTGAACATGCCCTCGGCGAAACCCTCGGCCGCGTCGGCGGCAACCGGACGCACCGGCCGGCCGGCGTCCAGGCGCTTCAGTTCCTCGCGCATGAGATAGCTTCCCGGATGGACCTTCAGATAGGCCAGGTAGAGCGCGCGCGCGCGTTCGGGACGTTTTTGTTGCTCGTGGAATGCTCCGGCCGCGCGCACCAGCCGCAACGGGGTCTTCGCGATCTCCTTCACGCTCTCGTCGAATATTTTCTCCGCCGTTTCCGGCGCGCCGATCAACTGGTTGACGAGGGCCGTATGCAGGGCGGTCAGGGTCTTGAATCCCCGTTCCTTCTTGAGCGGCTCGAGTGCTTCGACCGCGGCCGCGCGATCCTTGCGGCCGACCGCGATCCAGGCCCGCGCGATGGGTACCGCGAAGCGCGCCAAGCCGGATGGCTGGATGGCCTTGAGGCGCTTCTCCGCCGCCTCGAATTCGCCGGATCTCGCGTCGCGCGCGGCAAGCAGCAGGCGGGCCGTCGTCATGCCGCCCTCGCCGGTATCGAGCGCCTCCGCGACCGTCACCGCGCGATCCGTCCGGCCGGCGCCAAGAAAAAGGATAAAGGCCCGCCGCATCAGGCGCCGATTTTCGGGATCCTCCTCGAGCGCTTGGGAGATGTGATCCGCAGCCGCGCCCAGATCATATTGTTTTTCGGCGAAACGCCCCGCCAAATAACTTCCGAAGGCGGAAGGTTCGTGCGGCCCCTGCTTGATTTGGACCCGAGGGTCGCCCGCATCCGCCACCCGGCGGACCGTTTCCTGATCTGCCGCGACGCAGGCACCGGGCAGCAGCAAACACGCGACGACCACCGCGCGACCGCGCGAAATCCGCTTCGCAATCCCCAATTTCCGCCGTTTCCGTCCCGGGACGGCTGTGCTCATCGCTTCGCCACCGATCATCCAAATAGGGGCAATAGTTTATCCGAGTTGCCGGAATGCGGCCAGCGGCAGTTGCGGCACCGGCGCCCGGGCATCCCCGCTACATGTTCGGATAATTGGGACCGCCGCCGCCCTCCGGCGTAATCCAGGTGATGTTCTGGGTCGGGTCCTTGATATCGCAGGTCTTGCAGTGGACGCAGTTCTGCGCGTTGATCTGGAGACGCGGTTCGCCGCCGTCATCCTCCAGGATCTCGTAGACGCCGGCCGGACAATAGCGCTGCTCGGGCGCGTCGTACTCCGCGAGATTGATCGAGATCGGCACCGTCTCGTCCGTCAGCATCAGATGGACGGGCTGGTCCTCCTCGTGATTGGTCGCGGAAAACGAGACATTGGTCAGCCGGTCGAAGCTAATCTCGCCGTCCGGCTTGGGATAGTCGATCGGCGTCGCCTCCGACTTCTTGCGCAGCGTTTCGTGGTCCGCGTGCCCGTGCTTCAGGGTCCAGGGTGCCTTGCCGCGAAACAGCATCTGGTCGATTCCGGCGTTCAGACTGCCCGCGAGCAGGCCCCATTTGAACGCCGGCCGGACATTGCGGGCGGCGTGGAGTTCGCCGTGGACCCATGATTTCCGGAAGGCCTCCGCATAGCCGGTCAATTCGCCAGCGCCGGCGTCGCCCCCGTCCGCCGTCAGCGCCTCGAACGCCGCCTCGGCGGCCAGCATGCCGGATTTCATCGCCGTGTGGGTGCCCTTGATCTTAGGCGTATTTAGGGTGCCGGCCTCGCAGCCGATCAGAACGCCGCCCGGAAAGGTGAGTTTCGGCAGGCTTTGGTAGCCGCCCTCGTTCAGGGCCCGGGCGCCATAGGCGATCCGCCTCCCGCCTTCGAGATAGGGCCGGATCTTGGGGTGGGTCTTGAAGCGCTGGAATTCCTCGTAGGGCCGAAGATAAGGGTTCTTGTAATCGAGTCCGACAACGAAGCCGACCGAGACCTGATTGCCCCCCAGATGATAGAGAAAGGAGCCGCCATAGGTCTCGCGGTCGAGCGGCCAGCCGGCGGTATGCACGATCAGCCCTTCCTGGTGCTTTTCGGGATCGACCTCCCACAACTCCTTGATGCCGAGGCCGTAGGTCTGCGCCTCGACACCGTCTCGGAGGTCGAATTTCGCCATCAGCTGCTTGCCGAGATGGCCGCGGCACCCTTCGGCGAAAAACGTCTGCTTGGCGTGCAGTTCCATGCCGGGCTCGAAGTTGGGACCCTGCTCGCCGTCTCCGGTCACTCCCATGGCACCGGTCGCGACCCCCTTGACCGATCCGTCGTCGTTGAACAGCACCTCGGCGGCGGCGAAGCCGGGATAGATTTCGACGCCGAGCGCCTCCGCCTGCTCGCCGAGCCAGCGGCACAGATTGCCGAGGCTGATGATATAGTTGCCGTGGTTCCTCATCGCCGGCGGCAGCAGAAAAGTCGGACAGGAAATTCCGCCCGTCTCGCTCAGAAACATGAACTTCTCGTCGGAAACCGGCGTCTCCAGAGGCGCCCCTCGCTCCTGCCAATCCGGGAACAATTCGTCCAGCGCGCGGGGCTCGAGAACCGCGCCCGACAGGATATGCGCGCCCACCTCGGAACCCTTTTCCAGGATCGTGACCTCGATCTCCCGGCTCGCCTCGGCGGCAAGCTGCTTAAGCCGGATCGCGGCCGCGAGACCCGAGGGTCCGGCACCCACGATCACGACATCGACGTCCATCGATTCACGTTCCATACCCGACATCCTCGCGCGGTCGATCCGTTGTGTGCCGCGATCTCTATCGCAACGCGGCCGTATTTGGTAGACACTTAGCGCAAAGGACACCGCACGCCATGAACGAGGATCCCAAAACCACGCCGCCGCCGCTCGATGCGCTGCGCTGGCACGTCGAGATGGGACTCGATGAGGCGGTCGGAGAAATCCCCGTGGATCGCTATGCCGCAGCCGCGAAACCCCCGGCGGCGGTCCCACCTCCGGAAGTCGGCAAACCCGCGGCGACAGCGACCGAGACGGGCGGCCAGCCGCTTGCGCCCGCCGAAGGCGCGCGCGACGCCATCGCGATCGCCGCCGAAGCGCGCGATATAGAAGATCTGCGCCAGCGCATCGAGAAGTTCGAGGGGTGCGCCTTGAAATTCACCGCGACCAACACGGTCTTCGCCGACGGCACGCCGGAAGCCGATCTCATGTTCATCGGCGAGGCGCCCGGCGTCGACGAGGACCGCCAGGGCCTGCCCTTCGTCGGACCTAGCGGACAACTTCTCAACCGCATGCTTGAAGCCTTGGGGCGCACCCGCGAGGAGGTCTATATCTCCAACATCCTGTTCTGGCGCCCGCCGGGCAATCGCAGCCCAACCTCGGCCGAAATAGGGGCCTGCCTGCCTTTCGTGCACCGCCATATCGAATTCGTACGGCCGAAGGTTTTGGTGCTGCTGGGCGGGAGTGCCGCCAAGACGATGCTGGAGCGCAGCGAGGGCATCATGCGCCTTCGTGGCAAATGGCACGATTATACGGGCGGCGGGATGGCGGAACCGATCCCCGCGATGCCGACCTTTCATCCCGCCTATCTGCTGCGCCAGGCCGGGCGAAAGCGCGAGGCCTGGCGGGATTTTCTCGAGATTGACGCCCGGCTGAGATCCGCGGGGTGACGTCGTGCCGCGGCCGGGCGCCATCTTGCGCCGAGCGGCATTCTCAAGTAGGACTGGGGACATGCTGGGGCATGGTGGCACTTCCAAAACATTGATGGTTTCTCCGACGTGATTCCTAATTTCCTCCGATCCGGGGTAACGCGGGCCGTTCCCTTGATGATCTGCGCCGGTCTCGCGACGACGGCTGCCGCCGAGGACAAGACGCCCGCGCCCGGCGGGCCGCTGGCCGACGCCTTGGAAACCGCGTCAATTCCCACGGGCGAGGACGCGACCGCCTTTCAAAGCCAGTTACCGCAAATCGTGGGGAAGGCCGATGCGGCGCTTTACCGGCGGATCTTTGAGCTCCAGCGGCGCGGCCAATGGCCGCAAGCGGATCGATTGATCGCGAAATTGGACGACAAGCTCCTGCTCGGCCACGTGCTGTTTCAACGGTATATGCACCCGACCAAATACCGGTCGCGCTATGTCGAACTGAAGGACTGGATGAAGGCCTATGCCGACCATCCGGGCGCGCGCCGGGTCTATAAGTTGGCGCTGCGACGGAAACCCCGCGGCTGGCGCGCCCCGCGCCGCCCGGTCGGCGTGACATTGGGACCGATCAAGGCCGGACCCGTCGAAGGTGATGCCGAATCGGCGGCCGTCGCCGTCAAAAAACGAAAAACGCGCCGGCTTTCCCGCGCGAGACGGCGCGATATCCGCTATATCCGGCAACGGGTGAAGAGTCTGGTGCGCCGCGGGCGACCGACACAGGCGCTAAAGATCCTAAACCAACCAAATCACAAACGTCGGTTCGATGCCGTCCGCTTCGATCGCACGCTGGCGATCGTCGCGCGGGGCTATTACCACGCGGGCAAAAACCGAAAGGCGCTTTCGGTCGCGATGCCGGCGGTTCGCCGGTCGGGCGCGGCGGCGCCGATGGCGCTTTGGTGGTCTGGTCTGGCGGCCTGGCGGTCCGGATATCATACCCTCGCGGCCGATCACTTCGAGATGTTGGCCAGGAGCGATCCGAAAGATTCATGGATCGCCTCGGCGGCGGCCTATTGGGCGGCGCGCGGCAATCTGGTCGGCCGGCGGCCGGGCAAGGTCAATCCGATGCTTGCAATCGCGGCACGTCATCCGCGTACATTCTACGGACTCTTGGCGGCCCGCGCCCTTGATGAGACGCCCTCCTTCGATTGGGAGCTGCCGAAGCTCGGCCATGGAGAGTTGGCGCTGCTCGGTCGGGTTCCGGGGGCGAAGCGGGCGTTGGCGCTGGTGCAAGTCGGCGAGGCGCCGCGCGCCGAGTCCGAGCTGAAACGCTTCACCGGGCATATGTCGCCCGAGCTGGCGCGCATCCTTCTGGGCCTGACCGCGAAGGCAAGCCTGCCAGCGCTGGCCTATCGGCTCGGCAAGCAGTTGGGACGCAAGGGCGGTTATCGCTACGACGCCGCACTCTATCCCGTACCGGATTGGATTCCGGCAAACGGCTTTACCGTCGATCGGGCCATTATCTTCGCCTTGATCCGCCGGGAATCGGGCTTCAAGACCCGCGCGAAAAGCCGGGCCGGCGCCCGCGGCCTGATGCAGCTGATGCCGAGAACCGCGGGCTTTATCGCCCGCAAGCGGTTCCGGGGATCGGGCCGCTACCGGCTCTTCGACCCGGTTTACAACATTGAGCTCGGGCAGAAATATGTCCGCCATCTCATGCGCTTCGGCGATATCGACGGCAATCTCTTTTATGCCATCGCCGCCTATAACGGCGGTCCCGGCAACCTTGGCAAATGGCGCCGCAAGATCGATTACGGCGACGATCCCCTGCTTTTCATCGAAAGCATTCCATCGCGTGAGACGCGCCATTTCGTCGAGCGCGTGCTGACGAATTTCTGGATCTATCGATATCGCCTGGGACAGCCGACGCCGTCGCTGGATGCGGTCGCCGCCGGCACCTGGCCGCGCTATAATGGGCTCGATCCGAGAAACCGCAAGGTGACCAAACGTGGCAATTGACGAAAGCCGGCCGTTTCTACCCATCAATATCGCCGTCCTGACCGTATCCGACACCCGCACCGAGGCGGACGACCGGTCGGGCCAGACGTTGGTCGACCGATTGCAGGGGGACGGGCACACGCTCGCCGATCGCGCGATCGTCAAGGACGATGTGCCGAAGATCGTCGAGCGTCTCGAGGGTTGGATTGCCGACTCCGAGATCGATGTGGTGATCGCCACGGGCGGGACCGGCGTTACCGGCCGGGACGTGACGCCGGAGGCCTTCGAGAAGGTCTGCGACAAGGAAATTCCGGGTTTCGGCGAACTCTTCCGCTGGGTCAGCTTTCCGAAGATCGGCACCTCGACCATCCAAAGCCGGGCGACCGCCGGCGTCGCCAACGGGACCTATCTCTTTTGCCTACCGGGCTCGACCGGGGCCTGCAAGGACGGCTGGGACGAAATCCTTCGTCATCAGCTCGACATCCGCTTCCAGCCCTGCAATTTCGTGGAATTGATGCCCCGCCTAACGGAGACCTGATCGCACCAGATCGGCGCCGTTGTCGACATCGTTCAATTCATCGATCAATTCATGCGACCAGCGCCCGCCGAGATTGGCGATTGTGTCGGCGAGCGCATGCGCGCTCGACCAGCGGACCGACCGGAAGAGGTCGGGTGCCACGCGTCGGTGACGGAGACCGACGAGCCAGAACCCGCCATCGCCGGCTGGCCCGAAGACGACATCCCGCCGGCCGAGCGCCCTGAAAGCCCCAACGAGATGGCAAGGTTCAAGATCGGGAATATCGCTGCCGACGAGAACCACGGGCCCGGGCGGGAGCGACCGCAGTGCCCTGTCCATCCGCCGGCCGAGGTCGCCTTCCGCCTGAGCCTGCCGAGCCGGACCGGCGGGCCACCGTCCCTCGCCCGAGGCGACGAAAAGCCGGCTCCGCCACCTCGGATCCCGGCCGAGTCGACGCACGAGACGACTTGAGAGAACACGGTAGATCCGGGTCGCCGCGACATCACCGATATCCGCGGCCAGTCGCCGCTTCACCCGGCCCAGCCGGGGCGGGCGGGCGAAGATGATGGCGTGTCGCGTCCTCATCCGTAAACCTTCCCGATCAAGCGGGGCGGCATACCGAGGAAATAGAGGCCAAGGCATAACAGATTCCGCGCCGAACGCCGGAGATAACCGGTCCGCCGGAACTTCGCCGCCGATGTCGTCGCCGCCGCCGCCAGTCCGACCAATCGATGCCGTCCGATCCGGCGGGCGATATCGACATCTTCCATGAGCGCCAAGGGACGATAGCCACCGATCGCCTCATAATGCGCGCGCGCGATGAGAAGCCCCTGGTCGCCATAGGGCAGGCCGAGGCGGCGCGCGCGCCAGTTTACGATGGATTCGAGCCGCCGCGCCGCCGCCGCATCGTCGTCGAGGGCGAAGCGGAAATAGGCCGCGCGGGACCGATCGGGCGGATTGTCGAAAAAGTCGCGGACCGACATATGCCAATCCGAGGAAAGCACCGTATCGGCGTGGAGAAAGAGCAGCCAATCCCCCCGCGCTGCGCCGGCGCCCGCGATGAGTTGCGGCCCCCGCCCCTGGTCGGCGGAGACAATTACGGCCCCGGCCTCGACCGCGATTTCCCGCGTCGCGTCCGTCGACCCGCCATCGACGACGATCACTTCATGGACCAGCCCCACGGCATCGAAGGCGGCAAGGGACGCCAGCGTCGGCACCAGAACCTCGGCCGCGTTGAAGGTGGGAATGACGATGCTTATCGGTGACATGGGCCCCGGTTTTAACACGCACCGATCGAAACGCGACCCTTCGAAAGGAAGTTTTCGGGGCCGTGCCGCGCTTTGCCGACTTGCCTCCAACGTGGTCCCAGTTCCATACTTGGCCCAGGATGGGAGCATGAGATGACGGATTTTTCACGACGACACCACGATTTGGGCGGCCGGGCCGGCGGCCCAATCGAACAAACCGACCACGACTACGCCTTTTGGGAAAAGAAGATCGACGCCATCAGGCGCCTGCTGGCCGACGACAAGCGGCGGATGTTCACGGTCGACGAGATGCGCCGCGGCATCGAGGAATTGGGCGCCAAGGCTTATGACGAGATGTCGTATTACGAGCGCTGGGCCGCCTCGACGTCGAACGTGCTGATCGAAAAAGGGATCATTACGATCGACGAGTTGGGCCGCAAGATGGAGGCGGTCGAGGCGCGCATGAAGGCGGAGGCGTCGGAATGAGCGCGAAATTCGCCGTCGGCGACGACGTCATGGTGCGCGCGGCGTTCCCGCCGGGCCATATCCGCGCGCCCTATTTCATCCGCGGTCACGGCGGCAGGGTAATCCAGATTTTAGGCGCCTTCGCCAATCCGGAGGAACTGGCCTACAACCGCGACGGAAAGCCGGACCTCGCCCTCTATCGCGTCCAGTTTCGCCAGACCGATCTGTGGCCGGACTACGAGGGCTCGCCGAAGGACACGACGATCGTCGATATATACGAGAACTGGCTTCGGCCGGCCGAGGGAGAAGCGTGATGACCGATTCACACGGCCATGATCATTCAGAGCCGCATCGCCATCCGAATCAACCGGATTTGGAAGAGCAGCCGATCACCTACTACAAGGTGATGACGGAGGCGCTCGGCGAACTCTTGATCGACAAAGGCATCCTCAGCGCCGAAGAGCTGCGCGAACAGGTCGAATATCAGGATTCCCGGGCGCCCGTCTTCGGCGCCCGGCTGATCGCGCGGGCCTGGGTCGATCCCGACTTCAAGACCCGCCTGATCGCGGACGTCAACGCGGCGGCGGCCGAGTTCGACATCGACGCCGGCGATATTCCGATCCGCGCTATCGAGAATACCGACGAGGTGCATAACGTGGTGGTTTGCACGCTCTGCTCCTGTTATCCCCGCTCATTGATCGGACTGCCGCCCGATTGGTACAAGTCGCGCGCCTATCGCAGCCGCACCGTGCGGGAGCCGCGCAAGGTCCTGGCCGAATTCGGAACCACGATCGGCGCCGATGTCGAAGTTCGGGTGCATGACAGCACCGCCGACATGCGCTACCTCGTCCTGCCGGAACGCCCGGCCGGCACCGACGGGATGGACGAGGCGGCCCTTGCCGACCTGGTGACCAGGGACAGCATGATCGGCGTCTCGACCGCCAAGACACCCGAAGGCTGAGGAACGGATCGCGGATATGATCGCCTTGGTCAAACGAGCCGGGTTTTTCCTGCTGATACTGCTGGCCACGGGAAGCTGCTATTTCCCGAGCGACTTCAAGGCCGATATCAGGATCGATACCAAAGGCAACTACGTCTTCGTTTATAAAGGCAACCTGACCGATCTCTCGATGGCGCAGCGCATGGCCCGGGGCGATCTCGCGGGCGACGCCCTGGTGAAGCGGATCGGGGTCGCCGAACGCGACCTTCGCCGCCTCAAGGGATTCGAGAAACTGGACTACACGGAAAAAGCGCGCTTCAAGGTGGACTACGTCCGGCGCGGCAACATCCTCTTCGAAAAGTCCTTCAATTTCGTCCGGCTCAGCTCGCGTTTCCTCACCATCAAGTATGACAAGCGGAAGCACGAAATTTCCGTCGAGGGCGGCAAGCCGAACGAGCACCATGCCAATGCATTGGAGAAGGCGGGGCTGAAATTCAACGGCGAGCTAAGAATTTGGACCAACGCCCGCGTCTCCGAGCACAATTCGAAAAAAATCCAGGCGGTCAGCGGCCTCAAGCTTTATCGCTGGGACATCGTGAACGTCCGGCAGAAAGTCCCGCTGCTCCGCTTCACCCCGCAATAATCGACCCCGAGCGCGGATGGCGACCACCGGCTATGCGGGTCTCTTCCTGACCGCCTTTCTGGCCGCCACCCTGCTTCCCGTCTCGTCGGAGGTCGTGCTCGTCGCGCTGGGTGCGGCGGAGGGGTTCAATCTTGCCCTGCTGGTCTTTTGGGCGAGCCTCGGCAATACCCTGGGCGCGGTGGTGAATTGGCTGCTAGGGCGGTTCTGCCTGCACTGGCGCGACCGGCGCTGGTTTCCGATCTCCTCCTCCGCGCTTGACCGGGCAAGCCGCTGGTTCGCGCGATACGGCCACTGGTCGCTGCTGTTCGCTTGGGTGCCGGTGGTCGGCGACCCGCTCACCTTCGCGGCCGGCGTGTTGCGGACGAGGTTCTGGCTCTTCCTAGCGCTGGTCGCGGCCGGCAAGACGGCACGCTACATCGCCGTCGCGGCGTTCCTTGAGGGTGCGGTTACCAACGGTTAGGCGGCGTGGACGCCGGCTTCCTTGACATCGTCGTCGACAAGGGATTCGAACTGCTTGAAATTGGCCTCGAAGCGTTGGGTCAGCTCGCGGGCGGTCGAATCATAGGCGCCCTTGTCCGCCCAGGTCTGGCGGGGCTGCAACACCTCCTTCGGCACGTCGGGACAGGCATGCGGCACGAACAGACCGAAATTCGGGTCCTCGCTGGTCGCGACCTCGGCCAGGCGGCCATCGACGGCGGCGCGCACCATGGCGCGCGTATGGGCGATTTCCATCCGCTTGCCGGTGCCGTAGGCGCCGCCCGACCAGCCCGTATTCACAAGCCAGCATTTCGCCCCGGTCTTCGCGATCCGCTCGCCCAGCATCTTGGCGTAGACGGTCGGATGACGCGGCATGAAGGGCGCCCCGAAGCAGGTCGAGAACGTTGCCTGTGGTTCGGTCAAGCCGCGTTCGGTGCCAGCGACGCGGGCCGTATAGCCGGACAGGAAGTGATACATCGCCTGTTCCGAGGAAAGCCGGCTGATCGGCGGCAGCACGCCGAACGCATCGGCGGTCAGCATCACCACGTTCTCGGGCTGGCCGCCCATTCCGCTCGTCTCGACATTCGGTATGAAGGAAAGCGGGTAGGAGGCGCGGGTATTCTCCGTCAGGCTGGCGTCGTAGAGATCGAGCTCCCGTGTCGCCGGGTCCATCACGACGTTCTCCAGGATCGTGCCGAACATATTGCAGGTCGCGTATATTTCCGGCTCCGCCTCGGCCGACAGGTTGATCACCTTGGCATAGCAGCCGCCCTCGAAATTGAAGATGCCGTCTTCGGACCAGCCATGCTCGTCGTCGCCGATCAGGGCCCGGGTGCCGTCCGCGGAAAGCGTCGTCTTTCCGGTTCCCGACAGGCCGAAAAAGATTCCGATGTCGCCCGCCTCGCCGATATTGGCCGAGCAGTGCATCGGCAACACGTCGCGGTCGGGCAGGACGTAGTTCAGATAGCCGAACACCGACTTCTTGATCTCGCCCGCATATCGCGTACCCGCGACCAGGACCATCCGCTCCTTGAAGTTCATCATGATCGCGCAGTCGGAGTTGACCCCGTCGCGCGCCGGCACGGTCTGGAAATAAGGCGCGTTCAGGATCGTCAGCTCGGGCACGAATTCCGCCATCGCCTCGGCCGACGGCTGGCGGAACATGTTGCGTGCGAAGAGGCTGTGCCACGGGCTGTCGCTGATCACCCGGACATTCAGCTGATAAGCGGGGTCGGCGCCCGCGACAAGGTCCTGAACATAGAGCTCTCGGCCCTGATAATGGGCGAGGAGTTGCAGGCGCAAGGCCTCGAAGCGCGCTTCGGTCGTCGGCTTGTTGACGGTCCCCCACCAGATATTTTCCGAGGAGCTTTCCTCTTCCACGATGAACTTGTCGTTCGGCGCGCGGCCGGTATATGTGCCGGTCTCCACAAGCAGCGCGCCGCCCTTAGAGATGATGCCTCGGCCGGATCGGATCGTGGCCTCGTAAAGCGCCTCGGGCCCCAGATTCCAATGCACGCCCGCGAGATTGTTCAGGCCGTGATTGTCGAGGCCGAATTTACTTGTTTGCTGCACTTGTCCGCATCCTCCATTACCGCACCGGATCGATGTCCCATCGCGCCGATTCGCCGAACCTTGATACCCATGTTCCGGCTCGCAAACAACAGCGAACCGCCCTTAACACGAAAGATTTTCTGAAGCCCGCGCGAGTTTGGTCAAACGGACCAACTCGCGGCGCGCGGAAAGCGCATCGACGATGTCGGATTCGAAGAGAAGACGCGCCGTCTCGCCGCCGAGTCGAAGGTCGCAACCTTCCGGGTCGATCCCCGTCATGCGCCACGCCCCCGGCGCCCGGTCCAGGAGAACTTCCGCGAAAAGCGCCACTGCATCGGCGTGATCGTCGTTCATATGCCCGACGATGTCGGCCTCCGCCTCGGCCAGGGCGGCGGCCTTCGCGGCGTCGTAGGTCAGCGCGGGGCCGTCGACCCAATCGATGCGCCCGAAACCGGCGACGATGTGCGCCGCCTCGACCGCAACCCGATAGAAAGCGAAATCACCGAATCCGGCATAGGACTCGGCGCTCGGATGGCGCGCCAGGTAGCGCGCCGCATGAGTCGCGTCGTCGGTTCGCGCGATCCGACCCTGAAGCGAGACGCGAGCCCCCGTCAGCGGATCCTCGAGCCCGGCGGTCCCATCGTAAAGCAAGGACACCCGATCATCAGCCGCCAAATTTTTCGTGTGATCCGCCAGATCCGAGATCAACATGATGGGTGCCGCACCGTGATCGCAGGCCACCAGCACCAGCGACGCGTAGGGCCAGCCCCGGGGGTCCTGCCGCAAGGTCGCGAGAGACGCGCGATCGACCGCGCGAACGACGCGCCGACAGGCAAGTCCGGGTGAATCGGTCTGGGTGTCGTCCGTGCTCATTGCACGTTCAATTTCAGCTGTTGTCGTGGATGCCGCTCAGCGACCGATCAATGGCAAGGGAAGGCCGCCGTATGTCGAGCATCGTGCGCCGCGCTATGGATCGCGTTCGGTTGCAGGAACCCCACCGCGAAAAGCAGCCCCAGCCCCAAGATCATCGCCGCGATCGGTGCCGCCAACCGGCTTTCCATGCCGATCGAAACGTCGCTATAGGTCGCCTTGTTCAACATCGTTCCATCCCTTCCATCCGCCGTAAAACTACTCGCCGCCGCCCATCGCCGTCAAACCCCGACTGCAAATGCGCCGGCGAACCGACCCCGCGCACGGAAACGTGCTCGACCGCTTCCGCCTTGGCGATCCGATTCCATGCGATGATCGCCGCCACGGCGATGACACCGAGTGCGATCAACATCATGCCAATCAAGGCGCGGGAAGAGGGACGCATCATCCGGGCGCGGCTCCCGTGATCCTGGTCGTGACCGCATTTGATATCGCCGTCGGCGTCGCTTCCGCGATTGGACAAATCGCCGCAGCGCCGACCTGTCGCACCATCGCAGGCGATCCGAGCCCCAAGATCGCCCCCGCCTTGCCCCATTCTCGCCACAAGCCATCACGATTGTGGCCGGCGGGTTCCTTTTGGTAAACTTCATACTTTGGAGCAGTCGATGCATCAAACCATCGCCTTGGTCGACGACGACCGTCATATACTCACTTCCGTTTCAATGGCTCTCGAAGCGGAAGGGTTCAACGTTCGCACCTACAGCGACGGCGAGGATGCGCTCCGCGGTCTCGCGCGCCAACCGGTGGACCTCGCGGTGCTTGACATCAAGATGCCGCGCATGGACGGGATGGAGCTGCTGCAAAAACTCCGTAAATCAAGCCAAATGCCGGTGATCTTCCTGACCTCGAAGGACGACGAGGTCGACGAGGTTCTAGGCCTGCGCATGGGGGCCGACGACTACATCAAGAAGCCGTTTTCGCAGCGCCTGCTGATCGAACGCATCCGCACCCTGCTGCGCCGCGCCGACGGCGGCAACGGCGAGGGCAGCGCCCCGGGCGAAGGCTCGCTGGTGCGCGGCGACCTGGTGCTCGATTCCGACCGCCATCTCTGCACCTGGAAGGGTGGGGAGGTACAGTTGACGGTAACTGAATTCCTGCTGATTCAATCGCTGGCCCAGCGACCGGGCCATGTGAAGACACGGGACCAGCTGATGGACGCCGCCTACGGCGAAAGCATCTATGTCGACGACCGCACGATCGACAGCCACATCAAGCGACTGCGCGCGAAGTTCCGCCAGGCGGACAACGAATTCGCCCAGATCGAAACGCTGTACGGCGTGGGTTATCGTTATCGGGACTCGTGAGCGACCGCAAACATGGCGAGAGGGAGGCCGCGGCGCCGGCACGCCGCAAGCGGCATCGTTTATCGCCGCTGACATGGCGTATCCTCGCGATCAACATCGCCGCCCTGCTCATCCCCGTGGCGAGTCTCCTTTATCTCGGTCCCTATCGAGACGGCCTGATCGAAAGCGAGTTGGAGTCCCTCCGCACGCAGGGGGAGACCTTCGCGGGCGCCATCGGCGAGGGCGCTATCGAAATCACCACGTCGGGCCGGCAACTGATCAACCTTCCGATTGCCCGCCAGATCGTCTGGCGGTTGAGTGCACCGACCGGGATCCGCGCGCGGCTTTTCGTGCCCTCGGGCGAGCTCATCGGCGACAGCCGCTACCTCATGGGCACCCGCCAGGCCGTCCAAATACAGGAACTGCCCCCGCCGACGGGTGAATGGACCCTGGACTCGATGGGCTTCCTGATCGACTGGTTCATGAATTGGATGCCCGACCGGCGAACCTTCCAATCCTATAAGGAAAAACGGCGTCAAAGCGCCGGCGATTACGCCGAGGTGGTCCATGCGCTCGCGGGGAACACCTATGGCATGGTTCGGGAAAACCCGTCGGGCGGTCTCATATTGTCCGTGGCGGTGCCCGTGCAACGCTATCGACAGGTCATCGGCGCGCTGATGGTCTCGAAAAGCGATGCCGCGATCAAGACGGCGATCAGCGAGGTTCGAATCACCGTGATCGCGCTATTCGGGGCGGCGCTGGTGGTCACCATCCTGCTGTCGCTTTATCTTTCCGGCACGATCGCGCGGCCGGTCTTGCGTCTCGCCGCCGCCGCCGAGCGGGTCCGCCGCGGCCTTGGCCGCGGATCCGAGGAAATTCCGGATTTCACCCGCCGCCGGGATGAGATCGGCGAGCTCTCGGGCGTGTTGCGGGAAATGACGGATGTTCTGCATCAGCGGATGGAGGCCATCGAGCGCTTTGCCGCCGACGTCAGCCACGAGATCAAGAATCCCCTGACGTCCTTGCGAAGCGCGGTCGAAACCGCCGCGCGCCTCAAGGACCCGGGACAACAGCGGAAGCTGATGTCGATCATCGAGGAGGACGTCGAGCGGCTCGACCGATTGATCACCGACATCTCCAACGCCTCGCGCCTCGATGCCGAATTGAGCCGCGCCGAAGCCGAACCCGTCGATTTGGAGGCGATGCTCGCGACCCTCTGCGAAATCCATCGAACCAGTCGCGACGACGGTGTCGAGGTGGATCTTGAAATCGTCGGCGACGCGACATTCCGGGTTCTGGCCATGCCGGACAGGCTGGTTCAGGTGTTCCGAAACCTGCTCGAGAACGCGATCAGTTTCAGCCCGGCCGGCAGTCGGGTGACGCTCCGTCTTTCGGCGCCCGACGGCGAAGTGCGGGTCACGGTCGAGGACCATGGCCGCGGCCTTCCGGAAGGCAAGCTGGAGGCGGTCTTCGATCGCTTCTATTCGGAGCGCCCCGAAGGGGAAAAATTCGGCACGCATTCGGGACTCGGACTCTCAATCTCGAAACAGATCGTAGAAGCCCATGGCGGGACCCTCCATGCGGAGAACCGATTGGCTGGCGACGGCACCGTATGCGGCGCGCGGTTTATCGTCTGTCTGCCCGGCGCCGGCACCTAGCAGACGTGGTCCCCCCGCGCGCGGGAATGATTGACTCCACATCGCCGGAGTCTCACGCTTGGCGCGATGGAAACCGTTCACGCCACGACGGTCGCGATTGGAGGAGAGGGTGTCTTGATCCGTGGCCCTTCGGGAAGCGGCAAGTCGGACTTCGCCTTGCGGCTGATCGATGCCGGCGCGGTTCTCGTCGCCGACGACCGAACCCGGCTGACCCTGGAGCACGACAGGGTCGTCGCGCGGTCGCCGGAGACGATAAAGGGCAAGATCGAAGTCCGCGGGTTGGGAATCGCACGCATCAAGGCGTTGAATGCGGCCCCTATTTGCATCGTCGTCGATCTGGTCGCTTCGGAGGCGGTATCGCGAATGCCCGCCCCAATAACCACCGATCTCCTTGGCCAACCAGTCCGACACATCCTTCTTGCCCCCTTCGAGGCCTCCGCGCCGGCGAAAATTCGTCTGGCGATCGGGCTTGGGCCCGAAGATTTGGAGGGCTGACCAAATGGCGATTAGACCGCCCCAATCGGACGCCCCGTCAGGGAAAACAGATGTCGATTCGGCGCGCATCGTTCTCGTCACCGGAATGTCGGGCGCGGGCCGAAGTTCCGCCCTCGGCATTTTCGAGGACATGGGATACGAGGCCGTCGACAATCTGCCGCTCTCGCTGCTCTCGGGCATGATTCGAGGCGGCACCGGCGCGCGTCCGCTGGCCATCGGCGTCGACATCCGCACGCGGGATTTCGGGGTCGAGTCCTTCATCGACGAGTTGGACCGCCTCGACACCGGGGCCGGCCGCACGGTCGAGACCGTCTACCTCGATTGCGACGACGAAGTCCTGCTTCAGCGCTACACCGAAACCCGGCGGCGGCATCCGCTGGACGCCGATCGCCCCATTCCCGACGTGATCAAATTGGAGCGGCGCTTGCTCGGGCGATTGCGCGACCGCGCGGATTTGGTGATCGACACCACGTCGACGACGCCATGGGATCTGAAACGCGAGCTCAACGCCCGGTTCGCGTCCACCGCGGCACCGGGTCTCGGCGTCTTCGTGACCTCTTTTTCGTATCGTCGCGGCCTTCCGCGCGAAGCCGATCTCGTTTTCGACGTCCGCTTCCTCGATAATCCGCATTACGACGCAGAGCTTCGGGCATTGAACGGAACGGATACGCGGGTCGCGGATTTCGTTGCGCGCGACCCGGATTTCGATTCCTTCCTCGCCAACATCCAAGGCATGCTGGACCTGCTGCTGCCGCGATTCGAGCGGGAAGGAAAGAGCTACCTGACGATCGCGGTCGGATGCACGGGTGGGCGACATCGATCGGTATTCGTCGCCGGCCGAATCGCCGAATGGCTGGAAGAAAATAATTGGCATTCCCGCGTCCATCATCGTGACATCGAGGGCGAGGGCGGCCAGGATATGGGTTAGCGGCCCGGAAACGAGCTGATGAAAAAGGTCGACTCGGGAGAACTTGCGAAATGATAGGCGTCGTTCTCGTGACCCATGGCCGGCTGGCGGAGGAATTCGTCGCCGCGCTCGAACATGTCGTGGGGCCCCAGGAACAGATCGCGGCCGTCTGTATCGGCCCCGAAGACGATATCGAGGGCCGGCGTGGAGATATCCTGTCCGCGGCCGCCGATGTCGATGACGGAAGCGGCGTCGTGGTATTGACGGATATGTTCGGCGGCACGCCCTCCAATCTCGCGATTTCGATCATGGAGCGCGCGAAAGTTGAGGTCGTGGCCGGTGTCAATTTGCCGATGCTGATCAAACTGGCAACGACGAGGGAAAGCAGCGACCTCGCCGCCGTCGCCATCCACGCCCAGGAAGCCGGCCGAAAATATATCAACGTCGCCTCCCGGCTTCTCGCCGAACGCGATGCCTGATGCCGGTCGGCACGCGCGATTTGACGATCATGAACGAGCGCGGGCTGCACGCGCGCGCGGCAGCGAAATTCGTCGGCATCGCGATCGGCTTCGAGGCGGAAATCACCGTCTCCATGGCCGGCAACGCGGTCAGCGGCACCTCGATCATGGGCCTGATGATGCTCGCGGCGACCACCGGCAGCACCATTCGTATTCGTGCCAAGGGGGCGGATGCGTCGGGCGCGATCAATGCGCTCAGCCAACTCGTCTCGAACGGATTCGATGAAGACTGAGAAAGACGCCGAAACGCGGGAGACCATTCTCGAAGGGGTTGGTGTCTCGCCTGGAATCGCGATCGGCCCGGCCCATGTGATTGAACGCGGCGCCCTCAACGTCCCCGACCGGAGAATCCCGCGGAACCGGGTCAAGTCGGAGATCAATCGATTCCACGGCGCCCTCGAAAGCGCGCGCGAACAGATCGAGGAATTGCGCCGGAACACCCAGCGCTTGCCCGCCGCCGTGGCCGAGGAACTGGGCTATTTGCTCGACGCCCATCTTCAGATGCTCGCGGGGTCGCGGCTGGTTCGCGGGGTTGACCGCCGCATCGCCGAGGACCAGCGTAACGCGGAAGCCGCCATCCAGGCGGAAATCTCGGAAATCGAACGCGGCTTCGCCAAGCTCGACGACGCCTATATGGCGGCGCGCGCGGAGGACGTCCATGAGGTCGGCGTCCGATTGATTCGAAACCTGATGAAAACGCCATATCGGGCATTCGCCATGGCCCGCGGGGGCAGCATCATCATCGCAACGGACGTGACGCCGGCCGATACGGCCTTGATGGAGCCGGGCGCGGTCGGCGGCTTCGCCACCGTCACCGGCGGCGCCGAGGGGCATACGGCGATCATGGCGCGCTCGCTCGAACTGCCCGCCGTCCTTGGCGTGCCGGAGCTGACGCGATCGGTCCGGACGGACGACACGGTCGTTATCGACGGCATATCCGGATGCGTGGTGATCAACCCGGCGCCCGGGACCCTCCGCCGCTATCGTCAGCGCCGCGCCGGGCTGCTACGCGACCGGCGACGGCTGAAACGGCTCCGCGACCTTCCCGCCATCACCAGTGACGATGTCAAAGTGGTATTGCACGCCAATCTGGAACTGCCGCGCGAGATCGACGGGGCGATCGCATCGGGTGCCGAGGGCATCGGTTTGTTGCGCACCGAATTTCTCTTCATGAACCGCGATACGCCGCCCGACGAGGCCGAACAATACGAGACGCTGCGTGACTTGGTCGCCGCGATGAACGGCCGGCCGATGACAATCAGAACGCTCGATGTCGGCGGTGAAAAGCTCGCCTATTCGTTGGGCGAACATATGGCGGACGCGGTCAATCCGGCACTCGGCCTTCGGGCCATACGTCTTTCGCTGCGCCAGCGAAAACTGTTCGAAACCCAGATCGCGGCCATCCTTCGCGCCGGTGCCGCGGGACCGGTCCGCATCCTGCTGCCGATGATTTCGAATATGGGCGAGGTGCGGCAAGTTCGCGAAATCGTGGCGCGGGTGCGTCGCCGGTTGCGGCGGCGGGGCGTGAAGATCGCCGATCCCATGCCGCCGATCGGCGTGATGATCGAGGTACCGGGGGCGGCGCTAGCGGCCGACTCGCTGGCCCAGGACGCGGACTACTTCGCCATCGGCACGAATGATTTGACGATGTACACCCTCGCGATCGACCGCGCCGACGAGCAGGTTGCCCATCTTTACAATCCCCTACATCCAGCGGTTCTGCGTCTCATACAGTTCACCACCCAGGCAGCGCTCCGCGCGCGCATCCCCGTCAGCATTTGCGGCGAGGTCGCGGGCGATCCCCGCTTCACCGCGTTGTTGCTTGGGCTCGGCGTCCGGGAGCTTTCGATGGCGGCCGCGCGGCTGCCCCGGGTAAAGGAGCGAATCCGAAATATCGACTCGATGGCGGCCGCCCGGCGGGCGGAGATGATCATGGACCAGTCCGATTCGGAACGCATCGCGACGCTGCTGGACGATTTCAACGCGCTTGCATGATCGCGCGGCCGGCTTGTCGCCTTCGAACGTCCTTGCTATACCCCGGCCCGACCAAAACAGGGCCCGACCGGAGAGACCGAATGAATGAGTCGCGGGACTACAAGGTAGCCGATATCGACCTCGCGGATTGGGGCCGCAAGGAAATCGCCATCGCCGAGACGGAGATGCCGGGGCTGATGGCGCTGCGCGAGGAATACGGCGACGAGCAACCGCTTGCGGGTGCCAGGATCGCCGGCTGCCTGCATATGACGATTCAGACCGCGGTCCTGATTGAAACGCTGACCGCGCTTGGGGCCGAGGTCAGGTGGTCCTCATGCAACATCTTCTCGACCCAGGACCATGCCGCGGCCGGCGTGGCGGCCGTCGGCGTGCCCGTCTTCGCCTGGAAGGAGGAGACGGAGGAGGAATTCCTGTGGTGCATCGACCAGACGATCGAGGGGCCGGACGGATGGCGGCCGAACCTGATCCTGGACGACGGCGGCGATTTGACCGCGATCATGCACGAAAACTTTCCGGGCCTTCTGGACGACGTGCGCGGCCTCTCCGAGGAGACGACGACCGGCGTCCACCGGCTCCACGAAATGGAAAAGAACGGGACGCTGAAGGTACCGGCGATCAATGTGAATGATTCCGTCACCAAATCGAAATTCGACAACAAATACGGTTGCCGCGAAAGTCTGGTGGACGGTATCCGCCGGGCGACGGATGTCATGATGGCGGGCAAGGTCGCCGTCGTCTGCGGCTATGGCGATGTCGGCAAGGGCTCGGCCGAGAGCCTGCGAAGTGCCGGCTGCCGCGTCGTCGTGACCGAAGCCGATCCTATTTGCGCCCTGCAGGCGGCGATGGAGGGCTTCGAGGTATCGACCATGACCGAGGCGGCGTCGCGCGGCGATATATTCGTCACCGCGACCGGCAATATCGACGTCATCACGGTGGACGACATGCGCCGGATGAAGGATCGCGCGATCGTCTGCAATATCGGTCATTTCGATTCGGAGATCCAGGTCGCGGGCCTGCGGAACTACAAATGGGACAACATCAAGCCGCAGGTCGACGAAATCGAATTCCCGGACGGCAAGCGCCTGATTCTTCTGGCCGAGGGACGGCTGGTGAACCTCGGCTGCGCCACCGGCCATCCCAGCTTCGTCATGAGCGCCTCGTTCACCAATCAGGTCCTGGCGCAGATCGAGCTGTGGAACAACACCGCGGATTACGAACGCAAGGTCTATGTCCTGCCGAAACATCTCGACGAGAAGGTCGCGGCCCTGCATCTGGCTAAGCTGGGTGCCCAATTGACCCAACTGTCGGCCGAACAGGCGACCTACATCGGTGTCGGCGAGAACGGGCCCTTCAAGCCCGACTACTACCGCTACTGATGATCCGACGCCGTGTGGCGTCGGGCTTGTTCCGACAATAGACGCCCCCTAGACTCCGGAGTGTGAGACTTTGCCCGAACGCCTTTGTCGCGGGCGCAACGTTTCTTGCGTCCGCATCGATTTGCGCGGCCGACGAGGTCGGTGCCGCCGCAACGGGCGCGCCGGGAAATTCCGCGATGCTCCTGGTGGCGGCCGTCGCCGCGATCGCGGCGGGCGTGGCGGTCTATTTGGGGCGCCGCCTTGGTCATGCGCGGGTAGAGTCGACGCGTCTCCGGGCCGACCTCGAAGCGGCGACGATCGAGACCCGACGTCTCCTTTCCGAGAGCGCTGAACGCGACGCGGTCCTCGACGCCATTCCGCTGCCGATCTGGTGGCGGGACCCGGATGCGCGCCTGATCGGCTGCAACATTGCCTACGCGGAAGCGCTCGACGGTGACCGCGGCGAGATTCTTGCGGCGGCGCGGGAGTTGGGATCGGGATCGATCGACGAGGAAGGTCGCGGTCTGGCCAAACGGGCCGCGCAGACGGGCATCGCCATGACCGAAAGCCACTATGTGGTTTCAGGCGGAGCCCGGCATCTGCTCGAATTTACCGAAACGCCCATTGCGGGGCCCGATGGGAGGGTTGCCGGCATCGCCCGGGATGTCTCCGCGCTCGAGGAAATCCAGTCCGATCTCGCGTCCCATATCGCCGCCCATGGCGACGTCCTGGAAAGCCTGGGTACCGCCATATCCATCTTCGGCCCCGATCAGAGACTCAAATTCTTCAATTCGGCCTATGCGCATCTGTGGAATATCGAGCCCGCGGTCCTCCGCGGCGAGCCGACGATCGGCGAGGTTCTCGAGCTTCTTCGCGAACGCCGGACCTTGCCCGAATACGTCGACTTTCCGGCCTTCAAGCGCGAGCAGGAACGACTTTTCGTCTCCCTGATAGAGCGTCAGGAAAACCTCATTCATTTGCCGGACGGCCGGACCTTGCGCCAAATGGTCTCGCCCCACCCCTTCGGGGGCTTGCTTTATCTTCACGAGGACGTCACCGACCGGCTGGTGTTGGAGCGCTCCTACAACACCCTGATCGAGGTGCAGCGGGCGACTCTCAACAATCTCTATGAAGGTGTCGCCGTCTTCTCCGGCGACGGCCGGCTGCAAATCTGGAATCCGACCTTGAACGAGATGTGGCATATCGACGACGATTTCGGCGAATCGCAACCGCATTTCGCCGACGTCGTCGAACAAACCCGCCATCTGTTCCCACCGGCCGAGAACTGGCCCGAGCGGAAGGAGAAATTGATCCTCAGCATCACCGAACCGCGCGCGCGAAGCGGCCGCCTCGAACGGACCGACGGCGTGGTGCTCGATTTCGCCTGCATGCCGCTCCCCGACGGCGGCTGCCTCGTGAGCTATGTGGACGTAACGGACTCCGTTCAAGTGCAAAGAGCCCTGGAGAAACGCAACCTAGCGTTGGAGATGGCCGATCAGATCAAAACCGAATTCATCGGCAATGTCAGCTACGAATTGCGGACGCCGTTGAATTCGATCGCCGGTTTCTCGGATATCCTTAGTCAGAAGCTTTTCGGCGACCTGAATGCCCGCCAGATGGAAGTCGTCGGCGACATCATTACGGCTTCCGGTGATTTGCGGGAGCGGATCGACGAAATTCTCGATCTGGCGACGATTGAAGCGGGATATTTGACCCTTGAGCTCGAGGAAGTCGAAGTCGCGCGAATCCTCGAGGGCGCGCGTGACATGGTGGCGGCGCAGATCGAAAGCGGCCGGCTCTCGCTCGAAATCGATTGTCCGGCCGATATTGGTGCGATCATTGCCGATAGAGCCCGCCTCGTTCAGGCGATCCGCAACATTCTGTGGACGGCGGTGGCGTTCGATACGATGCCGGGGCGAATCAAACTTTCAGCCTCCCGCCAAGACGATCGGGTTTCAATCGAAATCGCCAATTGGAATACCGCCGAACCAGCGTCCGCTTTCGACGAGCACGCCCTCCCATTCGGGCATGGGGATCCCTATATGCGCCGGTCGAGCACCTCAATTGGTCTTAATCTCAGCAAGAGCCTGGTCGAATTGCATGGCGGGGAGTTGGTGTTCGAATCGGATTCGGAAGACGTCACCGGTGCAACCGCTTGGTTGCCGGTCTCGGGACCGCTCCCCAAGGGTAAATTTTGGGAGACGAACCAATAGTCGACATGGGTCGCCAGGATGACTGCGGCGCCGTTTTATTCGAGGTTGCCGCGGCGAATTCGGAGGAAACGATCCGGTGCGGCGGCGAATTGGCGCCGCTGCTCCGGCCCGGTGATGTCGTGGCGCTCGAGGGGGACCTCGGCGCCGGCAAGACGACCTTCGCCCGCGGACTCATTCAACACCTTTGCGGCCCGGCGACGGTCGTGCCCAGCCCGACCTTCACCCTAGTCGAAATTTACGAAACCAGAGATTTACAGCTTTGGCATTGCGATCTCTACCGATTGAAATCGCCGGAGGACGCCTTCGAACTCGGCCTCGAGGACGCCTTCGCCGAAGGGGTGGTTTTGATCGAATGGCCGGACCGGCTGGCCGGTGCCCTACCGGCGAACCGATTACTCGTTTCGTTCGATTTCACGGCCGATGGGGAGGGGCGGCGTCTTCGCTTCCGGGGCGGGGCGGAATGGCGCGATCGATTGGCGGAAGGTGACGCGTGAACACCCGTGACGCCCTGATCGACGCCTTCCTCGCCAAGGCGGGCTGGGCGACGGCCCGGCGGCGCCCGCTCGCCGGCGATGCATCATTCCGGCGCTATGATCGGCTGACCCGGAACGGGGAGACGGCGGTGTTGATGGATGCGCCGCCCCCTGAGGAGGATATCCATCCCTTCATCGAAATCGCCGACCGGCTGAAGGCGCTCGGCTTCAGCGCGCCCGATTTGCTGGCGAGCGATACCGGGGACGGCCTTCTCCTGCTCGAGGATTTGGGCGACGACACCTATACGAGCGTGCTCCGGACGGGCGGCGACGAACGGATGCTCTATACGCTCGCCGTCGACGTGTTGATCGAATTGCACCACCGGTTCGCGGATGACGGCGGGCTTCCCTCCTATGACGACACTCGATTGCTCGACGAGGCGGCGTTGCTCGTCGATTGGTACCTGCCGGCCCTAGCAGGCGGCGAAACGGCGGCGGATCTCCGCGCCGAATATCTGGCGCTTTGGCGCGAGGTCATCCCAATCGCCCGCCGGATACCGGCCAGCCTCGTCCTCCGCGATTATCACGTCGACAATTTGATGTGGCTGCCAGGGCGGGACGGTGTGGCCGCTTGCGGGCTCCTCGATTTTCAGGACGCGGTGATCGGTCCCGTCACTTATGATTTGGTGTCGCTGTTCGAGGATGCCCGGCGCGACGTTCCGGCGGCGCTGACCCGATCCCTGCTGCGACGCTATCTGGATGCCTTCCCGGCGCTCGACCAGGCGGATTTCGAAGCGTCCTATGCGGTCCTCGGCGCCCAGCGGAGCGCCAAGATCATCGGTATCTTCACGCGTCTCGACCGGCGCGACGGGAAGCCCGACTACCTCCACCATATTCCGCGTGTTTGGCGCTGGCTCGAGGGCGATCTGGCCCACCCGGCGCTGGCACCTCTTCGAAGCTGGTTCGACCGCGTGATCGCTCGACCAGACCGGATCGCCCCGCCACCCGGACCGATCGAATGAGCCGGATCACCCATGCCATGGTGCTCGCGGCGGGGCGGGGTGTCCGAATGCGCCCGCTGACCGACAATCTGCCGAAGGCCCTGATACGACTCCGCGACCAGCCGCTGATGGATTATGCCCGCGCCCGGCTCGCGGGGCTGAATATCGAGCATATCGTCGTGAACACCAATTACATGGCTGAAAAGATTCAGGCGCATCTGGCGGGCGTCATGGAAGTTACGTTGTCCCCGGAAGAAGTCCTGCTCGAGACCGGCGGCGGCGTTCGAAACGCGTTGCCGCATCTCGGCGACGCGCCGTTCATGGTGATCAACTGCGATTCAATTTGGATCGACGGCCCCTCGCCCGCCCTGACGCGCCTGGCCGAGGCGTGGGACCCGGCGCGGATGGACGCGCTCCTGATGATGCAGTCGACCGAACGGACGATCGGCTATTCCGGAAGCGGCGACTATTTTCTCGAACCCGACGATCTGGCGCGCCGCCGGGCCGAGGGCGAGGTTGCCCCCTTCGTCTTCACCGGCGTTCAGGTTTTGCACCCGCGGCTTTTCGAGGACACACCGGCGGGACCGTTCTCGCTGAACCTTCTCTATGACCGGGCTGAGCGTGCCGGCCGGCTGGCCGGCTTGGCCCATGACGGCGATTGGTATCATGTCGGAACGCCCGAGGATTTGGCCCGTGCCGAGCTTGCCCTCTCCGAACGGGCCTTCGCCGGGCGGGATTCCTGATGCCGACCATCCAGACCATTCCCGCCGGCAATTGTTTCGTGGACGCGCTTGCGAGCGGGCTCCTCGAGGAAGCCGGCGGCGATCCCGAGGCCCTTGCCGATGGCTTGATCCTTTTGCCCAATCGCCGCGCATGCCGGGCCTTGCGGGAAGGCTTCCTCAGAGTGGCCGGGGGGCGCCCGCTTCTGCTGCCCGAAATGCGGCCGCTCGGCGAGATCGACGAGGAGGCGCTGTTCCTGGCCGAAGCACCCGGCATTCCCTCGATCGAGCTGCCGGCGGCGGTGCCGACGTTGCGGCGAACGCTGATCCTGGCCGGCCTCATTCGCGAGTTGGCACCGGAGGAGGATGCGGTCTCGGCCGATCAGGCAACCCGCCTCGCCGCCGAACTGGCGCGCCTCCTCGATCGGGTGCAAACGGAACGGCTGGACTTCGACGGCTTGGCGAATCTGGCACCCGAGCAATTCGCGGCGCACTGGCAACAGACGTTGGAATTCCTACGGATCGTGACCAACCACTGGCCGAAACGTTTGGCCATGGAAGAGGCGCTCGATCCGGCCGACCGCCGCAATCGTCTGCTCGAGGGTCAGGCGGCGGCATGGCAGCGGGATCCGCCGGACCGCCGGATCGTCGCCGCGGGATCGACCGGCAGCATTCCCGCGACGGCGGATCTACTGGACACGGTCGCTCATCTTCCTCGGGGTGCGGTGGTGCTGCCGGGTCTCGATCGCCACATGGATGCGGACAGTCTCGCGGCGGCCGCGACCGACCAAACCCATCCGCAGCACGGCATGTTGCGGCTGTTGGCGAGGATCGGCGTGAACCCGGAAGAGGTCCTGGACTGGCCGGGCCTTGAGGAACCGATACCGGCCGTAAGGGCCCGCGCACGCCTTGTCACGGAAACCATGCGACCGGCCGAGACCACCGAGGCTTGGCGTGACATCGAGGCGATCCCGGCCGCCGCCCTCGACGGCGTGGAGCGAATCGATTGCCCGAACGAGGCGGTCGAGGCCGAGACGATCGCCCTGGTTCTTCGCGACGCGCTCGAGAGCGAGGGCGAGACCGCGGCCCTGGTGACGCCGGATCGCAACCTGGCGCGGCGGGTGGCGACGGCGTTGCGACGCTGGTCGATCGACGTCGATGATTCCGCCGGTCGGCCTCTCGCGGAAACCCCGGCCACCGTATTTTTTCGGCTTCTCGTCGAGATGGTGGCGCTGCGGTTTTCACCGGTCGCGACCCTGGCGGTCTTGAAACATCCGCTTGCGACGTTGGGCATGACCCGGGATGCGCTTCGCGGAGCGGCACGGTCGCTCGAACGTAACTTGCTGCGGGGGCCGCGGCCGGGTGCCGGACTCGCCGGGTTGAGGGCGGCAATGCCCGAGAGCTTGGCATCGACCGAGAAATCGCGGATCGCGGCGCTGCTCGACGCCCTGGAGGCAACGACCGCGGGTTTGAGCGAAGCCCTGTCGGAATCGCGCCCGCCACTCGCGGCACTTCTCGACGCGCATATCCGGTCGGCCGAGGCCGCAGCCGAAACGGATGGCGAGGGAGGGCTCTGGCTCGGCGAGGACGGCGAGGCGTTGGCCGAATTTCTCGACGAGGCGCGTGCCGCCGCAGATGCGTTGCCCGCGGTCGAGACCGACTCCTACCCGGCACTTTTCACGGCCCTTCTGGCCGGCCGGGTCGTGCGCCCGCGTTTCGGCCGTCATCCGAGACTTCACATCTGGGGACCGCTCGAGGCGCGATTGCAGCATGCCGATCTTATCGTCCTCGGCGGTCTGAACGAGGGCAACTGGCCGCGCGACCCGGACCCGGACCCCTGGCTCAGCCGGCCGATGCAGGTCCAATTCGGGCTGCCACCGCCGGAGCGGCGGATCGGTCTCGCGGCGCATGATTTCGCGAGTGCGCTCGCCGCCCCCCGCGTTGTCCTGACGAGGGCGGAGAAGTCCGAGGGCGCGCCGAGTGTTCCGTCGCGCTGGCTCTCGCGGCTCGATGCCGTCCTCAGGGCGGGCGACGATCATCCCCGGTTGGAAACCACGGGCCAGTGGCTTGCCTGGCAGGCGGCGCTGGACCGACCCGATCGTCCCCGCCGAGTCTCGCCGCCCGCCCCCCGGCCGCCCATCGAAGTGCGGCCGCGGGCGCTTTCGGTCACGCAAATCGAATCCTGGATGCGCGATCCCTATTCGATCTTCGCGCGGCATATCCTGAAGTTGCGCCCGCTCGAACCCTTGGAGGCGGACCCGGCCGCGGCCGATCGCGGCAACATTATTCACGCCGCCCTCGACCGCTTCGTCGCGGCTTTCCCCGACGCGCTGCCGGCCGACGCGGAAGATCGGCTGCGGGAGATCGGCCAGACGGCTTTCGCCGATGCCTTGGCGCATCCCGTGGTCCACGCTTTCTGGTGGCCGCGTTTCGAACGGGTCGCCGATTGGTTCGTCGCCGTCGAGCGCGAACGCCGGCCCCGCCTCGCCCACTCAGCGACGGAACGGCGCGGCACATTGACGATCGAGGCACCAGGCGGTCCCTTCCTTTTGAGCGCGCATGCGGACCGCATCGACCGGCTTCTCGCGGGCGGTTATGCGGTGCTGGATTACAAGACAGGAGCGCCGCCGCCGCCCCGCGAGCTCCTCGAGGGACACGCGCCGCAATTGCCCTTGGAGGCTGCGATCGCGAGGGCCGGCGGTTTCGAGGGTCTGGCCGCGGCTCCGGTCGAGAGCCTTGCCTTCTGGCGGCTCTCGGGGGGTGCCACGGCGGGCGAAATCAAGGAGGTCGACGAGGATATCGAGGCGCTGGCAAGTGCGGCTCTCGAGGGTCTCCGCGAATTGGTCACCGCCTTCGACGACCCGGCCGTCTCCTATGCGGCGGCACCCGATGCGGCACGCGCGCCGCGATTCAATGACTATGCCCACCTTGCTCGCCTGCTCGAATGGGCGGGCTTTCCGGAAGACGAGGCGACCCCGTGAGCGCCGCCCCCCATGCCGATCCGGGGATCGCCCAGCGCGCCGCCGCCGACCCGGCGGTGAGCGTCTGGGTATCGGCCTCGGCCGGCAGCGGCAAGACCAAGGTTCTAACCGACCGCGTGCTGACCTTGCTGCTCGGTGACACGCCGCCGGAACGCATTCTCTGCCTAACCTTCACCAAGGCGGCGGCGGCGGAGATGGCGAACCGCATCAGCGGCGAGCTCTCGCTATGGAGCATCCTCCCCGAGGAAGAGCTGCGGGGGCGGCTGGTCGAGCTGACCGGCGACACGGTGGACGAAGCGGCGCTCGCGGCCGCCCGGCGTCTGTTCGCACAAGTTCTGGATACGCCGGGCGGGCTCAAGATCCAGACCATTCACGGGTTCTGCGAATCGCTGCTGACACGGTTTCCGCTGGAAGCGGGACTAGCCCCCCAGACCAAAGTGATGGACGAACGCAGCGCCGCCGAATTGATGCGAACCGCCCGCGACGCGGTGCTCATGGCGGCGCGGCGCAACGAGGAACTCGGTATCGCCCTCGCCGAGATCATCGCGCATCTGCAGGAGGACCAATTCTCGAGCCTGATGACGGATTTGGCGCAGGAACGGGGCCGGCTTGCCCGTCTGTTGCGCGATCGGGGTGGTCTCGCGGGGGCCGAGGCGGCGGTTTATCGGACTTTCCAAGTCGATCCCGACAGCGACGCCGCAGCGGTAATCCGCGCCGCCGCCGGCGATGGGGCGTTTGACGCCGAGGCCTTACACCGCGCCGTCGAAGGGCTGCGGCACGGCACCGAGAAGACCGACCAGCCACGCGCCGAACGGATCGCCGCCTGGCTCACCGGCGACGTCGAGGCGCGAATGCGGTCCTTTGACGATTACCTGGACGTCTATCTACTGAAAAAGGAACAAACACCCCGAAAATCACTCGCCACCAAAAAGGTCGTTGAGCAATTTCCGGATTGCACCGATATCCTACAGGCGGAGGCGGATCGACTCGCGGCCGTCGTCGAGAACCTTCGCGCGATCTCCTCGGCCCGCGGCACTGCTGCCTTGCTTCGCCTCGGCGCCATGATGCTGGAAGCCTACCAGGCCGCGAAGACGGCGCAGAGCTGTCTCGATTATGACGATCTCATCTACCGCGCCCGCGATCTTTTGGTCGATCGCGCGATGGCGCCGTGGGTTCTCTTCAAGCTCGATGGCGGGCTCGACCATATCCTGATCGATGAATCCCAGGACACCAATCCCGAGCAGTGGGAGATCGTCCGGGCCCTGGCCGAGGAGTTCTTTGCCGGAGAAGGTGCGCGCGAGGACACCGAACGAACACTCTTCGCGGTCGGCGACGAAAAGCAGTCGATTTTCAGTTTCCAGCGCGCCGATCCGGCGGTGGGGGAAGCCCTTCGAAACCACTTCCGCGATCGCATCGGCAGCGACAAATGGCGGGAGATTTCGCTCGAAACGTCGTTCCGTTCGGCGGCGGCGGTGCTTGAGGCCGTCGATGCCACCTTCGCGCGTCCAGCGGCCGCGCGGGGCGTCGTCGCCGAGGGGGCAACGCTTTCGCACGATGTCCACCGCCAGGGCGCGGGCGGGCGGGTCGAGGTCTGGCCCCTCGTCGAACCCGAGGCGCCGGCCGAACGGGCGCCCTGGACGTTGCCGCTGGAGCGCAGGCCGATCGACGATCCGGATGCCCGGCTTGCCCGTGTCATGGCGGCTCGGATCGACAGTTGGATCGGGCACGAGCGGCTGTCCTCGCGGGGACGCCGGGTCGCGGCGGGCGATATCATGGTTCTGGTGCGCCGGCGCACCCGCTTCGTCGACCAGCTGGTGCGGGCGCTGAAGCGGCTGGGCGTCCCCGTCGCCGGCGTCGATCGCCTGGTCCTGACGGACCAGCTCGCGGTCATGGATTTGATGGCCTTCGCCGAGTTCCTGCTGCTGCCGGAGGACGATCTGACCTTGGCCAACGTGCTCAAGGGGCCGTTCATCGGATTCGATGACGACGACCTGCTCCGCCTGGCTTGGGACCGGGGCGATCGGAGCCTCTGGCGGTCTCTCGGCGAGAGTGCGGCGCCCGCCGATGCCGACGCCCGAAATTGGCTGGGTCGATGGCTGGCGCGAGTCGATTTCATCCCGCCCTACGAGCTGTTCGCCGAGGTATTGAATCAGCCGACGCTGTCGGGCGAAAGCGGCCGGGCGGCGCTGATCGCCCGGCTCGGCACGGAGGCCGAAGACCCGATCGACGAATTTCTCGGCCTCGCCGTCGGGTTCGAGCGAACCAATTCGCCGGCGCTGCAGGGTTTCATGCACTGGGTCGGCGCCGGGGCCACCGAGGTCAAACGCGACCTCGAACAAGGCGGACGCGACGAGGTGCGGGTGATGACGGTGCATGGCGCCAAAGGCCTGCAGGCGCCTATCGTGATCCTCGCCGATACGACGCGAAAGCCGGACCGCGTGGCCAATCTTCACTGGATCGACGGCGTTCCGGTCTGGGCCCCGCGCCGCGCGCTCGAAAGTTCCGTCTCGCGGACGGCGAGCGCGGCGGCGGTGGCACGTCAGGAAGCGGAGTATAATCGCCTCCTCTATGTCGCCATGACGCGGGCGGAGGACCAACTCCATGTCAGTGGGGCCGCTGGACGGTACGAGCCGCCGGCGGATTGCTGGTACAACCTCGTCGCCGATGGAATCGCCCCCTTGGCCGAACGACGGTCCTTCGATTTCACAACGCTGTCGCCCGATGGCTGGCGGGGTGACGGGCTGGTGGTCGAAACACTCCAGACGGCGGCGCCCGACTCGGTGCCGGAAACGGTCGAATCGTCCTCGCGCCACGAAACGCCGCCCGATTGGGCGCGCCGCCCGCCCGCCCGCGAACCCACCCCGCCCCGGCCGCTGGCGCCGTCGCGCCCCAGCGGTGCCGCGCCGCCCGCCCGGTCGCCGCTAGGCGGAGACGACGGCCGGCGCTTCCGCCGCGGTCTGCTGGTCCATCGTCTGCTCGAACTCCTGCCCGAGCTGCCGCCGGCGGCGCGGCCCGATGCCTGTGCTCGATTCTTGGCACGACCCGCCCACGAACTCGATCAAGCGGCGCGCGAAGCGCTCGCGGCCGAAGTCTTGGAAATCCTGGAACATACTGAATTCGCACCTATTTTCGGCGCCGGAAGCCGAGCCGAGGCGCCCCTTGTCGGCACCGTCGAAGGAGTTGACGGTCCGGAGACCATCGCCGGCCAGATCGACCGTCTCGTGGTCACCGCCACGACGGTCCTGGCGGTCGATTACAAGACCTTGCGGCCGGTCCCCGACAGCGCCGTCGAGGCCCCCCCCGTCTATCTCCGACAAATGGCCGCCTATCGCATCTTGCTCCGCCGAATCTGGCCGGATCGACAGGTTCGCTGCGCGCTGCTTTGGACCGAGGGCCCCGTTCTCATGGACCTGCCGGACGCGCTCCTTGACCACCGCTCCCCGGCTTCCTAGATTCGAGGCCAAGGTATGTTAGAATTCCGTCGGAACGGCGAAAAGGATGCAGGCATGACCACGGTTAAAGTCGGCGATGACGATTTCGAAAACAATGTGCTGGGTGCGGACGGGCCGGTTCTGGTCGATTTCTGGGCGGAATGGTGCGGTCCCTGCAAGATGATCGGACCAGCGCTTGAAGAGATCGCCGCCGATTTGGGCGAGCGGCTGACGATCGCCAAGCTGAACATCGACGACAACCCCCATACGCCGACGAAATACGGCGTGCGCGGCATCCCGACACTGATGCTATTCAAGGACGGCGAGGTCGCCGCGACGAAGGTGGGTGCGCTGCCGAAGAGCCAGCTCGCCGATTGGGTCGAGTCGAACCTGTAGAGGACCGCGAGTCCGACACCAAGGATTAATTCGAATGACGTCTCGCGTCGGTTCGCCGTCGCCAGTGGAGACCGAGTCATGACCCGGCCCGAGCGCCGGATAAGGGCTATTCTGGGCCCGACCAACACCGGCAAGACCCATTTCGCGATCGACCGCATGCTGGGATACCAAAGCGGGATGATCGGGTTCCCGCTGCGCTTGCTCGCGCGCGAAAACTACGACCGCATCGTGGCTCGAGAGGGTGCGCGCCGGGTCGCGTTGATCACCGGCGAGGAGAAGATCGTGCCGCCGCGACCGCGCTGGTTCGTTTGCACGGTCGAATCGATGCCGCTCGATCGTCCGGTCGATTTCATCGCCATCGACGAGATCCAACTTTGCGCCGATGCCGACCGGGGGCATGTCTTCACCGATCGCCTGCTTCACGCACGCGGCCTCGTGGAAACGCTGTTCCTCGGGTCCGACACCATGCGTCCGATCATCCGGTCCCTTGTCTCGGGCGTCGAGTTCGACGATCGGCCGCGCCTTTCGACCCTCTCTTATTCCGGCGCCTCGAACATCGCGCGATTGCCGCGCCGAAGCGCCGTCGTCGCGTTTACGGTCGACCGGGTCTACGAGCTGGCCGAGCGCGTTCGACGGCAACGCGGTGGGGCCGCCGTCGTCCTCGGCGCCCTTTCGCCGCGGACCCGCAACGCCCAGGTCGCCATGTATCAGGCCGGCGAAGTCGATTACATGGTGGCCACTGACGCGATCGGCATGGGCCTCAACATGGACGTGAACCACGTCGCCTTCGCCGGATTGCGGAAGTTCGACGGACATCGCGTACGCCCGCTCGCCGCCGTCGAGGTCGGCCAGATCGCGGGACGCGCCGGCCGGCATATGAACGATGGCACCTTCGGCAGCACGGCGCGGCTAGGCCCATTCGACCCGCAGCTCGTGGAAGCCGTCGAGGACCACCGGTTCGAACCGGTGCGCCAACTCTATTGGAGATCGAGGGAGCTTGATTTCGCATCACCGAAACGACTGTTGCAGAGCCTGGGCCGCTCCCCCCGGGAGACGACGCTGACCCGGGCGCGGAAGGCGGAGGACCAAATCGCCCTCGACATGCTGGCACGGGACGCGGATATCCTCGATCGGGCCGGCGATCCGGGACGGGTTCGCCTGTTATGGGAGGTCTGCCAGGTTCCGGATTTCCGCAAGATCATGCCCGACCATCACGCCGCTTTCCTAACCCAGGTTTTCACGCATCTGACCAATGGCGACGGACGATTGCCGGTCGAGTGGGTGCGCCGCCAGATCGATCGTTTGGACGATGACACCGGCGATATCGACGTGCTGACCGGACGGATCGCCCATATCCGCACCTGGACCTACATCGCCCATCGGGGCGACTGGCTCGCCGAGTCCCAGGCGTGGCAGGATCGGGCCGGGGCCATCGAGGACCGACTTTCGGATGCGCTGCATGACCGGTTAACCCAGCGCTTCGTCGACCGGCGCGCCGCCTCGATCGACCGCAAGCGGGAAAAAGGCGATCAACTGTTGTCCGCTGTAACCGCGGCCGGCGATCTGGTCGTCGAGGGCCAGACCGTGGGCCGAATGGACGGCATACGCTTCATCGCCGATGTCGATTCCACCTTCGAGGGCCGCGCGATCCTGGCGGCGGCGCGGCGCGCCGCCCTACAGGATATCGGCCGGCGCATCCAACGCCTGGAGGGGGATCCCAATTCCGCTTTCCAATTAGACGACGACGGCAAGCTATTTTGGCACGGCGCTCGTATCGCACAGCTACTTCCCGGGGAAGACATCCTGGCGCCCCGGATCGACGTCTCGCGCAGCGATCTGATCGACAACGGTCTTCGCGAGCGCATCCGCGCCCGTCTCGCCGAGTGGCTGAAACAGCATTTGAACCGGACCTTTCGGCCGTTGTACCGGGCGCGCGCCGAATCGCTTCGCGGCCCGGCCCGCGGCTTGGTCTTTCAACTGAGCGAGACCCTGGGCGCGTTGCCGGAACCCTTGCCCAAGGCAAAGTTCCATGAGCTCGAGAAAGCGGACCGCCAGCGGTTGTCCCGGTTGGGCCTTAGGCTCGGACCGGATGGTGTCTTTTTCGATCGCATGTTGCGCGGGCCGGCGTTGGCCCTTCGCGCGACGCTATGGTCGGTGCATACGGGTCGCACGGCGAAAGCGCGGGCGACTCCGCCGGCGCATTCCCTGGCGGCGGGAAATCTTTCGAAGCGGGACTGGGCCTGTCTCGGCTATCGGCGGATCGGGACCCGTGCTATTCGCTTCGATAGGGTCGCTCGATTGGGGCGGGCCGCAAGGCGATGCGCGCGGCGTGGACCATTCGTCGCCACTCCCGAGCTGACCGCTCTCGCCGGCGTCGAGGGCGCCGATTTCGAGCAGGTCATGGCGGGGCTCGGATTCCGATCGCGGCATGACGGCGAGAAAACCGTTTTCCGGCGAAAGTACCCCCCACGCATCAAGCGCAAGCCGCGCGACGATGCGAATGTCGATCCCCATTCGCCCTTCGCGACATTGCGCGACGTGGTGGCCGCGAAGTGACGGCGGCCGGCGAAACCGATCCCCGACTTCGTGTCGATAAATGGCTTTGGCACGCCCGGTTTTTCAAAAGCCGCACGCTGGCGACCAAACTGGTGGCCGACGGCAAGCTTCGCGTGAACCGTCAGATCATCCGGAAACCGGGACACTCCGTCCGGCCAGGTGACGTGCTGACTTTTTCCAAAGGCCGCGACATCCGGGTTATCGAGATTATTGCACTAGGAACACGTCGCGGCCCCGCCAGCGAGGCCCAAACACTATATAGCGATCTCGCGCCACCGGCGCCGCGACCGAAGAAGACGCCCGGTCCGGGACGTCGCGAACCCGGTGCCGGACGACCGACGAAGCGGGAACGCCGCGCAATCGACCGCTTGAAGGATGCGCCGGGATCCGCCTAGAGCCTGTCATGATATTACGGGCAGGTCCTTCAAGCCCGCCTGACGAAGACCACGACGTTGTTGTCGCGGGGCAGATCGAGAATTTCTTGCAGGAAAAGTCCTCTGGAAGCGGCCGCCTCCTCGATCGTATCGAGGTCCCGCACGCCCCACTCCGGATCTTGCCGTCGCAGCGACTCGTCGAAGGCGGCATTGCTGGCCGCGATATGCCGGCCGCCGCGCCGGAACGGACCGTAGAGGACCAGCGTGCCTCCGGGCGGTAGAACACGCGCGCCCCCGGCGAGAAGCCCGAGGCAGCAGGACCAAGGTGCGATATGGATCATGTTGACGCAAAGAATGGCGTCCGCCGCCTTGATCGGCCAATCCTCGCTGGTGACGTCGAGGGAGCGGGCAGGCAGGAGATTGCCGCCGACATACCCGTCTCGATGACCCTCGATACTGAGTAACGCCTCCGTTGCCAGGTCGCTCGGTTGCCAGGTCAGATCCGGTAGGTGCTCGGCGAAATATCGCGCGTGCTCGCCGGTACCGCTGGCAATCTCCAGGACCAATCCCGCCGGCGGCAAACAACCGCGCAAGGCCTCCAGGATGGGCTCGCGATTGCGGCGGGTCGCGGGAGCGTGGCGTCGGTCGTCGCTTGACATGACCGGCCTAGCGGCGTTGTCGATGGGCGAAAAGGATCACCCCGACGGGAGATAAATCTCGCCCGAGACTATTGCGTCTCTGCAGATGAGTTTGTATGTGACTGTGCGCGGCGTGGCCGGCCGGTCCGCGCGGCACCCCGTCAACGGTTTCGACGTCCGTCGAGTCGCAAGGAGAATATCGCATGACCTATATCGTCAACGAGAATTGCATCCGGTGCAAATATATGGACTGCATTGAAGTCTGTCCGGTCGATTGCTTCTATGTCGGTGCCAATATGTTGGTGATCCATCCGGACGAATGCATCGATTGCGGGGTTTGCGAGCCCGAATGCCCGGTGGAGGCGATTCTCCCCGACACCGACGGCGAGGCGGAAAAGTGGCTGGAGTTGAATCGGGAATATTCCGAAAAATGGCCGAATATCACCCGCAAGGGGACACCGCCGGAGGATTCGGACACTTATAAGGACGAAACCGGCAAGCACGACAAATACTTCGATTCTGATCCGGGTCAGGCCTAGATCGTAACTCATTGATTTGGTTCGCGATCCGCGGATCGTCCGCCGGACGGGGACTGTGAAACCAAGGAAAATTGTGATAAGGTAGGTTACGAGCCGTTGGATGGGCAGGTTCGGCGCGTCGGTTGATCCTCGCGAAAGTTCAAGGGAAGCGCATAGACGGAAATGCGGAGCCTCTTCTGGAGGTGGTTCGGATTCGCTGCGCGAATCCACACCGGCACAATGGTCGGTGGCATAGCTAATTAAGAGGAAGAACGTGGCGAAAAAGAAAAAGTCCGAACGAGTACAGTCCGAGTTCAAGACCGGGAATTGGGTCGTCTACCCGACCCACGGCGTCGGCAAGGTGGTCGGCATCGAGGATCAGGAAATCGGCGGATACAAATTGAAGCTGATCGTCATCAGTTTCGAGAAGGACCGCATGACCTTGCGCGTGCCGATCGAAAAGGCCAAGGACTCCGGATTGCGCCGGCTCTCGTCACGGGATGAGATGAAGGGTGCGCTGAAGACCTTGAAGGGCCGCAGCCGGGTGCGCCGGACAATGTGGAGCCGGCGGGCTGTGGAATACCAGGCCAAGATCAATTCGGGAGATCCGGTCTCCATTGCCGAGGTGGTGCGGGACCTGCATCGCAAGGAGGATCAGCCGGACCAATCCTACAGCGAGCGGCAGATCTATCAGGCGGCCCTGGAGCGCCTCGTACGCGAGCTGGCGGCGGTCGAGGATATCGACGAGGACGCGGCAACGGAGCATCTCGAAACCCTCCTAAAGGCGGCCTGAACGACCGACCTCCGCAGAGTCAAATTATGTTGTGCGACGCCGCTTCGTATGGTGTTACCGCTTCGTTTGGTTAATTTTCGATTCGCCGACCTATTTTGAACCGATTCTTGATGCCTACAAGAATAATTGTTTGATTACAATTATATACGCTTAATTTTGAGCGCTGCTTAGGCGTATTTTTACACGCCTTTGCATAAAAACCACGGCTTGACTCCGTCATAGGTATTTGTCCGTACAAAAAAATCATTTGTACGGACAAATTTTTATTGCGGGGTCATTTTATTTCGAATAACCTACCAAAATACTAAGATATAAAATTCCACGGGGAGAAAGCGCAAAACGCGCTTCAAGGGGAGGGAATGGCCTATATCGACGACCCGCAAACACAACGGGCAAATCTAAAATTCATCAAGACATCGATGCAAGAACCGCTGCTCTCGCGCGAGGAGGAATACGACCTCGCGAAGCGCTGGCGGGACAACCAGGACGAGGTCGCGCTCCATAAGCTGGTGCGGGCCTATACGCGTCTGGTGATCAGCATCGCGTCGCGGTTTCGCAATTACGGCCTGCCGATGGGCGACCTGGTCCAGGAAGGCAATGTCGGGCTGCTGCAAGCGGCGGGGCGCTTCGAGCCGGATCGCGGCGTGCGGTTCTCGACCTATGCCTCGTGGTGGATTCGTTCGGCGATGCAGGATTTCATCTTGCGCAACTGGTCGATCGTGCGTACCGGCACGACGGCGGCGCAGAAATCGCTGTTCTTCAATCTCCGGCGCCTGCGCGCCCAGATCGACGATATCGGCGGAGAGCAGTTAAGCGAGGAATCCCGCGAATTCATCGCCAATGAACTCAAGGTCAATGTCCATGAGGTCGAAGCCATGGAAATCCGCCTGAACGGCGGTGACCAATCCTTGAACGCTCCGGTCTCGGACGAATCGGAAGATAGCTGGCAGGATTTCCTCGCCGACCATCGTTCGACCTCCGAGGAGGTCGTGGTCAAGATACATGACGGCCACACCCGTGCGCGCTGGCTGGTCGAGGCGTTGCGCGAATTGCCGCCGCGCGAACAGACGATCATCCGCAAGCGCCGGCTCACCGAGAACGGCGCCACCCTCGAGGAGCTGGGCCGCGTGCTCGGCGTCAGCAAGGAACGCGTCCGCCAGTTGGAGCACCGGGCGTTGACCAAGCTGAGGAAATCGATCAGCCAACGGACCGAACGGCCGGACGATCTCCTGATCGAGGCCTAACTACCGGTTTCGGCCGCGCTACTTCAAAAGCTTCACCAGATCGCCCGGCCTGACCGGGCGATTTGCTGTCCGGCCATTGAGGACATCGAACCAGTCGGCGGCGTGGTCGTGATTCCCCATGCGCGCCACGAGATCGGCCCTGGCCTCGCCATCACCGACGCGGTGAATGCCAATCCGCGATGCCTTGAGTGCCGCCGCCTCTTCCGGTGACAGGCGTCGGAAACTGTAGGACATGCGCCGAAAAGCCTGCCGTTGCCGGCGCATGACATGGGGCGACGCGATGAAGAGAAAGCGATAGATCCGGCGCGGCGCCGCCCGGATCGCGACGAGCCGCAGCACCATCGGACCCCGACGGCCCTCGACTTCGAGCCAACCCGTCGCGGCCGGCATATGGTTGATCGTGATCGCTTCGAGATCGTTGAGGCTCCGGCGCGCCCAGACGCGCGACAGATACGCCGTCATCGAGCCCTTCGCCCGTCCCCCGTCGGCGTCGAAGACGACGATCGCCCCGGGGCCCTTGGCAAGCACCGCGGCGGGCCGGTTTGTCAGGTGAAACCCTTTCGGCGCCTCGAACCGAAAACCGAGGCCGCGATGGCTGAATTCGCGGCCGCGCACGAGGCCCTGCTTGGGATCGCTGCCGAAGGTCATGCCGTCGATCACTTGCAAGTAGCTGGCCTGGCCGAGCCTTGCCCCCCGCCCCGGCCTCGGTCTCGCAACAGTTGCCGTCGCCCGGCGGATTCGGTCGAGCGTGCGCGGATGGGTCGCCATGATGTCGGTCTCGTCAACGGTATCGGCCGGCCTGCCGGCGATCTTGGCCGTCAACCGGCCGTGCGCCCGCAATTGCGTCAGGAAACTCGCCATCGCTGCGGCGTCGAACCCGGCGCGCCTCATGTAACGCGCGCCCAGCGTATCGGCCTCGAATTCCTGCTCGCGGGAATACCGGCGAAGATGGAGCGCCGCCGCCGCTTGCGCCAGCCGGCCGGTATCCGTTGGCAGCCCCGCCGCGCCGCCGAGGATCGAAAGCCCAATCAGCCCGAGCTGGGAAAGTTGCGCCTGACTGACCCGGGCGGCCGCATGGCGCGCCACGACATGGCCGATTTCGTGGCCGAGCACGCCGGCGACCTCCGCTTCGTTCCGGGCCAGCGCCAGAAGGCCGCGGGTCACGTAGACGTATCCCCCCGGCAGCGCCATCGCGTTGACGACGGGGCTGTTCAGCACCGTGAAGCGGAAGCGAAGTCCGGGCAATTCGGTGGCCGCTGCCAGCCGTCCGCCCAGCGTCGCGATATAGCCGGACACCTTGGGGTCGCGGTAGACGCCCCCGAATTCCGCGAGAATTTTCGGATGTTCAGCGGCCCCGATCCGTGCCTCCTCGGCCGCCGACATCAGCATCGGCTGTTGTCGCCCGGTCGCGGGGTTGACGCCACAGGCGGCGCAAAAGCCGAGCAGGACCGCCGCCGTCATCGCGCCGACGACGCGCCGCGCTATACCCGCCGCGGTCATTCCAGCACCTCGATCTGTTCGGGATGGGTGGCTTCGATCATCGGGCCGTTGCGCCAAATCAGCCAGCCGCGAACCCGGACAAGCCGCCCCTCCAATATGTCGAGCGCGGGCCATCTGCCGCGGAAGGCCTTCCGATGTCGGCGGCCGATGGAAATCATGAAATCACGGCGCCAGTCCGGTCCGAAATTCATGTATGTCCGGCCCTTTACGGTCGCCACGTCGAGGACCCGCCCCTCGACCAGCTGAAAGGTTCCCTTGTCGGACCGCACCCGGTCGGCGTCGCGGACCCGGTAGAAAGGGTGCGCCCAGATCCCCCGCCGGGCCACGCGCGCCGCCCGTTCCAGCGCCATCATAGCCGCGACCCGGGTTCGATTGTCGGGGAAGCTGTAGACCCGCGCCATGCCGCGGCTCAACATCTCCCCTTGGATCCACTGATTGCCCTTGCCGTGGAGATGCGCCAGGAGCCGGCCGTGACGATCGATCCGCCGCCCGCCGAAGGCAAGACGAACCGATTTTTGGAGAACAAGTCCGGACAGCACGCTTTTCGATTCTTCTCCGAGCGGCCAGGTCTTGAAGTTCCGGCGCCCGAGTGGGAGTTTGGGTGCCTGGATGCCGACCAACCGAACCTGCCGGCCATCCGCGAGACGCACCGTGTCGCCGTCGACGATTTCGGTGACGACGACCCAATTCGCCGCCACCTCGGCATTGGCGTGACCGGAATTGGTTGCGGCAAGAACGAGCGCGGCGACAAGTATGAGCGCGGCCGAGCACAATTCCCGGCAATGTCGGCGCGAACAGATGAGACCAGGGCGCATGGTGATACGATGACTCGGCAGACACTTTTTCCCGAGATTGAACCATACGAGACCGGGCGCCTCGCTGTCGACGGCATCCACGATCTCTATTGGGAGCAATGCGGGAAACCTGACGGCGTGCCGGTCCTTTTCCTGCATGGCGGTCCCGGTGCCGGGGCGGTGCCGACCCATCGGCGTTTCTATGATCCAAGGCATTATCGCATCGTGATCTTCGACCAGCGGGGCGCGGGCCGGTCGACGCCGCTTGGCGAGTTGCACGACAACACGACCGATCATCTGGTCGGCGATATCGAAAAGCTTCGCGGGCATCTCGGGATCGAGCGCTGGTTCGTTTTCGGCGGTTCCTGGGGATCGAGCCTGGCGCTGGCCTACGGCGAGGCCCATCCGGCGCATTGCCTGGGGCTGATCCTACGCGGCGTCTTCCTGTGCCGCCGCGATGAGATCGAATGGTTCATGACCGGCATGCGGCGGATATTTCCGGAAGCCTGGGCCGCCTTCGCGCGGCATCTGCCCGAATCCGAGCGCGGCGATCTTCTCGCCAACTATTACCGTCGGCTGATCGATCCCGATCCCAATATCCACATGCCCGCGGCCCGGGCCTGGAGCCGTTACGAAGGCTCCTGCTCGACATTGCGGCCCAATCCCGAGACGGTATCGACTTTCATGGAGCCCGGAACCGCGCTCGGGCTCGCCCGACTCGAGGCGCATTATTTCATCAATGACTGTTTCATGGCGGAGGGAGCCCTTCTCGACAATGCCGGCCGGCTCGCGGAAGTGCCGGGTGTCATCATCCAGGGCCGCTATGATGTGATTTGTCCGATCGAGTCGGCGGCCGCCCTCGCCGAGGCCTGGTCCGCCGCCGCTTTCCGCGTCGTTCCCGATGCCGGCCACTCGGCCATGGAGCCGGGTATCCGGGCGGGATTGATCGAAGCGATGGAATTCTTCAAGAACGGCGTCTGAATCGCTCGAATGATTTGCGCATCCTTAGCGATGGCTTATGATGGCGGCGTTGAATTTGGGGAGCACGAAGCGTGAAAACGCTCATTCGGACCGCGGCAATCGCGGCCATTATCTTGTTCTCGATCCGGCCCGCGGCGGCGGACGAGGAACCGGCCTTCATCGCGCTTGGTATCGGCGCCACCGGCGTGATCGCCGACCGCGCGCAGGGTGGCAGCTTCAATATCGAGTATCGCTCTGATTACGAACTGTGGCGGCTCCGGCCCTTCGTCGGCGCCTTCGCGACGACCGATGCTTCGCTCTACGGCTATTTCGGCTTCGCCTTGAACATCTATCTCGGGCGGCGCTGGGTGCTGATCCCGAATACCGCGGTCGGTCTCTATTCCGACGGCGACGGCCAGGACCTCGGCCATGTCATCGAGTTCCGCTCGGGCTTCGAACTCGCGTATCGGTTCGACGATCGCTCGCGCCTCGGCGTCGCCGTCCACCATCTCTCGAATGCCTCGATCGGCGACGACAACCCCGGCACCGAAACCGCGCTCATTTACTATTCGGTACCGCTCGGCAGTCTTTTCGGCAATTAGAGCGTGTCCCGACCGCGGTCCATGCTATAACGCCGTCATCGCGCGCCCGTAGCTCAGTTGGATAGAGCATCAGATTCCTAATCTGGGGGTCACAGGTTCGAATCCTGTCGGGTGCGCCATTTTTCTCCATTAGATCAATTATTTAATGTGACATGCCGAGGATCTCGAACTCGCACTCGCCATATTCTATCTGTCGGGGTCATTCCTGGGGTCATAAAACTCGGTGGGTCCGATCCTAAAAACACCGCCATAAGTACGGACCCGAGTCGCCAAGTTTCCCGATCAGCCTACATCACTGCAGAGATGTTGGGTGCAAGGAGGCCTCCTGGGCCCAACATTGAAACGCCCGATTCTCTCCCCGAGATCGGGCGTCTTTTTGTTCCGGTCTGGAAGTGTGGCCTAAACGACCCGCCGAATCGGCGGCCCGCAGCGATCTCTCAGATATCCAGCAGCCTTGCACCGGTCCACTAGCGAGGCAACTACGCTGCGCAAGGTATCCTTTCGACAACTGATTTGACGCGCCACTATACACGAGGCAGCATTAAAGATGAATTGTGCGCCTCAGCCTTGCATAACTCGACATGAGGGGAGCTGAGCTTGATTCGCGTTGTCACTATCGCTGCACTGTTGCTTCTGACAGCCACTGCTGCCAGCGCCGCCAAACGTGTCGCCCTGGTCATTGGTAACAACAGCTACGCCACCCTCCCGAATCTCGCCAACGCCCACACCGATGCTAAGGGCATGGCGCGAAAGCTCAAGTCGCTTGGCTTCGAGGTCATCCTGAAGGTCAACGCCGGACAACGCGATCTCTACCGCACGCTCGCCAAGTTCGAAGCGGCACTCTCGGACGCCGAGGTCGGTCTCGTCTTTTATGCCGGCCACGGCATTCAGACGGGCACCAAAAGCTACCTCGTGCCGTCGGATGCGCAGATTGAAATCGAGGATGATCTCCGCGCCGAAGCCATCACGTCAGACGATTTTCTGCAGGCGATGACACGCGCGGGAACGCCGCTCAATATCGTCATCCTCGACGCCTGCCGTGATAACCCGCTGCCACGCCGCACCCGATCCGCAGCCCGCGGCCTCGCTATCCCGATCGTGCCCAAGGGCATCAAGGGCACAGCGATTGTCTATTCGGCAGCCCCCGGTCAGGTGGCGCAGGACGGTCCTCGTGGTGGTCACGGCGTCTTCACTGGTGAGCTGCTGAAGGTACTGGATCAACCGGGACTGACGCTCGAGCGCGTGTTCAAGGAGACGGCCACCCGAGTCGCTAGGGCGACCAACGGGAAGCAGGATCCGTGGATCAACTCGTCCGTGAAGGGAGACTTCTTTTTCCGGCACGGCGCCAAATCTGTTCCATCGGCGAAAGCTGGCACTTCGGCGGAAGTGGCGTTCTGGCAGTCCATCCAGAGGAGCAAGGATCCAGCGGACTTCACGGACTATCTGGCGCGCTTCCCAAAAGGCACCTTCGTCGGTATCGCTGAACGGCGGGTGAAGGAGCTGAGCGGCAAACAAGTTGCCATGGCGAAGCCGCCAAATTTGAAGCCGATGTCTACGGCGAAGAAGGCCGTGAGCATCTATCTGAAGTACCGGCCCGGTGATACATTCTGGGACTGTGCAGAATGCCCTGAGATGGTCATGATCCCGGCGGGTCGTTTCAAGATGGGCTCGCCCGAGGCCGAGGCGAGCCGGGATAGCGACGAAGGACCGGCGCACGAGGTAACTATCCCGCGTCCGTTTGCGGTGGGGAAATTTGAGGTGACGTTTGTCGAATGGGACGCCTGCGTATCGGCGGGGGGATGCCGTGGATACCGACCGAATGATCAGGGCTGGGGCCGGGGCCGTCGTCCAGTAATCGATGTAGGATGGACGGAAGTGAAGGCCTATGTGTCATGGTTGTCGCAGAAATCAGGCAAGACCTACCGGCTGTTGAGCGAAGCGGAGTGGGTGTATATCGCGCGGGCAGGGACTACAACGCCGTTTCATTTTGGGCTGACGATTGCACCAGACCAAGCGAACTACAATGGCTATTTCCGGTATGCGGGTGGCCCCACCGGCAAGGATCGGCAGCGCACGGTGGAGGTGGGGCGATTCCCAGCAAACAATTTCGGGGTACATGACGTCCACGGAAACGTTTCGGAAATGGTAGAAGATTGCTGGCACAATTCCTACCGTGGGGCGCTGACTTGCCCCCAGGTTTCGTACCAATCGTTATGTTAGACCTTGCTCGTTG
>CAYPAV010000012.1:0-138458 GCA_964408805.1 uncultured Rhodospirillaceae bacterium | reverse complement strand
CAACGAGCAAGGTCTAACATAACGATTGGTACGAAACCTGGGGGCAAGTCACATGAAGCGAGTATACCCGATTACCGTCGGATTGTCGTGGGGGTTGGGGGTAGCAACGGTCACCTTTACAAACTTAACCCTCCGTAAATCGAAATGTGTAATGAATTTTCATCTAAACAATTGATTATGCATTATTTTATTGATTCTCGGGTCTCTCGCCAGATAGCCTCCTCGCCATCTTGCGGTGCCGCAAACGGTGCCGCCTCGGAACCCGGCAATCGAGCAATGGCGAGGACGACATGAACGACATCACGACCAGCTTCACGCTTTTGGACGAGCAGGATCGGCCCCATCGGCCGACCATCACCGAATATGACGACGGCGATCCGGCGACGGTCGCGCCCGCCCCGGCACCGGAGACCGAAACCGCCCCGGCCGGCCGCTGGGAGCATGTCGCGCGCGATTATTCGGAGCGCGATGTCGAGCGGCTCCGGGGTTCCATCCAAATTCGCCACACGATCGCCGAGATAGGCGCGCGGAAGCTCTGGCACCTGCTGCAGACCGAGGACTACGTCCCCACCTTCGGCGCCTTTACCGGCAACCAGGCGGTGCAGCACGCCAAGGCCGGGCTGAAGGCGATCTACCTGTCGGGCTGGCAGGTCGCGGCCGACGCCAATTCGGCGGGCCAGATGTATCCCGATCAAAGCCTCTACCCCGTCGACAGCGTCCCCAACGTCATTCGCCGCATGAGCCAGGCGCTGCAGCGCGCCGACCAGGTCCAGCATCTGGAGCGCTGCGACGGCGAGAGCGATGAGACGACCGATTACATGCTGCCCATCATTGCCGACGCGGAGGCCGGTTTCGGCGGGCCGCTGAACGCCTTCGAGCTCGCCAAGGCGATGATCGAGGCGGGTGCGGCCGGCATCCATTTCGAGGATCAGCTCGCCTCCGAGAAGAAATGCGGGCATCTCGGCGGCAAGGTGCTGGTGCCGATCTCGCAATTCATCCGTACCCTGAACGCGGCCAGGCTCGCGGCCGATGTGATGGGGGTGCCGACCGTCCTGATGGCGCGGACCGATGCCGACGCGGCGCGCCTGATTACCAGCGACATCGACGAGCGCGACCGTCCCTTCCTAACCGGCGAGCGGACTCCCGAGGGCTTCCACCGGATCACCGGCGGCCAGGAGATGGCGATCGCCCGCGGACTCGCCGTGGCGCCCTATGCCGATCTCATCTGGTGCGAGACCTCGACCCCCGATCTCGCCGAGGCGCGGCGGTTCGCCGAGGCGATCAAGCGGGAATTTCCGGAACAGATGCTGGCCTATAACTGCTCGCCCTCGTTCAACTGGGCGAAGCATCTCGACAAGGACCAGATGGAATGCTTCCAACGCGAGATCGGCGCCATGGGCTACAAATACCAGTTCATCACGCTCGCCGGTTTTCACAGCCTCAATCACGCCACCTTCAGCCTCGCCAAGGCTTATCGCGAGCGCGGCATGGCGGCGTATTCGGAACTGCAGGAGGCGGAGTTCGCGTCCGAGGCCGACGGCTATTCCGCGACCCGTCACCAGCGCGAGGTCGGCACCGGCTATTTCGACGCCGTCTCCAACACGGTGACCGGCGGGCACTCCTCGACGACGGCAATGGCCGGTTCGACCGAGACGGCGCAGTTCTAACGCCTTCGCCGAGGGGCGGATCACTCGTCCTCATACGTTGCTCCGTCCCTTCGGCAAGACCACCCGGTGCCCCCGCGCCGGGTGGTTTTTTCGCTGAGATCGCGCGGCCCTTATTTCAAGCGCCACAAACGCTCCGCATTTCCATGGGCGAGTTTGTGCGCCACATCGACGGGTAGATCCGCCAGCGCTTTTCGCCAGAGTGCGACCTGTTCCAGGAAATAGGCGCCCCAGTGGTCGGCGAACACGTTGTCGAAGGCGAGCACGAAGCGATCCGGGTAGGCGATGACCAGGGCACGCCACTCGGCGCTCAACCTTTCGCCGTCGAACATGTCGACCCAGGGCTGTTTCGATTTCGACACCGTCAGCGTGTTGGCGTGCGAGGTCAGGAAATGCACATTCCCATGAACCCTAAGCAACCGCCTCGCCTCGGCCGGGCCCAATTGCCCCATATGGATGAGCAGGAAAGGGTGCGCAGGATGGGTGCCAAGAAGATTTTCGAAATCGGCCATATAGATATCGCGGCTGTGTGGGCCCGGGGCGGCGAATTCGTAATGGGCGATGAACGGCCATTTCCAATCGAGCGCGATTTGGAGCGCCGCCTGGACTTGGGGGGCGCCGGCCCTCACCTCGCGCTGGCCGGCCTTATTGCCCTTTTGGGCGTGCCACAGAATCACCTCGGCGATGGCGCCGATTTGCGGCATGGCGAGCTGTTTTTTCAATAGAGCGTAATAGCGGGGCTTGTTCCGCTCGAAGGCACCGCCCTTGGTGCGAAGCGACATGGTGATCCGGTCCGGATGGCGATCCGTGAGCGCCGCCAGTTCCTTGAGCTTCCTTTTACCGCGCGTCGCCAGGATGATCCGTTGGACGCCGGCCTTGTCCAATAACGGCACGATGCGATCGAGATCGACATGCTGGTCGACCTGGCTGTGGGCATCGATGATCGGGATCTCCTCGTCGCCCGCGACCGTATTTCCAACGATTAGCATCGACAAGGCGCCGAGCGCGATACGAATCTGGGGTCTACCCGTCATTGCCCGACTATCTTTTCATCCACTCGCCGACACCAATCCAAGAAGTATGGTAACACGAACGTTCACACTTTTTGTGATGGTTAACATTCACAATTGAGTCTTCAGTTGATGCCAAACTATAATTGTCTCCCAGACCTTGCATATGACTGATCGAGAGGGGCGAGATCGGGATGGCGGTAAGGCTTCTGTATTGGATGTTTGTTGTTGTCTTGGGGCTCGCTTTGGCGGCACCGACGATGTCTTCGGCTGATCCCGGCCGGGGGCTCTCGATAAAGCTCCGGGCCAGCGAGGCCAAGGACGCCGCCATTGTCGAAGAGGTCCAACTTTACTCGAGATCTTACGCGCTCGTCATCGGGATCGACAATTATACGAGCGGCTGGCCGCGCCTCTCCAATGCGGTGAAGGACGCCCGTAAGATCAAAACAGCGCTAGAGGCGAAGGGATTCGAGGTTACCCTCGAAATCAATCCGGGCGCCGCTAAGATGAAACGGGCCTTTGAAGACTTCTTCATCGACCGGGGTGGAGATGCGGATGCACGACTCTTCGTGTGGTTTGCGGGACACGGCTACACCGACGAAGGCGGAGAAGGGTATCTGATTCCCACCGATGGCGCATTGATACGCGATCGGCGTCGATTTTTGCGGACGGCACTTTCGCTCCGCGAGTTCGGGCGCTTCGTGCGGTTGGCGGAATCGAAGCACGTCTTCACCGTCTTCGACAGCTGCTTTGCCGGCACGATCTTCGATGTTGCGCGCTCCGCCCCGCCGCCGCAGGTCACGCGGATGACGACCGAACCGGTCCGCCAGTTTCTGACCTCCGGCGATAGGGGACAAACCGTATCGGATGACGGCAGGTTCGCGCGGCTTTTCGTCGAAGCGCTGGCGGGCAAGCGCCGTGCCGACGGCAACGACGATGGTTATCTGACGGCGAGCGAACTCGGCGCTTTTCTTGACACCAAGATGTCAAACTACAGCCAGAACAAGCAGACGCCGCGTTACGGCAAGCTCAGACACCCCAATTACGACCAGGGCGATTTCGTCTTTGCGCTTCCAGCCCAGATCGTCGTCGCGTCGAAACCATCGCCGACGGGCAGTGTGACACCGCCCAATCCGCCCGCGGCGCCGGCGACCGTTGATAAGGAAGTGATCTTCTGGGAGGCAGTTCAGAACAGCGGCGATGCACTGCTCTACAAGGCCTATCAGGAGCAGTATCCAAAAGGTGCCTTCGCGGCCTTGGCCAGGGCGCGGATCGAGGGTCTCAAATCGACCAAAATCGAGGATGAGATCGAGGACCTAGATGAGCGTATGTGGGTTCATGCTACTTCGCTGAGCGTTCGATCGGGTCCCGGTGTCAAATACGCCAAGGTCGGTAACGTGGCTTGGGGAGCCGCCGTCGAGGTAACCGGCAATGTCAGGAAGCGCGGCTGGTACCGTATCGCCCTGGAAGACGGGGGAGAGGGCTACGTCTTTGCGAAGTATTTAGGCCAAAACGCGCCGAAACAGGATGTCCGCGTGGCGCGCCGCCCCGATTCACCCGAACATTCCGGGTCGGGCACCGCGGTACGATCGCGGGTCACCGCCCCACAAAAACCAAGCCCGGCCCATGGGACACGGCCGACGGATCGCATCCATGTCGCCAATGCCAACGGCGCCCGCATCTCGGATTCGGTCCAACAATTGCTAAAGGACATCATCCGTCGCGGTTTGGCACCCAGGGGATGGAAGAAGATAGATCGCATCTCGCTACGTCTCTCCGATGTCAGTCATCGTACCGAGAACAACCCGGACTATGTCGCCGCCAAGATCGCCCAAGGAATATTCGGGGCCATTCTCGGCCGGGGCGGCCAACTCGGCGGAAGGGCGACGCCGACTATCGCCGTTTACAATGCGCGGGCGACGATCATCGCCGAACTTAAGGATGGAACGAGCTGGACCGACGCGGCGAGTTTCAAGAGTAAGGCCCCTCCCAGGGCCAATCACGGCCGGGGTATCATGAAGACCGTGTTGACGGCCACCAGCCGGGCGGTCGAGCGGATTGCGATCCGAATGTCCGGCGGCGTCCCTCCTGTCGAAACAAGCGGTGTTGCGCGAAAGGACGAACGCGAAGACTCCGATGCCGAGCCGGAGACCGAAGAGAACAGCGACTAGTCCCCTGGTCCCCGGAAGAGGTTTCACAGGGATCCTCGCAAGGGCTCGGTGCGCTGAATTGCGTGATCGGCAACAGTGGTTAAGATGTGTCTTCCTTGGCCAAGAACACTCAACTCTCCGTAAACCCATATGTCGAACGAAACAGTTACACGCAAACTCATGGCGATTCTTTATGCCGACGTAGCCGGCTATAGCCGTTTGACCGGGGCCGACGAGGTCGGCACGCATAAACAGCTTGGCGCGGCGCTCGACTTGATTTCGGGGCGGATCGAACGCGCGGGCGGGCGCGTCGTCCATTACGCGGGCGACGCGGTCCTTGCGACATTCGAAAGCGTCGTCGGCGCGGTCGAGACGGCGGTCGGCATCCAATCCGGCTTGGCCGAGAGCACCGCCCATATTCCAAGTGACAAGCGGCTCGCCTTTCGCATCGGCGTCAATCTCGGCGAGGTTATCGTCGATCGGGACGATATATATGGCGACGGCGTCAATGTGGCGGCGAGACTTGAGGGCCTTGCCGACATCGGCGGCATCTGCATCTCCAGCACGGTCCATGACCAGGTTCGGGGAAAGCTCGACATCGACTTTCACGACATGGGTCCGCAACAAGTCAAGAATATTGCCGATCCCGTCCACGTCTTCGCGGTGCGGATGAACGGCGACGGCGGTGGCGAAACCGGCACGACGCCTTCGCCCATCGTGGCGCCTACTCCGGAATTGACGCAGGAAGTTCGTTTCTGCACCGCTTCCGACGGCATCGGCCTCGCCTACTCGACGGTTGGCGAGGGGCCGCCGCTGGTGAAGACCGCGAATTTCCTGAGCCATCTCGAATTCGAATGGGAAAGCCCGGTGTGGCGCCATCTGCTCCGCGAGTTGTCGCGCGAGCATGCCCTAATCCGATATGACGAAAGAGGTTCCGGCCTCTCCGATCGACGGGTCGATGATTTTACGGTCGAGACCCATGTTGGCGATCTGGAAGCGGTGATCGAGGCCACCAATCCTCCGAAATTCGATTTGTTCGCTGTTTCCCAGGGTTGCTCCATCGCCATCACCTATGCGGTTCGGCATCCGGAACGCGTCTCCCGCCTCGTGCTGTATGGCGGGTTCGCGGAGGGTTGGAAGAAACGCGTCTCGCCTGCGGCCATGGAAAGCATAGCGGCGATGGTAACACTCATTCGGCAGGGGTGGGGTCAAGCCAACCCGGCATTCCGGCAAATGGTGACGGCGCTTTTCCTCCCCGACGGCACACCCGAACACTTGGATTGGTTCGACGAACTCGAGCGGAAATCGACTTCGCCCGAAAATGCCGCGAAAATGTTCGAGGCGAACGGTGAAATCGACGTTGCCGAACTGTTGCCTCGGGTTTCGGTGCCGACACTCGTTTTGCACAGCCAGGGCGATGCCGTCTCCAGCCACAAGGCCGGCCGCGAAATGGCGGCGAAGATTCCGGGGGCTCGATTCGTCTCGCTCGACAGCAAGAACCACGTGATCCTCGAACACGAGGCGGCTTGGCCGCGACTGCGGGACGAAATCCGGAACTTTCTCCGCGTCGATAGCGGTGACCCGTAGGGTAGGGCACCGGTTCGAGCGGCCCGGCAAGGAAATGAAATTATACTAAGACCGGGTGCCGGTCGCCGGTCAACGTGGGCCGCCCTCGATCCCTTCCGTCTTTCGCCAGTCGTCGTCGCGCGCCATGCTCGGGTTGGCGGGGCGGCGGTCGTAGTAGCCGATCAAGGGAATGTAGAGCTCGTAGAGCCGGCGGAGTTCGCCGACCGGCTCGTCATGCTCGTCGGCGCGAAGGTCGACCCAGGCGTAGCTCTTGCGGTTATAGACGACGAGGTCGGTCGAATGCTGCCCCGCGACCTGTCCGCCCGCGTCGCGGCCCGCTTCCAAGGCCCGCATCAGGCGCTCGGCCAACGCCTCTCCCGCGCTGGCGTCGAAGGCCGCCATCATCTCGGTAACGGTCGCTTCTCCGGTCAGACGATTGCCGAGGGCACAGACATTCGGCTTGGCGATATGGCCATTCCAATCCTCGCTGGCGGACCCGGTCTTGGCCGCCGTGTCGCCTCTCTTGTCGATGACGGCGATCTGCCGCCACTCGATTTTTTCCGGGCCGTCGCTGGCCTCGATTTCGCGGAGCACCTTTCCCGCGGAATATCCCATGCGCAGGAGCTCGAGGCCGAGCGGCCCCAGCTCCGGATCCCCGTTCGCCTGCACCAACAGGCCGCCGATGCCGGGCGCCAGAAACGGACATTTGGCGCCGATCGCCATGGGGCGCGTGGCAATCGCCATGCCGAACATCCCAGTTTCCTCGCAGCGCGCGATGATCGAAAAGGTCATGCGGTATTCCTCGGTGTTGGTCCACGGCCCGTTTGCCGACGGTTCTTTTCAATATGTTGCGGGCGACACAAAAACGAAGCGCGGATTAGCCGGATGCGGCTTCGTCGATCATTGCGAGTAGGGTTTCCGCCTCCACATCGACGGCGAGCGCTCGTGCTTCGGCCAGTTTCGAGGCGGCATCGTCCGCGCGGCCGGTGTTTAAATCGAGGCGCGCCAGGTTGTATAGCGCCGAAGCGATGTAGCTTGGCGTATCCCACTTCCTGAATGTGTCGAGCGCGGTCTCCAAATTGCGTCGCGCGATGGTTTGGACTCGCGGCAAGGTCCGCACGAGGAATCCGATGTTTTTCAGCATGACCCGAAGCGGCGGCCGGTCGTGGCCGAGGGCGATTTGGGTATAAATCTCGCCAAGCACCAAATGCCCGATGGCGATTCCGGAGGCGGCACCCCAATCACGGCACTGCTCCAGGCCGTCTTCGATCCACCGGATGCCGCCCGCCATGTCGCCGTCCATGACCTTTGCAATGCCAAGGAACGGACGGAGTGTCGCAACCGCGCTACGCAAGCCCTTCGACAGATAGAGGTCGATGGAATTGCTCAGCAACGCGGTTCCGTCCCCGGTCCGGCCAAGCATGACGTAGCCCGCACCTAACATTGCCTCCGCGAGCGAGCGATCCACGACGCTCAAGGCAAGCCGCGCACTTTCTCGACCGCTTTCGACACAATCCTCATAGGCGAAATGCGTTAATTCAATCGTGGCCAATGCCCATAGCCCCATGGCGCGGGGCCGGGGGTCGCTGGTTTCGCGGCTGAGATCGAAGAGTTGCACTGCGTATCGGCGCGCGAGGTGAGGCCGGCCGTTGACGACATAGCCAATCGTCAGGGCGGCGAGGGTCTTGGAGATGAGGCAGTTGTCATCATGTTTTCGGCCAATCCGCTCCGCTTCTTCCGCCAACCCCGCAATCGTCGCGCGCCATTCGCCATCCATCTCGTGCCAAGAGACATGACCCCATAATAAACCCATCGAGACGTAGCCGGTAATCAGTTCATCGCCCGCCGCCTCGCCGATGGCGCGGGCGCGCTCAAGCATCGGAATGCCGACCGCGGTGTTGGTGCTGAAGATGTGGGCGTAACCGATCTCGAATAAAAACCGGGCTAGTCGCTTTGGGTCGTCCAAGGCCTCGATCGTTGGCAGATGTGGCGACAAAAGCTCGATCATTCCGAACATATCGGCCTGGTAATATTGAACGCGGGCAAGATTCAGCAGCACGTCGGCGAGGAAGGCATCGTCGGCGGACCCGGGCGATTGCTTGATCAGTTCCACGACTTGGCGCAGGCGCAGCTCCGCATCGTCGAGGGCGTAGACCCTCAGGCTCTTCTCGCCGGCTTGGGCCATGTAGCGAACCGTCTTCTCGGCTCTCGGCGTGTTGGCGTAGTGGTGGGCCAGGGTCTCCGCGATCTCGCCCAGGCGGTCCGGGTTGCGGCGTTCGATCGCCTCGCCCGCGCGCTCGTGCAGGGTCCGGCGGCGCTCGCTCAGAAGGCTGTTGTAGACCGCGTCCTGGATCAATGCGTTCTTGAAGAGGTAATCGCCGGGGGTCTCGTCCGGACGCACGAGTTCGAAACGCTCCAGGGTCGATAGCGATGCCGCCATTCGACCATTGAGACCGGCGACGTCGCCCGCCACCTCGGCCGAGAACAGCCTGCCGACGACGGCGGCGGCCTGCAGCAGCGCCCTCGGTTCCTCTTCCAGCCCTTCGATCCGGGCCATCAGCAGGTTCTCCAGCGAGGCGGGCAAGCCGATCTCGGCCGCTTCGCCGTCGCCGTCCGCCACATTCTCCAGGCGTCCGCTCTCCGTCAGGTAATTGACGATCTCCTCGGCGAAAAGCGGATTGCCTTCCGCCTTGCCGACGACCATGCGGGCGAGGGCCGCCGGCAGGTCGTCGACGTCGAGCCGATGGCGGAGCAGTTCCTCCGTGGCACTCGATGAAAGCGGTGCAAGATTGAATGTCCGAACCGGCGATGCCTCGGCCCAGGGTGCGGCGTATTCGGGCCGGTAGGTGAATAGCAACAGCAGCGGCAGGTCGTCCGCGTCCTCGACCATGCGGGCGAGCAAGGTTTCCGAGGCCTCGTCCAGCCAATGCAGGTCGTCGATATGGAGAACGACCGGCGAGATGCGGCAGCGTTCGGCGACGAGACGTTGCAACAAATCTCGGGTTCGGATGCCGGCGACCTCGGCATTGCCGCGCGTGAAGGCATCACCTTCGACGGCATGACCCAACAGGTTCAGGAGGTAGGGAAGTTCGTCGCTGGGATCGAGCCCCAGAACTTCAAGACCGCGTCCAAGTCGACGCTCGGTTGCGGGTCGATCGTCATCCTCGGCGATACCGAAGGAGGTGCGCACGACCTCGATGAAGGGAAGGAAGGGCACGTTGCGACCTCTCGATACGCAATTGCCCTGAAGCCACATGACATCGTCCGCGGGTAGGCGTTCGCGGAATTCGTGGACCAACCGCGACTTGCCGAGGCCGGCCTCGCCGATAATATCGACGACACGGGTGGCACCTTTGCGCACGTCTTCCGCGACGCCTAGAAGTTCCTCAAGCTCTCCGCGCCGTCCGACCAGCTTCGTCAGACCACGACGGAGCGAGGCGTCGAATCGCCGAACATCCGGTTTTAGGCGGAGCACGCGCCAGAGGCGCTGACTTTCCGATTTTCCCTTGACCATATGTTCGCCGGCAAAATCGGCCTCCACATAGTCGGCGACAAGGGTGTGGGTGGCCTCGCCAACGACCATGCTGTCGGGTTCGGCGAGACCTTCGAGACGGGCCGCGACGTTGACCGAATCGCCGAGCGCGGTCATGTCCTGCTGGATTCCGGCGCCAAGTGTTCCAACGACCGCGAGGCCGGTATTCACGCCAATGCGGATATGCGGCCGTTCCAAGGACGCGGCATTTGGCGACTCTTCCAGTGCGGCGACCCGGTCCAGCATGTCGAGGCCGGCACGGCGGGCGTTGAGCGGCGCCTCTTCGGCGGCGAGCGGCGCACCGAAGAGTGCCATGAGGCCGTCACCGGTCAGTTTCTCGATGGTTCCGCCGTGTTCGCGCACCGCCGTCGTCATCTCCACGATGACACTTTGCATGAAATGATAGAGGGCTTCCTCGCCGATTTTTTCGCCGAGGGCCGTGCTGCCGACGACATCAGCGAAAAGGGTGGTGACATTGCGACGTTCGCCGCTGCCGATGGGGTTTTCGGCGACGTCCACCGGGATCGGTTCGGCCTGCGGCGGGGCAGGGATCAAACGCTCGCCGCAGGCACTGCAGAACGCGTCCCCGGGAGCGATTTCCTTCGTGCAAGCCGGGCATTGCATGGCGGGCCTACCCCAAAATCGTCGTGCTGCGAAAGGGCGAGTTTATTGTGAAGAGGCGCCGCTGTCGATTGAGCAGGGGGCACCACCCCGTCCATTCATGGTTTCGCGAGCCGGTCGGTATGTTTCTCGTGCCAGCTCTCGTGCGGCCCGAAGTCCTTCATGGATTGGATATGTTCCTCGGTTCGCGCCCTCAATTCGGCTTCCGGAAGCTCGAGATCGACCTCGAAGCGGAGCGGTTGCTCCACATGCCAGGGCGTGTTGGTGAAGATCTCGATCCGGGTGTTCTCGGGGTCTCGGAAGTAGATCGACTAGGTCGTCCCGTGGCTGACGGTTTGAAGGTCGTCCGCGCCGGCCGCGGCGAGCGACCGGTTGAGAGACTTCAGGATGTCGAGCGATTCGACGCGAAAGGCGAAATGATCGAGCGCCCCGTCCCGCGCCACGCCGCCGCCCTTGTCGGCAAGGACGATCTGATGGTGTTCGTCGGGACTGTGGCTGAGGAACACCATCTTCATCGGTCCGCTGTCGGACCGGTCGGTGACGATGAAGCCAAGCGCTTCCGTGTAGAACCGCTCCATTACCGCCATGTCGTCGACGACGATTTCAAGATGACTGATCTCGAAGTTCAATGGGCGGTCCCTTCCTTCCTGAACACCGTTTCGTCGATCGGCGGCGGTCATTCTCCGTCAATCGGGATCGAAAGGTCAACTTGCCAGGTGCATGCGGTCTTGCTACAAGGCACCGGCTTGGCCGCGCGCTGCAGGAACCGTGCGGGCCGATGCACGAAGTTTCTACCCGGCTTCTCTCAAGGTGTTGATTATCATGCGAAAGTATCGAGTTCAGATAGATAGACGGTAGAGCACCAGGAGCGATTCCAATGGAAGGTCGGGCGTCTCCAAGGGGGCGCCCTAGTTTTTTCCGGCGACGGGAGCGAAGGCGATGACGGCAAAGGTATTTATCGACGGAGAACACGGCACGACGGGACTGCAGATCCGCGAACGTCTCGAGGGGCGCGGCGATGTCGAGCTGATGAGTCTTGCCGCGGATGACCGGCGCAATGTCGACCTTCGCCGCGAGCGTCTGAATTCCGCCGATCTGGTCATCCTTTGTTTGCCCGACGACGCGGCGCGAGAGGCCGTCGCCATGATCGCGGCGCCCGAGGTGCGCGTCATCGATGCCAGCACCGCCCACCGGGTGGCCGACGGATGGGTCTACGGCATGCCGGAATACGACGCCGGCCAGCGCGAGCGGATCGCCGCCTCGACCCGGGTCAGCAATCCCGGCTGCTATCCGATCGCCGCCATCGGGTTGATGCACCCGCTTGTCGAGGCGGGCCTGCTGCCGCGGGATTGGCCGGTGACGATTAATGCGGTTTCCGGCTATTCCGGCGGCGGCAAGGGCATGATCGCCGAGTTCGAGGATCCCGAATGCGAGATCTATGCGGAAACCCCGTTCCGGGTCTATGGCCTGGGGATGGAGCACAAGCATGTGCCGGAAATACAGAAATGGGGCGGCCTTCGGGAACGCCCGCTCTTCATGCCGAGTGTCGGGCGCTACTACAAAGGAATGATCGTCCAGATACCGCTGCAGCTCTGGGCGCTTCCGGGGAAGCCGACGCCGGCGGACCTGCATCGGGTTTTGGTCGATCACTATGCTGGCTGCCGCTTCGTCCGGGTCGCCGATCCGGCCGAGACCGAGGCCTTGAAGGACCTGGCGCCCGAAGGCCTGAACGACACCAACGAACTGCACCTCCACGTCGTCGCCAATGCGGCGCGCGGCCAGGCCGTCCTTATGGGTGTCCTCGACAACCTCGGCAAGGGGGCGTCGGGCCAGGCGGTGCAGAATATGAACATCATGCTGGGCCTGCCGGAGGCGGCCGGTCTCGAATAACAACCGTTCTTGCTCATGAAGGATTAATAGATGACCGAAGAAAATCGACCGGGGTTCGAAGGCGGCCTCATCCTGCCCTATAAGGGGGTCTGGCCGAAGATCGGCAAGGACGTCTTCATCGCACCGACCGCGACCGTCATCGGCGATGTCGAAATAGGCGACGAATCCACGGTCTTGTACGGCTGCATCATTCGCGGCGATGTCAACTGGATTAGGATCGGCAACTACACCAACCTGCAGGACGGCACCATCGTCCACGTCAACAAGGACGGCGAGACGACGACCATCGGCGACCGGGTTTCGGTCGGTCATTCGGTGATGCTCCACGGCTGCGAATTGCAGGATGAATGCATGATAGGGATGCGCGCCATGATCATGGACGGGGCGGTGGTCGAAAGCGGCGCCCTGGTCGCGGGCGGCGCCATGGTCACCCCACGCACCGTGGTCAAGAGCGGCGAGCTATGGGGCGGGGCCCCGGCACGCCTGATGCGGCCGCTCAAGGAGAGCGAAGTCGCCTACATCAAGCAGATCCCCCACAATTACCACGAGATCGGCCAGCAGTATCTCAGCGAGGGCATCGGGATTCCGGAGTTGGTCGCCTAGCCGAAACTGAAACCGACCGCGCGGGCGTTGTAGAACAACCCGCCATCCTGCGCGACCAGACTGACCATCCGTCCCTTGCCCCGATTGTGGTGCGCGTGAAGCGCGGTCGGCGGGGTTAGCATGACGGCATGCTTTTGCCACTCGACGCGCTTGCCCTCGATCTCGGAGTAGACCCCGTCGCATTCGAGCGCCAGAGTGAGGGCGGCCGCGTTATGGCGGTGGGGCGTTTGATCGCCGCCGGGCTCCAGAGAATTCATCGCAAGAGCGATGCAGGCGGTGACAGTCTGCGTTGCCTCGACCCCCTCTCCGGTGAAGAGCACGGCCCGGCCGGCGCGGTCTTCGTCGGTGGCATCTGGCGCGTAGTGCGATTCCAGCTGCCGGTTGATCTCGATCGCGGTGTAGTGCGCCGCCTGGACAGCCGATTGTCCGGGCGCCGGCGGTCCCACGCGGAGGAAGGCGAGCGCGGGCTCATCCGTGAACGCCAAGAGGACGGCATCGCCCGAAGGTGCGTGGAGTTCGGTTTCGCCGCCGCCCGGCAAGACGACGATATCGCCCGCGCCGGCCGAGATCCGGTCGTCGCCCTTAGCGAAGTCCGCGGCGCCTTCGATGACGTACCAGGATTCGCCGCTCGAACGTATCTCGAGCCGGAGCTTTTCGCCGCCCGCAATCCGCGCGTAGCGCGCCAACATATTCGGCGTCGTGGCCGGATACGAACATTGTAGTCGGTCCGAGAGGTCGAGCAGGATCTCCGCCGTGCCCGTCTTGGGATTGAAGGCGCGGTCGCGCTCCTCGATGAACATATGCGACGGCACTTCCGGCAGCTTCGCCTTGAAGGCATTGTTCGGCGACCAGTACTTGGCGCGCGCCGTATAGATCGTCCCGCTTTCGGCGGGCTCGGCACTTGGCATGGTTCGGTCCTCTCTTGTCTTTCGTTCGGGCGAGTATAGCTTGCAATCGGGAATTCGACAGGGGGCGCCATGAGCGGCCGGATCATCAGCGGCGATCGCGAAATCACCGGCGAGGCGTTGAACGAGCGCGTGCTTCGCGCGGCGAGCGGATTGGCGAATCTGGGCGTTGGTGACGGCGACGCGGTGGCGCTTTACCTCCGCAACGATTTTGCCTTCTACGAGGCCAGTCTTGCCGCCACCCGTCTCGGGGCCTATCCGGTGCCCGTCAACTGGCATTTTACGGCCGAAGAGGCGGGTTATATTTTGCGGGATTGCGAGGCGAAGGCCCTGTTGGTTCACGCCGATCTATGGCCGCGCATCGCCGCCGGCGTACCGGACGAGATTTCGGTGTTCGCGGTCGAAACGCCGCCGGAGGTTCTGGCGGCCTACGGCATCGAGCCTGCGCTGGCCCGCCCGCCCGAGGGCCTGGCACATTGGGATGATTGGCGGGACGCATGTGCACCTTGGTCGAAAGCGCCGGGTGCCGTCCGGATGAGCATGATCTACACCTCGGGCACGACCGGCCGGCTGAAGGGCGTGCGGCGGAAGGCGGCGACGCCCGAGCAGATGAAGGGGATCGCGGCGGCGCTCGCGCGGACCTGCTGAGTCTGATCGAGACCCACGCGATCACCCATCTCCACATGGTGCCGGTGATGTTCGTGCGATTGCTGAAACTGCCCGAGGTGATTCGCGCGCGCTACGACGTAAGTTCGCTCGAATGGGTGGTACATGCCGCCGCCCCCTGTCCGCCCGAGATCAAACGAAGGATGATCGAATGGTGGGGGCCCGTCATTTACGAGTACTATGGTGCCACGGAGACCGGCCCGCTGACGGTTCATGATTCGGCGGAAGCTCTGGCGAAGCCCGGTACCGTGGGTCGTGCGGTCGAGGGCGCGACGCTCAAGGTCTTCGATCCGGACGGGAACGAGCTCGGTGTCGGAGAGGTGGGCGAGGTCTATGGCCGTCTCGACGCCTATCCGGGATTCACCTACCACAACCGCGCCGAAGAGCGCGACGCGGTCGGGCGCGATGGCTTGGTGACTTGCGGCGATGTCGGGTTAATCGACGAGGACGGCTATCTTTTCCTCCGCGATCGCAGCCGCGACATGGTAATATCGGGAGGCGTCAACATCTACCCGACGGAGATTGAGGCCGTATTGCTTGAAATGCCCGGAATTCGCGACTGTGCGGTCTTCGGAATTCCGGACGAGGAGTTCGGCGAGGCCGTTTGCGCGGTTGTCGAACCGGCGGTTGACGGCGAGTGCGACGAGTCGGCGATACGCACTTACCTCGGCGATCGGATTGCCCGGTACAAGATACCGCAACGCATTGAATTCATGGATTTCTTGCCGCGCGAGGACTCCGGAAAGGTATTCAAGCGTAAACTTCGGGAACCCTACTGGCGGGGACATGAAAAGAATATATGATCGATCTGTGACCACCGTCACTTGCCCGTAAATGCCTGGCGGGTAAACAGGCATAAAGGGGGTAAGGATTAACCATGGCGAATAAGGCTTACGAAGACATCGTGATTGTGCTGGGGGACCCCAAGCACGAACATCGCCGCAACTTGCGGACAGCGCTCTTGGCCGAGGGGTTCCGAAAACTACACGATTATGGCGGTCAGGAAGCGGTCCGGGAGTTCGTCGACCGTACGCCACCCGACCTGATCGTTGTCGACATGAACATGCCGGATGGGGATACCTGCAAGCTGGTACGGGATATTCGCCGGAACGAGTTGGGCATCAACCCGTTCGTGCCGATCATCGCGGTGACTTGGGATGCCAATATGGACAATGTCAGAGAAGCCGTCGATGCCGGTATCGACGATCTTCTCGTCGCACCGATTTCCGTCGGCGGTCTGCTTGGTCGGGTGAAAGTCCTCATTCAGAATCGCAAGCCGTTCGTTGTCACCAGCCTATATATCGGTCCCGACCGTCGTAAGGAGCCGCGTGAACATACGCACGATGCCCCCTCGTCGAGGTGCCGAACACGCTCCGCGAGAAGGCGATGGGTCGAACCGTCGATCTCGACAAACTGAAGGATGAGATTGCCGGGGTATTACATAAAATCAATGAATTACGCTTGGTCCGGCAATCCTATCAGATCGGGTTTCTGGTCGATCTTATCGTTCCCGCGCTCAAATCCGGCGCCGTTAGTAAAGACGTGGTGAAACACATCGTTCAGCTCGAGGACGTCGCCAACGAGGTGGGGCTGCGCCTGCACGGCTCGACGTTCGAGCATGTCGCCGAACTTTGCGACCGCTTGATCGAGGTTGCGGAATCGATCGCCGGCGACCCGGCCGCGCCCAATAAGCGGGATATTGAATTGCTGACTCCGCTCTCGCAGGCGATCCTCGCCGGGTTCAATCCCGAACGGGCCGAGACTGAAATGGCAACCGAGATATCGAGTATGGTCCACAAATTCGAGGAACGGACCAAGACGGACAAACAGCGGGCGCGTATCGCCAAGCGGCGGGCCGAGCTCGAAGCCGGTGAGAGGGCCGATAAATTGGCGCGCGCGGTCGCGCACGAAGCCGCCCGCGATCGCGAAATTGAAGAGAAAAGTAAGACCCGCCGCGCAACCGACCGCGCCGCCATCGACAAGGCAAAGGCGAAGTCCGACGCGGAGCGACAGGCGCAGAAGGATGCTCTACCAATCGAAGTCACACATTCGAAGACGCCGCGCGATCTCGACGATTGGAAGAAGGGCCGTGCGAAGGCCCGTAAGCGCGATATCCGATCGAGCAGCCGCGGCTGACGGCCACTCCGCGTAGACAAGCGACGCACTCGAAATATCTCTCCTAATCAACGCCGCGCGATAGAAGGGGAGAGGCATGTCCGACTTGCACCAGGACTTGATTGTGATCGACGGCCTCGTGGTTTCGAATTGGAGCCGGGCGGTTTTCGAATCCATGCATGCGGGGGGTCTGACCGCCGCCAATTGCACGGTCTGTGTCTGGCATGATTTCGAGGCGACGATGCGGAACGTCGCCCAGTTCAAGACCTGGGTCCGCGAGAACGATGATATCCTGACCCAGGTTCATACGGCCGCCGATATCGAGCGCGCCAAGCGCGAGGGCAAGGTCGGCATCATCCTTGGTTGGCAGAACACCAGCGGGATCGACGACCGGATCGAGTACCTCCAACTCTTCAAGGAACTCGGTGTCGGCGTCATCCAACTGACCTACAACACACAAAATTGGGTCGGCTCCGGCTGTTGGGAGAGCGAGGATGGCGGCTTGTCCGATTTCGGTCGCGAGGTGGTTGACGAGATGAACCGGGTTGGCATCGTGGTCGACCTCTCCCATGTCGGCGACCGGACCAGCGCCGATGCGATCAACTATTCGAAGAAGCCGGTCGCCTTCAGCCATTGCTGTCCCAACGCGCTCAAGGATTATCCTCGCAACAAGTCGGACGAGTTGCTGCGTTTGATCGTCGACAAGGGAGGGTTCGTGGGCTTCGCAACCTATCCGCCTTTCCTGCCGAAAGGCAACGAGACGACGGTCGAGGATTGTGTTGATGCGTTGGAATATTTGATCAATCTTCTCGGCGAGGAGAGTGTCGGCATCGGCACCGATTTCACTCAGGATCAAGACGCCGATTTCTTTAAATACTTGCAGCACGACAAGGGCTATGCGCGCCGCCTGGTGCCGGCGCGGCCGGGCTCGGGCGTGACCGTCATGCCGGAAGGGCTGCGCACCCTCGCCGACTATCCGAATTTGACGGCGAGCATGCAGAAACGCGGCTGGCCCGAGGATCGTATCACCCGGGTCATGGGTGCCAACTGGCTGCGTTTTCTCCGTGACGCGTGGGGCGGTTAGATCATCTGGCCGCCATCGACCGCGATCGTTTGGCCGGTGACCCAGGACCCGGCATCCGAGCCGAGGAAGACTGCCAAATTGGCAACCTCCTCCGGGGTGCCGAAGCGGCCGGAGGGGATACTCGCCAGGATGCCGTCGTAGAGCGGTTTGTTGTTCTGCTGGGTTACGTCCCAGACGCCGCCCTCGAAGAAGATCGAACCGGGAGCGATCGCGTTGACGCGGATGCCCTTCGGGGCCAGGTCCAGCGCCTGTGTCAGGGTGTATTGGTTGACCGCCGCCTTGGCCGCGCCGTAGGGCGGCGTGCGCTGGCTTTGGGTCAGGCCCGAGATTGAGGAGATATGGACGATCGCACCCCCGCCTGCGGCTTCGATTAATGGAACCGCCGCCCAGGAACCCCGCACGGTCGCCATCAAATCGACCGCGATGGATTTCTCCCAGCCGTCCTCGTCGTCGGTCCGCCCGAAACCGGACGGGTTGTTGACCATGACATGGAGGGCGCCGAGCGCCTGATGGGCCGCGGCGACATAGGCCTCGAGCGCTTCCGCGTCCCCGACATCGCAAGTCGCCGCGTGAACGGTGCCGCCGTGGGCTTCGAGGGCCGATTTCGCCTCCGCCAGCGGGCCTTCGCTCCGCGCGCAGATGGAGACGTTCGCCCCCTCCCTCGCGAAGCCCGTTGCGATCGAATAACCGATGCCCCGGCTGCCGCCGGTAACGATGACGCCTTTGCCTTCAAGACCCAGTTCCATGAGCTTCCTCCCGTTTCCGTTACTCTTGTATTTCCTTGCGATCGATCAGAGCCGTGTGACCCGATCCGGCGGCGCGCCGAAGGTCCGCGTACAGTACTCGACGCCCTCCCGTTCCGCGTCTTCCGGCGTCTCCACGCGATTGCCGTAATGCACCTGCTTGCCCGCGCGCCAGATCGACCAGGGGAAAAGGTCGCCGCCAGCCGGGTTTGACCATCGTTCAATGAAAAGTTCAAGCTCCATCCTCGAAACCCGTGTCAGGTCATCACGCGAAGGCGTCTCGCTCGGCATAGGCCTCGAACTCATCGTCCGTCATGCCGAGAATTTCCTTGAAAACCGTATCGTTGTCGCCGCCGAGCAAGGGCGCGGCGCGGGTAATTTCGCCCGGTGTCATCGCCAGATCAAAGCCGGGGAAGACATATGCCTGTTCACCGATCTCGCCGTGTAGCCGCCGCCGCCAGGTCCGTCGCTCCCGAAGCTGGGGATCCTCGAACAGATCGGCGATCGTGTTGACGGGATAGGCGGCGATGCCGACCGCCTGCAAGGAGGCGGCGACCGCCTCGCTGTCCAATTCGCGGCAATGTTCGCCGAGCACGCGATCCAAATCCTCGACGTTGCGTCGACGGTTCTCCACCGCTTTGAACCGAGGGTCCTCTGCGAGCGCTGCCTGACCGAGACACCGTGCGAGGGTCGCGAATTCGTCATCCGAACGGCACGAGAAGACGACCCAGCGATCGTCGAGACAGGGATAGGCCCCATGCGGCACCGCTTCGCTATCGTGATTGCCGCGGCGCGCGGCCACGATCCCGTCGCGATGATTGGCGAACAGCGCGCTCGCCATGAAGTGCAGTCCGGATTCGTACTGCGATATGTCGATCTCGGCCCCTTGTCCGGTCCGTCGCCGCCGGTCGAGGGCGGCCAGGACGGCCGAGGTCGACATAACCGAGGAGATGAAATCGATATAGGGGCCGTAGAGCAACATCGGCGAGCCGTCGGCCTCGCCGATGGCGCCGCAGAACCCAGCCAGTGACGATAGCTGCGAGCCGAACCCGGGGGTTTGGGCGCGGGGGCCCGTCTGACCCATGTTGCAGGTCGACAGCATGACCAGCCCCGGGTTGGTCCGGCGCGCCGTTTCGTAGCCGAGGCCGATCCGGTCCATAACGCCCGGGCGCATGTTCTCGATGGTGATATCGGACCAATCCATCAGCCGGCGCGCAATCTCCAGCCCCGCCGGGTTCTTGAGATCCAGCGTCACACCGAGCTTTGAATCGTTGAAAAAGGCGAAGCAGCCGCCTCGGTTGATACCGGGCTCCCCGTCCTTGTAGGGCGGGTATTGGAGGCGAAAGCCGTCCGGGCGGGCCATCGATTCGACGTGGATGACGGTGGCGCCGAAATTGGCGAGCACCTTGCCGATATGCGGACCGGCCGCATAGCCGCCGAACTCGACGATCTTCACGTCCGAGAGGGCGCCCGCTTCGCTCATTCCGCCGCCGCCTCTTGCCCGGCCGCGAGCGCGTCGATCTCGGTGTCCACAAGGCCGAGGTCGCGGAGGATCGTCCGGTTGTCATCGGTTTTCACCGACAGTGACGGACGCGCGCCGTCGACGCGCAAAAACGCGCCGCAATGACGTTCGCTATCGCCATCCGCCGTCGGCAAGTCCCGCCAATACCCACGAGCCTCAAGCTGCGGATCGGCGGCGATGTCGGCAACCGTCGAGACCGGATAGCCGAGCATCTCGCGGCGAAACGCGCCGTCGAGGAATTCCGCCTTCGTCACGGTTTCGAAGAAGATTGCGATCGGCGCCTCTACGCGGTCGATCTCCGCCTGGTCGGCCATGATGGGATCGTAGGTATCCCAATCGATCCCAGCGAGAAAGCCGAGGTCCAGATCCTTCTCGCGCATCCATTCGACCAGCGCCTTATTGGTGCGCCGCCCCGCGGGTCCGCCATAGATGATGAAATTAATGTGGCCGTCCTTGCAGCGCCAAAAGGCCCGGTAGGTGCCGCCATGGACCGAGCGCCCGCTGATGCCGGAGCCGACCCGGCCCGGCACCACGCCCAGCATGTCGACGAAGGTGGGTGCGTGGGCCAACGAGGTGACGATCGAGGCTTGGGCCGAGACGTCGACATGCTGGCCGCCGCCGCCGCCGGAGCGGTGGGTGAGGGCGACAAGCGCCCCCGCCGCCGCGTGCGCGCCGGCCCAGGGGTAGGATTGGGGGACCGAAATCCGAAGCGGCCGCCCGTCGGGCTCGCCGACGATCGACATGGCGCCGCCGGCTGCCATGATCTCGATGTCGCTGCCCCGCCAGCCGGCCCGCGGCCCCTCCCGACCAAAAGGCGTAACGGAAACATGGACCAGATCGGGGTTGATATCGGCGAGACGGTCCGTTTCCAGCCATGCCGCCTCGGGGTCGCCGGGCCTTGCGGTTTCAATTAGAACATCGATCCGGGGGAGGGCCGCGAGGATCGCCTCTCGGCCGGCCTCCTGCGTCAAGTCGAGGGTGAGCAGCCGCTTGCCGATATTGACGGCCCGCCAATCGGCATCTTCCGCCTCGAAACCCGGATTTTCGACCTTGATGACGTCGGCGCCGAGGTCGGCGAGAATACGTCCCGCCAGCCATCCGAGCCGGCCGCTCAGATCGAGAACCTTATAGCCGCCGAGCATGGTGCCCCCTTGGGATTGGTCTCCCGACCGCCCCTTACCGACCCGTCCTGGCAAGCGAGAGCAGCCAGCCGTGCATGCGCGATTTCGCCATGTCGATGTCCTCGGGCGTGAAGAAGTCCGCCGGATCGACCTTGTCGATGGGATAGACCGGCCGGTGAAAATCCTGCTCGTAGCCGTAGGGCACCGTGGCGTCGATCCCCATGCCGCCCTCGAACTCTGTGTTCGAGGCCGTCCACTGCTTGTCGCCGGCGGTCATGCGCTCGGCCGGCATGAAGGTCTGGCCGCGGCCGCCCGGTATCGGATTGAGGATATCGGCGCGCGGATTCACGCGGGTCGTCAGACACCACATGATATCGTCCATCGAGTAGATATCCGTATCCTCGCTGACCGCGATGGCCAGCCGCATGCCCTGCGAGGTCGACAGGATGGCCGACAGGAAGTTCCGCTGCCAGCCTTCCTCGATCTTGTTCCGCTTCTTGACCTGGATGATGCAGCCGCCCCAATCGGTCATGCAGTAGGGGATGTGCACGTCCTGGACGATGCCCGGCTGCAGGCGCTCGCAAAGCTCCAGGATCGCGGATTCGCGGACCGTCGTGTCGATATTCGCGTCGTCCGACATGTGAACGCCGAGCGGGAAGATCACCGGTTTCGATTCCGGCTCCCGCATGGTGATGGCGCTGACATGGAAGGTCGGCGCCTTGTAGGCCTTGCCCATATAGCCGGCCCATTCGGGATGGAAGAAATGACGGCCCTGGACGTCGGCCGCCTCCGACTCCGCCGTCTCGTATCGTTTGTCGCGCGGATGAATGTAGCCCTCGAGCACGTATTCGGATTCGGCGATCGCCCAGGCGTCGACGGTACGTGCCTTGACCAGCTTGACCGCTTCGCCCTGGATGGTGCCGGCGACCGCGAGCTCGTCGCAGCCCTTCGGCAGGATGACGTAGTCGAACCCGGCACCCGCCAGCAGCGTGCACGCGGGCGGCACGCCGAAGCAGACGGTGATCGGAATCGGTTCCTCGTCGTTGTAATGCTCGGTCATCACCTGCCACATATGCGAGCCCGGCGAGATCATGAAGGTGCCGACATCGCCCCAGCGGAAGTTCATGCGGTTGTAGCCGACATCGGCCCCGCCGTCGAAATACTTGCCGGCGACGCAGCGAATGCCCGAGCCGATGGTCAGCTCCGATTCGAGGTCGGTATGGCGGATCGCCGTGATCCACTCATTGACGTCGATGTTGTCGGTGATGATGTGCTCCTGGCAGGGAGCCGAATCTTGCTCGATTTCGACAGTGGGAGTTGGATTGTTAATTGCGCTAGCGATCTTCCGGGTGCGGTCCTGTGGGCCGTCGAAACCGAACATCCGGTCGATGACTTCGATGTCCGAGAATAGGTTGGTGATGGCGCGCGCATGCGCCTTGCCCTTGACGTTCTCGAATAATATCGGCGGGCCACCGTCGAGGTGCTTTTGCAGGCCGGTGAGCTGAAGGTCGGGATCGACCTCCTTGTCGGTCTCGATCAGATCACCGTTCTCGCGGAGCCATTCAATGGTCGAGCGGAGGCTCGTGATGTCGGGCGCGTTGGCAATGCGTTTGGGTGTGGGCGTATCCATGACGATACTCTCTCCTTACAATTTCTCTTATCCGGTCCGGCGGCCTGTTTCCGGAGCCTCTACGGATTTCAAATGGCGAAACCGGGGTGGCTGATCCTTGTAATTGGACTTAGGCTAGCTTGCGGACGATACCAGATGTTGCGATAAAAAATTGGACTGAAACCCGGAGAAAAGTAGATGGCCGAGTACAAGCCGATCACCATTAGATTGAATGCCGCCGACAATGTCGTGGTAGCGCGGGCGGAAATGCTGGAAGGCGTTGAAATAACGAGTGAAAACGTGACCACCCGAGCGCAAATTCCGAGCGGCCACAAGATCGCCACGACCGCGGTCGAGGTTGGTGCGGCGGTCCGGAAATACGACCAGATCATCGGCTTTGCGACCAAGGCGATCGCCCCCGGCGATCATGTCCACGTTCACAACATCGAAATGCGCGACTTCGAGCGCGACTACGCCCACGGGACCGAGGCCAAACCGACCCAATTCATGAACGACGGCGAACGCGCGACCTTCGAGGGCATTCGCCGCGCCAACGGAAAGGTCGCGACGCGGAACTATATCGGCGTCCTGACCAGCGTGAACTGCTCGGCTACCGTCGCCCGCTATATCGCGGACTCGGTGAACCGCAAGATCCTGGACGATTATCCCAATGTCGACGGCGTCGTCTCGATGGTGCACGGCACCGGCTGCGGCATGGCGGATTCAGGGGAGGGCTATGCCAATCTGCAGCGCACCCTCTGGGGCTATGCCCGCCACGCCAATTTCGGCGGGATCGTCATGGTGGGGCTCGGCTGCGAGGTCAACCAGATCGATTTCCTGCTCGAGGCCTATGACATCGAGCGGGGACCGAAGTTCCAGACCATGACCATCCAGGACTCAGGCGGCACCCGAAAGACCGTCGAGCGCGGCGTGGCCATGATCAAGGAGATGCTGCCGGAAGCGAACCGGGTCGAGCGCGAATCCTGTCCGGCGAGCGAGTTGACGTTGGCGCTGCAGTGCGGCGGCTCGGATGGCTATTCCGGTATCACCGCCAACCCTTCGCTGGGCGCGGCGGTCGACTTGCTGGTGCGCCACGGCGGCACAGGAATTTTGAGCGAGACGCCGGAAATCTACGGTGCCGAACACCTGTTAACCCGGCGGGCCTCGAAGCGCGAGGTGGGCGAGAAGCTGATCGAGCGGATCAAGTGGTGGGAGGCCTATACCGAACGGAACGGCGGCGAGATGAACAACAACCCCAGTCCCGGGAACAAGGAGGGCGGGCTCACAACCATCCTGGAGAAGAGCCTGGGTGCGGCGGCCAAGGGCGGGACGACCGATCTCGTCGGCGTTTACAAATACGCGGAGCCGGTCGACGCCAAGGGGTTCGTCTTCATGGATTCGCCGGGCTATGACCCCTGTTCGATCACGGGCCAGGTGGCGTCGGGCGCCAATATCGTCTGCTTCACCACCGGGCGCGGCTCGGTCTATGGCTGCAAGCCCTCGCCGAGCCTGAAGCTCGCGACCAACAGCGAGATGTACCACCGGATGTCCGACGACATGGACATCAATTGCGGAGCCGTAATCGACGAGGATCTCGGCATCGACGGCATGGGGGAGCGGATCTTCGAGCGCCTCCTCGAAGTCGCCTCCGGCAGCCCGACCAAGAGCGAGGCCCAGGGTTTCGGTGACGACGAGTTCGTGCCCTGGCAAATCGGCGCGGTGATGTAGCGCGGATCGTCCAGGGCGATCGTCCGCGCTCAACTCAGATCAAATGCGGCGCGCGGCGATCATCATCCATGCGGCAAGCAGGGCGGCAACCAATACAGCCGGATAGGAACCCCATTGCGGCACGACGATCCCGCCGATTACGATCTCGATGCCCGTTATCAGCCGTACCGCGTGGAATACGACGGCCGCTGAAAACAATAGGCAGCATGTATAGAGGGCGGCTTTCTGCATGGGAATACGCCTCCAGATTAGGCTCATACGCCGGTCAAATAGCAAATGCAGCCAAGCAAGGTTGCGCTGGTAGACAAACAGTATATTGCGGCGGCGAGGCACCTTCATTGATCCGCGTCAAATCGGATCATCGCTATGTTCCGATCTGATAGCCCTGTCGTTTTGTCGGCCAACGATCCGGACCAAACTGCGCGAAATTGCCGCATGGCTTCGCCCTCGCACGCTGGATAGTTTCCGCCTCTTCGAAATCAGAACAAGAAACCAAAGGCGAGGTAACATGTCTGAACTCATTGCAAAGAATAAGGTAACGGTCGTATTCATCGTCGTGGTGGTGCTTTTGATTGCGATGGGCGCCCTGACCACGTAGTCGATATTTAGTTTGAGAATTAGAAACGGCGGTGCCCTCGGCGGCCCGCCGTTTTTTTGAAGTGGGCTAAATTTCCCCGCGATGAAGCGCGTATCCGGCGGGTGCCATCTGTGTCGGCGTCACCTGCAGGGTCGTGATGTTGACATGTGGCGGCAGGGTGGTCGTGTAGAAGATCACATCGGCGAGATCGTCGCCGCTCAAGGATTCGATATCCTTGTAATGGGCCTCGGTTTTGGCGTCGTCGCCCCGGTAGCGGACTTCCGTGAAGCGGGTCTGGGTCATCCCTGGCTCGATCGAGGCCACCCGGACCCCGGTGCCGAGCAGGTCGCAACGCAGATTTAGCGAAAACTGCCGGACGAAGGCCTTGCTGCCGCCATAGACGTTGCCGCCCTTGTAGTTGTTGGTGGCGGAGGTGGAGGAGATGTTGACGACAAAGCCGCTCTTTCGTTCGACCATGCCCGGCAGCGCCGCGCGGGTGCAGTAGAGCACGCCCTTGATGTTGGTATCGACGATCTGTTCCCAATCTTCCAAGTTGGCTTCGTGGGCCGGCTCCAGCCCCGGCCCGACGCCGGCGTTGTTCACCAGGATGGAGACGTCGCGATAATTCTCGGGCAAGCCGTCGAAGGCCGCCTGCACCGCTTCCGAGCTTCGAAGATCGAGGGTCAGGGAGAGCATCCGGTCCTCCAGCCCCGCGCGGGTCTCGTCGAGACGATCGCCCTGATAGTCGGCGGCGACCACGCGCGCGCCTTCTCTCGCGAAACGGCGTGCGGTCGCGGCGCCGATCCCGGCGCCGGCGCCGGTCACGAAGACGATCTGGTCCTGGATGTCGGTCATGAGGAATTTTCCTTCCTTCGGGATCTTTGGCTTAGGCTTCGGGCGTTTCCAAGGGTTCGGTGGCCTTCATCGAGGGGCGCTTTGCGAAAGTCTCGGCCCAGGCCGCAAGACGTAGATGGCCCGGCCGGTAATCGTCGAGCCAATCGCGCCAATCCTGGTAACCGCACGCGATGGCGACGGTAATTTGGGCGAGGTCGAGCGGGCGATCGAGTTCCTCCGCCCGGTCCTCGATTGCGTCGAAGCATCGCAGGAGACGGTCGCGATGTTTCGCGAGATACCCCTCCGACCGGTCGGCCTCGGGCCGGAGCATTTCCGCCCGCATGCCGACCTGGGCCTCAATGGCTCCGTCGGCGACGGCGTAGAGCGACCACATGCGCCATTTCTCGTCACCCTCCGGGATTATTTTGGGACCTGTCGCGATATCGTTCAGATAAAGGCAGGCGAGGGTTGAATCGCCAAGCGCATGACCCGTTTCCGTTACCAGGGTCGGAATGCGCGCCACCGGGTTGGCTTCAGCAAGGCCCGGTGTGAACGGGACCGTTGCGTATCCCCAATCGAGCGGCCAGGTCGTCGGCAGGATCTCGATCCGCTCCCAAAGCCCCAACTCCCGCGCGGCGACAGAGACCTTGGGCGTGAATGGGGAGGCGGGCGTCCAATAAAGTTTCATGGATCTAGTTCCTGCAGCGTGGGAAGACCGATTCGCCCAAGGTCCGGATCAAGCCCGGTCGGTCGTCGACGAATCCGGTAAAGAGAAGTTGGTGAATGCCCGCGGCGCGGATCGATTGGATCCGCTCTACGCAGGCCTCCGCGGTGCCAAGAACCGCGAAGCGATCGACCATGTAGGCGAGCAGATCCGCGTCCTCCATGAGCTTCGCATTGGGCGACTCGCCCAAGGCTTCGTGGCTGGCGGGGCGGTAGCCCGATTGGACCTTCCGGATCGCCTCGGAGAGTTCCGGCGGCACGAGCTTGCCTTCCTGGGTGAAACGGAAGGCATGATGGGCGGTCGAGGCTAGCTCCATCCGGATCTCGTTCACCAGCGCCGCTCTGTCGGTGCCGGTATTGACCCTGGCGAGCGCCCAAATATCGAGATCCGCCAGTGTCCGCCCGGCGCGCTTGGCGCCGGTTTCGATATGCTCCAGCGTCAGCGCAGCGACTTCGGGCGAAAGCCCCATGCCGCAGATCACGCCGTCGGCGATCTCGCCCGCGAGTTCCAGTGTCTTCGGGCCCTCGGCCGAGATGTAGACGGGGACCGGCGCATGGTCGAGTTCCGCCGTCCATTTGCTGTGGATCTCGCGGCCGTCGAACTCGGTCTGTTGGCCGCGCAGCAATTCGCGAAGGGCCAGGACGTATTCACGAAGCCCTTTTAATCCCCGCGGCCGCTCCCCGAGATTGTAGATGGCACTGTCGCCGGTGCCGATCCCCAGCATCGCCCGGCCGGTGGCGATCTCGTTGACGGACGCCGCCGCGCTCGACATCACGGCCGGATGCCGGGTCAGGGGATTGGTCACCGAGGGGCCGATCATGACCCGCTCGGTCGCCGCTGCAACGGCACCCAGGGTCACGAACAATTCGCGGTAGAGGGATTGCGAATCCGCGACGCCGACGAAATCGAAACCGACATCCTCGGCCAGTCGCGCATTGGCCACCGCCGCCTCGATACCGCGCGGTATCTCGATGATGCCGAACCGTGCGTCCATTCGGCCGTCCTCCCCCAATTCATGTCCCCTCTTCGTGATTTAGCCCGATCCAGAGGCACGTCACGCGTGTTTTATGGTGGGGAATGTATAGGCTATTCTTTCTCGACATTCCGATACCTATCCCATCCCTCAAAAGCGAGCTTTGCCTTGTCCCCTTTCACGCCCGGCCAATCCGTCCCCCGCCTCGAAGATCGCCGGTTTCTAACCGGAGACGCGATATTTGCGGCGGATATCGATATGGAGGGGCAGTTGCATGCCATTGTTCTCCGCTCCGACCACGCGCATGCGGAAATTCGCGGAATCGATACGATGGCGGCGCGGGCCGTGCCGGGGGTCGTCGGTGTTCATCTCGAGGGGGACCTTGGCGCGGACGGCGTCGGACCGTTGCCCTGTATCGCGCAGTTCGAAGCCACCTCGCCGCTGGTCATTCCGCCTCGCTATGCCTTGGCCCGGGACCGCGTGCGCCATGTCGGCGATCCGATTGCGTTCGTCGTCGCCGAGACCCGCGAGACGGCGCTGGCGGCGGCGGAGCTGGTCCAGATCGACTTCGAGCCCCTGCCGGCCGTCGTCGACAGCCTGGCGGCGCAAGAAGCGTCGGCGCCCCTGCTCTGGGAGGCCGCGGCGGGAAACGTCGCCTTTCGGGCCGAGAAGGGTGACCGCGCCGGCATGGAAGCCGCCTTCGCGAAGGCGGCACATATCATCGAGCTGGATATCGTGAACAACCGGATCAGTGCCGCACCCACGGAGACGCGGGCGGGGATCGGCGTCTATGACGCGGCGACGGAGACTTTCACGCTGAATGCCGCCGCCCAGGGCCTTCACTCCATTCGCCGCCAATTGGCGAGCGCCGTCTTCGACATTCCGGAAGATCGCATTCGGGTGGTCGCGCCCGATGTCGGCGGCGGTTTCGGGCTCAAGAATTTTCTCTATCCGGAATGGGTTCTGTTGCTCTGGGCGGCACGCAAACATGGCCGTCCGGTCAAATGGGTGGGAGAGCGCGGCGAAGACCTTGCCGCCGCCACCCATGGCCGCGATATCCGCACACAGGGCCGCCTGGCCTTGGACGACGTCGGAAATTTCCTCGCCCTTCATGCCGAGCTGGTCGCCAATATGGGAGCCTATCTGTCGGCGGCCGGGCCGAATGCCTCGACCAATGCCTCCTCGACCGCGATGGGCGGGGTCTATCGGATCCCTCATGTCTTCATGGAATCCCGCGGCGTCTTCACCAATACCGGTCCCGTCGACGCCTATCGCGGAGCGGGCAAGCCGGAGGCGAATTTCATCATCGAACGGTTGATCGAGGTCGCGGCCCGGCGCTGCGGTTTCGATCCGGTGGAATTGCGACGACAAAACGCGATCGACGGATTTCCGCACCGGACCGCGCTTGGCATCAATCTCGATTGCGGCCGCTTCAAGGACAATATTGGGGATGCCATCCGCCATGCCGACCGCGACGGCTTCGAGGGGCGCCGCCAGGAGTCCGAGGCGAAGGGACGCCTCCGCGGCATGGGCGTTGGGTGTTTTCTCGAGACCTCGCGCGGCGCGCCTCAGGAAGGGGCCGAGATCAGTTTCTCGGAGGACGGCGCGGTCGAGCTCCGCATCGGAACCGAATCCAACGGCCAGGGCCACGAGACCGCTTACACCCAAATCACGAGCGACCGGCTCGGTCTCCCCCCCGAGACAATCCGCTACATTCAGGCCGACACCAGCGAGACGCGGCTCGGCTTCGGACATGGCGGGGCCCGCTCGATGCATATGGGCGGCGGGGCGCTGGTGAAGGCGATCGACATGGCGCTCGGCAAGGCGCGCGGTGTCGCGGCCCAACTCCTGCAGGCCGATGAAGGCGATCTCGAATTCGCGGAAGGCCGCTTCGCGGTCGCGGCGACGGAACGTTCCGTTACCCTGATCGACGTCGCCGCCGCCGCCCGCAACGAAGATCTCGCCGCCGACGAGGACATGGCCGAAAACGGGCTCGACAGTTTCGCGATGAACGAAGACGCCCCCTTCACATTTCCGAACGGCTGTCATGTCGCCGAGGTCGAGGTCGATCCCGACACCGGGGCAGTTGAGCTGCTCCGCTATGTCATCGTCGACGACTATGGGACGCTGATTAATCCCCGGCTCACGGAAGGTCAGGTCCAAGGCGGTGTCACCCAAGGGATCGGCCAGGCGCTCGGCGAGCACACGCTCTATGATCCGGAGACCGGACAGCTCCTTGCCGGATCGATGATGGATTATCTGCTGCCGCGCGCCTCGCACCTACCCGGTTTCGAGGTGACCTTGGAAGGGGTGCCGACCGCCGCCAATCCGCTCGGGGTGAAGGGCTCGGGCCAGGCCGGCTGCATCGGGGCACCACAGACCGTCATCAACGCGGTCCTGGATGCGCTTGCCCCGCTTGGCGTCGATCACCTCGACATGCCGGCGACGAGCGAGAAGGTGTGGCGGGCGATCCGCGCGGCGGACGGCTGATTACGACGCCTTCTTTCGGTTGCCCTCCAGCCAGGTTTCGACCTTGCCGACGGTCTCGTCGACGATGTCGAGCTGCATGCCCTTCTGCAGCGCGATGGTGCGGACCAGGCAATCCGCGCGCTCGATATTGGGCACGCCGGCCAGAAGGGCGCGCGCCGCCGAGGAGGGTTTCGCCAGGCCGTTCGCCGCATTGGCGTATTTCTCGAACGGGACCTGATCGGCCGGATCCGCGCCCATCTCGCGGCAGACCTCGCTGACCCACTCATAGACCGAGCGCGAGAGGTCGAGGTCGCTGTGGACCGCATCGCGAATGGAACGCATGTCGTCATCCTGGACGCAGCGATAATTGCCGGTCAGCAGCATCGCCCATTTGGCGAGCGGGACGAAGACCGAATCATGCACCTTCAGCTTGACCGGAAGCTCGATCGCGCCTTCCGACGTATCGAAGCGGATGGCTTCGATATCCGCCTGCATCTGGCGGAGAATGGCCGTGTGCGCGTCGGACTCGAAGCGGGCGGCCTTGAAGTTGGTTGGCAGGCTAACCTGCAACACATTCGTCGGCTCCTCGGGCGGACGAAAGGCTTGTGGGTCCGGGCTGCAAAGCGTGATCAGGGCCGGGTCGAAACTGCTCCAGACCGTGTGATCGGTGTAGCAATGAGTCAGGGTGCCGACGTCGAGGCCGGGAATCCGCGCCATATAGGGCAGGGGCGGCATGTTCATGATCGACATGCAGGGAACGCCGGAACGCCCCACCGCATCCAAGAGTTCCCGAACCCCCGGCGAGCGATATTGCGGCTCCTGCATGGCCAGCGCGACCAGATCGTAATCGGCCGGATCGGCGCTATCCGTCCCGCCGGCCGATAGTTTGCCCGGCAAGTCACGAGAATCGATCTCGACCAGATCGTCCCGACCCTTCACCGGCATGCGAACCCGCGCGCCCTCCTTGTTGAAGAGATCGGCTTCGTCGGGCAGGCAGACAAGGTGCACCGAATGCCCGGCGAGCAAGAGTTTCGTTGCCAGCAGCGACCCATAGGACGCGCCCATGATCAGCGTGTTGTATTTGGTCATTCTTCCCCCCGCCAATTCGATATTTCGTTTGTAAATAATTTACAGAGGTCTAGCATTCTTTACCAATGCTCGGAAAGGCCGAGCGCGGACAAGTTGGCGTGAAGACGACGCGGGGGTGTCCGAACGTCTTCGGTCGGCCGATGGGGCTAAAATCATTTTTTTCCGGAAGAAGTAGTAATGAATCTCCGTCGTTTCCAATTCGCCGGAGCGGCGACGTTGGCGATCGCCTTCATTGTGTTGTTCGTCGGCGGGGGAGCGCGGAATGCTATCGGTCTCGTTCTGAAACCGATGGCGGAGAGCTTCGCCTGGGAGCGGGGCACGCTGGGCGCCGTGGTGGCGCTATTCTTCTTCGTTTCGGCTAGCTGCATTTTCTTCGCGGGGCACCTCGCGGACCGATTTTCGATGCGGGCCATATTGAGCGGGGGACTTCTCGTCGCGGCACTCGGGATCGGGCTCATGAGCTTCGTTTCCGAACCTTGGCATGCGCTTCTCCTTTACGGAATTGTCTTCGCGATCGGCAACGGCATTGCTTCGATCACGCCGGTGGGCGTCATGGTCGCCCGCCGATTCCCCGAGCGATTGGGCCTGGCCAATTCCGTCGCGATCTCGGGCATGGGGCTGGGTCAGCTCATCATCATCTCGGTGTTGTCGACGGTGCTCATCGGTCTTGGCTGGCGCTCGGTCTTCGGTTGGCTGGGGATCATCACCCTGTTGCTGGTTCCGTTCATTCTCCGGGCGGTCAAACCCGAGCCGCCGCCCGCCGCTGCGCGTACCGAGGCGGCGACGGGTACGGGCAATTCGATTGCCGAGGCCTTTCGAACACGACACCTCTGGCTCTTGCTCGGCGTCTATGGAATTTGCGGCTTCCAGGACTTCTTCGTCGGAACCCATATCGTGGCTTTCGCGATGGACCAAGACGTGGATACGCTGTTTGCTGGCAATCTTCTGGCCTTCCTGGGGTTTGCCGGCATCTTCGGCGTCATTGCCGCCGGCGCCTCAAGCGATCGCTTCGGGCCCGTCGGCGCCACGGTGGCCTGTTTCGCGCTGCGGATCGTGATCTTCATTCTGGTGCTGCTCAGCAAGGATACGGTTTCCATCGCTCTCTTCGCGGTGCTCTACGGCATAACGTTCTGGGCAACGGCACCCCTTTGTGTGGTTTTCGTGCGGAATGCCTTCGGCACCAAGAGTCTCGGCGCGCTGAGCGGGCTCGTGACCATGGTCCATCACGTCTGCGGCGGATTGGGGGCCTGGGCGGGGGCGGTGATCTTCGACGCCGAGGGGAGCTACGATCCGGTCTTCGCGGCGATGCTGGCGTGTTCGGTAGCAGGTGTTCTCTTCACAATCGGCCTGTCGCGGGCCTCGCGATCGGCCTCCCGCTTATAGTCCGTACTTCTTCGCTAACTCTTCGAATTTCGGCAGCTCCAGGAGATTATTTTGATTCTGGAAGCTGTTCATGCGGTCCATATAGGCCTCTGTCGTGCCGCTTTCCTTGAGGTTCTCCAGGAAGCCTTCCGCCTGACGCGTGAGGTAGCGCGCGAGGCTGCCCGCGAAGATGACGAGGTCGAACCCGATCGCCTCCAATTCCGGCGCCGAGAGGAGGGGGGTGAGCCCCGTCTCCACCATATTGGCGAGGACCGGCTTGTCGATGCCCGCCGGGACCGCCTTCAGTTCCTCGATCGAGCGTGGCGATTCGAAGAAAATCACGTCAGCGCCCGCTTCCGCATAGGCATGGGCGCGGTCCATCGCTTCGTTGAAATCGAGGGCGGTGCGGGCATCGGTTCGGGCGATGATGACGAAATCCGGGTCCTGCCTGGCGTCGAGGGCCGCTTTCAGCTTGCCGACCATTTCCTCGGTCGGGACCAGGGACTTGCCGAAGAAATGGCCGCAGCGCTTCGGCATCTCCTGATCCTCGATGTGGATGCCGGCGACGCCGGCGCGTTCGTATTCGCGGACCGTCCGCATGACGTTGATGGCGTTGCCGTATCCGGTATCCGCATCGCATATGAGGGGCAATTCGGCCGCGTCCGCGATCAGCGTCGCCCGGTGGACCATCTCGGTCATTGTCGTCAGGCCGAGATCCGGCATCGCCAGGGTCGAATGGGAGATGCCGGCCCCGGTCATATAGATCGCCTCGAATCCGACGCGGCTGATGAGCTTCGCCATCAGCGGGTCGTAGGTGCCGGGGCAGACGAGAATTTCGTCGCGCTCGATGAGTTGGCGGAGCTTGGTTGTGTGTTTCATGGCGTCCTCTTTTCCCGGCAATTTCGGAGTCCTGCATCCAGATAGGCCTGCCATCCGGCCGGGCTATATGGATGACAAACGAAGGAGAATGCCGCGATGGGCATGACGATGGTGGAAAAGATTCTCGCCCGCGCCGCCGGGTCGGACAAGGTGGCGCCCGGCGATGTGGTCACGGTTGCGGTCGAGACGGCGGTGGTGATCGACCAGAACTTCATGCACAACCGGATGCGCGAGCCGGAACGGGTCTGGGATCCCGACAAGATCGTCATCATGCTGGATCATATCGCGCCCGCCGACAGCACTCTTCGCGCCAGCATGCATAAGGCGGCGCGGCGCTTCGCGGAAAAGCAAGGCATCACCCGGTTCCACGACATCAACCATGGTCTGGGGATCTGCCATCAGCTGGTCGCGGATCACGGCTACGCGTTGCCGGGCACGGTGCTGGCCTGCGTCGATTCCCATACCTGCAGTGCGGGCGCCTTCAATTGCGCGGCGCGCGGCCTGGGCCATCCGGAGATGAGCTACATCTGCGCCACCGGCCAGACCTGGTTTCCCGTCGCGGAGTCAATTCGCTATGAAATGACGGGCGAATTGTCGTCTTATCTCAATGGGAAGGACATTATTCTTCATATCGCGAATGAATGGGGCGAGCATGCCATGCGGAACCTCGAATTCGTTGGCGAGGGCGCCTCCAAGATGAGCATCAATGCCCGCCGCACACTGGCGACGATGTGCGCCGAGATCAGCGCCGAGTTCGCCGTCTTCGAAGCCGACGAGCTTTGCCGGGAATTCGTCCGGGAGCGCAATCCGGCGGCCGAGTTCGAGGCCCAGTTCGCCGACGAGGATGCGGTCTATGCCGACCGGCGCGGGATCGATCTCAACTCGATCGAGCCCCTGGTCGCCTATCCCGACACCATCGTCGAGAATGCCCGGCCGGTGGCCGAGGCCGAGGACGACCATATCGACCAGGCCTTTATCGGGTCCTGCGCCAACGGCACGCTCGACGATCTGGAGATGGCGGCGCGCATCGTCGAGGGCCGGAAGGTCGCGGCCGATACGCGCTTCATCGTCACGCCGGGCTCGCAGGCGATCTTCCTGGACGCGATGCGCCTCGGCTACGTTCAAACCTTGATGGAGGCGGGCGCCGTGGTCACCAATTCGACCTGCGGGGCGTGTTGCGGCTACAGCAACGGTATTCTGGCGCCGGGCGAGAAATGCGTCACCGCCAGCACGCGAAACTTCAAGGGCCGGATGGGCAGCCTGGAGGCGGCGATCTTTCTCGCTTCGCCGGCAACGGTGGCCGCAACCGCGATCCGGGGACGCCTGACCGATCCCCGGGAATTGATGTAGGGAGGCACGGCCATGCAAATGGAAGGAAAAACCTGGAAGTTCGGCGATCACATCAACACCGACTTGATCCTGCCAGGTCCGGTCATGCTGATGCCTTTCGACGAACAACCGAAATACGCTTTTCGCGCCAATCGGCCGGGCTGGGTCGACGAGGTCGCCGAGGGCGATATCATTATCGGCGGGCATAATTTTGGAACCGGGTCGGGCCGGCCCGCGGCGCGGTCCTTGAAGGTGTGCGGTGTTAGCTGCGTGGTTGCGGAATCGATCAACGGGCTCTTCTTCCGGAACTGCGTCAATTACGGTCTCCATGCGATCGAATGCCCCGGTATCTCGGAGGCCTTCGAGGAGGGCGACGTGGCGATCGTCGAATTCGGCCAGTTCACGGTTCGAAACGCGCGGACGGGTCAGGTCCTGCAAGGCAAGCGCTTCCCCGACATGCTGTTCGATGTGATGAATGCGGGCGGGATCTATCCGCTGATGGAATCGAAGGGCTTGCTGGCGGCCCCGAACCCCGAGACCGCCTAGCCGCGGATTTCAGCTATTCCGCGGCGAGCAGGGCCGGCTTGATCGTATAGCCGTAAGTCTTGTCCAGTTCGAGATCGCGGGCGATGTCGAGACCCTTCTGCAGCGCCGCCGGATCGAGACCGGTGAGCGGCTTCCGCAGGGGGCCGGCCGGCATCCCAAGCGCCCGCATCAGCGATTTCGTCGCCACCGGGTTGATGGCGGAATAGGCGAAATGCAGCATCGGCAGGTTGCGGAGCCAGGCTTCGCGGCAGGCGAAGGCGTCGCCGTCATCGGCCCAGGGCTTGGAGATCACCGCCATCTCTTGCGGGATGATGTTGCCGGTCATGTTCGCCGTACCGTGCCCGCCAAGCGCCATCAGCGGCACTACCAACCCCAGACCCGGCGCGCAACAGCACATCAGCGACATGTCGGGCTTGGCCCGGCACAACTGGGCGATCTGGGCGACGCGGGTCGTCGATTCCTTCAGCACCGTGAAATTCGGATGCTCGGCGATACGGAGAATATCCTCGGTCCCTAGGTCGGTGCCGACCCGAGGCGGGTTGTTGTAGAAGCCAAGCGGCATCGGGCTCGCATCGGCGACGTCGAGGCAATATCGAACGATGTCCTCGTTCGAGGCGCAGATATAGGCGGGTGCGGCGATGATGGCACCATCCGCGCCCGCGGCCGCCGCGTGTTGCACGTAGTCGATGGTCGATTCCGTATGCGGGCCCGTACAGCCATAATAGAACTTCATCCGGTCGGATTTGTGCTTCACCGTCCCTTCGACGATGGCGCGGCGTTCCTCCGCGCTCAGCATCGAGACCTCTCCCGTCGAGCCCATGATCAGGACGGCGCTGGTGCCGTTCTCCTCATGGAAACTCAGCAAACTGCGGAATCCTTCGAAATCGATCGAACCGTCCTTGTTGAACGGGGTGATCAGGGCGACGAAGGAGCCTTCGACCTTCGGATGCGACATGACGTGGCCTCTTTGGATATAACTCGTTCGCATCCTAACAGGCGGGAAACCGTCTGTCGAAGCGTGGTGGTGGCGGGGCCGATGGCGCGGGCTAATTGGCCTATAGGGTTTGCGGTCAGTTGAAAGAAGAAGAAAGGTACGGGATGGAGCGGCGATTCGAGGGCAAGACGGGCATCATCACCGGTGGGGCGAAAGGGATCGGCCGGGCCAGTTCGGTGCGGTTTCTCGCCGAGGGCGGGCGTCTCGCGGTGCTCGACAAGGAGGGCGAGGACAGCGAATTCGCCGCATCGCTTCGCGCCGAGGTGGGCGAAGGGGACAATCGGCTGCTTTATATCTCCGCCGATGTTACCAACGAGGATGACGTCGCGGCTGCCGCGGCCCGCGCGGAGAACGAGTTCGGTCCCGCAGATATCTTGGTCAATGACGTCGGCTTCGGCGCCAATCCCCGGCCGATCGAGGAAACCAGCTTGGAGGAGTGGGAAAGCTTCATGGCGGTCAACGTGACCAGCGCTTTCCTCGTGACCCGCGCCGTCTTGCCGGGCATGCGTGCGCGGGGCGCGGGGCGGATCGTCAACCTGTCCTCGCTTGCGGGGCGCGGCGTTAGCTCGATCTCGAACTTGCATTATTCGACCACGAAAGCGGCAATCATGGGCTTCACCCGCAAGCTCGCCTACGAGGAGGGGCCGAACGGGATCACGGTCAACGCCGTGGCGCCGGGGGTCGTTTATACGGATCGGGTGAAGGCGCGCTACGATGCGCTGGCGCCCGAGGATCTCGCGCGGCGGCTCGACGAAATCCCGCTTCGCCGGGCCGCGGCGCCGGAGGAGATCGCTGCTGCCATCCTCTTCCTCGCCTCGGAAGATGCGAGCTATATCACCGGCTCGATCATGGATGTGAACGGCGGCCGCCTGATGGCCTGAGGAGGGGGATAGCGTGTCAACGGATAGGGAACTCACCACGGCGCCGTTGCCGGGCGCCAATTTTGGCGCGGTCGTCTCCTTTCCGGGTGCGGTCGGCGCGAGAGCGGTGGTCGCCGCGGCGGAAGCGGTGCCCGACGCATTGCCCAAGGCGCTCGACACTGCCCAGGGGTTGATGGTGATACACGGCATGTCGGAGATCACCGAGGCGCCCGAACTCCTGGTCCGGCTCAGCCGATTGTTCGGCAGCGAGGTCGAGAATTATCACGAAACGCACATGGCGCCGCAGAACATTCACGAGACCGAGCCCGAGATCTTCATGGTCTCTAACATCCCGCCCGCCGACCGGTTTCCGCCGCCGCGCCCGGAACCTGCGCTGACCGCGGACGGCGGGCTGCCGATCCAGTTTTCTCATCGCCGCGGCTGGCATACCGACCAGAGCTATCGCCGCCCGCCGCCCGATGTCTCGCTGTTCTACGCCATGATCCCGGCGCCCAGGCATCAGGCGCAGACACTTTACGCCGATGGTATTGCCGCTTACGAGGCCTTGTCGCCCGCGATGAAGGCTCGCGTCGACGGGTTGATGGGCATTCACGTCAAACCGGGCACTGGCCGCTCCGAAGCCGCCGTCCGCGCCGGCGAGACCGCGCGGCCGCTCGAAGATCATGAACAGAACCAGCAACAGCCCGTGGTGCGGGTTCATCCGGTGACCGGAAAGCGGGCGCTGTTCCTCTGCGAAGGGGGGCAGATGGATTGGGTCGAGGGTCCCTTCGTCGGGCTAGAGCCGGGGCCGGACGGCGAGGGCGCCAAGCTGCTCTATGAATTGATGACGCATTACACGCGCCCCGAATTCACCTACGCTCACGAATGGGCGGCCGGGGATCTGGTGATTTACGACAATCGGACCTCCATCCATGCGGCGACCTGGTTCGATGCGGACAACCACCAGCGGCGCATGTGGCGGACCACGGTGAGCGGTAACGCCGGACCCGAATACGAGGGCGAAAGCAAGAGCTGGCTCTGACAGGGAAGGACAGGAGACATGACCGAGACACCGCTCCATTATCGAACCATCACCGAACTCGCGGGTGACATCAAGTCGGGCGCCCTTTCGCCCGTCGCCCTGACCGAGCATCTGGTCGCGCGGCTCGAACGCCTCAATGGCCCGCTTCATGCCTTCAACCTGCTGACGGTGGAGCGCGCACTCGATGTCGCCAAGGCGGCCGAGGCGCAGATTGCGGCGGGAACTTATCTGGGCCCCTTGCATGGCATTCCCTATGCCGTGAAGGATCTTTACGACGTGGCGGGACTGCCGACCACCGCCGGCTCGGCGACCATGGCCGATAATATCGCGGATGCGGACAGCCGGGTGACGCAGCGGCTCGCGGAGGCGGGCATGATCGCGCTTGGCAAGACCATCACGGTCGAATTCGCGCGCGGCATCGTCGGCATCAACCATATTCAGGGGACGCCACACAATCCCTGGCACCAGACCCATCACGTGCCCGGCGGTTCCAGTGCCGGGACCGCGGTGGCGGTCGCCGCCGGCATGGCGCCGATGGGTCTTGGCTCCGACACCGGCGGCTCGGTGCGGGCGCCCGCCGGGTTGTGCGGTGTCGTTGGGTTGAAGACGACGGTCGGCCGGATCAGCCGGCACGGCGTTTTCCCGTTGAGCTGGACCTTGGATTCGGTGGGGCCGCTGGTGCGCTCGACCGAGGACGCGGCGATCGTCTACCAGCTTCTGCAAGGCGAGGATGCCGCCGATCCCAGCACCATCGGCATCCGGCCGGAAGACGTCATGGCGAGCCTTCATGCCGGCGCCAAGGGCCTCCGCGTCGGGATTCCGCAAGACGCGTTCTATGACGATCTCGATCCCGAGGTCGAAGCGGCCATGCAAGCGGCGGCGGACATTTTCCGTGATCTGGGGGCACAGGTCGAGAACGTCCCCTTTCCGGAGGCGACAACGGCCAGATCAACGGGCATGACGGTGATTGGCGTCGAGGCCTGCGTCATCCACGAAGAGCGCATCAAGACCATGGCGGACCAGATGGACCCGGTGGTCGGGCCGCGGTTGGTCGCCGATTTGGCGCTGACCGGCGTCGATTATGCGAAGGCGCTGCAGGAACTGGCGGCCCTTCGCGAGTCCCAGAAGGAAACGCTCCGCGACGTCGATGTTCTGTTGACCCCAACGACCCCCATTCCCGCGCTGCCGGTCGAGGTGGTGGACGAAACGCTGGAGAGCTATCTCGCCTACGCGCAGAAATATCTCGCCAATACCAGCATCGGCAACAAGCTCGACCTGTGTGGCCTCTCGCTCCCTTGCGGGTTCACCGAGAAGGGCTTGCCGATCGGCCTTCTGCTCAACGCCAAGCCGTTTGACGAGGCACTGGTGTTGCGTGCCGGGCAGGCTTACGAGCAGGCGACGGATTGGCGTTCGCGGCACCCGGATTTGAGCTGGACGGATTAGCGCGCCGCCGTAATGCGAATTTCCACCAAGGTGTCCGGGCGCGCCATGTCGGCGCGGGCGCAGGCGCGGGTCGGTGGATTTTCGGGATCGACCCAGGCGTTCCAGACCTCGTTCATCGCTTCGTAATCCGCCATGTGGCGGAGCCAGACCTGGGCCGTCAGCAGCTTTGATTTGTCCGTTCCCGCCTCGGCCAGGTAGCGATCGAAGGCGGTGAGCACCTGGCGGGTCTGGTCTTTGATATCGGCCGGGCGGTTGGTCGCGGTGGTGCAGAAGGTGAACCAATCACCCGTGGCGATACCGAGGCTCATCACCGGCCGTCCCGGCGCGTTGATGACGGCATAGCGGTCGATCGTCATCGGGTCGCCGTCACCATGATCTCGACGAGGGCGTCCGGATGATAGAGTTCGGCGCTGACGCAGGCGCGGGCCGGCGGCGCCTCGGCATCCACCCAATCGTTCCAGACCGCCGTCATCGCCTGGAAATCGGCCATGTCCCGGACCCATATTTGAGCCGTCAAAACTTTCGATTTGTCTGTCCCCGCGGCCCCGAGATAGCCCTCGATGATCGCCAAGACCTCTGCTGTTTGGGCCGCGGCGTCGCCCGCGAGGTCGCGCGCCGTAACACCGCCGAGAAAGACCCAATCGCCATGAGCGACACACCCGCTCTTGAGCGGGCCGCCTGGCGGCTGGTTGATGTCGATGCGTTCGATGGTCATGCCGGCTCCAAAGTCAATCGAACAATACGCCGGGGTTCATGATGCCGTTCGGGTCGACGGCGTCTTTCGCCGCCTTGTAGGCGGTGGCGAAAAGGTCTGGGCGCTGTTTGTCGTACCAGGGGCGGTGCAGACGGCCGACCGCGTGGTGATGGGTCACGGTGCCGCCGAGCTTCCAGACGATCTCCGCCGTCGCCCCCTTGATGGCGTCGTACTGCTCGATCAGTTTCTCCTTCGACCCCAATGTCCGCCAAGTGAAATAGGGAGCGGGACCGTCCGGATAAACATGAGTAAACCGGCACGAGACGAAGCCCGCCATGCCGGTCACTTCTTGAATGACGCGCTTGGTCTCGGCCGTGACCTTTTCGTGGAAATCGGGAAAGCGGTCCCAGGTGATCGAGGTCTCGAAGGTCTCGTTCAGAATGGCGCGGCCGGTGAAGAACTCGCGGTAATAGGGGGCCCGGATGAAATAGCTGCGCCAGCGCCCGGCATCGCCGCCGCGCCTCGCTGCCTCGTCGCCCTCCCGCTCGGCTCGCCCGCCGAGATCGGCGGCGATCTCGAGCGCCCGGTCGAGCCAGTGGTCGACCGGATGATCAGCCGATTCGAACGACAGCACCATTAGGCTTTCGCCGGCCTCGCTGGCGCCCGACATCTTGGTCTCGTTCCCGTCGATCAGCCGGCAATTGGCCGGGAATAGTCCGGATTGGGTGACCGCCGCACGGCTTCGGCAGCGCGGTAGAAATCGTCGAAGCGGACCGAGGCGGCGGCCCGGTGGGTCGGACGTGCATGAAGTCGCGTCCAGGCCTCGGTGATGATGCCGAGCGTGCCTTCGGAGCCGAGCAGCATCCGATCCGGGCTGGGCCCGGCGCCGGAACCCGGAAGGCGAAAGCTTTCGGTCGCCCCCGATGGCGTCACCATGCGGATGCTTTCGATCATGTCGTCGATATGGGTGTAGACGGTGGCGAAATGGCCCGCCGAGCGGGTCGCGATTCAGCCGCCGAAACTCGACATCGGAAATGACTGCATGTAGTGGCGAAGACTGAGGCCGTGCGGCTTGAGTTGGGATTCGAGATGCGGACCCAACACCCCACCCTGGATCCGCGCCGCCCGCGAGGTCTCGTCCACTTCCAGCACCTGGTCAAGATGGCGAAGGTCGATCGAGATGGCGCCGTTGTCCGCTCCCGCCGGCATTTCGACGCCGTCAACCACGCTTGTCCCGCCGCCGAAGGGAACCGCGGCGATCCCGGCCGAGGCGCACCAGTCGAGAAGGGCGGCGACGTCGGCTTCGTCCCGCGGCAGCACCACCCAATCCGGCGGGTTGGTGAAATCACGGGCGAAGGCGCGCGCATTGTCGTGGAACGAGCAGCCATAGGTGTGGGTGACGCGCTCGCGCTTATCGTCGCTGCAAATCGCGGCGAGGCTCGCCGGCGGCGTCACACGGGAGGTGCGGAGCTCGATCTCGTCCAGTGTGACGAAGGGTGTGGCGTCGAAGCCGTCGACGCCGAGAAAGGGACCCCAGAAGGCCTCGTTCTCGCGGTTTTCCTCCGCCGTCAGACTCTCCTCCTCGTAGCCCCAACCTTGAATTTTACGTGTCGGCATATGCGGTCTCCCTCGAACGTGAACCGGCGGGTCAATCGCCGGCGATCTCTTCGATCTCGGCCGCCGTAAAGCCGACCTCCGACAGGACGGCATCGGTATGCTCGCCGAGACGCGGCGGTGCATAACGGAAACTGCCCGGCGTTTCGGAATAGGCGACGGGAATGGCCGTCGTAACCATGGGACCGGCGCTTGGATGTTCGTAGCGTTGGAAAAAATCCATCTCCGCCAAATAGGGGTCCGCCAGGAGGTCTTCCAGCGAATTGGCGGCGCCGTTGGGGACATCGACGGCATCGAACAGCTCGCGCCATTCGGCGGTTGTCCGCTTCAGCAATTCCTCGGCGACGATGGTGAGCAGGTCGGAAAGGTTCTCCGCCCGATCCGCGAGCTTGGCGAAACGCGGTTCCTTTATCAATTCCGGACGCTCCAACGCCTTCAACAGCCGCCCCCACTGGTCGTCGGTGACGGCGATCAGGCAGATATGTCCGTCCTTGGTTTGGTATGGCCGGCGGTCCGGCATGAACATGCGGGGATAGCCGATGCCCTTCTCCGCCTCGTCGTGAATCCCGTTCCACATGTGGATCAACAGGTTGAAGGCGACCATCGTCTCCAGCATCGGCACGATGACTTCCTGGCCCTTGCCCGTTCGTTCCTTGTGAACGAGCGCCATGGCGATGGAACTGGCCAAAGTGGTGCCGACGATCTTGTCGGCGATCGGCATCGGCACGTATCTCGACTCTCCGTTGGCGCGCTCGATGAGACCGGCGAGACCGCTTTCGCCCTGGATGACGTCGTCATAGGCGGGGCGGTCGCGATTGGGGCCGTCCTTGGCGTAGCCGACGCCGGCGCCATAGACGATATCCGGCTTCCGTGCGCGGATATCTTCATAGGTGATCCCGAGGCGTTCGGCGGCGGCGAGGCGCATGTTGTGCACGAAGACATCCGCCGTCTCAACGAGGCGCATGAGCGCCTCCTTGGCGGCCGGACGCTTCAGGTCGAGGATGATGCTTCGCTTGTTGCGATTGAAAGAGGTGTGGACCAATGCCATGCGGTCGCCGCGCGTCGGGCCGATCAAGCGCATCGGGTCACCCGCCGGGGTCTCGATCTTGATCACGTCGGCGCCCATGTCGCCGAGGATCTGCGTTGCGACCGGACCGAGCACGGCTTGGGTGAGATCGATCACGCGAATGCCCTGGAGCGGGCCGGTCGATTCGGGTGTGTCGGTCATGAAAGCTCCTGTTCCGAGGGCGGTGATCGCGACTGCCTTACGGAAATTCAGATAGAGGATTGTCGCGCCCGGCCAAGCGGCGTGGGCGGGGCGCCGCCGCGCGATATATTGATGCACCAAGGCGGATATTGGAGGAGGAATAGGCGTGACCGGTTATTCGATCGATGAATTCGTACGCGACGTCAAGGCAGTAAAGGCGGAGCATGGGGACGACCGCGAAGTTCTGCAAAGGGTGCAGCCCCTGGCGCAACGGTTGGTGGCGAACAAGAGTTGGGTGACCGACGACCATTATCGCTGTGACGAAGCCCAAGGCATGGGCATTTCGGTCCTTCATGAGGAGCCGGAAGAACTGCTGGTCGAGACCGTTTGCTGGATGCCGGGCCGCGCCGTGCTGCCGCACGATCACAAGACCTGGGGCGTCGTTGTCGGCATCGACGGCGAGGAGCGGAACGTGAATTGGTTGCGAAAAGACGACGGCGAGACCGCGGGCCAGGCCAAGATCGAGGCCTACCACGAGGTCATCATCCGCGACGGCGACGCTTGCGCGCTTCTGCCGGACGATATCCACAGCATTCACAATGACGGTGCGACGCCCAGCCTCTCGCTTCACGTCTACGGCAAGAGCCTGGCGATTACCAACCGCAACGAGTTCGACCCCGAAGCCGACGTGATCCGGCCTTGTCCGAACCGCGTGCGGAACGACTAGGTATATCGGAGAGAGACATGGCGAAAATCGGATTCATCGGCGTCGGCAATATGGGTGGGCCGATGGCCCGCAACCTGATCAAGGCGGGACACGGCCTGAAGGTCTTCGATCTCTCCGAGGAGGCGGTGAACTTCGTCGTTCAGTCGGGTGCCGAAGCCGCCGCTTCGGTCCAGGAGGCGGCAAGCGGCGTCGAGTTCGTGGTCACGATGCTGCCGGTCGGCGGCAATGTGCGGGACGTGTTTCTCGAAAGCGGCGTTCTTGCCGCCGCCGATCCGGGAACGGTCTTGATCGACTCCTCGACTATCGATGTCGAAAGTGCGCGCGCCGTTCACGCGGCGGCCACCGAGGCCGGATTCGAAATGATCGACGCCCCGGTCTCCGGCGGCGTCGTCGGCGCCGATGCGGGGACGCTCACCTTCATGTGCGGCGGTGAGAAGTCGGCCTTCGACAAGGCTCGCAAGGTCTTGGAGGTCATGGGCGGGAATATCGTCCATTGCGGCGGGCCGGGGCTCGGGCAGGTAACCAAGATCTGCAACAACATGGTCGCCGGAGTGAACTTTCTCGCGGTCTCGGAAGCCTTCGTGATGGGCGAGAGCCTTGGGGTCGACCGGCAGACGCTTTATGACGTGTTGTCGACATCGACGGGCAGTTCGTGGATTCTCAACAAGGCCTGTCCGTTGCCGGGCGCGGTGCCGGATTCGGCGGCGAGCAACGATTTCAAGCCGGGCTTCATGGCGAAACTGATGCTGAAGGACCTGCGGCTTTCGCAGGCCGCGGCCCAGATGGTGGGCACCGCCACACCGCTTGGTGCCGCAGCGACGGCCGCATTTGCACTTCACGTCAACAACGGCTTTGGCGATCTCGACACCAGCAGTATCGTCAAGTTGATCAAGCCTGATCTAGAATAGGCGACGCGCCACCGGCGCTTTTAGGGGAAGGGACAGGACATGAGTTACGACGTCGTTATCAAGAACGGTATGGTTATCGACGGGTCCGGCGGGGCGCGCTATCGCGGCGACGTCGGGGTCAAGGACGGCCGCATCGCCAAGATCGGACGAATCAACCGCGAGACCGCCGAAGAGACGATCGACGCCGAGGGTCACGTCGTGACCCCGGGCTTCGTCGACGGCCACACCCATATGGATGCGCAGATCTTCTGGGATCATTTGGGCACTTGTTCCTGCTATCACGGCGTCACCACGGCGGTGATGGGAAATTGCGGCTTTACGCTGGCACCCTGCCGCGAATCCGAGATCGATTTCGTCTTCCGAAATTTGGAGCGGGCCGAGGACATCGCACGCGAAGCCATGCTCGCCGGCATCGATTGGCGGTGGGAGACCTTTCCCGAATATCTCGACGTGCTGGATACCTTGCCGAAGGGGCTGAATTACGCTGGCTATATCGGTCATTCCGCTCTTCGCACCCATACCATGGGCGAGCGCGCCTTCGATCAGGCGGCAAGCGACGACGAACTCGAGACCATGGTGAAGACGGTACAGGAGGCAGTGAAGGCGGGGGCGCTCGGCTTCTCGACCTCGCGGAGCCCCAGCCATCAGACCTCCGACGATCGGCCCGTCGCCAGCCGCGCCGCGCCCTTCGAGGAGGTCCAGGCGATCGTCGGCGGCATGGGCGAGTTGAACGCGGGTATCTTCCAGCTCTCGATGGAGCGGGGCGAGCTCGATTACATGAAGGGCTTTTATCAATCGCTGGCGGATCTTTCGCGTGACACCGGCCGCCCGATCACTTTCGGCAGTCTGTCGCGCCGGAAGTATCCGGGGCACTGGCGCGCCTTCTTCGATATCATCGAGCAGGCGAACCGCGACGGCGGCAATGTTTTCGCCCAAGTCCACAGCCGCGAGATCAATTCGATCCTGTCCTTCGAGACGACGACCCCGTTCGATACCTGGGATGTCTGGCGCGACATTCGCGCATTGCCGCTCGCGGAACAGAAGGCCAAGCTGCAGGACCCGGAGATCAAGCGGAAACTGGTCGAGGTCGCGAGCCGGCCCTATGACGGCCCGCCCGTGGTGGGCGCCGAACCCCGGCCTCCGGAATGGGACATTTTCTACTACATGAGCCAGATCGCGCGGCCGCATCCGAACCTCGCCGACATCGCCAAGGAACGCGGCGTCGTGCCGGCCGAGGCGATGATCGACATCGCGCTCGAGAACGATCTGAAGGCGTTCTTCCGCCAGCCGCTCGCCAACGAGGATCAGGACGACGCATTGGCGCTGATGAAGCATCCGCGCTCGGTGGTGACATTCTCGGATACGGGTGCGCATGTCTCGCAGATCATGGACAGCTCGCTCCAGACCCACCTCCTCAGCCATTGGGTGCGGGAGGAGCAGGCTTTCACGCTGGAAGAGGCTGTCCGTCTCATCACTTACGACACGGCGACGAACTGGGGCTTCCACGATCGCGGCCTGCTCAGGGAAGGGATGGCGGCCGATATCGTCGTCTTCGAGCCGGACGGGATCATGCCGCGGATGCCCGAGGTGGTCACCGACCTTCCGGCCGGCGCCAAGCGCTTGAAGCAATACGCCGACGGCATGAAGGCGACCGTGGTCAACGGCCAGGTGGTGCTGAAGGATAACGAGCATACCGGCGCCTATCCGGGCCAGCTTCTGAGAGGACCGCTCGCCGCCGCGTGAGCATGTGACGGAATAGGAATCGCGCGGCCGCGGCCGCGCCAACTGGAGAAAATTAGATGAACGACGTTGTCACGATGAATAAACCCTCATTGTCCGCAAAGGCGATCGCCGACGACCAGATCGCGGCGACGGAGACCAACAATCCGGTTCCCTTCAGCATGAAGGCTCAGATGCTGGATCAGGGCCGGACCGACACGGTTCTGGCGGCGACCGAAGATCTTTCGGTCCGTCTCAAGGTCTATGCGTCCGGCGGCGAGAACGAACTCCACACCCATATCGACGAGGACCACGTCTTCGTGCTCCTGCAGGGAAGCGCCCGGTTCTACGGGCCGGACGGGGAGACCCTGGACCTTGAGGCCAATCAAGGCTTCATGATGCCGAAGGGCAAGTTCTACCGCTTCAACGCGACCAGCGAGGACGAGTGTCTGGTCATGCTCCGCGTCGGCACGCCGAACTTCCAGGGGCAGGCGAAGGACGACCGCCTGGGCGTGGACGGCAAGCCGCTGGTCGGCGACACCAAGGAGAACCGGACTCAACCGGTGATCTTCAAGGACGGCGTGTTCTTCGGCGATTGAGCCGCAAGGGAGGAGATGGAAAATGGCAGACGGCAACCGGATGGAAGGCAAGGTAGCGCTGGTAACCGGCGGCGCCTCCGGCATCGGGGCGGAGACCTCGCGCGTTTTCATCGCCGAAGGCGGCCAAGTCATGATTGCCGACGTGAACGATAATCTCGGCCGCCAGACCGCCGACGATATCGGCGATCGCGCCGCTTATCTTCATCTCGATACGACGCAAGAATTCGAATGGGTGGCGGTGGTGAAGGAGACGATCGAGCGATTCGGCCGGCTCGACGTGCTGGTCAATGCGGCCGGTATCTCGGGCCGTCTCGGCCCCACCACGGCCACGCCGAAGGTCGAGGAAGCAGAGCTTGAGAACTGGAACGCCGTGATGAACGTCAATTCGACCGGTATCTTCCTCGGCACCAAGCACGCAATCCCCGAGATGCGGAAGGCCGGCGGCGGCTCGATCATAAATATCTCCTCCATTTACGGTCTCGTCGGCTCGCCTCATAACGCGGCCTATCACGCCTCCAAGGGGTCGGTGCGCCTCTTTACCAAATCGGCGGCGATGCAATACGCCTCCGAAGGTATTCGGGTGAACTCGGTCCATCCGGGGTTCGTGACCTCGCCGATGACGGAGATCGTCCATAACGACGCCGAGCTTTCGAAGCCGCGCCTCGACCAGACCCCGCTCGGCCGCTTCGGCACGCCGAACGATATCGCCAAGGGCTGCCTTTATCTGGCCTCCGACGATGCGGCCTGGGTGACCGGTTCCGAACTGGTGATCGATGGCGGCATGACGGCGCGTTAACCGGGCGATCCGATGGACGACATCCTTCTTCGAGGCGGCGAGATCGTCGACGGCACGGGTGGTCCCGCGCGTCGGGCGGATGTTGCGATCCGGGACGGCCGCATCGCGGCAATCGAGGAGAACCGGACGGAAAGTGCCGACCGCGTGATCGACGCGGATGGTTTCGTCGTGGCACCCGGCTTCATCGACATCCACACCCATTCCGACTTCACGCTGCCGCTCAACCCGAAGGCCGAAGCCAAGATCCGCCAGGGGGTGACGACCGAGGTGGTCGGGAATTGCGGCTTCTCGGTGGCGCCGGCCCTGCCGGGCAGGGTCGAGGCGCTACGGGATTATCTTTCCGGAAGCGCCCCTTGGCTCCCCTTCGAGGAGACCGATTTCGCGAGCTACATGGATGCCTGGCCGGCGATCGCGGTGAACACGGTGATGCAGGTCGGCCATAACACCTTGCGCTTGATGGCGATGGGTATGGAAGACCGCTCACCGGCGGAGAGCGAACTTCGCCATATGCAGGAGATGTTGGAGGAGGGCCTCCAGGCGGGGGCGCTCGGGCTCTCGTCCGGTCTTTTCACCGCACCGGGCTGCTATAGCGAAGCCGAGGAATTGCACGCCCTTGGCAGCGTCTTGAAAACCCATGGGGCGCGATATTCCTCCCATGTACGCGATGAATCCCATGGCGTGCACGAGGCGGTAGCGGAAGCGATCGATGTCGGCGAACAATGCGGGATTCACGTTCAACTCGCCCATATGAAACTCTCCGGCACCGACAATTGGGGCGAGGCGGACAAACTGTTGGGGACGGTCGAGGCGGCGCGCGGCCGAGGCGTCGACGTCCACTGCGATCAATACCCCTATGATTGGGGCACCAACCCGCTGCGCTTCCTGTTGCCGACCTGGCTGCAGGAGGGCGGCATGGAGGCGATGCTGGAGCGGCTCGCCGATCCCTATTCGCGTTCGCGCGTGCGCCAGAAGATCGCCGAGGTCGGGTTCAATAACTTCGGCCGCATCGAATCCTGGGCCGATATCCGGATCGCGATTTCGCCGAACGGCGTGGCCGAGCCCGGGGAGACGATCGAGCAGATCGCCGAACAACGGAACTGTGACCCGCTCGACACCATCTTCGACATCATCATCGCGGACAAGGGGGCCACGCGCATTTTGGTGCGCTGCATGTCGGAAGCGGATGTCCGTCGGATCACGTCCGACCCCATGGCGCTGGTTGGATCGGACGGGCCATGCGTGGCCCCATACGGCGTAACCGGCCAGGGGAAGCCCCATCCTCGGCTCTACGGCACCTTTCCGCGGTTGATTGGCCGGTATGCCCGTGATCTCGGCCTGCTGTCGCTCCCCCAGGCGATCCACAAGATGACCGGCGGGGCCGCGGCGGCGCTCGGCATGGCCGATCGCGGGACGCTTCGGGAGGGATCCGCGGCCGATGTGGTGCTGTTCGACGCCGAGGCGATCCTCGACCGGTCGACCTACGACGATCCCCACCAATACCCGGCTGGGATCGAGACAGTGATCGTCAACGGCGAAGTGGTGATCGATCGGGGCGAACACACGGACGCTTTGCCGGGCCGCCTGCTGCGGCGGCGGGATGCCGTCTTGAACTAGGGCTCTAGTCGGCGAGGCGGTCGCCTTCGATGGTGATCCGGTGCATCAGGCGCCGGTCGCCGTGATAGTCGTTCAGCGCATAATGCCAAGTCGCCCGGTTGTCCCAAAAGGCGACCGAGCCCGGCGCCCATTGAAATCGGTAGGCGTGTTCGGGCCGCCGCGCCTGGGCGTAGAGCATCTCGAGGAAGGGTGCGCTCTCCTGCGTGCTCCAGCCTTCGATCCCGGTGGTAAAGGCGGGATTGACGAAGAGAGCCTTGTGCCCGCTGATCGGGTGACGGATGACGACCGGATGGATCGAATCCTGGGTCGCCGCTTCCTCATTGCCAAGCCGCCCGACGACGTCCCGCCGTTCCTGCTTGTAGGTCGCGTTGGGGCCGAAGGCGTGCCGGCTCGAATGAAGGGCATTCAATCCCTCCAGGCTCTGTTTCAGTCCCTCCGAAAGCGCGTCGTAGGCGCTGTACATGCTGGCGAACAGCGTGTCGCCGCCCTGGGGCGGGGTTTCCCGCGCGACCAGGATCGAACCCATCGCCGGGGCCTCGTCATAGGTATGATCGGTATGCCAGCCGCCGCCGATGTTTGCCTTTTGGTCCGGCTCCTTGCTTACCTGGGCGATCGCGGGATAGCCGTCGACCGCGGCGAAGAACCGATTGACGTTGATCGCGCCGAACCTCTCGGCGAGGGCGATATGTCTCTCCGGCGAGAGGTCCTGCTCGCGAAAAAAGAGGACACCGTACTCACCGACCGCCTTTCGCAGCGCGGCCGTCCGACTTTTCGACGGTTTTTCCGAGAGATCGACACCGTCGACAAAGGCGCCGACGCCGCCCCCGGTCGGCCGAAGTTCGAATTCATTTCCGCTCATAGTCCTTGCCTCGCCGTCATTCGATCAACCCATGGATTCTTGTATATATCACGATCGTCGCGCTTGACGCGGTGAGCAACCTTGGTCGCCGCACGGGAGGAGGCGTCGGACGGCGTCGTCTATCGCCTCGAGATCCGGATGCAGATCGAAGGCGAAACCGTCTTCTTCGATCTCTAGAGCATATCCCGGTCATTTCAGACAATAGAAGCGATCTGGAGGGTGGGCCGGATCGGGACGAAAAAATCTACCGCGGCTATGCCGGGGAAATATACTTGGACGGCGTAAATCCGATCTTTCCTATCGCTAACCCGGTGGTATCATATTGTGTTTTGACGCGACCTGTAATCGGGCTTTGAAGGGGTCGCGACGATTGAAGACTGTCTGGGCTGTTTAGAATTATAATGACAAAATCGGGACGCCTTTTGATCGTCGATGATGATCCTGGAATCGCGACCGCCATTTCCACGGTTGGAGAGGAACTCGGCTTCGAAGTCGAGGTCGTGACGAATTCGAGTTGATTCGAGGCAAACTATTCGACTTTTGCGCCAACGATAATTTGCCTCGATATCGTTATGCCAGGGAAGGACGGTATCGAATTGCTTCGCTTTCTCGCGGAGCAGAACTGCAAATCCAAAATCGTCGTGCTCAGCGGATTTCGCGAGAACTACCTCGAATACGCCGATCGGCTTGCGCGGGCCTTTGGCCTGTCGGTAACTACTTTGCCGAAGCCGTTTGCATTGAACGATCTTCGGGATGCTCTTCGCGGCGACTGATAGGCGAACAAAAATTTAACGAAAATTTAGCAACGTTCTCCCTATACCCAGGTAGGTCGAAGGTTCTACCTTATCGATCCGGACAACTGGGAAAACGGAAGATCGCCCGTGGCGACCAAGACAAAAGCCGAACTCATCGCGGAACAGGAGCGGCTTCAAAGCCGTGTCGAGGATTTGGAGCGCCAACTGCGCATCGCTTCGATGGATGATGCCGGTTCGCGTCCCGATGCCGAGGAAAGTGCGTCGGAACTCGAAGCCGAGACCAGGGAAAGGGAGCGGGCGGAAAGAACCTTGGAGGATCGAGAACAGCACCTGCGGCTGATCCTCGACAATGTGCCCGCCGCGATATCCTACATCGACACCGAGGAGCGGTTCCGCTTCATGAGTGGCCGCTACGCGGAACTGGGAATGCCGCCCGACGTGATCACGGGAAAGACACTGAGGGAGGCCGTCGGGGAGACGGCCTACGAGACGGCGCGAAAACCGCTCCAACGGGCACTTGCCGGGGAAACCGTGCGATTCCTGAATACTCTGTCCTGGTGAACAAGGCGTTTTCGGAAAGGACCGGCAAGTCTGTCAAGGAGACCGTCGGCAAGTCGACGCACGATATGTTTTCGACCGAAAATGCCGATAGCTTTTCGGATCACGATCGGAATGTGCTGGAATCAGGTCGAATTATGGAGCGGGAGGTAGAGGTTCTTGATCCCGATGGCAGGGTCCGCATCATTTCGGCAACTAAATTTCCGATCCCTGGGCCTGGCGGCACGCCGGAGTTGGTCGGGACGATCATGGCGGACGTCACCGAGCGCAATCGGGCCGCGGATGCCTTGCGCGAGAGTGAAGAGCGGTTTCGGAGCATCGTTGAGAATTCCCCGGGGGCGATATTCCTGAAGGATCTCGACGGAAAATTTCGCATCGTCAACAAGCGCTTCGAGGAATGGTACGGCGTTTCCGCTGCCGAAGTCGAAGGCAAGACCTCGCATGAGGTTTTTCAAAACGAATTCGCCGATCAATACATTGCGCATGACCGCGAAGCCCTGCAGTCCAGAAAATCCAATGTCGCGGAATATGAAGCTCCCTTTGCCGACGGTGAAGTTCATAGAATCGTCGCCAGCAAATTCCCTGTTTTCGGCAGTGCCGGCGAGCCGATCGGCGTCGGCACGATCTCCTACGATGTGAGCGAACAGCGCAATGCCGAGGAAAGCTTGCGGCAGGCGCAAAAAATGGAAGCGGTGGGCCAGCTCACCGGCGGGATGGCCCACGACTTCAACAATCTCCTGACCGTAATTCACGCGAATGCGGAACTATTGTCCGAGCGGCTATCCGACCCCGCGCTTCATGTTTTCACCGACGGCATGAAGACCGCCGCCCAGCGCGGCGGCGATCTCATCCAGCGCTTACTTGCATTTTCCAGGCAGCAACCGCTGGAACCGAGAAGTATCGACCTCAATGTGTTGATCGACGGGTTGAGCGACCTCTTGCGCCAAGCGATCGGCGGGGGAATAAAGCTCTCGGTTCAGCCTGTCGAGGATCTCCGGACGTGTTCGGTCGACCCGGGGCAGCTTGAAAGCGCGATCCTAAACCTCGCCATCAATGCGCGCGATGCAATGCCGGGGGGCGGCGATTTGACGATTGAAACGAGCAACGTTTATCTCGCCGCCGACGATATCGCGACACACGAAGGTGTCGCGGCCGGCCAATTTGTCATGTTGGCCATCACGGACAATGGCAGCGGAATGACCCCGAAGACGGTCGATCAGGCGTTCGAGCCGTTTTTCACGACAAAGGAGCCCGGCAAGGGAACCGGCCTTGGACTCAGTATCGTATATGGATTCGTCAATCAATCAGGCGGCCATGTCGAAATCGATAGTACCGTGGGACGGGGCACGACCGTGAGAATCTACCTGCCCGTCGCAGGCGTGGACGAAGCCGCTTCGGAAGCCTTCGACGCGGCCGGCGGGAACGATGGTGCCAAAGGTACGGAAAAAATTCTCGTCGTCGATGACAACGACATGGTTCGTGTCGCGGTGACGGCTCTTATGGAACACCTCGGATATCAAGTCTTGGAAGCGGGAAATGGGCCGGACGCACTCGCTAGGCTGAATGATCATCCCGATATCGACCTGTTGTTCACGGATATCGTTATGTCGGGTGGGATGAACGGCGTCGAATTGGCCCATCGGGCCAAGGAACGTTACGCCGATTTAAGAGTTCTTCTTACCTCTGGGCATGCCGATGAGGAGATCATTGCGGGCAAGGGCGCGAGTGAAATTGGGCCGATCCTTGCCAAGCCCTATCTAAAAGACGCGCTTGCATCGGCTTTACGCGACGCTCTCGAAGATTAATCGTGGTTTCGGGCCGCCTCGGCGGTCTGTCGATTATTTCTGCTCGACGGCTTGGCCGAGTTCGATGAGGGGGGTCTCGAGGTTACCGGTGACCGCGGCGGTCTGTTCCCGTCCGAATCCGCGCCGGGCGGCGTAACTCAATTCTCGATCGAGGTAGGCCTTTGCCTCTTTCGCCGTCACCGTGCCGTCTTCGTCGCCATAGGGCGGCCGGTCGGCGATGCCGCGGAGTCCCTGCAGGAGATGATTGGTGAATAGGCCACGCCGGACGGTCGAGTCCCAATTCGCGATTTGATCGTCGCCGGCGGCGGAAAATGTGACGATTTCACCAGTCTGTATCTTGGTCGGTTTATTCGGGCGTTCAGTGGTGTTCCGGTTCAGACGCCCATTGGGAGTCAGGCCCGAAAATCCGGTTTCGAGGAAAACCGAAACGGAGCGAGATTTGAGGCGCGCCAAGTTGGCGTAAAGCCGTCGCAGAGGAAAACCGGCTACGGCGGGCGACTTGGGGTCCGCGTCAACCGGCAGTAGATAGCGCCGGCCGTCCTTCGGGTCCAAGATGCCGTGTCCCGAATAGAAAACGACGACATCCGATTCGCCGGGGCGCAGCCATCGCCAAAGCTTTCCTTTCGGAACGTCTTCCTTGCCGAGTACGGTCGCCATGTCGCCTTGGGTTGCATCGCGAAGATCGATCACGTTGTTCGAGTGGAATCCAAGCCCATGGATGACGAATTTCTTGAATGCCTCCGCGTCTTCATGGGCGAATTCCGCTGCCGGAACGCTTCCGCCGTAGCGCTTGTTGCCGATGATGACGGCCACCCCGTCCGGATTCCACGCCGGTATTCGCGATGCCGGGATGGTCGCCGCTGGGTTCTTGCCCTTGGCGTCCGTACCGGCGAGACGATAAATCGAGTCCGATGTCTTCCGTGCGATTTCGGTTTCGAATGAGCGCCAGAATTTCGTCAGGCCGATCCGGACCGCGGAGGGCGGGGCCTGACTGCGTCTGATGCGGCTCGCGGCTTTCTTTCAGTCCCGAAGGCGCAGGCCGATCGCGAGTTCCGACCCGTTTTCTCGGGCGGTCACGTAGACGTTCACCAGAACATCTTTCGCCGAGGGATCCAGGGTCGCAAACCAGCTCAACAGGCCGACTTCTTCGGCGATGAGGGAGCGCATCTCCGGGGTGTCCGTCGTTTGAACCTGTTTCCATTCCGCCATCGTGAGCGGGGTCGGCGCGCTGGCGGTCAGGAAAAGATAGCCGGTCTCGAGATTCTGCCGCTCGGCGACCAGCCCGATCCGCCGTGCCGCCTCGCGTGCGGCGACGAAGGCACGGCGCGGCTCGATCTCATAGCGCCGCCGCCCAGTTTTGCGAGCGTGCGGTCGTTCTCGTGCTTCCAGGCGTCGTCGAGTTTCAAGATCGCCGCGTTATATTGGGCGTCCGAGGCGCAGGACGTCGCCAGGAGAATCAATCCCAGTAGGATCGCTGGTTTTCGAACCGTCGTCATCGTCCCCTCCCACAGAAGTGAGAGCCGTCGCACGCACGGCATCGGTTTCGAGGTCACGCATGGACCTTCTCGAGCCCGATATGGACGGTCCAAACGGTAAATTCCTGATTACAGCCATCGCCGTCCGGCCGAGCCACTCCTGACTATCATAAATTGGACATGGGACGGAAAGAATAAAATCCTGGCCCGCCAGCGGCTTATCCAGTGGAGTTTCACAGATTCTGCGAAATTCCGGGCCCCCGACCGACTTTTGGCGCCGGCTTCTTTGTGAAAGGATAGGCGTGGTTATGAACGAAGCCGACCGTCAGGAGAGGAACTAGCGATATGGCGCATAGAGATATTGGGAACATTACGATCAACCGTGTCCTTGAAATGAACTATCCGTTCGATCCGATGGAATTCTTTCCCGATACGGGTCCCGAGGACTGGGCGCCCCATCGCGACTGGCTGCTGGCCGAGGGCGCGATGCTGGCCGAAGGCGGGCTCGTTTTCCCGATGCAGAGCTATCTCGTGCGGACCTCCCGTCACACCATTCTGATCGACACATGTGTGGGCAACGACAAGGAGCGGCCGCACCGCGAGGGCTGGCACATGAAGACCGACGATACCTATATGAGGGCGCTGGCCGGCACCGGCGTTTCACCGGAGGATATCGACTACGTCATGTGTACCCATCTGCATCATGATCACGTCGGTTGGAATACCAAGTTGGTCGACGGGCGCTGGGTACCGACGTTTCCCAACGCGAAATACGTGATGTCGAAGAAGGAACTCGATGTTTGGAAGAATGAGGAGCACCCTTCCTCGGCGCTGTCGATGATCGACAGCGTGCTGCCGGTGGTGGAATCCGGGCAGGCGGAATTGGTGACGAGCGACTATGCGCTGGACGACGAGGTTTGGCTCGAGCCGACACCCGGACACACGCCCGACCATTTTGCGGTGAAGCTCGCCTCGAACGGCGCCGATGCGGTGGTGGCGGGAGATCTGATGCACTCGCCAGTGCAATGCCTTTATCCCGAATGGCGCGCGCGCCCGGATTGGGACGTCGATCTTGCCCGCAAGACCCGTCGGGATTTCATGGAGACTTATTGCGAGACCGATACCTTGGTTTGCATGATGCATTTTCCCCTGCCGTCGATCGGCCACATCATGCGGCAGGACGATGCGTTCCGCTTCAAATACGAGGCTGCCGATTGGTGAGCAGGTGGCGTATCCGATATCCGACAGCGATGCACTTTCCTCTCCGGGTTCATGGATTATTCTATTGTAACGAATAGCCGTCCCGGCGGTACCGGGTGAAGAAAAGGATGGCCGCGCGACCATCCGGTGGGAGACGCGAAACATGGAGAAACGCAGACTGGGTACCTCCTCGCTGGAGGTCACGCCGATCACCTTCGGCGCGAATGTCTTCGGCTGGACGGCGGATGAGGCGATGTCGTTCGAATTGCTCGACGCGGTGGTCGATTCGGGGATCAACTTCATCGACACGGCGGATGTCTATTCGCGTTGGGCGGACGGCAATTCCGGCGGCGAGTCCGAGACCATCATGGGGAACTGGCTGGCGAGCCGGGGCGGGCGAGACAATCTCATCATCGCCACCAAGTTCGGATTGGAAATGGGACCCGACCAGAAGGGGCTCTCGCCCGAATATATGACCCGTGCGGTCGAAGATTCGCTGCGCCGCCTTCAAACCGACTATATCGATCTCTATCAGTCGCACAGGGATGATCCCGACACACCGGTCGCGGATACCTTGGAAGCTTATGCTCGTCTGATCGAGGCTGGAAAAGTCCGCGAAATCGGTGCGTCCAATTTCGAGGCGGACCGCCTGACCGAGGCCCTCGATGCGAGCGACGAACAAGGACTGCCGCGCTATCAGAGCCTGCAGCCGCTCTACAGTCTGGTGGAACGGGCTGCCTTCGAGGACGAGTTGGAGGCGGTCTGCCTCGAGCGAAACGTCGGGGTCATCGGCTACTATTCGCTCGCCAGCGGCTTTCTCACCGGGAAATACCGCTCGACCGACGATCTGGCCGGTCGGACGCGCGGGCCCAGGGTCGAGAAATACCTGAACGAAGCGGGATACAGGGTGCTCGATGCCCTCGACGCGGTGGCCGAAAAGCATTCGGCCAAACTGGGCCAGGTGGCGCTCGCCTGGTTGATCGCGCGGCCGAGCGTCACCTCGCCGATCGCCAGCGCCACGAATTTGGATCAGCTCGAGGAATTGGTCGGGGCGGCGCAATTGACGCTCGATCAGGCCGACATCGACCAAATCGATCAGGCAAGCACTTAGCCGCCAGGCGACAACGTGCCGCGTTGGTTGGCCGCCTCCGCCGCGATATCTATGTCGGAGGACGCATTCCGGAACGAGGATCAAATGCTCAAAACCAATTTCACCGAGGCATTCGGTATCGAATATCCCATCGTGCAGGGCGGTATGCAGTGGGTGGGGTACGCCGAACTCGTGGCGGCCGTTGCCAATGCGGGCGGACTTGGTTTCATTACCGCGCTGACCCAGCCGACGCCGGAGGATCTCTCGAAGGAGATCGCTAAATGCCGCGAACTCACCGACAGGCCGTTCGGCGTCAATCTGACCATCCTGCCGTCCCTCGACCCGCCGCCCTATGTGGAATATCGCCAGGCGATCATCGAAGGCGGGGTCAAGTTCGTCGAAACCGCGGGCAACAATCCCCAGGAACACTTGCCGGCCTTCAAGGAGGCGGGCATCAAGGTGGTCCATAAATGCACGTCCGTGCGCCATGCGATCAAGGCGGAGTCGATCGGCGTCGATTGCGTGTCGATCGACGGGTTCGAATGTGCGGGTCATCCGGGCGAGGACGACATTCCCGGCCTGATCCTGATCCCCGGCGCCGCCGACAAGATCTCCATCCCGATGATCGCCTCCGGCGGGTTCGGCGACGCGCGCGGGCTCGTCGCTGCCCTGGCGCTCGGCGCCGACGGGATCAACATGGGGACGCGCTTCATGTGCACCCAGGAGAGCTGTATTCACGATGCGATCAAGCAGCAGATCGTCGACAATACGGAGCGCGACACGAAGCTCATCTTGCGGACGCTCCGCAACACTTCGCGAGTGGCGAAAAACGCCGTCAGTTCCGAGGTTGTCGATATCGAGGCGAGGGGCGGGGCGACGATCGACGATCTACGCCATCTCGTCGCCGGCAAGCGCGGCAAGAGCGTCTACGACGCAGGCGATCCCGAAGCCGGCATTTGGAGTGCCGGGCAGGTGCAGGGCTTGATCCACGACGTCCCCACGGTCGCGGAACTGGTCTCCCGCATCATCGGCGAGGCCGAGAGCATAATCGCCGGTCGTCTGGGCGGAATGACCGCGGCGACCGCGGCGGCGGCGGAATAGCGCTACACGTCCAGCCGGTAGACGTCGCCGTCGCGCTTGAGGTGGCCGGCCGTCGGTGTCGCGAAGTGGGTTCCGATGACCAGGGTCGGCGTATCAGCGAGCTGGGCATACATCTTGCGCCGGGTTTCGATGGCCTGGGCCGGTACGCTATCCGGCGCCGAGCTCCATTCCGGATGCACGAACTGGCAGGGGTGATGCAGGAAATCACCCGTGATCAGCGCCGTCTCGCCCTTTGATTCGATCTGTACGCTGACATGCCCCGGGGTATGGCCGGGGGTCGAAACGAGGCTTACCTCGGGACAGATGACGTGATCGGTTTGGACGAGGTCGACCAGTCCGGCGTCGAACACCGGAATCACCGAATCCGACATGATATCGACCATATCGGCGCGGTCGTGGTCGCGCCAATGGTTGAATTCGGTCTCGCCCATCAGATAGCGCGCATTGGTGAATGTCGGGATCCACTTGCCGTCGACCATCATCGTGTTCCAGCCGACATGGTCGACATGGAGATGCGTGCACATCACATTGTCGATGCTCTCGCGCGGATAGCCGGCCGCCGCGATATCCTCCAGAAACTTCGTCTGCAGCATGTTCCACGCCGGGATCGGACGTTCCTTGTCGTTGCCGATGCAGGTATCGACGACGATCCGGCGATCCGGCGTCTCGATGATCAGGGCATGAATTGCGCCCCGCATGCGGCCGTCCTCGTCGGCGAAATGAGGATAGAGCCACTCGATCTCACGGAGGCGTTCGCGCTTCGCGTCGGGGATGATGCGGGACATGCCGCCCGTCGCCTCGATTTCGACGACCCGGGTCACGCTCACGTCGCCGATCCGCCAAATTTCTCCGACCATGTTTGATTCCTTCCTGAAATGCGCCTAAGGACGATATAGGGTGCCGACGATATCCGGCATGATGCGCGCGATATGGGCCGCGATGAAGGGGGCGCCGAGCGGGTCGCCGAAGCGGCCCAGCGTCAACGGCCCGACGATGCGAAGAAGAGGATCGGCGGCGCCGGAGGCATTCAGAGCGCGACATTGATCGTCGACATCGAACCCGAGGCGGGTCGGGTGCGGCCGCGCCAATCCGTCGGCGAGGAGGTTTCGGATCAGTGGATTGGCGGCGTGCGCGGGATCGTGATCGAGTCCCGTGCAGTTGATCACCGCGTCGTGGCCGCTCTCCCGGGTCCGGCTTGCTCCGCGCGGCCGCCGTGTGATCCGAAGTCGATCCCCGTCGGCTGCAGCACCGATTATTCGCGCGGCTTCGAAGGTGAGTTGCCCGTTCGCTTCCGCCCAGTCGAGCCGCGCTTCGATCTGCGGCGGCAAGCGAAAGCGGTGCACGTCGTACCAGGTCCGGAGATGGCGCTGGAATCGCCGTTTCTCGGCGATTGGTAGGTCGGGCCAGACGTCGCGAAGCGAATCTCGCAGATCGTCGAAGGACGGGGTCCAGTTTTCATCGCGGCGGGTGGCCGCGCGCAGGGTGCGAAGGACAGAAAGCACGGTATCGTGGCGGCCATAAGCCTCGGCGAAATAGGATACGGGCCGCATAATCCGATCGGTGATCGGTTGCGGCAGCTTGCCACCCAGGGGACGTCTTCTAGGACGGAGGCCGCGTCGCGATACGGCCTCAATGGGGCCCTTGTGACCGCGGCCGAGCAGGGTCGCGATAACGTCGGCGGCCGTTTGCGCCATTCCCATGACAAGGACCGATCCCGATGCCGAGATCGATCTCAGCCGCGCCTCATCCCAAGGATCGTTGATGAAGGCGGAATGCGTTTCCAGGGAGGCGAACAGGGTAGGGGGCGCCGGCTTCTCGTTGCTTGTCGTCAGCACCGCCATCTCGGCTGGAAGCAACTCCCCGTTGCCGAGCGAAAGCGTCACGCCGGCATCGTTCCGGTCGAGGCGACAAACTGCTTCCCGGTGATGGCGGATCGTCGAACCGGAGGTATTCGACGCCTGGTGCCGGGCCAGCTCGGCGGCGATGAAGGCACCATAATCGGCCCGTCGTGGGAACAGAGCGCCATCCGCCACCTCGGCATCGGGGTCCCGCGCGAGGCGGTCCTGCTCGATATACCAACGTTGCTGATAGTCGGGATCGTCCGGATAGATGAAATGGAGCCCAAGCGGAGCATTCATCCTGTGGTCGGGATTGGCGCTGTCGTAGGCCAGACCGCGGCCGAGTTCGGCCCGCGGTTCGACAATGAAGATATCGAGGGGCCGTTCGGCGGTTCGGCTGAGATGGATCGCGAAGACGGCACCGCTAAAACCGCCGCCGATCACGGCGACACGGGGGCGGGTCACCATGGGGTCCTTCGCCTAGTCGGGTCTTGTCGAATAACCCCTCTCCCCAACATCATTCTATGGAAACATTGCATGGCGGATTTCAACAGGAGCAGGTCGATGAGTGCGGCAGCCGAGATATCACCGTCGGAATCGGTTCGAGGCAAGCTTGATCATCCGATTTTGGACTGCGACGGACATTACATCGAATGTCTGCCGTATTTTATGGATTTCGTCGAAGAGGTCGGCGGCAAGTCGATGGTCGAAACGTTCCGTCAAAACGGTATCGGCGAAACGCGTCTGAAACCCTCCAAGTGGCACGGCATGAGCCGCGAGCAGCGCCAATATCAGCTGCGCTGGCGCCGGCCGTTTCATGCGTTGCCGTCGCGCAATACCTTCGATCGCGCCACCGCGATGCTGCCGCGTCTGCTGTACGAGCGAATGGACGAGATCGGGGTCGATTTCAGCGTCCTCTACCCGACCGTTGGGCTCGACATGCTGTTCATCAAGAACGCGGAGATCCGCCAAACGGCCTGCCGGGCGCTGAACCGGATGAACGCCGTGGTCTGGCAGGAGTTCTCGCATCGCATGACCCCGGTCGCGACGATCCCGACCTATACGCCGGAAGAGGGAATTGAAGAGTTGGATTACGCGATCGGCGAGCTTGGCATGAAGGCGATCATGATCTCGGGCAATGTGCACCGATATGTGCCGATGGTCGAGGAGGAGGCGCCGAACTGGAAGATCCATGCGATGTGGTACGACCATATGGCGATGGACAGCAAATACGACTACGACCCGTTCTGGGCGAAATGCATGGAGCACAAGGTGGCGCCGACGGCGCATGCCGGCCATCAGGGCATCGGCAGCTTCAAATCGATTTCCAGCTATGTCTACAATCACATCGGCAGTTTCGCCGAGGCCAATCACGCCTTCTGCAAGGCGGTTTTCCTGGGCGGTGTTTCCAAGCGTTTTCCGGCGTTGAAGTTCGGGTTCCTCGAAGGTGGCGTTGCCTGGGCCTGCGGTCTTCTGGCGGACACGATCGAGCATTGGGAGAAGCGCAACAGCGCGGCGCTTGGGAACTATGACCCAAAGGCGCTCGATGTCGAAGCGCTCGCCGATTATTTCCGCCGCTATGGCGGCGACATGACGAAGGGCCGCGAAGACGTCTTCAACGAATATCTGGAAGGCCTGAAAGTCGACTTTGAAAACCCCAACGAACTTGACGATTTCGCGGCCTGCGGCTGCGCGAGCAAGGGTGATGTTCTCGAACAGTTCGACAATTACTTTTTCGGTTGCGAGGCCGACGACAAGAGCAACGCCTTCGCCTTTCAGGGTCCGAAGGATCGTCATCTCAACGCCATGTTCAGTTCGGACATCTCCCATTGGGACGTGCCGGATATCCGCGAATGCGTCGCCGAGGCTTATGAGCTTGTTGAGGACGGGCACTTGGACGACGAGAGTTTTCGCGACTTCATGTACGTCAATCCGGCGCGGCTGCATGGCGGCATGAACCCGGACTTCTTCAAGGGCACCGTGGTCGAAAATGACATCGAGACGCTCCGAGGGAACGGAATTCTCTAACCAAATCTAATCTAAGGAAGCGGGAATGAAGGACTTCATGGGCAAGACCGCCGTCGTCACCGGGGCGGCGAGTGGAATTGGCCGGGCGTTGTCGCTCGAATTCGCGGGTCGAGGCGCAAATGTCGTCATGGCCGATATCGAGGCGGGTCCGCTGGAAGCGGCGCGGGACGAGGTGGCGGGCAATGGCGCGCAGGCGATTGCGGTTCCCACCGACGTGACCACAGAGGAGGCGGTCGAGGCGCTGGCCGATGCGGCCTATGATGCTTTCGGCGCGGTCCATGTTGTCTGCAACAATGCGGGCGTTCTGGTCCGCGGGTCCTTGCTGGACGCCGATCGCAAGGATTGGGAATGGATTCTCTCGGTCAATCTCTGGGGCGTGATCCACGGTGTCCGGGCGTTCGTGCCGCGGATGCTGGATGGCGGCGAGGCGGGTCACGTGGTCAACACCGCCTCCGTCGCGGGTCATTTCGCGGGTGATCATTACGGTGTCTACAACACGTCGAAATTCGCCGTTGTCGGCCTGACCGAGAGCCTCGGTCGCGACCTTCGGCAGACGCCGATCGGCGTTTCCATGCTCTGCCCCGCCCAGGTCGAGACAGGGATCTTCACCAATACCCGGCGGCCCGAGGCCTTTCGCAAGGAAGCCGAGGATGAAGCGGCGCCCCGCCGGCAATCGGACGACGTCCTCGCCCCCGCCGACGTCGCGCGGATGGTTCTCGCCGGTATCGAGAACGAGGACCTTTACATCTTCACCCATGCAGAAGGCCGGGTGCTTCTCGAAAAGCGATTTGCGCGGCTGATGCGAGGTCACGAGGTCCAGACATGAGCGAGACCCGCCGGCTCGCGGAATTTGTCGTTGGGCTCAATTATGACGATCTGACGCCGGAAAGGGTCGCACGAGCGAAGGAACTGATCCTCGATCAAGTGGCGATCCAGATCGGTGTTTCGCGGAAGCCCTGGCTCAAGCTCGGGGTAGATTATGTGCTCTCCCAAGGTGGGCACGCGGAAGCCAGTATCGCCGGCTGCGCCACCAAGGTGACGGCCGAACAGGCCGCCTTCGCCAACGGCTCCTTCGGACACGGCTTCGAAATGGACGATGTCTACTCGCCTGCCCTGGCCCATCCGGGACCGGCCGTCGTGTCGGCGGCCCTCGCGGTCGCGGAGCGGGACGGTGCTTCCGGACGGGATCTCATCCTCGCCATGATCGCGGGCTACGAGGTGATGGGGCGGTGCGGTTATGCCCTCTCCCCGAGCCAGCTCTACCGGGGGTTCCATCCAACCTCTGCTGTGGGTCCGCTCGGTGCCGCGGCCGCGGCCGGCAAGCTGATGGGGCTCGATGTCGAGACCATGATCCATGCCATCGCCGTTGCTGGCAGCTTCTGCTGTGGCGTCACCGAATGCTACAAATCGGGCGGCGAGGTGAAGCGGTATCACGGCGGGATCGGCGCCTCCGGCGGCATTCGGGCGGCGGGGCTGGCGAAATTTGGGCTTACCGGCCCGGCGACCATTTTGGAAGGCCCACTCGGCATTCGCGCGATGAGCGATACCTTCACGGTCGAGACCCTGACGGATGGGCTTGGTGAGCAATTCGTTATCGACGATATCTGGATCAAGAAATATGCCGCCAACGGCATGATCCACGCGCCCGTCGACGGGGTCGAGGTCATCCGTGCCCGCCGGCCCTTCACGGCCGCCGACATCAAGCGTGTTACCGTCGGCTCGAACGTTCACGCGATCAACGAAGTGGGGTCGATCCGAAAACCGAAGGACATGTTCGGATTTCAGTTCAGCATGAACTACGCCCTGGCGTTGCAGGTCATCAAGCACAGCAACAACTTCGATGCCTATATCGAGGAAAACCTACGCGACCCGGAGATCGTGGCCTTGGCAGAACGCATCTTCACCGAGAAGGATGACGAGGTGAACGACTGGTTCCCGGAAAAAATCGGTGCCCGGATAACGATCGCCTTCACCGACGGCACCACGGATACGGCCCTCGTCGAAGATTGCCGCGGCACGCCCGGGAACCCGATGTCGCGTGAGGAACTGGAGGCGAAGGCACGCGGTATTGCCGGCATGTCGATGCCGGCGGCTGATATCGAGCGCATGATCGCCGCCTGTGGTGCTTTGGAGACGATGGGGGATGTCGGCGAATTGACCGAGGTGATGCGAGGCTAATTCCGCCGCAAGCCGAGAATATAACTTCGCAGCACGAAGCCGTATTTCGTCAACCAGCCCGGACGCCGGAGGTGGTTTTCGTCGCGGAAAGCATGCGTTGGATATGATGCCGGGTCATTGAAATCAACGAGCCGGACGCCGCCGCAGCCTTGCGCCTTTCGTGTTTGGATCTCGCTGGCAAATCGTTTCAACAATCCTGTCCGACGCCAATTCTCGTGAACTTCCTTCGCGACTGGCGCCCAAGCGATGTGAAGCGTGATTCCGCGGCGATTCAACAAACCGCACAGATCGCCGAGGGCGCGTAGCCCGGCGCCGCCCAATCGCGGGGACCAATCGAGTAACGATCGAAGAATGTCAGGCCGAATGGCATTTCCGCCGGGTGCTTCCGGTACTACGCCCGTCTTCAGTGGTCGCGTTCCTTGAAATGGTGCCGCCTTGTCGGCGCGAAGCCAGCCGAGAATCCGCCCGGCGATTCGATCGTCGAGTTTCAGGACGGCGGGGGTCCAAGACGCGGCATCGGCACGAAGTCCGGCGGCCTTGAGCCATTTCCGTTCGCTCGCTCGGGTGAAAACCGTGTGAATGTAGAGGTCGTAAGTGGAACCGTCCGGAACATAAGTGAGAAAACCCGGCGTCGCGGCGAGGAGGACATGGCGCGGCGCCTTGTTCCGTGCGAGGTACCGACGGACAAGGAAGAGCGACCCGATCAACCCGCTCGCCTTGTTGGTCGTGAGGTTGGCGGCGACGGTATCATCGGCGATTCGAAAAGAATTAAACGCGTCTTGGGTGACACTGTCCCCAAGGACGACGACCTCGGCGTCCAAGGTCCGCGTCTCGACGAGGCGGACCAGCTTATCCAGCGGGTGGCGCATGCGCGGCGTATCGCGAAGCAGCCAAGCCGCCCCCTCCGCCGCGAGCGCCAGTACGATGACCATCACCGGAAGGCGGAGGATCAGGAATCTTTGCCAATCATTCGACATCCAGCACCCCCTCAGAACTGGAAATAAATGAAGGCTTGCGGCCGGTCCAGCAGGCCGACGGCCAGGAGAAGCATTGCCGCCGTAGCTGTCGCCACGTGCCAGCTCGGCCGGAGGTCCTCCGCCGTCTTGGCGACGTTCGGCAGGAGCAGGGAGAGACCCCCGCCGAGAACGATCCAGGCGGCGAACTTGACCGTATAGCTGCCGGTCGCGAAGAAGCTCAGCGTTCGCCAGGGGATGCCGGTCTGCTCGGCAAAGCCGATGAGCCAATTCGGTAGCAGGATCTGGTCGACCGCAATCAAAAGCCCGAGAAAGTGGTGGGCTTCCGCCATTGAGCCGGCGCGGAAATAGACGAAGGAGATCATCACCACCAACATCGTCAGCAGCCATCCGAGCAGCGGCGGAAGTTGTCGTTGCCGTGCTTCCTTCCAGGCGTGGTTCACGATCAGCCCGGCGGCGTTGATGGCGCCGAAGGCGACGAAGGTCCAGGCCGCACCATGCCAGAGGCCCGACAGCAGAAACGTGACGGCGATCGGCAGGGCCGCCGCGATCACGAAGTTCAGAACCCGCCCGGCTTCCCGATCCGCGGCGAGCCGTGCGGCCGCGAGCGCGATCGGCGAATAGAGATACATCATGAAGAAGCGCGTCATCGTGATGTGCCAGCGGCGCCAAAACTCGATCATGCTGGTCGAGCGGAAGGGTGTGTCGAAATTGATCGGCAGGCGAAGGCCAAACATCAGCCCGAGCCCGACCGCCATGTCGGAATAGCCCGAGAAATCAAAATAGAGCTGGAGGGAAAATGCGGTGATGGCGCCCCAGGCTTCCAGGATGGTGAGTCGATCGACCATGCCGAAGGCTAGATCGCTGAAGGGAGCGAGCGAATCGGCGAGGACGACTTTCTTGAAAAGGCCGACCGAGAAGACCACCAAGCCGAATCCGGCAAGGGAGGTGCCGGGACCCGATCCCGCCTTCAAATCCGCGAACTGCCGGTCGATTTCGCGGTAGAGTACGATCGGCCCCGCGATCAGTTGCGGAAAGAAGGAGACGAAGAGCGCGTAGTCGAGCCAGGACTCGACCTTCGTGTTGCCGTCGTAAATGTCGATCAGGACGGCGATCTGCTGGAAGGTGAAGAACGAGATCGCCAGCGGAATGAAGATCGCGTCCATCTCCCAGTTCGCGCCCGTGAGCAACTCCACGTTCTCGAAGAAAAAGTTCCGGTATTTGTAGTAGCCGATCAGCGCCAAATTGAAGCAGATCGCGATGCCGATAAGGCCCGCCTTCGGCATCTTGGTCAAAGCGCGCGCAAAGACATGATTGACGGCGATCGAGCCCACGAGCAGAAACAGATAGGGCGGGTTCCAGGATCCGTAGAAGACAAGCGAGGCCAGGCAGAGCAGCCCCATCGCCGCCTTTCCGCCGAATCGGATCCGTGCGAAATGAAAGACCAGAAAGGCGAGGGGCAGAAAGACGAATATGAATTCGCGGCTACTGAAAAGCATGAGGCGAGATGGCCGTCGGCCCTGGTCGAAAGGTCAAGCTTATTCGCCGGAGGCGCCGAGTTCCAACAAATGCCGCACCATGGCACCGACATTGTCGAGGGTGTTCACGTCCCGCGCCTTCAGCTTCACGCCGAACACTCGCTCGCATTGAAGGATGAGCTTGATCTGGTTCAAGCTGTCCCACTCCTCGATATCGTCGGCGACGGTCTCGTTCGAAAGCGTTATCGCATCGTCGTCGAAGATCTCGCGGAAGACGGCGGTCAGACGGTCGAGGATTTGATCGGATTCGAGCTGAGGCAAGTCGGTCACCAATCTTGTCGCGGAGGGATCAGGCGGATGGAACGGTTTCGCGCGTTTTAACAGTCGCGAAGGAGTCCGGCAATCCGTCGGGCGGTTTCGCCGGGGCGCTGTAGGTGTTCGCAGTGTCCGAAGGGTGGAATCCGAGTTCCGGCAGCAATTCGCCGACGAGACCATTCTTCTTGCTTGCCAAATAAGTTAGCCGCAGATTTTTCGCGCCGAAGCTTTCGGCGATTCCGGCGATCAACGACCGTGTCAGATATTCGAGCCGCCGCGAAAAGACGCGGCAGCTCATCACCCAATTGTCGATGATGAGGTCCTGGCCGTCACTTTCCATCACCACGACGGCGACGATTCCGTAATCTTGAAACCGGTCCTCCAGGCGGAGCGCGAGGACCCGATCGCGACGGGTCTCGAGTTCGGCCATGGTGAATGTCCTGGGATTTAGTTTGAACTGGTTCGTCTTCGCGACCAGTTGGACGAGCCGGTTCACGGTGCCGGGGGCAACGGGCTCGATCGTGACCTCGGGATCGAGACCGGCCAGGAAGGAGTCGATGTCGCCTGCCGCCGCTATCCCATCCGCGACTTGGCCGAGCGCGGTATAGGACTCCGCCCTTGTCAGGTCCTCCGCCGTCAGCCGGCCGGCCGGAAAGGGGTTGGCTTGATCGAGGGCGGCCGCGAAACCCGACGGATCGCCGGTCAGATGGATGGTCTCGACCTCGGGCAGCGCTTCGCGGATCCAGGCGCATTCGACCGGGCTGTCGTCGACGAAAACGAGGGCCGACGTGTCGACGTTGAGCCGTGCCGCGATATCGCGGAGATTGCTCGCCTTGTCCTCGAAATTGGCGACGAAACAGGCAATGTCGTCGAGCGACAGGACCATGGCGTCATGGCGAAGGAAAGGTTCTCGCGCTAACTCATCCCGATTCTTCGAGCAGACCGCGAGAATGACGCCGCGCGAGCGCAAGGATTTCACATAGGCCTGGAAGGCGCGATAGGCCTCGCCCTCGGGCGTCTCGTCGCCGAGTTCGATACCTTCGAGGCCGGCATCGCCGATCTCACCGCCCCAGAGTGTGTTGTCTAGGTCGAGCGCGAGGACCTTCCGCCCTCGTCCCATTAGACCTGCGCAGGCGGCCGCGAGCGCATCGGCCAAGGCCGGCAACGCGTCCATCGCACAGGGCTGCTTGGTCAAGTGATAGAGCCGCGCATCATGCCAAACGGCCTCGCCGAGCCGCGTCGCGAGGCGCTCGGCATCGATAAAACAAACACGATCGGGTGCGGCCTCGACGATCGCCGCATTGACCGAACGGACATGTCGAAGCAGACCACCGGGAGCCAGACCATCGGCGTCCCCGAGGACGCCATAGGGCGGCGGGTCGAAGGTCAGCTGGATAATTGGTGTTTGCACCCGCGCCCAGATCGAGCGCCATTCCTCCATCTCCTTTGCCGCGGCGGCGGCGCATTCGGTGGTATTCGCCGAGAGGGGCGGGGCATGGCGCAGGTCCCGGTGACTTGGCAGCAAGAGTGTAATTTCCGGATCGAAGGCGTGATAGGCGCTCTTCTCGTCGATGATCTCGGTCAACATGGCGCCGAAGGGGGCCGCGTGGAGATCCGCGCCAATTCCCCGACGGTAGAGGAGTGGTGCCAGGATTTCGATCAGATAGTCGATGGTAAAGCCGCTGAGCACCGCAATGCGGCGCTGGACATCGGCCGCCGCCGCCAATTCCGGCGTCTTCGAGAACCGCTTTGCAACGCGTTGCAGTTCGGCGATCGGCCTTTCCAAAAAATCCGGCTCACGCAATGCCGCCAAAACATCGTCCGTCATCGCCGATCCGCCCTGGAGACCGGAATGACGGTGCCGTACATCGAATCAGCCGCCGGCGTGAAAAGAAATTGTGCCACATCGGCCACGTCCATGGCCGAGGTCAGACGCTTTTCCGGCATCGCGGCCGCGACCTCGGCCAAATATTCCGCAGGCATGTCGGCCGTCAGCGCCGATTCCACCATTCCCGGCGCCAGGATATGCACGCGGATGCCTTGCTTGATCAGTTCCTGGGCCGCGACGCGCGCATAGGTCGTCAATGCCGCCTTGGCGGCGACATAGGGAGCAATCTTTTGCGGCGGGGCTCCGAGGACGAATTCCGTCGAGAGGACGATCACGCGGGCGCCGGATTCCGCCGTTTCCATCAATGGCTTAGTGGCGCGAATGGTTTCGTGCAGAAATTTCAGCTGGGTATCGAACTGCTCCTGAAACACCGACCAATCCGTGCGATGGGCCAACCGGTGGGGGAAGGGGCGCGCTACTGCGAAGACCAGCCCGGCCAGAGCCTTCGTCCGTTCGTGCAGATCCGCCGCAAAGGCGTCCAGGCTCCGGGTCTCCGAAATATCGGTCGTGATCGTCGGCGCATCCAAGGTCTCGCCCAACTCGCGCAGGCGGTCGGAGTCGGTCCGGCCATGAAGCAGGACGGCATGCCCGTCGCCAACGAGGCGCGTCGCAATGGCGCCGCCGATGGTGCCCGAGGCACCGAGGATCAGGATAGGATCTTGCATGTGACCTTTCCGCGCGCAACCGTCAGCGCGGTGCCATTCTGCATTCTTGTCGCACGAATATTCAATGTCACGAGTTGTAAATCTTCCTGCCGCTCGGCGATCTCGGCCGAAATGGTGACCTCGTTTCCCGGATAGACCGGGTCCGGATAGGCGAGCCGCTGCTCTAAAAGAAGACATCGTTTGCCCGGCAGCCTGGTGCCGATCAAGGCAGAAACCTTCGCGCCCAACAGGAAGCCGTGCGCCACCCGATCCTCGAAACCCTCGGCGCGCGCATGGTCGGCATCGACGTGGAGTGGGTTGATATCGCCGCTTAGTGCCGCGAAGCCGTCAATTTCGGCTTCGGTAACGGTCCAATCGAAGGTCGCGCTCGTGCCGGGCGTCATCGCGTCGAATAATCTGTCTTCGACATCGGTGGTCATGCGGGGCCTCCCCGTTCCGAGCCGCGTTCCGCCGCCGCATTTGCCAGGAGGATCATACTCAAAATCAAGAACGTCAGTTGCCACCAAGACGCCCACATCGAGAAATTCGCCAGCGAACTGCCCCAATAGGCGCCAAAGAGAGCCACCGCCGCCCAACCCTCCCAACGTCCGTCAAATGCCAATCCCGCGAATCGTTTCAAGAGCAACAGCAACGAGGCGATCATGAGCATGGTGCCGATCGTGCCCGTCTCCGCCATCACCTCCAAAAGCCAGTTATGTGGATGCGATGGCACGAATTCCTGTTGCATGCCCGGGATATAGACTTTCGCACCCGGGACCTTGTTGATCGCGTCCGGGCCGACGCCGAAAATGGGTGCCTCGCGATATCGCTGGAAGACGAATCCCCAGATGATCTCGCGATGCGTGTCGATGAATGGAAGACCGTCGATTTCCGCTTGCTGATCGGAACCGGATGCGACTGGCAGTCGGTCGATGACGGCGCCGCCGATAAAAACGCCGACGGCGAGGACGACCGCCGTGGCGGCACGGCGAAAGTTCGACTGAATGCGAAAAATTCCGAATGTGATAAGAAGGAACAGTACCGCGATCGCCGCGCCCAGGATGGCATCGTTGCTTGTTTGTTTGCCATTGTTCCATATGACCAAAGCCGTCAGGACGAAGCATCCGGCGGAAATCGCCGCACGGCGCCCGCCGGTGCCCGTGAGGGCGACGAGCAGTACCGGCAGAAGGCAAATCGCGGTTGATCCGAAAGACTTAAATTTTCCGTTTAAATCAAATTCTTTACCGAATATTTCTTCAAGTGACGCGCGAGGAATAATTTCAGCGTAAACGACGCTCAACGCCAATAGGAAAACGAACCCCGTGCTCCAGAGCAACCCGCGTCCCAGTTGGGCGACCGCCCATTGCCGATCCTTGAAATAATGATAAAGGATCGCCGTCATCAGAACATAGCCGGCCGTCCGTCCCAGGGTCGTCATCGACTTTCCGAGATCGACCGAGCCAAGGGCACTGACCGTCCAGGCGATAAATGTCGCCACAACGAGATAGCCGAGCGGCTGTCGAAGATGTGTCTTGAACTCTGGCAAGGAGCCAGCGCGCCGGAGTTCCCATAGCACCAGCAAGCTTCCTAGCGCCAACAGCCCCAGCCCCACGCTCTTGCCGATGCCGAGCAGCGGTATCGCGGCTCCGATTGCCGTTGAGAGAATCAAGCCTTGTTTGGTGGGCGCTGTTTCCATGAATCACTCATTCGTGCGGGCACCGGACGACTGCCCCCGGCGAGGCAGCGGTAAACCTACGTCAAGAGGGGTCAGCGTTCTAGCAAACTATCGGTCGACCGTGTGGTCGTCAGAATTGGCCTCGATGTCGCCGCGTTAACCAACTTTAAACACTTCCGTCCTATTTTAGCGGTGTGAAAACAGGTGGGCGACCGGCGACCGGAAGGGAATCGCGATGAGCGAATTGATGACGATGGAAGACGACCATCATGTCGTGCTGGAGAACGAGCAGCAATACGTGACGATGACGATTGACGGGCAATTGTTCGGCATGCCGATCATGCAGGTCGAGGATATCGTCGAACCGGACCAGATCACCATGGTGCCGCTGGCGCCGTGTCAGATCGCCGGCGTGATGAATTTGCGCGGGCGCGTCGTCACCGTGATCGATTTGAAGCAATGCCTTGGCGGCGCGAAAGCCACGAACGGCTCGGCGGGCGGCAACGGCTTGGATCACGAGGCGGCCGGGGATGAAGCCGGCGGCACCGACGTCGTCACAGTTTCCGTCGCACATGACAACAAGTTTTCGATCACGGTCGAGAAGGACGGTGGGCTTTACACGCTGCTCGTCGACAAGATCGGGGACGTTCGGGCCTTGCCGGACCATGATCTGGAAACAACTCCGACAAATCTGGACGCGCAATTCCGCCGAGTGTCGTCGGGGGTTTACCGTTTGAAGGACGAGTTGCTGGTGGTGCTCGACGTCGACAAGGTTTTCGAACTTCTGAACGAACTGGCCTAGATACCCCATCCATCCGAGAGCGCCGATCAGGACCGCCGGGCGATGACGCCGCCGGGCGGTCCTTTTCTTGCGATGTAATCGGCGTTAAACAAAGCGATCTCGGTTGGAGATTTTACCTTATGTCCATTTCGACCTCCCTTGTCACCGGCGCCGCCGGATTTATCGGAAGCCACTTGGTTGACCGTCTTCTAGTGGACGGTCGTCGCGTGATTGGAATCGATAATCTAGCAACGGGGCGGCGGGAAAACCTGGCCCATCTCGCCGGATCCGATGCGTTCTCCTTGCACGAGATCGACGTATGTGACCTGGCTGCCGTTTCGGATCTGATGACCGGGGTCGACTGGGTCTTTCACATCGCCGGCATTGGCGACATCGTGCCGTCGATCGAGAACCCGCTTGCCTACCATCGGGCCAATGTGGACGGCACCTTCTCGGTTTTGGAAGCGGCGCGGTCGGCCGAGGTAAAGCGCGTCCTCTATGCCGCATCTTCCACCTGTTACGGTCTTGCCGAGGAGACGCCGACGCCGGAGACCTACCCCATTAGCCCCGAATATCCCTACGCGCTGACGAAATACATGGGCGAGGAGATGGTCCTGCATTGGAGCCGGGTCTACGGGCTTCCCGCCGTCTCGCTGCGGCTTTTCAATGTGTATGGGCCCCGCAGCCGCACGACGGGCGCCTATGGCGCCGTCTTCGGTGTCTTTCTGGCGCAGAAATTGGCCGGCGAGCCGTTTACGGTGGTCGGTGACGGCACCCAGTCCCGCGATTTCACCTATGTGACCGACGTTGCCGACGCCTTCGTGACCGCCGCCGCCGCCTCGGTGGCGGGGGAGGCGATGAATGTCGGCTCGGGCGGTGCCTACAGCATCAATCGTCTGGTCGAACTTCTCGGCGGCACCGCCGTCCATATTCCCAAGCGCCCCGGAGAGCCCGATTGCACCTTCGCCGATATCGCGAAGATCACCGAATTGACCGGTTGGCAGCCTACGGTCGACTTCGAGACTGGCGTCGGTCGGATGTTGGAACATATCGACAATTGGCAGGACGCGCCCATTTGGACGCCCGACACCATCGCCGAGGCCACCGAGGATTGGTTCAAATACCTCTCGAAGTGAGGCCGGAGCGCGCCTACAATTCTTGATCGGATCACCCGACGACCAAAGGGATATGGGGAGCGGCAATGACGCGAAAGCTGACGGAACGGGAAGTCGAGCAATATCGCCGTGACGGTTACGTCACGCCGATCCGCATTCTTCCGGAGGCGGAGGCATTGGAGTTGCGCGCCAATTTGGAAGCCCGCGAGGCCGAGAACGGAGGGGCGCTTCTTCCCGTACAGCGGAGCAAATCGCATCTCGTCTTCGACTGGCTCGACAAGTTGATCCGGGATCCGCGGATCCTGGACCCGGTCGAACAGCTGATCGGCCCCGATATCCTTTGCTGGAACACGATCTTTTGGATCAAGGAAGCGGGCGCCAAGAGTTTCGTCTCCTGGCACCAGGACACACGATATTGGGGACTCTCCAGCGATCAGGTGATCACCGCCTGGCTGGCGCTCTCCCCGGCCTCGGTCGAGAGCGGTTGCATGCGGGTCATGCCGGGGACCCATATTGGGGAGGTGCTGCCCCATGAGGATCTCTATCACGCGGACAACCTCCTGACCCGGGGCCAGGCGATCTCGCGCGGCGTCGACGATGCAACGGCAATCCATATGCCGCTAGAGGTTGGCGAATTGTCGATCCACAATTACCGCCTCGCACATGCCTCCGCAGCCAACCTGTCGGCCGATCGCCGGATCGGCATCTCGATGCATTTCATGCCGCCCGAGACGGGTCAGATCGTCGGAGATTGGGATAGCGCCGCCCTGGTTCGGGGCGAGGACAGGCACGGTAATTTCGAGCACACGCCGGTCTTCGGTGAAGCTTCCGAGGATGAAATCGCCGCCTTCCATGCGAAAGCCGCCCAGGCGATCCACGATATCGTCTATGACGGCGCCGAGACCGACACCGCCAAGCTTTAACCGCCCTTGCAGGCCGCCACGAGTTGGGCGACATCCCCGGCCTCCTCCAAGTCGCGGAGGATCGCGGCGGCGCGGGCGGCGTTTTCGGCACTGATCAGCGGATCACTCAGCGCGTGGAATTTCCGCTCCAGCTTTCCCTGCTGGGCGATAAGGTCGCTTTCCGGCACTGCGACGTCGAAGCTCTCGTGGATCACCGTCCCGTCCGACTGGTGCACCGTGACACCGGCGCCGCGATAGCCGTAGCTGTCATCGACGATCGAGCCGACCTTGTCGCGAAGCGCCACGAGATCGGGGCGGGCGCCCATGTCCTCGCTATAGACGTCGAGGCGGCTGGTCGATTCCCCGGCCAGTGCCAGCGCAACGGTCATCCTGAGGCTGAACTTGATTTCGAGCCCGGTGACCGGCCGGGGGATGTCGCACATCGCGGTGATTCGGCGATGGACCCGGATTTCCACCTTCTCGATCGCATCGAGATCGAAGGCGGGATTCTCGCGGATGATTCTGGCCGCCTCGATCGCCGAATGGGTGCCGTAGCACGCCGCGTGATGTTTGAAGAGAATATTCCCGGTAAAGAATTTGTCGTTGAGACCGTCGAGCGCCGCCTCGGCGTTGAAGGCGACACCGTGGGTGGCGGCGAAGCCATGCTTGTGCTCGACGATATCTCCGGCCCCCGTGAACCCGCGCGAAGCCCATTCCGCGGCGCGAAGGCCGCTCTCCGCCGCCATCCCCGAATGGAGCGGCTTGCACATGGTGCCGAAAGAGGCCATCAGCCCCGCCGCCTGGGTCCCGGCGATCCCGAACGCCATCGCGGTCTTTTTGACATCGAGACCCAGCAGACGCGAAGCCGCCGCGGCCGCGCCGAACACACCCACGGTCGAGGTCTGATGCCAACCATTGTCCCGCCCGTCGCCGATCAGCGTGCCGAGGCGGGCCTCCGCCTCCACGCCGGCGATAAAGGCGGACAGGAGATCGGCGCCGGAACAATCCAGACGTTCGGCCAGGGCCAAGGCGACCGGTGCCACGGGGACGGAGGGGTGTCCGCCCACCGCCGGGTGCACGTCGTCATAGTCGAGCGCATGTCCCGCCGTCCCGTTGATCAGCGCTGCCTGACCGACCGACCCCCGAACCCCCAGCCCAAGCAAGGTCGCCTGGTTGCCAAGCCCTTCGGCGCGCGCATGATCGAGTAGGATATCCGCCAGCGGCTCCCGCCCGCCGGCGAGGGTCACGCCGAGCCAATCGAGCAGCGCCTGCTTGGCAACGGTCCGGATGTCCTCGGGAACGCGCTCAAGGGAAAACCCGCTCGAATAATCCGCCAGCTCCCGGGTGAATTCGCGGGATGTGCGTGCATCGTCGAAGGCTTGGCTCATCGAAAGGCTCCGTCTTTTGGGTTCTTGGATGTAGATCGGCACGTTACCATAAACTTGGCCGTGCGACAGGCGCGGCGGGGGGAGGTGTGGCTTCGTGCGCTTTTGGTTGCCGGTCCTGGGTTTGGTCCTGACGACCTCCGCTCCGGCGGCGGAACCCGCCGTCGATGCGGTGCGCAAGCCTGGCCAGATTTTCCGCGACTGCCCCGATTGCCCCGAAATGGTCATCGTCCCGAAGGGCCGTTTCACCATGGGGACCGCGACGCCGGCGGAGATGCCCTGGGCGGAGTACGGTTTGCCGGCCCGCGAAGTCCGGGTCCGCCGTCCCTTCGCGATCGGCCGGTTCGAGGTGACCTTCGCCGAATGGGACGCCTGTGTCGCGGCTGGCGGCTGCACCCACCGCCCCGAGGACGCGGGCTGGGGACGGGGACGACGGCCGGTAATCAACGTTAATTGGGCCGATGCGATGCGCTATGTCGCTTGGCTTCGGAAGCGGACTCGCCGCCCCTATCGCCTGCCGAGCGAGGCGGAGTGGGAGTATGTCGCGCGTGCGGGCACGACGACGGCGCGATATTGGGGGGATGGCTCGGCCGGAGCCTGCCGACACGCCAATGTCCATGACCGGACCAGCCGGCGATTGAACGGCTACGCGCGGCCGCCGCATGATTGCGACGACAGTGCCGCCAACACGGCGCCTGTCGGTCAATACCTGGCCAACGCCTTCGGCCTCTTCGATACCTTCGGTAATGTCTGGGAGTGGATCGCCGATTGCTGGTATCCGAGCTACGAGGACGCCCCCCGGGACACCGCCGTTTGGACCAAGGATGGGCTCTGCAATGTCCGCATGGTGCGGGGCGGTTCCTGGGGCGATAAGCCGTTCGGTGTTGCCGCCTCGTTTCGCGGCTGGAGCCCGGCCGAGGCCCGAGACAACGTCATCGGTTTCCGTGTCGCCCGTCCACTCCAACCCCTGATGACCAAGCGGGATTAGCATCGCGCACCAACCGGTCGGGGCTGCCAAAGATCGCGCCTGACACCATTTGTATCTTTGGATCGAAGGAGTGCGGCGCACATGCATGTTCTGATCATCGGGGCGGGGATCGGCGGGATTTCAGCGGCACTGGCGTTGCGGCGAGCCGGGATCGATTTCACCATCCTGGAGCAGGCCCCTGCGATCGAGGCGGTGGGCGCCGGTATTCAGCTCAGCCCTAACGCGACGCGCATCTTGCACTGGCTCGGGGTCGCCCCGCGCCTCGCCCCCAACGCGGTCCGGCCCGACCGTCACAGATTCCGGGACTGGCAAACGGGGGAGGACATTCTCACCACCCCGCTCGGCGATGCGGCGGAGGAAATCTTCGGGTGGCCCTATTGGCATGCTCATCGCGCCGATCTGCAGAGCGCCTTGCTGGAGACGCTCGGCGCCGATGTCGTGAAATTGGAGACGGAAGTCACCGAAATCCATGACGACGGCGACGGCGTTCGCGCCGAGACGGCCGATGGGACGACCTATCGCGGCGAGGTCTTGTTCGGCGCCGACGGTATTCATTCGATGGTCCGTGCCCGGATCTTCAAGCCCGATCCGCCGCGCTATTCCGGCAACATGGCCTGGCGCGCGCTCGTGCCCGGCGATTTGGCGCGGGAGCTCGGGATTGAGCGGGCCTCCCATGTCTGGATGGGCCAAGGCGCCAGTATGGTCATCTACTATGTCTCGGGCGGCCGGCTGCTGAATTGGGTCGGCGTTTGTCGGGCCGAACGGGCGCCGGAGGAGAGCTGGACCGCGCGGGGCGAGACCCGGGACGCGCTTCGCGACTATGAGGGCTGGCACCCCGAGATCCATACCTTGATCGAGGCGGCGGGTTCGCCGCTCAAATGGGCGATCCATGACCGCGATCCCTTGCAAGCCTGGACCGCCGGCCGGATTGCCCTTCTCGGCGACGCCGCCCATTCGATGCTGCCCTTCCATGCCCAAGGCGCCGCGCAGGGTATCGAGGACGCCTGGGTATTGGCGCGATGCCTCGAGATCGAGGGGGATCACGAGGCCGCTTTCGCGCGGTATGAATCGCTTCGCATCGGCCGCGCGAACCATGTCCAGGAGATGTCCCGCGCGGTCGAGCGCGTGGTACAGGCCGACGGCGCCGATGCGATCAAACGGCGCGACCGGCGCTTTCGCGAGCAACACGCGAAGCATCAGGATGGCTTCACTCCGGGTCAGAAGTGGCTCTACGCCTATGACGCCGAACGTGCGGTTCTGGGCGAAGCGATGGATTGGGCCGACGCAAACTGGTAGCGGTTGCGGCGCGTCGCCGTTTCCTCAAGCCTCCCGGATCGCCCGCCAGACCGTCTCCGGCGTCAGCGGCATGTCGACATGGCGGATGCCGAGGGGCGAGAGCGCGTTGATCACGGCGTTCGTCACCGCCGGAAGTGCCCCCACGGTGCCCGCCTCGCCGGCACCTTTGACGCCGAGCGGATTGGTCGGCGTCGGCACGTTGTTGGAGGCGATCTCGAAGTCGCAGAAATCATCCGCCCGTGGCATGCAGTAATCCATGAACGATCCCGATCTGAGCTGGCCGGAGTCAGGATCGTAATCGATATTTTCCATCAAGGCCTGCCCCGCCCCCTGACCGATGCCGCCATGAATTTGCCCCTTTAGGAGCGGCGGGTTCAGGGTCACGCCGACATCGTCGACGATCGAATATTTCACGATTTCTGTCACCCCGGTCTCGGGATCGACCTCGACCTCGACAACATGGCAGCCGTTCGGAAAATTGGCGCCGCTCGGATTGAAGATCGCCGTCTCGTCGAGACCGGGCTCGATCTCGCGGGGCAGCTTGTCGGCGTTGTAGGCAAGCGCCGCGACCTTATCGAGGGAGACGTCCCGGTCGGTTCCGGCGATGCGGAAGGCGCCCGCGTCGAACTCGATATCCTCGGTCGAGGCCTCCAACAGATGCGCCGCTAGATGGCGGCCCTTCTCGATGATCTTGTCGGAGGCGAGCTTGATCGCCGAGCCCGCCAGCGTGGCCGAGCGCGAGCCGAAGGTGCCCGTCCCCGTCGTCACCTGGTCGGTGTCTCCTTCGACGACCCGCACCTGCGCCGGATCGAGCCCCAATTGATCGCAGATGACTTGGGTAAAGACGGTCTCGTGACCCTGGCCGTGCGAAATGGTACCGAGGATCAGGGTGACGGTGGCTGTTGGGCTGAAACGGATCTGGGCGGATTCGTAACCTCGCCCCGCCGCCTGCTCGATCGTGTTCGAAAGACCGATCCCGCGCAATTTTCCGGCCGCACGCGAGGCGGCGCGGCGCGTCTCGAACCCGTCATAGCCGGCCATTTCGAGCGCCATCTCGAGATTGCCGGGAAAATCGCCGCTGTCATAGGTGAAGATGAACCCGGTGTCGTAGGGCATGGCGGCGGCCGGGATGGTGTTGCGCCGGCGCAGTTCGGCGGGATCGATACCGAGCTCGGCGGCCGCGAGATCGGCCATCCGTTCAATGACATAGGCTGCCTCGGGCCGGCCCGCGCCCCGATAGGCCGAGGTCGAGCCGGTATGGGTAAAAACACCCGTCACTTCGACATGAATATGCGGTGTCGTATAGACCCCCGCCAGCGTGCCGAGATTGCCGGTGCCCGAATGCGGTCCCCGCGACGAGAGCTGCGCCCCCTGATTGACCAGGGTCTTGACCCGAAGCGCCAGGAACTTTCCGTCGCCGTCGAGCGCCAGTTCCGCCTCGGTGAGGTTGTCGCGGGCGTGATTGTCGGTCATCAGCCCTTCCGAGCGATCGGAAAGCCATTCGACGGGCCGGCCCACCTTTCGCGCGGCCCAGAGGACCAGTGCCTGCTCGCGATAGGTCCCGCCCTTCATGCCGAAGCTGCCGCCGACATCATGGGCAACGACGCGGATGCGGGTTTCCGGCACGTGCAGGATGTTCTCGGCCAGATCGGCTCGGATTCGGTGCGGGGTCTGCAGGCCGGCATGAAGGGTGAACCGCTCCTCGAAGGGGTCGTAGATCCCAATGGCTCCGCGCGGCTCCATCGAATTCGCCGAGATGCGATTGATCGAAAGCCGCCGGTGGACGACGTGGGCGGCGCCTTTGATGGCCGCCTCAACGCCCGTCTTGTCGCCGACCTCGTGGCGGAAGCAGATGTTGTCGGTGCAATCCGCCCAGACCGCCGGTGCGCCGGGCTGGAGGGCGGCCTCGGCGGACATCACCGCCGGAAGGATGTCGTAATCGACGTCGATCGCCTCGGCCGCGTCCTTCGCCTGGTCCAACGTTTCGGCAACGACGAAGGCGACATAGTCGCCCACCATGCGCGCTCGGTCGGTCACCAGCGGCCGGTTTGGCGGATTGTGCATGGGCGAGCCGTCCGGCCGCTTCATCGCCATGTCGCAGGTGATGTTACCGAGCCCGTCGGCCGTGTAATCCGCCCCAGTGAAAACACCGAGGACCCCCGGCATCCCGCTCGCCTTCGCGGTATCGATCCCTCGGATCGCCGCGTGGGCGTGCGGCGATCGGAGGACAAAGCCGTGGGTCAATCCCGGAATCTCGAGATCGTCCATATATCGGCCGTGACCGCGCAGCAGGCGCGGGTCCTCGAGGCGCGAGACGCCCTGACCGACCGCGAAACGTTCGCTCATCAGGCGGTCTCCTTCAGCGCGGTGCGAACCTCGGCCGCCGTCGCCGGCTCGCCGCCGGCCTCGCGAATGCGCCGTGCCGCTTCCTCTACCCACCAGGGATTTCCGCGCTCGAAGAGCCGCGGCGCGTCCTCAAGCCCGACACGGACATGGCCGCCGCGTTCGACCGCGGGTGCGATCATCGGGCGAATATCGACCAACAGCCCCGCCACCATCCAGGGCGCGCCGGGAGCGACTTGATCCAGCAGCTTTAGATAGGCCTCAAGCCCGTAGATCTCCGGCGGGAAACTGAACGAATAGCCTTCCGAGAACATCAACCGGTAAATGGGGGTGGGGGCGATCGGAAAGCGCGCAAGCATGGCCGCTCCTTGGCGCGCGAAGCCCGGCTCGTAGATCGCGAAGCTCGGATGCAGGCCGTGACGTTCGGCGATGGCGAGGCCATGGCGGATATGGGCGTCGGGGTTCTGGTAGACGAAGCCGTCCCGGTCGCGGCCAAGCTCGTCGTAGCGGGCGAAATTCACTGTCCCCGGATCGACCACCGTCCATTCGAGAAGCCCCCGCGCCACCAACGCCTCGACGGCCGCATAGCGGCCCTTCACGTCTTCCGGTTCCCGACAGGCCCTTGACCCGATAATGGGCAAGGTACCGTAGACGATGGCGTCCGCCTTGGCGCGGATGCCCTCGATCACCTCGGCGTAGAGGTCCGAATCCTCGCAGGGTTTCTCCGTCTCGGGGTCGTAGACATGAATATGGACGATCGCCGCCCCCGCCTCGACGCAGGCGATGCCTTCCTCGATCATACGCTCGACGGTGATCGGCATCAGATGCTGATGCTTCAACCCGCCGCCCCCGTTCAACGAAACCTCCAACCAGACTTTTCGGGTCATCTCACATTTCCTGATGAACGTAGTTTAGGTTTCGCGGTGGTTTTTCTTGATGAAGGTCTCGATCTCCCCGGCCGTCATCGCGTCGCGGAACATTTCGGCCCGCATCCAAACCCGTTGCAGGCTGACCGCGCGAACCGCGTCCTTCATCCGTTCCAGATCCTCGTCGGATTTGATGTGGCGCTCGGCTTCGCGGGCTTGCTCCATGAAGTGGTCGTGCTCGTCGTCGAAGATCGTTTTCATCGCCCTCGCCGTCATGTCGTTGACGGTCGAGCCCGACAGCTTGGCGCCCTCGCGGAAAAGCCGGGCCCCGCCCCCTTCGGTGAAACCGACTGCGGCGGCCAGCAGCGGGTCGTTCCGCTCCACATAGCCACGCCTGAGATCGCCGAGCTTCTTCTCCTCGGGCAACTGCACCGTATCCTCGGGCGAGATCGGACGCCCCAGCACATGCTCGAAAATATCCGCCAACACGACGTAGTGATTGAACTCGTCGACCAGCTGCGAGAGCAGGAAATGGTATTGGTGACGATCGATTTCCTTGTCGACCTTCGGGTACATGTCGACAAGCGTCGCCAGTTCCCGGTGCAGCCCGTTGAAGAACCCGTCGACGGGGTTGAGCTCCTTCCAGAGCTGGGCGCGGAGATAGAAGATATGATCCTCGTCGTCCGCCGTGGCATAGAAACGCTTGGCAATCTCCGCCTCGCATTCCCAATAGGGCCAGGCGACGTCGATCAGTTCCCGTTCGTATTTCATTTGCGGAACCTCCCCTTCCAAAATTAGATCATTCGTCCCCCGGGCAAACAATACTTCAACGCGGACGGACCATCTTCCATTGACGGATCGCCGGTAAGCACTCAATATTGGCCCTTGTTCCAAGGGGGGTCCCGTGAAGGGGCTGAGATACCGCTGAGGACGCGGTGACCCTTAGAACCTGATCCGGGTCACGCCGGCGTAGGGATTTGGAACGGGTGCCGGACAGGCATCATCCTTTCCGAATTAATCGCCGTCCGGATCTTCAAATGGTGAATGGAGAGGAAGTTGGTCATGCCAAAAGATTCGGAAACCATCGCGATCTCGACGGGCCCGATACCAGGCTCGCAGAAGGTCTATGTCGAGAAGGACGGCCTCCGCGTACCGTTCCGCGAAGTAGCACTCGAAGCCTCGGCGAACGAGCCGCCGGTGCGGCTTTACGACACCTCCGGCCCCTATACGGACGAAGGCTTCGTGCCGAATGTGGATGCCGGGCTGCCCCGCCTTCGGGAAGATTGGATTCGCGCGCGCGGCGATGTCGAGGAATATGATGGCCGGACCCTCCGCCCGGAGGATAATCACCGCACCTCGGACGATCCCAACGCCTTTCCCGATTTTCCCGCGACCCGCCGCCCGCTCCGCGCCAAGCCGGGCAAGGCGGTGACGCAGATGGCCTATGCCCGCCAAGGCATCGTCACGCCGGAGATGGAATATATCGCCGCGCGCGAGAACCTTGGCCGCTCCGAATTCGCCGGCGACGGCGAGAGCTTCGGCGCCGCCATCCCCGACGAGATCACGGCCGAATTCGTGCGCGACGAGATCGCGCGCGGCCGGGCCATCATCCCCGCCAACATCAATCATCCGGAAGCGGAGCCGATGATCATCGGCCGGAACTTCCTGGTGAAGATCAACGCCAATATTGGCAATTCCGCGGTCTCGTCGTCGGTTGCCGAGGAGGTCGAGAAGATGGTCTGGGCGACCCGCTGGGGCGCCGACACGGTGATGGATCTTTCGACCGGTAACGACATCCACAACACCCGCGAATGGATCATGCGAAATTCGCCGGTGCCGATCGGCACGGTGCCCATTTATCAGGCGCTTGAGAAATGTGGCGGCATCGCCGAGGAACTGACCTGGGAGCTCTACCGCGACACGCTGATCGAACAATGCGAGCAGGGCGTCTCCTACTTCACCATTCATGCCGGCGTCCGCCTGCACTACATCCCGATGACCGTGAACAGGGTCACCGGGATCGTCAGCCGCGGCGGCTCGATCATGGCGAAGTGGTGCCTGGCGCACCATACGGAGAGCTTCCTCTACACCAGGTTCGAGGAAATCTGCGAGATCATGAAGCAGTACGATGTCAGCTTCTCGCTCGGCGACGGCCTGCGCCCCGGCTGCCAGGCGGACGCCAATGACGAGGCCCAGTTCGCCGAGTTGGACACCTTGGGCGAGTTGACCGACATTGCCTGGAAGCACGACGTCCAGGTGATGATCGAGGGGCCGGGCCATGTGCCGATGCACAAGGTCAAGGAAAACATGGATAGGCAGCTCGAGGTCTGCAAGGAAGCGCCGTTCTATACTCTCGGCCCGCTGGCGACCGACGTCGCCCCCGGCTACGACCACATCACCAGCGCCATCGGTGCGGCGATGATCGGCTGGTTCGGCACCGCGATGCTCTGCTACGTGACCCCGAAGGAGCATCTTGGCCTTCCCAACCGGAAGGACGTGAAAGACGGCGTGATCACCTACAAGATCGCCGCCCATTCGGCCGACCTCGCCAAAGGCCATCCAGCGGCCCGACTTTGGGATGACGCGCTCAGCCGGGCGCGCTTCGACTTCCGCTGGCGCGACCAATTCAAGCTTTCGATGGACCCGGAGACGGCCGAGGACTTCCACGACCAGACGCTGCCCGCCGAGGGCGCCAAGGTGGCCCATTTCTGTTCGATGTGCGGCCCGAAATTCTGCTCGATGCGGATCACCCAGGAAATCCGCGAGACCGTCCGCGAGGGCATGGACGACATGTCGGAGAAGTTCAAGGATGGCGGCAGCGAGATCTACCGGCCGGCGGACGAAGTGGCGGCGGCGGAATAGGTCAAGGCGTCGGAGCAAGGACGGAGACCGTCATCCCGGAAACCCGAAGGGTTATCCGGGATCCATGCCCGAGAGTCGCCCGGTGTCATCGATGCCGGAACGTGAGTCTCGGGCCTGGTTTCCCGCTTTCGCGGGAGTGATGGGAAGGGTGGGTATTTTCAATGGACCTGAAACTCTACACCCGCCACCGAAATTCGGCGGGGCAGCGGGTGCGGACGGCGCTGAATATCAAGGGCGTCGACTACGAATACATCCCGGTTTCCCTGGAGGGCGGTGCGCCCGACTCCTATCACCGGATCAACCCCCAAGGACTGGTTCCGGCACTCGTCATCGACGGCGAAATCGTCACCCAGTCGACCGCTCTGGTGGAATTCATCGACGAAACCTTCGAAGGGCCTTCTCTCTTCCCCGATGATCCGATCGCGCGCGCGCGCTCGCGCGCCTTCGGCCAGGTCATCGCCTGCGAAATCCACCCGGTCGTGGTCGCCAAGACCCAGCGCCACCTCAAGGCGACCTACGGGATCGGAGAGGAGGAGCGGATCGCCTGGTACCATCACTGGATCCGGCACGGCTTCGAGACCCTGGAGGCACTGCTCCGCCGGCGACCGACGGCCACGCCTTTCTGCTACGACGAGAAGCCGACGGTGGGCGACATCTACCTGGTGCCGCAGATCTACAACGCCCGGCACACCGGCATGGACCTCGGTGGTTTCCCGCTGCTCCGCGAAATCGACGAACGCTGCCGCGCGCTTCCGGTATTCGATCGGGCCATGCCGGAGAACCAGCCGGATTTCCCGGAGAACCAATAACGGTCCGCCGAAGCCGTCAGTGCCCGATCTCGAAATCGTTCTTGCCGCAGCGGTCGGTGCCGCGCATCAGGAAGAGCGGGCGGCGCGTGTGGTCGAAATTGATGTCCATCTCGGCGTATTGTTTCGCCGCTAGTTCGTGATCGAAACACGAGGTCGTCGGCATGTAGTTCAGCACGATGCCGCGGCGCGGCCGGTCGGTCTCGTTCGCCTCCGAGCCGTGGGCGATGTAGACATCGTGAATTCCCATTTGGCCCGGCTCGAGGACCAGGTCCACCAAGTCGGCCTCGTCGATTTCCTCATCCCGAATGCCGTAATGCAGGAGCATGTCGCGGTTATCGGCCTCGTGATGCTCGAACAGCTCGCCGCGCTTGTGGGAGCCTCGAAGGTAGCGGAGACAGCCGTTTTCCCGCGTCGCCGGGTCGAGCGCGATCCAGATTCGCGTCGTCGCCAGCGGCCGAATCGGCCAGTATTCGCCGTCCTGGTGCCAGGGAACTTTCTTGCCGTCGCGTGCCGGTTTGCCGAATAGACTCATATTCCAAAGCGCGAAATCCGGCCCGGCCAACTGCTCGATCATATCCAGGAGCTCGGGTGCCTTGGCGTATTCGACGAACTTCCGGTCGTGGTCGAACATCGTCGGCACGAATTGATGCATATCCGCGTCGTCGCCGATCAGCGCCTCGACATCCCGGCGGAGCGCCTCCAGCATGGCTTCCGGCAGCCGGTAATCGGGCACGACGAAGCCGTCTTCCCGGTAGCGCGTGACTTGTTCCTCACTCAGCATCGATCAACTCCTCTCTTGCCGGGTGACCGCCCCCATCTCAGGCGTTCGGCTGAATGGCACCGTCGACCACGGTCGGTGCCGCGCCCGCCAGGGTCGTTCGGATCATCAGCCGGCGGTCGTTGACCTCGTCATAGGGCATGCCGCGGTGGAGGATGGCGCGGTTGTCCCACATAACGATATCGCCCAACGTCCAGCGATGGCGATAGGTGAACTCGGGCTGGGTCGCGATCGCCACCAGTTCCTCATTCAGCGCCGCCGCCTCGCCATCATCCATGCCGACGATGCCGGAGACGTGGCTGCCGATGAGGAGCGACTTCCGGCCTGTCGTCGGGTTGACCCGGACCATTGCTTGCGGGACCGGCGGCATCTGGCGGCGTTGTTCCTCGGTCACCGATTTCGGGTCGAGCCGGACCCTGGAATGGGCGATATCGTGGATCGCGATCAATCCCTCGACGCGCTGCTTCATCGCCGGCGAGAGCGATTCGTACGCGGCGCCAGTCGAGGCGAACTCGGTATCGCCGCCCTTGGACGGAATTTGGCGGGCCGACAACAGCGAGGCCCGCGCCGGCGCCGGCTTGAACGAGCTGTCGGTATGCCAGAAATTATTCGCCCGGGTGAACAGTGCCTGCTGGCCGTTCGGGTCCTTCAACGTGCCGTCCGGAAGGACATTGGTGAGGCGGACGATCTTCGAGCCGGCGCCCACGGCACCCGCGAGCGTCGCCTCCAATGGACCGAACCGCTCGGAGAACGTGATCTGTTCCCGATCGTCCACCGGTTGGTCCGGAAAATTCAAGACGGAAAAGCGCTCGAAGGCGTCCTCAATCGCCCTAAACGCGGCATCGTCGATCCCGGCGCGGATCGAGAACCCCGTGACCCGGGCGCCGAACGTTTCCGTCAGCGCCGTGATTTCCAAACCCATCCGATCATTCCCTCGGCTTATGGCGTCGGATATTCTATAGCTAAGGATAGGCGATCCGAAGGCTGCTTGTAGGGTTGCAGCGGCTCTCCTATATAGCGGTGGTTGGCGGGGATCGGCGGGTTTGGGAGAAACGGCATGAAATCCTATGGCGGATACGGCCTCGTTCTTCTTTTGGCGTTGACCTTTTCCGGGCTTGGCGGAATTGCGGATGCCGGGGCGCAAGACCGGAGCGTCTTACTGGCCCCCGACCGGAGCGATCCTAGCAGCGTTCCCGCACGGGACCCGGTATTCAGGAACGCCTTGGCGGCGATCGCCGAGAGTTTTCGGAAGGGGCGCTTTTCGGTGAAGGAGAGTAGCACCTATCTTCCCGGTGCCCGCGGTCGGACGATCGACGATTGGGTCTCCACCGTCGCCAAGCGCGGTGCCCGTGTCGACGCGATCGTCGGGATACAGATTTTCGTTTCGATGCATCGCCGGCCCACCGGCAATGATTTCTATATCTGGATCGACGCGACGGCGATGAACGGGAAGGGGTCGCGGCAATTGGCCAAGCACAAATCGCGGAGCCGGCGGCACGGCACCTCGACCAGCTGCGGGCGGGACTGCATGCTCGAGACCGCTTCGGAAAAGGTCGCCGATGTCGCGGCAAAATTCGGCGACGCCATGGCGACCAAAGTCGGACAGGCGCTCGCCCGCTGAGCGCGTCCCGTCGATCACACGGACAAACACAAGGACAATCCGACATGGCTAGAAAATCGAAGAAGCGGGCGAAACCCGCCGTCGCCCCCACGCCCAAATCGGCGACGCCACGCCGCGTCGTCCACGGGTTGATCCTGGTCGGCGCCTTCGCACTCGGCTTCGCCTGGTGGCAGGACACGCAAAAGGAAGATTCGTTTCTGGGACTTGCCGCGGCCGGTATTCCGAAACTCACCATGGTCAAGCCGCAACCCAATCTCGGCGGCGGTCATTTGCGGCCAGGCCAAGGCCATCGCTACGAAAGCCGCTTCCCGACATCCGGTATCCACGCCCCGGATTGGACCCGCCCCGGAATCTACGATCTACCGCAGCCGCCGATCATGCTGGTCCACGCGCAAGAGCATGGGCATATCGTGATCTACGTGGACACGCCGGGCGAGGCGGTCAGTGCAACGCTTCGTGGATGGGCGGAGCTCTATGGCGGGGCTTGGCAGGGGATCGTCATCACCCCTATGCCGGGTCTCGGCGCGAAGGTCGTGCTCAATGCCTGGAACCAGCATCTCGACCTGCTACCGTTCGACGATACCGCCGCCGCCGCCTTTATCGACCGTTTCCGCGGGCGGGGGCCGGAAAATCCGGTCCGTTGAGCGAACCCTCGGCGAATTCCTAACTCTCTTGTGCGGCGAGCCAGTCCCGTCTCAGTTTGATACATTCCTCGTGACGGATGCCGGTCACGACATCATATTCCACCCCCGCCATCTCCAAGAGCGCCTCGACCCGGTAGCCGCCATAGTCGCGCGGGCTCACATCGGCCAGATCGGAGTGGCGAGCCCCCATCACCACGCCCGCCAAGCCCGCTGCCTCGATTGCCCAACAGCACATGGGGCAAGGCTCCATCGCGGTATAGCAAACGGCACCCGGAAGTTCGGTCACGCCCAGCTTGCGGCAGGCATCGCGGATCGCATCGACTTCGGCATGGGCGGTCGGATCGTTATCCGAGTTGACCCGGTTCTGTCCGACGCCGATGACCTCGCCGTCGCGAACGACCACGGACCCGATCGGCGAATTCCCGGCGGCCTCGGCCTTCAGCGATTCCTCGAGTGCGATGTCCATGAAGTGATCGTGATCGTGTGCCATGGCTAGCCTCCCCGTCTGTTGATCGAACCCGTCGATCTAATCGACACGGTCCGGGTCTCGTTTCAGTATATCGACGCATTGATAGCTCATCACGACCTCGTCGCGCTGGTTCAGTGTCGTGAATCCCATGGTGAGGATACCGCGATCGGGCTTCGAGTTCGACGGTCGCGCCGCGAGAATCTCGGTCTTCACCCGGAGCGTGTCGCCGGCGCGGACCGGAATGTGCCAGCGCACGTCGTCGATCCCCGGGCCACCGAGATTGTTGTCGCCCATCAGACCCATCGAGACCCACAGCCGATTGGTGAGCCCCAAGGTCTGAAGCCCGCTGGCGATCAGGTCGCCGTGGAGACCGGCCTTGGCGGCCTCGCGGTCGACATGGATCGGCTGCGGATCGTACATCAGCGAAAATTCGACCATCTGCCCCTCGGTCAGGGTGATGCCCTCGCTAACGAACACCTCGCCGACGGCGAACTCGTCGAAATAGCGCTTGTGCATGTCTTGCCCTCGGGTCCGTCAGAGCGCGTCCGCGATGGCGCGGCCGAGTTCCTGGGTCGTCGCCTTGCCGCCCATATCGGGAGTCAGCGGGGCGGCCTTATCGGAGAGCACGGTTTCGATCGCCTTCACGATGGCATCCGCCGCCTCCTGCTCTCCCAGATGCTCCAGCATCATGGCACCCGACCAGATCTGACCGATCGGATTGGCGATGCCTTGGCCCGCGATATCGGGGGCGGAGCCGTGTACCGGCTCGAACATCGAGGGGAAGTCCTTCTCGGGGTTGATGTTGGCCCCTGGTGCCACGGCGATGGTCCCGGTCACCGCGGGGCCGAGGTCCGAGAGAATATCGCCGAAGAGGTTGCTGCCGACGACGACATCGAACCAATCGGGATGCTGGACGAAATGGGCGGTGAGGATGTCGATGTGGTACTGGTCGGTCTCGACATCGGGGTATTCCGCCGAGACGGCGGCGAAGCGCTCGTCCCAGTAGGGCATGGTGTGCGAGATGCCGTTCGATTTCGTGGCCGAGGTCAGGTGTTTTGCCGACCGGCTTTGTGCGAGATCGAAGGCGTAGCGCATGATCCGCTCGCAGCCCTTCTTGGTGAAGATGTTCTCCTGCATGCACATCTCGAGCTCGGTGCCTTCGTACATGCGGCCGCCGATGTTGGAGTATTCACCTTCGTTGTTCTCGCGAACGACATAGAAATCGATGTCGCCGGTTTCATAGCCATGCACCGGCGGCGTGATACCGGGCAGGAGCCGGATCGGCCGCAGATTGACGTATTGCTGGAACTGTCGGCGGATCGGGATCAACAAGCCCCAAAGCGAGATGTGATCCGGCACGCCCGGAAATCCGACCGCACCGAGAAAAATCGACTCGCAATCCGCGAGCTGATCGAGACCGTCCTCCGGCATCATGGCGCCGGTCTTGGCGTAGCGTTCGCAGTTCCAGTCGTAGTGGGAGAAATCGTAGTCGATGCCGAATTTCGATCCGGCCGCCTCCAACACCCGTAACCCCTCGGGCACCACTTCGTTGCCGATCCCGTCGCCGGGGATCACGGAGATTCCAAATTTCTTGACGTTCTGCTGCTCGGACATGGGGCACCTTTCTCGATTTCTGGCCGGCGGAAGGTAGTCGAGCGGCCTGGGCTGCGCAATATGGCAAGGTCGTCGCGCCGACGACATTGGAACGGGGATTGCGATATCGGGCGGCGCGCTGTAAGTCCCGCCGCATGGCAAGAACGGTCCCCATCGACGACGACGCGCTCGCCGAAGCGGCCGATCTGCTGCGCGCGGGCGCCCTCGTCGCGTTTCCGACCGAGACCGTTTACGGGCTCGGTGCGGATGCGACGAACGATGCCTCGGTGGCGGCGATATTCGCTGCCAAGAACCGGCCGGCGTTCAATCCGCTGATCGTGCATCTGCCCGATCTCGCCGCCGCCGAATCCCTTGCCGTCTTCGACGTGCGCGCCAGAGAGGTCGCCGACGCCTTTTGGCCGGGTCCGCTCAGTCTCGTGCTGCCGCGCGCAACGGACTGCCCCTTGTCGCGTCTTGTTAGCGCGGGTCTCGACACCGTAGCCCTTCGCCTGCCGTCGAGCGTGCTGGCGCGGAAACTATTGGTCCAAGCCGGGGTCCCGATCGCGGCGCCGAGTGCCAACAAGTCCGGCGACCTCAGTCCGACCGAGGCTCGCCATGTGGGAGATGCGTTCGGCGACGAGGTCTCGCTCGTGCTCGACGGCGGGGCCTGTGCGGTGGGCCTCGAATCCACGGTTCTTGACCTGTCGGCGCCAAGACCGGTCTTGCTGCGTGCGGGTGGGATCACGTTGGAAGCGCTGGCGGAATTGTTGGGCGAAGAGATCGCGATCGCGGGGAGCGACGATGATGCGCCGCGCTCGCCCGGCATGATGTCTCGTCATTACGCCCCGGCGACTCCGCTTCGGATGAACGCGGACCATGCCGCCGACGGTGAAGCTCTGCTCGGATTTGGTAGTGTATTCGATGATGCCGATCTCAACCTCAGCCCGGCGGGCGATCTTGTCGAGGCGGCGGCAAATCTATTCGGATACCTGCACGCGCTCGACAGCCGCGGCCGGGCCGGAATCGCGGTCGTGCCCATCCCCGAGAACGGGCTGGGCCGGGCGATCAACGACCGGCTGCGCCGGGCGGCCGCCGGGCCGTCTTCTCAATGATCGGCGCCGTGGATGAGCTGCTCTTTCATACCAGTCTCGTAGCCCAGCCCTTCGGGGGTCAGCGTAATCGACATCGGAAAGACGCCGGCGCGCGCCAAGCCCTTGCGATCCAGGGCGGCCCAGACACCGCGATTGTAAAGGCCGTTCGCGTCCTTGGTCAGGACGACGCCGTTGCCGACGTGGAAATGGTCCATGTGCGGCCGAGGCAGCTGGGCGATCCGGATCTCGCCCTCGTTCTCGCCGGGGGCGGCTAGGTCGCTCTCGGCGAATTCCTGTAGGATCGCCAGTGTCTTGAGCTGCAGCTTGTTGAGCTTCTTCGGATTTCGTTTCGGCGGCATCGCATCCTCACATTGCCGTGCCCCGGGGGGCGTGCTCTGGCCAGTCCCGGCCGCGGACTATATAGAAGTGACGAAGGATCTAGGGGAGTACAACCCGTAATTTCTTGGGAAGGAAGCGGCAATGCGCATCATCCTCCACGGCCAGCAGGCCTTCGGTCAATCGGTTCTCGAGGCGCTGCTCGATCGCGGCGAGGAGATCGTCGGCGTCTATAGCGCGCCGGACGCCGGACGGCCCGACCCGCTGAAAGTCGCCGCCGAGGAACGCGGCCTTCCGGTCTTCCAGCCGTCTTCCTACAAGGACCCGGAGGTCTGGGCCCAAATGAAGTCACTCGAGGCCGACCTTTGCGTGATGGCGTTCGTTACCCTTTTCGTGCCGGAAGAGGCGCTTTACGCGCCGAACCAGGACACGATCCAGTATCACCCCTCGCTGCTACCGTTGCACCGGGGCCCGAGTTCGATCAACTGGCCGATCATCATGGGTCGCGAGAAGACCGGCCTCAGCATCTTCTGGCCCGACAACGGTCTCGACGAAGGCCCGATCCTGATGCAGAAGGAATGCGCGATCGGCGAGAACGATACCCTTGGCTCGATCTATTTCGATCAACTCTTCCCGATGGGGGTGGACGCTTTGGTCGAAAGCGTCGATCTGGTCCGCGACGGCAAGGCGCCGCGCGTCGACCAGGATCATTCCAAGAAGACCTACGAGAGCTGGTGCCGCAAGGATGACGTTAGGCTCGATTGGTCGAAACCCGTGGCGGAGGTGCACAACATGATCCGGGGTGCCGATCCGGTGCCGGGCGCCTGGGGGCTGCTGTCCGACAAGGAAGTTCAGCTCTATGGCTCCGAAAAGGTCGACGGTCCGTCGGGCGCGCCAGGGGAAATTACGAATATTTCCAGCGAGGGAATGGTTATCGCCTGCGGTGAGGGTCAGCTCCGCGTCACCCGTGTCCGCGCCGACGGCGAGAAGATCGCAGCCGGCGAGTTCGCCGAGAAGAACGACCTCTCGGCGGGGGCCGTTCTGACCTGACGCGAACTACAGCTGCTCCTCGTCAAGCCGCATCAGGATGTGCTCGACCGCGGCCGCCGCCCTGAGACCGTACCGGCGTTCGATGTCCTTGCGGCCGGATTCGGTTGGCCCGCTTGGCGAGCCGCCCGTAGAGCGCGCTTAGAAGGGCGACCAGACCGTCGCGATCGAGCTTCCACATATCGACGCTGCTGCCCTCGAAGGCATAGGCCTCGGCCGCCACGAGTTGGGCGTTGATCGTAAGCAGGAGCCACATGACCCGGCGTTCATAGTCCTCGAAGGTGAGGGCCATCGCCGCGAGCGCCTCGTCAACCAGTTCGTTGGCGCTACGGTGCTCGTAGACGTCGTGCCAGCGAAAGGCATCGCCCTCTTGCCGTTTCATGCGGTCGATCACCTTCAGGCAGCCGCGGCGGAACCGCTCGCCCTGCTCGTAGCCGATCATCTGCTCGACCGATTTCAGGAACCCCGGAATGATCCGCCGCGATACCCGACCGGCGGCGACGTCGAGTTCCCCCTCGGCCGGGAAAAGGTGGCAGAACCGTTGAATCAAGACGCGCTCGAACGGCCGCGTCCGGGTGCGATCCCAGATGTCGCGCTCATGTTCGCGGATGATCTCCTCGAGGCGCTTGTGGATGACGGCCAGCGATTCGCCTTTTTCCTTTCGCATGAAATCGTCGATCAGCGCCACGACGGCGGTGGCACTCAGGCCGCCCTCGGTCGATTCCGCGGCCGCTCTGATCTTGAAGCTGAACTGCCGCAGCATGTCCTCGATCAGATCGTCGGTACCATCCGCGCCGAGCAGCTGCTTCTTGCCTTCCTTGGAAGCCATGTCCTACCCATCCTCTCACGCCGAAAATTCAGCGATACGATCCCTGGAGGCTAGTATCCCAAATCGACTCCGCCCGCGAAGTGACGTGGGTAACAACCAATTGTCGGAACTAGACCCCGACCATCGCAAATGCAAGTCCGCTTGATGCGATACCCGAACCTTACATCATCCCCTCGGCCGATCCCGGCTCCTGGGAGGTGAAGATCGAACCATAGCCCGTCTTCGACCAGTCGGGCGGCATGGGGCAGGGACGGGGGTCGAGATGCGGATAGCGGGCCGCCTCGCCGCGAACGATCTCGCCGGAGAGCTTGTTGCCGGTCGGATGGACCGTCAAATTGAATGCATCCGCGGAGGTGTAAACATAGAGCAGCATCGGCCGCACGCGATCGGTGTGGTTGGCCTTGGAGCCGTGAATGGTCCGGCAGTTGAGCGCTAGCACCGAGCCCGCGGGGCCGGTCGGCGCCTCGGCCGTCTCGACGCCGGCCTTTTCCATCTCCTCCGGCGAGATGGTTCCGGTCCAATTGTCGGCCTCGTCGTAGTGGGGGATCAGGTCGTCCTCGTGACTGCCCGGCAGGCAGGCGAGTGGGCCCTGCGTGTCCACCACGTCATCGAGATAGATACCGATTGTCACCGGGCTGTAATTGGTGTGCGGCCAAAAGCAGATGTCCTGATGCCATTTCACGATCTCGCCGGCGCCCGGATGCTTGTAGTTGATCTTGCAGCTATGGAACTTCACGTCGGGACCGACGAGATCGGCCGCGATGTCGCCATAGGGCGAATTAAGCGCGAATTCCCGGAACGTCGCGTGATGATCGACTGGTGATTTGATGCGCCGGACATGGGGATGCTCGGCGGAATGCTCCGGCGCCAAATCAAACTCGTTGTTTGATTCCGTGATCGCCCGGCTCGCCTCGATCCGTTCCTCGGAAGCGGCCTGCAGCCGGTCCAGCCAATCGCCCGAAATCGGCGATCCCGCCGAAACGAAGCCCTTCTCGAAATAGGATTCCCGCTGCGCCTGGGTTAGTATCCGCGCGGGGTGAGAGAGAATGTCTTCCGGTTTCATCGTGCCTCGCTCATTTGATTTTCTTCAATCCGCCTCGGCGTGCCGGCCGTCGTGCTGGGCGGCGAAGATCGACCCGTAGCCTTCCTTCGCCCAATTCGGCGGCACCGGGCACGGCCGGGGATCGACATGCGACCAGCGTGCGGGTTTGCCGTGCACGATATCACCCGTCCGGCGGGTCGGCGTCGGTGCCGGCATCCAGGTATAGGCGTCGGCCGAACTGAAAACGTTCAGCAGCAACGCCCTGCAGATCTCCGATCGGTTCTCCATCGAGCCGTGCACCGTCCGGCAATTCAGGGCGACGATGGAGCCGGCGGGCCCGGTCGACTCGACCGCGCTATCGAGATCGATTTTCTTCAAGTCTTCCTTGCCGATCGCGCCCGTCCAGCAGTGGGCATCGTCGAAATGCGAATACAGTTCGCCCTCGTGGCTGCCGGGCACGCAGGCGAGCGGTCCGTCCTCGGAGCCGGCATCGTGGAAATAGACGCCGATCGTCACCGGGCTGTAATTGGTGTGCGGCCAGGCATTGATGTCCTGATGCCACTTCACGACCTCGCCGCCGCCCCGCCATTTATAGTTCAGCTTGCCGCTGTGATACTTGACGTCGGGACCGACGAGATCGGCCGCGACCTCGGTCAAGATCGAGTTGCTGGCGAACTCCCAGAAGATCGGGTCCCGGTCGACAGGTGCCCGAAGACGCCGGACATGGGGCGTCTTGGGGGAATGCGCGGGCCCTAGATCATAGGCCTCGTTCGATTGCGCCACCGTCCGGCTCTGCTCCAGGAAATCGTCCGAAACCGCCTTCAACCGGTCCAGCCAGTCGGCGGGAATCAGTCCCTCGACGGAGACGAAGCCGTTCTCGAAATAAGCCTCGCGCTGGGCCCGGCTCAGCACCAACGCGTCATGGCTCAGTATGTCTTCGGGTGTCATCGATCCACCTCTCTAAAGCTCACCTAGTCTAGCCCGACCCGGCGGCAAGCGGCCATGGGGTGGGTATGCTTGTCGGGGTCCCGACGATGAAGTACACGGGTAGGAAATTCGAGGAATTTGGAGAACGACATGGCGCCCGACGCCGCCCACAAGCCCGAGCGCGAGGCCGCGCTGGACCGGATCAAGGCCGTGCTCGGCGATAAGGGGTGGAGTACGGACGCGGATGTCGTCGCTCCCTATGAAAGGGATTTTCGCGGGTTGTTTCCGGGAAACTGCGCGCTTCTGGCGCGGCCGGCCGAGACGGGCGAAGTGGCGGAGGTCGTCCGACTTGCCGCGGCGGCCGGCATCCCGGTCGTGCCTCAGGGGGGCAATACGGGGCTGACGGGCGCCGGCGTTCCCGACGACAGCGGCGAGCAACTTGTGCTGAGCCTCGATCGGATGACCAGGGTGCGGGAGATCGACCCGCTCAATTACACCATCACCGTCGATGCGGGCTGTATCCTGGCGGACATCCAGGAGACGGCGGCCGATGCGGACCGGCTCTTCCCCTTGAGCCTGGGCGCCGAGGGGTCGTGCCGGATCGGCGGCAATCTCTCGACCAATGCGGGCGGCGTGAACGTGCTTCGCTATGGCAATGCGCGCGACCTGGTGCTGGGACTGGAGGTCGTGCTGCCGGATGGACGGGTCTGGGACGGGCTTCGGCGCCTCCGAAAGGACAATACCGGTTATGACCTGAAACAGCTTTTTATCGGCGGCGAGGGGACGCTTGGTGTCATTACCGGGGCGGTCCTGAAGCTGTTCCCGAAACCCCGGGACGTCCGGACGTGTTTTGCCGCGATCCGCGATCTTGCGGCGGTGACCGAGCTTCTCGCGCGCGCTCGCTCGGTCAGCGGCGACGCGGTGACGAGTTTCGAATACATGCCCCGTCTGCTCCTCGACTTCGATCTGACGCATCTCGAAGGTGTCGCCGATCCGATCGAGGGCCGCCACGATCACTACGCGCTGATCGAGTTTTCCGGCGCCCGCGCCGAGAGCGGCATGGCCGCGGCGATGGAGGACTTGCTGGGCCGCGCCTTCGAGGACGGTTTGATCCTCGACGCGGCGGTCGCCCAATCGGAGGCGCAGCGCGCCGCCTTCTGGCGAATTCGCGACGAGATCGTCGAGGCGCAGAAGCGCGAAGGTGCCCGGATCGCGCACGATATTTCAGTCTCGGTCAGTGACGTTCCGGCCTTCATCGAAGCAGCCGACACGGCCCTCGAGCGCGTCCTCCCCGGCATTCGTATGCTCGGATTCGGGCATGCGGGTGACGGCAATATCCACTACAACGCCTTTCGGCCCGAGAACATGCCGGACGAGACATTCCTTGGCTTCCGAGACGAGATTACCGAAACCGTCTACGAGACCGTTCGTTCCTTCGGCGGCTCGATCAGCGCCGAGCACGGCATCGGCCAGCTTAGACGAGACGCGATGATACAATACAAATCGGAAACCGAGGTCGCCATGATGCGTCGCCTGAAAGCGGCGCTCGACCCCGACGGTATTATGAATCCGGGTAAGGTCCTATGATGCGCGCCCTGCCCGAAGGAGAGACCAGATGATCCCCTATTCCGCCCCGATCGACGACATGAAGTTCCTGCTGCGGGACATGGAGATGTTCTCCCGGATATCCGACCTGCCGGGCTTCGAGGAGACCGACGGGGAGACCGTGGACGCGCTTTTGGGCGAGGCCGGGCGGCTCGCAAGCGAGGTGCTGGCACCTCTCAACGCCTCGGGTGACCGGCAGGGGGCGGTATTCGAGAACGGCGTCGTTCGGGCACCCGACGGTTTCGCCGACGCCTATAAGACCTATGTCGAGGCCGGCTGGAATTCGATGCCCTTCGATGCCGAATTCGGCGGCCAGGAAATTCCCTGGCTGGTGACGACGGCGGTCCAGGAGATGTGGACCTCGGCCAATATGGCCTGGTCGCTCTGCCCGCTTCTGACGATCGGTGCCGTAGAGGCGATCACGGCCTTCGGCGACGAGGCGATGAAAAAGCTCTATTTGCCGAAGATGATTTCCGGCGAATGGGCCGGCACGATGAACCTGACCGAACCGCAGGCCGGCTCGGACCTGGCCGAGCTCCGCTGCCGCGCCGTGCCCGAGGGCGACCACTACCGGATCACGGGACAAAAGATCTTCATCACCTGGGGCGAGCACGACATGGCGGAGAACATCATCCACATGATGCTGGCCCGCCTACCCGACGCCCCGCCCGGCGTCCAGGGCATCTCGCTTTTCCTGGTACCGAAGGTGATGGTCGGCGCGGACGGCGCGCTCGGACAACACAACGACCTTCGCTGCGCCTCGGTCGAGCACAAGCTCGGCATCCATGCGAGCCCGACCTGTGTCATGGCCTATGGCGACAACGAGGGCGCCGTCGGCTATCTCGTCGGGCGCGAGAACGAGGGCCTGAAGGCGATGTTCACGATGATGAACCTGGCCCGCTTCAACGTCGGCCTGCAGGGGGTCTCGATCGGCGAGCGCGCCTATCAGCAGGCTCGCGATTTCGCACGCGAGCGCGTGCAGGGCCGGCAGGACGGCGGCGGCTCGGAAAAGGTCGCGATCATCAAGCATCCCGATGTCCGGCGGATGCTGATGGTCATGAAGGCACAAATCGAGGCGATGCGCGCCGTCGCCTACGACACCTCGGCCCAGTTCGACATCGCCAGACGCCACCCCGATGAAGCCACCCGCCGAGCCGCCTCGGCGCGTCTCGATCTCATGACCCCGATCGTCAAGGCCTGGTCGACCGACATCGGCGTCGAGCTCACCTCGACGGCCCTGCAGATCCATGGCGGCATGGGATTCATCGAGGAGACCGGCATCGCCCAGCACATGCGCGACGCCCGGATCGCCCCCATCTATGAAGGCACCAACGGCATCCAGGCGCGCGACCTCGTGGGCCGGAAGGTACTGCGGGACCGGGGTGTCACCGCCAAGGAATTTTTCGCGGAAGCGCGCGAGACCGCGACCGAGCTCGCCGATAACGAGGAACTGGCGTTGCTTCGGTCGACCCTGACCGAAGCACTCGATGCCCTTGAATCGGCGACCGATTGGCTGATCGAGATAGGCCCCGACAATGCCGCGCTCGCCTTCGCCGGGGCGACGCCGTATCTCAAGCTTTTCGGGACCACGGCGGGCGGGGTGATGATGGCGCGCGCCGGGCTCGCGGCAAGGCGCGCCCTTGCCGAGGGAAGAGGAGATGCGGGCTTCAATGAAGCAAAACTGGTGACCGTCCGGTTCTATGGGGCGCACGTGCTGCCGCGCGCGAAGGCCTATGCGGAAGCCGTGACCAGGGGTGCCGAAAGCGTTCTCGCCTTGCCGGAAGACGCGTTCTAGAGAATGCCGATTGCGCGCCTGTCGGAGTGGGAGGCCGCCTTGGGAAGCTCGCTCAGTATTGCGGCAAACGCGGCTTCATCCATATCCTCATGGCGTTCGACCGCCCCGCGGATCGCCTGAAAATAGGCGCGGAGGCCGAGTAAGCCCTCTTTGTCGAGTTGATCCACCGTCCGAAGGTAATCCTCGGCATGGCGCGCGATTTCGGATACCAGGACAACCCCGAAGATGGCGCCCCGGCCCTTGAAATCATGGACTCGCCGGCGAATGAATTCGAGGTCGAGTTCCTCCGGTCGGCTGATTTTTTCGCCGAGCATTTCATCCACTTCGTCGAGATGCGAGACGGATCGCGTCAGGAACGTCTCGCGAAGGGACCGTATCTCATCGTCTATTTCATTGGTGATCTTCATGCCGTCTAGCATAGCGGGAGAAGCTGACGGGAGAGTGACGGGACGATTGCGGGCTGACTCAAACGTCGAGCAGATAGACGGCCGCCTCGCCATCGCCCTCGAGGCGGGCCAACATCTCACCGATGGAACGGCCGGTTTCGGGATGGCGTTTCGCGGCTGCGATGTCGGCCAGAGGCCGCAGCACGAATGCCCGCTCGGCGATCTTGTCGTGCGGAATGCGAAGATCGGGTAGGTTGATGATCGACTCGCCATAGAACAGGATATCGAGATCGATCACGCGCGGCCCGTACCGGACCTCTTCTTCGTCCCGTCCCAGCGCCGCCTCGGCGGATTTGAGGTCCGCCAACAACCGGCGCGCCTCGAGTGCGGTCTCGCCCCGAACCACCATGTTCAGAAAAGGCGGCTGGTCGAGCACGTATTTCGGTGCCGTCTCGTAGACCGGCGACATATCGAGGATATCCATCAACCGGTCGATTTCCTGGAGTGCCTGGCGCAGGTTTTCCAGGCGATCGCCCAGATTGGTGCCAAGTGCCACGAAGACCTCGACCATCAAGACGCCTCCTGCCCGTCCGCCGAATGGCCGTCCGCGCCCGTTCGAAGGATCGCATCGGTCATCCGCGCCACGACCGCCATCTCGGCCACGTCGTGCACCCGCACGATATCCGCCCCCCGCGCGATGCCGACGGCGATCGCGGCCGCGGTGCCGGCGCCCCGGTCCTCGACGGGCAAGTCGAGCGCCTTTCCGATAAAGGACTTCCGGCTGGGCCCGATCAGGAGCGGCCGGCCAAGCGACTTGAACGCGCCGAGATGGTTCAGCAGGGCCATGTTCCCGCCCGGCGACTTCCCGAAACCGAAGCCTGGATCCAGGATGATCTGCGCTTCATCGATCCCGGCCTCCAATGCGGCGTTAAGACGGTCGCCGAGGTCGCGCTTCACGTCATCGACCACATGATCGTATTCGGCACCTTGATAGCGCCCACCGACGCCGTCCTCGAACACCACGGCTCCCCGACGGCTCCGATTGTGCATCAGGACGACCGGAACGTCGTTATCGGCCGCAAACGCGCCGAGTTCCGGGTCGGCGGCCAGGGCCCAAATGTCGTTGATGATTTGGGCGCCTGCCGATACCGCGGCTTCGGCGACGGCCGCGCGATAGGTATCGATCGAAACGACGGCATCGGGAAACGCCTCGAGAATCGCTTCGATGACCGGCAGAACGCGGTCGCGCTCGACCGCCACCGGGACAGGATCTCCGCCGGGACGGCTGCTTTCGCCGCCGATGTCCAGGATATCGGCGCCGCCCGAGAGAAATTCCCGCGCCCGCTCGACCGCGCGCGCGGCGACATCGTCGCCGGCAAGCAAGCCATCACCCGAAAACGAATCGGGTGTGACGTTCAGGATGCCCATGACGTAGGTCCGTCGGCCCCAGTCGAATTGGTCGGTCAGTTTCATGTTCCGGCGGTCTTGAATGGCTTCGATCGGCGGCGGTTCCGCGCGCCCACGAATATCGCGGGTCTTATCGCACAGGATATGTTAGGGGAAAACAAGCGAAGTCCTCACCCAGCAACCTATCGTCGGCACACCCGATATGACCGCCCCACGAACCAACGCGCCCCGCAGGCAAGTCGTCTCGAACGAAGGGGCGCTCTACCGGATCTTCATTCGGCAACTGATCGCGCCCCGGCCGGGCGGCGGCCACGTGGTGCTCGATATCGACGCCGATGCCCGCGCCCTCTCCGACCCCCGCGGCGACCGATACAAGTTCGTCGTCTGCTACGATTCCATCGTCAAGGCGGCGAAAGCCCGGATCGCGGCGGATTCCGGCGGCCCCATCGCGCCGCTGGCCGAAGAGATCGCGAACCGCTGCCTCGACGACCCAAGGGTGATGAAGGCGACGGTGCGGGCGCGGCAGGTCGATCAGGCCGGTCGGACGCGCGGCGGCGGCGTCGAAATCCGGCTCGAACGCCCGCCCGAGTCGATATCCGCCCGGCAACGCGCCGCGCACGGCTAGCCGAACGTCACCTCGCCGACCAAACGCGCGCCGCGGGCTGCCATGAAATAGAGCCCCATGTGATGGGTGGCGTCCTGGGGGTGGCTGGCGGTTTCGGGGAGGTCGAGGGAGAGGGCCGCGTCGCGGGGCAGGTCGTAGGTGGCGCAGGCGCCCTCGTGGACGAAGATCTCGCGGCAACTTGGCATCATGTCGTGGTTGCGGGCGGAGAGGGCGGTCAGCACGAAATCCATCACGCAGATATCGGTGCAGATGCCGACCACGAGCAAAGTTTCGAGCCCGTGCGCGTTCACCCAGTCGACGACGGCGTTCCGCCCGTCGGGGGCGGTGGCGCCGATGAAGCCATTGATGCAGTCCTTGCGGATCAGGGTCGCGTTCGAGGCGCCCGCGAGCCAGGCCAACTCGTCGACCAGCTCCTCTTCGCCCGTACCCCGCTCGCAATGGGGCGGGTAGGGCGGCTCCGGTTTTCCCGGCTCGTGGGTGTCGAGGAAGGCCAGCACCGGCCAGCCCAACGCCTGGAACCGGCGGGCCAGGCGATCGGTCTCGGCGATCATCGCGGTTACCTGCGGGTTCTCCACCGGGGGCGCCAGATTGCCGCCGCCCACCGCCGCGAAGCCCTTGACCTCGTCGACGATCACAAGCCCGGTCGCCGAACCATCGAGATGGAGCGTCTCCAGCGAGATCGGCAGGGCGGTTGCCAATTGGCGCGTCAGGTTGGACATGGGTTTCCTCCATCGTGGTGAGGCGCGTCGCGCGGACGCGATCATTATAAGTCGGGCGGGACGGGATGGGCGATTTGTCGCGTACGCGGATTTCTGTTATCCCGCCGCCTCTCGCGGGCTAAATCCCGGCCCAAAATCCGGATCGATCCTTGACCACTTCCGACCCACCCAACCAATCGAAAAGTGAGGACATGTCGGTGACGCCGGGGACGGTGGCGCTGGTGGTCCTGCTGAGCCTCCTTTGGGGTATCAATTTTCCGTCGATCAAGATCGCGGTCTCGGAAGTGCCGGTCTGGAGTTTCCGGGTCATGTGCATCGCCAGCGGCGGCGGCGCACTTCTCCTGATCGCGCGCTATGCGCTCGGCCATCGACTTGACATCCCACGGGGCGAGCGCCGGCGTCTCGTCCTGGCGGCGATGCTGAACGTGACCGGATGGCAGTTATTTTCCGCTTTCGGCCTGATGCGACTCGACGCCGGCCGGGGGGCAATAATCGCCTATACGATGCCCCTTTGGGCCAGTTTCATGGCTTGGATCTTCCTCGGCGAGCCGTTGACGCGGCTGCGGGCCGCGGGGTTGATCTGCGGCCTGGCGGGGCTTCTCGTCCTGATCGGACCGGATTTGATCGACCTCGGCCGGGCGCCGGCGGGGACCGTTCTGATGCTCGCCGCCGCCCTCTGCTGGGCCGCCGGCACCGTCTTGATAAAGTCACGGAATTGGACGATTCCCGTCACCGTATTGACAGGCTGGCAGCTCATCTTCGGCGGCGTTCCAATTCTGGCGGGAATGCTTGTTTTAGAAGGGGATACGGCATTTCGTCCCCTCTCGACGGCGGGCTGGATCGCTACCACTTATTCGGTGCTTGTTCCCATGATCGTCTGTCACCTGGTTTGGTATACCTTGATCCGTAACCTGCCGACCGCCATTGCCGGCATCAGTACCTTGGCGATCCCGATCGTCGGCGTTTACAGCGCCGCCCTGATCCTCGACGAGGCGGTCGGGCCGCGGGAAGCGATCGCCTTGATGCTGGTTGCGACCGCGCTCGGCATTGTACTTGCATTGCCTACGTTCCTACGCATACTGCGCCGCGACACATGATGTGGTAGCCATGAATCGCTCAAACCTTGGAAATCACCCCATATATTGGTTCTGCTCGATGACGCCACGATTAACCATATCCTTGTTCCTTATCGGCCTTGTAACCGGATTGACGGGTCTGTCGGGCGCCGCCTTCGCCTCGGCCCAGACGGTGCAAGCGGAGCCTGCGGCGTTCATCCGCAGCCTTGCCGACGAGGCGATTTCGGTTCTCCGCAATCCGGACGGCACGATCGGCGAACGGCGGAGGCGGTTCCGCGCGGTGCTTCGCGACGACTTCGCGATGCGCAAGATCGGGCGGTTCGCGGCGGGCAAATATTGGCGCCGGATGTCGAAGGCCCAGAAGCGGGAATACCAAACCCTGTTCGAGGAATGGATCCTCAAGACCTATTCGGTTCGCTTCGGCGGATATGGCGGCGAGACCGTCCGCGTCCTCAAGACGATTCGCGCCGGCCGTACCGATGTTTACGTCCGCACCCGTATTCAGGGATCCGGACCGAACCCCGTCAAAGTCGATTGGCGGGTCCGGAAGATGCGCGATGGCCTGAAAATTATCGACGTGGTCATTGAGGGCATCAGCATGCTGGTGACCCAGAAGGCGGAATTCGGCGCGGTACTGCGCCAGCGCGGCGTAGATGGATTGCTTCGCATCTTGCGCTCGCAACTCGACCGGCTCGCCGATAACTCAAGCTAACCAATCCAAATTAAGAGGGGCGACATGCTGAACGCCGCGATCATCGGCCTCGGGCGATGGGGGCAGATTCTGGTCGAGTCCGTCCAAGGCAAGAGCGACAAGATCACCTTCACCCGCGGTGTCACGCGAACGCCGTCGAAAGCGACCGATTTCGCGGCCAAACACGGGTTTCCCCTCGGTGACGATTATGATGCCGCCCTCTCGGATTCGAACGTCCAGGCGATCGTGCTTGCGACGCCGCATGGCCAGCATGCCGAGCAGATGGCACGGGCGGCGGCGGCCGGCAAGCATCTCTTCGTCGAGAAACCCTTCACGCTGACGAAGGCGAGCGCCGAACAATCCATCGCCGCGGTGCGTAAGGCCGGTCTCGTCGTCTCGGCCGGCCACAATCGCCGCTTCCTGCCTTCGATAGCCGAGCTTCAACGTCGGATCGAGACGGGGGCGCTCGGCCAGACCTTGCACGCGGAAGCGACCTTTTCCGGGAATTCGGGCTTGGTCAGCAAACCCGGCATGTGGCGCGCCGGCCTGGCCGACAACCCGGCCGGCGGGATGACCGCGATGGGTATCCATATGGTGGACACCCTGATCGACCTTTTCGGATCGATCGACGAGGTCTATGCGCAAAGCTTCCGCCAGGCGGTCGATATCGAGATCGACGACACGACGTCCATCCTGCTCCGCTTCGAGAACGGCAAATCCGCCTATCTCGGCACCTTCAACGCGACCGGCCGGATCTGGAGCCTGCGCGTCTTCGGCACCAAGGGCTGGCTCGAGATCCGGCATCAGTCGGAACTTATCTTCCGCAACCTGGAGGGCGAGGAGGAGGTCGTCGACTTCGGCGATACCGACATCGAGCGGGCCGAACTCGAAGCCTTCGCCGATACGGTCGCGAACGGCGCCGACTATCCGGTGAGCGACGCCGAGGCCATCCACGGGGTCGCCGTCCTCGAAGCCATCGCGGCGTCGGCCGCGCAACACGAACCGGTCAAGGTGGCCTGAACCGACGGCCTTGTCGCACCCTGTCAGGCGCCGCCGGTAAGCCCCCCCGCCACCATCTCCTGGATCGTTTCCTCGAAGGCGTTCAAGGTCTCGTCGACATCCGCGTCCGTATGCGCCATCGACGTAACACCGCTCATATTCGACATCAGATCGACGCCCCGGCGGCGGAGACCGCCCTGCATCGCGCCGATGACCTCTTTTGGGATGCCGCGAATTTCCGCCGCCCCCATGCCGGCGACAGACCCATCCTCCGCGCCCTCGCCCAGATAGACGTGAAAGGTCGAGGCCTCGCCATAGACGGCGCCCGCGACCTGATGCTGTTCGATGATCTGGCGCATGCCGGTCCGGAGACGCTCGGCCGCCGCATCCGCCAGGCGGGTTGGCTCGCCGGTCTTGACCTGACGTAGCGCCGCCACCCCGCTCGCCGCGACCAGCGGACTGCCGTTGAAGGTGCCCTTATGGGTGACGCCTGGTGTGTGACCGCGAAACTCCTGCGTTGGATCCAGGAGCCGCATGATCTCCTCGCGGCCGCCGACGGCGCCGCCCGGCATGCCGCCGGTCACGATCTTCGCCATCGAGGTCAGATCCGGGATGACCCCGTCGCGGGCCTGCCGGCCGCCGGGGCTCCAGCGGAAACCTGTTATCACCTCGTCGAAGACGAGCACCGCCTGATGTTCGTCGGCGAGCCGGCGCAACTCGGCGAGGAAGCCGTCCGGCAGGGGCACGCAGCCGTAATTGGCGCCCGACACCTCGCAGATGATGGTGCCGATATCGGGGTCTTTCCGTAGCGTCTCGGCGACCCGGTTCGGGTCCGGCGGCACCACGGTGACGGCGGAGACGCTGCCCGGCAGGATGCCGAGCGACGATGGTTCGTCGTAAGGCGCCTTCATACCGAGATCGACGAATTCATGCCAGCCGTGATAGTGCCCCTCGAACCTAAGGATCCTATCCTTGCCGGAATAGGCCCGCGCGATCCGGATCGCCAGCATGGTGGCTTCCGTCCCGGAACCGACGAAACGAACCCGCTCGGCGGAAGGGATGAGCTCTTGGATCAGTCCCGCCCATTCGATCTCGAGGGGATGGCAGTCGGCGAAAAAGCTGCCCTTTGCCGCCTGCTCCGTCAACGCGCCGACCACATCCGGATGGGCGTGGCCAAGCAGCAGCGAGGCGCTGCCCATCGCGTAGTCGACATATTCGGTGCCGTCGACTTCCCATTTGCGGGATCCCTTCGCATGGTCCACGTATTTCGGGTACGGCGCCTTGAAGCGGCTCTCATGGGAGATGCCGCCGGCCAGAATATCAACCGCGCGTTCGAATAAGTCCGCTGATTTTTCGCTCATCTCAAGCCTGCCCGTTGTTAACGTCGTCGCTTGTTCGGAAATGCTAAACCATCGGGTCACCGGAAACGAGGACAATGAGTGGAATTACGTGCTCTTAAATAAAAGGGTGATAATGTTTAAATAAATTAATCATTTATTTATAATATTTATATAATATATATGAAGTATATAAATATAGTTTAATATATATTTATATCATTGCAGGTTTTTATTATTTCTTCTCTCGCCTTCCGTCGCCGTGATGATGTAAATCGCGTTGCGGGGCCGGAAACGACGATGGCGCCGGCGAGGGCGCCGTCCGTGCCGATCACCGGTGCCGCGAGCGAGGCGGTATCGGGTTCGCGGCCTTCGTCGTCGAGATAGCCGGCCTCGCGGATCGCCTCGTATTCCATTCCTCTGGCACCGGAGAAGGCGAGGAGGACCCGGCCGACGACGCCGTCGCGAAGCGGCAGTCGGGTCCCTTCGTCGACGTGATGTCGGATGCTGTGATTGGAATCCTCGCGAAACAGGCAGATACGGGCGTCTCCGTCGATCCGATAGAAGGAGGCGCTTTCCTCGGTGGCGTCGCGGAGCCCCGCCAAAGTCGGGCGCACGATATCCTCAAGATCGAACTGACCGCGATACACCCGGGCGAGGTCCGCCACCCGGGCCCCCAGCCGGAAACCGCCTCGCGGCCCCCGGCCGAGATAACCCCTTCCTGCCAAGGTGGCGCAGAGGCGGACCACGGTGCTCTTATGAATTCCCGTAGCGCCGGCGAGCTCGGTCACCGTGCACTCGTCCTCGCGCTCGACGATGCGGTCGAGGAGGTCCAGCGCCTTGGCCACGGTACCGGAAGTTCGCGTCGCCATCTTGTCACCTAACTTTGGGTCAATCGGAAGCATTGATCGCGTCCGGCATATGTTGCCATAATTAAAACAGTATTGTAAATATGGCATCAATCGTGTCGGCGAACCGATGCTCTTTGCCAAGGAAGGAATTGTGCGATGGCCCATGAAGCCCTGCTGAAGGAACTCGACGAGCGGCGTGCCCGCGCCGCCGCCATGGGCGGTCCGGAGAAGCTTGCCCGGCGGAACGAGCGCGGGACGCTGAACGCCTGGGAACGGATGGAAGCCCTGGTCGACGAGGGAAGTTTTATCGAGACGGGGCTCCTCGGTGCCTCCGGTATCTACAAGGCGGACGAACCGAAGACGCCGCGTGACGGCAAGATCGTCGGTTTCGCGAAGGTCGACGGCCGGGACATCGGACTTTGCGTCAACGATTTCACCACCAAGGGTGCCTCGACCAGCGCCACCAACTCGAAGAAGATGGGCCATGCGCGCCGGGTCGCGACGGAGAAGGGCTTTCCCTTCGTCCATGTCGGCGAGTCGACGGGGGCTCGCCTGCCCGATGCCATGGGTTCGCGCGGCATGGGCAGTCTGCTCGGCAACGACACCACGCAATTCAGACGGATGCGGGAGACCCCCTGGGCTGCGGCCGCGCTCGATACGGCCTTCGGGTCCTCGGCCTGGCTCTGTTGCTGCTCGGATTTCGCGGTGATGAAAAAGGGCTCGATCATGTCGGTCTCGAGCCCGCGTCTGGTCTCGATGGCGATCGGCGAGCAGGTCGATCTGGAGGAACTCGGCGGTTGGCGCCTTCATGCCGACCAGACCGGGCTGATCGACCGTTTCGTCGACACCGACGAGGAGGCGATGGCGGAACTCAGCCGGTTCCTCGGCTACCTGCCGGCCAACAACACGGTGTTGCCGCCGGAATATCCCGCGGCCAATGACGCGGGCCAGGAGCAGGACGGCATTCTCGATATCCTACCCGAGCGCCAAGCCCAGGTGTACGACATGCGTAAGATCGTCGAGATCATCGTCGACCAGGGGAGCTATTTCGAGTTCAAGCCCCGCTTCGGGCGGGCGGCGACGGTGGGGCTGGCGCGCCTCGACGGCAAGAGTGTCGGCATCGTCGCCAACAATCCCATTGCCGGCGGCGGTGCCTTGTCGGCCGAGGCTTGCCGCAAGATCATCGATTTCCAGGTGATGTGCGATTCCTTCAACATCCCGATCGTTCGCTTGATGGATACGCCCGGTTTCGTCGTCGGGACCGAGGCGGAACGGAAAGGGGCCCCCGGCTGGATCATGAATTTCATGAACGCGTCCTGTCTCGTCACCGTGCCCAGCATCACCGTGATCGTCCGAAAGGCTTATGGCCGGGCCTATGTCGCGATGGGCGGCGGGCGGCACAATGACGAGATGATCGCCTGGCCGACCGCCGAGATCAGCTTCATGGACCCCCGTTTCGCGACCAACATCGTCCACAACGTCGATATCGGCGAAGAGGGCTACGAAGAGGCCGTCGAGGATATCCAGAAGGATGCCGCGGTCTGGGACATGGCGACGATCTTTTCGGTGCAGAACATTATCAAACCACAGGAAACCCGGGACTATCTCATCCGCATGCTGGACGTCTATCGCCTCCGCAAGAATGGCGGGATCGGCGAGCATTTGATGCAAACCTGGCCGACGAGTTACTGAGCCGATGAGCAGGATCGATTTGGCGGCGGCGCGTACCGCCGGCCGCGCCAACCTGAGGGAGGCGGAAGGGAAGGCGCTGCTCGCGGAATTCGGCGTTGCCGTTCCGCGCGGGCTTGTCGTCGAGAGCGCGGATGCGGCCGAGGAAGCGGTGGCCGGCCTGACGCCGCCCCTGGCGCTCAAGGTCGTCTCGTCCGAGATCCTACACAAAAGCGATGCCGGCGGGGTTCGCCTCGGCCTCGCCGATGCGCGCGCGGCGGCGGATGCCATTCGCGAGATGGCTGCCCTTCCGGGGATTGCCTCGGCGAATGTCGAGGGGTATCTCGTCGAGGAAATTTCGCCGGCCGGTCGCGAGGTCGTCGTCGGCGGGCTGCATGACCCGCAATTCGGGCCGATGATCATGGTCGGGCTCGGCGGTGTCTTCGTCGAGGTCCTGGAGGACGTTGCCTTTCGTCTCTGTCCGATCGGTGCCGGAGATGCCGCCGCCATGCTGGACGAGCTTCGCGGCAAGGCGCTCCTGAAAGGTGCCCGCGGCGAGGCGGGGGTCTCGCTGGACGCGTTGATCGATGTTCTGGTGAAAGTCGGCGGGTCGGATGGCTTGCTGATGCGCCACGCGGGTGAGATCGCCGAGCTCGACATCAACCCGCTGATCGTCTCGGCAACGGGTGCGGTTGCCGTCGATGCCCGCGTCATATTGGCGCTGGAGAGCGGCCGGGCCGCGACCGAGGCTCCACCCGACGGTCTCTCGCCGACCGAGCGCTTCAAGCCGCTCTTCGAGCCGGAGACGATCGCCGTCGTCGGGGCCTCGACGACCAGCAGCATCATTGCCAATACCTTCATCCGACGGATGAAGGATTTCGGCTATCCTGGTGAAATATATCCGATTCATCCCAAGGCCGACGAGGTCGAGGGGCTTCCCGCCTATCCCAGTCTTGGGGAGACTCCGAAACCCATCGATTATGCCTATGTGGCGACGCGGGCGGATCGGATTCCCGGCATGATCGGGGCCGCCGCCGGAAATTTGAAATTCGCGCAGGTCATCTCCAGCGGTTTTCGCGAGGTGGCCGAGGGCGTGGAACTCGAAGCCGATCTCGTGACCCAGGCCCATGCCGCCGGTGTCCGCGTTATCGGCCCGAATTGCCTTGGCCTCTATTCGCCACGGGGGGGCGTCACTTTTCCCGTCGGCGCCCCTCGGGAAGTGGGATCGGTCGGTGTGCTGACGCAAAGTGGCGGGCTCGGCACCGACATCATCAAGCGGGGCCAGCTTCGCGGCCTCCGCTTCAGCGGCTTCGTCACGGTGGGTAATTGCGCCGATATCGGGCCGGCCGATCTGGTCGAATTCTATCTCGCGGATCCCCTGACCCGGGTCATCGGGCTCTATCTGGAGGATATCGGCGATGGGCGGCGGTTCTTCGAGTTGCTTCGCAGCGCGTCCAAGCCCATCGTGATCCTGAAAGGCGGACGCTCCGATCTCGGGCGAATGGCGGCGGCCTCGCATACCGGCGCCTTGGCGGACAATATGCGGGCCTGGCGGGCTCTGACCTCACAGACGCCCGCCGTCATGGTCGACACCGTCGATGCCTTCATCAATGCGCTCCTGGCCTTGCAGAACCTGCCGCTCCGGCCCGAGAGGCCGACCAAACGGGTGGTCCTCTTCGGCAATGGCGGCGGGACCAGCGTGCTGGCGACCGATTTTTTCGCCGAGCGCGGTTTGGAGATAGCACCCTTTCCGGCGGAAACCCGCGAAAGGCTGGAGGCCATGCAATTGCCGCCCGGCACCAGCGTCGCCAATCCGGTCGACACGCCGGTCGGCACCTTGCAGCGCGAGGAAGGCCGCGTCGCCAACGAGATCCTCGATATCATCTACGAGACGGCGGCCCCCGATGCGGTCGTGATGCACCTCAACCTCGCCGCCTTCGTGGGGCGGGGCGACGTCGATCCGATCGACAATCTCTTCCAGGCGGCGGTTCGGGTGGGCAAGGCCTATCCGGGCCAGGCGCATTTCGCGATGGCGCTTCGCTCCGACGGCTCGGCCGAGATCGACGCGAACAAGCGGGACTATCGCCAGCGCGCGCTCAACGCCGGCATCCCGGTCTTCGACGAGCTGCCGGAGACGGCGGAGGCGCTGGCGGCACTGGGCTGGATTGAACGGCGGATCGCGGATACTTGCGCCTAATTGTATCACCCGACAGGCGCGTTACCTAAAGCGGACCTCGCCAATCATCAGATCCTGCATTTCGCGAGGGACGAGCCGAACCTCGCCCCGCCGGATCGCCGCGATCAAATCCGCCCGCGATATCCTTTCTTTTGGACGCTTATTTGCCTGGAGGGTCGGGCCCGCTTCCCAGGTGCCGTCCGCTCGTTGAAGGAGCGTTTTCAATGCGAGCGACATAGGCAGCAAGGCGGCATCCTTCAGCCCGTCGCCGTTCAGGTCGGCAATGATGATCGCGCATCTGGGCGCCGTGGTTTTCCGGCAATATCGAAACTCCCAACGCGCGAGATTCACCCAAGTCTTGATGGCGGCGGCGGACGGGGCCGATCTAGCCGGAAAGATTTCCATGTAAGCGGTCACGTTCCGCAATTCGGTGTCGGAAAATGCGACGCTAGGACCGGATCGTTCGCCCCTCCGGTAGTATTCGGCCTTGTTCGCCGCGTTGCGTCCCTCGGCGACGCCGGACCGCGCCATCAGCGCCGGGTCATTGGCCATTTCCGTCAGCGCCCGTGTTCCGGCATTGCCCAGCTTGAACTTCAGATACGCGAAATCGAAACGCGCTGCGGGAATTTCGCCGTCCCGCAATCGGGCCAATTGGTCGTTTGCACTGACAGCATGGGGTTCGAACGGTGGCAAATGGATCAGGACGGCGATCGCCAAAACGCCGAGGGCAAGGATAGGATTGAACCAGATGACGCCGTCGATCCAGGCCTTGCGCTTGACGATGACGGCACCCGCATAGGTCACGGCATAACCAAGCCCAACTGCGGCCAGTACCGCCATGTAAAGGCGGGCGGGGGTCCAGCCATATTGATCGACGCGGAGATGAATTCCCCAGAGTGCGAGCAAGGCGAGCACGAGCATGGCGCAGTTCGCCGCCATGACGAACAGGTTCGCCAGCTTCGAGAATGAATTCTCCGCGCCCGCGGATTGTATGACCGCGTTTTCGAAGATGATCATGAGAAACAGGGCGGAGAGAAGAATTCGCGAGGCGGATTTGGTCTCCCACAGCACGTCGAGCCCGGTCACCGGCAACGCCGCCAGGAACAGCAGGATAACGCCGGCCAGGATCGGGGAGAGGACGCGGAAGAGCGTCAGGATCAGTTTCAGCAAGGCTTGAATTGTTCCCTGTCTTTCGCGCGACAGGGCGACTCCCAGGCCGAACGCGCCCCCGGAGAAAATCGACATGAACCAGGATTCGAAGAAAATGTCGGCGAAGAACCCGACGCCGATCAGCTTGAAGAGACCCGCCCAGAGGGCCAGCACGAGCCAGTTGACGCCGAGAAAGAAAATCGCCACGAGGACGATGAGCTTATTGGTCCAGGCGTTCAGAAAAAGTTGCGGGTAGGGAAAAGCAAAGCGGCGCTCTTCTCGAGCCGCCTGGTAGAAGGCGATCGGAACGACCAGGATCACCAGAAAGCTGATGCCGAAAGCGACGACGAAGCTCGAAGCCCCTCTGGGCCAGCCGGACTTCCCATAGGCGAGACCGACATATTCGAGCGAAATCTTATAGACGAGTGCCGCGACCAGACCAACGACGAGAGCGAATACAATATCCCGAATCCAGTCGGTGCGCCGGATCAGCAGCACGGCCAGGATCGGTGCCGCCCAGAGGAAAATGCGAATTGCAAGCAGGTTTGCCGGATCATTCATCTCCTGCCACTGGTCCAGGGTCAGGACATGGAGGGCCATTCCCTGAAGCGTGCCGATACCGCACAAGACCCCGCGGGTCCAAAGATTGCCATGCGGGTCCTCTCCCGTGCTCATCGCCAATGGCTTCTCCCGTTGCGAACAAGTCGAACGTGCCAAGAAGTCTAGCGCATATAGCGCGCCAAAGCGCGCTACGACATGAGGTTGGGGAGCACCAGGACGATCTCGGGGAAGGCGATCAGGAGACCGAGGGTCAGGAAGTCGAGCAGCAGGAACGGGAAGACGCCGGCAAAGACGTCTTCCAGCGAGAGCGGCACTGGCGACGAACTTCGCACCACATAGACGTTGAGACCGACGGGCGGCGTGATCAACGAGATCTCCGCCAGTTTGATCGAGATGACGCCGAGCCAGGTCGGATCGAAGCCGGCCCCCACCATCACCGGGAACATCACCGGCAGCGTCATCACCATGATCGCGATCGGGTCGATCAGCATGCCGAGGATGATGTAAATGATTGCGAAGCTGAGGAGGTAGAGATACTTCGGCAATTCGAGCGCCAGAAGGAAGTCGGAGACGTTGACCACCAGCCCGGTATAGGTCAGGAAGCGGGCGAACAGGATGCCGCCGATGACGATGATGAAGATGACCGAGGTCGTCACGCCGGCGTCCTTGAAAGTCTCGAGGATCGTCCGTTTGTCGAAGCGTCGCTTGGCGATGACGATCACGAAGGCGCCGAAGGCGCCGACGGCACCGGCATAGGTCGGCGTGAAGAGTCCGCCATAAATGCCGCCGATCACCAGCGTGAAAAGAAACACGACGCCCCAGACGCCATAGAGCGAGCGAAACCGCTCCGACCAGGAGATTTGGATGTCGGGAATGGGAGCGAGGGCCGGATTGCGCCGGACCCGGACATAGATGCCGATCATGTAGATGGCGGCCGACAGCAATCCCGGAAGAAAACCCGCGATCAGCAGCCGCCCGACCGACTGGTCGGTGATCACGGCATAGACGATCATCAGGATGCTCGGCGGGATCAGCGAGGCGAGGGTGCCCGAGGCCGCGATGCAGCCGGCGCTGAGGCGCTTGTCGTAACCAAATCGGGTCATCTCGGGCATCGCGATGCGGGTGAAGACGGCGGCGTTCACCACGGTCGAGCCGCAGGCCGCCCCGAAGGCGGCCGAGGCGAGCGTCGTCGCCATCGCCAAGCCGCCATGAAGACGCCCCAGCCAATTATAGGCCGCATGATAGAGATCGGTGGTCAGCGCCGCCTGGGTCGCCAGCGAACCCATCAGGATGAACAGCGGGATCACCGCCAAGGTGAAGGAATTTGTGGTGCTGAAGGGGATCGTCGCGATCTGCCCCAGGGCCGCGTCGGGGCCGATGGCGAGATACATGCCAAGCAAGCCCCCGAGGCCGAGCGCCACGCCAATATGGACGCCGGCGGCGAGCATCAGGAAAAGAAGCGCCGTCACGATGACGCCGGTTGTCGCGGGATCAAGCAAGGGGTGTTCTTTCGCTACTCGTTGGTGCCACGCAGCTCGGGGGCGTTGGGGAGAACGGGCCCCTGCACGTGCAGGTCAAGCGTCTCGCCGGTCTTCAGGCGGCCTAGATCGCGGATCAGGTCGAGCACGAGACGAAGAATCAAGAGCACGGTGCCGAGAACCAGGATCCATCGTGCCGGATAGAGCGGGAGAGGTAGGAGGCCGTCGGCGGCCTCGCCGATCTTCCAACTCAGCATTGCCTCGACCCAGGCCTGCCAGAGAAGGAATCCGAAAAAGACCATCGCCGCCAAATCGGCCACGACATCCATCGCGGCTTGGATTCGCGGGCCCATATGGGTGTAGACGAGCTCCACTCTGATATGAGCGCCGCGAAGCTGTGCATAGGCGAGCGCGCCGAAGACGATCAGCACCATGGTGCTTTCGGTGATCTCTTTGGCGCCTGGGATCGGCTGACCGAGAAACTGGGTACCCGCCACATCGCCCGTGCCGAGGAACATGGCGGTGAGCATGCCGGCACCGCCGACAAGCAACACCGCCAACGCAAAGCGTTCCAATACCCTCCCAAAGCGTTCCATCGGGCTGGATTCGATCCCGACCGTCTGGCGCTATTTCGTCAGTTCGCGCCAGCGCTTGGCGACACGCGCCGCCATGTCACCCTGGCCCCGCTTCTTCATGTCCGCGACCCAGCCCGCCAATACGTCGGGGGCCTTGGCTTTCCATTTCGAGAGCTCGCCGGCCGGGAACTGCTTCACCACGCCGCCGGCCTTCTTGATATTGCTCACGGCCTGTGACTCGAAGTCATTCAGCCAGGCGAGATACTTCGCGTGGGTCTTCACGGCCTGATCGGCAAAGATGTCCTGGATGTCCTTCGGCAGCTTGTTCCAGGTCCGCATGCCGATGACGATGTTGTGGCCGGTAATCGCCATGATCGGCCCGCAGCTGTACTTGCCCGGCTCATAGAGCTTGTACTGCTGGATGTTACCGGCGTTCAGGAACGAATAGTCGATCGTGCCGCGCTGCAGCGCCTCATAGACCTGCACCGGACGCACATTGACCGGCACCGCGCCGATCGCCGCATGCGCCTTTGGAACGGCGCCGCCGAAGCTGCGGATCTTCTTGCCCTTCAGGCCGGCGATGCTGTCGCAACTGGCGCCGGGCCCGGTCAGGAAATAGACGCCGAGCGGTTGCTGGAACAGCCACTTGACGTTCATCTTGCTCATTTCCTTCATGTAGACCGGGAATTCCTTGAGCGATTTGGCGAGCACGTCCATCGCCTGTTCCGGGCTGCTGAAAATGAAAGGCATTTGGAAAACCTTCCAGTACAGCAACTGTTCGGCGTAATAGCTCGGCGGCGCGGAGGCCATGTCTATGGCGCCGCGACCGGCAAGTGTGAGTACTTCGTTGCCTTTCCCGAGGCCGCCGGCGTAGGTGATGCTGATCTTCACCCGGCCATTTGTGCGCGCCTCGATCTTCCGCGCGAATTCCTGCTCGATCTCCAGGAATGGCCCCTTGCCGAGATAATGGCCCCATCTGAGATTGAAGTCGGCGGCCTGCGTCCCCGCGCTTGCCATCAGAAGCGCCCCGGCTGCGATGGCCGGAATTAGATACCAGATTCGTTGTTTCATGATGCTGACCCTCCCCTGGGAATAGCGTTTATTGATTTCGAAATGGAGACTATCCGGAAAACCGACTTGGAGTCGACTCGATACCGTTCACGCTTCTACGAGGCGGTCTCCGGCTTGGCCCCGCCATTCTCGTCTCGTCGCCGGCGGGTCCATTGCATGCCGATAACCGAAATCAGAATCAGGAAGCCGACCGGATAGACGAGTTCCTTCGCGGGTCGGTCGAGCTGTTCCACGCTCACGCCCGTCACGATGTCGCCAAAATCGAGTCCCGCCTTCTCGATCGCGCTGTTCGGCTCGATATCGGCGAGATTGTAGTCGCCCTTCTTCTCTTCGTTCGGCCTGACCTCGATCCGCTCCAAGATGGCACCAATCGCCTTCGGCCCGGTTCCCTTCTCGGGCACGTCGACGAGGTAGAGCTTGAAGCGGTCGCCGTAATCGGTCTCGCGGGTGACGTGGATACGCATCTTGCGGCCCGCCGCCATCTCGACCTTGCCCTCGACATATTGCTTGAGGTCGACATCGGCCCAGGCCGGGCTGAACCGGTCGAGCACGAAATCCGGGCGGAAGAACATGACCATAACGACGAGCAGCAGAATCCGTTCCACGGCATTGGCGCGGACAAGCATCCAGCCCTGAACGGCAGCGCTGAAACTCATCATCGCCAGCAACGCGATGATGAAAATCAACACCCCGTGCCAGAAGCTCGTGACGCCGATCAGCAGGAGCTCCGGATTGAACAGGAACATAAACGGCAGGATCGCGGTGCGAATATCGTAAATGAAGCCCTGAATGCCGGTCTGGATTGGATCGGCACGCGAGATCGCCGCCGCCGCGAAGGCGGCGAGACAGACGGGCGGGGTATCGTCCGCCAGGATGCCGAAATAGAAGACGTAGAGATGGACCGCGATCAAGGGCAGGACCAAACCCGAGGCACTGCCGAGTTCGACCAGCACCCCGGCGAGCAGCGAAGCGACGACCAGATAGTTCGCCGTCGTCGGCAGGCCCATGCCGAGGATGAGCGCCATCACCGCGGTCATCATCAGCATGACGATCAGATTGCCGCCCGAAATCGCCTCGACCATGCCGACCATGGCGTTGTTGAGGCCGGTCGAGGAGACCGAACCCACGATGATCCCAGCTGCGGCAACGGCGATGCCGATGGTGATCATGTTCCGCGCCCCGGTCACCATGCCGATGTAGATTTCGACAAAGCCTTCCTTTAGCGCTTGAACGGTGCCGTCGTCCTCGCGCGCCGAGACGACCGCCATCGCGGCGATCAGAACGATGAACGAGACCAGACCCCAGATCGTCGCGTCGATCGCGTTCATGCCGACGCCCCAGCGCAACAGTGTGCTGACGAGCACGGGCGCCGATAGCGGGATCGCCAACAGCGAGCGGTCGTACTTCTTCGGGAACACCTTGAGCGAAAGCATCACCAACATCATCCAGACGATCGAATAGAAGACCGCACTGCTGGCGCTCCATCGTTCGGCCATCAGGAGATAGATCAGCACCACGATCGGGATCATGAAATGGGCGCCGCCGACGAAGGTGCGCCGGAGGTGGGGAATATCGGCCGCCGGCAGGCCCGAAAGATTCAGCTTCAGCGCCTCGAGATGCGAGATATAGAGAAGGGCGAGGTAGCTGATTACGGCCGGGATGAAGGCCGCCACGACGACGTCGAAATAGGAAATGCCGACCAGCTCGGCGATGATGAAGGCGGCGGCCCCCATGATCGGCGGCATGATCTGGCCGTTGGTCGAGGCCGCGACCTCGATGGCGCCGGCCTTGATGGCGGGAATGCTGGTCCGGCGCATCACTGGGATCGTGAAGGTGCCCGTGGTCACAACATTGGCGATCGAGGAGCCGGAAATGGCGCCGGTCATGCCGGAGGCGAGGATCGCCGCCTTGGCGGGCCCGCCCCGGTACTTGCCGACCATGGCGAAGGCGAGATCGAGAAAATACTTACCGGCACCCGCCTCTTCCAAAAGTGCGCCGAACAGCACGAACAGGAAGACGAAGCTGACCGAGACGTCGATCGGGATGCCGAAGATTGCCTCGCCGCCGAGCCATTGGTAACCGATCAGCCGGTTCAGCGAGACACCCTTATGGGCCAGGATATCGACCAACGTTTCGCCGATGAAGGCGTAGAGGAGGATCACGCCGCCGACGCCGATCAGAATTCCGCCGAAGGTGCCGCGACCCTGGGTCGACAAAAAGATGCCGCCCGCCGCGGCACCGAGGCCGACCGCCGCGATGACGATCTCCACCTGTTGGCCGAATACCGAAAAGATAAGGAACACAGAGGCGACGAGGACCAGCGGCAACCCGATACTGCGCCGGGTGCCTTCGAGCAAGAGACCGATGCCGATGGCGCCCAGGATCGCCTCGAAGGGGATCGTCGAGCCCGCAAATTCGATGGTGAGCAGCACGCCCTGGCGCGCAACCAGGCCGTCGTAACCGAAGAACAGATAGAGCGCGCAGAGGCAGCCGACGATGGCGCAAATAATGTCGTAAAAGGGAATGCGCCGGGTTGCGTATTTCCGTGCAATCGGAAACATCAGAAAACAGAGAAGGAGGGCAAAGCCGAGATGGATGCCGCGTTTTTGGACGTCAATCAGCCAAAGCGCGGAGGGCAGCGGCGAGGCGATCCAAAGCTGAAACAGCGACCATAGAAAGGCTATTCCGCTGACGATTGCGCCCAGCATCGGCCCGGTCTTGCGACCGGTATATTCTATCTCCTCAAGCTCGCGCTGGACGTCCTCGGAAATCTCGAGGTCGTTCGAATTCGTGGAATCCGACATGCCGACCACCTCCCCACGATCGCGATCGTCCCGTCCGGCAAGGAAAAGCGGCGGCGCCCGAGATTAGAGGCGCCGCCGGGTTGGCTTACTTCAACCAGCCTTTTTCCTTGTAGTACTTCGCCGCACCCTTGTGCAGCGTCGCCGATAGGCCATCGACCATCATCTTCTTCGGGTCCAAATTCTTGAACGCCGGGTGAAGTTTCCGCATGTCGACTATGTTTTCCATCACCGCGCGGACGACTTCGTAGACGTCCTGCTCGGGCGTATCCGCGCTGGTCACGAAGGTCGCCATCACGCCGAAGGTCGTGACGTCGGAAGACGACGTCTTGTAGGTGCCTTTGGGAATCGTCGCGAAGGCATAATACGGGTTCTTGTTCACGAGACCCTTCTCGACGCCGCTCGCCAAGTTGATGATCCTGGCGTTGCAGCCGTCGGTCGCCACCGAAACGCCCGCATTCGGCACGCCGACGGTGTAACCATAGGCATCGATCTTGCCGTCGCAGAGCGCCTTGGACTGCTCGGTCGAGGTCAGTTCGGTCGCCTGGGCGAAGTCGCTGGTCTTGGTGCCGTGGGCGGCCATCAGCACTTCCATCGTGCCGCGCTGGCCGGAGCCCGGATTACCTATATTGACCCGCTTGCCCTTCAGGTCGGCCCAGCTGTTGATGCCGGAATCCTTGCCGACGATGATGTGGAACGGTTCCGGATGGACCGAGAACACGGCCCGTAGTTTCTTGTAACACTTCACCTTCTTGCTGGAGCAGTTGAAGGCGTGATACTGCCAGTCCGACTGGGCCACACCGAAGTCGAGTTCGCCCTCGGTGATCTGGCCGATATTGTAGGTCGAGCCGCCGGTCGAGGGGGCCGAGCAGCGAATGCCGTGCTTGCGGCCCTTCTTGCGGCCTTCGGCGGCTTCCTTGTGAACCAGACGGCAGATCGCGTTGCCGGTTGCGAAATAAACGCCGGTCGGACCGCCGGTGCCAATGGAGATGAAGCGCTTCTTCGACTTCGCAACCGCGTCACCGGGTGCGCCGATACCGATCATTGCGCCGACCGCCAAGCCAAGCGCCATCATTATCAACTTTTTCATGAGTCGAATTCCTCCCTTCAGGACATCGGACATTATTGTTGTCTCTTACGTACATTAGCATAGTAGCAAGCTACGCGTTAGGGCGGAAGACCGGTGGTATTTCCCAACTCTTGGCCGTGCGTCGAACGATTCCGCGCTCAATCGGGCGCACACGCCCGGATCACGGTTTCGAATATCTCCTTGGCGCCCGGGCCGCGGGCGAAGGGGCTGAGGATGGGAAGGTCGATGCCGGATTGGCGATATTCCTCGATCCGGGCACGGCATTCGTCGGGGGTGCCGACGACGCTGGTCGCATCAACCATGGCATCGCTTACCGCGCGGACCGCGGCCGTCCGATCGTCCCGACCCCATGCCTCGGCGATGGCGGCGGCCTCATCGGGGAAGCCGTGTTCGGCGATCAGCTTGTTGTAGCGTGGGAAGAACCCGGCATAGAAGGCGAGACCGGGCCGCATGATGTCGAGCGCGTCCTGGCGTGACTCCGCCACCGCCGTCGGCAGCAGCGAGGTGACAGCAATTTGGGCTGGATCACGTCCGGCCCGCCGGGCGCCCTCGGCGATGTTCTTTCTTATCCCGGTCGCGGTCTTCAAGGTGCTCCGGGTCAGGATGATGCCGTCGGCGATCTCGCCGCAAAGCGCCGTCATCTTTGGAAAGAGGGCGGCGATATAGATCGGGATGTCCGGCCGGCGCGGCTCGAACCAGAGGTCGAAGTTCTCGATCCGGACCGTCTCGCCTTCGTATTGAACCTCGCCTTGGCGCAGCAGTTGGCGGATGATCGCGACGCTATCGCGGGTTCGGGCTAGCGGTTTGCCATAGGGGACGCCGTGCTCGGGCTCGACCTGGACCTTGTGGCTGGACCCGACGCCGAGGATGAAACGGCCCTCCGACAGTTCATCCACCGTGGCCGCGGCCATCGCGATTGTCGGAATCGACCGCACGAAGAGGCTGGTGATGTCGGTGCCGAGTTGAATGCGGGACGTCCGCGCCGCACAGCCCGCAAGGACCGCGAACTGGTCGCCGCCATGTCCCTCCGCGACCCAGGCGGACTCATAACCGAGCGATTCCGCCAACGCCACGCAATCGACGATCTCCGAGGCGTTCGGGCCGCCTGAAAATCCGATGCCAAGTCGCGTCATGATCCGGCCGGTTTCGTCGACCGATTGGTCAAGCGGGTATCTTGACCGATCGGTGCGTTGCGAACGGCGTCCTCGAGCGAGGCGGCTTCCCGCCACTCGGCCGCCGGACGCGAGGGCCCCTCCGGCGGAACCTCATCCATGCCCCAGCAGAGTTCTATCTGGTGGTTGTCCGGGTCGGCGAATTCGAGCGCGATTTGCTGCCCCGCGCGGCGCCGGCCCTCGAACGCGATGGCCACCCCTTGGCGCTGCAAATGGTCGCGGGCGCGAAACAGGTCGTCCAGCGAAGACACCTCGATCGCGAAGTGATGGAGATCGCGATTTTCGGCCGGAGTAGCGCCGCCGACCAAGGCCACGCCGTGATGATCCTCGTTGCAGCGGAGGAAGACCATGCGGCCGGGCATCATCGATTCGGGATAGGCATCGGAGACCCTTAGGCCCAAGACCTCCGTATAGAACCTGACGGATTTTTCGAGGTCCGAAACCCGGACGACGACATGGCTGATCTTCGCCAGGTCGAAGGGCAGGTCCGCGGGCGGCTTGGCGGCGCGGAGGGCGCTGATATCCGCGCGCTCCAGACCTTCGGTATCGATCAGAGAGCGGGACATCGCGAGCTCACTCGGCGGCGAACTGAAAACGACCGGTCGGGTCTGCGATCTCCGCGAGCGCATGGCGGTAGGCGCCCCGCCAATCCAGCGACTGGGGGGCAAGGAACTCACCGCCGCGGGCACCGAGGCAGATATCCGGATTCATCGCCGCCGGCGGCGCCGTTCCGCTCTCCCTTAAGGCGCGGGCCGCCGTCAGCAGGCGTCGACGGGTTTGGGTGATCATGCGGTCGCTCGGCGCCAAATGCTCAAATCCGTGGTCGGTGATCGTGCCCATGCTCTCGGTAATCGCCTGATCCTGCATGATGATGCCTTCGATGCCGGTATAACTACCGTTTCTTTGCACGTCGCGGCTCATCAGGTAATCGTTCTCATGACGCTGAACCGGCCGCCAACGGCCGAACCAATCCGTCGAATTGGGCAGGAACTCGATACCCGGTTTTGCGCCCGGAAAGGGGTTTCCGTCGAGATCGATGCGGGGATTACTCCGGTTTTCTTTCCAGACCATATTGAACAGCATCGTGCAATGGTCGTCCATCGGCACCCAGGCGCGAAGGGCGACATGGTGGCTGAACGCCCCCTCCGGCGTGATGGTCCAGAAGGGAAACAGAAAATGGGCGAAGCGCCAGTAAGTGTCGTCGCCCGCCGCATCCCGCCAGGCCCCGTACATCGTGCCCCAGTCGGTATCCGCGGCATGGTATTCGGGCGCCCGGTTGAGGGCGTTGTAGCGCGACGTCCAGGAGGGATCAATCTGCTCCGGATCGACCGAGCCGAAATGCAGCCACGAAAAATGCGAGGTGTCGATGTCGCCTTCCAGCGCCTGCAGCCAGTTGCATTCGCGCTGGATCAAAACGGTCTGCATCGCCTCGGCCGGGATAAGGGTCGCCTCCATTTCTGGCAGGGGCGGGGCGTCGGCCGATCCCATATAGACCCAAATCAAGCCGTTCCGCTCCACCGTCTTGTAGGCCTTCGCAGTCACTTTTTCCTTGAAATCCTGATGCGGCGGCACGTTCGGCATGTCTGTACACCGGCCGTCGGTATCGAACTTCCAGCCGTGATAGACGCAGCGAATGCCGTCGCCTTCGTTGCGTCCGAAGAAAAACGAGGCGCACCGGTGCGGACAGCGATGATCCATCACCCCGACCTTGCCCGTCTCATCGCGAAACGCGATCAATTTTTCTCCCAGCAGCATCAACCGCATCGGGTTGCCGCCGGGGTCCAACTCCGAGGACACCGCGGCCGGCAACCAATAGCATCGCATCAGATCGCCCATCACGGTGCCGGGGCCGACCCGGGTCAGTTCCTGGCCTTCCTCGGGTGTCGTCATCGCCTGTCCCCTCCGATTTCGCGGATGTGGTCACGAGAGAAACGTATCGGCTGAACAAGAATATGCAATCGCGAATTCTGGCCGTGGGGAACACGGGGAGATCAGGGGAACGCGGAAATCCGGCGGCCGAGCTGTCTTTACCGTCAATTGATCACGGGCAGTTCGGGTGCCGCGCGCCGGGTCAGCAGTTCGGGCCCGCCGTCGCGGATCACGATATTTTCCTCGTGCACCATCACCCGGCCGACGCCGAAGCCCATGCTCGGCTCCAGGGTGATTACCATGCCGGGTGTCAGGACGGTCGGATCGTCCGCCGTGTTGGACGGCCATTCCGTCAATTGCATGCCGAGGCCGTGTCCCAGCCGGCCCACATCGCTGTCGGTGGCGCCACTCGCCGCCATGACCCTCTGCATGGCATGGAACAAGTCCGCGCATGTGTTGCCCGGCCGTGCGGCGGCGAGGCCCGCCTCGGTCGCCTCGAAAACGACCTCGTAGACTTGGCGAACCTCGTCCGAGGCGGTGCCGAAGGCGAAGTTCCGGTCGAAGTCGCAGAAATACCCATCGAAGGTGCAGCCGGTATCGAGCATCAAGACATCGCCGTTTCGCAGGGGCCTATCGTCGGGCGGTGAAATGATGTCGCCGTATCCTCCCGCATCCGCGCCGCCGACCAGATAGGGGACATCGTCGACACCGCGCCGAAGGCAGTCGATCTTGAAGGCACGGAATGCCTCGACGATGTTTTGCCCGACCGAAAACAGGTCGGGAGCGGCGTCGAAAGCCTCGGAAACGAGGCCGCAAACATGGGCGATCTTTTCGATCTCGTTCTCCGACTTGACCATGCGGAGCGATTTGACGATGTCGGTCGCATCGACGAACTCCACTCCGGCCAAATCTTGCCGAAGGCGTTCGAAGCCGGCGACCGGCATCCGCAAGATCGTTTCATTTTCCATCGTTACTCCGATACGACCACCGGCGCCCGCGAGCTCCGTCAAGGTGGTCCCGAGCAGGGAAATGCCGTCGTCGGTCGGATGCGGCGAGGGCCAGGTCCGGATATCGTCGATCCAGCATCGCGACATCACGACCGCGCCGATGGTCGGAATTACGGCCACCGGCTTGCCGAGTTTGGGCAGGATCAGGAACCAGGGGCGGGTCGGGCTTTGGAAAAACTGCGTGAAAAAGCCCGAGAAGTATCGAATGTTTTCCGCGGTTGTGACCAGCAAGGCGTCCAGGGCGTCGGCATGCATCAACCCTTGGGCGCGTTGGAGCCGCGCTTCGAATTCCGCCTCGGGAAACCCGCGCGGCGGGACTGTTTTCGTCGAATCCCCTTGGTTGTTCATTTGCCGTCGTTCCGGTTCGTGGAGATTTACGTTCGAGACCAGTGTGGATCATAGCCCCATAAGGCGCGGCCAATAAATAATGAGTGCCGATCGGAAATTCTTGTTCCTATTTAACGGTTTTTTTACGAGGGCCGAGGCAAATAGGTCGGGAATTGCGTGGGGAGGTTTGGAGAATCGTTCTCGACCGTGTCTCTGTATGACCGGAGCAGTCTCGTTAATCTAGATTTATTCAGTAGTATGGAATGACGAATTAATAGTACAAGAAAGTTAAATAATGAGCAGTAAGAATAATAAAGAATACTCAATAGAAAAGGAATTAATAGAAAAGTCTAAATTACTTGAGACAACACTTAACTCTATTGACCAAGGGTTTGTTGTCATTTCAGAAGACTATAAAATGGTCGCTTGCAACAAGAAATATCAGGAATTATTCGGGTATCCGTCGGAAGCTCTGGAACCGGGTACACACCTTTCGGAAATATTCAGATATTTGGCATCGATCGGTCACTACGGCGAAGGCGATATAGAGGCGCACGTGCGTAAGAGACTGGCCGCCGTCGAAGTCCGCCGACGGAACCGGGAGGACATTACCCCAACGCCGAGCGGATTGCTGTTGCGAACCCGTTTCCTCAATGTCGCGGGCTATGGCTTCGTGGCCACATACACGGATGTGTCCGAGCTTAAACAGCAAGAGGCGGAACTCCTGGTAAACGAGGAAAAACTGAACAAACAAGTTATCGAAATGCGGGAAAAGGAGACCCAACTCACACGTCAGGCAAAAGAACTTACTGACCTAATGGTCGAGTTGCGACGTACCAGGGACGAATTGCAAAGCTTGAACGAGCAGAAGAATAGGTTTTTCTCTATAATCGCCCATGATTTGAAAAGTCCATATAGCGGAATGTTATACTATTCACAAAAAATTAGTGATGAATACGATACTATTTCAAAAAAAGACCTGAGTGAATATAGTAAATTACTATACGATTCCACCAAAGATACTTATAATTTACTTGAAAGCCTTTTGGATTGGTCTCGGCTTCAGTTCGAAAAAATTACTTTCGAACCACGATCATTGCGCCTTAACGATATCCTGGAAACCAACGTATCTCGTTTCGAGCCGATCGCGAAATCAAAGTCGATCGCGATAACCTTCGAATCGCAAGGCGGGAAGGCCGTATTCGCGGATCCCAATATGGCGGATACCGTCGTCCGCAATGTCATCAACAATGCGATAAAATTCACGCCGGCCGGCGGCCGGATATCGGTCTTGCTGGAAGGTGGCAATCACTTCGAAACGGTGCATGTAACCGATACCGGAATTGGACTTTCGGAACAGAAAATGGGGCGCCTTTTCGTGCTTGGCAGCGGAGAAGGGTCGAGACCGGGGACCGAAGGCGAACAAGGAACGGGGCTCGGTTTACTGTTATGCAAGGAAATTATCGATAAACACGGCGGTACGATATCCGTCACCAGCCGGGTCGATGAGGGATCGACGTTTAGTTTCAGCTTTCCAACGCGTCCGCCTCGGTAATACCTACCACGAGCGCCTCGCGACGTTGTTGTTAACCGAAGACATCCTTCCTCGACCGACGAACCACGTTCGAGCCGCGCCTCGAACGCTGCCTCGGGAAATCCGTGCGTTGGTGCCGGTATCACCGGATTGCGCTCGGTCCGGATAGGATTAGATCGATGCGAGGGAGTTTTGATCAAATGCTGAACATTCGGCCCACGGGCCCGAACACCGGCGGCGAGATTGCCGGCATTGACGTGAAAAAACTCGATGATGATGGCTTCGCACCGATTTACGAGGCCTGGTTGAAATACGGCGTCATCGTGGTTCGCGATCAAGAGCTCGAGATCGAGGATTTCCTGACCTACAGCCGGCGCTTCGGTGTCGTCGTCCCCCATCCGTCAAAATCCACCCGGCATCCGGAGTATCCGGAAATAACGATGATGGGTATCAACAAGTTCGATGCCGATGGCACGCTGAATATGGCGATCTACCGGCGCGGGGCCGAAAACTGGCACACCGACGGCGCCTATGACGAGATCCCGTTCAAGGCGACGCAGCTCTACGCCTTGGCAATTCCGGATACCGGCGGGAACACCCATTTCTCCAGCATGTATATGGCATATGACGCCTTGCCGGTGCGGCTGAAGACCATGTTGGAGGGGCGCAACGGCGTCTTTTCATATAGCGGCCGCAAACCTCCGTCTTCCTTGTTGAATACGGAAGACCAGAACATGCCGCCGGTGTTCCATCCGATGATCCGGGTTAACGCCGATACCGGGCGGAAGTCGCTGTATTTCGATCCCGGCAAGATCAATTACATCGAGGGTCTCGAGAAAGCGGAAAGCGACGATGTGATCGAGGAACTTACGGCGCGGATGATTCAGCCCGAGGCCGAATATACACACAAGTGGCGGGTCGGCGATGTCGTGGTCTGGGACAACCGCTGCATGGTACACAAGGCCGCCGGCGACTATCCGCCGGAGCAGGACCGCATCCATTGGCGGGTCTCGATCAAGGAGGCGGCAGCCAACGAAAGTCTAGCATGAGCCGTCTCGACCCTTTCTTGACGCCATCGAAGCTCTAGCCATGTTCGGACCGGCCGCGGTCCTTCATTGCTTCCGCGTCGCGGCTGGCTAGGTCTCTCCTTAAACCGACAATTAGGGAGGCCGTCATGCCCGTCGAGTACCAGAAACAAGACCATATCGGCACCGTCACCTTGAGCCGACCGCAGGCCAGGAATGCCTGGGACGATGATTACTATGAAGGATTGACCCGCTATCTCGACGAGATGGAGGCGGATGACGACGTCCATTGCGCCATCATCACGGGCGATCAGTCGGGCGGGGCATTTTCGGCCGGGGCCAATCTGAAGAAAGAAACGACGCACAAATCCGAATCTCCCGCCGCCTTCATCAAGAGCATGACGCGCTGGAAGAATTTCCCCTTCAACCAGTTGGCCGACTTTCCGAAACCCGTGATCGCGGCGGTCAACGGATATGCGATCGGGATCGGCTGCATCATCACTTTCTGCTGTGATCTGATCGTGGCGTCGGAGCGCGCCGAATGGCGGCTGCCGCAGGTCGCCCTCGGCATCCTGCCGGCCTATGGCGGCTCGGCGCGGCTCTCGCGCTGGGTGGGCAAGGGGCTGGCAATGCGGCTCGCCATGGGCTTTCCGCTCGACGCCGAGGAAGCCCATCGCATCGGTCTCGCGCAATGGCTGGTGCCTCATGACGAATTGATGGGGAAGGCTCGCGAGGTCGCGGGGCATATCGCCGGCATGCCGCCGTTGGCGGCGCGGGTGGTGAAGGAATCGCTGATCCACGGCCTCGATACGCCGAACATCAAGGATGCCTCCCTCGCCGATGCCTATCGCTTCATGGCGCTCGAATTGACCGAGGATACCCAGGAGGCCCATCAGGCCTGGCGCGAAAAGCGGACGCCCGTCTTCAAGGGGCAATAGGGGTATTTGACGACGCCCTTTACCACCTTGACCGGACCGGTGGTTAAACACAGGGAGCACATGTTGCTAATCGGGAGGCTTTACCATGCTAAAACTCACCTTCTGTCTGCGCCGGCTGCCGGGCATGACGCGGGAGGCATTCCAGGACTATTGGGCGACCACTCACGCCGAGATCATGCGCCGGAACAAGAAGGCGCTCGGGTTTAGGCGCTATGTGCAGAGCCACACCATCGGAGGTGACTTGGCCGAGAAGATGGAGCGGAGCCGGGGCGGGCCCGAGGCATTCGACGGCGTCGCCGAGGTCTGGTGGGACAGCGAAGCGGAATTGCTGGCCTCGCTTTCGACGCCGGAGGGCCGGGCGGCCGGCCGCGAGTTGATCGAGGACGAGAAGAATTTCATCGACATGGCCAACTCGCCGGTTTGGTTGTCCGAGGCCCGCGTCGAGGAGGTGGCATGAGCGATTACGACCTGCTGCTGACGGGGGGCATGTCGTCGACCCGGCGAATGGACGCGACGGGGTGATGGACGTCGCGTTCAAGGCGGGGACGGTCGCTGAAATCGGGGCCAATCTCTCGCGGGAGGGGGCGGGGCGCATCGTTGATGCGGCCGGGCTGATCGTGACCCCCGGCCTGATCGATCTCCATACCCATGTCTATTGGGGAGGCACTTCGATCGGGATCGACCCCGAGGATTACGCCCGCCAGGCCGGGACGACGACGCTGGTCGATGCCGGCACCGCCGGTCCCGCCAATTTCCCGGGGTTTCGCAAACACATCATCGAGGCGACGCCGCCGCGCATCTATGCCTATCTCAATATCTCCTTTGCCGGCATCTATGCCTTCAGCCGCGAGGTCATGGTCGGTGAAAGCGAGGATCACCGCCTGCTCAATCCCATGTCCTGTCTTCGGGTCGTCGAAGAGAACCGCGACCTGATCGTCGGCGTGAAGGTAAGGGTCGGGGCCCGCGCCAGCGGCGCCATGGGGATAGCGCCCCTCGACATCGCGATCGAGGTGGCGGAGGCGGCGGGGCTCCCGGTCATGTGTCATCTCGACCTGCCGCCGCCGAGCCGGCGCGACGTCGTGACCCGCCTTCGGGCGGGCGACGTGCTGACCCATTGTTTCCGGGGCTTTCCCTCCTCGCCCGTCGGGCCCGAAGGGGCGGTTCGCGAGGAAATCGTGGCAGCGCGCGACCGCGGGGTGCTCTTCGACATCGGTCACGGCGTCGGCTCCTTCGGGTTTGCCACGGCGGAGGCGATGCTCGAGAACGGGTTCCTGCCGGATACGATCTCGAGCGACGTCCACTCGATCAGTATCGACGGACCCGCTTACGACCAGCTCGTCACGTTGTCGAAATTCCTCAATCTCGGTGTCGGCCTCTCCGATATCATCGCCGCCTCGACCACGGGCCCCGCCCGGGCAATCCGGCACGAAGAACTCGGCCGATTGACGCCCGGCGGTATCGGCGATGCGACCCTGTTGCGGATCGAGGAGGGCGAGTTCGAATTCCACGATGCCAAGGGCGACACGCGCATCGGCGATCGGCGCTTCGCGCTCTCGGGGATTGTTCTCAATGGGGAATGGTGGTCCGACGGTAAGGCCGCTTAGACGGGAGACAGGCGATGTCATCGAATACCGATCCGCTTTTTCAGCCGCTTACAATTCGGCACGTCACCTTCAAGAACCGCTTCATGAGCACCAGCCATGCCTGCGGTCTCGAGGAAGGCGGCCTGCCGAAGGAACGCTATCAGCGCTATCACGAGGAAAAGGCGAAGGGCGGCATCGGGCTGACGATGTTCGGCGGCTCCTCCAACGTGGCGCCTGATTCGCCGTCGGTCTTTCAGCAGCTTTATGTCGGCGACGACGAGATTATTCCCTATCTCCAGAAGTTTTCGGAAAGGGTCCATGCTCATGGGACGGCAATTATGTGCCAGATCACCCATTTGGGCCGCCGCGGCGAGCCCTATCAGGGGAATTGGCTGCCGACGATCGGGCCGTCGCCTATTCGCGAAACCCTGCATCGCAGCTTCCCGAAGGAAATGGACGACGACGATATCGATCGCGTGGTGAAGGCCTATGGTGCCGCCGCGATGCGTTGCAAGGAAGGGGGTCTCGACGGGATCGAGACGCTCGCCAATTCCCATCTGATCGGCCAGTTCCTCTCGCCCATGACCAACCATCGGACCGACCGGTTCGGGGGCTCGCTCGAAAGCCGCTGCCGGTTCGGGTTGATGGTCTTCGAGGAAATTCGTCGCCGGGCCGGCGACGATTTTCTCGTGGGCTTTCGCTGTTCGGTCGACGAAGGCATGAAGGAAGGCCTGTCCTTCGAGGACAGCGTCGCCATCGCGAAGATCTTCGAGCGCGCCGGCCATATCGATTTCTTCAACGGCAATTACGGGCGCATGGATACGCTGATCGGCCTGGCGGTGGATAACATGCCGGGCATGGCCTCGCCGATCGCGCCCTGGCTCCAGAGTGTGGGCGCTTTCAAGCGCGAGGTCGGATTGCCGGTCTTTCACGCCGCCCGAATCGTCGATATCGCGACGGCGCGTCACGCCATTCGGGACGGCCTTTTGGATATGGTGGCGATGACTCGGGCCCATATCGCCGACCCGCATCTCGTCTCCAAGCTGGCGGCGGGAAGGGAGGCGGAAATTCGTCCCTGTGTCGGCGCCACTCACTGCATGTCGCCGTTCCGCCCAGCCTGTCTGCATAACGCCGCGACCGGCAGGGAGACCAAGCTGCCGCAAGTCGTGCGGCGGTCCGATGCGCCGTTCCGCAAGGCCGTGGTCGTGGGCGGCGGTCCGGCCGGCCTCGAAGCCACCCGCGTCCTCGCTGAACGCGGCCACGAGGTGGTGCTGATGGAGGCCGCTTCCGAATTGGGCGGTCAGGTGCGGATGGGTACCAGCGCAAGCTGGCGCGGCGATTTGATCGGCGTCATCGATTGGCGCGCCGGCGAGATCGATCGGCTCGGCGTTGAAGTTCGGCTCGATACTTTCGCCGAACCGGACGATGTATTGGCGGCCGCGCCGGACATCGTGATCGTGGCGACGGGAGGGGTACCCGACCTTGATTGGCTGGAAGGCGCGGCGCACGCCACGAGCGTCTGGGATCTCCTGACGGGAAATGCTCCGGTCGGCGAGGAGGTTATCGTCTACGACGGCACCGGCCGACACCCCGCACCCCATGCGGCGGAACACGCGGCGACGGCGGGCGGCCGAACCTCCCTTGTTTCGATCGACGGGGAACTGGCCGCGGAACTGACCTATGCCGAGCGCGCCATCTGGAAGCGCCGCGGTTATGAACTGGATATCGGCATGACCTTCGATCATCGCTTGACGCGTATCGCGAAATCGGGAAATCGGCTCACCGCGACCTTCGGCAACGAAACCACGGGCGCGGTGATCGAGCGCACCGCCGACCAAATCGTCGTCGAACACGGGACCAAGCCGATGGATGCGCTTTATCACGACCTGCGGAGTCGGTCGGTCAACAATGGGGTCACCGATTTGGAAGCGCTTTTGGCAAACGAACCGCAGCCGTTAACCATGAATTCCGACTCTCGATTCGAACTACATCGGATCGGCGATGCGGTGGCGAGTCGTAACATCCACGCCGCCGTTTACGATGCGCTACGCCTCTGCCATGTGATGTAAATTGACCCTCGGTATGTTCTCGCCGGCTCGTGCGATAGTCGCGATTCGATATTAACCAAGAAAACACGCCGGACCGCTTGGACCGAATATGCTTGCACATGGCGTCCGGAATGCGCACATTCGGCAAATCGGTTACACATTATCTCGGCGTGCCCGCTTAGACGCATACGCTCTTAGACGAGTTACCCTGGAAATAGTGGAGCCATATAAAAGACGCGCGACGGCTGGGAGCGGTTCGCGCTAATTGGATAATTTGAAAGGACACGACAAGACATGACTACCGGAACTGTAAAATGGTTCAACCCCACAAAGGGATATGGCTTCATTGAGCCCAGCGATGGCTCCAAGGACGCCTTCGTCCACATTTCAGCCGTTGAGCGGGCGGGACTGTCGACCCTTAACGACGGACAAAAGGTCGAATACGAACTCGTGCCCGGGCAAAATGGCAAGTCCGCGGCGGAGAACTTGGTCGTTCTCGATTAACACGTACCGCTTGGCAATCTCCGTTGCCTCGGTGTCGTTGTCATCCGTTTCCCGTCGATCGGTTCGTCGGGTGAGGTGTTGTCGCGCGCGGAGCGACGGAGAAAGCTGATATGGCTCGCAAACCCAACTATAATTTCGAACGCATGGAACGCGAAAGGGCGAAGGCCGCGAAAAAAGCTGCGCGGCTCGAAGCCAAGCGTGAACGTGCGGAACGAAAAAAGGCGGAAAAGGCTGGGCTTGCATCGGCCGATGACGAACTTTCCGGCGTGCCCCCCGAGCGGGACGGTGACGTGGAGCGGTAAGTTCAGCCTGATGATTATGATCGGCTTTCGGCCGCGAGCCAGTAAGAATGGCTCCGGCCCTTTGCCGTGCACGTTTGATCGGGATTGGCGTTCGCGCTTTGGCGCGGTGCCTGACCCAAACAGGACATGCTCTAGCCCTTACGAAGGCCTCATTCACAACGTGTCGATCGGCACCTTCAGATAGGCGATCCCGTTATCCTCCGCCGGCGGAAAATGGCCGGCGCGCATATTGACCTGCACGGATGGCAGGATCAGGGTTGGGAAGTCGAGGGCGGCATCGCGCTCGTTCCGCAGTTTGACGAAGTCTGCCTCGCCGACTCCCCCGCCGACATGGATGTTGTCGGCCCGCTGTTCGGCCACCGTCGTCTCCCAGGCATAGTCGCGCCCGCCCGGCGCGTAATCATGGCACATGAAAAGGCGCGTCTCCGGCGCTAGGGCGAGGATTCGCTGGATCGAAGCATATAGCTCGGCGGCGTCGCCCGCCGGGAAGTCCGTCCGCGCGGTCCCGAAATCGGGCATGAAGATGGTATCGCCGGCAAAGCAGGCATCGCCGACCACATAGGCCGCACAGGCCGGCGTGTGCCCCGGCGTGTGCATGACCTCGCCGGTCAATCCGCCGATCTCGAAACGCTCGCCGTCCTGGAACAGATGGTCGAACTGGAACCCGTCGGCGGCGAAATCGTCGCCCGCGTTGAAGACGTCCTTGAAGATCGCTTGCACCGCCGCGATCCGCGCCCCGATCGCGACTTTCCCGCCGAGTTGCTCCTTCAGATACGGGGCCGCGGTCAGATGGTCGGCATGGGCGTGGGTTTCCATGATCCAATCGACGGCTAGACCCCGTTCCCGCACGAAAGCGATCACCTCGTCCGCCGCCTCGGTGCGGGTGCGGCCCGATTTCGGATCGTAGTCGAGCACCGAATCGATAATGGCACAGTGGCCGCCTTCCGTATCCGCGACGACATAGGTCAAGGCATAGGTAGGCGCGTTGAAGAACGCGGTGACGTCCGGCTTCATGACACAAGCTCCCCTCCGGCTCGCGCCCTGAATCAGGCGCGCCGGTAAATTTGGTCAATTGACGGGACTAAGAATAGGCCGTCTTGCTGCCCCACCCATTGCGCCAGGTCAATCGGCGGCCGAATATGCGCTCGCCATTTGGGTTCCGAGGCCCAATTCCCATGTTGTAGGCTTCGGTCGGTCGCGTGGCGGCGAAACGCCGGAGATCAAAACGGGAGAGCGAGCAATGAGCGACGGCTTCAGCGACGACAGCATCGGCGAAATCACTGCGCTGCTGCAGGATTATTTCGACGGTCTTTATGACGGGGATCTGGAGAAATTCGCCCGCGTCTTTCACGAGAATTCGCATCTCTACGCGACCGACGGGTCGGCGGTGACCGATTGGCCCCGCGCGAAATATTTCGAAATCATCGAGAGCCGCGACTCCCCGCGGGCCCAGAACCTGAAACGCCACGACCGAATTCTCTCGATCCACAAATCCGGTCCCGATACCGCCCACGCCACGGTCAACTGCGCCATGCCGCCCCGCTATTTCACCGATTATCTGACCTTGGTGCGGACCGACGACGGCTGGCGGATCATTTCCAAGACCTACCACACCGATATTCACGAGTGAGCAGCGGTTCCGCCAATTCGAACCCGACACTGTGGAGGCGTTGGCGCATGCTATGGTAAAGTGACGCAACCCTTGCCGCTCCAACGGAGCGGCTCTGAACAACTTGCAGCAAAAAGAGGTAGTGACGATGGCCTATGAAGGCATGATTGCGGAGACCCTATCCATCAACGGCAACAACAACGAACTCATCTCGGCCTATGCCGCGCGGCCCACGGGCCCGGGCCCCTTTCCCGGCGTCGTGCTGATCCATCATTTGCCCGGTTGGAGCGAATGGTATCGCGAGGCGACGCGCCGATTCGCCCATCACGGCTATGCTGCGATCAGTCACAACCTCTATCACCGGATCGGCGAGGGCAATGCCGAGGACGTGGCAGCCAAGGCGCGGGCCGAAGGTGGCGTGGCCGACGACCAGGTCATCGGCGATACCGAGGGTGCCGTGCAATGGCTGAAGGCGCAGCCCTACACCAGCGGCAAGGTCGGCGTGATCGGCAGCTGCTCCGGCGGGCGCCAGGCCTTCCTCTATGCCTGCAAGACCGACAGCATCGACTGCGTCGTCGAATTGTGGGGCGGCCGCGTGGTCCAGGCCGAAGACGATCGTCCGGAAAAGCAGCCGGTTCAGCCGATCGATTTCACCAAGGATCTGTCCTGCCCCCTGCTCGGCCTCTTCGGCAACGAGGATCGCTCGCCGAGCCCGGAACAGGTCGACCAGCACGAGGCCGAGTTGAAGAAACACAACAAGGATTACGAGTTCCATCGCTACGACGATGCCGGGCACGGTTTCTTCTACTATCACCGGCCGATGTACTGCATCGAGCAGGCGATGGACGGCTGGGAAAAGATCTTCGCGTTCTATCAGAAGCATCTGGGAGGGTAGGGGCATGTGTACCGCTATTCTCGAACTCGTCGACGCCGAGGGCGCCGGCAAGGGCGGCGAGGGCTGGTTCGACGTCAACCGGGCGGTGGTCACCTACGACCACCCCCGCCACGCCCTTCTGGAAGAGGCCATCGGCATCGATTTCGTGAACTACGACCGCGGCCCCGGTGCCCGGGCCGCGGTCGAACTGACGCTCGAATCCGCCAAGGCGCTGAACGAAGCCCTGACGCGGGCGATCGCGGCCGCCGAAATCGAGGAGAGCGGGCGGATGCGAACGCGGTAGGGCGGGGCGGAGGGCTTGAGCGGGCGCTTCCGCCCGCCTTGGGCTCCTTCCCAATTCGTACTACCTAACTCCTCAAGTCGAGGCAGAAGGAACGCGGCATGACGGATACAATGGACGACCTTGAATTCGCGGCGGAGGCGGATGTGCCGATCCCCTATCTGCATCGAATTCGGACCTATTATCAGACGCTTGGGTTCGGCAAACCCTATCAGTGGGCGCATTTTGGGGAGGTGCCGTTCACGCCGTTGAGCAAACCGCTGGCCGAGAGCCGGTTGGCGCTGGTGACGACGGCTGCCCCCTATCAGCCGGAGAAGGGCGATCAGGGTCCCGGCGCGCCCTACAATGCCTCTGCCAAGTTCTACAAGGTCTATTCCGGCGACACGGCCGAGGAACACGACCTTCGGGTCTCCCATATCGGGATCGACCGGGCGCATACGACGGCGGAGGATATCAACACCTATTTCCCACTGGCGCAGTTGAAGCGTCTCGTGGGCGAGGGGCGGATCGGCGAATTGGCGGAACACTTCCAGGGGGCGCCAACCAACCGCAGCCAGAAGACCACGATCGAGGCGGATTGTCCGGAAATCCTGTCGCGCATCCGAGCGGATGGCGCGGACGTCGCGGTCATTGTCGCCAATTGACCGGTGTGTCACCAGACCGTGAGTCTGGTTGCACGGCACCTCGAGGCAAACGGCATTCCGACCGTCATCATGGGCAGCGCCAAGGATATCGTCGAATACGCAGGCGCCCCCCGGTTCCTGTTCACGGATTTTCCGCTCGGCAATTCGGCCGGCCGGCCGAACGACCCCGAATCCCAAGCCTTCACCATGGAACTGGCGCTCGACCTCTTGGAATCGGCTACGGGTCCGCGAACGACCCTGCAATCGCCGCTGCGCTGGTCGGACGATCCGGCCTGGAAGCTCGATTTCAGCAATGTCGAGCAAATGTCGGAAGAGGAGATCGCCAAGCGGAAGGCCGATTTCATGAAGGTCAAGGAAGTTGCCAAGATGCAGCGCGCGGCGGCGGGCCTGAAGATCCACGCGGCGGAGTAGGGCACTTATGAGCCGACCGTTTGAGGGTGTCCGCATCCTCGATTTCACTCAGGTCTTCGCGGGCCCTTTCGCGTCGTACCAGCTCTCGCTGCTTGGGGCCGAGGTCATCAAGGTCGAGCGGCCGGGCGGCGAGGACTTGCGTTATACGGCCGAGGCCAAGGATTGGGCCGATCGCGGCCTTTCGCCGATGTGGATCGCGGTCAACGCCAATAAGCGGAACATCGCGCTTGACCTGAAACACCCGAAATCGGTCGAGATCGTCAAGCGGCTGGCCACCGAGAGCGACGTGGTGATGGAAAATTTCCGCCCCGGCGTGATGGACCGTCTCGGCATCGGGCACGAGGCCTTGGCGGCGGTCAATCCGAAGATCATCTATTGCGGCGTCTCCGGCTTCGGGCAGGAAGGGCCGGCGCGCGACGTCCCCGCCTATGACGGCCGCATCCAGGCGACCTCGGGCATCATGTCGGTTACGGGGCATCCCGAAATGGGGCCGACCCGGGCCGGCTTCGCGGTCTGCGACGCAATCGCGGGCATGACGTCGGCCTTCGCGGTCTCGAGCGCGCTTTACCAGCGCACCCATACGGGGAAGGGCCAGTTCATCGACGTCGCCATGTTCGATTCGGCGCTTGCCTTCCTTGCCCCCATGGTCTGCGAATACACGCTGGCCGACACCAAGCACGTCCAGTACGGCAACATGGCCGTCAGCCGCAAGCCGACTTCCAACCTGTTCCCGGTCAAGGATGGACATATCCTGCTCTCGGTAAACAGCGAGAAGCAGTTCATCGGGCTGATGAACGCGATCGGCCGAAGCGATCTACTTGAGGATCCCCGTTTCGCGGATTGGGATTTGCGGAAGGAAAACGAGGCGGCCCTTCAAGAGGCCATCAAGGACGCCTTCGCCGAGGCGGATGCCGAGACCTGGGCCGCCCGGCTCGATGAGGCGGATGCTCCCGCGGCCCGCATCTGGAGTATCGGCGAGGCCGTGGCCCATCCCCAGCTCGACCACCGCGAGGTCTTGCAGACGATCGATAGTTCCGACGGGCCGATGACCGTGGTCGGATCCGGTTTCACCTTCGCCCATGGCGGCGGTACCCTGGAGCGTCCGCCCGCCCAGTTGAACGAGCATGCCGAGGAAATTCTCGCCGAGGCGGGCTACGCGGCGAGCGAAATCGAGGCATTTCGCGACGAAGGCGTGTTCTGAGTCCTTCCGGTTGCAAAACCTCAGCTATGTTTCGCCAGGAACGCGCCATAGGCGTCGTTGAAGCCTCCGGCCTGCTCCATATTGGCGAAGTGAAGCGCGTCTTTCAGGATGACCAGCTCCGATCCCGCGATCTCGTTGTGAATGACCTCATGGGCTTCGACCGGCGTTCCCGGGTCGTCCTCGCCGCAGATCACCAGGGTCGGCACTTCGATCGCCGAGATCTTGTCCGTCAGATCCAGCCCCTGAATGGCCCGGCAACAGCCGCAATACCCGGCGACCGGCGTATTGCGGATCATATCGCGTACCGAATCCGAGGATTTCGGGTCGCACGCCATGAAATCTGCGGAGAACCAGCGTTCCATGGTGGGTTCGACCAGCGGCTCCATGCCGCCGGCGCGGGCATTCTCGACCCGCTCGTCCCAAGCGCCGGCCATTGCGGCCGGAACCTGGCTCGAGGTGTCGGCGAGCACGAGCGAGTGAAAGCGGCTCTGGTCCTTGAGCGCCGCCGTCTGGCCGATCATGCCGCCCATCGACAGGCCGATATAATGCGTCTTCTCGATACCGAGCCCGTCGAGTAATCCCAGCAAATCGTCCGCCAGCATATCGAAACTGTAGTCGATCTCGGGCGCATCCGAGCCGCCGTGGCCCCGCATGTCGTAGCGGACCACCCGGTAGTCGCCGAGGATCGACATCTGCGGGTTCCACATCTCCAGCGTCGCCGCCAGCGAATGGCTCATGGTGACCGTGGGTGCACCTTCCGGCCCTTCGATCTCGTAATTCAGTTGGATGCCGTTCGAAGCGATCTTCATCTTGTTCTTCTCCCCTTTTGGCGTGGTCGACGCTACATCTGTTCCCAATATTCCGACGGATCGATGAGGGTATCGATGACGGTGAGCTTGCGGCTTTCGATCGCCTCGTCGAGAGCGGCCGAGAAGGCCTCAATGCTGTCGACCCGGACACCCGCTGCGCCGAAGCCTTGGGCGATCAGGTCATAGCGTGGGCTGCCGAAATCGACGGCACGCCGGTCCATCTGCATCTTGTTCTGTTTCAGCTTGATCAGCGCCAGGGCCGCATCGTTGATGACCACGACGACGAGGGGCATGTCGCGCTCGGCCGCGACCGCCAACTCGCCGATGGTCATCAGCGTGCAGCCGTCGCCGACCAGGGCCACGATCGATTTTTCGGGTGCCGCGAGCCCGGCGCCGATCGCGGCCGGAATGGCATAGCCCATGCAGCACAATCCGTTCGATTGGATGAGTTGACCCGGCGTGCGGCATTTGATGGCGTGGTTCGCCAAGATTCGGTGCGCGCCGACATCGACGGTCAGGATCCAGTCCTCGGTCAGGCGATCGCTGACGTTCTTGAATAGGGCGGCGGGGCTAACCGCGCCGTCCGGCGTGCGCGGCCGGACGATGTGATCAACCGTTCGGCGGAGTTCGTCCAATCGTTCGGATGGCCAGTCGTTCTTGGAACCGGGACCATCGCCGAGTTGCCCTAGGACCAGCGGCAAGTCGCCATGCGCCTCCCGGCCGACCGGGAAGACCCGGTGGGTCTGCGGGCCCCAGTCGATGGTGACGGTCGTCTTGTCCTCGGGCCAGGCATCGACCCAGGCGTTGCGGAGCTCGATCGGGTCATAGCCGATCAGGAGGACGAGGTCCGCCTCTTCGAGCAGCTTGAAGTTCTCGCCGTCGATGATCGGACTGAGCCCGACCGCGCCGAGCGACAATGGATGCGCCTCGTCGACGACACCCTTTGCCTTGTAGCTTTGCAGGAAGGGGATATCCCACGTCTCCAGACACCGGGCGAGGGGGACTGGCACGCCGCCGGCCAACGCGCCCCGTCCGATCAAGGCGAGTGGTCGCTTGGCGTTGCCAAGAAGCGCTTTGATCTCGTTGGCCGCCGCCTGGTCCAATTGGACGGCGGCGCGCGACGGCGG
>CAYPAV010000011.1:0-173292 GCA_964408805.1 uncultured Rhodospirillaceae bacterium | reverse complement strand
GGTGTTCTCGTCGGGCGCGCTGCAGCATCTGTTCGGATGGAGCTGGGTCAACCTGGCGATGATCGCGCCGATGGCGATCGCGCTCGCCGCCACTCTTTGGCTCCGCTACCGCCCTGCCAGTGCATAATACCCGCATGACCGATACCCGCCGCGATCCGACGCGCAAGAACGTTCTGATGCTGGCCATCTGCCAAGCCCTGGTGATGAGCGGCGCGACGCTTGTCTACACGGTCTCGGCGCTCGCCGGATACATGATTGCCGAAGACAAGAGCCTTGCCACCTTACCCCTCGCCTGTCAGTTCGTGGCGACCATGTGCAGTACTTTTCCGGCCTCGTTCCTGATGCGCCGGATCGGCCGGCGCGCGGGGTTCACCATCGGCCAGTTTTTCGGGATCGCAGGTTGCGTGGTTTCCGCCCTCGCGGTCTATCACGCGCTCTTCGAGATGTTGATTTTCGGGGGTGTCCTGCTCGGCATCCACAACGCCTTTTGGCAATACTATCGCTTCGCCGCCGCCGATACTGCGAGCGACGCCTTCCGCAGCCGCGCGATCTCCTATGTGTTGGCCGGCGGTGTGATCGCCGCCTTCGTCGGCCCGGAGCTTTCGAAACTCAGCGTCGACTACTTCGCACCCGTGCGCTTCGCCGGCAGTTACGCGGCGACGGTGTTCCTGCTCCTGATCGCCATCGTCATGCTGCAATTCATCGACATCCCCAAGCCGTCGCCCGAGGAAACGCGGGGCGGGCGGCCGCTGGCGGAGATCGCGCGCCAACCGATGTTCATCGTCGCCGTGCTCGCCGCCATGTTCGGCTATGGGGTGATGAACCTGGTGATGTCGGCGACGCCGCTCGCCATGGCCGCTTGCAACCACGATTTCGACGACACCGCCTTCGTCATCGAATGGCACACGGTCGGCATGTTCGCGCCGAGCTTCTTCACCGGGCATCTGGTCAGGCGGTTCGGCGCCCTCAACATCATTATGGCGGGCATTGCGATCATGTTCGTCTGCATCGCCGTCAATCTCAGCGGCATCGCACTTTGGCAGTTTTGGACGGGGCTGGTGCTGCTGGGGCTCGGCTGGAATTTCATGTTTATCGGCGGCACGACGCTGCTGACAGAAACCTACGCCCCGTCCGAACGCGCGAAGGTGCAGGCGCTGAACGATTTCCTCGTTTTCTCGACGGTATCGATCGCGGTCTTTTCGTCGGGGGCCTTGCAACACCTTTTCGGCTGGACCTGGGTCAATGTCGCAATGATCGCGCCGATGGCGATCGTGCTCGGTGCCACGATCTGGCTGCGTGTCCGCCCCGCCACGGCTTGAACTGTTTTTGTTGCAAGTTAGGAAGAATAAATTCATGTTTTCAGCACTTTAATAAGGCGATTCGGTCGATGGCGATCTATGAGTGAATTCGAGATATCGAACCCTCCTCATGGATGCCGCCCGCAGATACAATCCATTTTTGAATATTGGAGATCAATACATCCGGACCTTGGATTGCCCGGCAGGCAGCACCTCGATCCGCTCGAGCTTCCGAAGCTTTTGCCCAATATCTGGATGCTGGACATTCATCGCGATCCCTATCGATTCAGGGTGAGACTATCCGGTACCGCGATCGTCGAATTCACGAAACGAGACGTCACGGGGCGATGGCTGCACGACGTTTACCCGGATTTCGAGAACACCGACGCCTATCGCTGTATCCGCGCCTGCGCGGAATCCGGCAAGCCGGCTTTCCGACGGAGCAATATCATTTCCAACCCCGAGCAAGAATTTGTGGAGGCGGAGCGGATTTATTTGCCACTGGCCTCCAACGGCCGCCAAGCCGACATTCTGTTCAATATGACGCAGTATCTGCTTTCCGGATAACGGCCGGGACGATCCACCTATTTCGGCTTCCGGCCGGTAATGTGCTGGAGAATGTTCGGAATGAATTCACGCACGCGGACATCCTCGAAGCCGGCCTTCTCGAAATAGCCGATGCAGTCGCTCGGCGTATGCGGGAGCGCTGTCGAGTTGAACAGCACCCTGTGGACGGCGCACATCGCCGGGATCAGCGGACCGACCCAGTCCTCGTTGATCATCTCGCCGCAGATATGCATCTCGCCGCCGGGCTCCAGAGCCACGAAAGCCTTGGCGACCACGCGCTCGATGATCTCGCCCGAATATTGCGGCAAGTTGCTGTTCATGAGGACGACATCGGCGCCGGCGGGAAACGGGTCCGAGGTGAAATCGCATTTCTCGGCGGTGACGCGGTCGGCTATCCCGTGCTCGGCGATATGCTCGCGCGCGACGACAACGACCTCCGCCAGGTCGAGAACGACCGCGGTCAATTCGGGATACATCTTCGCCGCTTCGATCGAATAGGCGCCGGAGCCCCCGCCCAAATCCAATATCTTGCGGCGGCCACCGAGATCAACCTCGCGCAGGAATTTTCGCGCCGCCCCCATGCCCACACTCGCGGTCGCCTCGTGGTAGCGCCGCGCATGCTCGACGGTGAATCCTTCATCGTAGAATCCAAGGGCCGCTTCCGGCGCCTCCGGCTTCAGTCGCTCGCCAAGGTCGCCCCAGCCCGACCATTGATGGTGGAACCATTTGATCCACGGACCCGCATATCCGCGCTTGCCCTTCACCAGGAAGCGTTCCACGTCGGGCGCGTTCTCGAACCCCTCGCCGTCCCGGCGGATCAGATCGAGCGCCAGCAGGGCCACGATCATCCGCTTCGTGTTGGCCTCGCTCAGCCCGATGGCGTCAGCGATCATTTGGAGCGAGGCCCCCGCCTCGGAGACGGCGGTGAAGAATCCTGCCTCAATGGCGGCGAACAGGACGGCGGATTGCGTAAAGGCCCACGAGAGTTGCTGCAGTCGGACGGTCGTCGGGCGTTGTTCCGGCATTCAGGAGCCTCGTTGGTTGCTGGCGGATCCACCCAACGAGATATGCCCACATGGCTTCCCGGTAAGCCGTGCGGATTTACCGATCACGCGAAATTCCACCCCTCTCTGGAATTTCGGGTTGTTAAGGCAATATTCAGATTTGCTCGTTAACGTGTCCTCGGGATTTTATTCCCGATAGGTCGGAGGGGAGCACATCTTGCGCGAATTCGCGGGCTCAATCGCGAAGGAACGTTTTGGCGTCGCGTTGATTCTTGTCGCGATCGGTATATTCGTGAGCCTGGAGGCCGGGGATTACTTTCGCTTCGAATCAACGGGCGTTGCAACGATCTGGTTCGCGAACGCCGTCCTGCTAACCGCCCTACTATTGGTACCGCCCGGTCGATGGTGGCTCGTGCTCCTGGCGGCGGTTCCGGCGTTCATTCTCTCCAAAGTGTTGGGAAGCGGCCTGCCTTTCGGTATCTCCCTCGGCGCGTTTGCCGCCAACTGCGCCGAAGCGCTGATCGCGGCCGTCTTGCTGCGCCGTGTCGAAGTAGGTCCTTTGACCTTCTCGAGTTTTCGCCAGGTCGCTCTCTTCCTCGGTCTTGCGGTGATCGCGGCCCCGGCGGTGGCCGCGACACTCGGTGCCGCGACGATCCATTTCGGTCTTCCCGGGAAGAACTTATGGGCGGTGTGGCAAACCTGGTTCTTTGCTAACGCACTAGGTCAGTTGGCGTTGACGCCGGTACTGCTAACTTGGATTTCCGGACGCGACGCGATCGAGACTCGCCTCTCGGCGCTCGAATATCTCGAACCTTTATCCTTCGTGGCACTTCTCGCGGCGACGGTGATATTCATCTTCGTATCGGAGACACCGCACCATGGCGGATTGCCGGTGATTCTGTACCTGCCGTTTCCGTTCCTGATCTGGTCCGCCGTGCGCTTCGGCCCGCGCATCGCCACCCTCACCGGGCTTTTCTTCGTCGTCTTTGCCCTGCGGATAAGCTTTGCACATCCGCATTCGGCGGCCCTGCCCATTTCGCCCGAATACGTGGCTTCACTGCAAAGTTTCCTAGCGGTCGCCTTGTTCACGACATTGACCTTGGCCGCCGTCATCGCCGACCGGCGGCGCACTGAGAAACGGCTACGCGGTGCTGTCGAAAGTCTGCAGGAAGGATTCGCGCTGTTCGACCCTGAGGACCGCATCGTCGCCGCCAACCAGGTCTTTCAGCGCCTCAATCCGGACGCCTCCCAATTCATCAAGGAAGGCAAGACCTATGAAGCGCTGATCCGCGCCTATGTCGACGCCGGTTATATTCCCGAGGCCGAAGGCCGCGAGGAAAGCTTCATCCGGGAACGGATGGAACAGCACCGCAATCCGGGCGAACCCATCCTCCGCCATCTGGAGGACGGGAAATGGATCATCATCAAGGAGTCCCGGACGCCGGAGGGCGGTATCGCGAGCAGTTTCGTCGACGTTACGGAGTTGAAGCAGGCGGAAGCGGAAGCGACGGCGGCGGTGACCATATTGGAGAGGATCTTCACCAGCCAGACGGCGGCGATCTTCGTGGTCGAGATGCCGGATCGCGTGATCCAGGCGATCAACCCGGCCGGCGAGCGAATTTTCGGCTATGCGACGGACGAGGTGATCGGAAATAACTTCGCCCTGCTCCATGCAAGCGAGTCCAATTTCGAGACCTTTGGCGCCAAGATGCTCCCCGCGCTCGATCGAGATGGGGTGTTCAAGACCCAGTTCGATATGCGCCGCAAGGACGGATCGATTTTCCCGACGGACATAACGATCACGGAAATCAGGGATGACGATGGTGAACGCACGCAGCTCGTCAGCGTGGTTCACGACATCACCAGCGACAGGGCGGCGGAGGCGGCGCTGCGAGCCTCGCGGGCGCGTCTCGAGGGGATTTTCGATATTGCCCCCGAGGCGGTGATCGCGATCGACGAGAACATGGAAATACAACTGTTCAACCAGAGCGCCGAGCGCGTCTTTGGATATTCGGCCGAGGAAATCCTGGGGCGCTCTCTCGACGTGCTGATCCCGGCGCGTTTCCGCGGCACTCATGGCGGTCATGTCGACGCCTTCGATGCCTCTCCCGATATCTACCGGACGATGGATTCGCGAGACGACATCGTCGGCCTCCGGCGGGACGGGACGGAGTTTCCCGCGTCGGCATCGGTCTCGAAGCTCGAGATCGATGGTGGAAAAGTCTTCACCGTGATGCTTACCGATATCACCGATCGTCGGCGCGCCCAGGACGCCCTGATCGCCGCCAAGGCCGAGGCGGAGCAGGCAAACCTCGCCAAGTCCAGGTTCCTCGCCTCCATGAGCCATGAGCTCCGCACTCCGCTGAACGCCATACTGGGGTTCGCCGAGATCTTGAACCTGCAAATCCTGGGACCGCTCGGCGATCCGAAGTACCAGGAATATGCCGACGACATCCATTCCAGCGGCGAACATCTCCTCTCCCTGGTCAACCACCTACTCGACATCTCCACGATCGAGGCGGGCGAACTATCCTTGACCAAGGAGCCGTTGGAGACCGGGGAGATAACCGAGGAAAGCATCAACCTCGTCGCTGCGCGCGCTGAAAAGGGCGGCATCAAATTGGTGGCGCGGCTGCCGGACTCCCTCCCGCTTCTCCACGCCGACCGCCGCGCCCTGCGGCAGATCTTGTTGAACCTGCTTTCGAACGCCTTGAAGTACACCCCGGAGGGCGGGACCGTTACCGTGTCGGCGAGCGCATTGAACGGAACGACCACTTTCGAGATCGACGATACCGGAAGAGGCATTTCGGCGGACAAGCTGCCGGAACTGACCAACCCCTTCACCCGCGCCGATCACGACCCGCTTCAGGCGACCGAAGGTTGGGGGCTCGGCCTGGCCATCACCAATTCGCTGGTCGAGCTGCACGAGGGCACGCTCGAGATCGAAAGCAAGATCGGCGTAGGTACGACCGTTCGGGTGTCGCTGCCCAACGGTGCCGACGGCCGCGGTTAGGCGGCAGCGCGGAATTCCTCGACGAATTCGCGCCAGTGCCCATCCGGGGCATCCTTCGGCATCGAGAAATAGAGCGAGACCCGCTGCAGCAAGCCACCCGCGTAACGTTCCCGCAGAATGGCCGCGATGTCCTTCGGCGATCCCGCGACGGAGCAGGCCTCCATCAGATCGTCCGGCACCTTCGCGGCCAGTTTTTCGAACTCGCCGGCGCGGGTGATGGCGCTCAGCTCCTTGCCCAGCCCCTCATAGCCGTGGTGCTCCAGCAAGGCTCGGTAGTTGGGGGTCGATCCGTAGAAGCCGATCTGCTGGCGGACGTCCTTTTCCGCCTCCGCCCGCTCCGCCTCGGTCTCGCCGGTCACGACGAAGGCGCTGGCGAAGAAGGCGATGTCATCCGCTGTCTTGCCGACCATCCGGGCGCCTTCATCGACCGCCGGGCGGACGACGTCTCGAAGATAGGAGACCGAATGCATCGGATGAACGTGCATACCGTCCGCCGCCTCGCCCGCGACACGGCACATCCGGGGATTGACGCCGGCGATATAGACCGGAATCTCGGGGTGGGCGATCGGGCCCGGATTGAACATAGGGTTGTTCAGGACATAGCGATAGAACTTGCCTTCGTATTCCGGCCGGGTGCCGTTCTGAAAACTGTCCCAGATCGCCCGCATGCAGCGGATGTAATCGGTAAGGCGGGCCGCCGGATGGTCGAACTCGGCCGAGAACCGGCGCTCGATATGAGCCCGGACCTGAGTTCCGAGACCAAGATGAAAGCGCCCTTGGCTCACCTCTTGGAGGTCCCAGGCGGCCTGCGCCATGGCGTAGGGACTGCGCGCGAAGGCGACCGCGATATTGGTCCCGATATGGATCTTGTCGGTTGCCGCCGCGACTTGGGCCAGCGGCATGAAGGGGTTGTGGGCCGCCTCGTAGGTCCAAACGCATTCATAGCCGATGCGCTCGCATTTCCGGCCGTATTCGGCCGCGTCGGCGAGGCCGATATCCCACATCATGCTGTCCAGATACATCGTCGATTCCTATCGCTCGTTCGGTCCGTTATTAATCTGTTCCGGCGGACGAGTCCGCCAACGACTCGATCCGGGCCGCCACCTCTTCCAAGGGAATGCTCTTCGCGTCGCCGCCCCGCTGCAGCAATTCGTTCGCGACCTGTTGCATCACCTCGTTCGCGGGTGTCGGCACGCCGAATTCGCGGCCGATGAGGACGATCTCGCCGTTGAGGTAATCGGTCTCGATATCGCCGCGGCCGTTCATCAAGGATTGCCATGTCGAGCCGCCCTGTCGCGCGACGCCGTTGATCTCCGCCATTTCCATCAAGCCCTTCCGGCGTTCGCGGATGTCGTCGGGGGTCTTGTAGGCGATCCCCGCGGCATCGAAAGCCGCCATGGCCTCGCCCCAAAGCCGGTCGGCCAAGACTTGCTGTAGGTCGCCCCTCGGGCAGGCTGCGCCGAGCGCGTTCCGGGTGTTCTGGATGAGCTTGCCATACTTCCAGGGCATGATGTCGTCGGTCGGCTCGCATCCGAAATTGGCGCCCTGGAAGGCCTTCGCCACCGCTTCGATACGGGCGTCGACGCCTCTCGGATAACACCCCGCGTCGAGAATGCCGATCAGCTTCGCCGAATGGGTTTGCACCACGCCGGGCGTCAGCAGTTCCGCCGGCAGGTAAACCACCATACCGTAGACGTGACGGAAACAGCGGAGCGCGATCCGCTCGTTGGCGACCCCGTTCTGGCAGCAAATGACCGGAATGTCGGCGCCCGCCGCGGCACGTAGATCCTCGAGCGCGTCCCGCGTGTGCTGTGATTTCATGGTGGTGACGACAACGTCCCCGTCGCCGAAATCGATCTCGTTCGGATGGCCGACCGAAGGGATCGGCAAATTAATCTGCTCGTGCGGGGTCTCGTAGCGAAGGCCGTCCCGCTGCATCGCCGTCAGATGATCGCCGCGGGCGATCAGAATGACCTCTTCGCCCGCCTTGTGCAGTTCGGCGCCGATCGTGCCGCCGATGCCGCCCGCCCCGTAAATGATGAAACGCATGCCCTCTCCCGCTCGCTGTCCGCAAGTTCAATATATGCTTTTTTCCGGACGATCTAATCGACGGAAGGATTTCCGATTTACCGCGCCGTCACATAGGCCGAGAGGCCGCGCGAGTTCTCGTTGATGTTGAGATCGTGATGCATCGGCGGAAAAGCCCGCTGGCGGCAGTCCATGCGCTCGCAAATACGGCAGGCGACGCCGACGGGAAGGGCCTGCGCCGGGTTCCCGAGATCGATGCCGTCGGCGTAGACGAGCTCTCCCGCCTGCTCCACCGCGCAGCCGATCCCGACCGAGTAATAGGTCTCGGAGACGCCGTAGCCGCCGCCTCGATTGCGGACCGTCCGCGCGATGCAAAAGAACGACGCACCGTCCGGCATCCGCCCAAGCTGGGTGTGGATGCGTCCCGGCGTCATAAAGGCGGCATAGACGTTCCAGCGGGGACACGCACTGCCGTGACGCGGGATACGGATGCCGGAGCCCGAGAACCGTTTCGACATGTTGCCGGCGAGATCGACCCGGACCATGTGGAACGGCACCCCCTTGGCGCCTTTCCGCTGCATTGTCGTCAAGCGGTGGCAGACCTGCTCGAAACTGGCGCCGAAATGGTGTTCCAGCATCTCAATGTCGTAGCGCACCGCCCGGGCCGCTTCCAGGAACCGGTCGTAGGGCATCAGCAATGCCGCGGCGAAGTAGTTGGCGAGCGCGACCCGCCCCAGCGCCCGGGCCTCGCCCTCGTCGAGCCCGTGCCGATCGAGGAGCGCGTCGATCTCGTCATGTGCCGCGAGCAGACCGATCTGATGAGCAACCTGAAAGCGGCGGCTGCAGGCGTCGAGCATTTCAGAGATGATCAGCGTTCGGCCCACGGGATCGAAGCGCCGAACCGTGCCGTGGCGGACATGGCGTGCCGTCGACGGCAGGATGACGACGCGGATACCGTCGAAACGCGTCTCCAGATAATCGACCAGATCCTGGAAGGGTTCGTGCAGATCGATGCCCGCTTCGGCCCGTATCCGCTCGGCGCAGCTCTCAAGTTCCGGAAAGTGATTACCGTTGGTCTGGATCATGTCGGAGACCGCCTCCGACGGCAGGTCGCGTCGCTGCGCGCCCCCTGCCTCGATCTCCTCGCCGCCGAGCCGGTCGGCCAATGTCGCCAGGTCGTTCTGTCCCCGGCGGTAGGAGTCATAAAGCGTCAGCACCGCCCGGGCCGCGGTCGGGTTGCCGCTGACCAGATCACGGATATCCGTGTTCAACACGTCATGGCCGCCGAAGACCGGGTCGCCGAACGCCTCCATCAGATCGGACAGCAATTGCGTGTCGTCGTCCTGAGCAATGTCGGCGAGTTGCAGCCCGAAAAGATCGGCGAGTTTCAGCAACAGTGTCGCCGTGACGTTCCGCTGATTGTGCTCGATCAGATTGAGATAGGGGGCCGAAATGCCCAGCTGTTCGGCCATCCTTGCCTGGGTCAGCCCATTCTCGCGCCGGAGCCGCCGGATCGTCGATCCCAGTTTCGGATTGCGCGCCGGCAGTCGCTTCTCGGTCTTGGCGGGTTTCCGCAATGTATCGGACATGCGATTCCGACCCTTCTTTCCTGATTTCGAACTTTACAGTATTTACAAAAATAGCAGCAAGATTTACAAAATATTTCACGATTAATCGCGAAATATCAGCAAGTTAATTACATCGAGAGAAGTATGTAATTTTTTTACAAGCGGTGCAAGTCGCCTTCAAACCGCGAATCGTAGGAAGGCTATTCCGCTTCACCTTCGCGGCGCGCGAGCACACGTTTTCGCGCCTCGCCGCTCTCGCGGTCGGTCACGTATAGGAGGCCGGTCATCCGACGCAGCATGTTCGATTCGTAGTCGTCCAGCACGCCGTCGGCATAGGCGACCTCCCACAGCATCTCGATCATGCCGACGCGTTCGGCTTGATCGAAGTGGTCGCGGAGGGTCCGGGACAGCGTGTAAAGCTCGACATTCTCGGCCGCCGCCGCTTCCGCCGCCGCTATGATCTCGGCGATCTCAGTTGCCGGCAATTCGAACTCCCGGGCGAGAAGCGCCTCGATCCGGCTTCGTTCGGCGGCATCGAAATGGTCGTCGAGAAGAGCCATCTCGACCAGGAGGCCCGCCGCCGCGTGATGGAGTGCGTGCGATCCATGCGCCCCCGCCGCAACCGCTTCCTCGGCCGCGCCGCCGAAGATCAGATTCCGTAAACTCCCGATCATCCATCAACCTCCAATAAACGGTACCTGATATCATTTATCATGCCGGGTCCTAGATCGCGCCAGTGTCTTTCAAGTGGGCAATGTCGTTATCGGTGAAACCGAGTTCGGCCAGGACCGCCTCGGTATCGGCGCCGAGGCGGGGCGGCGGAGCCGCTGGTGCGACGACGGCCCCGTCCGCCTTGAAACCGAGGCTCGGTACATGCGCGGGGACCTCGGCCCCCGGCACCGATTGCGCCACCGCGATGCCGCGCTGGCTCAGTTGAGCCTCCGCCAGCACCTCGTCGATCCCTCGGATCCGGGCGGCGGGCACGCCGGCACCATCGAGGGTCTGCTCCCAGTGATCGGCGGTTTCGTCGCGGAACCGGGCCGCCAGCGCGTCCCGCAGCGATTCGGCGTTCTCGGCCCGAACCGAAGGCTCATTCCAGCGTGGATCGTCGAGCCATTCAGGGCGCTCGGCCGCGGCAGTGAGAGCGCGGAACTGGTCGTCGGTGTTGGCCGCGACCATCAGGATGCCATCGGCGGTCTCGAAGGCGCCGGAGGACGGGCTGCCGCTCCAGGCCGCGTTCCCGCTGGGCGCCGGTACCCAGCCCTCGGAGAGATTCCGCGTCATCAGATTCGCCATCAGGAGCATCGCCGTATCCAGCATCGCGACATCGACATGGACGGCCTCGCCGGTCCGGCGTGTCTCGTGAAGCGCCGAGACGATGGCGAAGGCGGCATTGAGCCCGGTCGAGTAGTCGATATAAGGGGCGCCCACCTTGGTCGGCCCGCTTGATGCCGTTCCGGTGGTGCGCATAATCCCGGACATCCCCTGGACCACATGATCGTAGGCGCCGCGATGGCCGATCGGACCGTCCTGCCCGAAAGCGGAGATCGAGCAATAGACGATGCCGGGCTTGAGCGCCTTCACCCGCTCGAAGGAAAGCCCCAGCCCCGCCGCCTTCCCGGGGCGCAGATTCTCGACGAAGATATCGGCGGTGCCGACCAGCCGCTCCGCGATCTCGAGGCCGGCCGGGTGTTTGAGATCGAGCGCCACCGAACGCTTGCCGGCGTTCTGGGTCAGGAACCCGGTCCCCATGCCGGCCCCCTCGAGCCCGGGAAGACCGGCGCCCGCGCGGGTCCAGTCGCCGGCCCCCGGCTTCTCGATCTTGATCACCTCGGCCCCGAGGAGGGCAAGCTGATAAGTCGCGTAGGGGCCCGCCAACACTTGGCTCAGATCGACGACGCGGATGCCGGTCAGGGGCTGGAACATGTCGCGCCCGCCCGGCCGCTCAACCGACGGGCTTGAAGACCGGTACTTTTTGGCCGCCCTCGGAAGCCCGGAAGACCACCTCGACCGCCTGGCCGATTTCGACCGTCTCGGGATCGCAATCGACGATGTTGGTCATCATCCGGATCCCCTCCTCAAGCTCGACATAGGCGATCACATAGGAAGGATCGGTCCGCCGCATATAGGAATAGGAGTAGATCGTCCCCTTCCCCGACCCTTCGACCAGTTCGACGTTGCCGCTCAAGGTGAAGGGGCTGATCTTGCGCGGGTACCAGAAGAACTGGTTTGTGTCCTTGCAGCGCGGCAGCAGCAATTTTTCCTCGTTGGCGCCGGCCCAATATTCCTCGTGCTCGATGTTCTCCGGCGGTGTCGGCAGGATGCGTTCGTCGCTCATGCGTTGGCCCTCCCCAGAATGACGGTGGAACTCCCCATGCGGGTCCCCAAGGAGCCGCCGGTGCCGTGCGCCAGCGCGAGCTGGCAATCCTTGACCTGGACGGCGGGATGGGCCTCGTCGCGAAGCTGGCGAACCGCCTCCAGGACCTTGGTCAGCCCGCCCCGGTTCATCGGGTGATTATTGCAAAGACCGCCACCGTCGGTGTTGAAGGGAAGCGTGCCCTCGCCCGAGATCAGATTGCCGTCGGAAACGAATTTCCCGCCCTGGCCGACCTCGCAAAAGCCGAGATCCTCGATCGTCTCGAGAACAGTGATGGTGAAGGAATCATAGATTGACGCGTAATCGATATCGCCCGGCGTGACACCGGCCTCCTCGAAGGCGATCGGCCCCGAGAACCGACCGCCGGTATGGGTGAGGTCGATCTGGCCCCGATTTAGGGTCTTCGGCGCCTCGCCGTGGCCCAATATCTTGACGCAATCGCGGTCGAGCGATTTGGCGACCTCGGGGCTGACGATGACGAAGGCGCCCCCGCCATCCGAGATCACGCAGCAGTCGAGCCGATGTAGCGGATCCGAAATCAGGGGCGAGCTGACCACGTCCTCGACCGTGACCACGTTCCGCAACATGGCGTTCGGATTGTGCTGGGCATGGGTCGAGGCGGCGACCTTGATCCAGGCGAGCTGCTCGCTGGTTGTGCCGTATTCGTGCATGTGCCGGTGCGCGGCCATGCCGTACATGTTGACGACGGTTGGCCCGTAAATGAATTCGAACGGAACATCCGGCGCGTCCGACCCGTAGTTGCGGGGCGCCGTGCCGGTGGCCATCCCTTGGGAGCGCGGCCGGCCGGCCAGGGTGATCAGGGCAACGCTGCATTTCCCCATCGCGATCGCCTGTGCCGCATGGCCGACATGGACCACATAGGAGGAGCCGCCGGTCTCGGTCGAATCGAGATGGCGCAGATTGGAGAGCCCCATATAGTCCGCCATCGACAGCGGGCCGAGGCCCGGCGCGTCGCCGGCGCAGAAATACCCGTCGACATCGTCCGGCCCGAGCCCCGCATCGGCGAGCGCGCCGATGGCGCTCTCGGCATGCAGCTGGGCGACGGATTTGTCGACGGCCTTCCGCGTGGGATGCTCGTGGATTCCCGCGATGAAAGCTTTGCCCTTGATACTCATGGATCGATCAGTCCCGTGGTTTGCGAAGAAGCCGCCGGCGGCCGCCGCCGATGGTCAAGAAAGAACTAGGCGGGCGGGGGTGAGCGACCAGGGGCGGAGCGGAAAGTTCTCCGGGGAGACCGACCATCGGAAGAGCGGCGGGCGGAAGCCGAAATATCGCCGGGAACGGGTCGTATTCGGGTGATATTCTTTTGACGGACTACAGCGCTTGGAGGCCCTTTCGCGCCCTCTTGCTCTCCGACAACGCCTTGCCGAAGGCTTGGAACAGGGCGCGGTTAATGGGGTTGCTTTGCGGGTCGTGCTCGGCGTGCCACTGAACCCCGAGCGCAAAGCCCTTTGCGTCGGCGATTCGGATGGCCTCGAACGTGCCGTCCTCGGCCACGCCCTCGATGACGACGCGTTCTCCAGGCTCTGAAATGCCCTGACCATGGAGCGAGTTGACCCGGATCGTCTCACAGCCGAACAGGCGCGCGAAGACACCTCCGGGAACCAGATCGATATCATGGCGGTCGGCGAAGACGACCGTCGGGTCGGGATGGATATCGCCGTTTTCCAGCCGCGGCGCCCGGTGATTCATTCGTCCCGGCAGATCGCGAATCTCGGGATGCAAGGAACCGCCGAAGGCGACATTCATCTCCTGAAAACCGCGACAGAGGCCGAGGATCGGAACACCCCGCGCGACACAGGCCCGCGCCACTTGCAGCGCCACCGCATCCCGCTTCTGGTCGTAGGGTTCGTGGCTCGGATGAGGATCGGTATTGAAATGGGACGGGTGAACATTGGCCCGTGCGCCGGTCAACATAATGCCGTCCACCACATCTAGCAGCGATTCGACATCCGTGATATCGGGCGCGCCCGCGAACATCATGGGCAGCGCCTCGGCGACATCGGCCAGGGCGCGAAGATTCTTCTCCCCAACCCGCTGCGCGGCGTGGCGATCGTTAATTAGGTGCGTGGACCCGATCACACCGACCAAAGGCTTCGACATCAATTCGCTCCTGTCCCAACCCCCACCGTATGACGGGCAAGAGCCGGAAGCACAAGTATCTCTGCCCGGCCGCGGAACAACCGGCGGCGCGACTAGTCGAGCCGCTGATAGAGAACACCATCCATCGAAAGGCCGCCGGTGGCGGCGCGGCGGAGCGGCAGGCGGCGATGGGCCGCCACGCCCGCGCATCCGTTGTTGCGCCGATCGGTGCAGGCGCGAAGCGTCAACAGAGCCTGCCAGCCGTCGGCCCCGGAGACGACCCGGACAGCGTAGACCGCCCGCACCGCGCCCAGGCGCCCGCAATCGCGGTAGGCGGCCTCGCGCGAAGTGAACTCGACATAATCGCCGACGAGCTCGTCCTCGAATCCGGGCCGGAGGGCGAGGGTGAACTCCAGCACCTCCTCGACCATACAGCGGCCCATGTCGGAGAATTCCGACTCAAGCGCCTGCCAGCGTCCAAGAAAGGCACTGGGCGGCGGGCGCGGTTCTCCCGCATGCACGAGCGATGCCCCACAGAGGATCACAACTATCATCCATCGCATGAAGACCCGCTCCGAATCCCGAATTGAGGTTTACAGCCCCACCGCGTGCCTTAATCTTGCTCCCGATGAAACCCGCCGCCTTTGAATATATGCGCCCATCTGGCGTGCCGGAAGCCTGCGCGATGCTGGCGGATGCCGGGGACGACGCGAAAATCCTCGCCGGAGGCCAGACACTGGTGCCCCTAATGGCGATGCGCTTCGCGCGCCCGACCCTACTCGTCGATATCAATCGGTTGGAAGGCCTCGCCGGGATCGAGGATCGAGGCGAAACGGTCGAAATCGGCGCCCTTGCCCGCCAGCGCGCGGTCGAGCGGTCGGCGATCACCCGCAACCGATTGCCGATACTGGCGAAGGCACTGCCGTATGTCGGCCACATCCAAACCCGAACCCGGGGCACTATCGGCGGCAGCCTGGTCCATGGTGACCCGAGCGCCGAGATCCCGCTCGTGGCCCTGGTGCTGGACGCGCGACTTCACCTGACTGCCGGAACAGGCGAACGGGAAGTCGCGGGCGAGGACTTCTTCGAGGGTCCGATGACGACCGCCGCGGGACCGGCCGAACTCCTGACCCGGATCGCGTTCCCGACCTGGCCGAACGAAGCGACGATCGGCACGGCGTTCCTGGAGATGGCGCCCCGGGCCGGCGATTACGCGCTGGTGAGTGTCGCGGTGCAGATTGCGTTTGGTTCGGACGGCCGCTGTCGGCGGGCGGCGATCGGCATCGGCGGATGCGCCCCGACGCCGCTTCGTCTGCAGGGAATCGAATCCGAACTCACGGGCGAAATCCTCTCCGTCGGCGTGATCGACAGCGTCGTGAAGGGTGTCGCCGACGCGCTCGACCCGGAGGACACGCTCCAGGCCAGCGCCGCCTATCGCCGCCGCGTGGCCCCGGAACTCCTCCGCCGCGCCCTGATCGAAGCGCGGGAGGAAAGCGAAACATGACCGAGATCGAAATCGAGCTGACGGTAAACGGCAAGGCGCGGCGCGTTCGGGTGCCGACCCGGATGACGCTGGCGGATTGCCTTCGCGACGAGCTGGGGCTGACCGGCACCCATATTGGCTGCGAGCACGGCGTCTGCGGGGCCTGCGCGGTCCTGCTCGACGGCGAGCCGATCCGGAGTTGCTTGGTTTTCGCGGTGCAGCTCGACGGGCAAAGCGTCATCACGGTGGAGGGGTTGGCGGATGCGGACGGTGGTTTGAGCCCGCTTCAGGAGGCGTTCTGGGATCTTCATGCGATGCAATGCGGCTATTGCACGCCCGGCATGCTGATCGCGGCGACCGCCCTCCTGAACGAGACCCCGAGCCCCTGCGAGGACGAGATCCGGGAGGCGATCTCGGGCAACCTTTGCCGCTGCACCGGCTATCAGCAGATCGTCGAGGCTATCGCCCGGGCCGCCGAACCCACGCCGGAGACCTGCGATGCCTGACGACCGCGCGCCGAACTACCGCTACATCTCGCGCCCCCGCCGGACCAAGGAGGATGGGCGTTTCATCACCGGCCGGGGCGCCTTCGTCGCCGACGTGCGCCTCCCCGGCATGAAACACATCGCCCTGGTGCAGAGCCCGCATCCCCGGGCGATATTGGGCGACATCGACCGGGAAGCGGCGCTGGCCGCGCCTGGCGTGATCGAGGTCGTGACGGGGGCGGAATTGGCGCCGCATGTCCGCCCGCTCTATCACGGGGTCGACGTACCGGGCGTCCGCTGGCGACCGCTTGCCCACGAGATGACCCGCTATGCCGGGGAATGGGTCGCCGCCGTGGTGGCCGACTCGCGATACGAAGCGGAGGACGCGGCCGAGCTGGTCGAGGTCGCCTACGACCCGCAAGTGCCCGTTGTCGATCCGGAAGCGGCGGCCGAACCCTCTTCGCCCTTGGTCCATCCCGACCAAGGCACCAACGTGATGCTGCACAAAAACTTCTCCTGGGGACCGGTCGAGACGGATTTCGCGAAAGCGGCGCACCAGCTGACATATCGCGCGCGCTGGGGCCGCTCCTCGGGGGTGCCGATCGAGACCTTCGGCGTCGTTGCGAAGTGGAACGAGACCAGCGAGGTGCTGGAGATTTGGGCCTCCATTCAGATGCCGCAATACCAGGAACAGATCGCCGACGCCCTCGGCATTCCAATGAATGCGATCCAGGTGCACAACGAGATCGATGTCGGCGGCAGCTACGGCACCAAGCGCGGCCTCAAGCACACGGTGCTGGCCGGCTATCTGGCGCGAAAGCTCGGCCATCCCGTTCGCCTGATCGAGGACCGGCTGGAATATATGAGCGGCGGCGAGGCCCACGGCCCCGACCGCATCTTCGACGTGACCCTGGCCTTCGACGATCGCGGCGTCGTGTCCTCGATGAAGATGCGGGCACTCGACGATGTCGGCGCCCATCCGGGCCGCGCGGTACAACAGCTGGGGAAACCTATTTCGGCCCTCTGCGGGCCCTATCGTCTGGGCAGCATGGCCTATGAGGCGATCTCGGTCTCGACCAACAAAACCAGTCAAGTGCCGGTGCGGGGATTCGGCCAGGCACCGACGAATTTCGCGCTGGAGACCGGGATCGACCGGATCGCGCGCCAGCTCGGCCTCGACCGGCGCGAGATCCGCCGCCGTAACCTCGTTCGCCATGACGAGTTCCCCTGGCGAATGCCGAGCGGCAGCGAGTACGATTCCGGCGACTACCACACGGTCCTGGACAAGGCACTCGAGCTCGCCAACTGGGAAGCGTTGATCGACCAACGCGACGCCGCGCGCGCCGAAGGGCGCCTGATGGGTGTCGGACTCGCGACCTGCCTCGAGCCCGGCGGCGGTAACAACATCTTCGAGCATCTCCTGAACGAGAAGATCCAGATTACGACATTCGTCGAATCGGTGCTGTTGAAGGTGGACGGTCATGGCGGGGTCACCGTCTCGATCTCCACACATACCGCCGGTCAGGGCCACCAGACCATGGTCGCCACAATCGCCGGAGAGGAGCTGGAGCGCGATCCGGACGAGATCCGGGTGGTCCATTCGGATTCTCTGGAGGCCTTGCCGACACGCGGCCCCGTCGCCAGCCGGATGGCGATCATGGCGGGCACCGCGACCGCGACCGCGGCCAAGCGCCTGCGGGCACGAATGATCGAGATCGCCGCCCACGACCTCGGCGTAGCGTTGGACGAGATCGACTACGCGGACGGCGAATTCACGGCGCGGGGGGCGCCGGACCGCAAGCTCGGCTGGAACGAGATCGCCTTCATCGCGCACCGGCAACTCCATCGCATGCCGCCCGGGCTCGAGCCCGGCCTACAGGTGCTGGAAGTTCACACGGTGCCGGGCGGCGGCCAACTTCCGAACGAGAAAGGCGAGGTCCCGATCTATCCCTGTTTCTCGTTTCAGGCGCATGTGCCGGTCGTGGAAATTGACCGCGTTACCGGTGCGGTGACGCTCCGGGACTATGTCATCGCCCATGACTGCGGCACCGCGATCAATCCTTTGATCGTGCGCGGCATGATCATCGGCGGCATCGCCCACGGCGTGGGAGCGGCGCTTTACGAGAAATTCGACTACGACCGCCACGGCCAGCTCCTCGCCGGGACCTTCCTCGACTACCTGATCCCGTCGGCCCGCGAGATGCCGGCGGTGCGCGATGTCGAGCATTGCACGCCCTCGCCGCTGACCTCGCACGGCCAGAAGGGATCGGGCGAGGGCGGATATCTGGGCGCGCCCGCCGCGGTCGCGAGCGCGGTCAACGATGCGCTCGCACCCCTCGGCCTCTCGCTCGACGAACTGCCGATGCGCCCGATGGCGATCGAGGCGCTGCTGTCGGGCGCCGCCGACCAGGGAGACTCCGAATGATCATCGACGTTCATGCCCATTTCGTGCCGCAGAAGATGCTCGACGCCCTGGTCGCAGGCGCCGCCGGCTTCGACAATGTCGAGCTGCTGCATGACAGCGATACCTACAAGCTGGCCTTCGCCGGGCGGCCGCCGACCCGCCCCGTGAACCCGAAGCTCCGCGAGACCGAGCTGCGCCATGCCTGGATGGGCGAGAACGGTATCGATATCCAGGTCGCGGGCGGCTGGCTCGACAGTTTCGGCTACGAACTCGCGCCTGAGGAGGGTGCTGCCTGGAGCCGCTTTTTGAACGAGTATCTGGCTGAAGCCACGGCGACGACGCCCTTCCTGGCGCCGCTCGGCAGCGTACCCTTGCAGGACGGAGCGCTTGCCGCCCGGGTGCTGGACGAAGCCCTTGATGCCGGCATGAAAGGGGTGATGATCGGGACCCAACCCCATGGTGACAGCGGTGTCCTCGATGACGCCAAGCTGGCGCCCTTTTGGGAGCGGGCCTCGGAACGGGGTGCCGTAATCTATATCCACCCGATGTTCGGCTGCGGCGATCCCCGGCTCGCCGATTTCGACATGATCAACGCGGTCGGGCGCGGACTGGATACGACGACGGCGGTGGCACGGTTGCTCTTCGCCGGGCATTTCACGACCTATCCGGGGATGACGGTGATTCTCTCCCATGGCGGGGGCGCGCTCGCCTTCATGCTGGGCCGACTGAACCGCAACGTCGAAATCCACCCCGGAAAATATGCCGATCCGGCCGCAGAAATGGCCGGTCTCTATTTCGACTCCGTGCTGTTCGATCCGGACGCGCTGGATTTCCTGGTCAAGAAGGCGGGGGCGGGCAAGATCATGCTGGGCTCGGACTATCCCTTCCCTATCGGCGATCATAGCCCCTGCCGGGTGGTCGAACGGGCGACCCTCAACGAAATCGACACGGCCGCGATTTTGGGAGAGACTGCGGCAAAGCTCTTCGAACTCGGCGACGGTTGTGGCGGCTAGGAGGTCATTGATGCAACAGATCGAAAACCCGAACGATCCATTTCTGGCGGCGCGCCAACCGGCGGCACCGATGGAGCCGGTGACGGACCCCGCCAGCTGGACCGCGGCGGCCTTGGCGGAGGACACGACCTGGCAGCACACCTTCAGCGACACGGAAATCGAAGAAATCCGGACCGCCGTGGCGCCCTTCGACCGCCCGGACATCGATCTCATGCCGGTCGGCCGGGCCGATTTTCCGCTGCCGACATTGGCATCGCGGCTAGCGGAGATCCGGCGCGACATCGCCTATGGCCGAGGCTTCGTTCTGCTGCGCGGGCTGCCGGTCGACGATTTCGGCAAGCAGGCCACCGCCATCGCCTTTTGGGGCATCAGTCAGCATCTCGGCGATGGGGTCTGCTCCCAGAACAAGCGGGGACACGTGTTGGGCCATGTGACCAATCTCGGCGAGAGCCGCTCGAACCCGAGCCAGCGCGGGCCCTATTCGAAGGAAGAGATTCCCTTCCATGTCGATTGCGCCGATATCGTCGGCTTGCTTTGCCAGGAGACCTCGATCTCAGGCGGCGAGAGCAGCATGTCGAGCTCGATCGCGGTCCATAACGAGATGCTGCGCCGTCGCCCCGACCTGGTCGAGGTGTTGACAGAGCCGCTCTATCGCGATCGGCGCGACGAGGTGCCGCCCGGCATGGCGCCTTGGTACAAGCTTGCGGTCTTCCACTACCACAAAGGCTATTTCAGCGCCTCCATCGAGCCGACCTATATCGGGTCCGCGCACCGCTTCGACGAGGTGCCCGAGATGACGCCGCTGCAAAAGGAGGCGGTCGAGACGGCGCAGGAGATCGCCGCCGAACTGCGATTTGACCTGGGATTCCAACGCGGCGACATGCAGTTCCTCAACAACCATGTGATCTTCCACACAAGGCGCGCCTTCGAGGATCTCGATGATCCGGACCGAAAACGCCACTTGCTCCGAATCTGGCTGAAATTGCTCGACGGCCGCCCCCTTCCCGACGCCTTCTTCGAACGCCACGGTACGCGCAAGACCATCGATCGCCCCGGCGGCATCGTCGGCCCCGACACGGTGCTGAACGCGCCGATCTTACGGGTTTAGGCCCGCGACCACCTATAAAGCGAGACAATGATGACCGATGCGATGGCTGATGCGCCGCCCGCCCCCTTGGAGGGCTACACGATCTACGATCCGGTGGATCCCTTCGAGAACCACGCCGGCCCGTTCTTTTGGCGCGAATTGGCGGACGGAACCCAGCATTTCGCTCTCACGGCGGAGGCTCGGCATTGCAACCGCCACGGCATCGTCCATGGCGGGCTGATGATGACCATGATCGACCTCTCCATGGTGGTCGCCGCCAAGCAGACCCGCGAGGAAGTGCTGGTCACCGTGTCGCTGAACTCGGAATTCATCGCCGCCGGTCAGGATGGCGAAGTGATCGAGGCCGCCGGCGAACTGGTCCGCCGGACCCGGAGCCTCGCCTTCGTTCGCGGCCGGGTCTTCGTCGGCGACCGGACCCTGCTGACCGCCAGCGCGGTCCTGAAACCGCTGCCGCCGAGATAGCGAGAAACGAGGAAAACGATGCCTTCGACGATGAAACTCGACCACACGGTCATCAACGTGCATTACGAAATGGATGCGGCCGCGAAATTGTTCGCGGGACTCGGCTTCACCTTGACGGCGCGGGGCTATCACACCTTGGGGTCGATCAACCATCTGATGATGTTCGGCACCGACTACATGGAGCTTCTCGGCATGCCGCAAGGCGCCGCGGAACCGAGCCGGCGCGACATCCTCAACGCCCCGATCGGGATCAACGGGCTGGTGTTCAAGACCGACGACGCGGACGCCACCTTCGCGCATTTGCAAGCGGTGGGCATGGACGGCGACCCGCCACGCGCCTTTTCGCGCCCCGTTGAACTGCCGGACGGCACGAGCGACGCCAAGTTCCGAACCGTGACCGCCCGGGCGGACGTGTTTCCGGCGGGCCGGGTCTATTTCTGCGAACACGCCACGCCGGACCTGGTCTGGCGGCCGGAATGGCAAAGCCATGCCAATCTGGTGCGCCGCATGCCGGAAATCGTGGTTGTCAGCCGCGATGTGGACCGCGATGCAACGCGCTTCGGGAAGCTGGTCGGCACCGAGGCCGAAGGCGGCGCGATCACCTTTGACGGTAGCCAAGTGAGCGTCCTGTCAGATGACGCCTATCAAGCCCGGTACGGTGACCTCGCTTCCGCGCTAGGGGAGCGGGAGTCGATGTACGGCGCGCTCGTCCTCGAGACCACCGACCTCGACGCCACCAGCGACCTCCTGGAGAAAGCGCCCGCTGGTATCGTCCTACAGCGTCTGTCCGGCAGCGTGATCGTCCGCGTTCCCGATTTCGATACGGTTTTGGAATTCGTCGGGTAAGGACCACGCAAGGCCCAGGCGCTACTTTGCGGCGCTGACCACGATCTCGACCAAGGTATCGGGCGTCCCCAGCGCGGTGCCGATGCAGGCCCGGGCCGGCCGCTCGAGCGATCCCAGCCAGGCCTTCCAAGCCTCGTTCATCCCCGGCTTCTGGTTGATGTCGGTGAGATAGATCGTCGCCATCAGGATCTTCGATTTGTCGGTGCCGCATTTCGCCAGCCGATCGTCGATCTTCGTGAGCACTTGCTCCGTCTGGCCGCCGATATCGAGCGACATATCGTCGGCCGTCAGCCCGCAGACATAGACGATGCCGTCATGTTCGACGGCCTGGCTCAGAATTTCCCCCGAATCGAGGTGCGTGATGGTCATAGTCGAATTCTCCCTGAATGCATGAAAAGGCCGGGCGGCTGGGACGGCGGAAGCGCCGCGGACGCCATGCTCGCCTTTGCCGTCGGAAATGTCCACGCCGAGTCTGTCCCGCCGTCGAAATCACATCTGTGACTCCGATCACATGCGGGTAGCCGGGTAATCATTAAGAATTAACCCTAACAGAGCGGTGCTCCGGCACCGTCATGAAAATAGCCAAGGATGGAGTTAACCATGATGATGACGACCTTTCTCATAGGCGGGGCGGTGCTGGCGATCTTCGCCGTCATCGCCGCCGTAAAATACTGGAAATCCAAAAAAGAAACACTGGTGCTCACCGATCAGGCGTCGGGCCGCGACGGCGGCGCATCCGGCGCCCATCTCGATTACCGCGAGCACTAACTCAGATACGGCCCGACCGGGCCGCGCGACCCCGGCACGGCGCTACACCGCTTCTCGTTCGTTGCCATAGGGAACGATATCCCGGCGATCGGTCAGCAGGTGGATGAGGGCCGGACCGTCATGGTCGAGCGCGGCCCGGAACGCGGGTTCGAACTCATCCGTCCGCTCCACCCGGAACGACCCCGCGCCATAGGCGGCGCCGACGGCGGCGAAGTCGGGACTCCGCAATGCCGTCACGAAATCCGCGTCCGTACCGAATGTCTTGTGCTGACCCGCCATGATCGAGCCGTGAGCCGCGTTGTCGCAAACGATCACCTTGATCGGGATGTTCTGCTCGACCGCGGTGATCATCTCTTGGCCGGTCATCACGAATCCGCCGTCGCCGACGAAGGCGATGGCTTCGTGGTCCGGCCGCGCCAGCTTGGCGCCGATCGCGCCCGGCACGGCATAACCCATCGCCCCCGACATCGGACCGGCCTTGGTATGGGGCTTCTCGAAGCGCCGGTAGCGGTGAATCCAGCGGGAAAAACTGCCGCCATCGGTCAGAACCGTGGTCTCGTCGTCGACCACTCGCCCGACAACATCCGCGACACGGGCCAGATCGACCTCGCCATGGGCCGGGAAATTTCCGGGTTGGGAGAACGCCATGAACGCATCGTGAAGGGCCGCCGTCCGCGCCTGGCGCGCCGCATCGGGCGCCCCGACGCGATCGGCCAACGCGTTCAATGCCGGCGCCATGTCGGCATCGATCTTGGGATCGGCCGAGAAGCGATCCAGCACCTCGCGATCGGGATGAATATGGATGAGGGGCTTGCCGACCGAGAAGACCGTGTTGTCGGCCGTGGTGATGCCGTCGAGGCGAGTCCCGACAGCGATCACCAGATCCGCCGCCTCGATCGCCTCGACCTGGTAGGCGACGCGGTTGATCTCCAAATGTCCCGCATAATTAGGATGGCTGTTCGCCATCACGTCCTGGCGGCGATAGGCACTCATCACCGGCACCCCCGCCGCCGCCGCGAAACCGGCAAGGGCGGCGTTCGCATCCTGATTGGCGATCATCTCACCCGCCACGACCAACGGCGCCGTCGCCTCGTCGATCATCGTCGCCGCCGCCGCGATCCCATCGGCTTCCGGCAAATGGGGCACGCGCGCGGTCGGCGCAGGAATCGCCGCCTCGGTATCCGCCGCGGCTACGTCGCGCGGGATTTGGACGACGATCGGCCCCGGCCGGCCGTCGGTGGACAGGCGCACCGCTTCCGCCGTCACGCGGGCGATATCGTCGGTCGTCTCCGGTTGGAGGACCGCCTTCGCAACACCACCCATGAACTGGCGCTGGTCGACCTCCTGGAACCCTTCCTTGCCCATGACATGGGAATTCACATGCCCGACGAAGAGCAGCAGCGGTGTCGAATCCTGCCGCGCCGTGTGGACGCCGATGGCGGCGTTGGTCGAGCCCGGCCCCCGGCTGACGAAGACTGCGGCCGGTCTGCCGGCGAGCTTGCCATAGGCCTCCGCCGCGAAAGTGCCGCCGCCTTCCTGTCGCACGGGGACGAGGCGAAGCTTGTCGGTGCGTTGGCGCATCGCGTCGAGGGCATAGAGAAAACTCTCGCCCGAGACCGTGAAAGCCGTGTCCACGCCATGCGCGATCAATGTCTCGATGACGGCTGCTCCGCCCTTCATGCCCGTTCTCCCATTTATGGATTCGCCGCTGCGCGGGATCGGCGCGACGATTGAGGAATTTCGACTAATATGTCCCCGGTCGCGTTGCGGGGAAAGGCCCCGCAAAGGGCGACCGACACGGATGACGAGGGCGCCACCGATTTATATTTGTTCTGATATCGAAATATTACTGCTAAATCCGTCCGAAATGGCTCTATATTTCCACAATGAGGCCGTCTTCGGCGGTTTCTTCGGGAATTCGGTCCTTTTCGGCCAGCATTTCCGGGGACATATGGGTCAAAATGGTCCGTTTGGCGCCGAAATCCTGCCTGTGTTCGACGATATCGGGGTAGTTAAGGTGCCATTTTACCGGTTTGGTGTGGAAATAACATTCGGCGATGAAGAGATCGGCCCCCTTCGCGGCGCGGGCCAGATCATCCGTATAGGCGCCATCGCCGGAATAGGTGACGATCTTGCCGTCGACCTCCACCCGAAGCGCGGTCGGGTCGGTTTGCCAGGTATGTTTCGCGGCGAACGGCGTTGCCTTCAGGCCGAGAAATTCCGTCGTCTCGCCCACCGGCAACTCGACATAGGTCACGGGAAACTTCGGCGTCATGGTCTCCATGCCGGGAAAGAGCGCGGTCGCCAGCGCCCCAAGGCGGGCCTCGAGCCGGGCCGGGCCGGCAATCGTGAGCGGCCGCTCGCGCCCGGCCCCCAGCATGGCGTCCATCAGCAGGAAGGGCACGCCGCCGCAATGGTCGCCGTGAAGATGGGTCAACAGGATCGCGTCGATCGAGTTGTGTTCGATCTCCTGGCGATTGAGCGCGATTAGCGAGGACGCCCCGAAATCGATGGCGAAGCGAACCTCGGCGCCGTCGACCAGAATGCATGTCTGGAACCGCCCGCCGCTGCCGACGGCATCGCCCGACCCCACGAAATTGACCTTGACCGACATCGTCCGCGCCCTCCGATTGGGCGCGAAGCTTGGCGCGCGGCCGCCGAAAGGTCCAGGGGCGGGGACGGTTAGAGCCCACTCATTGTGGGAAAGCCGAGTCCCGAACGCTACATCACTTACCGAAACACAAAAGGGAGAACCGGCGCATGCGAATTCACAATCTCTACACCGACGACGACGGCGAAACGCATTTCCGCGACATCGAGGTGGAATGGGTCGAGGAGCGTCGCGGCAGCAAGCTCTCCGAACGCTTGCCGGCGACCGGCATCATCTTCCGCGAGACCGCCGGGTCCTACGACCTGGATTGGCATCCGGCGCCGCGCCGGCAATACATCATCAACCTGGACGCGGGCGCGCAGTTGACCGCGAGCGACGGCGAGATTCGCATCATCGGCGCCGGCGAGGTGATCCTGGTCGAAGACACCCACGGCAAGGGTCATCTCTCAAAATCGGTCGACGGGCAACTCCGGCACTCGATCTTCGTGCCGATCGAATAGGCGCCCCCTAGAGCCAGTCATGATATTACGGAAGCGCTGAGACGGCGTCTCCATCCCGCTGGCTAGGAAGGGCACGCGCCGCGATGCTGGCGCATCGCAAGCGGGGTCTGACGACGTCCGGCGGGCTGGAGACGCCGCCTTCGGTCGTTTCTCCGGCTCCCCCGTCGCGTCGAGTACGCTCGCCGATGCCCCACATCGCCTTCGCGCCCTCTCCTAACGGGAAAACCGGAGAAACGATCTCAGTGCTTCCGTAATATCATGACAGGCTCTAGAGCCGGCTCTTCCGATAGGTCCGCTTGGCGGCGATTTTGCCGTCGCGGAGCGTCAACAGATCGACGATGTGGGTCTCGAAGGGGGCGCCGTCCGTTGGCGTTCCCGCCTGCACCGATTCGATCACCGCGAACTCCGGCGTGACATAACGACGGATCTCCTCGAATCGGACGTCGGGAATGCGCTCGAAGACCGAAGCGGCGAGCCGGACCGCGGCGTCGCGGCCGATCGCGCGTTCGCCGTGAATTTCCGGCCCGAAGGAGGCCTCGAAGATCGCGTCCTCGGTGAACATCTCGGCAATACCGTCTATATCGTGGTTCTGCCAGAGGGCGGAGAACCGCCGGGCGAAGTCGTCGCCATCGAAATCCGCCATCGGAAATATACCTCCTAATCCAAGCCGGCCGGCAGTCTAGCGTGACGGATCGCCGGCGTCACCGAGGAGGAAATTCCATGCGCGTCGTCATTGCGATGATGAAACACGAAACCAACACGTTTTCGCCGGTGCCGACACCGATCGAACGGTTCGCGCGTGGGTATCCGCTGCCGCCCCGCGGCAAGGACGCCTACGAGGCCTTCAAGGGAACGGGCTCCGCGATGGGCGCCTATATCGATTTGGCCGAGCGCGAGGGTTTCGAGATCGTCACCCCGATCGCGGCCCAGGCGGCGCCGAGCTCTCCCGTCCAGGACGCCGCTTATGCGGAGATGTCGGACGCGATCTGTGAGGCGGTTGCGGCGGGCTGTGACGCGGTCATGCTGGATCTCCATGGGGCCATGGTCACCGAGAGCCGCGAGGACGGCGAGGGTGCGCTTCTGACGCGGCTCCGCGAGATCGCCCCGGACGTGCCGATCGCGGTGGCGCTCGACATGCACACCAATCTATATCCCGAAATCGTCGATCAAGTGACCACGCTGGCGGGCTATCAGACCTATCCCCATATCGACAATTACGAGACCGGCATGCGCGCCGGGGAGGCCTTGGTCAAGGTGATCAAGGGAGAGGCGACACCGACTCTCGCCTGGGGGAACCGGCCGATGCTGCCCCATGTCATGCGCCAGGGCACCGACGATTTTCCCAATGCCGAAATCCAGGCGCGGGCCAAGGAGATGGAAACGGGCGAAGCGATGATCGCCACCATGTTCACCGGCTTCCCCCACGCCGATATCCACAACGCGGGCCTCAGCGCCGTCGTGGTCACCGACAACGATGCGGCGGCGGCACGCCGGCTCTGCGATGAATTGTTGGATGCGGCCTGGCGGGATCGCGAGGCCTGGGTCTACCAGATCGAGCCCTTGGAAGACTCGATGGCGCGCGCAAAGGAGGCGACCGACGGGCCGGTGATCCTGCTCGACCATTACGACAATTCCGCTTCCGGCGGCACCCAGGACACGATGACGGTGCTGGGCGCCATCCTCGATGCGGGGCTGGAGGATGTCGCCGCCTTCGCGATCTGCGATCCCGACGCCGTCCAGACCCTGATCGCGGCCGGCATCGGCGCCACCGCGACGGTATCGCTCGGCGGCAAGCTCGACATGCCCTCGATCGATCTAAAGGGCGAGCCCCGAAGCGTGACCGGCCGCGTGAAGCTGATCTCGGACGGGCTCTACCGCAATCTCGGCCCCGCTTCGACGGGACTGCTGATGGATATGGGTCCGACGGTCGTCTTCGATACCGGCAAGGTCGAAATCGTGGTCGTCTCGCGCCAGCAGGAGCCGAACGACCAGGCCTGTTTCCTCAGTCTCGGCATCGACCCGAGCCGGAAGAAGTATCTCATGCTGAAAAGCCGGGTTCACTACCGCGCCGGGTTCGGCAAGCTCGCCACCCAAGTCATCGAATGCGCCGGCACCGGCGTGTGCACGTCGGATTACGACCAGCTTACCTTCAGACATGTCCGCCGGCCGATCTATCCCTTGGATCTCCTCAACGATCCAGGCGACGGAACCGCATCCTGACCCTAGAGCATGTCCCGGTTATTTCGGGACCTTCACGGTAAAGAGTTCCGGCTCTTCCGAACCCGGAAACTTGAGATAGAGTTCGATCGAGAACGTTCCTTTCACGCCGCCGACGGGTGGTGCCCGCAACACGGCGTTCGCCTTGTCTGCGGAGAGAAATCGAATACTCTCCGGCTCGTCGTCGCTGTCGGGAACGATCTTGATGAAGGCCCGAAACCGCCCGACCCCGATCGGTTTCGTGAAGGCGTTGTAAAGGTAGAGTCGAAACCCGCAGCGATCGGAGTAGACCCCCTCCAGATGATGCATCTTGTTGGGTGCCATGAAAAAGGCGCCACCGTGCCGGGGGCGGTGATCCGAATGTGCCCCCTTCATATGTGGCTTTTTGGTCCTCCGCTTGCCGTGATGCATCGTCGACGGCCCCTCGTAGAGCGCGCCGCCGGGCTGTCGTTCCGCGGCCTCGGTGACGTGGACGGGATCGCGGCACGCGGACGGCGTGGCCGCGGCCATGCGTTTTGGGGCATGAACGTGGCTCTTGTCACCGGCTCGAACGCCTTCCCCGGAGCCGATTAGGACGAGAGCCGCCGAGACGCCGACGGCGATACGACGAATGCGGGGCGATCTTCGAACCATGTTCTTCGAAACCCGACGGGTTGGACCCTTAAGAACCAAGGCGTTCTCTCATGATTCGACCCGCTTGCCAATATTGGCCGACCAACGACGCGCTTCGTTCGTCCGCTTAGATCTGTGAGTCAACGGGTCGAACGCGCCCGTTAGGCCAACATGGATTGCAACATATTCGTGAGTTGGAATATTCAGCCCTGCAAATTATCTTTGTTAAAGGGGAATTGCGCCCGAAAACCTGCCGGACCTGACGGGCCTCTTCGTCCGGGCCGAAACCGACGCCTACCTTGCCGAAACGGGTTGGGGGCTTGGTTTGTCCATCAGCAAGTCGCTGGTCGATTTTCATGACGGCAAGATGGAGATGCGGAGCGAGGTCGGCGAGGGAACCACCGTCACGGTGACGCTTCCCAACAGTGCGTCCTAGGGAATCGCCGGCAGTTCGAAGAAGAAGGTGGCGCCCTGGCCGGGTTCGCTTTCGAAATTGATGGTTCCGCCATGCCGTTCGATAATCGCCCGGGAAATGTTGAGGCCGAGACCGGTGCCACCCTCCTGGCGGGTATCCGACGAGTCCGCCTGCGTGAACCGTTCAAATATTCGATCCCGGAAGGACTCGTCGATCCCGGGACCGCGATCGACGACCGCGATCCGAACGACGCCGTTCCCGCCATCGACCGTGATGTCGACGGTCTCGTCGCGGGGTGAGAATTTGGCGGCGTTCGAAAGCAAATTCGCGAGAACCTGGTCGATTCGGGCACGGTCGACTCTCGCGCGGGCGGGCCGCGAAGGTGCCGTGAGCCGGAACGCAACCCCGTGCTCCTTCCCATAGGCTGCGTTCGACTCGATCGATTGCGCCGCGAGCACCGCCAGGTCGACCTCGACGAGGGTAAATTCCATCTCGCCCGATTCCAGTTTGTCGATATCGAGGATGTCGTTGACCAGGTTGATCAGACGTTCGGTGTTGCGCCGCGCGATACCGATCAGACTCTGGACATCCTCCTCGAGGTTGCCGAGCGCCCCCGCCTCGACCAGCGCCAGCGATCCCTTGATCGACGTCAGCGGGGTGCGCAGCTCATGGCTGACCGTGGAGACGAACTGGCCCTTCACGCGGTCCACCTCACGGCGCTCGGAGATATCCCGGATGGCGCCGAGGAAATACTGCTCGTCTCCCACCTCGAGGGCGCTGACGCGGAGTTCTATCGGCAGCGTGGTTCCGTTGCGGTGCAGCCCCTCGAGCTCCAGCAAGGTGCCGATGATCTTGGCCTCGCCGGTTCGGAGATAATTGGCGAGATAGTCGTCATGCGCCGACCGATGGGGCTCTGGCGCCAACATCGAGACATTTCGCCCGATCAGATCGTCGATCCGATATCCAAAGAGGCTGCCGGTCGCCGGGTTAGCCGACTGGATAATGCCCTTCCCATCGATGGTGATGATGGCGTCCATGGTGTTGTCGACGATTGCGCGAACGCGGGCCTCGCTCTCCCGGAGGTCTCGGGTGCGTCGATCGACCAGTCGCTCGGTCCGCGCCGCCCGGCCTGTCAAACTCAAGAGAAAGGCCTGCAGCAACCCGACGAATATCAACCCGCCCACCAAGACCAGCCAGGCCTGCCAGGCCCTCTGCCGCGCCAGATACGCGGCGGTCGCCCGGAATTCGACCTTCCAACGCCGGTCCGCGACCGATAGCACCCGCTCGAACCGAAACGTATTCGCCAACTCGCCCGCGCTGGCCGCTTCGGATGAATAGAGAAGGCGCTTTCCCTCGGCTGCGTTGGTATCACCCACGGTCAGACGAATCCCCGCGAGATCAATTTCCCGCAATGCTACGTCGATCATCTCACCGATCCGAAAGACGCCGAGCGCAAATCCTCTAAGAGCGGTCCGCCGCGCCGCCAGCGTGTCCGGAAGAGTGGGTGTGGCGAATATCGGGTGGAAAAGCAGGAAGCCGAACTGCCGGCCCGTCTCCTGCACGAGAGTAATCCGCGCCGTCGCGACTTGACGCCCCGTGTCGCGGGCCTTTTCCAGGGCCTTCAAACGCGTGGCGCTGGAGCCGAGATCGAATCCGAGCGCGCGCTCGTTTCCGACCAGTGGCTCGACATAGGTCACCGGGAAATAGACGCCGCGGCCGCCGGCCCGAACCATCTTGTTCGCGGCGTTCCGTTCGGTAATCTCGAACCGGGGATGACCGGCGCTGTGCCTCTCGGCCTCAAAGGCATTGCGTTCGGCGGCCGGCACCTTGGCGATCCATTCGAGCGCCTGGGTTCCGGGATTTCGCGCCCGAATTCCCTCCAAAAATACACGAAACCCGGCCGGAGAAACGTCGCCGGCGCTCGTGAAATGGCGTTCGGTCGCCTTCGTGACGGCGCTGTAACCATGAAAACGCCGTTCGATCGCGTTGAACGCACTCACAGCGGTTTCGTGGAACACCACTTGAACACGGTCGCGCTCCCATTCGCCTGCCTGGAAGAAAATCGCGATCACGGCGGAGCAGGCGAACATGGTGGGGAGGGCCACCGTCAAGATACGATCGCGCCAGAGCACCCGGGACTGGGCCGCGAAGACGAAGATCAAGGGCGTGAACAGAAGCACGCCGATCGTGTCACCGACCCACCAGGTCCACCAGGTGAACCCGGCAAGGCCGCCGCATGATCTGGATCCTCGGCCAGATTGACGGTCTCCTCCGGGTCGACCTCGAGATCGAACAGTTCGGGTTCGAAGCCGACATAGTGGATAAATTTGTACCGACCCTTCCGGATCATGAACGAGCCGGACGGCGACCGCGCGGCATGATACTCGGCGAAGGCCACGCGCTCGGCATCGTCGCCGGCATTGGCGAGGTCGAACCAGGAATCACCGGGAAGACCGTCGCCGCCATCCGGCATCGCGACACCCGCGCCCTGCAGGATCGTCGGATAGGCGTCGACCAGCGTCGCTGGCGTCTTCCGGAGGGCCCCTTCCGGAACCCCCTCGCCGGCGACGATCAGGGGGATGCCGGCACTTTCCTCATAATGCGCGGCCTTGCCCCACATGCCCCGCGATCCCGCGTTCTCACCATGGTCGCCGGTGAAGATCACGCGGGTTCGCTCGCCAAGACCGGTGCGGTCGAGGGCACCGAGGACGCGTCCGACCTGGGCGTCCATGAACGAACAAAGCCCGAGATAGGCGGCGATCGCGGTCCGGTGCTGCTCCTCGGTCGCATCCGTCCCGGCGTTGCCCGCAACCAGTTCGTCGAACCATGGGTGATGCCGAAACCCGCTGCCGGGCCCGAATTTCGGCATCGGCATGTCGGCGAGCGCGTAGAGATCGAAGAATTCGCCGGGCGCCAGCAGCGGATAATGCGGCGTCACGAAACTGACGAAAAGGACCCAAGGGTCGCCGCTCGCGGACTTGGCCTCGAGCCACTCGCAGGCAAGATCGGCAACGTTCCGGTCATAGCGCGTATATTCGCTCTCGCCCCGCCCGGCCTCCAGCACGATGCCGGCGGCCCCGCCGCCCTTCTTTCTGGGCGGCGGCGTGAAGCCCGGAAATTGCCGCCGTATTGATAGATGCACCATGCCGACGCCGTCCTTGATATGCATCGGCAGGTGCTGGGCATCGAACCCGGTCGGGTCCGCGGCGCTGCGATAATGCAGCTTGCCGATTGATTCGACCCGCACCCCCGCTTCCTGCAACCGATGGCCCCAGCCCGGCACGCGGCCGTCATAGCCCATCGCGTTGTCCCAGTATTCGATCTCGTGCACGTAGCGCCCGGTTGCGAAACTCGCCCGCGCCGGAACGCAGATGGGACAATTCGTATAGGCCGCGTCGAAGCGGGTGCCGCGAGCCGCCAATTCATCCAGATGCGGAGACTTCACCAGTGGATGGCCAGCGCACCCGAGCATTTTCGGATTGTGCTCGTCCGCCATGATGACGAGCAGGTTTCGGGGCGTCATCGTAGGGTCGGTCCTCCGCCGGGTCAGCGCTTCGGCACGCCGTAGAGGTAGCGGGTGTTGACCTCGGTTTCGTTGCCGTCGGGATCCATCATGAAGAGGGCGCGGCGCTCGCCCCGCTCGCCATAGGGCCCGCGGGTGAAGGTGCGGCTGCCCTCGAACTTGGCCAGTATCTCGTCGAAGGTCTCCTCGGTGACGGTCATGGCGAAATGCAAGGGGCCGCCGCCCTGATGAAGGCCGGTATGGTTCTCGATCTGAAGCACGAGGTGACCCCGCTCCATCTGCAGATAGGTCTTTTCCCCATCCTGCTTGTCCAGCGGTATACCGAGAACGCCGTTATAGAACTCGATCGCCTTCTCCATGTCCTTGACCTGGAGGAAAATCTCTTCGATGCCGATAACACCCATGCCGCGTGCACTCCCTCGTTCCGCCGGACCATTCCGCCGAACTCGCGCGCCATGCTATACCGCGCGGAGGGGAGCTGGCCATACGACGATCGCCGAGGTCGAAAAAGACCGATGATGAACCAACAGGAAGGGGCCGCCATCATGTGGAAGACATCGCAACGCCAAACTGCCGGTGAGGGCGAGAGGCGCATGGAATGAGCAGGCCGGCGACGTTTCGGGAGTTGGCCGGGCTGTCGATGCGCCCGGAACCCTTTATCGACTCCGCGATCATACTCATCGACTGCCAGCGGGAATATGTCGATGGCGCCGTTCCCGTGCCGGGCATCGCCGCCGCCCTCGACGAGGCGGCAAATCTGCTCGCCCGCGCCCGCCAAGAGGGCGTGCCGGTCATCCACATTGCCCACCGCAATCCCATCGGTGCCAAATTCTTCGATCCCGACGGGCCTTACTGCGCCATCGTCCCCGAGGTAGCGCCACATTCGAACGAGCCGATAATTCACAAGGCAACGCCGAATGCTTTCGCCGGCACCGACCTCGGCAAACGTTTGGAATCGATCGCCCGGCGGCAAATCGTGTTCGCCGGCTTCATGACACATAACTGCATTAGTGCTTCGGTACGCGGCGCCTTCGATCACGGTTATGCTACCGCCGTCGTTGCCGACGCGGCCGCGACGCGCGACCTGCCGGATGGATTGGGCAACGTGATCCCCGCCGATGTGGTCCACCGCGCGGCCCTGGCGGGGTTGATCGATCGTGTCGCCACGGTGGTCGCCACCACCGCCGATCTCCCGTGACCGAGCTTTATTCGTAAGAGCGAAAGCCCCCTCACCCCGCCGGGATCGTCGCCTCGATCAGCTGGTCGGCCTTCGCCAGCCCGTCGATATTGCCGCAGGTCTCGATCAGCGCCTCGAACCCCTCGGCCGAGAGGCGGGCGCCCGGGGCGTAGCCGCGGACGCGGTCGGCCAGGCCGGCAAAGTTCCAGATGAACTCGCGCCCGGTGGCGGCTTTGGTAAAAGCGCGGCCGTCCTTCAGGTGGATCGTCACCTCGGGCGCGAAGAGGGGGTGGCGATAAGACGGCGTGATGGTGACGCGGTCCATGAAGGCGAGGACTTCCGGCGGATCATCGGGCCCGAGGCCGTGGCCGACATCCTTCAGAATCGGCAAGCCCCGTTGGACGACGCCGTAGGCGGCGTAGTAGCGGGGGCCGTCGATGCCCTCCAACCGTCCCTCGGTCGGGAAGGCTGGGCTCGGATAGGCGGTCTCGAGCCAGTTCACCACCGAGACCACCCGGTCCACGTCCCGCCAGTCGATGTCGTGCTCCTGACAGAGGGCGGCGGTCACGTCGATATGGGCGATGTTGTAGCCGGCCGTGGAATAGATGCGGTAGAGGGTCTCCAGGAACATCCACGAACTGCCGAGCCCCGCGGTGACCTTGGCGAGATCGGTCTCGTTGTCGGCGGTGAAGCTGTATTTGAGCTCGCCCCGGTTGTTGCCGGTATAGGAATGATAGAAGCCCGCCTCGCCCTCGAGCGCCGTTTCGCCGCCCGGCACCCCTTGGCGCCCCATGGCGACGGCGAGGAGCGCATTTCGAACGGCGCCACCCTCGCGGAGGGAGCGCCCGCCGCTCCGGGCCCCCTCGACGTTGCCGCTCGCCAAATTGACGCATTGGGCGATGGCGCCGTGGATTTGGTCGGCGGTGAGGCCCATGATCTTGGCCATCGCCATCGCGGCGCCGAAGATGCCGAAGACCGGCCCCGGATGGAAGCCGCGCGTCACTGTCGTTGGAATGAAATCGGCGGCCATCCGTTCCATCACCTCATAGCCGGCGACAATGCCGGTGATGAAGTCACGGCCGGATGCGCCCTCGACCTCGGCCGCCATCAGCCCCGCCGGCAGGATGGCGCAACCGGGGTGGGTGAGCATGCGGAAAGTGTCCCACTTGCCGCCGGCGAACATCATCTCGGAATTGACGAAGGCGGCGCCCGCCATGGTCAGCTTGTGGCCGTCGATCATTACCGTGGCGGCGCCGGGACCGCCGCTCTCCAGTTCCGCCATCATGGCGAGGGCCTGTTCGGTCTCCGGCATGGCTCGGCCGAGCTGTGCCGAGGCCAGCCCCTGCAGGGTCACCCCCTTGGCGCGGTCGACCACATCGGCCGGCAGGTCGTCATAGGCGAGGTCCGCCACCCAGGCGGCGAGTTGTCGGCTCATCGAGGTCATCTTGATGTCTCCCGTCTTCTTCGGCGTCAGTTCTCGATCCACCCGCCGGTCTCGCTGTCCCAGGCGCGGCCGATGCCGCGCTGGCGGAGCTCGTGGCGGGCGATCTCATTCTTGGTCATGGTGCGGGGGAATTCGTCGACGAATTCCACATAGCGCGGCACCTTGAAGAAGGCGATGCGCTCCTTGCACCAGCCCACAACCGTCGCCGGATCGATCGTCTCGGACATCTGCACATAGACCTTGATGTCCTCCTCGCCCAATTCCGAAGGGACGCCGACGGCGGCGCAATCGACGATCGCCTCGTGCGCGCTCAAGGCCTTTTCGACCTCGAAGGCGGAGACGTTCTCGCCACGGCGCCGGATCCAATGAGCCTCGCGGCCGACGAAATAGATGTAGCCTTCCTCGTCGAGATAGCCGAGATCGCCGGAGTGGTACCAAAGGTTCCGCCAGGCGGCGAGAGTCTCGGCCGGCTTGTTGACGTATTCGATCATGTAGGTGTTGGGCACCTTGGGTCGGAACAGGATCTGGCCCTCGGTCTCGGCGGGGACCGGGTTGTCGTCCTGATCGACGACCAGGACATCGGCCCAGCCGTGGGGTTTGCCGCAGGAGCCGGCGCGGCGGTCGTGCAGGCGCTCGCTCGACATCAGAACCCCCACCTCGGTCATCGCATAGACTTCCAGCATGGGGGCGCCGAAGCGGGCCTCGAACTCTTCCTTCAACTCGGGCCGCACCTGACTGGAGGCGATTCCGACGCCGACCTTCACCTTGTGAGTCTTGTCGAGATCGGATTCCGGGCGCCGCAGCAGCACCGACATCATGGTGCCCAGGGGATCGATGATGGTGGCGCCGTATTTGTGGACGATGTTCCAGTAGTTGGAGGCGCTGAACCACTTGTCCATGATCCCGGTCATGCCGTTATAGAGCGGCCCGGTGATGGCGAATTGCTGGCCGCCGATATGGAAGAAGTGCGAGTTGGCGTAATGCACGTCGTCCTCGGTCGCCTCCGCGATCTCGGCATAGCGGATGGCGGCGGCGATGTAGTAGAGGTGGCTGACCAGCACTCCCTTCGGCATGGAGGTGCTGCCGCCGGTATAGACGATGGCGACGGGGTCGGCACCGTTGACTTCGGCCTCGGGCTGGCTCTCCTCGCCGGCGAAAAGATCGCCGAGCGGTCCCGCGCCCGGCACAACGGTCGTATCGCCATGCACCAGCACTTCGGGGCTGAATTCCAGCTCGGGGGCGGCGGCGACGTAATGTTCGGCCAGCTCCTCGTCGACAACCAGCAGTTTGGCGCCGGTGTCGTTCAAACTATAGGCAAGGTCGTCCTTCTGGAGCGAGACGTTCAAGGCGGCGTAGACGGCGCCGATCTTGGCGCAGCCATACCAGATCAGCGCCTGCTCGACCGCGTTGTACATGAAGGTCGCGACGACGTCGCCATAGCCGATCCCCTTCGTGGCCAAGCTGTTGGCGACCCGGTTCGAAAGCCGGTCCGCATCGGCATAGGTCAGGGTCTCGTCCCGGCAGATGAGCAGCGGCTTGTCGCCGTATATTCGGGCGCGGCGGACCACCAGTTCGCCGAGCGTGGTGGCATCCGGCGTGGTGCCCATGATGTCGATCATGATGTCGCTTTCTTGTCCGTTGGTTCATCCCCGGCCGGAACGCCGACGACGCCCGCCTTGCGGAGCCGCTCGATCTCGTCTCCCTCCAGGGACAATATGCGCCGCAGCACGAATTCGTCATCCTCGCCGAGAACCGGCGCATGTTTTCGAAATCCGGGCCGGCGGCCTTCGACCCGCCACGGGGCGGCGACCAGCTTTTCCTCGCCGGTGACGGGATGACGCGCCGCCAGCCAGCCGGAACAATCGGCGAATTCCGCTGCCCGGTCGGTGTCGTCGAGTTCGAGAAGGTTGGCCGTAAAACCGCCGAGCACCGCGCAACGTCGGGTCATCTCGTCCCGACTCAATCCGGTCATCTCGCGTTCCAATTCGGCAGCGTCGGCAAAGGCATCCGCCGGCACACTGACGGCGACGAAAGCGCCATCTTTCGCGGCGACGATCGCATCCAGCGTCGTTGAAACCTGTATCGGAGTACCGGCGAGCGTGGCCGCTGCCTCGATCTGGGAGAGATCGACGGCAAGCCCCGCGCCGCCCTCTGCCACCGAAAGAACGCCCGCCAGAGCCGCCATCGCACCGAAGAGCGCGGCATTCGGATCGCTGATCGAATAGGTTGGCGAACCGAGGAATTCGCTCTCCGCCTCGATCAGCGCCTCGGCCCCGCCAAGGGCACTCAGGACAAGGCCGTAGGAGCGGAGATCCTGCACGACGGAGCCCCGCCCGGGACCGCTCATGGAGAGCTGCACGAGGCCGGGGCTGACCTTGGAAAGGGCCTCCCGGCCGAGGCCCAGCCGCTCCATCGTGCCGACGGTGAAATTCTCCATCAGCAGGTGCGATCGCGCCGCGAGATTCTTCGCGATATCGAGCCCGGCCGCCTGTTTGAGATCGAGGGCGAGGCCGGTCTTGTTGCGGTTCAGGCTGTGGAAATAGATCGAGGATTCGATCCGCGTCCGCTCGGGCATTTGCCCCCGCTTCGCCTCCAACCCCCGCGTCCGGTAGAGATCGAACCGCTTCGGTGCCTCCACCTTGACAACCTCCGCCCCGAGATCGGCGAGGATCTGTCCGACCATCGGCCCCGACCAGATCCAGCAAAGTTCGATACATCTGAGACCCGCCAGCGGCGCTTCGGCAGCCTCTTCGGCACCCGATCGCTCGCGTGAAACGTCGTCGCCGAGACCAAGCGGCTCGACGAGAAACGGCATCGCGGGCGAACCATTAACAATAAATTGGTCGCGAAAGATTTCGCGGCGGCTGGCTTCTTCTTGCGTGTAGACCGGCGCGATCACCGCCCCTTCGGCGAGGCCGCGGGCCAGCAGCTCGTCGCGGCCGAAATCAGCCAGGGTGGCTTCCAGCAACCGGTCCGCTTCGGCGCTGTCGACGGCGAGACGGAACGGGTCCTCGAACGGCTCGGCCCGCGCCCATTCGGGAGCGCCGAGGGCCTTTCGGATCTGCCGCCAATCCCGTCGCGAGCGGCCCAGGATCGCAACATAGCCGTCCTTGCAGGCGAAAAACCCCATGGGAAAAATGCCGCCGTGATCGACGCAAAGACGGCCGTTCCGTCGCCAATTGCGGATCATCTCGGCGCGATCGCCTGAATTCTGCAACGAAAAGGCCCGCAACACATCCGCCGCCGATACGTCGTGGACGATGGTCTTGCCCGAAATGCCCCGCCAAAGCTCGGCCAGGGCCAGAATCACGCCATACGCGCCGCACCATTTTTCCGGCATGTCGGCGGGAAGCGGCACGCCGGGACTATCCGGATAGCCGATCACCGCCGCGGCACCGGAGACGGCGCTCGCCAGCGCGCCGCTGCCGGGACGACCGACCTGAAAATCCCAGAGCCGGATGACGCAGTATGCCTTCGGAAACGCCTCGCTCGCATCGCCCGTGATGACGATATCGCCATCATCCGCCGACGCCGTGGGCGAGCAGCCCAGCAACTCGAGCCATTCCAGCGCGTAACCGGCCGACTTGTTCGAGCCATCGACATGGATCGAGCCTGCCGCCCGGAGGGGAATGGAACGAGTCGCCGGCGTCATCGGCTTCAGTCGCCGGGCGCCAGCGGCAGCGGAACCGGGCCATCCGCACGCGACGGCAACGCCACCACGGCGGTGCCGACGGCGGACGACAGCTCCGCCTGGTTTTGCGCATCGATCTTGAGATCGACCAGTTTGACCGCACCCACTTCCCGCTTCGCCTCGATGGTGCCGCGCCACCAGATCGTGTCACCGACCAGGTTCGGCCGCCGCACCGAGACGTTCAGCTTGTGCAGGAAGCCGTGGTCGCCGATCCAGTTGGTGAGCAAGTGCTGGGCCCAGGAAATTCGCTGGGGTCCGACATCATAGGCGGCCTCGCCCATGCCGACATCGCGCGCCGTTGCCGCTTCCAGATGGCCGCGCCCGGCCGCATCCTTGGCGCCGGTCGCGGGATTGATGTGATAGTCGTCGTGGCGGCGCCGATAGCGGACGGCATCGCCGTGCGCCCCGCCATAATGGAGCGCGCCTTGGGTCGCTGAATACCAGGCGAGAATATCCGCGATCGAGAGCGGACCCTTGACCACGGGCGGCACGGCATCGCCGATCGCCACCTCCTCCCAATAGAGTGGTGTCGCCCCTCGGCGATCTTCCGAAAGGACCTGGCGTTCGATGTCGGCCAACTCGTCCGGTTCGTAATGATGGATATTCGCCGCGCCGGCTTCCCCCGATCCCACGCCGCGCGGGGTGCGCGCGCATTTCCCGATCGCGGCGGCAACCAGAGCGTCCCGCTGGTTGAAATAGCGCACCTGACCCGTCTGAAGGACCCACCTGGAGAATCGTCGGCCGGACTTCTCCTCCTGGTTGGTCAGTTCCGCCGTCACCGTGAAGCGATCGTCGACCCGGATGCGATCAAACCAGGTCCAGTCCGTGCCGGCATAGATCCACTGCACGCCGGGCAGTTTCGGTGCGACGATCGTCGAGTCCACGGCATAGAGGATACAGGGCGGCGCCAAAAGCGTACCCGCGGGTGACGTCTCCGCATATTCGGTATCGAACCAGAGCGGGTTGTCGTCGCCGATGCCCCAGGCGAAGTGGCGGATTGCGTCCCGGGTCGCGGTCTCGATCCATTGCATGCGGGAGCGCCGAAGCGGCTGGCCGATCAGTTCGGCCGCCGCCGCAAGCGCTTCGTCGGTAATCTCACCCCAAGCCATGACGGCCCTCCCCGCCGGCGGCGGCGGTCAGGCAACGGCCTCCGTCGCGACGGGCTTGTTCTGGACGTGCGGCAGCACCTCCTTGGCGAAGAGGCGCAGCATATCAAGGATCTGCTGCACCCCGTAATAGGGCGGATAATGCAGCATGATCGACGTGGTGCCGACGTCTCTGAACGCCTCGATCTTCCGGATGACGGTGTCGGGCGAGCCGTGCAGGATCGTCGTTTCCGCCAGGTGATCGTATTCGAACTGCGATTCGTCCTCCTTCTCGGTCACGTCGCCGAGATAGCCGCCCGCATTGACGCCGGACATGAAGGTCTTCATGTGATGCGTGATGGCGTCCGCGCTCTCTTCCTTCGCCCTCGCGTCCGTCGGCGCCACATAAACCATGCGCACGACATCGACCCGCCCGAAGGCGGGGTTCTTGTCGTAGGGGTCGGGCGCCGATTTCATGTGGCTCTTGTACCACTCGATGTTCTCGCCGATCTTCTCGACCGACGGCAGCGAGGACTGCATCAGGCCGAACCCGTTCTCGGCGGCGATTTTCATCGAGCCCTCGGTGCCGGCCCCCATATAGAAGGGCGGATGCGGCTGCTGGACCGGCTGCGGGAAGATCTCGAAATCCTCGCCGATCTCGAAGTTGAAGAATTCGCCCTCCGCCTTCACGCGCTTCTCGTGGAAGCCCTTGAGAATGAGCGGAATGGCTTCCGCCTGGCGCGCGCGCCGGCTCTCGAAATCGATCCCGAGCCCGGCGAACTCATACGGCCGGTAACCGGAACCGAGGCCGAGCTGAAAGCGCCCGTCGCTGAGGATATCGACGAAGGCCGAATTCTCGACGATCCGCATCGGATGGTGCAACGGCACCACCATCACCGCCGCCCCCAGCTTGATCCGCGTCGTCTTCGCGGCGAGGTAACTGAGATAACTGAACGGGTCCGGCAAGATGCCGTAGCGGTTCGAGAAATGGTGCTCGGCGATCCAGACGCTATCGAAGCCCAACTCCTCCGCCTCGATAATCTCGCGGGTCACGCGTTCATGGATGGCGTGGTGCGGATAGGTTTCCGACTTCGGATCGGGATGGGATGTAAAAAGTATTCCGAATTCCATATAACGCTTCCCTTATCGCCGGTTTTGCTGAGTCATGTGAAGATACACTAGGTCGTGGCCATGCCGCCGCCACTTAGCGCCCCTTGAACACCGGCCGGCGTTTCTCGACGAAGGCGTTCGTGCCCTCGCGGAAATCCTCGCTGCCGGCGCAGGCGGCGAAGGCCTCGGCTTCCATCTGGAGCTGGCGTTCGAGCTGGTTTTCCAGCGAGGCGTTGATCAGGCTCTTGGAACCGGCATAGGCGATGGACGGGCCGGCGGCGAGGCGTTCCGCCAGTTTTCGGGTCTCGGCGTCCAATTCGGCGCTCGGGACCACCCGGTTCACGAGCCCCATCGCCATCATCGTCTCGGCGTCGATGCGATCGCCCAAGAGCGCCATCTCCATCGCCTTCTTGACCCCGATCATACGCGGCAATTGATAGGTCGCCGAGCCGTCCGGGCTGATGCCGATATGGCAATAGGCCAGCGTGAAGAAGGCATCCTCGGCGGCGATGATAAGATCGCAGGCACTCGCCAGGCTGACGCCCGCCCCCGCGGCCGCCCCCCGCACCGAAGCCACGATCGGTTTCGGAAACCGGCGCATCGCCGAGATGAACCCGTGGAGGTCGTGAATGCGGCGCAGGAAATGGGTGCGGAGGTCCTCGGGCGCCATCTCAGCAGTCATCTTGGCGAAGCTCTTCACGTCGCCGCCTGCCATGAAATGATCGCCCGCGCCCGCGATCACCACGCAGCGGACATCGTCGTCGAACTCGTATTTGTCGAGACAGTCATGCATCCCGGTGCGCATATCGAGCGAGAGCGCGTTCCGCGCGTCAGGGCGGTTCATGGTGAGGGTCGCGACACCGTCTTTAACGTCGACAAGGAGATCAGACATGGGGTTGTTCCTCAATCTGGGGTTTCCGTTCGTTTGAAGTGACTTGGCGGCAAGCGGATAGGAGATCAACCGACGACGGTCGCGTCGATTTGGGCGATCTCGTCCGCCGACAACGGTCCCGCCCGCTCGGCGGCGAGGCATTCGTCGAGTTCCGCGCGATTCTTGACGCCGAGGACCACCGTGTCGACCCCCGCCATCGAAAGCGCATAGCGATGTGCGAGCGCGGCAGCCGAGGTGCCGCGCGCCGCCGCCAATTTGCGGAAGGGTGCCGCGCGGGCGAAATCGATGACGACGCCGTGGCCTTCCGGCAGATCGCGATCGAGGGCATCGGTGAGCGCGCCGCCTTCGACGGCGCGAATGCCCATCACCCCGGCCCCCTCGGTTTGGGATTTCTCGATCAGCTCGCGGGCGCGGCTGGGACCGTCGAAATATTTCAGATCGCCCGGCGAATCGATCAGATTGGCGATGCATTGCACCGCCGCCGGCCGCGTCTCGAGCTCGAGGGCGGCCGAGATACAGTCCGGAATGCCGATTCCGGTCAGGCCCCAATCGCCGATCCGGCCGGATGCCTTCAGCTTCTCGCAGGCGGGGATGAATTGCTCTTCATAGATCGACCAGCGCGTCGCCGGCCGGTCGGTATAGGCGCTGGCGTCATAGTCGTTGGGGATGATGTTCGAATGCAGGAAGAAAAGATCGACCCGGTCGAGCCGCATCCGTTCCAGGCTTTCCTCCAGGCTGCGGAGGAGATTGCCTTCGACGTTCCCCGGCGGCGGCGTGCCCAACCGATGTTTGGTGGTGACCCGGATGCCGTCCGGCAGTTTGCCCTCGAAGGCGGCGCCCACCACCCGCTCGGCCTCGCCATCGCCATAGCGGGGCGCCATGTCGAGGAGGGTGATGCCGCTGTCGACGGCCGCTCGCACGGTCGCCACGCATTCCTCCCGCGTCGTCTCGCCCCAGAGCTGGCCGACACCGCCGCCGCCAAGCGTCAGCGCGCTCACCGGCCATAGCTGGCCAAGCCGCCGCATTTCCATATCTTCCTCCGAGCGTTTATTTATTCGCGACGCTTTTTAACCACGCCGCGGACGGTCGGAAAAGGGCATGAAACTCAGCGAAGTCGAAACCGCGATGCGCGCGGGCGAGATGGGCGAGCCGCGCCGGCGCGCGATCGAGCATCAGATCCAGGTCGGGCGATTCTTCGACGCCGACGAGATGGTCGAGATCGGCCACGTCCATATCATGGCCGACACCGAAGCGCTCGGCGAGGCGGGGGTCCGGTTTCTGGAAGAGATGGCGGAATTTCCCGAGGCCGATCGCCAGGTCCGGGTACCGACGGTGACGGACCCGAGGGGGGCTGATTTCAAATCCTACGAACGGATCAAGCAGGACGCGCGGTTCGTCGGCCTCGAACGCCGCGCCATAGATGCCTTCCGCGCCCTCGACGTGTTGATGACCGACACCTGCATCAACTACCAGGTCTTCATGCCGCCGGTCTTCGGCGAGCATGTCGCCTTCGGCGATACCGGCTCCAGCATCTATACGAACAGCGTGCTGGGCGCGCGCACCAATTTCGAGGGCGGCCCGTCGGCGCTTGCCGCCGCCCTGACCGGACGGACGCCCCGCTACGGCTATCATTTGGACGAGGCGCGTCGCGGCGACCGGCTCTACCGCATCACCGCGACGCCGGAGAGTTACAGCGATTGGGGGGCGCTCGGCGGGATCGTCGGGCGCGACATGGGCTCCTATTGGGAGACCCCGGTGATCGAGGGGATCGAGTCCGTGCCCACCTCGGACGAGTTGAAACATTTCGGCGCGGCCCTCGCCTCCTTCGGCTCGACGCCGCTCTTCCACATGGTCGGTGTCACGCCGGAGGCGCGCGGCCTGGCGGATGTCTTCGATGGCCCACCGCCCGCGGCAACGGAAATCGACCGGTCGGCACTCGATGGCTTCTACCAGGCCTATCGGCCGGACGACGACACGCTGCATGTGGTCGTCTTCGCCGCCCCGCAGCTCTCGCTCGACGAGATGCGGCGCCTGGGACATCTCCTCGACGGTCGGCGGGTCGCGGACGGAGTAACGCTGATTGCTTGCACGGCACCCGCTGTCAAGGAATCCTCGGATCGGATGGGCATCACCGCCCAGATCGAAGGCGCGGGTGGGATCGTTCTCGAGGGAGTCTGCTTCTACAACATGCACGCCCGCGAGATCGGCGACGCCAACGGCTGGCGCCGGCTGATGAGCAATTCGGCCAAGATCGTGAATATCCTCGGCGGTTACGGCTACGAACCGGTACTGGCCTCGATGGCCGATTGCATCGAGTCGGCCTGCGCGGGGAGGATCCTCCCATGAGCGAACGGGTCATCACGGGCCATGTCGGCATCGGCGGGACGGTCAGCGGAGAAGCCTTGGTTGCCGACGACAACTTCAGCGCGCGCTATGATCTCGATCGAACCGCCGGCACCTTCTCCCGGCCCGGACACAAGCTCTTCGGCGAGAGCTATGTCGACAAGGTCCTGGTGCTGAACATCGCCAAGGGCGGCGTCGCGACCGCCTGGATGCTCCGCGCCATGCACGAGACCGGAAAGGCGCCCCGCGCCCTCCTCCTCAACTATGCCAACCCCATCATGGCCCAGGGAGCGGCGCATGCCGAATTCCCTCTGGTCGACCGCTTCCCGGAAGACATCACCCGGGCGATCCGGACCGGCGAACAGGTGACGGTGGAGCCGGCGACGGGCCGGGTGACGATCGAAGCGCGTTGACCCACGGCCGCGAGTGGGTAGCCTGAAGGAAGCGTGATGACAGCGGGCCAACAGGCGACGCGAGATGACGGAGACCTACCAACGCGCATTCATTACCGGTGCCACGGCGGGGATCGGCCGGGCCTTCGCCGAGGTTCTGCCGCCGGAGACGGATCTTCTCCTCACCGGCCGGAACGAAGCGGCGCTCGACGAACTCGGCAAAGCGTTGGACCGCCCCGGCCGAACGGTCGAAACGCGCCCGGCCGACCTCCGCCGGCAGGCCGCGCGGGACGAAATCGCGGCCTGGGCGAACGATCGGGGCGTTGATCTCTTCTTCAACAATGCGGGTCTCGGCTACTATGGGTCCTTCGCCGAGAACGCGCCCGAGGCCGAGGCCGAAATGGTCGCCGTCAATGTCGTCGCCGTGCACGGGCTGACGCGGGCCCTGCTGCCGGGCATGGTCGCGCGGGCGGAGGCGCAGGGCCGCCGGGCGGGGCTCGTCGTCGTCGCCAGTACGGCCGGACATCTGCCGCTGCCTCGGTTCGCGACCTATGCCGCCACCAAGGCCTTCGACCTTGCCTTCGCCGAAGGACTCGCGGCCGAAATGAAAGAGGCGCCGATTGATATCCTCGCTCTCTGCCCCGGAACGACGACAACCGAATTCCAGCAACGATCCGCCATGCCGGCCCGAATGTTCGAGCGCGCGGAGAGTGCCGAGAGCGTCGCGCGGAAGGCGCTTCGGGCCCTCGGTCGGCGGCGGGTTCTGGTCACGCCGCCGCTGTTGCGGCTCGGTCTCCTTTATAACGTGATCGCCCGGCGGGTCGGCGTGGCGGGTGCCGGTGCCTATTTCCGCCGGTTCGGCGACGGTTGAACCATGTCGGACACGGGAAACGGCCAGCCGGTCGCGATCTATCATGTCGAGCCGCCGCGCGGCGACGACGGCAAGGTGATCGGTCTCGCGGTCGCGGTCGAGACTCTCCTCGATGCCTTCTTCCGCCATACAACTCACGAACATTTTCATTGCCTGGCGCCCGACCGATCCGCATTCGAGGATTTCCGATCGCGCATGGCCCGGGCCGGCATCGATCCCGCGCGCTGCGATTTCACTCCGTTCGAGGATAGAGCGGCGCTCGAGAGGGTCGGGACGATCTTCCGGCCCGATCCCAACATCAACCGCCTGGTCGCCGACCGCACCGGGCCCGACGGCCATCGCGGCCGGGCTGTCTGCGGTCTCAGCCATACCATGTCGTCGCTGCAGGTCATGGCGACGATGGCGGTGGCGGTCGCCGAACCGTTGCAGCCCTGGGACGCGATCGTCTGCCCGTCCCGCGCGATCAGGGGCGTTATCCAATCGCTCTGGGAATCGACCGGCAAGGCCGCCGGCCTCCCTCCGGCGCAATTACCGATCATCCCGCTCGGCGTCGACACCCGGCACTTCGCCCGGAACATCGATTCGGGACGCCGCGAGACGCAACGCGCGGCACTCGGTGTTGGACCCGACGATGTGGTGCTGCTTTTTCACGGCCGCCTCAGTTATCACAACAAAGCCCATCCCCTGCCGCTGCTCCGCGCGGCGGAACGTGTCGCGAAGACGTTAGACGCGCCTCTGCATCTGGTCTTTTACGGCTATTTCACGGCCGAGAGTTTCCGTAACGACTATGAAACGGCGGCCGCCGATTTTTGCGACAAGGCCCGGGTCCATTTCATCGAGAACACCGACCCCCGATTTCCGGACGCCCTTTGGGCCGGAGCAGACATCTTCGTTTCGCTCTCGGACAATATTCAGGAAAGTTTCGGGCTGACCCCCATCGAGGCAATGGCGAGCGGCCTTCCCGTGATCGCCAGCGATTGGGACGGCTACCGCGACACCGTGCGGGACGGCGAGGACGGATTCCTGGTCCCGACCCTGGCGCCGCCGCCGGGAACCGGCGAGGAGCTGAGCCGGCGCTACCTCGCGGGGGACGACGTCTACGGCGAATACCTGGCGGGCGCCAGTCAGTCGACGGCGGTCGATATCGAGGCCGTCGGGACGGCGATCGAACGCCTCGCCGGTGATGCGGATTTACGCCGCCGGTTCGGCGCAGCGGGACGCGCCCGCGCCAAGGCGGTCTTCGACTGGCGCCATGTCATCTCGGCCTATGAAGAACTCTGGGCCGAACTCTCCGTACGCCGGCGGCACGACGCCGAGGCCCGGCCGATCGCGACCAACGCCGTCACGGGCCCCTTCGAGCTCGATCCCTTCCGCGTCTTCCGCGATTTCCCGACCCACGTTCTGAGCCCGGCCGACGAGTTGGTTCTGACAACGGATGGTCCGACGGTGCTGACATCCTTGCTCGGCCATCGCATGAACATGTTTCTGCCGGTTCACCTGCTGGCGGCCGAGGACCTGCCGCGGCTGCTGGCGGCGCTGCGGGCACCGGTGACGGTCGAAACCCTCAGGGGGCGCTGGCCAGAAGCCGAAAGCGCCCGCGTTCTACGTACGCTGGTGTGGTTGGTGAAGCTTGGAATCGTGCGTCATCGCCCGGCGCCCAACGGGTAACCGCCCGGACAATGTCGGCATCGAATGAGCTGATCGCTATTTGAAGCGGTAGGAAATGCGGCCCTTGTCCATGTCGTAGGGCGTCATCTCGATCGTCACCTTGTCGCCTTGTAGAATCCGGATGCGGTGCTTGCGCATCTTGCCCGATGTGTGGGCGAGGATCTGATGTCCGTTCTCAAGCTCGACACGGAACATGGCATTCGGCAACACCTCGGTCACCATGCCATCGAATTCAATCGGTTCTTCCTTAGCCACGAAATCTCCTTTCCTTGTTGCGATCCGCCATGCCGGCGCCGCCAGCCACGACAGCCGAAACATTAACGAGGCCGGCGTCAAAAGCAAGGCCGCCCGCCGCTTTTTTCGATACCGTTCTCACCCGGCCGATACCCCCGGTTCCACCAGCGGCAGCGCCGTACCATACTTCACTTGTTTCAAGGCGAAGCTGGAACGGATGCTGGCCACCCCCGGCACCCGGGTCAAATGGTCCATCAGGAATCGCTCATAGGCCTCGAGATCGGAAACGACGACCCGCAGCAGATAATCCGCGTCGCCGGTCATCAGATAGCATTCCATGACCTCCGGGCGGGCCCCGATCGCCTGCTCGAACGCCTCCAGCGCGCGCTCCACCTGTTTCTCCAACGAAACCTGGACGAAGACGCTGACCGGAAGGCCCACCGCCCCCGGATCGACCAGTGTCACATAACGCGAAATAACACCTTCGGTCTCCAACTCCCGCACCCGCCGCCAGCAGGGCGACGCCGAGACCCCGACCCGGCGCGACAGGTCGACATTGCTGACGCGCGCGTTCTCCTGCAACACACCCAAGATACGCCGATCTATCTCATCCAGGCTCATTCGGGGCATAATATTTCATAATTCATCTAAATTTGGTCAATCCTTGTTAAGTTATCCACAATTTACGCAATATCCGCAAGGACTGTTCGGCGGGCGGCAGGTATAATGGAGGGCCGTTCAATGGAGCCCTCGTCATGCCGCCGCCCCTGCATCTGGTCGATTCCGGCCGCAACACCATCCTTCCCGCCGAACGCCTGGATCTCCTGCGCGAGATCGAGAAGAAGGTGCTTTGGCTCGCCGCCTGGACGATCCACAACGCCAACCACATCCGGCCCAGCCGGGACGGCCTCAAGGTCGGCGGCCATCAGGCCTCCTGCGCCTCGGCCGCGACGTTGCTGACGGCCCTCTACATGGACGTGCTGCGGCCGGAGGACCGGATGGCGGTGAAGCCCCATGCCAGTCCGGTCTTTCACGCCTTGATGTATCTGTTGGGCCGCCAGAACCTGGACAATTTGGAAGGGTTCCGGGCCCTTGGCGGCGCGCAATCCTACCCGTCGCGAACCAAGGATACCGACGATGTGGATTTCTCCACCGGCTCGGTCGGTCTCGGCGTCGCCACCACGCTGTTCGGTTCCCTGATGCAGGATTACGCACACACCCACGGCCGCATGGGCGATGGAGTCCGGCGCGGCCGCATGGTGGCGCTGATGGGCGACGCGGAGCTCGACGAAGGCAATGTCTTCGAGGCCCTGCTCGAAGGCTGGAAGCAGAAGGTGGGCAATCTCTGGTGGGTCATCGACTACAACCGCCAGAGCCTCGACGGCGTGATCAACGAGTTCCTGTTCACCAAGATCCAGGATTTCTTCAGCACCGTCGACTGGAACGTGGTGACCTTGAAATACGGCAAGAAGCTGGAAGCGGCTTTCGAGGGGCCGGCGGGGGAAGCGCTCCGGCGCTGGATCGACGAATGCCCGAACGATCTCTATTCGGCCCTCACCTTCAAGGGCGGTCCGGCCTGGCGCGAGCATCTGAAACGCGATCTTCGCGGCACCGCGGGGCTGAAGACCCTGCTCGACACGCATGACGACGAGCGCTTGCACACGTTAATGACCAATCTCGCCGGCCATGACATGGAATCGATCCTCGAGGCCTTCCATGCCGCCGGGTCAGAAGACCAGCCGCAATGCTTCGTGGCCTATACGATCAAGGGCTTCGGCATGCCGCTTCAGGGCCACAAGGACAATCACGCGGGTCTGATGAGCCCGGCGCAAATGACCGAGTTCAAGGAACATATGGGCATTCCGGACGGGGCCGAATGGGACCCTCATGCGGGCCTCGACGCGACGCCGGACGCGATCTCGGAATTCCTCGAACAGGTTCCCTTCGCCGGGACGCCCGCACGACGCCACCGTGCCCCGCAAATCCAGGTGCCGGATCGCTTTCCGGTTAAGACAAGCGAGACGGCGGCGACACAGTTCGCCTTCGGGCAGATTCTCTACGATATCGCGCGGCGGGACGACGCGCTCACCGACGCCATCGTCACCACCTCGCCGGACGTCACCGTTTCGACCAATCTCGGCCCCTGGGTCAATCAGAAGGGAATCTTCAGCCGCAAGGAACGCCGGGACGTCTTTCACGAGGAGGAGGTCGCCTCGCTGCAACGCTGGGTCCGGACCCATACCGGCCAGCATTTCGAACTCGGCATCGCCGAGAACAATCTATTCCTGCTGCTGGCCGCGGCCGGCCTGTCGGAGTCGCTTTTCGGCGCACGGATTCTGCCGGTCGGCACCCTTTACGACCCCTTCATCAATCGCGGCCTCGATGCGCTGTTCTACGCCTGCTACCAGGATGCTCGCTTCATGGTCGTCGGCACACCCTCCGGCATCACCCTGGCACCCGAAGGCGGCGCCCATCAATCGGTCAACACGCCGCTGGTCGGCGTCGGGCTCGACAAGCTGGCCTATTTCGAGCCGGCCTTCGTCGACGAGCTGGCGGTGATCATGGCCTGGGGGTTCCGTCACATGCAGGCGGCGGACGGCGGTTCGGTTTATCTCCGGCTCTCGACCCGCCAGATCGACCAACCCGCGCGTGAGATGGACGATGCGCTGGCGGCGGAGATCTGCCGCGGCGGTTATTGGCTGAAACCGCCGGCGTCCGGTGCCGAACTCGCGATTGTCTATACTGGCCCGCTCGCGGTCGAAGCCTTGCAGGCGCATGCGGATCTGCTGGAGGACGTGCCCGGCGCCGGTCTGCTCGCGGTCACCTCGCCCGATCTTCTGCACAAGGACTGGATGGCGGCCCGCCATCGCCGCGAGAAGGGCGACCCCGGCGCGCGCGCCCATATCGAGACTCTGCTGGCTCAGCTCGACCCGCGCGCGGCATTGGTAACCGTGCTCGACGGCCATCCCGCGACCTTGAGCTGGATCGGCTCCGTCGGGCGTCTGCGAGTCGCCCCCCTCGGTGTCGAGACCTATGGCCAGTCGGGCGATATCCCGGACCTTTACCGCGCCTTCGGAATCGACGTTGACTCGATCATCGATGCCGCCGCCTCGGCCTGCCTCGCCCGGCTTTAAGGCCGTCGATCCCCGACCCTCAGACCGTTTGTTCCTTGGTCTTTAAAAAGCGGAGTTCGGGCCAATCCTTTTCGCTGGTCTCGAGGTGCCAGGCGTTGCGGGCGAGGAAAACGGGCGCGCCGTCGTGGTCCTCGGCATAGGCGAGCCGGTTGCCGTCGCGGAACTTCTTGATCTCGGCGGTGTCGCCGGATTCGATCCAGCGCGCCGTGTGAAGCGAACTCGCCTCGAATTTGACCGGAATGTTGAACTCGGTGCGGATGCGGTCTGCCAAGACGTCGAATTGCAACGCGCCGACCACGCCGACGATCCAGTCCGGATCCATCAGCGGCTTGAACACCCGCGCCGCCCCTTCCTCGGCGATCTGCACCAAGGCCCGGCCGAGATGCTTTGCCTTCAACGGGTCTTCGGGGCGGACCTTTTGCATCAGCTCCGGCGCGAAATTCGGGATTCCCTTGAAGGCCAAGTCCTCGCCCTCGGTCAGGGCATCACCGATCCGCAAATTACCGTGATTGGGAATGCCGATGATATCGCCGGCCCACGCCTCCTCCGCCAATTCGCGGTCCTGGGCCAGGAACAGCAGCGGATTGTGTGCGTTCAGCATCTTTCCGGTACGGACGTGCTTCAGCTTCATGCCGCGCCGAAAGCGGCCCGAGCAGAGGCGCACGAAAGCGATCCGGTCGCGGTGCTTGGCGTCCATATTCGCCTGCACCTTGAAGACGAAGCCGCTGACCTTGTCTTCCGAGGGCTCGATCATCCTCGCCGCGGTCGGTTGCGGCCGCGGCGAGGGCGCATGGGTGCCGAGCCCCTGGATCAGTTCGTGGACCCCGAAATTATTGATGGCACTGCCGAAGAAGACCGGCGTCATATGCCCCTCGAGATAAGATTGGAGATCGAATTCGGGGCAGAGCCCGCGCGCCATCTCCACGTCCTCTCGCAGCTTCTTGACCGCATAATCGGGCAGTAATTCGTCGAGCTTCGGATCGTCGAGCCCCTCGCAGGGAATGCCCTCGTCCACGGTCTCGCCCTTGCCGCGCGCGCTCAGCAATAGCCGGTCGCCGAACATGTCATAGCAACCGAGAAATTCCCGCCCCATGCCGATTGGCCAGGCCGCCGGGGTCACGTCGAGGGCCAGGCGCTGTTCGATTTCGTCGAGGAGATCGAAGGGGTCCTGGGTCTCGCGGTCCATCTTGTTGATGAAGGTGATGATGGGGACGTCGCGGAGGCGACAAACCTCGAACAGTTTCAGCGTCTGGCGCTCGATGCCGCGAGCCCCGTCAAGCACCATGACGGCGGAGTCGACGGCCGTGAGCGTGCGGTAGGTGTCCTCGCTGAAATCCTCATGGCCCGGCGTATCCAGGAGATTGAAGGTATGCCCGTCATAGTCGAAGGTCATCACCGAAACGGTGACCGAAATACCTCGCTCGCGCTCCACTTTCATCCAGTCCGAATGCGCGCGCCGGCGTTCGCCGCGCGCCTTCACGGCGCCCGCGAGCTGAATGGCGCCGCCGAACAGCAACAGCTTCTCGGTCAGCGTGGTCTTGCCGGCATCGGGGTGCGAGATAATCGCGAAGGTCCGTCGTCGCAGAACCGAATCCGCCAGCGTCGTCGAGGGCATTTGACGATTCTCCATTGTCGTTCCGACCCATATGAGCGCAAAATGGTCCGGATGCAACACGTCAGACGACGGAAACGAGCAAGCGACGGACTTTCGTATGAGCGACCGAAAAGACATTGATCTCGACGGAATGAAGACCCGAATGAATGCGCGCCGGGACGAACTGCGGACGCTGGTCGACGCCCATCACGACGATGCCAAACCGGTCGAGTACGATCACACCCAGGTCGGCCGCCTCTCGCGCATGGACGAAATTCAGAATCAAGCGATGTCGGCCGAGACCGAACGCCGCCGGCTCGACGAGTTGCATCGGATCGATGCGGCGCTGGCGCGCATGGCGGAAGACGAATACGGCTATTGCGCGACATGCGGAGACGAGATCGAAAAGAAACGCCTGGAACTGGACCCCGCGATCCTGACCTGCATCGGCTGCGCGCGGTAGTCCTGACATGCCCGACATGAAAGTGGCACTGGTCACCGGGGGTGCCCGGCGGCTTGGGGCCGCGATCGTCCGGGCGCTGGCGGCGGACAACTGGCGGGTGCTGATCCATTACCGGCAATCGGGCGACGCCGTGGAAGCCTTGGTGGCGGAGTTGCGCACCGCCGGCGGAACCGCGGATGCGATTGATTGCGATCTCGGAGATGCGGCGGCGACGGAGACCCTTATCCCCCGTTGCCTCGAGCGCACCGGCCGGATCGATTGTCTGATCAACAACGCCGCCCTTTTCGAACCCGATTGGCTCCACGACCTGACATCGGACGGCCTCGACCAACACCTGGCGGTCAATCTGAAGGCGCCCATTCTCCTGACCCAGGCCTTCGCCAAGGCGGTGCCGGACGACACCGACGGCGTCGTCATCAACCTCCTCGACAACAAAATCTTCAGCCCCAATCCGGATTATTTCTCCTATTCCATCACGAAGTTCGGCCTGAAGGGGCTGACCGAAATGGCGGCCATGGCCTTGGCGCCCAATATCCGCGTCTGCGGCATCGCGCCGGGATTGACGCTGGCCAGCGGCGATCAGACGGAAGCGGAGTTCCGACGCGCGGGAACGAAGAATCTATTGGCCCGCCCGAACGGACCCGAGGAGATCGTCGCCGCCGTTCGTTATATCCTGCAATCGCGTCTCCTCGACGGACAGATCCTCGTGGTCGATGGCGGCCAAACCCTGATGCGCCTGCCGCGCGACGTGGCCTTCCTCGATGACTGACGATACCGTTCAACCGACCCGCAATTCGATCTTCCTCCGCGACTTCGAGGTCGTGGCCTCGATCGGCATTCACGCGTTCGAACGGGAAAATCCGCAGCGCATCCTGATCGATGTGACCCTGACGCTCGCGAACTCGGCCCCGGATCGGACGGCGGCCGACCGGATTGATTCGGTCCTGGACTACGATTTCCTACGCGCCCGCATCCGCGAGATCGTCGACGGGCGGCACTTCAACCTTCAGGAAACGCTCTGTGCCGAAATCCTGGATCTCTGCCTGGCCCCGGCCGAGGTGGCTGCGGCCCGTGTCTCGACCCGCAAACCCGACGTCTATCCCGACTGCGAGAGCGTCGGAGTCGAGATGGAGGCGGGGAAATTAACTGTCAATGACTAAACCTTGTATTCTAAGTTCAAAATTAATTACGCGACTTCCGGGCTGAGGCTTCAAGTTATTTAGTGTGAAACATTTTTTGCACAATTATTAGATACTGTCCTATTATCTCAATTATTAGTAAAGATTTTGCCGTTAACTGCTAGCGAAAATAGGTTTCGAAACCGAACTTGAGATCAATATTCAATTCCTTCGGAAGGCGGCCGCCACTTAGCAAAGCAGTGTGGATACTTGATCGCTCAGGGTTTTGCGTCTGCCTAGGCTGATAAAACGATCTGTCGACTGCTAATAAGATGTGCTCGTAGTGGGCTTCCTCGACCAATATGGAGCTGTGAGTCGATATCAGCGTCTTATATCCGTAATTCTGCCGTCAGGAATGTGAACGGTAAGTGTAATGCGTCGGGCTCGGTGCTGTACATCACGAGCGGGGAGGAGAAGATCTTGCTCTTCCTGATCTAAATAGTCTCGCCTATATAACCTGTCCGCATCAGCAAAATTAATCAGCCAATCCAACAGTAGAAAAGCCGATGTCTTGCCGGAATGATTGCGGCCAACGATGAGAATTTTTTCGTTGTCGAGAGGCAAAGTGGCTTCATAAAAGCCCCTCACGTTCTCAAACTGAATGCTGACGATACGCATGGCCAAGGAGCAGAAATGATATTCGCTTCATCAGTGCTATTGGTCGAAGGTGAGGGAGATTGGGCATTTTTTGAAGGATTGAGAAGGCGCCTTGCTGAGCAAGACGAAACTGGTCGCGTCGATAATCTTTTTGTTATTCACGTTGGTGGGAAATCTAATTTTGCACCATGGATTAAGCTATTGCTGGACCTGAGAGGTGGCAGTACGGACGGAGGTCCCGCTTATTTGGTCGTGCCAGATGGCGATGCAACAAGCGAAATCCAGCAGGCATTTAATGAAAGCAATATCAGCATTCCGAGAGAAGCGTTGACCCTCATGCAAAATTCACAGTGAGACTTTTCAGATAGTAATTTTGAAGTGTGGCGGTCATCTCTTAAAGACGCCAATGAGATATTCTCTAGAACAAATATACGTTTCCCGCTACGGTTCTTAGAGGGTGATTTAGAATTTGCAATTTTCTCAGGTTTGCCGGGAAATGTCTGTAAACAATGGGCGAATGCCTGGTCGGTCACATTCGAAAACAAGCTGGCATTTATCAAGAAAATGGGTTCCAAGGCCATCGACGGGAAAGGCGGAGACAAGTTAAAACATCCTTATATGAGAAAGCAAATTGCCGAGAAAATTCGGTTTTCCCACCTTAGCGAAAGCGTCATCGACGTGTTAAATTCTTGGCTTATATCCGCTGAATTTAAGGAAAACGAGGCGAAGGAACTCCTCGACGGATAGCACAGTGTGTAGCTTCCTCGGTCCCGCAGGTCTGAAGTATTTAGGTGTCCGGTGCGCAGAACTAGTTTTATAGAAAAACTCCAACTGCAAGACCTTGAGGATCGATATTAAGGCCGAGGAAAGATCGGCCAAAAACGACGTTCAACAATCAGAAGCTAGAAGAACTCAAGTGGAGAGTCCTTAATTGAGAGCAAGAGTAACTGCTTCAGCTCTTCAGAAATTCCCCAACCTCGTCCACATAGCGCGAAAGAGCCGGCTCCCCGTCCAACATCGAATGATTGCGACTGTCCAAAGGCACGAAACGGGCGCCCGCAATTCCCGCGGCCAACTTGCGGCCTTCGTCGAAAGGTGCTCTTGCGTCCTCGCGGCAATGGAGGACCAGTGTCGGTGCCGTGATATTCGACAATTCGCCGGTGATATCGATGCTATCGAGCGCCAGCTGAATCCGGGCCGCGTTTTCGGGCGGCGTGGCCTTCCGCTGAAGCTCGGTGAAACCGGATAATTGCTTGGCATTAGCATCGGGCATGAAGAAAGCACCGAACATCCGGACATAGGTATCGAGATCCTTGCCCCAACCCTCCCGGATCAAGGTGACGAGGGCGTCGCTTTCGGCGATTTCGCTCTCGGAATTCCTCGCCCGGTGCCCTCGCGCATAGCCGGCGTAAAGCACGAGATGCGTAACCTTGTCCGGATGGCGCGCGGCATAGGCCGCCGAGATCGCGGCACCCTGGGACTGGCCGACCAAGTCCACGCGATCGAGTCCGAGTTCGTTGATCATGGTCTCGAGATCGCCGACCGACGCCTCAAACGAAATATCTTCGACTTCCCAATCCGAGAGACCGTTGCCGCGCGCATCGTATCGGATCACCTGATGGTCCCGCGCAAGTCTCTCGATCAGTGTGCGACGAAGCGCCGATTTCATGTCCAGTTCGAGATGGGTCAGCCAGTTTCCCACGATAATTACCGCCGGCCCTCGACCGCGAACCGAATAGGCGATCTGAACCCCATCGGGCGTCGCACAAAAACGAATCTCCTGGTTGGCTATATCGACAGATGGCGCGGGCATCGAATCCGCGGCCCCAGTAACAATTTTATAGACCCGCACCGGCGCGGAGACGTTCTTAACCTCCTGCTCGCCGAGATCTTCATAGACGGCATCGATCCGGTTCCGCACCTGCGTGAAGACATCGCCCGAGATGCAAATGCCGCCCGGTTCGGCCAAGCCCTCGAGCCTGGCCGCGATGTTCACGCCCTCGCCGTGGATATCCTCGCCGTCATCGACGATATCGCCCATATTGACGCCGATGCGGAAATTCAGGCTGCTGGAGGTCAAGCCGTCCTGCAGGGCGATGCCGCAGGCCAGCGCGTCGTGCACGGTCGGGAACTCGACCAGAAAGCCGTCGCCGGTGAGCTTGACGATCTTGCCGTCGCGACGTTCGACGGTGGGCTTGATCACGTCTTCCCGCGCGGCCTGCCAGGCGGCGACCGTCCCTTCGGTGTCTTGCTCCATGAGGCGCGTATAACCGACGACATCGGCCGCCAGGATCGCCGCAAGTCTGCGCTGGACTTGATGCTGGCCCATTGCCTCCTCCGTAAGAGCGAAATTAGCCGCGGGCAGTTTATAGATTGTCGAACGACAGACAATCTCTTGCAGAGGCCGGTGGCGGGTCAATATGACTGGAGTCCCTTATGCACCAAGAACGGACGTTCGCCGTCCGGGCCGAAATTACAAAAGCCAGAAGGAAATTGACCGGTGGCGAAGAAACTGACCGAGCGCGAAATTCGGGACTACCATCGAGACGGCTTCCTGTTTCCCCGCCGCGTCCTATCGCCCGAGGATGCGGGAGCATGCGCCTCCAGGTTCGACGACTATCTCGCACGGTTCGGTGATGATGCCCGCGGCCGCGGACCGATGACCAAGCGGCCGCATCTCGTCCTCCGATGGATTGCCGAGCTGGTGCGCCACCCGACGATCGTCGATGCCGTCGAGGATCTCATCGGTTCGGATATTCTGTGTTGGAGTTCCGCCTTCTTCGCCAAGAATGCCGGCGACGACGCGTTCGTTTCCTGGCATCAGGATGCGAATTACTGGGGGCTCAGCGGGTCCCAGGTCGTGAGCGCCTGGATCGCCTTTACGCCGGTGACGTCGGAGAACGGCTGTATGCGGTTCATTCCCGGCTCGCACGAAGTGACGTTGCCGCATATCGACGTCGCCGATCGCCGGAATCTGCTGTCGCGCGGACAGACCATCGCCGCCGAGATCGACGAAACCGAGGCTGGCGAGGTGCCGCTGGAGGCGGGCGAGTTCGCGCTCTTCCATGTCAACATGGCGCATGCCTCGGCGCCGAACGTCTCGCCGGGTCCGAGGATTGGCTTCGTCGTCCGCTACGTGGCGAGCGACATCTATCAAACGGCTTCGGATTTCGACAGCGCCAGCCTGATCCGCGGGCGCGACATCGCGGGCCGCTTCGAGCTCGAGCCGATGCCGGCGGCCGATCTCGATCCGGCGGCAATGGCCTATCACGCAAGGGTCTGCGGCGCCCGCCAGGAGGTCTATTTCCGCTGAGGCCGCCGCCCATGGCGTCGGGCGGAGCTCTCCGCTAACATCGGCGCCGGCAAAACTTCGTTCGATATGAGAGGGAGGATGCAATGCCGTTCGCGGTGACCGACGACAATGTGAAACTTTATTACGAGGAGACCGGCGAAGGCACGCCGATCCTGTTCATTCACGAGTTCGCCGACGATCTGCGGAGCTGGGACGCGCAGATGAGCTATTTCGGCCGCAACTACCGCTGTATCGCCTATAACGCGCGGGGCTACCCGCCCTCGGACGTACCCGACACGCCGAAACAATACAGCCAGCTTCGCGCGGCCGAGGATGCGCGCGACGTCCTCCGCCATCTCGGCATCGAGAAGGCTCATATCGTCGGCCTCTCCATGGGCGGCTTCGCGGCGCTCCATTTCGGGCTCAATTTCCCCGAGATGTCCCGCTCTCTCGTCGTTGCGGGCTGCGGCTACGGCGCCGGTGGCGATCGCGATCAATGGCGGAAGGAAACTGCCGAGATCGCCGCGATCTTCCTCGAGAAGGGCATGGAGGCGGTGGGCGAATTCTATACGCTCGGCCCGACCCGGGTACAGTTCCAGAACAAGGATCCGCGCGGCCATGCCGCCTTCGTCGGGCGCTGGAACGAGCACTCGGCGCTGGGTGCGGCCAACACCTTCATCGGCGTCCAGGGCGAGCGCCCTTCGCTCTACGACCTCCAGGAAGAAATGGCGGCGCTCGACGTTCCCACCTACATCATGACCGGCGACGAGGACGAGCCCTGCCTCGATCCCAACGTCATGATGAAGCGGACGATCAAATCGTCCTGGCTGGCGGTGATGCCGACCTGTGGCCATGCGATCAATTTGGAAGCGCCCGATCTGTTCAACGGGTTGGTCCAGGAATTCCTTGTCGCCGCCGATTCGGGCCACTTCCAGTCCCGCGACCCGCGCAGCATCGGCGAATCGATGTCGGGCCTGAAATAGAATTAGAGGACCCATGACCAAGATTACCGATGTTCGAACGGCGCTCGTCCGGGTGCCGCTCGACAACCCGACCTCGTTCTCGACCCGCCAGGTACTGGCGCGGGATTTCGTTCTGGTCGAGGTCGCGGGCGATGACGGCCATAAGGGAATAGGCTTCACCTATGGCGGCAGTTCCGGCGGCTCTGTGACCACGGAAGCGGTACGCGCCCTGCTGCGGCCCATCCTCCTTGGCGAGGACCCGTTCCGGATCGAGGGCCTGTGGGACGCGATGTACCAGGAAGCCCTGCTGCAAGGCCGCACCGGCTCGGCGATGCGCGCCTTGAGCGCCCTCGACATCGCCCTTTGGGACCGGAACGCAAGGGCGGTCGGGCTGCCGCTATACAAGATGCTCGGCGGATATGCCGAGGGATCGGTGAAGGCCTATGCCAGCGGCGGCTATTATCTCGACGGCAAGACGCCGGAGATGCTGGGCGAGGAGCTGCAAGGCTATCTCGAAATGGGCTTTGACGCGGTGAAGATGAAGGTCGGCCGGCTCGATCTCGCCGCCGAGGAAGCGCGCATCGCGGCCGCCCGCGAGGCGATCGGCGACCATGTAGCTCTGATGCTCGACTGCAACAACGGCTGGCGCGATCTGGAGACGGCGCTCCGCTACATGGCCGTCTTCGAACCCTACGCCCCCTATTGGATCGAGGAGCCGTTCCTGCCCGACGACATCGAAAGCCACGCGCGCCTTGCCGAACGCACGCCCGTCCCGGTCGCCACCGGCGAAATCGAATCCGGGCGCTGGCGCTTCAAGGAGATCGTCGAGCGGGAAGCCGCGATGATCCTGCAGCCCGACGCCGTCTGCTGCGGCGGCATCACCGAGTTCCGCCGCATCGCGAGCATGGCGGCCGGCTTCGGCGTCTCGGTCTGCCCACACGCCTATCACGAGATGCACATCCACCTCTCGGCCAGCCTCCCCAACGTGCCCTATTCCGAATGCTTCACTGACGACCAGATCGTCAATTTCCGGAACTTGATCGACACCCAGATCGAGATCCGGGACGGAAGGCTGATGTTGCCGACGAAGCCGGGGATTGGGTTCGATTACCTGCCGGATGTGGTCGATGAATTCGCGGTGGAGCCTTGGAAATAAGAGCGCCCGCCATCGGCCTCAGGCGGAAAGTGCGCGATCAAGATCCGCCTGGATGTCGAGCGGATCCTCCAACCCGACCGAGAGCCGCACCAGATCGGCGGTGATGCCGAGATGCGCGCGGTCCTCTTCCGGCAGGCGTTGATGGGTCGTCGTCGCCGGATGGGTGATCAGGCTCTTCGAATCGCCGAGGTTGTTGGAGATGTCGACGAGCCCGAGCGCGTTCAGGAACCGGAAAGCCCGATCCTTGCCCCCCTCCAACTCGAAGGCGACGATGGTGCCGCCATTCTTCATCTGACGCTTGGCGAGTTCATGGCCGGGATGGCTCTCGAGGCCCGGGTAGAGCACCCGACCGACCTGTGGATGGTCGACCAGAAAATCGGCGACAGCGACCGCGTTTTCGACATGGCGTTCGACCCGGAGGTCCAGCGTCTCCAAGCCCTTTACCAGCAGCCAGGCATTAAACGGGCTGAGCGACGGGCCGGTGTGCCGCATGATGTTGTTGAGCTTGTCGTCGATCATCTCCGAGGTGCCCAGGATGGCGCCGCCGAGGCTTCGGCCCTGGCCGTCGATATGCTTGGTAGCCGAGTAGATGACGACATCGGCACCGAGTTCCAGGGGTTTCTGCACCACCGGGGAGGCAAGTGCGTTGTCGACGACAAGCTGCCCGCCCGCATTGTGGGTGAGCGCCGCCACCTGTTCGATATCGAGAATTTCGAGCGTCGGGTTGGACGGGCTCTCGAGGAAAGTCACCGCCACCTGATCGCCGATGGCGGCCGCCCATTGATCGAGATCGGTGCCGTCGACGAATTCCGTCTCGACCCCGAAGCGAGGCAGCAACTCGTCGATGATGAAATGGCAGGAGCCGAAGAGAGCCCGCGAGGCCACCACCCGATCGCCCGCCTGCAACTGCGCGATCAGCGAGGCGTAGACCGCCGCCATGCCACTTGCCGTGCCACGGCAGGCCTCGGCCCCTTCGAGTTGGCGCAGGCGCTCCTCGAAGGTACTGACGGTGGGATTGCCGTAGCGGCCGTAGATGTAGCGCTTGACGTCGCCCTTGAAGGCGGCCTCAGCCTCCTCCGCCGTCCCGTATACGAAGCCCGAGGTCATGAAGATCGCCTCGGCGGTCTCTTCATGCTGCGAGCGTTCGAGCCCACCTCTCACCAGCGCCGTCTGCGGGCGCCAGGTCTTTCTGGTCGCGTTGTTGGATCCGTCCATTTTTCTTCTCCCGTTAAATCGTCAACGGGTCGGATCGCCGCAAATAGAAAACCCCCAACCGGGGAGGGTCAGGGGTTCTTTGCGAACGCTCCGACCTTTTAGCCAGTTGTTTTACGTGGCCGCAAGCCGGTCGGGCCAAATCACCACGTTGGTCGGGTTCTAGGCAAATCTGGATCGGGAGTCAATGCGAATCGATCTCAGGGCGGCGCTCGCAGGACGCAAACCGCCCCCTATCTTATTTGTCGGAAACATGGCGGGCCGACACCCGGACAGGAGAGAGATACCATGAAGATCGACGACGTAACGCTGACGCTGTTCGCCTGGGACAACATCCCGTCGACCAAATACGGCCGCCAGGCCGATACCTTCCAAGGCAGCTCGGAGCTCGGCCTGCTGACGATCAAGACGGACGCCGGCGTCGAGGGGCATGCCTTCCTGGGGGCGGCGATGCGGACCGCGCGCAACGACGCGACCTCGCTGATCCGCTATCTGAAACCGGTGGTGATGGGACAGAACCCGCTGGACCGCGAGCGCCTCTGGCAGGCGCTCTGGACCCGTGTCCGAACCTCGACGCCGAGGGCCGTCGGTGCCGTCGACGTGGCCCTGTGGGATATCGCGGGCAAGGTCGCAGGCCTGCCGCTCCACCGGCTGATGGGGTCCTATCGCGACCGCGTTCCCGCCTATGCGAGTTCCCCCGTCCTCCCCGACGCAAGCGCCTATGCCGAGGAAGCATTGTCGATCAAGGCCAAGGGCTGGAGTGCCTACAAGATCCATCCGCCGACCAACTGGGAGGAGGATATCGAGGTCTGCCGCGCGGTCCGCGATGCCGTCGGCGACGACTATCGGGTGATGCTGGATTCGACCTGGGCCTATCGCTACGAGGAGGCCTTGCGCGTCGGCAAGGCGGCGGAGGAGCTCGGCTTCTATTGGTACGAAGACCCGCTGGCGGATGACGATATCTACAACTACGTGAAGCTGAAGGCGCGGCTCGACATTCCCCTGATGGCCACCGAATACGCGCCGGGCGGCCACCCGGCCTCCTATACGCCCTGGCTCATGCACCAGGCGACCGACTTCCTGCGCGGCGACGTCGCGGTCAAGGGCGGCCTGACGCCCTGCCTGAAAACGGCCCATCTCGCCGAGGCCTTCCGCATGAACTACGAGGTCCATCACGGCGGCAACTCGTTCAACAACTTCGCCAATCTTCACCTGATCATGGCGATCCCGAACTGCGAGTATTTCGAGGTCCTGCTGCCCGACGCCTCGCAGAAATACGGACTCGTCCACGATGTCGAGGTCGATGCCGACGGCCTCGTCCATGCCCCGACCGCCCCCGGCATCGGCGCCGAGATCGACTTCGACCTAATCAAAGCCAAGAAGACGGAGGAGCTGGTTTAGGCCGCGGTAATTTGCCGGCGAACCAACGACACCTAACCGCCTAACCCCCACCAGAGTTCCGCGCTCGGATCGCCTCGGCGCGGGTGATCAGGCGTTGGGCACGGATGACGACGGGGACGTCGATCATCTTGCCGTCGACCTCGAAGGAGCCGCGGCCCTCGCGTTCGGCCACATCCCAGGCCTCGACGATGCGGCGCGCTTGCGCTTCTTCCTCGTCGGTCGGCGTGAAGCCCTCGTTCAGCATGGGCACGATCGCGGGGTGGATGCATGACGCCCCCTCGAATCCGAAGCGGGCCGACTTCCGGACCATGGCGCGATAGGCGTCGTGGTCGGAGTAATCCGCCACCGTGCCGATGATGCCATAGGGCAGGATGCCCGCCGCCCGTGCCGCGATGACACCCTGCTGTTTGGGATAAAGCATGGTCTCCGGGTCGGGCAGCATGCCGAGCGAGAGCGCGAAGTCCTCGCCGCCGACCGAGAGCGCGACCACCCGCTTGTGCGCGGTCGCGATTTCGCGGATGTCGAGAAAGGCCGATGCTGTTTCGACCATCGCCAGGAATTTGGTATGGCCGACTTCCATGCCGCGCTCCTCCTCCAACTCCTCGACCAGTTCGGCGAGAAGGCGGATATGGCTGGCGCCGTCGCTTTTCGGCAGCGCCAGGGCGGCGATCCGCGGCGAGATGCAGGCCTCGATATCGGGCACCGCGAGGCGTAGCGGCTGATTGATCCGGACCACCACGTCGGCGCCCGCCTGGGACACGGTCTCCGCCACTTCCTGGACGAGTTTCCGGGCCGATGCCTTGGCACTCGGCGGAACACTATCCTCAAGATCGAGTTGCACCACGTCGGCACCGCGCGTATGCGCCTTTTCGACATAGCGGGGCACATTGACCGGCACATACATGAGTGAGCGCCAGACCGGAAGATCGCTTCGGCGTTCCGTGTCCTTCAAGGCCATGATCGTCTCCTAAATAATTCCGCGTTCCGTTAGGTCGTCCAGCGCCACGGGGTCGATACCCAGCGCGCCGAATATCTCGGCGTTGTCCTGGCCCATCTCGGGCGCCGGACGGAAGAACCGACCGGGCGTTTCGGAGAGCCGAGGGATAATGTTGTGCATGGGAACGGATCCCATCTCCTCGTCGGGGAGATCGACCAGAATCTCGCGCTCCTTGAAATGCGGGTCCTCGACGATCTGCGAGATGTCGTAGATCGGCCCGCCGGTGATGCCCTCGCGGCGAAAGATCGCCAACACGTCGTCCAGCGGCCGGGCGCCGATCCAATCGCCGACAATCTGGTCGACCTCGTGGCGGTGGGCGACCCGGTCGGCATTGGTGCGAAACTTTGGATCGTCATTCATATCGGCCCGGCCGATGACGCGGAACAAGCGTTCGGCCATGGTCTGGATCGATCCCGAAAGGGCCACGTATTTGCCGTCGCTCGTGGCGTAGGCATTGCGAGGCGCCGTCGTGTTGGAGCCGCTGCCGGCGCGCACGGGAACCTTGCCGGAGAGCTTGTGCAGCGCCGCCTGGGCACCCAAAATCGAGAAAACCGGCTCCAGCAGGGAAAGGTCGATCACCTGGCCGGTGCCGCCCTTGACCTCGCGCTCGCGGAGCGCGATCAGCGTCGCCATGGCGCCGTAGAGTCCGGCCACCATATCGGCAAGCGCCAGCGGCGGCAAAACCGGGACCCGGTCGTCGAATCCGTTCATCGCGGCGAAGCCCGAGAGCGCCTCGACCACCGTTCCGAACCCGCCCTGGTCGCTATAGGGTCCGGTCTGACCGAAACCGGTGACGCGGGTGATGATGAGGTTCGGGTTGCGGGCGTGCAGCGCCTCGGGCCCGATCCCCATCTCCTCGAGGCGGCCTGGTTTCATGTTCTCGATGAAGGCGTCCGCGGTCTCGGCGAGGCGGAGGATGAGGTCCAACCCCTCCTGCTCGCGGAAATTGACCGAAACGCTTTTCTTGTTGCGCCCGTACACCTTCCAACTCGCCGCCACGCCCTCGGTGCGCCAGGCACGAAGCGGGTCGCCCTTCGGCAGCATTTCGAGCTTGATCACCTCGGCGCCGTAGTCGGCGAGCTGCAGACTCAACATGTTGCCCGCGACGAGCCGCGTCATATCGAGAACGCGAAGGCCGTCGAGCGGCCCCTTGGCCTCGGGATCGTATGTCTTCTTGGCGAATTCCATTTACAACCGATCTCTTACCGCGAGCGTCGCTAGCAAAGTATTCGCCTCGGCCCTTGCGGCAACGCATAATGCGGCGCCTTCGGCAAATGCGGGAGTGGCCTTGATGCCTGGACCGAAGATCGAGATCGACCGGATCGACCATTTCGTGCTGCGGGTGACGGATGTCGACCGAACCTGCGAATTCTACGAAAAGCTGCTCGGCATGCGGCGGATTACCTTCGGCGATACGATCGAACGGTCGGCGCTCCGCTTCGGGGACCACAAGCTGAACCTCCATCCGGCGACCAGCGACTGGCATCCGCGCGCCCGGGATCCCGCCCCCGGCGGCGAGGATTTCTGCCTGATCGCCCGGACGCCGATCGCCGAGTTGACACCCCGGCTCGATGCACTCGGTACAGAGATCGAAATGGGCCCCGGCACCAGGACGGGCGCGCTGGGAGCGATGGAATCGGTCTATTTCCGCGATCCCGACGGCAATCTCGTCGAGATATCCAACTACGCGGGCGAGTTCGACCGGTCGGCCGGTGAAGATTTCGTATTGGACCGGGTCGACCACGTGGTGATGCGGGTTCGCGATCTCGACGCCACCCGCGGATTCTATTGCGATATTCTCGGCATGACGGCATTGCCCGCGGAACGCGACCTGTCACCGCCGGCGCTTGGTTTCGGTCGCCACAAGTTCAACCTTCACCCCGACCACACCGACTGGCCCCGCGCCCGGGACGCGCGGACGGGCGGCCAGGATTTCTGCCTTCTCGCCAAGTCGCCGATGGCGGATATCGTCGCCGCACTGAAGGCGGGCGGGGTCGAGATCGAGGTGCCGCCCTCGACCCGGAACGGCGCTCTCGGGCCGATCAATTCCGTCTATTGCCGCGATCCGGACGGCAATCTGGTAGAGCTGTCGAACTTGCTCTGACCGGGATCCAGGCTAGGCGGCGCGGCGATAGTTGGTGCGCACCTCGAGCAGGATATTGTCCGGGTCCCGGAAATAGACAGACCCCTCCTCCTCGTCGCCATGAATCGAATAGCCGATGTCGCCGTCCTTGAGATTGCGGATCACCGCCTGGTACTGCGCCTTGGTCGCCTTCAGGGCCACATGATGCATGGCACCGATGCCCCGGACCGCGGGGTCGGCGCCGTGCTCTGGAAAATCGAAGAAGGCCATCATATTGCCGCCGCCCATATCGAGAAAGATATGAGTCGATGTCGGCTCGTCGCGATTCTGGATGATCCGCGTGACCTGCATGCCGAGAATGTCGGTATAGAAAAGGATCGTCCGTTCGATGTCGGACGAGATCAGCGCCAGATGATCGACGCCCCCCGTGCCGGCCTCGCCGGCGACCGGTGTCGCCTCGTCGACATAGCGCCGCTTCAGTTCTTCGCGTCGCGCTAAAATTTGACTGAGATCCGCCATGCTTCATCTCCTAGGATGATGATTTCGGGAATGCTGCCAACCACGGACGGGTCTGACAAGCATTCTCCTTCGAAGACGATCAGATGGTCTTCCGTGAATAAATTTCAATAAATTCGGGGGAAAAGTCTTGACCCTCGGCCTCAAGCGGCTTATTTGCCCGCTAGCACTCATCATGAGTGAGTGCTAGTAATTCCATTGGACGGTTGCTTTAACCGTCATTTCAGAGGGTTAGACTCAAATCAACCCAGGGAGAAAAGAAGCGATGGGCATTAGTTTTAGGCCGTTGCACGACCGAGTCGTGGTCAAGCGGCTCGATGACGACGAGAAGACATCCGGTGGCATCATCATTCCCGACACGGCGAAGGAAAAGCCGATGCAGGGCAAGATCATGGCCGTCGGCCCCGGCAAGCGCAACGACCAGGGCGACATCTCGCCGCTGGACGTCAAGGCCGGCGATACCGTTCTGTTCGGCAAATGGTCCGGCACCGAGGTCACCCTTGACGGTGACGAGCTGCTGATCATGAACGAGAGCGATATCATGGGGGTCCTCTAGGGCACCAATGCGAATGTGAAGGCGGCCTGAAGCCGCCTTTTCCCGTTCAAGCCTCAACGGAGGGAATATCCGAAAATGGCTGCTAAAGATGTGAAGTTTTCCACGGACGCCCGAGATCGTATGCTCAACGGCGTCAATATCCTGGCCGATGCGGTCAAGGTTACCTTAGGCCCGAAGGGCCGTAACGTCGTGCTCGACAAGTCGTTCGGCGCGCCGCGCACCACCAAGGACGGCGTCACCGTCGCCAAGGAAATCGAGCTTTCCGACAAGTTCGAGAACATGGGCGCGCAGATGATCCGCGAAGTCGCCAGCAAGACCAATGATCTAGCCGGCGACGGCACCACCACGGCAACGGTTCTGGCGCAAGCCATCGTCCGCGAGGGCGTCAAGGCCGTGGCCGCCGGCATGAACCCGATGGATCTGCGGCGCGGCGTCGACGTGGCGGTTTCGGCCGTCGTTGCCGACCTCGTGAAGCGCTCGCGCAAGGTTTCCTTGAACGAGGAGATTGCCCAGGTCGGTACGATTTCGGCCAATGGCGACCGCGAGATCGGCGATTTCCTGGCCCAGGCCATGGAGCGCGTCGGCAACGAGGGCGTGATCACGGTCGAGGAGGCGAAGAGCCTCGAGACCGAGCTCGACGTCGTCGAGGGCATGCAGTTCGATCGCGGCTATCTTTCGCCGTACTTCATCACCAACCCCGATAAGATGCTCTGCGAGCTCGAGGATCCCTATATCCTGATCCACGAGTCGAAGCTATCGGGCCTGCAGCCGATGCTGCCGCTGCTCGAATCCGTCGTTCAGAGCGGCCGGCCCCTGCTGGTCGTCGCCGAGGATGTCGAGGGCGAGGCCCTGGCGACCCTGGTCGTCAATCGGCTGCGCGGCGGCCTCAAGGTGTCCGCCGTCAAGGCGCCCGGCTTCGGCGATCGCCGCAAGGCCATGTTGCAGGACATCGCTGTTCTGACCGGCGGCCAGGTGATTTCCGAGGATCTCGGCATCAAGCTCGAGAATGTCACCATCGACATGCTCGGCCAGGCCAAGCGGGTGTCCATCGACAAGGACAACTCGACCATCGTCGAGGGTGCGGGCAAGAAGAAGGACATCGAGGCGCGTTGCGGCCAGATCCGCGCGCAGATCGAGGAAACGTCCTCCGACTACGACAAGGAGAAGCTGCAGGAACGCCTCGCCAAATTGGCCGGCGGTGTTGCGGTGATCCGGGTCGGCGGTGCCACCGAGATCGAGGTGAAGGAGCGCAAGGACCGGGTCGAGGACGCCATGAATTCGACCCGTGCCGCGGTCGAGGAAGGCATCGTCCCGGGCGGCGGCAGCGCGCTTCTCTACGCGCTGAAATCGCTCGACAAGACCGATCCGGACAATGACGACCAGCGTGTCGGCATCGATATCGTTCGGCGCGCGATTACCGCGCCGGTGCGTCAGATCGCCGAGAACGCGGGCGCCGACGGGTCGATCGTGATCGGTAAGCTGACGGAGTCGAAGGACAAGAACTTTGGCTTCGACGCACAGACCGGCACCTTCGTCGACATGATCAAGTCGGGCATCATCGATCCCACCAAGGTCGTGCGGACGGCGCTGCAAGATGCGGCCTCGGTCGCCGGCATCCTGATCTCCACGGAGGCCATGGTTGCCGAGAAGCCGGAAGACAAGGCGGCCATGCCGCCGATGCCGGGCGGTGACATGGGCATGGGCGGTATGGGCATGTAAGCCCAGCCGACCGGCTAATAGCCAATCGAAAAACGGGTCGCGGATATCACCGCGACCCGTTTTTTCTTGCCATAAATCGGCAAAATCATTTGTTTTCGAGACGAATACTATCGTTTCCTCGTGTTTCATGTTGAAACAGGCCGAACCGTGAATACCCTTGTTCCGGTAATCGAACGGGGACTCACGCCGAATGCCACGCGACGGCGGAAACGGATCGGCCCTGGCAAAGGCCTTGACGGTGCTGGAGACGGTGATCGGCCATTCGGGTCCGGTCAGTGTCGGCGCCATCGGCATGTGGCTCGGCCTCCCGAAACAGACCGTGCATCGCATCGTCCGGCAATTGGTCGACGAAGGCCTGCTGCGCCGCGCGCCCGACGGGGACGGCTACGCCATCGCGCCCAGACTCCGCGCGCTCGCCCACGGTACGTTGGCGCGGTCGCTCGGCGATGCCCCGATGCGGGCGATCCTGCAGGGCCTCGTGGACGAGTTGGGCGAGACCTGCAACCTCGGCATCCTCGACAATCACGAGGTCCTCTATATGGAGCGCGTCGAATGCGATTGGCCGCTCCGCATGCAATTGCAACCCGGCAGTCGGGTCCCGGCCCATTGCACCGGGATCGGCAAGATGCTGCTGGCGATGCTCGATGCCCGGGCTCGAAAACGACTGGTCAATGTCCTGCCCCTGACCGGCTTCACCGAGCGGACGATCACCGACGCGGACGCCCTGCTCGCCCAGCTGAAAGTGATCCGCCGCCAGGGCCATGCCCTCAACGATCAGGAAAACACGCTCGGCATGATGGGCCTCGCCGTCCCGGTTCGCGACGGCGGGGGCCGAACGATCGCCGCGCTCGCGGTTCACGCCCCCGTTGCGCGGTTGGCGCCGGCGGCGGCCCTGGCTCGCCTGCCGATACTCCGCGAGGCGGCCGAGGCGCTGACCGCCGCCATGCCGATCGACGACGCCGGCGCCCGGCCGCCAGAATGCTAGGCTGCGGGGAATGTCAGGACATGCCCGGTCAGGCGTCCCACCGTCTCGCGATCAAGCGTCGGTCGCGTCGTATCGGCCGGGATCAAGGCGCCGTCCGCGACGTCGAGCGACGGGGCCAGCAAACCTGCCGGCATCTTTTGGAATCCGATCATCTCGGCTGGATGCCCGGCCGCCCCGCCGGCAAGACGGGCCTCGATCCAGCAGGCGAGGTCCGACTGAAGCATGTTGCCGACGACCGGCGTCATTCCGTTCTCGATCACTCGCCGCAGGGCCTCGAGAGCGCTCGACAACCCGCCCGACTTCATCAGCGTCAGCTTTATCAGATCGGCCGCCTTCAGCGCCGCCGCCCGTTCGATATCCGACAGGTCGAAAATCGAGGCATCGAGCATGATAGGCACGTCGGTCGCGGATTTGACCACAACGGCGGCGTCCCAATCGTCGGCGACACAGGGCTGCTCGACGCATTCGATATCGGCGTCGGCGATCGAGCGGACGAAGGTGACGGCGTCTTCGACCGTATAGGCTTGGTCGGCCGCGATCCGCAGTCGAGTCGCGCCGCCACCGATTGTCCGCCGCACCATCTCGATCCGTTCGAGATCACTGTCGAGCCCCCACCCGACCGGCACCTTCAGGACCTCGTGACCCGCCGCGACCGCCTCCGCGACCGTCTCCTCGATGGTCTCGGGCGTGCGGCCGTCGACCAGGCCGACGAGCTCGACCGGGCCCGATTTTTCGGCAAGGGCGGGATGTCCCATCATCATCTCGACCGCCGTCGTCAGGGCGGCGACGGTGAAGGGGGCGACGCGTCGCGAGCGTTCGAACAATTGAACGGCATTCTCGCCCGCCATGCCGGCCGCGACCTCGGCCAGCTTGCAGGCGACGATCCAGCCTTGCTCGCGCGTCTCGAGCGCATAGCCCACCGGCAAGGTTGCCTCACCGAAACCGACGGCGCCGTCGGCGCCCGCCGCCTCGATCAGGATCGTGTCGAATGCGTCGATGTCGGCAACCGAGGTATGTGCGGGAACCGCGAGTGGAATGTCGAGCCGGCGGACGGTGAAGCCTTCCAAACGCATCGAGACCCACTCCCGGATTCGCGGTCTTGGGTGAACCGCCGTCGGGGTTTATATCTATCGCGGCGCTCGCGCCGACCAAGACCCGCGCACGGGAACGCGCCCGCGCCAAACCGCACGGAGACGATATCATGACCAGTGTCGCAGCCAAACCAGCCGTCGAAGCGATCGATCCGGAGGCCGTCATCGACGCCTTGATGGCGCGCGCCCATGCCGCCCGCCGAGAATTCGAGACCGCGGATCAGGCCCGTGTCGACGAGGCCGTCACGGCCCTTTGCTGGGCGATCTACGAGGAAGGCCGCGCGGCGGAATTGGCGGAGCATGCGGTCCAAGACACCGGTCTCGGCAACGCGCCGGACAAGATCATCAAGAACCAGCGCAAGAACTTCGGCGCGCTCCGCGACCTGCTGAGGGTCAAGACGGTCGGCGTGATCGAGCGCGACGAGGCCAAGGGGCTGGTGAAATATGCAAAACCGGTCGGCATCGTGGGTGCGATCACGCCCTCGACCAATCCGGCGGCAACCCCGGTCAACAAGGCGATGATGGCGATCAAGGGCCGCAACCCGATCATCATCGCCCCCTCGCCGTCGGGCTGGGCCACCACCGCGAAGACCGTCGATTACATGCGGGCCGAGCTCAAGAAGGCCGGCCTGCCGGAGGATTTGGTGCAGATCCTCCCCAAACCGGTCACCAAGGAAGTGACCCATCAGCTGATGAAAGCGGTCGATCTAGTCGTCGTCACGGGTAGCCAGAACAACGTCCGCACCGCCTATTCGAGCGGCACCCCGGCGATCGGCGTCGGCGCCGGCAATGTGCCCGTGATTATCGATTCGACCGCCGATCTCGACGATGCAGCGGAGAAGATTTGCGCCTCCAAGATATTCGACAACTCGACATCGTGTTCCTCGGAGAATTCGGTCACCATTCTCGACGACATCTACGAGGACGCCATCGCCGCCCTGGAACGGGCCGGCGGCTATCGGGCGACACCCGACGAATGCAAACAGGTTGAACAGGCGCTGTGGCAGGACGGCAAGCTCAACCGGCATCTGATCGCGCGCGGCTGCGAGGCTATCGCCAAGGCGGCGGATTTGCCGGCGGCGGCGGCAGACGCCAAATTTATCATGGTCGAGGATGAAGGTGTCGGCCCCGACCATCCGTTCTCGGGCGAGAAACTCTCGCTCGTGCTCGCGATCTACCGGGCCAAGAATTTCGGGCATGCCAAGGATCACGTCCAGGCGATCCTCGATTTCCAGGGGGCGGGGCATTCGGTCGGTATCCACACCAATGCCCCCGAGCATACCCGTGAATTGGCCGAGGATCTCAAGGTCGTCCGGGTGCTGGTCAACCAGGCGCATACCTTCGGCAATGGCGGTTCCTTCACCAATGGACTCAACTTCACGCTCTCGATGGGCTGCGGCACTTGGGCCGGCAATTCGATCTCGGAAAATCTGAATTACCGGCACTTCATCAACGTGACCCATCTCGTCACCGAGATCCCCGAAGACAAGCCCAGCGAGGAAGAACTGTTCGGCCCCTACTGGGCGAAATACGGGAAGTAGCATAATGGATTTCGAGGAACACGCGGCGAAGCCCCTGCTCGCCGCGGCCGGGATCGCGGTCCCGGAGAGCCGGCTCGTCCAAACGCCGGATGCCGCGCGGGCCGCCGCGGCGGCGATCGGCGCCTGCGTGGTCAAGGCCCAGGTCCCGACCGGAAAGCGCGGCAAGGCAGGCGGCATCAAGCTGGCCGCCTCGGCGGAAGAAGCGGAAGCAGCGGCGGCGGCGATCCTCGGCATGACCATCGACGGGCACCTGGTCAGCCGCGTCCTGGTCGAAGCCCAGGCCGACATCGCGCGGGAATTCTACGCGGCGATCATGAACGACGCCGAGAGCAAGGGACCCCTCCTGCTGTTCTCGACCGAGGGCGGCATGGATATCGAGGAGGTCGCCGAAAACCATCCCGAAAAGCTGATCCGCCATGCGATCGACATCCGCCACGGCATCGACGCGGCCGGTGCCGGACAAGCGATCGAGGGGCTTGATCTAGGCCCGACTCTGGATCCGACGGCGGCGGCGCTCGCCAAGTTGTTCACGGTCTATGCCACCAACGACGCCACCTTGGTCGAGATCAACCCGCTCGTCATCACAGGCGGTGGCGATGTCTTGGCGCTGGATTGTAAGTTCACGCTGGAGGATTCCGGCATGGCGCGCCAGCCGGATCTTCGCGAACAGGGTGTTCCGGAGACCCTGACCGAACTCGAATCCCGAGGCCGCGAGTTCAATCTCCGTTATATCGAGTTCGACGGGCCCGTCGGCATTCTTGCCAATGGCGCGGGGCTCACCATGACGACGATGGATGCGGTGCGTCATTTCGGCGGCGAGCCGTCGAACTTTCTCGAAATCGGCGGCGAGGCCTATACGCTCGGCAAACCTGCGCTCGAGCTCGTGCTCGCCCACCCCAAGGTAAAATGTCTCTTGGTCAATTTCTGCGGCGCCTTCGCGCGTACCGACGTCATGACCGAGGGTATCCTGAACGCCTGGGAGGAATTGAAACCCGACCTGCCGGTATTTTTCACCATCCACGGTACCGGCGAGGACGAAGCCATCGCCATGGTCCGGGACCGCCTCGGGCTGGAGCCTTTCGACCTGATGGACGATGCGGTTAAGGCGGCGGTGGAGGCGTCGAAATGATTATACGCGGAAAGGAATCGGTCCTGGTACAGGGTATCACCGGCAAGCAGGGCACCTTCTGGGCCGAGCATATGCGCGACTACGGCACTAATGTCATCGGCGGCGTCAACCCGAGGAAAGCCGGCACCAAACATATCGATCTTCCGGTCTATGGAACCGCCGTCGATGCCACGAAGGACCAGCCAATCGACGCCACCGTCATGTTCATCCCGCCGATGGGCGTGAAGGCGGCGGCCTTGGATGCGGTCGCGGCCGGGATCAAGAAGATCGTCTGCCTGACCGAACATGTGCCGGTCCAGGACGTGATGTACTTCCTTGCCGCCGCCGATGAGGCGGGCACCCGGGTGATCGGCCCCAACACGGCGGGACTGGCAACGCCTGGCGAGAATTTCGTCGGTTTTATGCCGGCTTTCAATCCGACGATCTTCCAGGCCGGCAATATCGGCGTGGTGTCGCGGAGCGGCAGCCTCGGTACGCTCATTTGCCTCAAGCTGGTCGAAGCCGGGCTCGGCATGTCGGCCTTCATCGGCATCGGCGGCGATCCCGTCATCGGCACCACGACAAGGGATGCGCTGGTCGACCTCGATAACGACCCCAAGACCGAGGCGATCGTCATCGTCGGCGAGATCGGCGGCTCGATGGAGGAGGAAGCGGCGGACTACGCCAAGGGTATGACCAAACCCATCGTCGCCTTCATCGCGGGCGCGGCCTCGCCGCCCGGCAAGCGCATGGGCCATGCCGGCGCCATCGTGCTCGGCGACAAGGGCAGCTACGCCTCGAAGCGATCGGCACTCGAAGCCGCCGACGCCACTGTGCTGGACACACCGACCGGTGTCGGCGACGCATTGAAGGCAATGATGGGGTAGGGCCAGGCTCTTACGGCACTTTCTTCCGCACCTGCACCCCTGCCCATTTCTCCAGAAAACCAATCATCAGCGAGGACGGTTTCTCCGCCAGGCCGTTGGCGAGGGCGAAGGCGAGGTAGCTTTTTACGGTGTTCCCCATCCAGGCCGGCAACCCGTAACTCTCGCTCTCCTGAACGAAGAGCGAGATGTCCTTGTGGATGAGGCGGGACGCCATCCCTTGAAATACCCCCTTGTTGATCAGGTCCGGCATTTTCTCTTCCGTTACCCTGCTCCTTGCGGTCGAGGCGTTCAGAATGTCGAGCATCCGATTGCCGTCGAGTCCGGCCTTGGCGCCGACCACCAGCGCTTCCGCGAGCGCCATGGTGGTCGCTGCGGTAATAAAATTGTTGCAGCACTTCATGGTCTGACCCAGCCCCCGCTCGGGGCCGATATAGAAACGGTTGCCGATGATATCAAGATAGGGGGCGGCTGCCTCGGCTGCCGCCTCGGGCCCCGAGATCATCAGTGAGAGGGTGCCCTCCCGCGAGCCCTTCAACCCGCCGCTGACGGGACAGTCGAGGCATTGGATGTCCTCGGCCTCGAGACCCACCGCGACCTCGGCCGCCATCAGGGCGCCGGTGGTCGAGAGATCGACATAAATCTCGACCTTGGCGCCCTCGATGATCCCATCCGGCCCCAACGCCACGTCGCGCACCACGCCCGGCAGCGGCAGGCTGACGAAAACGATCCGCGCCTGGTCGGCAACCTCGCGCGGGCTGGCGGCGGCGGCGGCGCCCTTTTCGACGAAGGGGGCGATGTGTTCCGGCTCGATATCGTGCAGGATCAGCTCGACCCCGGCCTGTTGCAGGTTCTCGACCATCGGTGTGGCGATCATGCCGACGCCGATAATGCCAATGGGTTCTCCGGTCATGGGGTCCGCCTCGTTTCCGCTGTTGGATGCCAGGAAAGACATAAATCTGTGCCCGGCGGTTCACAGCGCTAGCTTTATTGGGGCGCAAACGTTTCGAGGGAGCAGGTCATGAATAAATGGGCGTTGGGCGACATCGAGGTGACGTCGATCCTGGAACAGGTCGCGTCTTTCGATCCGATCATGGATTTCTTCGACGATTTGACGGAGGAGATGTTGGCTCCGCATAGGGACTGGCTGACCCCCGGCGGGTTGGAGCCGAAGACCGACCGGCTGGTGATCCCGATCCAGTCCTATCTCCTTCGGACGTCCCATCACACCATCCTGATCGACACCTGTGTCGGCTGCGGCAAGAAGTTCAAATGGGTGCCGGAATGGAATAATCGGGACGACGACACCTATACAAGGAACCTCGCCGCCGCCGGTGTCTCGCCCGCCGATATCGACTACGTCTTTTGCACCCACCTCCATGTCGACCATGTGGGCTGGAACACGCGACTTGAGGACGGCCGCTGGGTGCCGACTTTCCCGAATGCAAAATACGTCTTCGCCAAGCCCGAATTCGACGCCAGCGCCGAACATAACAGCATCGTCTTCCGCGAAAGCGTGGCCCCGATCGTCGAGGCGGGACAGGCCGAGATCGTCGGTATGGATTTCGCCCTCAACGACGAGATTTGGCTCGAGGCGACGACCGGCCACACGGCGGGGCACGTCGCCGTCAACATCGCCTCCAATGGCGTCCGGGGTGCGATGTCGGGCGATTTGATCCACAGCCCACTGCAATGCCTCCACCCGGACCTCAGCCCCTCGGTCGATCTCGACAAAATCGAATCCGCCGCCACCCGCCGCCGCTTCCTGGAGCAACACGCCGAGACCGCGACCGACATCCTGACCGCCCATTTCCCGCTGCCGTCGGTCGGCCGCCTAGTTCGCCGGGACGACGCGTTCTGGTTCGAGTATCGGGACTGACCTTCGTTTGTGTCCGGCGTGACATAGGCTAAGTTGGCTGTCGATACGTCCATGGGGGAGGGGATGTCCGACGACTCCATCATCCGCAAGTTGACCGCGATCCTTTACGCCGACGTCGCGGGATACAGCCGGCTGACGGGCGCCAACGAGGTCGGGACGCACCGGCAGCTGTCGGCCGGGCTCGACCTGATCTCGGGCGCGATCGAGGAGACTGGCGGGCGGGTGGTGCATTATGCGGGCGATGCGGTCCTGGCCGAATTCGCGAGCGTGGTGGCGGCCGTGGAGACGGCGGTCGGTGCCCAAAAGGCGCTCGCGGAGGAGCATGCGGATACGCCCGCCGAAGCGCGCCTGCAATTCCGCATCGGCGTCAATTTGGGCGAGGTCATCGTCGACCGGGACGACATCTACGGCGACGGGGTCAATGTCGCGGCCCGGCTGGAAAGTTTGGCCGATCCCGGCGGGGTCTGTGTTTCGGGCGCGGTGTTCGATCAGGTCAAAGGCAAGCTTGAGATCGGTTTCCAGGATATGGGGCCGCAAGCGGTCAAGAACATCGCCGAGCCGGTGCGAACCTACAAAGTAACGCCCGAGGGCGCCGCGCCGGCGGCCGCATCGCCGGTGACCGAGACGCTGGGGGCCGGGCCGAAGCCGGTAACGGACAAACCCTCGATCGCCGTTCTGCCCTTCGATAACCTTTCCGGCGACCCGGAGCAGGCGTATTTCGCCGACGGAATAACCGAGGATATTATCACCGGGCTCTCCCGCTTTCGCGCCCTGTTCGTGATCGCCCGCAATTCGACCTTTGCCTACAAAGGCACGTCGCCCGATGTGCGAGAGGTCGCCCGCGACTTGGGCGTCCGCTACATCCTGGAAGGAAGTGTCCGGCGGGGCGGTGAGCGAATACGGATAACCGGACAGTTGATCGACGCGGAGACGGGCAACCATCTTTGGGCGGAACGCTACGACCGTGAAATGGCTGACATCTTCGCGGTCCAGGACGAGGTTACCGAAGCGATCGTCGCGGCGATTGCACCGGAAATCGATGACGTGGAGCGGAAGCGCGCGGAGCGCAAGCCGCCGGACAGCCTGGAGGCCTGGGACATCTATCAGCGCGGCCTTGCGGCCTATCACGCGTCTACCGAGGAGGGCTTCAAATCGGCGATCGAGCAGTTCGACAGAGTGAACGAAATCGACCCGACATTTGCGCCTGCCTTCGCGATGACGGCCAATGCGCGCGCCCGTTACGCGCTGCATTTTATGCCCGACAGCCGAAGTGAGCTCCTGAACCAGGCGCGAGAAAAGGCGCATAAGGGACTAACGTTGGACCCCAAGGACCCGACTTGCCTTTGGACCGACGGACGGGTGCACAGCATGTTCGGCCTTCATGATGTCGCGATATCGAAGATCGAAGAGGCGATCGGCCTTAATCCCAACGACGCCATGTCGCACCACTTCCTCGGCTGGGCCCTCTCGTTCGCGGGACGCTCGGTGGACGTCATTCCACATATCGATCACGCGATGCGACTCAGTCCACGCGACATATTTCTCACCGGGATGATGACCATTCGGGCCGTCGCACTATTCGATCTCGAGCGCTACGAAGAGGCTTTCGAATGGGTGCAACGCGCGCGCCTAGGTCCTAATCCGCGAACTATGACTCATTCCGTTTTGACCGCCGTGTTGAGCAAGCTCGGGCGCGAGGAAGAGGCGCGAACCGCCCTCGATGACCTTTTGGCGCATGCACCGGAAATGTCATGCGCCAAATATCGAGAGAACCCGTTCGCGGGACCGGAGGCCATGGCGCGTCTGGTCGAAGGCCTCCGCGAGGCGGGCCTGCCGGAGACATCCGATGTCTGATGGCGCCGTCACGCGGAAACTGACCGCGATCCTCTACGCCGATGTGGCGGGATATAGCCGCCTGACGGGCGCCGACGAGGTGGGCACGCATCGTCAGCTCTCGGCCGGGCTCGACTTGATCGCCGGCCGCATCGAAGAGACCGGCGGGCGGGTGGTGCATTACGCAGGCGACGCGGTGCTGGCCGAGTTTGCGAGCGTCGTGGCGGCCGTGGAAACGGCAGTCGGCGTTCAAAAAGCGCTCGCGGAGGCGCATGCAGACACACCCGCCGAGGCGCGCCTGCAATTCCGTATCGGCGTCAACTTGGGCGAGGTCATCGTCGACCGGGATGACATCTATGGCGATGGTGTCAATGTCGCGGCCCGCCTTGAAAGCTTGGCCGACCCCGGCGGAGTCTGTGTTTCTGGCGCGGTGTTCGAGCAGGTCAAAGGCAAGCTCGATGTCGGTTTCCAAGATATGGGGCCGCAGGATGTCAAGAATATCGCGGAACCCGTCCGGGCTTACCGAACACTTGTCGACGCGATCGACGCGATCGAGGAGCCACCGGCATTGCCGGATATCCCGTCAATCGCGGTGCTGCCCTTCGACAATCTGAGCGGCGACACCGAGCAGGAATTCTTCGCCGACGGGATGACCGAGGACATCATCACCGGTCTCTCGCATTTCCGCTGGCTGTTCGTCATCGCCCGCAACTCGACCTTCACCTTCAAGGGGCGCGCGGTGGAGATTGCGGAGGTCGCGAAGGCTTTCGGCGTCCGCTACGTGATGGAAGGCAGCGTCCGGAAAGCCGGCAACAAGGTCCGGATCACGGCGCAGCTCATCGACGCCACGACCGGCGGACACATCTGGGCCGATCGGTACGACCGCGACCTCGACGATATCTTCGCGGTCCAGGACGAGATCACGGAAGCGATCGTGGCGGCCATCGCGCCCGAGATCGACGAGGCAGAACGCGCCCTCGCCCAGCGAAAGCCGCCCGAGAGCTTGGATGTCTGGGGCCGCTATCAGCGCGGTCTGGCGGCATATTATGTGACAACGAGAGAGGCGTTGGACTCCGCGATCGAGCAGTTCGACGAGATCAGCAGGCGGGATCCAACCTTTGCCCCGGCGTTTGCACTAGCGGCCGATTCCCGAATTCGCTTGCTAATACATTATGAGAGGAACGATAGCGAACTCTTGAGCCAGGCGCATGAGAAGATGCGCTTGGCAAGCGCCTTGGAACCAAGGAATCCAACTTGCCTTATGACCGAGAGCCGTGTGTACAGCTTTCTCGATCAGCATGAGGTCGCGATTTCAAAGGCCGAGGAAGCGGTTTCCCTCAATCCCAATTCCGAGATGGCGAATTACCTTCTCGGATTCGTGCTCGGGAAAGCGGGGCGTTGCGATAGCGCGATCGATCAATTGGATCGCGCGATACGTCTCAGTCCCCGCGATGCGTTCGCTGGAGGGTTTTTTTCGGTAAAATCGATCTTGCTGTTTCAAACCGGTCGTTATCATGAAGCGTTCGAATGTGCGCAGCGCGCCTCCAGTCTTCCAAACCCGCGACCTGGCAACCTTCAATTTCTGGCGGCTTCGCTCATCAAGCTCGGTCGACGGGACGAAGCGGTCGCCGCAATTGACGAACTCCTGAGGCACCAGCCAGAAGCCTCGGTGGCCGACATGCGCGAAAAGACAACCCAAGCATTCTCCCGGGCCGCCGAAAACATCGACATTCTGGTCGACGCCCTCCGCGAGGCGGGCCTGCCGGAATAGGGGGCGGAATTTCCGTCCATCCGACGCGGCAAAATCACGATCCTGAGAGATCAGAGGCCCCGGACTCGGCAAATTCGGCGAATCGGTCTAATATTAGGGTGAATCGGTCGAACGCGCCCCACAAGCAAAAACAAGCGAAATCTCACACCAAAAGGGAGAGACATGTCGGAACCGAAGATCATTACAGTGGATGGCAACGAAGCGGTGGCCTCGGTCGCCTATCGCTCGAACGAGGTGATTGCGATCTATCCGATCACGCCCTCCGCGGTAATGGGAGAACTGGCCGAGGAATGGTCGGTTCGCGAACGCAAGAACATCTGGGGCATGGTTCCCGACGTCGTCGAAATGCAGTCCGAGGCCGGTGCCATCGGCACGGTGCACGGCGCCCTTCAGAGCGGCGCCCTATCGACGACCTTCACGGCCTCCCAAGGCCTCCTGTTGATGATTCCGAACCTCTACAAGATCGCCGGCGAGCTGACGTCGTTCTGCATGCATGTCTCGGCGCGCACTGTCGCCACCCATGCGCTCTCCATTTTCGGCGATCATTCCGACGTCATGGCCTGCCGCCAGACCGGCATGGCGATGCTGTGTTCCGGGTCGGCCCAGGAAGCCCAGGACCTGGCCTGTATCGGCCAGTCGGCGACCTTGAAGGCGCGGGTGCCGTTCATCCATTTCTTCGACGGGTTCCGGACCTCCCACCAGATCGACCGGTTGGTGGAATTGAGCGACGAACATCTAGCGGCAATGCTGACGCCCGACCTGGTCGCCGGTCACCGGAACCGCGCCCTGACGCCGGACGATCCGGTGCTCCGCGGTTCGTCGCAGAACCCCGACACGTTTTTCCAGATGCAGGAAGCCCGCAATCCCTATTACGACGCCTGCCCCGACATCGTGCAGGACGAGATGGACCGGTTCGCCGAATTGACCGGCCGGCAATATAAGCTGTTTGATTATTGCGGCGCGCCGGATGCCGAAAAGGTCATCGTGACGCTTGGCTCTTCCGGCGAGACCGCGCATGAGACGCTGAGCTTCCTGAATGACCGGATGAACGGGTCGGGCGGCAAGCTCGGCGTCCTGAAGGTCCGTTTGTTCCGCCCCTTCTCGCTGCGCAATTTCGCCGAGGCCCTGCCGCCGACGGTCAAGGCCATCGCCGTCCTCGACCGCACCAAGGAACACGGCTCGCTCGGCGAACCGCTTTACACCGACGTCGTGACCGCCCTTGCCCAGGCCAAGGCGGCCGGGTTGCGCAAGGGCATGCCGGACCCGGTCGTGATCGGCGGGCGCTACGGCCTGTCGTCGAAGGAATTCACGCCGCAAATGGTCAAGGCGATCTTCGACGAGCTCGACGAACCGGCGCCCAAACCGAACTTCACCGTTGGCATTCTCGACGATGTGACGCGCCTTTCGCTGGACGAGGACAAGAGCTTCCAACTGGACCGAAGCGATGTAAAGCGCGCGATGTTCTACGGTCTGGGATCCGACGGCACGGTCGGCGCCAACAAGAACTCGATCAAGATCATCTCCGAGGCCACCGGCGAATATGCCCAGGGCTATTTCGTCTACGATTCGAAAAAGGCCGGCTCGACGACGACCTCGCATCTCCGTTTCAGCCCGACGCCGATCCAGTCCGCCTATCTGATCCAGGAGGCGGGTTTCGTCGCCTGCCATCAATGGAACTTTATCGGCAAGGTCGATGTCCTCGAGAATGCCGGGCACGGCGCCACCTTCCTGTTGAACTCGCCCTATGGCGCGGATGGCACCTGGGATCGCCTGCCGAAGGAGATCCAAGAGGAGATCATCGAGAAGGATATCAAGGTCTATGTGATCGACGCCAAGCGGGTCGCCGAGGAGGCCGGGATGGGCCGGCGGATCAACACTGTCATGCAGACCTGCTTCTTCGCCATTTCGGAAATCATGCCGAGGGCCGACGCGATCGCCGCGATCAAGGACGCGATCGAAAAATCCTATGGCGAGAAGGGCGGAAGGATCGTCGAGATGAATTTCGCCGCGGTGGATTCCGCACTCGACCATTTGGAGGAAATGCCGGTTCCGGCGGAGGTCACCTCGAAGATCGATATCGCGCCCCCGGTGCCGGACCATGCGCCCGATTTCGTCAAACAGGTGACCGGCATGATGCTCGCGGGCAAGGGCGATCTGCTGCCGGTCAGCGCGCTCCCGGTCGACGGCACCTGGCCGATGGGTACAACGAAGTGGGAAAAACGCAACCTCGCGCCGGAGATTCCGGCCTGGATTCCCGAGCTTTGCATTCAGTGCAATAAATGCGCACTCGTCTGCCCGCATGCGGCGATCCGGGTCAAAGCATACGAACCGGCTGCCCTCGAGGGAGCGCCCGCGGAATTTTTGTCGATGGACTACAAGGGCAAGGAATTCGGCGAGGCCGTTTACACCGTCCAGGTGGCGCCCGAGGACTGCACGGGCTGTACGCTCTGCGTCAAGGTGTGCCCGGGCCGGGACAAGGCCAACCCGGAGCGCCTGTCGTTGGAGATGCGGCCGCAGCGCGACCTCGTGGATCAAGAACGGGATTCGTGGGATTTCTTCCTGACCCTGCCGGAAGCGGACCGCACGAAGCTTCGCCCGAACGTCAAGATGACCCAGTTCGCCGAACCCCTGTTCGAGTTTTCAGGCGCCTGTTCGGGCTGCGGCGAGACGCCTTACATCAAGATGATCACGCAGCTTTACGGCGACCGTTCCTTGATCGCCAATGCGACCGGCTGCTCGTCCATTTTCGGCGGCAATCTGCCGGCCACCCCCTATACGACCAACCGCGAGGGCCGGGGCCCGGCCTGGGCCAATTCGCTGTTCGAGGACAACGCCGAGTTCGGCCTCGGGTTCCGGCTCGCCGTCGACAAGCACGTCGAGCACGCGCGCGATCTGCTGCGGCAGCTAAAGGACGATCTTGGCGGCGCGCTCGATGCGGACTTCGTGGCCGAACTGCTGGACGCTCCGCAATCCAACGATACCGAAATCGAAGCTCAGCGACACCGCGTCGAGGCCCTTCGCGACTGGCTCAAGGAATTCGACCAGCCGGCCGCGCGCGAGATGGAGCAGTTCGCCGACTATCTGGTCGACAAGGTCGTCTGGATCATCGGGGGCGACGGCTGGGCCTACGATATCGGCTCGGCCGGGCTCGATCACGTGATGGCGGCGGGCGCCAATGTGAACATCCTGGTGATGGACACCGAGGTCTATTCCAACACCGGCGGCCAGCAATCGAAGGCGACGCCGATGGGCGCCTCGGCCAAGTTCGTCACCGGCGGTAAATCGGTGCCGAAGAAGGATTTGGGGCTGATGGCGATTTCCTACGGCCATGTCTATGTCGCCTCGGTCGCCTTCGGCGCCAGCGATTCGCAGTTGACCCGGGCAATCCAGGAAGCCGCGGCCTATGACGGGCCGTCCCTGATCATCGCGAACGCGCCTTGCATCGAGCACGGCTATGATCTCGGCGATTCACTCGGCCAGATGAAACTGGCCGTCGATAGCGGCTACTGGCTGCTCTACCGCTATGACCCGAGATTGATCGAGCAGGGCAAGAAGCCGATGCAACTCGATTCGAAACCGGCATCCATTCCGCTGCTCGACTATTTCCGGAACGAGAACCGCTTCGCCAAGCTGGAACGCGGCAACGCCCAGCACTACCACGACTTGGTCCGGAGCGCCCAAGCCGAAGTCACGCGCCGCCGCTCGGTCTTCGAAAAGCTGGCCGAGTTGGACATGGCGGCGGGGCCGGAAATGATCGAGGTGGTGTCCGGCGGCCAGGAAGCGGCGGAATAAATTCGATCCGGCGTGGTTAGACTCCCTCAAGACCAATGATCGACGCCTTTTTCGCCTTGATCGGGCCCGTCTCTACGATGGAGCTTGCGGTGGTGGCCGCCGCCATGTTGTTCGCGGGGTTCCTGCGGGGATTCGTCGGTTTCGGCGCCTCCCTGGTCATCGTCCTGGTGCTCAACGTTGTGCTCGGCCCACTGGCCGCCGTCGCGATCGCGAGCCTTTCCGGATTGCCGACGACGGCGCAGCTCCTGCCGGCCGCGATTCGCCATTCTGAGCGGGGGTTCGTCCTGCCCTTCGGCATCACCAGTTTCGTCGCCGCCCCCTTCGGCACCTGGGTCCTGGTCTCGGTGGAGCCCGCCGTCATGAAGATCGCGATCGCGATCTTCGTCCTTGCCATGGTGGCCATGCTGCATCGCGGTTGGCGGCTGGGCGGACCCCCCGGGCCGGGTCTGCTGATACTCGCCGGCATCTTCGCGGGACTGGTACAGGGGTCGTCCGGAGTGGGCGGACCGCCGGCAGTCGCCTTGGCCCTATCGCGCCCCGGCACGGCGGAACGGCAGCGCGCGAACGTGATCGGGGCGGTGACGGCCCTCGCCCTCTGCGCGATCCCGGCGCTCTGGTATCACGGTCTGTTCACGAAAGGCGTCGTTGTCGCGAGCCTGATACTGGTGCCGATCTATCTCGGCGCCACCTGGGCCGGGGCGCGCTTTTTCTCCCACCGTGGCCATCAGTATTTTCGGAATGCCGCCTTGCTGTCGCTCGCCGCCATCGGGGTGGTCACGCTATCGCTGTCGATCAGGGATTACCTGGGAGGTTAGGTTTCCGGTCGGACAGGCTCGCGCAGAAAGAGAACCACCACGGCCCAACAGGCAGGAATCAGCGCCAGGCCGAACAGCATCGGATCGTAGGCACCGAACTTGTCCTGAGCGAGGCCGAGCGGCAGCGGCCCCAAGGATGCGCCGACGACACCGATCATCTGTCCCACCCCCTGGATGCTCCCGAGATGCCGCCGGCCGAAATAGCGGGGCCACATGAAGGCCATGAAGGTCATCGTCATCGCATTATTGAGTCCGAAGACAACGGCATAGACGACGGCGGTCCAGGTATTCTCGACCAGCGCGGCGCTGGTCAGCGAAACGACCATCACCCCAAGGGCCGCCGAGAACACGCGCTCGGTGCGACAGCGGTCGAGCACGTAGCCCACCAAGGGCATGGCGATTATCATGGAGACCGCGGAGACGGGGAACACCAGAGTGGCAAAATGTGGGCTCAATCCATGCGAGGCCAAGATCGAGATTTGGAAGAAATGCAATGCGGTCACCAACATCGACAGCATGAACAACCCCGCCGCGACGATATAGAAGGTCGGCGTCGAGAGTGCCTGGCGTAAGGTGAAGTCGGCCCTGGGCCGACGGCTGCCATCCGTATTTAACGGCTCGGCATCCCTGGTTTCACCGGCGGCGATACCGTCGGGCCGAAGACCGATATCCTCGGGCCGATCGACGACAAGCAGCAATGCCGGCGGCACCAGCAGGACCCAGGTCGAGAATCCGATCCACATCCAGGCATCGCGCCAGCCAACCAAGTCGATTAACCATTGCGAGGTCGGCGGATGCACCGCCATCGACACCGAAAACCCGAGCGCCATTAAGCTGAGCGCGAAACCCCGCCTCAAACCAAACCATTGCGAGACGAGATTGGCGCAACAAAGCATCAACGCACCCTGACCCAGCAGACGGAGCGCCGCGAAGCCGAAGGTCAGCCAAACCAATCCGTCGACCGCGCCGAAGGCGATGCAGGAGAGGCCAAGGAGCCCCGTCGTTCCCAGCAGGACACGCCGCGCACCGTAACGATCGACCAGCCGCCCGATGCGCGGCAGGATCATCGCGGCGGCCAAAGTCGCAAATCCATAGGCGGAGGCAATGGAGGCCCCTGAGAGATCAAGATCTCCCCCGATCGGCCCGATAAAGACGCTAAAGATATGCGACTGTCCCGCACCGCTGACGAAGATGCCGAGTGCGGCGACCGCCAACACCACCCAACCGTAGAAAAATCGCCACCCGCCGGACCGGATCAGCCTCCCACGGAAGGGGCCGTCTGGCTTGCGGTTATCCCCATCACGGGAACCCACTTACCCCGTCTCCCGCTTCACGATGCCCTCGTTGTGGAGAGTCTCTATCGCCTCGTTCCCGTAGCCGACCTCGCGCAGAACCTCGTCCGTATGCTCGCCGAGCAGCGGCGTCGGACGGCCCGCCGTGAGTTCGGTATGGCTAAAACGGATGTATTGCCAAGCAACGCGGAGCGCGCCGGCGATCGAATGCCGGCGGGTCGCCACCATGTCGTTCATCAGCGCATGGGGATCCTCCAGGAAAAACTCGCTGTCACCGGACTGCGCCTCGGCGGCCGGCACGCCCGCCTGTTTCAGCGCCGCCAGCGTCTCTCCGAGCACGCGCTCGGCGAAGGCGGCGGCCAGGGCTTGTGCCAGCGGCGTTTCATTCGGATGCCGGGCCGGCCCGGTCGTGTCGGTATCCGCTTCGGGGACACCGGCAACATTGCAAAGCGCGCGGCGTTCCGTCGCCGCCGCGGCCACCACGTAAATCCAGCCGTCGCGCAAGCGATAGAGGCGATGAAAGGGGCCGAGGCCATATTGTTCCTTGTCGGCGAGCGGCCGCTCGGGCCGGCCCGCATGGCGCGAGAACCAGGCCGAGCTCAACACCACGCCCCCGTTCAAGAGATTGCTGTCCACCCGCTGCACCGTGCCGGCACGGGTTCGTTGATAAAGGGCGAGGACCGTCCCCAGAGCCGCCATGGCACCGGTCGTGTAATCGGTCGGCGCCAGTTGCGCGGGGAAGACCGGCGGGTTGTCGGGGCCGCCCTGTGCGCGTTCGAGACCCAGCAGCGCCTGGGCCAGGGGATCGATCCCCGGCCGGTGCGCATAGGGGCCGGTCCAGCCGTACCCCGTGACATGGGTTTCAATGAGGTTGGGATTGATCTCCGGGCCGATGCCCATGCGTTCGGTCGCGTGCGGGCGGAGATTGGCCAGCAGCGCGTCGGCGGTGGCCGCGATCCGCTGGACGATTTTCTTGCCCGCATCCGTGCCGGTGTCGACCGAGACCGACCGCTTGTTGAAATTGATGTTGTAGAAATACGTTCGCCCGATCGGCCGCGAGAGATCACCGCCGAGCGGCTCAAGCTTGATCACGTCCGCGCCGAGATCGGCCAGCAACCGCCCGCCCGTCGGTCCGGCGATGAGATTGGTGATCTCCAAGACGCGGAACCCGTCGAGCGGCGGCGGATCGGCGGCGGGCGGGGTCGCGGTATCGCCCTCTCCCGATACCGCCGGGAGGTCGGGTGCCGCACCGGCGCCATCCGCGCGCGGACCGCCGACCTTGCCCGGCGTCTCGCTGAAATGGATCGGCACCCCCATCTGCGCGACCGGTCCCAGGGCCGGGTCCTCAAGTGTTACCACCATCTCGTTATGGGCCACCTGCGGGTCCTTCATGCCCTCCTCGATCATCTGCGAGGGCGCAAAGGGCACGTCGGCGGCCTCGAACATCGTCGCCCATTCGGCATAGGGCTTGGTCTTGAGGACATGAGTCAGCACATCCCGCAATTCGGTAACGTCGTCGGGGTTTGGACCGCCGCGGCCGTTGTCGAAACGCGGCTCCGCGATCACATCTCCGATCCCCATCAGCTCCGCTGCCTTGGCGATGAAGCGAACATGAACACAGCCGAGCTGCACCCAACTCCCGTCGCCGCATTCATAGACGCTGTAAAAGGGGGCGCTTCCGGAAGGGTGGGTCTGGAAGACGTGGGGTTCCAGGTTCTCGCCGAGCACCTTGGGATGAAAGAGCAACGCGCCCGCCATCATCGAGGTCTCGACGGCGCGGCCGCGGCCGGTCGACTCGCGTGCCAGCAGCGACGCGGCGATGCCGAGGTTGGCGAAGATCGCCGCGCCGACGCTTGGCAGCGGATGGACGACATGGACGGGGGCGGGCCGGAACCCGGGCATCCCGCCGAGGACCCCCATCCGCGCCAGCACGAGTTCGTCGATCGGCGGCTCGTCCTTCAGTGGCCCCGATTTCCCGTAACCGGTGATCGAGCAGCTGACCAGACGCGGGTTTATTTCCCGCAACCGATCCCGGTCGACCAAAGTCTGATGGCCCGAACCGGGTGCGAAATCCTCGACCAGCACATCGGCTCCCGCGACGAGACGGCGGAACGTGGCAGCCTGATCTTCCCCATCCTTCGCGGCCAGGGTCAAATCGAGCGCGACGCATTCCTTGCCGCGATCCCAGACGACATAGCCGCCCTCGCGGATCGCCGGGGTCGAGGGATCGATCACGCGAATGACCCGCGCGCCGTGATCGCCGAGAAACATGGTGGCGAAGGCGGCGGCGGGTCCGGTGCTCAGATCGAGAACGACGATCCCGTCGAGTGTACTTGTCATGGTCGTTCCCGTCTGATGTTGGAAGATGCCGATCGACGGCGGACACCGCCGGACCCAAGGCAAATTAGGGCAATCCGGATCGAAGTCATCACCCGATCCGCGGCGTTTCCTTGGGCAGCAGGAAGGCAACGACATTGGCCAGAAGCAGCATCGCGGCAAAGAAATAGAACACCGCGGCCAGGCCATAGACACTGGCGATCAATCCCGCGAGCGCCGGAGCGGCGGTGTTGAAAAGGCTTTGCGTCGCGTGCATCAGATAGGTTCCGGTGCCGCGCATTTCGCTCGGCATCACATCCATCATCCAGCTGATTAGGACCGGGCGGAGCGCCAGAATGGAAAAGCCCACCAGACTGATGCCGATGACCAGCGCCAACTCGTTCTCCAGCACCGTCAGACCCACGATCAACACCGAGGAGAGCCCCAAGGCCAGCATGGTGATCGGCCGCCGGCCATAACGGTCGGAAATCACGCCAGCGGGAACCGCCGCCACCATGCCGCCGATGTTGAGCGCCATAAGCCCAACCCCCGCCACCGCGATCGGCAGGCCCATCGCGTCGGTCAGATAAAGCGGCAGGAAGAGCCGGAGCCCCCCTTGCGCGGTACTGCGAAGACCGGCGACGACCGCGAGCCCGACCACTACGCGAGACCGGAGCTGAGACCGGAGCCCCTCCATGTACCGGCGGAGGGACATCCCCGTCTCGGGCGGATGTGCGCCATTGCCATTACGGCGGAGCAGGAAAATGAACAGAAGCGACAGGATGAGAACCGCCGGCAGCGTGTTGAGGAGCACCGTCTCCCGCCATGTAAACTCGATCAGGAACCAGCCGGAGACCATGGCGCCCACAATCGCCGGCGCCACGCTATCGCCAATATTCGAAAAGAGACTGTGGATGGAGAGAACATACCCCCGGTGCCGGTCGTAACGATTTGCGAGATAGGGAATGGCGGCCGGATGCCAGAGACTGTTCGATGCCGCGATCAGCACCGCCATGGCGCAAAACACCCAATAAGTCTCGGTCACGCCGATGCCGGCGACGGCGACGATCAGGACGACGATCGCCAGGACCTGGAACAACTCCCGCCGGCCGGTCAGGTCCGCCAGCGGCCCGCAGGTGGCGTTGGTGAGGGCACCGCCGACGTAATAGACCGTCCCGAAGAGCCCGATATCCGCGTAGCTGAGCCCGAAATCCTCGCGAACGGCCGGCAGCAGGATGAAGACCGCCATCTTCAGCCAATGCGTCACCCCGTGCCCGACACCGACCAGGAAGACGGTCGCCTGGTCGTGCAGGCTCAAACGCGCGGCGGGCTGGGCGATCGACACGGAAGCGCCGCCTCAAGCTTCCGGAAAGAACTGGTTCTCGGGGCGCGGGAGGCCGAGGTTCTCACGCAGCGTCTTGCCTTCGTATTCGCGGCGGAAGAGGCCGCGCCGCTGCAATTCCGGCACCACCCGGTCGACGAAATCTTCGAGGCCTTCGGGCAGGTAGGGGAACATGATGTTGAAACCGTCGGATCCCTCTTCCAGCAGCCATTGTTCCATCTCGTCGGCGATGGTTTCGGGTGTTCCGACCATGGCAAGGCCGGAGAAGCCACCGAGCCGCTGGGCGAGTTGCCGGACGTTCAGGTTCTCCCGATCGGCGAGGTGGATCGCCCGCTCGCGTCCGCTCTTGCTCGTATTGGTGTCGGGAATCTCGGGCAGCGGGCCGTCGGGATCGAATTTCGAAGCGTCGACACCGAGGGCGATCGAGAGCGAGGCGACGGCGCTGTCGTAATGGACCAGGCTGTCGAGCCGGGCGCGCTTCTCCTTGGCCTCCGCCACCGTTTCGCCAACCACGACGAGGCAGCCCGGCAGGATCTTCATATGGTCCGGGTTCCGGCCCGCCTTCTTCATCCGACCTTTCACATCGGCATAGAAGGCCTGGCCTTCGGCGAGACCGCGATGCGAGGCGAAAACCGCCTCGGCCGTCTCGGCGGCAAGCTGGCGGCCCGCATCGGAAGCACCCGCCTGCACGATTACCGGCCAGCCCTGAACCGGCCGGCCGATATTCAGCGGGCCTCGAGCGGAGAGATATTTCCCCTTGTGGTCAAGCACATGCAGCCTTTCGGGGTCGAAATATATACCGCTCTCGACGTCGCGGATGAAGGCATCGTCGGCCCAGCTGTCCCAGAGCCCGGTAACCACATCAAGGAACTCGCGAGCCCGGCGATAGCGCTCGGCATGATCCATTTGGTCGTCGATGCCGAAGTTCATCGAGGCATCGGGATTCGAGGTGGTCACGACGTTCCAAGCTGCCCGGCCGCCGCTGATATGGTCGAGGGACGCGAACCGGCGGGCCACGTGATAGGGCGCGTCATAGGTGGTCGAGCCGGTCGCGATCAGGCCCAGACGCTCGGTCACCGCGGCGAGGGCCGGCAGCAGGGTCATCGGCTCGAAGGAGGTCACGGTGGCGCTTCGCATCAGCGCCTCCATCGGCATGTTGAGGAGGGCCAAGTGATCGGCCATGAAGAAGGCGTCGAAGCAGCCCCGCTCCAAGGTCTGCGCGAAGCGCTTGATATGCGCGAAATTGAAGTTCGCATCGGGAAAGGCGCCCGGATAGCGCCAGGCCCCGGTATGGATACTTACCGGCCGCATGAAGGCTCCGAGACGCAACTGGCGCGACGCGCTCATTCGACAACTCCCCTGGGTTTCAACCTAGACTAGCTTCCTCGGCATTCGCCGTCATATGCAAATGGTTTGATGTTTTCGAACTCCCCCATGACAATGTTTGGTGCCGGTTCAATAAAATCGAGGGCGGAGCATGGGTTTATTGGTCGATGGTGTCTGGCACGAGGATTGGTACGACACCGAGAAATCCGCCGGCCGGTTCGAACGCTTCAAGTCGACCTTCCGCAATTGGATCACCGCCAATGGCGGCCCCGGACCCACCGGCAAAGGCGGCTTCAAGGCGGAGGCCGGGCGCTATCATCTCTATACGGCGAATTCCTGCCCCTGGGCCCATCGGACCTTGATCTTCCGCAAGCTAAAGGGGTTGGAGGACATTGTCTCCATTTCGGTCGCCGATGCGGTGAAGCATCCCCAGGGCTGGCATTTCCGCGACGGCGACGGGTTGATCCCCGACTACGTCAACGACGCCACCCACCTCCATGAGATCTACACCAAGGCGGAACCCGAATATTCCGGCCGGGTTACGGTGCCGACACTCTGGGACCGGGAGACCGGGACCATCGTCAACAACGAATCCTCGGAGCTTATCCGCATGTTCAACGCGGCTTTCGACGGGGTCGGTGCCACGGGTCCGGACTATTACCCGACGGCGCTTCGGGACGAGATCGACGTCCTGAACGACCGCATCTATCGCACCGTCAACAATGGGGTCTATCGCGCCGGATTCGCGTCCAGCCAAGCTGCCTACGACGAAGCCATCGGCCCCCTTTTCGAGACACTCGATTGGCTCGATACGAAATTGGGGGAAACGCGTTATCTCTTGGGCGATTCCCTGACCGAAGCCGATTGGCGGTTGTTCCCGACCCTGCTGCGGTTCGATCTCGCCTATCACGGCAATTTCAAATGCAACCTTCGCCGAATCCAAGACTATCCCAATCTCTGAGGCTACACGCTCGAGCTCTATCAGATGCCGGGCATCGCCGACACCATCGATCTGATGCAGATGAAGGCCGGCTACTACACCATCGAAGCGGTCAACCCGACCCGCATCGTCCCCGCCGGCCCGGAGATCGATTTCCAACAGCCGCACGGGCGGGGATAGAATCATCGATACGAGGCTCCAAGGCATCGGGAGGAACGATCATGTCTAAAACGCCGCTCGCCGTGCAATTGGGGAAATTCGTGGCCGGGCTCGACTTCGACGATCTGCCGCCGACGGTGGTCGACAAGTCGAAGGCACTGGTGAACCACGCGTTGACCGTCGCCATGGCCTCGATCGGCGACCGGACGGTCCAAGCCGCCAAGGAATCGGTTCTCCGCGAAGAAAGCCTGGGATCGCGCGCGGTCGGGCCGGGCCAGGGGGCGACGCTTTGGGTCGACGGGTCGCGGGCGACCCGTGTAGGCGCCGTCTTCGCGAACGCGGTCGCCGTGGCCATAAACAACCAGTGCGACTCGTATCATATGCTGACCCATCCAGGCGTCCTGATCATTCCGGCGGGCCTGGCCACGGCCGAAGGCGAGGGTCGGAGCGGCCGGGACCTTCTGACCGCGATCGTCGCGGGCTACGAGGTGCAATGCCGCTGTGCCCGGGATTTCATCCCATCGACGCCGGCGAACGGATTTCGCGCCAGCCCGGTCTTCGGCATCCTCGGCTGCGCCGCCACCATTGCCAAGCTTCAGGGATTGGATGCCGAAGCAACCACGAACGCCATCGCCCTCGCCGCCAGCTTCGCCGGCAGCCTGATCGAGGGGCAGAGAACGGGGGCCCGCGATTCCCATTTCGCCGAGGCGCAAGCGGCGCGAAGCGGGACCTGGGCGGCCAGCCTTGCGGCCCAGGGCTTTCAAGGGGCACCGACCGCGCTCGAGGGGGCCGGCGGTTTCTATAACGCCTTCACGGGAAGCAGCAACGGCGACTTGACCTATGCCTTCACCGGCCCGCTCAAGGCCGATCTTGGCGAAATCGTCGCCGACCTCGGCGAACGCTGGGAGGTCCTGGACGTCAAATTCAAGATCTATCCCACGCCCGGCTTCAACCAGCCCGTGGTCTGGCTCGGCCACGAGATGGCGGCGGAGCATGCCATGAAGGCCGAGGATATCGCGAAGGTCACGCTGGAGATGAACTATCTGGAACGGCTATATCCTTCGCCCCGCTTCCCGCAGGCAACCGCCGCCGACGGCAGCGGCTTCGGCCGGACCGACTTCATGCTCGCCTATACGCTGGCCAACGGCGACTATCCGGTTTTGGAAAGCAATATCGAACATTCCAGCGATGCGGGCGCGGCCGCCGACGACCAACTCTCGGCCAAAATCGCCGATCTTCAATCCCGGATCGAAATCATCGGGGCCGTCGGCCGCGGCTGCTTCGCGCCGCGAATGACGATCGAGCTCAAGGACGGTCGACGCTTTACCAGCGAATACGACGGCCGCGAGCTGATGTGGGATTTCGCCAAGAATGCGGAAATCATCCGCCGCTTCATCCCCGGCTTGCCGATCACACCCGACCAATACGACCGATTGGTCGAGGCGATCGCCGGCCTGGATGGGGCGGAGTCGGTGGGTGACATCATCCGTCTGACCTTGCCGACCGCGTAGCGGACGGCAAATTACATCAATCGCCCGACGCGGCCGACTTCACCGGGTCCAACTGGACCGAGTTTTCGCTGAACCGATTCATGTAGGGCGCCGTGTCCAGGACCTCGAGTTCGGTGTCGCCGCTGAGGACCCCTTGTTTCCATTCTTGTTGGGCGGGTTCGTCCGCTTGGAATTCCGGCATCACCTCATTCGCGAACAGCTCCAGGCTTTCGCAGATATGCTCATGCGTGTTCTTGCCGGCCTGGTTCAGGAGAATGATCTGATCGACATGAGAGGTGGAATATTTCCGCAATCGTTCTCGGATCGTCTGAGGCGAGCCGATCAAGCCGCCTGAGATGGCGCGGGCATGCCCCTCGGGGTTGGCGTGTTTCCACTTCTCGTACTCGCCCCAAAGATCGACCGTTCCCGGCGGCGGCCGGTCGCGCGCTTCGCCGAGACGCTCGGCGCTGTAATATTTCAGCGCGAATTGGAAGAACGGAATGCCGTCGGCCCGGCGCCGTGCCTCTTCGTCGGTCTCGGCGCACATGAAATAGCTGACCAGCGCGATGTTCGGGTTGGGGACATAGTCGGTCAGCCGTTCCTGGTGTTTCGTGAAGGCGTTGTAATAGGCGTGCACCCAGGCATGCGCCGCATTACCGCTGACGAATTGGAAGCCGAGCGCCCCCATGCCGCGCCGACCGGCCATTTCGATCGTCGGCAGCTGCGAGCAGGCGACCCAAAGCGGCGGATGCGGTTTCTGCACCGGTTTCGGCAGCACATTGCGCAGCGGGAACTTGAAATGAGGGCCGTCATATTCGAAGCCGCCCTCCTTGAACATCGGGATGACGGCGCGGACCGCGTCCTCCCAGATCTCGCGCTTATCCTCCAGCGGGCAATCGAAGGGGCCGAGCTCGGTGATGCTCGCCCCCTCGCCCATGCCGAACTCGACCCGGCCATTGCTGAGAAGATCGAGTGTCGCGACCCGTTCAGCAACGCGCGCGGGATGGTTGGTGGTGAGCTGGATGATGCCGTGGCCGAGGCGGATGTTCTTGGTACGCTGGCTCGCCGCCCCCAGGAACACTTCCGGCGACGGACAGTGCGAATACTCTTCGAGAAAATGATGCTCGACCTCCCAGGCGAAATCGAAGCCGAGCCGATCGGCCAGCTCCATCTGATCGAGCGCATTGTTGAAGAGTTGCCGCTCGTCGTCCTCGCCCCAAGGCCGGGGCAGCTGCAGCTCGTAGAAAATACCGAATTTCATGGAACGTCCTTTCTGGTCATCCGCCGCTCAGCATCCCGCCGTCAATGACGAGTTCGGTGCCGGTGATATAGCGGCTTTCATCGGAAGCGAGGAAGAGAGCGGCGTTGGCGATATCCTCGGGCTCGCCGAGCCGGCCGAGGGGCACGCTCTCGGTGCGCTTCGCGGCCGCGGTTTCGAGATCGTCCTTGATCCGCAGCACGTCCTCGCCGAGCGGCGTGCGGACCATGCCGGGATGGATCGAATTGCAGCGGATGTCATAGCCGTTCCGCCCGCAATGGGCGGCCACCGATTTGGTGAGCTGGCGGACGGCCCCCTTGCTGGCGCCATAGGCGACGATATGCGGGCTGGCACGGAAGCCGGCGGTGGATGAGATGTTGATGATCGAACCGCCGCCTGAATCGCGCATCGCCTCGATCACCGCGCGGCAGCCGAGAAAGACGCCGTCGCTGTTGACCTCGTTGACGAATCTCCATTCCTCGAGACTGATGTCCTCGATCGTCTGGGCGGCACCGCTGCCGAACACCCCGGCGTTGTTCATCAGAATGTCCAGCCGGCCGTGCAGGTCGTGCGTCTCGGCGACAACCCGCCTCCAATCGTCCTCCGACGTCACGTCATGCGCCAGAAAACTCGCTGCATTGCCGATCTCGCGCGCCGCGTCGGCACCACCGGCCTCGTTCCGGTCGGTCAGGACGACCTTGGCGCCCTCGCGCGCGAAGACGCGCCCCGTCGCAAGACCGAATCCCGAAGCGCCGCCGGTAATGATCGCGACATTGCCGGCGAGGCGTGTCATTGCGTTGCCTCAGCACTGATCTCGGCCCAGGTGTCGCGCATCCAACCCGTGCAGGCGAGGCTCTGCTCGAAGAGCGAATACTTGCAGCCTTCGCCGTAATCGAAGCCGGGGATGAACTCGGTGGAGATCTGGCCGAGCGTGCTCTTTGGATCCCGCGCATGGAAGCGCATCAGTTTCCGCACCACTTCCTTCCAGGGCTCCAGCGCCGCTTCGTCCCATTCCGCGTGATATTCGCCGGGGCCCGGCGGTTTGAAGGGATACTGGATGCCGCGGCCCGGCGCACCGTTCTCGTTCTTCGCGTCGATGTTCTTCGGGTTGTTGGGAATGGCGGCGCGCGCATGACAATGACGAACCCAACCCGCCTCGATCCATTCGTCGCAGACATTGCCCGGCTTGTAGGGATCGAGGATCAACCGGCCGGCCTCCACGTCGCCGCGGATATCGCCGATTTCCTGTTCCAAGGGGTTGTCGATCTTGAAGATGACGTGGCTGTGGTCGAGGGTCATGTTGAACGCCGCACCTCGCGCCTCGACCGCGCGGCCGACCTTGGCGACGCGGCGGAAATCCTCCGACCACATGTTGACGTGAACCTCGAAACAGGGTGTCACACCCGCCTTGTCGCCGATCTCGGCGAAGCGGAGATAGGTTTGGACGACTTCCGTATCGGTGACCGGCCGGCCGTCGGCATGCATCGTCAAAATCTGCGTGTTGTGCACAAGAGAGCCGAGATCGCGCGCGACCGCGATATTGTTTTCGAACAAGGCCTCGTCGGCGCCCAAGGTGTAGTACCAGCCGCTGGCGCGGACCGGCAGATCGTAGGTCTCGCTGGCTCGGCGAAATTCCTCGATTTCATGCGGGTCCGGCGTCTTGTCGACATAGTCGTGAAGGCCGGCCTCCTTCACCATGCGGAACCGGGTGTCGATGTCGGGCATGCCGTCGGCTTCGGCATGCCTGATACCGTTGGTTTGAATGCCGAATTGAAGCTCGTTCGCCATGACCCCTCACCGGCCCCGAGTTACCCGGAATATCGACGGTAATTCGCCCACACCCGATGTCCAGATGGCCGCTAGAACCGAGCGTCCTGCTCGCCCTCTAGATAATAAAGCGACTTCTTACCGAAGCCCTTGACGTCGAACTCGCCGCGCTCGGAGAACACAAACGAATCCTCGATCAGGCGATGCATATCCTCGCAAAGCGTGATGCGCATCGGTTCCGACATGCTTTCCATGCGCGCCGCCAGGTTCACCCCGGGCCCGAACAGGTCGTAAACATATTTCTGAACACCGACCAAGGAGCCGATCACGGACCCGGAATTAATGCCGATGCGACAGCGCCATTGCTCTGGATGGGCCTCATTCCGTTTCTCAAGATAGCGCCGCATTCGGAGCGCCACCTTGGCGATGTTCTCCGCATGCTCGGGAAGGGCCTCGGGCAGGCCGGAGACCGCCATATAGGAATCGCCGATCGTCCGCAGCCGCTCGCAGCCGAACATATCGACGATCCGGTCGAAGGCGGAGAAGATATCGTTGAGTTCGGAAACCAGGGCACTCGGATCTTGCGAGATCGTCATGTTGGTAAAACGCACGAAATCGAGCATCAGAATCGAGCAATCGTCGAAGCGACGCGGGGTCGTGGTGCCGAAATCCTTCAGCTCCTCATAGACCGACTTCGGCATCAGGTTGAGCAGCAGACGCTCGACCCGTTCCTTCTCCCGTTCCAGATCGCGGGCGTTTTTCTCGGCCAGCTTGGAGTAGGAATCGAGCATGTATTGAGATTCCTTCTCCTTCGATGCGTTGACGCATTCCACCCGAACACGCGCCGGTTCGCTATCCGCCACCATATGCATCGAAATCCGCAAGGGGATCGGCCGCGATTCCGAGCGGGTCTCGGTCTCGAAGGTAAACTTGCCCCGATCTTGAATCCGTTGGCGAGCGCGGTCGGATTTGAACCCGTCGATCCGTTTGTCGAGAGACTCGGCTTCCGCGGGTGGGAACCAATTGAAAAAACACGCGTTCTCGAACAGAACCTCCCAACGCTCAAGATCGACGATGGCGACGCCGATATCGAGCGATTGGACCATTTCCTTGAAATCAAACGCGTCCGACATTTCCTGCTCCGAGTTCGAATCCCGTTCCCAACGTCCTATCCGTCCGAAACGATATGGTTCTTGCGCTTCACCAGTTCGGAATAGACCTCGGAAATATCGGATTCGGAAAAATCCGCGTCTTCCAACGCCTCCTTCAGGAGATCCGTCACCTCGTAAAAATCCGCATCGCTGATGGATAAAACCTTGTGCGTGCGCGCCAGCTGGTCGTTGGAATAGCTGGCCGGCCCGCCCATGATGCTGGCGATGAATTTCGTCTGGTGATCGATCTGGCGGCGCATATCGACTTCTTCGAAATAGGGGCCGAGGGTCGGTGAATCGAGCACCTGCTCGTAGAAAGCCGAGACCACCCGGCTCACCGCCGCGAAACCACCGTTGCGTTCGAATATGGATTGGGCCATGGGGCACCTGCCTTCTTAAACGCCGTCGCGGATCGCTGCCGACGCTCGGCGTCAGGCAATCGTCTCGCATCTAATCGTTTCGATGGATTTCGTTTCAGTGCACGGACACAAACACGCGAGATCCTGGGATCGGCACCGGAATATCCCCGAAGCTGGCCGACAATATACCATTTTTGCGATTGGCTTCAAATAAGCCCGCCGCCCCGGTGCGTTGGTCAGCTTTCGGCCGGGCCGACGATCCGTGGACCATCCGTCGCCTCGAACCAGACCGTATCCTCCTCGTTACGCATGTCAAAGCGCAACACCGTGCATTGGGACGGCGCATCGAGCACGCCAAAGGGATGATGCCAGACGTCGGGCCGATAGCAGATGCCTTGGTCGCGCGCGCCGACGAACGCCATCATTCGCGCGAGATCGGGATCCCCCGCCGGATCGGTCGGACATACCAGCACCAGAAAGCGCGAGATCTCCATCGGTATAAAGGCTTGCGAGGAGTGCGGGTGGATCTCCATCCGCTCGACGGTGAGCGGGAGCTCGATCGGAACGTGACGCGAGATCGATATGTTGAGTTCCGCATCCCCTCGACGATTGTCCATCCGGGCGGCGAAATCGTTCCGGCCCGCCCGCCCCACCGGATCGATCGCGATGACTTCGCCGTAGGGGGCGAAGGCATCGGCGGTCAGCGGATTGGCGATGATGTCCATGATAGCCCCCTATTCGCCGCCCAGGAAATCCTGCATCCAGCGCTCGTAATCGGCGGCGCGGGTGACCTGTTTCATCAACTCGGGCGAGGCGAAATAGTCGATGTCGCCGGGCGGTGTTCCCTCACGAAGCGCTTTCAGGGTTTCGTAGGTCGCGCGTACCGCCGCCATGATCGGTTTGTGGGTCTGCAAGGCGATCCGCACCTTGTGTTTCGCGAGGTAGGCCTTGTCCTCGAAGCCCTTGCCGCCACCGCCGGTGATGATCGGCAGTCTAATTTCGGCCGCAACCGCCTCCAATTCATCGGTGTTGTTGATCCCGGCAAGGAAGATCATGTCGACGCCGGCCTTTTCGTAGGCCTTCACCCGGCTAATACAATCCTCCACGCCCTCGATCTGCAAGGCGCTTGTCCGTCCCGCGATGACGAGACGAGGGTCCTGGCGGCCGGCAATGGCGCCCTTCATCTTGCCCACACCCTCCTCGAGCGACAGCATGCGCGGCTTGCCGAGCGCGCCGTAGGGTTGTGGCAACTCGGTGTCCTCGATCGAGAGTGCAGAGATGCCCGCCGTCTCCAGTTCCTGGACCGTTCGCATCACGTTGAGGGCGTTGCCGTAGCCGTGATCCGCGTCGACCAAAAGGGCGAGATTGCCGGCGCGGCAGATCCGGTGCGCCTGGGTGGCGAATTCGGTCAGGGTCAACACGATATGATCGGGGGCACCCAGAACCGAAAGCGAGCCGACCGAGCCCGCGAACATACCGACCTCGAATCCGAGATCCTCGGCGATCCGCGCCGACATGGCGTCATAGACGGAGCCCGGATGAACGCATTCGTCCCCTTCGATCAAGGCGCGAAATCGATCGCGGCGTTCGGTCCAATCCATTTTGTTTCCCTCCCGTTTTGGCTGGCAAAGACAATAGGCTGGGAACACCGATCCGCAACGCCGGCCGGTGACGCGCTCGCCCAACCGCCGAACGCGCCAGGCATTAAGAAAGATTTCACGATTGTTCGATTAACTTGGTCTCGGCGTTTTCGGGCTCGATTGCCCGACTGATTTGTTCGGCGTTGGACAATGCGGGCTAATCGAATATGTCAATCGTCACGATAGGGCGCCGGCTTGGAGTTGGTTGAGGATTCACCGAGAATAGGCCACGGAATGATGACCTGCCAATCACAGGGCATTACCGCGACATTCGAGAGGCTTCACGCCGCGATCCTGCTTTGCGACGGCAACGGCATCGTCCGCCATCTCAACACCGCCGGCACCCAATTGCTGCATGCCAACCATGCCGAGAACGTCATCGGACGATCGGTTACCGATTTCGTCGATCCGGACTTCGCCGACCTGATGGCGGAAGGATTGGATGTCTTCGTTGCGGAACTCGAAGGCGTGCCTTTGAAGCTAATGGCGGTCGACGGCAAACTGATCGATATAATTCTCTACGTCTCACGCTATGAGAACTTCGTCGGCGAGGCCGACATTCATTATCTGATCGAATGCCGCGATATATCGAGATTCATCAACGCTTCCGAATCGGCACGGTGGCGAGAGCAACGGTTGAATGCGGTCCTCAACGCCGTCGACCAGGCCGTCATATCGATCGATCAATTCGGCCAGATCACGGATTTCAACGAAGCCGCGGAGAAAATCTTCCAACACCGGCGCGCCGAGGCGATCGGCAAGAACATCTCTCTCCTCATGCCGGCGCCGCACCGCGATCGACATGACCAATATTTGCATAATTATTTCGCGAGCGGCGACGCCAAATTCATCGGCAGACTGAATGAGTTCGAATGCGTTCGGGCCGACGGCGAAGTTTTCCCGGCGGAAATCACGGTCTCTGAACAGGCCGACAAGGATGACCATCCATCCTTCATCGGCATCATCCGCGATATCACCCTGAAGAAGCGACAGGAAGAACGCATTCGCTTCCTCGCCCTTCACGACGCACTGACCGAATTGCCAAATAGATACGCCTTCACCGAGCGATTGGAGAGGGCCCTGAGCCGCGCCTCCCGGGGCGACCAGCTCGCGGCGCTCATGTATATCGACCTCGACAACTTCAAGCCGGTCAACGATCGCTTGGGTCATGAGGCCGGCGACCATGTCTTGAAATCGATTGCCCAGCGCCTTCTCGGGACAATACGCAAGACCGATTTTGCGGCACGTATCGGCGGTGACGAATTCGTTGTCGTTCTTGAGAACATCGAAAAGCGGGCAGACATCGAGACGGTGGCGCAAGGCATCTTGAAATCCCTGAAATCACCGATCGCCTTCGAGGGGCATGCCTGCGGAGTGGGCGCCAGTATCGGCATCGCGGTCTACCCGGACGATGCGGAAGACCGCGACGCCCTGACCCGAGCCGCCGACGAAGTCATGTACCGGGTCAAGCAATCCGGCCGGAACGATTATCGGTTCGCTTAATTCGGCGGATCGGAATTTCGCGGCGTGGGGTGCCGGGCACCCTTTATCGGGTCAGTTGAGGAAGGTGCGATAGACCGGGTTCGTGGTCTCGTGCCAGTGGTTATAGCCGAGGGTCTCGAGGAAGGCGTCGAAGGCCTTCATGTCGGCGGCCGGCACCTGAATGCCGCAAAGGACGCGCCCGAAGGCAGAGCCGTGGTTGCGATAGTGGAACAGACTAATGTTCCAGCGGGCACCCATGTGATCGAGGAAATTCATCAAGGCACCCGGCCGCTCCGGAAACTCGAAACGATAGATTCGCTCGTCCTCGATATCGGGTGGCCGGCCGCCCACCATATGGCGGATGTGAAGTTTCGCGGTGTCATTGTCGGTGAGATCGGTCACCGGATATCCGTTCCGGCGCAATGTCGCTAAGAGCGTGTTCTTTTCCTTTTGGTCGCCGATCCGCACGCCGAGGAAGATCTGCGCCTCCGCCTTGTCGGAATAGCGGTAGTTGAACTCGGTCACCGAGCGTTTGCCAAGAATGCGGCAAAACCTGCGGAAGCTCCCGACACGCTCCGGGATCGTCACCGCAAACAGGGCCTCTCGCTGCTCGCCCAGTTCGGCGCGCTCCGAGATATGGCGAAGGCGGTCGAAATTGACATTGGCGCCGCTGTTGATCGCGACTAGCGTCTTGCCCTTCAGGCGCTTCTTGGCGGCGTAGATCTTCAGCCCCGCGGTCGCCAGGGCGCCGGCAGGTTCAGCGATGGCGCGGGTGTCGTCGAACAGGTCCTTGACCGCCGCACAAATCTCATCAACCGAGGCCAGCACCATCTCGTCGACCAGTTTGCGGGCAAGGCGAAAGGTCTCCTTGCCGACCTGACGGACCGCGACACCGTCGGCGAAGATGCCGACTTGGTCGAGATTGACCCGGCGTTTCCGCTCGATCGACCGGGTGAGCGAGGCCGCATCGGCCGGTTCCACGCCGATGATTTTGATCTCGGGCCGGACCGTCTTCACATAGGCCGCAACGCCCGAGAGCAAGCCGCCGCCGCCGACCGGAATGAAGATCGCATGCACATCGCCGGTGATCTGGCGCAGGATTTCCATACCCACGGTGCCTTGGCCGGCGATCACGTCGGGATCGTCATAAGGGTGGACGAAAGTCAGGCGCTTCTTCTCGACCAATTCCATGGCGCGGCCGAGGGCCTCTTGATAATCGTCGCCGTGGAGGACGATCTTGGCGCCCCACTTCGCCGTCGCGTCGATTTTTATCTCAGGCGTCGTCCGCGGCATCACGATGGTCGCCTTGATGCCGAGGCGATTGGCCGCCAGGGCCACGCCCTGGGCATGATTGCCCGCGGAGGCGGCGATCACGCCCCGTTTTCGGTCCGCCGGCGACAATTGGATCATCTTGTTGTAGGCACCGCGGAGCTTGAACGAGTGGACCGGCTGCAGGTCCTCCCGCTTGATGAGGACGCGATTGCCGAGCCGTTCCGAGAGCGTCGGCGCCTCATCCAGCGGCGTCTCCCGGGCCACGTCATAGACGCGAGCGTTCAGGATTTTGTTCAGGTAGCGTTTCGGCACGGTCTTCGGCTCCCCTTGGACCTTCGTCGACTTCGCGCGGGCGCATTGCTTAGCGGGCTTCGGAGGCGAGATCAAGGCGAGGCAAACACCCGTCGACCTGACGACCTCCAGGCATAAATCCCTCTTCGGCGACAGCAGGGCAAGGAAGACGGCGTGGAAGCGGGGTTACGGGTCGCATTCGATATTGGCGGCACCTTTACCGACGTCATCGTGGCGGACGAAAGGGGCGGGTTCTTCACCGCCAAGATTCTGACGCTGCCGGAATCGGTCGGCGCCGATGTCGGCCGCTGTATCGATGAGGCCCGGGCGGATGCCGCCGGGGAGGTCGTCGCGATCGTCCACGGCACGACGGTGGCCTCTAATGCGGTCCTCGAAGGTGCGGGCGCCGTCACCGGCCTGATCACGACCCAGGGATTCCGCGACGAGCTGGAGATTCGCCGCCTCGCCCGGCCGAGCATTTACGATGTCTTTTGGGTACGCATTCCGCCGCTTGTTCCACGCCGCCGCCGGCTCGAAGTGGCCGAACGTCTGACCGTGACGGGGGCGGTCGAGACGCCGCTCGATCTGGCGGCCGTCGACGCCGCGATCGAACGCCTGGCGGACCAGAGCGTCGAGGCGGTCGCCGTCGTTTTCCTGCACGCCTATGCCAACGACGCCCATGAGCGCGCGGTCGCCGAAAAAATTCGCGCCCGTCTGCCGAAGGCGGCGGTCAGCACGTCTTCCGAGGTATTGCCAGAGGTCCGGGAATACGAGCGCATGTCCACGACCGCCCTCAACGCTTATTTAATGCCGGTCGTGGGACGTTATCTCGATCAGCTCGAGGATCAGCTGTCGCGCTTTTCCCCGCCGCTTCGGATCATGCAATCGAACGGCGGGGTGATGAACACGACGCAGACCCGGCGGCGCCCCGTACACATGATCGAATCCGGACCGGCGGCGGGCGTGCTGGCGGGGGCGAGCCTGGCCCGGGCGGCGGGGTTGGAGCGCGTCGTCGCCTTCGACATGGGCGGCACCACCGCTAAGGCATGCCTGATCGAGAACGGCAGGCCACTCGAGACCGCCGAAGGCGAGGTCGGTGCCGGGATCAACATCGCCGGCCGGTTGAGCCGGGGTGCGGGCTATGCGGTGCGGGTGCCGGCCTACGATATCGCCGAGGTGGGCGCCGGCGGCGGCTCGCTCGCCTGGGTCGATGAAGGGGGTGCGCTTCGGGTCGGCCCGAAGAGTGCGGGTGCCGAGCCCGGTCCCGCCTGCTATGGGCGGGGCGATGTGGCGCCCACGATCACCGATGCCAATGTGGTGCTCGGCTACATGAACCCCGAAGCCATCGCCGGCGGCTCGGTACCGATCGACGGTAAGGCCGCGGCGACGGCCGTCGCGCGGGACCTGGCCGACCCGCTGGGCCTAACGCCGCTCGATGCGGCCCACGGCGTGCACCGGGTCGCCAATGCGACGATGAGCCGGGCCATTCGCGCGGTAACCACCGAGCGCGGCCGCGATCCCCGTGATTTCACCCTGATCGCCTTTGGCGGATCGGGGGCCATCCATGCCATGGAGATGGCGGGCGGGCTCGGCATCAAGCGGGTTTACGTGCCGCTCTTTCCGGGATTGTTCAGCGCAATGGGGCTGTTGATGGCGGATGCGCGCCATGACTTCGTTCAAAGTGTCACGGGCGAGCTTGGCGATTTCGACGGCGCGGAGTTACGGGTTTTGCTCGATGGGCTCGGCGAGCGCGGCCGGACGGAGGTCGAAGATCCGGCGGCGAAATTCGACTACGCCGTCGATCTTCGTTATGCCCGGCAAAGTTCCGAACTGACGATCCCGGTCCCCGACGCCGCGGCCGCCGAACTGCCGGAACGGTTGTTGGCGGCGTTTCATGCCGAACACGAACGCACCTACGGGTATCAGCGCCCCGAGGACCCGGTGGGACTCGTCAGCCTTCGCCTGAAGGTGACGGCGCCGGCGCGGAGCCTCGATTTCACGGATCTCGGCCGGCATTTCGAGGCCGAAGCCAGCGCCGAACTCCAGGAAGGTACGCGCTCCGCCTATTTCGGTCCGCAAGCAGGCACATATGAAGCGGCTCTTCTGACCCGCGCCTCCCTTCGCGCGCGGGGCCGTATCGCGGGGCCGTTCATCGTCGAGGAATTCGACACCACGATCGTCGTGCCGCCCGGCTGGACCGGCCGCGTCGACGATCTCGGCAATTTGGTCGCCGAGCGAGACGGATAGAGAGGACCGGCGATGGTGGTTGACGGCACTTCCGATTTCGACCCGATCCTGATCGAGGTCATGCGCAACGACCTGACCGCCGTCGCCGAGGAAATGGGCATCACCATGCAGCGGACTGCCCGCTCTTTGGTCGCCAAAGAGGGCGCCGATTTTTCGACCGCCCTGACCGACGCTGAAGGCCGGCTGATCGCCCAAGGCCTCACCATCGGCATTCACCTCGGTTACGTCGCCGCGGTCATGCCCTGGGTGTTGGACCGCTACGGCGACGATTTGGCACCCGGCGACATTATCGCCTCGAACGATCCCTATGGCGGCGTTTCGCATTTCCCCGACATCTTGCTGGTCATGCCGATCTTCTGGCGCGACGCGCTGGTTGGATTCTCCACTGTCGTGGCGCATCACACCGATATCGGCGGGCGCTTTCCGGGCGGCATGGGGGTCGCCTGTGCGGAGCTTTACGAGGAAGGGGTGCGCATCCCCGGAATCAAACTGTTCGAAAAGGGGGTCGTCAATCAGTCGTTGCTGGACTTGTTGGCCGCCAATGTGCGGGCCCCGGACGATCTCCTCGGCGATATCGAGGCGCAAGCTGCGGCCTGCCGGCAGGGCGCGGCTGGCATCCGCGATATTTTGGAACGTCATACGCTCCCCGTCTTCGAGACCTGCAACGCAGCACTTCGAAGCTATAGCGAGCGGGCGATGCGGGCCTGCATCGCCCCCATTCCCGACGGCCGCTATGTCTGCGAGGATTTGTTCGAGGATGACGGCTTGGGCGGCGAAGGGGTCCGGCTTCGCCTGGCGCTCGAGATCATGGGCGATGGTGTCAGGGTCGATTTCGACGGCACCGACCCCCAAGTGGCGAGCGCCATTAATGTGCCCTTCAACCTCACCAAGGCCTGTGTCTATGTTGCCATGCGCTCGATCCTGGAGACCGACGCGCCGGCGAATGCGGGGCTGATGGCGCCGATCGAGGTCGTTGCCCCGCCGGGCAGCGTGCTCAACCCGGAGTTTCCCGCCGCCGTCGGCGCCCGCGGCATGATGATGTGGCGGGTCATCGATATGATCTTTGCGGCCCTGGCGGAAGCGGTGCCGTCGCGCGTTTATGCGGCGGGCGAGGGCGGCATGAACCTGATCGTCTTCGCACCGGATGCGGGCGGCGCGGAGGAAGCGGCTTCGCCGCTGCTGGTCGATATCTATGCCAGCGGCTGGGGCGGCCGCCCGACGATGGACGGGATCGAGGGCGTGACGCCCCTGGCGGCGGGAGGTGCCACCCGCAGCCTGCCGGCCGAGATGATCGAACAGGAATGCCCGGTCCGCCTCGAGGGGTTCGGCTTCGTGCCCGATACCGGCGGCGCCGGGAAATACCGGGGCGCCCTCTCGGTCTACCGGAAATGGCGGTTCCTGCGGGACGGCCAGGTGATGCTGCGGAACTGCCGGGTAAAATCCGTGCCCTATGGCCTGGAAGGCGGGGGTGAAGGCACCGCGTTCGGCGCCGTCGTCGAACGCGATCCCGATGATGGCCGGGAGCTTGCCCGCGAGATGGTCGTCCATGAACGCGTGACCCCGGGCGAAGCGCTGACCCATACCCAACCCGGCGGTGGCGGCTACGGCGATCCCTTCGAGCGCGATCCGGAATCGGTCCTCGAGGACGTGCTCGACGAGAAGCTGACCGCCGACTACGCGGCGCGCGAATATGGCGTCGTGATCGATGCCGCGGGCGGTCTCGACCGGTCGGCGACGACCGCCTTGCGGGCGAAGCGAGGCGCTTCATGAACGATACGCCGACGCATCCGCCCGGCTTCGATCCCATTCTGGTCGAGGTGGTGAAGAACGAGCTTGCCGCAATCACCGAGGAGATGGCCATCGCCGTCTGGAAGACCGGCCGCTCGGCGATGGTGAAGACAGGCGATTTCGCGACGGCGCTTTGCGACGGCAAGGGCCGGGTCATCGGCCAGGGTTACGCCGCCCCGTTCCAGATCGCCTTCTTCATGGACACCATGGCCTGTCTCTTGGCGAAGTACGAGGGCAGCTTCCGACCGGGCGACGTCATCGTGATGAACGATCCCTATGCCGGCGTCACCCACATGCCGGACGTGGTCGTCATCGTTCCCGCTTTCTGGCGCGAGCAACTGGTCGCCTACGCGGTCTCCTACTCCCATCACACCGATATCGGCGGGCGGTTCCCGGGCGGCCTCAGCAGTCAATGCGGCGAGACCTTCGAGGAAGGTCTTCGCCTTCCCATTCTCAAGCTCTACGAGGCGGGCGTGCTCAACCTTCCGCTCCGCGACACCATCCTGGCCAATGTGCGGATGGGCGAGGAATGGCTCGGCGATCTCGATGCCAAGATCGCCGGCTGCCGACGGGGCGAGCAGGAGCTTGCGAACCTGCTCGAAAAATACGGTCTGGAGACGCTGGATGCCACGGTCGACTACCTGATCGATTATTCCGAACGCGCGACCCGCCGCGCGGTGGCCGAGGTACCGCACGGTGAGTATCTCCACGAGGACATCTTCGAGGACGATGGCTTTGGAACAGAGGGCACCGCCTTTCCGCTGAAACTGACCATGCGGGCCGATGGCGAACGGCTGGTCTTCGACCTCACCGGGACGGCACCGCAGGCGGCGGGGGCCATCAATCTGCCGGAATGCATGACCAAGGCCACGGTGTTGGATGCGATCAAGGGGATCGTCGGACCCGATGTCTTGATCAACGAGGGGCTGGCGCGGCCGATCGAAATCATTCTACCCGAGGGCTCGCTGGTGAACCCCCGCTTTCCGGCCGCGGTGGGCGGCCGAGCGCCGCTGTTCTTTCGGGTGATGGATATGCTGGCCCGGGTCCTGGCGCAGGCGCTGCCCGAGAAACTGCCAATTCCGGGCGAAGGCGGCGACGTGCTGCACTTCACTGGCCGGCGTGACGACGGCGGCGAATTCGCGCTGATGGACATCTTTTTCGGCGGCTGGGGCGGGCGGCCCCGGCAGGACGGCATCGACGGGATCGCCCCCATCTCGTTCGGGTCCTACGGCACGGTGCCGGCGGAGCTGATGGAGCGCGAATATCCCGTCGTCGTCGATGGCTTCGGCTATGTACCGGACAGCGGCGGGCCGGGCCGGTATCGGGGCTCGCTCTCGATATACAAGACCTGGCGGTTCCGCCGGCCGGGGAAGGTGATGATCCGCACCAACCGGCTGGTGCGCCCCAACGACGGCATGGCGGGCGGCGGGCCGGGCGGGCTCTCCAACAACGAACTCCGCGCGGGCGACGAGACGACCGAGCTGCCGAAAAGCGCGCATTATCATCTCGATGTCGAACCGGGCGAGGCACTGCATCACGTGATTGCGGGTGCGGGCGGACATGGCGACCCTCTCCAGCGCGATCCCGAACGGGTGCGGGACGACGTTCGCGACGAGAAACTTTCGATCACGGCGGCGGCGGCGGATTACGGTGTCGTTCTCGACCCCGAAACCTTGCAGATCGACTGGCCGGCCACCGCGGCGCGGCGCGGCGAGACAGGTGATTAGGGCATGCGGGTCGGGTTCGATATCGGCGGGACCTTCACGGACGTCATCGTGATCGACGATGACGGCCGCCTGACGACGGCGAAGGTGCTCTCGCTTCTCGACCGGGTCGGCGAGGACATCGCGCGGACCGTCCGCGAGACCGACCCCGCGGCGAAGGTCGAAGGCTTCGTCCACGGCACCACGATCGCCTCCAACGCGGTGATCGAGGGGACGGTGGCGGCGACCGGTCTGCTGGCGACGCGGGGTTTTCGCGACGAGCTGGAGATGCGCGGACAGCGGCGCCCCAACATCTACGACAACACCTGGGAGCGATTGCCGCCGCTGGTGCCGCGCCACCTCAGGCGCGAGATCGACGAACGGATCCTCGGCGACGGCGAGGTCGAGCGTCCAATCGATCTCGATGCCGCTAGGTCCGAGATCGAGCGCCTGCTGGACGCGGATGTCGAGGCGATCACAGTGGCGCTCGTGAACGCCTATCTCAACCCGGCCCACGAGGCCGTCTTGGGCGACTTGATCGCCGAGATGGCGCCGGAGATGGTGGTCTGCCTTTCGTCGGAAATTCACCCCGAAATCCGCGAATACGAGCGCACCAGCACAACCGTAATCAACGCCTCTCTGATCCCGATCGTGCGGCGCTATCTCGATCGTCTCGAAGGCCATCTCGCGACGTTCAGCGAGCGGCTCCTCATCATGCAGTCGAATGGCGGCATCATGTCTGCGGCGGCGGCGCGGCGGCGGCCCGCCTATATGATCGAATCGGGGCCCGCAGCGGGTGTGTTGGCGGCGGCGAAATTCGCCGACGCGCACGGTTTCGCCAAGGTGTTGAGCTTCGACATGGGCGGCACCACGGCGAAAGCCTGCCTGATCGAGGACGGAACGCCATTGGAGAAGCCGGGCGGCGAGGTCGGCGGCGGGGCGACCATGACAACGCAGCTCTTCGGCGGCGGCGGTCATGCGCTTCGCGTACCTTGGCTCGATATCGCGGAAGTCGGAGCGGGAGGCGGCAGTATCGCCTGGATCGATGACGGCGGCGCGCTTCGGGTCGGGCCGGTCAGCGCGGGTGCTGAGCCGGGACCGGTCTGCTATGGCCGGGGTGGCGACCGACCGACGGTGACGGATGCCAATGTCGTGCTCGGCTATATGAATCCGGGCGCCATTGCCGACGCGACCCTGTCGATCGATCGGGGGGCCGCGTGGGCCGCGATCGAGGCCGAGATCGCGACCCCGCTCGGCCTTGAGGTGCTGCCCGCCGCCCACGGCATCGTCCAGGTCGCCAACGCCACCATGATGCGCGCCCTTCGCGCGGTCTCGACCGAGCGCGGGCGCGATCCACGGGAATTCGCGCTCATCCCCTTCGGGGGCGCCGGGCCGATCCATGCCGCTGCGCTCGCCGACAGCCTGGCGATCGGCACCGTCCATGTACCCATCTATCCGGGGCTCTTTAGCGCGTTGGGGCTGCTGCTCGCGGATTATCGCCATGACTACATCCGCAGCATTGCGCGCCCGCTGGACTCGCTCGAAGCGGAGGAGATCCGGCGAGGTTTCGAGGAGCTGGAAGCACGGGCTGTCCGTGAACTGGCCGGTGAGGGGATCGACCAGGCCGACATGCGGATCGACTTTCAGGTCGATCTCAAATACGGCTATCAGGTTTCCGAGATCACCTTGCCTTTCCGGGATTTCGGCACCGAGGACCCGAAGCCGGTCCTAGCCGCCGCCTTCACCGAAGTGCATCGGCAGTCCTATGGATATGTCTCCGATGACCCGGTCGAGCTGGTCAACTTGCGTCTCCGAGCGACGGCGTCGGCCGACCGCCTCGATTTTGCCGCCCTTTATGGGATCGCTTCCGAACAAGGTGGCGCGGGAACGCGCGAGGTCTATTTCGGTCCCGAGATCGGCACGCAAACGGCGCGCATTCTCACGCGCGCCGACCTGCCGACCCCCACGCCCGGCCCCCTAGTAATCGAGGAACCCGACACCACGGTGGTGGTGCCGCCCGGGTGGTCGGCCGTGCGGGCACCGGAGGGGTATATTACGATCGAACGCGACACCGAATGATCAGTGAAGGAGACCGCCATGACCGACGCTATCAAGCCGCTTGAAGGGCTGCGGGTTCTCGACATCGCGAACTTTCTCGCCGGACCCTTTTGCGCCACCCAGCTGGCGGAGTTCGGCGCCGAGGTGATCAAGGTCGAACTGCCCAATGTCGGCGACCCCTTGCGGAAGTTCGGTACGGCCACGGACTCCGGCGATTCGATCGTCTGGTTGACTGAAAGCCGCAACAAGAAGGCAATTACCCTCGACCTCAGGAAGCCCGAAGGGGCCGAAATCCTGAAAAAGCTTGTGGAAACCGCCGATATCCTGGTCGAGAATTTCCAGACCGGCACGCTCGAGGGTTGGGGCCTCGGCTGGGAGACGCTGCAGGCGGTGAACCCGCGCCTCGTCATGGTGCGGATCACCGGCTACGGCCAGACCGGACCGAACGCGAATCGGCCCGGCTTCGGGCGGATCGCCAATGCCTTCGGCGGGCTCTCCTTCCTGGCCGGCGACCCGGACCGACCGCCGTCGACGCCCGGCTCGCCGACCATTCCGGACTATCTGGCGGGACTCTACGGGGCCTTCGGCGCGCTTGCGGCGATTCGGGCGCGCGAGACGACCGGCGAGGGGCAATATATCGATATCGGCCTTTACGAGCCGATCTTCCGCTTTCTCGACGAGCTACCCGGCGCCTATCACCAAAACGGGTTCATTCGCCAGCGCATGGGCCCGGCGATGAAGAACGCGGTACCGCACAGCCATTATCCGACCAAGGACGGTCGCTGGGTCGCGGTCGCCTGCACGTCCGACAAGATCTTCGAACGGCTGGCCGCCCTGATGGGCATGCCCGAGGTCGCGGGCGACGGGAAGTGGGGCACCTATCCGGCCCGGGATCGCCTGCGAAACGAAGTCGACGCGGCGGTGACCCATTGGTCCAGCGGCCTCGACCGCGATGACCTGCTGCGGGAATGTGAGGCCGCACAGGTGCCCTGCGGGTCGGTCTACGGCATCGACGAGATCTTCGAGGATCCGCAATACAAATTCCGCGGCAACATCCAATTCATCGACGATGCCCGCGCCGGCGGCGAGATCGCGATGCAGGACGTCGTCCCCCGGATGAGTGCAACACCGGGCGGCATCGAATGGCTGGGCGCCGCATTGGGCGCCCATAATGAAGAAATCTATGGGTCGGAGCTCGGCTTTTCAGATGAAGAAATAAGCGCGCTCTTGGATAACGGAATCATATAGCCTATTTGGCCAATCCGGCGCGCAGCACCTCCATAACTCGGCCGATATCCGGTCGGTCCTGGTAGTTCCCGACCGAAAACCGGTGGGTGATCACGCCGTCCGGTCCGATCGCGAAGACGATCGGCACGGCGACGCCGTGACCCGGACTGCCCGGCGGATAGTTCGGGTTGAGGACGCCGAAGGCCCGGATCGCCTCCGACCGCGGATCGGCGAGATGGATCAGCTTCGATTTGCGCCGTTTCGAAAAGCGCGAGAGGGCGCCCACCCCGTCATAGCTGATCGTGGCAACGCGATACCCGAGGGCGGTGAAGTCATCGACTTTCCTTGTCCAGGCGACCGCCTGAACCATGCAGTAGGGTCACCAATCGAGCGAGCGCGTGAACAGCAGGATGAGGCCGCGCTTGCCTGTAAGATCGGCGAATTCGCGGGCCTTGCCGGTCTGATCGCGCAGTGTCAGCGGATGCGGTACGGCGACACCGACCTTTGCGCCGAAGCCGATTTCGTCGTCCGGTCCCGCCGCCTGGCCGGCGGCCGGGAAGACGCTAACCGCGGTCACGAGCAGAACCGAGGCGAGAATTTTAAAGGATCGGATTCGCATGATCGGACCTCTGTCACGGATGATTCGGCGCAACTTACCGCCGGGCGTCGGGCAAGGGAACTCACATATTCTTGTTCGCGAGGCAACGGGTTTCGGTCCTACTGGAAAACCGCCGAGGCGGCGCTACTTGGTATCGGGTCGTCGCCGATGGTCGGCGGCGGCCGACGTTCTCGGGGCGGGGTGAAAGTCCCCACCGGCGGTAATTGCACCAAGTCGCATCAGCCCGCGAGCGCCCATCGGCGGTGTCGATGGGGACAGCAGATTCGGTGAGATTCCGAAGCCGACGGTGATAGTCCGGATGGAAGAGAGCGGGAGACGATCGGATAGGCGCCCGCGTCGGGCGCGCGTTTCGTGTTATTTCCCGTACGCCCTGATTCTGGTCCTTCGTTCCTAGAGGAGTTCGCCATGAATCAGAGCCCACAAACACAAATCGCCTACATTCAAGCCGGTTGGCACAAGGAAATCGTCGACCAAGGCCGCATCGCCTTCGTGGCCGAGATGGAGAAGCTCGGCGTCTCGAGCGACCGCATCGAGGTCTTCGACGTACCGGGCAGTTTAGAAATCCCGTTACAGGCCAAGCTCTTGGCCAAGCGCGGCCGGTTCGCGGCCATCGTCACCGCCGGCCTTATCGTCGACGGCGGCATCTATCGCCACGAATTCGTCGCCGACGCGGTCATCGGGGGCCTGATGCAGGTTCAGCTTGAGGTCGAGGTGCCGGTCCTCTCGTTGGTCCTGACACCCCAGCAGTTCCACGAGCACGAGGCCCATCACGACTTCTTCCGCGAGCACTTCAAGGTGAAGGGGGCGGAGGCGGCGCATGCCTGCGCCCAGACGCTGGAGAACCTGGCCAATCTGGGCGGGACCCGGGCGGCCGCCTGATCCTCAGAGCGGCCGGTTGGTCTCGTAGTTCTCGAGGGTCTCGTCGATCGGCATCCAGGGCCGGGCACTTCGCGTCCAGATGTTCATCGTCATCTTCAGCGACGAGGGATCGTCGAGGGTGCCGACCTTGAGAACCATGAATTCCGGCAGGTATTCGCGCTGGGTGAAGACCGGGGAGCCGCATTCGCCGCAGAAATAGCGGATCAGCGTCTTCCCGGGCGAAACCTCCTTGGTGTAGGCCTTCGGCGTGCCCGCGGTGTAGGTCACGTTCTCGGTCCGCACCACCGAGTTGTGCGAGGCCCCGCCGCCGACCGCCTTCTGACAGTCGGTGCAGTGGCAGGCGATGACGTTCTCGACCGCCTGTGCGATCTCGTAACGGATGGCGCCGCAAAGGCAGCCGCCGGGAAGGCGTTCGGTCATTTATCGGTCTCCGCGAAGTCGTACCGGAAACGCCATCCTTCCCCGTCCACGATCCGGGGGCAAGAGGCAGCTCGCCGCCGGTCGGGTCGATCCCGATTCGCCCCGGAGAAGGCAGTCGAACCCTAGTTCCGAAATCCCGCATCGCGTAGAAGCGCCGCCAACTTCTCGCTATGCACCGGATGCTCCATCGGGTAGGGCCGCAACACGTCATCGATCGTCAGATTCGGATCGATCTTCATTACGCTCGCCGCGACGTTCGATGCGTCGTCCTGCCGACTGTCGGCGCTCAACGCCGCCGCCAATATCGCAATCCCCTGGGTGGCATGAGGCACGAGCTCCCGAAATTTTTGCAACGTCAGAACCGCGTCCGCGGTCTGATTGCGCATGAGGCAGGCGAATCCGAGACTCAACACGAAATACGGAAATACGTTCGGTTGAAGTTTGATCGCGGTCATCGCCTCTCGAAAGGCTTCGTCGAACCGCCCCTTGGCGATCAATGTGCGGGCATAGATGTGTCGCGCGGGGCCAACATCCGGCGACATATCTACGCCGTGTTTCGCCTCCGCGATCGATCGATCGAACTCGTGGTTCGCTAGATAGATCATACCCCGGTTGGAGTAGATACCCGCCGCATCCGGCGCTCGCGCGAGCGTCTCCTCGCAGATTTTCAGTGCTTCCTCGATAAGGACATCCTTGTCGGTGGCCCACCCATGCAGCACCAACTGCGCCCGAGCCGCCACGGCAAAGATCGGGCCGATGAAAAAATCCGGATCGATTGAGGTCGCGATGTCACCTTCCTTCAGGGCTTTGATAAACCCTTGATGATCGTGCTGGGAAAATCCTTGAATTGCCTGGCGGACATGCCGCAAGGCGTCCTCGCTTTTCGAATATTCGTTTTGAACCCGCGCGGCCGCGCCGAAAGATATGCTGGCATCCGTTTCGAAGACGATCGCGCGGCACAACTCATCCTGCGCGGCAAACAAATCATCGGTCGAACGGTCGTAGCGATCCGCCCATATGTGGTCGCCGGACGTCGAATCGATCAGCTGCACGTTAACGCGCATGCGCGACCCCATGGCCTGCACGCTGCCCTCGATCAAATAGCGCACCCCAAGCTTCGCGGCGGCATCGCGGATATCGACGGTCTGCTTCTTATAGGCAAAGCTCGAATTTCGCGCCGCCACCGCGATCCGAATGGCTCGGGAGAGATCGGTGATGAGGCTTTCGGTCAACCCGTCACAAAAGAACTCCAGATCCTCGTCGCGGCTCATATTGACGAAGGGCAATACCGCCAAAGTCGGTTTTTCGATAGAAGCGATGAAAGATCTGAAAGAATAATCGGTTCCATCGCCGCTTCCCCCGGTCGGGGCGTCAACGCTCCGTTCCGCGGTGTCGGCATGCCATCGCCAGACGTGGATCGGCTGTGAAATGTTCTTTACCTCTTGCAGAAGGCAACGTCATACGGAGACTGACCGCGATCCTTTACGCCGACGTGGCGGGATATAGCCGGCTTACGGGCGCGGACGAGGTCGGGACCCACAAACAGCTCTCGGAAGGGCTCGACCTGATTTCCGGTGGGATTGAGTCGGCGGGTGGACGCGTCGTCCACTATGCGGGCGATGCCGTGCTGGCTGAATTTTCCAGCGTCGTCGCCGCGGTCGAGGCGGCGGTCGACATCCAAAAGCGCTTGGACAGTCGATCGGCCGGTGTGCCCGACGATCAACGCCTCGCCTTTCGCATCGGGGTCAATTTGGGGGAGGTCATTGTTGATCGCGATGACATTTACGGCGACGGCGTGAATGTCGCGGCCCGCCTGGAAAGCCTGGCCGAACCGGGCGGCCTCTGCATCTCCGAGGATGTCTACCGCCAAATCGACGGCAAGCTCGACGTCGCGTTCGAAGACATGGGTCCGCCATGCCCTCCCCAACACCAAGACGGCCAGAGCTTAGCCGTCTTTCGCACAATGATCTAATGCGCCTCCGTGAAGTCGCACGGGAACCGCTATCCTTCCTCGTGGGAGTACCGGTATCAAGGAGCGGTTGATCGGGTCGGGACCGTCCTGCCCCTTACGCCGCTTCGCTCGACAGCCGCGCCAGGGGTTGTTCGCGGATCGGCCAGTGCAAGACCGCGGAAAGAATTCCGAGGCCACAGGAGGCCAGCCACATCAGGTCATAGGACCCCGTCGTGTCGAAAATATAGCCGCCGAGCCAGGCGCCGGCGAAACTGCCGAACTGATGGCTCATGAACACGACGCCGAACAGCATCGAGAAATAGCGCGTCCCGAACACTTGGCCGACGATCCCGCTGGTCAGCGGAACCGTTGCAAGCCACAAGAAGCCCATAATGATGCCGAAAATCAGTGCCGTGATATCGTTGACGGGGATGATAAGCACCAGTGCCATCAGCACCGCGCGTCCGAGATAAATCAGCGTCAAAAGGTTCTTTTTGCTCAAGCGGTCGCCGAGCGCTCCGAAGAAATACGCGCCGGCGACATTGCAAAGCCCGATGAGAGCCAATGAATAAGCCGCGAAGGTCGACGAAACTCCCTCATCCGTCAGAAACGCGGGCAGATGCGTGCCGATGAACGTCACATGGAAGCCGCAGACGAAGAATCCCAGGGTCAACAGGATATACCCCGAATGCGCCCGCGCCTCGCCGATCGCATCCCGCAGGGATTGCCTCGGTCCTCCCGCTTCCAAGGCAGGCGCGCCGCGGAGGCCGATCACGACCACGGGCAAGAGCGCGATCATGATCGCGATTACCGTGAAGGTGTCCCGCCACCCCATCGTATCGACCAGCTTCTGCATGCCGGGCACGAAGAAGAACATGCCGAACGACGTGGCGGCGATCACCGTGCCGAACACCAGGCTTCGCCGTTCGTTGGGAACGGCCTTGCCAACCGCGCCGAGAACCAAGACCTGGGTCGGGCCGCTCAATCCCAATCCGACCAGCACGCCGAGGGACAGGAACAGGTCCAGCTCGGTGGCGGCGACGCTCGTCCACCAAAGACCAAGCGCGTAAAGCAGCGTTCCGGCAAGGATGATTCGGATCGTGCCATACCGGTCCGCCAGCAAACCGGCGACCGGCTGGGCCACGCCATATAGGAGGGCTTGCGAGGCGATAACCAAGCCGAAGAACTGGCGGCCGATATCCAGATCCAGGGCGACCGGCCGCAGGAATACGCCGAAGGCCTGCCGCAACCCGCCGCCGATCATGACCACGATGACGCCGCACGCGACCATGAACCATACTTGGCGCGTCATCGGGTGGGAGTTATCGCAAGAATGTGCCGAGCGGACAAAATTATAAGAACCTGGAAATGGTGAGCCTCTATAGAGGTAGCGACGTCACCCGGCCAGTGTAAAGCCCAATCGGAAGCAGATCGAACGTAAATCGGAAGATCGACCCGGCAAACGGTCCGTCCCCGGCTGTCTTTGGCCAGGGGCATCGGATTGAATTGGAAATATTCGGATTAAATTGCCATATTATCGCGTTTCGGACGGAAGGGCGCGTAGATGCCGGAAGCATACCCAGCCAATGTCGATATCATTTATGCAGAGGGCAATCATCGCGTTCGCCAGACGATGAGCGCCGCGCTGAAGAGCAATGGATATCGCGGTTTGCGGGATTACCGTGAACTCGGCGACGCCGCGCATGCGATCCAGGTATTGGCGCCTGATATTTTTCTGGTCGATGAGTTCGAAGCCAATACGGAATCCTTCGATGTGATTAAGCGTCTGCGGCATTATGAACTCGGCAAGAATCCGTTCTTGTCGGTCATCGTTTGCTGCGAACGCCCAAGTGGCGGAACGGTTGGCCGCTTCATCAACAGCGGCGTCGATTATTTGGTCGTGAAGCCGCTCTCGCCCGACCAACTGATAAGCCGGTTCAAAACGATTGCGCGGAAACGCAAGCCCTTCGAGGTGACCAGCGATTATATCGGTCCCGACCGCAGCGAGTTCGAGAAGTTTGTCGACGGCGCCCGCGGAGGGCTGATCGAAGTACCCAACACGGTCGGCATGAAGTCCCAGCGCGAGGCGGTCGGTCCGAAAAAGCTGGGAGAGCTCGTCAGCGAGGCGATGGCGCGGATTAACATCGAACGCCTCAATCAAAACGCCGGCCGAATTGCGTTTCTCCTGGCGCGAATGGTCGAACGTGTCAACGAAGGCGAGACGAACGGCCCTCTAAGTGCGGATGCGGATCGCATTTTGCAAATAATCTCGGATATCGAAAATAGATATCCAAGCGACGAACCGCGCCAGGCCCTTGAGCTTTGCGTCCTCGTCTCGGAACTCATAAATAAGCTTTTGGCGGATCCGACGGAGGTGGAGGAAAATCTGCTGGGGCTTCTCAAGCCGCTCGCGGGTGCGATCCAATTGTGTTTCCGCGATTCGGAAGAAGCCCCGGACATCGCTCAGCGCGTTCTTCAAATGGCCCGTCGCGTGGATATCTAACGCGAACTCAAGCGACAAGGAAATTGACCGAACAAACCGGGCCGCACGGTGCCGCGTATTGTTTCCAATTCCTTAAATAGGTCGGCCTTCGTCGGCACCTTGCCCCCCGGTCGGACGAGATTGACGACATTCAATCAATATCCGGTCAACCAGCCGAAGTCATAAACCCAACGTGATTAACATCCCGTAAATTGAGGTGGTGAATGACTCCACCACCCCTTCGCCGCGACATTCGCTGGGGCTGTGCCAAGGCCTAAATAATTTACAGCGCATGAAACAGGAGCCGAAGGAATGATTGTTAGAAACCTTGAAGACGAAGCGAAAACGAGCCGCCGTGTCGTATCGCCGAGCAGCGAGAGCACGCGATTGCTTTTGGCGGAGGATGGGATGGGATTTTCACTCAACGTGACCGTGCTAAAGCCTGGCGTCGAGGTGCACATGCGCTACCGACACCATCTGGAAGCGGTGTACTGCGTTGCGGGGCGAGGCAGCATCGAGGACGAGGCCAGCGGCGTGGTGCATCCGATCCGGGAAGGGACGATTTACGCCTTGGATCAGCACGACGCGCATGTGTTGCGGTCGGAAACGGCGCTGGAACTGGTTTGTGTCTTCAACCCGGCCTTGGTCGGCACGGAGACACGGGACTCGTCCGGCGGCTATCCGTTGATCGAAGGTTCAAGCCAACAAATTTAATAGAGACACATAACAAGAAATTTGGAGTGCATTAATGAAGTTCGGTTTCATGACGCAGTTGCAGATTCCAAGGCCCTGGACGGAAACCTCCGAACGAAACGCCTTCTGGAACGGGCTCGATCAAGGGGTCGCGGCGGAAGCGGCGGGGTTCGAATACTATTGGATTACGGAGCAGCATTTCTTCATCGAAATTGGCCATTCGCCGGCCTCCGATATGTACCTGGCGGCGCTCAGCCAGCGCACCAAAACCATACGCATGGCGCTCGGCGTGGTGCTCATGCCGATCCACCATCCTGTCGTCATCGCGGAGCGCGTCGCCACGCTAGATGTGCTCAGCAACGGCCGGGTGGAATTCGGTACCGGGCGCGGCACCAGTGGCTACATCGCCGAAGGCCTGGGTCTCGACCCGCTGGAAAGTCGCGAGGTGGCGCGGGAACATCTCGATGCGGTCTTGAAAATGTTCGACACGGATTATTTCGAAGGGTACCAGGGCAAATATATTAACTTGCCGGCCCGCCATATGGTGCCGCAGCTGATACAACGACCCCACCCGCCGCTGTGGACCGCCGCGTCGAATCTGGAGACCTACGAACACGCCGCCCAGCAAGGGTTTGGCGTTGTCGGTGTCACGCGCAGTTCGATCGAGGACACCAAAGCCGCGGTCGCCAATTATCACGCCGTCGTCAAGGCGACGGACCCGGCGACGTTTATCGCCCGCAAACCGAATCACCAGACCGGCGTCTTCGGAATTGCCTACTGCGACAAGGACGATCGGGTTGGCCGCGATGTTGGTTGCGCGGCGGCACGCTGGTATTACGGCGACAACAACGCCGAACTGAACCCGGTGCGCTTCGCCACCGCAGGCGGGGTTGAAAAAGTGAAGGAGCGCATGGCGGGCCTAAGTGACGATGATCTGATCGACAACGGCATGGCAATCGGGGGAAACCCGGATACGATTTGCCGGATCGTGGAGAATTGGGCGTCCACCGGTATCGACCAGATGATTTTCATGATCCAGGCCGGCAACACCACGCACGAACAGGTTATGCGGTCGATCGACCTCATCGGGGAAGAAGTGATCCCCCGATTTCAGGCATAGACCCTCTTCGACTTGAGGAACCAAACACCCTCGCCGAAATCATGGTGGCGAACCGGGCGACAGTGAGGGCTTCGCCATTGATGCCTCATCGGTCAACATCGATCTATCGTGGAATCATTCGTGGCCGGCCGCTTCGGGTCGGATAGCCGAGGTCGGGAAATGCGACGTCCGTCCGGGGGTCCATGACCTAATCGGCAATCAAGGCGCTCGGGTCGCCGTCCACATCGATCAATTCATCCGTCGCCGGGTCGTCCTCGCCGGGGACATGGACAACGGTGAATTTGAATTCGTTCCGCTCGAGCGCCATCGTCGCATCGAGGCCCATCTTGTCGCCGATGCCGTCCTCGGTCGAGGGATCGAGCCGGGAGCCGAGGGCACTCGGCAAGATCACCACATCGCGGCTCGCCTGGAACCTTGTCGCGACGGCCCATTCGACGGCGGCCGGATCCTGAATGTCGACGTCCTCGTCGACCACGATCACCTGTTTCAGATCGGCATGGGCGGCGAAGGCGGCGGCGATGATGTTGCGCTGCTCGCCCTCGACGCGTTTGCGGATCTTGACGTGGAGGTGATAGCGACAGACCCCGCCGACCGAAAGATGAACATCGAGCACGTTGGGAAAGCTCTGGCGCAGCAAGCCGAGGATCGTCGCCTCACGCGGGATGGCGCCTAGCAGCAGATGCTCCATGCCGGCCGAGACGATGGTGTGAAAGAGCGGCGCCGCCCGGTGGGTGACGGCATCGACCGCGATCACCTCGCGCTCGCCCGCCTCGCCGTAATACTGCGGAAACTCACCGAAGGGTCCCTCCATCGCGCGTTCGTTCGGCAGCAGCCGGCCCTCGATCACGATCTCGGCCGTTGCCGGCACGCGCACCTCGTTGGTCACGCATTTCACCACCGGGAGCGCCTCTCCATGCAGCGCGCCCGCGATCTCCAGCTCGTCGTAATCGAGCGGCACCACCGCCTGGCTCGCCAGCAGGGTGCACGGATCGACACCGATCGCGATGGCGACCTCCAGCGGATCGCCGGCACTCTCCGCCGCTTCGAAGAAATGATGCAAATGCCGCGGCAAAATGAGAATTCCAAGCCGGTCCGGCCCACTGATCTGGATGCGGTTGATCGAGACGTTCTGGGCCCCGGTCCGAGGATTGCGCGCGATCACCACCCCGGCGGAGATATAGGGTCCGCTGTCGAGGGCATTATGGGTCGGGATCGGCAGGTCGGAGGTCAGATCCGGCGTCTCGTTGACGACCTGTTGAACGGAAGCCGACGCACGGTCCACCTCCCGCCAGGGCAGGGGTGATTCGACCGCCCGCTGGAAGCGCTCCAGCACCTCGGCGGGCTCGGCACCCATCGCCTCCGCAATCCAATCCCGGCCCGCGACGAACCCCGCGACCACGGGGACCTCGTGGCCCTTGCCGGCGGCATCGCGCGGGGCGGGGAAAAGCACCGCCTCCAATCCATCGCGCCGTTTCGCCAAGGCCGCGAGTTCGAATTTGAGGTCCACGCCGGGTTTACCGACCGCCAACCGGCCGGTCGCGGCAAGGTGGCGAAGCCAGGGGCGTAGTTCACGATAGGCGGGCCGATTCGTGCCGGTGCGCGTCATTGTCGTTCCCAATGGATTGGAAGCCGGATCGAAGGACCGCACTATATCCGGCTTTCACCCGCCGGACCAAGATATCGCGGTACGACTTCCTAGGGCTTCCGCCCGATGAAGGCGTATCCAAAGACCTCGAAGGCTCGCGCGTTGGGCTCGCCGCCGGCACCACCGAAGGTATCGACGGCCGGGCCGATATCGATATCGAAGAAACCGCTATCCGCCATCATCTTCCGCCAGCCTGCGCACGGCAGGCCTCCGGCGATTCAAGCGGTCCAAAGGTCGATATTGGCGATCGCCTCCTCGGGCACCGGCTTGCCGTTGGCGATATCCGCGAATTGCAGATAGCCGCCCGGACGCAGCACCCGCGAAATTTCGGCGAAGACATGCTGCTTGTCGGCGCAGAGATTGATCACCCCGTTCGAAATTACCGCGTCGGCCCAGCCGTCCTCGACCGGCATCTCCTCGATCAAGCCCTCGCGGAACTCGACATGACCGAGCCCCATATCGGCGGCCGTGCCGCGCGACTTCGTCAGCATCTCCTCGGTCATGTCGATACCGACGACCTGGCCCTCGGGGCCCACCTGTTCGGCGGCGATGAAGCAATCGAAGCCGCCGCCGGCGCCGATATCCACCACCCGCTCGCCCGCCGCGAGCCGGCGCAGCGAAAACGGATTGCCGACCCCGGCGAATGATTCGACGGCGGCATCGGGCAGTGCCCCCACCACCGCGTCGTCATAACCGAGCCGCTTGGCGAGCGGCCGGCCCGTGTGAAAATGATAGTCAGCGTCTGGCTCGACCGCGACCTCGCGGTACTTCTGCTTCACTTCCTCGCGAAGCGCCGTGGCGTCGACGGGAATGTCCTTCGGCATACCGCCTCCTTCCTCTTGTCCTTCGCACCAAAATGCAACATGCGATGCCGGCGGGTTAGACCACATTAGCGCAAGCAATTGTAGCCGTTCGATGTGGTACGGTGTTTGCCCCGGCCGGATTCCCGCTAAGTGATGAAAGAGAGGGTCGCAAGAGGACGGAACGGCGCGCGACCGATGGGTAAGGAGACCAGCCATGATTTACGATTATCGCCCGCTTCATGCCGATTTCGGCGTTGAGGTCGTGGGCGCCGACGTGACTCAGCCTCTCGGCGACGAGGCCTTCGCGGAAATCCGCGAGGCCTTCGAGACCCATTCGATCCTGCTCTTCCGGGGGCCGGTGATCGAAGACGCCCGGCAGATCGAATTCAGCGACCGCTTCGGCAACGTTCAAATGTCCTTCAGCGCCAACCAGACCGGCGGGTCCAAATTCTCCCGTCAAAGCAACATCGACGCCGAGACCGACGATGTCTTCCCGGCCGATCATGCGCGCCTGACCTATCTCAGAGGCAACCAGCTTTGGCATTCGGACAGCTCGTATAGGGAGAAGGGATCGCTGTGTTCGGTTCTTTCCGCCCGCGAAGTCCCGCCCGAGGGCGGCAATACCGATTTCGTGAGCACGCGGACGGCCTATGACAAATTGCCCGCCGACATGCAGGCGGAACTGGATGGTCTCGTCACGGTCCACAGTATCGAGTATTCGCGGAGCCTGACCGCCCCCGATATCCTGACGGAAGCCCAGAAATCGGAAGCGCCGCCGGCCCGCCATTCCTTGGTGCAGACCAACCCCGCGAACGGCCGGAAGTCGCTGCTGATGGGCGCCCATGCCTGGCATATCGAGGGCCGGCCGGTCGAGGACGGGATCGCCCTTCTCGCCGACCTGCTGGCGCGCGCGACGCCGGAGGACGCGATCTACCCCCATGTCTGGCGACAGGGCGACGTCCTTGTCTGGGACAATCGCGCCGTTCTTCACCGGGCCACCCACTACGACATGGCGCGCTATCGCCGCCGCCTGGAACGGACCACCATCACCACCCGCGACGCCGCCTAGGCGCCGGACCAAATTGGAAGGAACAAGATCGATGGCATGGACACGCGTGGTGCTCGAAATCGGCATGGGCACCGACATCCGAGGCAGCGAGCCCACCAAGGCTGCGGTGCGTGCCTTGCGCGACGCGCTCTGGCACAACTCGCTCAGTATCGCGAAGGCGCTCGGCCAGGAAACCGATTCGATGCGCGTCGAGGTGACCATCGGTGTTCCCCGACCGGATGAGGTTGACACGGACGCCGTCCTGGCGGTCCTACCGCACGGCACGGGGACGGTAAACGTGGTCGAGGGCGGGTTGGCGATTCCGAACGACGCCGGCACAGATGCGACGCTGATCGCCAATGCCGCGGCCGTCGTTCACCTCGATCTGCCGGAAGGAGCAGACGCATGAGCGGCCCCCGCCTGATCCTGGAACTGGGGATGGGCAACGATCTCCATGGCGGCGACTACACCAAGGCCGCGATCCGCGCGGTACAGGACGCACTTCATCACAGCTCGCTCACCTTCATTCGAGCGCTCGACCTCGATAAATCCGCGATCCAGGTCGAGGTCACGATCGGCGTCCAGAAACCGGACGCGGTCGATTGCGGCAAGGTGAAGGAAACCCTGCCAGTGGGGACGGTCACGGTCACGGCGGTCAAAGGCGGGCTCGACGTGCCGGACGAGGTGATCGGCGACGTCGCCGTCATTGCCAGCGCCGCAGTTTCGGTACGCGCCCCGGTGGGCTAGGCGGGAGCGCGGGTCATGTTGAAATGGCTGATCGGCGACGTCACGGTGACGAAGATCGTGGAAGTCATGGCGCCGACGTCGCCGCGTTTTATGTTCAACGGCGTCACCAAGGAAGACGTGGCGGCGATCGACTGGCTGAAACCGAATTTCGTCGACGATCGCAACCTTCTCCTGCTCAGCATCCATGCCTTGGTCGTCGAGACCGAGGGACGCCGGATCATCGTCGATACCTGCCTCGGCAACGACAAGGAACGGAAATTCGAGGACTGGCACATGCGGAAAGGTCCCTTCCTCGAGGATCTGACGACGGCCGGGTTCCCGCGGGAATCGATCGACACGGTCCTTTGCACCCATCTCCATGTCGATCATGTGGGTTGGAATACGATGAAGGTGGATGATGCGTGGGTTCCGACCTTCCCCAATGCGCGGTATTATTATGCGCGCAAGGAGTGGGAATACTGGTCGAAAACCGAACAGGACGAATTCGGCCCGGTGGTCGAGGATTCGGTCCGCCCGGTCCTCGATGCCGGGCTGGCGGAGCTGGTCGAGATGGACCACCGGATCTCGGACGAGGTCTGGCTCGAGCCAACGCCGGGACACACGCCGGGCCATGTCAGTGTGCGCATCCGCTCGAAGGGCGAGGATGCGGTGATCACCGGCGACATGACCCATCACCCCTGTCAGATGGCGCGGCCGGAATGGGCCGCGAGCGTCGATGTCGATCCCCTGCAATCAACCGCGACACGGCACGAATTCTATACCCGCCACGCCGACCAGCCGATCCTGGTGATTGGCACCCATTTCGCGACCCCGACGGCGGGCCATATCGTCCGCGACGGCGACGCCTTTCGACTGGACATCTGAACCAGATCCGGTGCGGCGGAGGGGAGGCGGTAAGATGCGCCTGCTGATCCTGAGCGACCTGCATCTCGAAGCGTCACCCCTCCCCTATCCCGAAGCCGATTGCGACGCCATTATCTTGGCGGGCGACATCGACCACGGCACCGCCGCCGTGGACTGGGCGGACGAACTTTCAAAACGGCTCGGCGCACCTGCCGTCCTCGTCGCGGGAAATCACGAATTCCACAACGGCCGACCGGACACCATGCGAACTCATTTGTTGCGACTCCGGGAAAGCGCCGCCGGGACAGGCGGTCGTGTGACCTTCCTGGAGAACGAGAGCGCGACGATCGAAGGTGTGCGTTTTCTCGGCTGCACCCTCTGGACCGACTTCGAGGCAATCCCCGACGGCATCACGGCGGCCAAAGCGCATGCGCGCCGCACGATCGCGGATTTCAGCGCAATCGACTATCGGGAAAATACGCCGTTAACACCCGACCATGCGGCAGATCTCTGCCGTGGCTCGCAGGCGTTTCTCGAGGCCGCTTTGGCCGAACCTTTCCCCGGGCACAGCGTCGTCGTCACCCACCATCCGCCGTCATTGCGCCCGATACCGGAAGCCCACCGGCGTCACCCCCTCACCCCGTCCTTCGCATCCGATTTGGACGATGTCGTCGATGGATCCGGTGCCGCCCTTTGGATTCACGGTCATCTTCACAAAGGCCATGACTATCGGATCGGCGGAACCCGCCTGGTCGCCAATCCTCGGGGCACATTTGGCCGAAAGAAGAATCCAAACTTCAATCCAACTTGTATCGTCGACCTCCCAATCGACGACGGATAGATGGCGCACAAATCGCCGGCGAATTTGCATTTCACCGGGAATCGCCTTCCTATATCGCCGGTGACCCGGGTGGAACCCGGGCGAATTTAGGGGAGAAGAGACGACATGATCCACGAATTGCGCATCTACCATTGTATTTCCGGCCGCCTGCCGGCGCTGCTCAACCGGTTCGACACGATCACGCTTAAACTGTGGGAGAGACACGGCATCCGACAGGCCGGTTTCTGGACCACCGTGATCGGCGAGTCGAACCAGGACCTTTATTATCTCCTGGAATGGGAATCGCTGGCCGAACGGGACGAGAAATGGGGCGCTTTCGCGGCCGATCCGGAGTGGCTGGAAAAACGCGCCGAAACGGAAAAGGACGGTGCGATCGTGGCGTCGGTCGAGAACCTGATCCTGCAACCGACCTCGTTCTCCGCCGTCAAGTGACGGAAGCAGCCGCTATTTCAAGACGCCCATCATCCCGGCAACCGCCGCATTGGCGATCGGGAACAGGAGCAGCACCAGGCTGACCGGTTCGGTGAGGGCGGTGCCGGGTTTCCGGCCGAACTCGTCCGCCACCCGCACCGCCGAAAGCGAGAGCGCGATCACGCCCGCCGCGACCCAGAACCAATAGCCGACCAATAACGGAAAGCTGCCCGGCAGCGCCAGTTGCCAGGACAGCATGATGCCGAGCGAAAAGGCGAACAACCTGACCGAAAGGCGGGGTCGTGCGCGAAAGACGACGAGGCCGATCAGAAACAGCTCGTTCGCCAGCCAGCCAATGGAAAAGAATATGATCTGGAAAATCACGCCGATGGAATCGATCGCGCGGCCCTCGGTCAGCAGTTTCCAGAATTCCTGATGGGCCACGCGGGCGCCGTCGTAGCCGACACTATTGTCCAAGATCGGTAGGAACCAGCACGCCGCGTAAAGCGCAATGGCCGCCCCCCAGGCGATCTTGCTGCGGCCGGTATCCGACGTCGGTTCGGTTGAACTCATGCAGGCCTCCCATCGGCGCAAAACCGCCGGCTTCCAAGGGATCCGGCATCGTTGAGACCCATCATCCGTTGCCGGCCCGCATACAAGCAAGTCAATTGCGATGGAAAGATTTCACGAACGCGGTTGGCATCAAGAAACTCGATGCAAAAACCGACGTGTAACGCCGCTTAATCGGCGGAGTCTTCCTCGAGTTCGAAAAGGCCGAATTTTTCTTGCCGGTCCATGAGTTCGGTTGCAAGGCGCTCCGCCGCCGCTTCATCCAAGTCGGTGAATTCGACAATGACATTTGTGGCTTCGACGCGGACGACGCGGCCCTTCACCGGGCTGATCTCGTCGATCATCACGTCGACTTGTTCGCCATTCTCGAACCGCTGGCCTTCCGATTCCGATTTATCCGCCAGATGCAGCGAAGCGCCGCTAGCGGAAATATCCTCGATATAGACCGCGTGACTCTTGTCTTCGGACGATATCAACGCCATTCGCGGCGTGTTGATGCGCTTTTTCGAACGTTTTTCGGTTTCTGTCATCTCGTCGTCATTTGTTAACAATTCCCGGGCGGGAGTATATAAGAAGCTGATTGAGAAAGGGTTAATTTTACCGCCCAACACAAGTAAAGCGCATGGACAGCCGCGAGGATCGAGCATTATCCTCGGTTTCGTTCGGAGTAGAATGTAAAAGGGCGGTCCATTGTGCTGACGTTTCAATTGAAAGCCGTGGGATTCGGCATCGCCGCCGGGGTATTGGCGGTGGCCGCCCTCATGCTGCTGGATGCCAACGCGGCACAATGGACGACGACCATCGAGGCCGCCCAGGGCGCGCCCTATACGACCCGGTTCATCTGTTTCTAGAGCATGCCCCGCCGCCGGACCCAGGTTCAGCCCGATGAGCCCGCCGATTTCTCAAGAAACGACCTGATCTTCGCCAACATGGATGCCGGATCCCGCGGCGGTTGCAAGGTTGCGATCAACCGCCCCTTCGCGTCGGTCAGGTACGAAAAGGCGGAGTGATCCATCACGTAAGGGGTGTCCGGTTTCTTTTGAACCTTGCGATAGTAGGCGCCGAAGGCATTGGCGGCCGCGGCGACCTGATCGAGTGTTCCGGTCAGGCCGGTCAGGCCCGACCCGAGTTGAGTCACATAATTCTTCATCTCCGCCACTGTATCGCGTTCGGGATCGACCGAGACGAAGATCGCCTGCACGGGCGTGCCGTCGGCGCGAAGCCGGTCGACCACCTCCGCGAGGGTCACGAGGTGGGTCGGACAAATATCCGGGCAATAGGTATAGCCGAAGAAGAAAATCGCCGGCCGGCCCAGAAACCGCCGCTCGGTGACGGCGCGACCGGTGTGATCCGTCAACTGGAAGCGAGGCTCGGCCGTCTGCTCGGCGAGGCTGAACTTGAACTCGAATCCCAGCCGTTTCGCGCCTTCGAGCGCCAGCCAGCCGGCCCCAATGAAACTCACCCCGAACACCAGACCGGCAAGACCGTTGCGAACCCATTCCCGCAATCGGCGCCGCCGGGCCCCTTCGGCCTCGGCCATCGCTTTCTTGCCATGAACCATCGATAAACGAACCTTGTCCCCAAGATCACCGGAACGGCACTATATGACCGCGACCTAGGGACAAACAATCGGCGAGAGGACATGGAGGCCATCATGAGGGTATTTCGATACGTTTGTGCGGGTGCCGCGTTGTGCGGAACGGTTCTCGCAGGAAGCGTCATGGCGGACGAGGCAACCGTCCGTGTCAACAAGATTTCGGCAAATGGAATTGGCGTCGCAATTGGAACGATCACGATCAAGGACACTGGCCACGGCGTCACGATCTCTCCCAACCTGAAATCGGTTCCGCCGGGCAAACACGGGTTTCACATCCATCAGAAGCCGAATTGCGGCCCCGGCAAGAAGGGCGGAAAGTCGATCGCCGGCTTACAAGCGGGCGGTCATTACGACCCAACAGGCGCGGGAGCCAAACGAGGCCAAGGCAAACCCCACGGCGATTTGCCGGAACTCATTGCCGGCGCCGACGGTCGGGCGGTTAAACCGGTGATGTCGTCGAAGTTGACGGTCGCCAAGCTTCGTGGCCGTTCGATCATGGTGCATCGCTATGGCGAGAACGAACCGGGCAAGCCGAAAGGTGGCGGCCCCCGCTTTGCCTGCGGGGTCATCCCGAATTAGGCGCCTTGGGTAGCCGACGCGGGAACCGTCGGTCCGTCGCCCGCAAGCGTGGTGCGGCGCATGTCGCGGGGCTCTTCCGCCGGGAAGGGCCTGGCGCGGTGCATTGTCTGGCGGTTGTCCCACATGACGAGATCGCCGACTTGCCAGCTATGGGTATGGGTGAATTCGGGCTGGGTCGCGTGCTCGGCCAGGTCGCGCAGCAGGGCCCGGGCCTCCGGCACCGGCCAGCCGGTGATGCTTCCGGCATGCGAGGAGAGATAGAGCGACTTCCGACCCGACACCGGATGAGTTCGCGTCAGGCGCTGGCGCACCGGCGCGAAGCGGGCGCGCTCTTCCTCGGTGAAATCGGTGAAGCCGAGTTGCTGGCGGGAAAAGACCTGCGAATGCTCGCATACCAGATCCTCGACGACCTCTTTGGTCTCGTCGTCGAGCGCGTCGTAGGCGGCGCGCATATCCGCGAATTCGGTATTGCCGCCCTTCGTGGGCGTGCTCACGGCGCGAAGCAGTGAGTATTTCGCCGGCGTCGATTTGAACGAACTGTCCGAATGCCAGAGCCGGTTGCCGATAGCGAACAGCCGCCGCCGGTCGTCCACCGCAAAGGGCTTGTCCGTCTTGTCGAGATTCGAGACGTCGGCGAAGGTGGTCGGCAATCGATAGTCCTCGGCGGCGCGAAGGCTGGTGCCGATCGCCTGCTCGATCTCGCCGAGCACCAGAGTGAAGTCGAGGTGTTGCTCGTCATTCAGATCCTGCCCACGGAACACCAGGACAGCGTGTTCATCCATCCCGGCATGGATCGTCCGCGCATCCTCGGGCGACAGCGCGGTCCTAAGATCAATTCCCTCGACTTCGCCCACGAAACAGGGGCCGATGCGGCGAATGGTGATGCTCATGGTGTTCTTCCCCCTTTATCCCTCGTCCTACTGCCGGTTTCGCCGTGAACGGCTAGTTCCAGCCCTTGACACCGGCCATATTGGGAAGCGTATGGGCGATACCCTTGTGGCAATCGATGCAGGTCTTTTCTCGACTCGTAAGGTAGCGCTGATGCTGCTTGGCCGCACGCTTACTCTGCGCCGTGATGTCCATATAGGTGAAATCGTGACAGTTCCGGCATTCTAGCGAATCGTTCGACTTCAGGCGCGCCCACTCGTGCTTGGCTAATTCGAGGCGTTTCCCGAGAAATTTCTCACGCGTGCCGATGGTGCCGAAAATCTTGCCCCAGAGTTCCTTCGTCGCTTGCGTCTTGCGGGCGATCTTGTTGGTCCATTCGTGGGGCACGTGACAGTCGGGGCAGGTCGCCCGCACGCCGGAGCGATTGGTATAGTGGATGGTCGATTTTAGTTCCTGAAAGACATTATCGCGCATCTCGTGACAGCTGACGCAGAATGCTTCGGTGTTGGTTAGTTCAAGCGCAGTATTGAATCCGCCCCAAAAAATGATCCCCGCAATGAACCCGCCGAAGGTCAGAAAGGCGAGACTAAAATGCCGGCTGGGACCGAGCAGCACGCCGAGAAATTGCTTGGTCCGATCGATCGGCGACACGCTCACCGCCCCGTCTTCCCGCGGGTCCGCTTCACGACGGATTCCACATCCTCGAAGGAGTTTCCGATCAACGGCTTGGTTTCAAGCTGGGGCACATGGCACTGATTGCAGAAATACCGCCGCCCCGTGACGAAAGCGCGAACCTGCCCTTCGCCGTCCATGAAATGTGTCACGCTGACCATCGGTGCCTGGGCCTCGGCCGCCGTCTTGCGGCTATGGCAGGTCAGGCATTTATTGCCGTTGAGATCAATCTGATAGCCGCGGGTCTTGTGCGGAATGGTCGGCGGTTGCTCGGGATAGTTCCGCATCCGCCGCAGGTCCTTGTTTTCGACGGGCGGCATCGCGGGGGCCTTCGGGCTCGCCGAGAGATCGGTCATCCGCAAGGTCGCGACCGGTTCAGCCGCACCCGCCGGCCCGACCATCAAAATGCCGAAGGTGAGGCAGATCAAAATCACCGGGAATAGGGATCGCCGGCTCATGCGGGTATGATCTTGCATGCGCATTTCTTGAAATCCGTCTGCTTTGAAATGGGGTCCGTTGCGTCCAGGGTCAGCTTGTTGATTAGCTGACTGGCGTCGAACCAGGGGACGAAGACGAGTCCGCGCGGCGGCTTATTGCGGCCACGGGTTTCGACCCGGGTCGTGATCTCGCCCCGGCGGGAGACGACACGGACTTCGCTGCCGCGCCGAAGACCGCGCGCCGACGCATCGTCGGGATGCATGAACACCACCGCGTCCGGAAACGCCTTGTAGAGTTCCGGCACCCTTTGGGTCATCGAGCCCGAATGCCAATGCTCGAGAACCCGGCCCGTTGTGAGCCATAGGTCGTACTCGCTATCCGGCGATTCCGCGGGTGCCTCATAGGGCAAGGCGAAGGCGATCGCCTTCTTGTCCTTCTTGCCGTAGAACTGCAGCTCCGAACCGGCCTCGACATAAGGGTCGGACCCTTCCCGGTAGCGCCACAGGGTTTCCTTTCCGTCCACCACCGGCCAGCGCAAGCCGCGCGAGTTGTGATAGGTCTCGAACGAGGCGAGATCGTGCGCATGGCCGCGTCCGAATTCCGCGTATTCCTCGAAGAGACCCTTTTGGATATAGAAGCCAAAATCCTTGGCCTCGTGGTTCTCATAGTCGGGGCTGGTTTGGTCGAGCGGGAACCGGTCGACCTTGCCGTTCCGGAACAGGACGTCGTAAAGCGTCTTCCCCTTGTAATCTGGATTGGCCGCGAGAAGCTCCGCCGGCCAGACCTCGTCCGTCGTGAAGCGCTTCGAAAACTCGACCACTTGCCATAGATCCGAACGCGATTCGCCGGGAGCGGGCACCAACTCGTACCAGAATTGCGTCCGGCGCTCGGCATTTCCGTAGGCGCCTTCCTTCTCAACCCACATCGCGGTCGGTAGGATCAGGTCCGCTGCCTCGGCAGTCACCGTGGGATAGGCATCGGAGACGACGACGAAGTTCTTCGGATTGCGATAACCCGGCAACCCCTCCTCGTTCATGTTCGCGGCAGCCTGCATGTTGTTGTTGACCTGAACCCAGTAGGCGTTGATCACGCCATCCTTCAGCATCCTGTTATGCAGGACCGCGTGAAACCCGGGCTTCCCGGGTATGGTGCCGGCGGGCAGTTTCCAGATCCGTTCAGCGGTCTCGCGGTGGGCCTTTTTCTTCACCACGAGATCCGCCGGCAGCCGATGCGCGAAGGTACCGACCTCGCGCGCGGTCCCGCAGGCCGACGGCTGACCGGTGAGCGAGAACGGACTGTTGCCGGGCTCGGCGATCTTCCCCGTCAGCAGATGGATGTTGTAGAGCAGATTGTTGCACCAGACGCCGCGGGTGTGCTGGTTGAACCCCATGGTCCACAGCGACATGACCTTGCGATGGGGATCGGCGTATAGCTCGGCCAGCGCCAGCAATTTCTCCTTGGAAACGCCCGAGAGCTCGGAAACGTAATCGATGTCGTAGCGCTTCACGAAGGCGGCGAATTCCTTGAACCCGATCGCCTTCGAACCGCCCGCCTTCATATTGTTGGCGGCCTCTTTCTCAAGCGTGTGCTCCGGCCGCAGCCCGTAGCCGATATCCGCATTTCCAAGCCGGAAATTGACGTGCCGCTTGACAAAATCCTGGTTGACTCGCCCGGTCTGGATGATGTGGTTGGCGATGAAATTCAGGATCGCCAGATCGGTCTGGGGTTTGAAGACAACCGGCAGATCGGCGAGATCAAAGGATCTATGTTCGAATGTCGAGAGGACGGCGACCTTCACATGCGACGCGCCGAGGCGCCGGTCGGTCAGCCGTGTCCACAGAATGGGATGCATCTCGGCCATGTTCGAGCCCCAAAGCACAAAGGCATCCGCCGCCTCGAAGTCGTCGTAGCAACCCATCGGCTCGTCGATCCCGAAGGTGCGCATGAAGCCCGCCACCGCCGACGCCATGCAGTGCCGCGCATTGGGTTCGATATTGTTCGACCGGAAACCGGCCTTCATCAGCTTGGCGGCCGCGTAGCCTTCCCAGACGGTCCATTGGCCGGAGCCGAACATGCCGACGCCCTTCGGACCCTTGCTCTTGAGCGCGGCCTTGAATTTCTCGGCCATGATGTCGAAGGCCTGGTCCCAGCTGACCGGCGCGAAGTCGCCGTTCTTGTCGTATCTGCCGTTCTTCATGCGCAGCAGCGGCCGGGTCAGACGGTCCTCGCCATACATGATTTTCGACAGGAAGTAGCCCTTCACGCAATTGAGTCCGCGATTGACCGGCGACTCGACATCGCCATGGGTCGCGACGACCTTGCCGGCCTTGGTCCCAACCATGACGCTGCAGCCGGTGCCGCAGAAGCGGCACGGCGCCTTCGACCATTTCAATCGTGTCGCCGCCCGTTCGGTGATGAGATTGGCGGCCGACGCGGGCATTGCGACACCCGCCGCCGCCGCCGCCGTGGCGATCGCCTGGCCTTTGATGTAGTCGCGACGCGAGAGACCTGAACTCTTACTCTTATTCGTCATCGGATGATGCCTCGACCTGGTGGTAGACGAGACTGGTCGAAATCACGCCCTCGATCTCGCCGATTTCCGCCATGGTGTCGACGAGATCGGAATCACTCTCGACCTCGAGACTAACGATCAATCGGCCGGGGGCTTCGGTCTCGTGTGCCTCGGCACCCGCCATGCCGGCAACCGCAATCGTAATTTCAGAGAGACGCTCGGGCCATGCCTGCACCAGCAGACTGGCGATATGGATCGGGGTGCCGATCCGGCCAGCCAAAATTTGGCGCCGGGTCCGCACTGCCGAACCATTCATTCTTCCGCGCATTTGTTCCTTTCCGGACCGCCCGTCCTCTGCAATCAACCGCCGGGAGGTCCCGGCGGGCCGACAATCAGTTGATACATCCAAGTGAGGAAGCCGTAACCGCCGACGAGAGCGACCGAGATCACCGGCGCGAGGATAATGGTGAGGAAGAGGAAGGCATTGCGCTCCTCGCCTTTCCGGATTGGTTTGTCTTCGCTCGACATCGAAACCTCTCTCCTCTCTCACGACAGATTGTGCCAAAGATTATCACTGGCAACGCGCTAATTTGACGCACGAGCAGGCTCAAGATGTAAGGTTCGAAGATGAGTATATTCGTTTGGTATCGCCACAGGTCAAGCTGAGGTGCCGCAGCCGGCGGAGAAGCGGGTTCCGCCGCGGAGACGATCGACCTGAACGCGCCGGACGGCGTTCGGGGATACGCCGAAATGCTGGGACCGCGAATGGTGACCCATTACCCGGTCATCCCACTATTCGCCACTCGAATCAGCCCCTCGGCGGTCGATCCGTCATCGGGGTAAAGGGCGATGCCGATCCGAGCGCCGACCGAAACCGTCTCGCTCGCGGTTAGGAAGGATTCGGAGAGGGTCTTGGCCGCTTTCTCGGCAACGACATCGGCGGCGGCCTGGTTCTCGACATTGGTCAGGACCAACAGGAAATCGTCATCACCGACCCGACCGACCGTATCCATTTCGCGGACCAAGCCTCGCAGCCGGCCGGCCGCCTCCTTCAGAATCTCATCGTCGGCGGTAGCGCTTCGCAGCGCCACCGACATCACCGCGAGTTGCGTCTTGTTACGCCGCGACATGCCGAGCGCGGTCTCGATGCGATCGACGCAGAGCCGCCGGTTCGGCAGGCCGGTCAGCTCGTCGTTATTGGCGTAGGCATCCAGTTTCTCCTTCGCGGTGGCCAGTCCTTCGGCCCAGCTCGCGAGATCGGCCGCCTGTTGCTCGTAGCGCTTCGTCGTATCGATCTGCGTCACGAGTTCGGCTTGCAACTGTTCGGAACTTTCGCGCAGCGATTCCTCGGCGGCGGTCATCGCGCTGATCATCTCAAGCCGCTTTTCGAGATGCGAAATCACGGCCGGCAGCAGATCGACATAGGAATTCTCGCTGTCCTTGACGATGTAGTTGGAGACCCCGATCTCCAGCGCCTCGGCCGCAATCGATTCGTTCCCGCGCCCCGTGATGATGACGATCGGCAGGTTCTCGTCCTGGCCGAGAAATTCGCGCGCGATATCGAGCCCGGTCATGTCGGGCAGCTGGTAGTCGAGCGCCACGATGTCGTAGGGATCGGCCGCATGCATCGCCTTGCCGTCGGCGCCGTTGAGCGCGATATCGACCGCGTAGCCGCGCGGCTCCAACACCCTTTTGAAGATTTCGCAGAGGGCCGGCTCGTCTTCGACGTAAAGTACCCGTTTTACCAATCTCGTTCCTTTCATGCTTTTTTAAATTAATAACGGTTATTAGAGTGAGTCTAAATGAAGGTAAAAATTATTGCCATAACTAGATACCGTGAACTTTTTGTTGACCTTTCTCCGGCACCTACATCCCCTGACGGACCATCGGGAAAACCTCCTCGGCAAGGATTCGCATGGTTTCGATCGAGCGCGCGACCTCGAGGCCGGGCCAATGCAAACTCATCACGATATGGTTCATGCCGAGACGCTTGTTGAATTTCACGATCTGCTCGGTGACCTCGTCCGGGGCGCCGATGAAGAAACGGTCCTTCATCAGATCCTCGAAGGGTTGGCCTAGTTCGTCGGATCCGTCGTCGCGCCGCCCCAGACCCCAGGCGTGATAGGCCTTGTACTTGGTCATGATGGGACCCTTGGCGAGGCGGAAGGCTTCCTCGCGGGTCGGCGCCACGAATACCTCGCGGCGCATCGGAAACTCCTCCGGGAACGGTTTGTCGGCCGCATCGAGGGCGCGTTTGTAAGTCTCGAGCTGGGTCGCGACCGCATCCAATCGATCATTTGGCCCGACATACCAGCACGAACCCATCCGCGCCGCCCGCTCGATCGCGGGATCGGCGCTGGCGCCGATCCAGATCGGCGGATGGGGTTTCTGTACGGGCTTGGCCGAGCAAGAGGCCGCGTCGAGCTCGAAATGGCTACCCGTCAAAGTTACCGTTTCCTCGGTCCAGAGCCGCAGGATCGCCGCCAGATTCTCCTCGAAGCGGCGTCCGCGGTGTTTCCGCGTGGTGCCGAAGGCCTTGAACTCGGTCTCCCGATAGCCGACGCCGCAACCGAAGATCAGCTTGCCGTCGGTCATGATGTCGAGGGTACCGAGCTGCTCCGCCACATCGAGCGGCTTATGCAGCGGCAGCAGCATAACGCCGGTATTAAGCCGCAGGCTCGGCGCTTCGGCCGCGACCCGCGAAAGAAAGGGGATCTGCTGCAAATCCTGCAGCGGATGGGTGCTGTAATGGGCGCCCTTGGTGATCGAATTGTAGCCGAGTTCCTCGGCGAGCCGCGCTTGCGCGAGCATTTCCCGGAACCGATCGGCGACCGCCTCGCCACCCGGAAATTGTCCCCGCATCATGATACCGAACTGCATGAATCTCTCCGATCACCCGGTCTTCGGGCGTGAACGAACCTCGAATTTCCCTTCCCGTGAATTGGGGAAGGATTGACGGCGGCCCAAGCCCCGAGCGGATTTAGGCGCCTCGGGCATCCATATAGGGGAAACAGGGCCCGTTGGCCATTGACGGAGACATTTCGATGCGACGTTTTGCGATCCTGATACCGTTCTATTTCGCGCTCGCAGGCTGTCTCGGCTATCCGCTTGGCATGACGGAGCATGAATGGCGGCAAATCTCACCCACCGAGCGCGCCGACGCGCGGCGCCAGCAGGCGGAGATCGACGATGCCCGGGACGCGCGCCGGGCACGAAAGGAATTGGCCGAACGCCGACGCCTCGAGGCGCTCTACCGCGACGCGCCCCATGGCAGCCTGCTGCAATGCGTGATCGAGGACGGCACGATGCAGGTGCAACGAAAATCGGTGGCCTATGAGGCCCTTGGCTTCAGCATCGTCCGCGGCGAAACGAAACGCCTGAAACTCGCCTCGCCCGACGCCAGTTACGATATGCGCGTCGCGCTGTCGCTCGACGGCCAGAAGCTGAACCTCTGCGACGATATCGCCTATCGCTGCCAATCGGTCGTCGCGATCGGCCGCGATTTCGAGGCCGGCAAACGCTGGACCGTCGATGTCGGCCGCCTTCTGAAGGGGGCGACGCTCCGCTGCGCCTATCCGTCGAAAGGACCAAAGTCACGCCCGTCCCGGAAATCGGTTTAGAACAATACGGCGTTCCGCACGCTTCAGAATGCTCATTTTCAACGAATTTCGGCCATCCAAACACTTTTAGGAATGCGTTGGGTCAATGACGCCCTAAAATAGCCTCGACATATTCAGGCCACCGACCCGCTAGACGGCGGCGGCGGTCGGATAACGGAGGCGAACAGGATGTTGAAACTGGCGGAAATGGTGAAGCTCGGCCGCGATGTGCGGCAGGACGATTGGGACGAGCTCGGCGACGCCACCACCGAGAAGATCGTCGAGGCCGTCGAGGCGGGCCGCGACGAGGACGCCAAGGCGCTCGCCCGCTACATCATACCGGAGGGCAAGGTCCTCCACGACCTGATGTGCGATTGGGTGTGGGACCTGTTGACCCAGATCGCCAAGCGCCAGGGCGAGGCGGAGATGCATGCCTGCCTTCGGGACAGCCAGTCCGGCTGGATGCTGCGGCGGACTTGGCGCGGCTTCCTCCAGCTCTCGGTCGAGGAACGGGTCCAGCTCACCGCCGAGATCATGCGCGCCCATCGCGGCGGCCCGAAACAGGATGGCGGCATCGACATCATCGAGGACGACGAGAAATATTCGATCCGGATGGACCCTTGCGGCTCCGGCGGGCGGATGCGCCGCGGCGACCCGGTCGACGGCACCGGTTCCCGCCTGGCAGCACCCTACGATTTCGGCGTGACGGAAGAGGCGCACGACTGGGCCTGGGGCAAGACGGGTGTGCCCTATTATTGCGTCCACTGCGCGGTCAACGAAGCCATGCCGATGGAATGGGGCGGCCATCCCCTTTGGGTCACCGGCTATGACGCGGATGCCGAGAAGCCGTGCTATTGGCACTTCTACAAACGGGCCGACGATATCCCGGAGGACTACTACACGCGCCAGGGCTTCGAGAAACCCGCGGCCGGCGAAGGCAACTACTGATGGCCGGACAAAATGAGGCGGCCTCGGGCGATAACCGGATCGCGCGGCTGACCGCGCTGTATGAGCGCATGTGCCTGATCCGCCAGGTCGAGACGCGCCTTGGCGAGCTGTTCGCGGATGACGAGATCCCGGGCTTCATCCATCTCTCGATCGGTCAGGAAGCGACCGCGACGGGGGTCGGATTGGCGCTCGGGGTCGATGATACCATTGGCTCCACCCATCGCGGCCACGGCCACGCGCTTGCCAAGGGAATGAATCTCGACGGCTTCTTCCTGGAACTCTTCGGCAAGGCGGACGGGCTCTGCGCGGGGCGCGGCGGCTCGATGCATGTCGCCGATCTGGAGATCGGCATGCTGGGGGCGAACGGAATCGTCGGCGCGGGTCTGCCGATTGCGCTCGGGAGCGCCCTTGCCCATCAGGTGAAGGGCCGGCGATCGGTCGCGGTCGCCTTCTTCGGCGACGGAGCCATGGGCGAGGGGGTGCTGCATGAATCGCTCAACCTCGCACGAATCTGGTCGCTGCCGATGCTGTTCGTCTGCGAGAACAACGGCTGGGGCGAATTCTCGCCGAGCGACCGCATGCTGGGCACCGACCCGATCAAGCTCGCCGCGGCCTTCGGCATCACTGCGAAATCCGTCGACGGCAACGATGTCGAGGCGGTCGCCGATGCCGCCGCCACCTTCACCGAGGCGATCCGGGCGGGCGACGGCCCCCGCCTTCTCGAATGCCGGACCACGCGCATGCTCGGACATTTCGCGGGCGATCCCCAGAAATACCGCGACCCCGACGAGATCGCCGCTTTGGAGAAGAAGGACCCCATTCAACGCGCGGAACGGAAACTCCGCCGTGCCGGGGTTGCGGCCGCGACCATGACGGAAGCGGGCGAGCGGATCGCAGCCGAGGTGGAAGCCGCGATCGAGCGCGCCCGGACGGCCGCCGACGCCGATCTCGCATCGGCCGCTGGTGCGGTCTACGCGAAGGCCGGGTGAGATGGGTGAATTGCGCTTCATGCAGGCGATCAACCAGGCCCTCGGCGATGCCATGGCGGCCGAGGAGAACGTTATCCTGCTCGGCGAGGATATCGCCGCACCGGGCGGCCCCTTCGGCGTGACCCGGGGACTGCTCGATCGATTCGGCGAGAACCGGGTGCGCGATACGCCGATCTCGGAAGCCGCCATCGTCGGTGCCAGCGTCGGCGCCGCGCTCAGCGGCTTGAAACCGGTCGTCGAGATCATGTTCATGGATTTCATGACCGTTGCGATGGACGCCATCGTCAACCAGGCGGCGAAGGCGCATTTCATGTTCGGGGCCCAGAGGCCGGTGCCGATGGTCATCCGCACGCCCCATGGCGGCGGCCTCAACGCGGGCCCGCAGCATTCGCAATGCCTGGAGTCCTGGTTTGCCCATGTGCCCGGCCTGAAGGTCGTCTGTCCGTCGACCGCCGCCGATGCCTATGGGTTGCTGCGCGCCGCGATCGACGATCCGAACCCGGTGATCTTCGTCGAGAACAAGGCGCTCTACGCGGTGAAGGAATCTTTTCCGGATGCCCCACCCGAGGTGGCGATCGGCTCGGCGGCGATCGCGCGCGACGGCGACGATCTCACCATCGTAACCTATGGCGCGGCGCGAAATACGGCGCTCGAGGCCGCCGAAAGGCTGGCGGGCGACGGAATTTCGGCGGAAATCGTGGATCTCCGCAGCCTCCAGCCATGGGACGAGACGACGGTACTGACATCGCTTGCCAAGACCCATCGGCTGGTCGTCCTGCACGAGGCGGTCGAGGCCTTCGGCGTGGGTGCCGAGGTCGCCGCCCGCATCGCCGATATCGGCTTCGACGAGCTCGACGCGCCGATCGTCCGGGTCGGCGCTCCCTTCATGCCCTCGCCCTTCGGGCGCGGCCTGGAGGCGGAATACATCCCCAATGCCGACGGCGTCGTTGCCGCCGCGCAACGCGTTCTTGAATGAGGAAACGCCCATGACCGACGATCAAGCCATTCTAGTCGAGAAGCCAGAGGACGGAATTGCCGTCCTCACCATCAACCGGCCGAAAACACTGAACGCCCTCGATATTCCGACCGTTCTCGAACTGGAAGAACGTTGGGCGGCGTTGGAAGCGGACGATGAGGTCAGGGTAATCATCGTCACCGGCGCAGGCGATCGGGCCTTCGTGGCCGGCGGCGATATCGCCGACCTCAATTCCCGACAAGGTCTCGCTCATTATCTCGAATTCGCCGAGATCATTCACCGCGTGTTCCGCAAGATCGAGACCTCGGACAAGCCGACCATCGGCGCCATCAACGGCTGGGCGCTTGGCGGCGGCACCGAACTCACCCTCTGTCTCGACCTTCGCATCGCGGCCGACAAGGCGCGCTTCGGATTGCCGGAGATAACGCTTGGATTGTTCCCGGGTGCCGGCGGCACCCAGCGGCTGCAGCGCCAGGTTCCGCTTTGCCGGGCCAAGGAGCTGATGTTCACCGGTGACAATATTTCCGCCGAGGAAGCCCGCGAGGTCGGGCTGATCAACCGGGTCGTGCCGTTGGAGAACCTGATGGCGGAGACGATGGAGACCGCAAAGAACATCGCCGCCAAATCGCCGCTGATCCTGAAGCTCCTGAAACGAACCGTGAGCGACGGCGGCGACATGCCGATGCCGGCGGCGATCGCCCACGAGCAGGCGATGATCGGCCTCGTGCTCGACAGCAAGGACGCCCACGAAGGCACCGCCGCCTTCCTCGAGAAGCGCCCGGCGAAATTCAGCGGGAACTGAGGCGGGATCGCGGGGAAAGGCCGGGCATGGCCGCCGACCTCTTGATGCCGAAACTCGGTCTCAACATGACCGAGGGGATGGTCGCCGCGTGGAGCGTGGGCCCGGGCGACAGCGTGGCGAAGGGCGATACCCTCTTTACCGTGGAGACCGACAAGATTACCACCGAAATCGAAGCCGTGGCCGCGGGCGAGATCGTGGAAATCTTGGTCCAGGCGGGCGAGACCGTCCCCGTCGGCGTGCCGATCGCGCGCTGGACGGGTGGCGATGGCCGGGTGGCGGATATCGGCCCCGAGCCGGTGGCGGCGGCACCGACGGCGCCGGACGCACCTCAGGCCCCGGACATCGCGCCGCCAGCGACCGGCGGGCGCATCGTCGCCACACCCTATGCCCGGCGCCGCGCTCGTGAATTGGACATCGACCTCGGTACGGTTGTCGGCAGCGGGCCCAATGGGCGGATCAAGGCGGCCGATATCGATGTGGCCGCGACCCGTAGCGCCCAAAGGGAAATCCCGGCGGACGCACCGGAGACGCCGACGGCACCGGAACCCGTGCCGCTGGAGGCCCCATACTGGATTTCGGTGGTCGCGGATATCGATCCCGCACGGGCGCTGTTGCAAAAACTGGGACCGGATTCAGGTTGGACCCTCGGCATTGTCACCGTTGTAACCGCCGCCGTGGCGAGTGCCCACGACGGCCCCGTCGTCTTGATCGAAGGGGAGACGCCGCGGCTTTTCCCCGCCGCCGGCGCGCCCCGCCTGAAGGAAATCGCGGACGGTACGGGGGCCGCCGCCCGGCTGCCGGAGCCCGGCGAGAATGCGGGCGCCCTCCGCGCCGTCCGCAAGGCCTCGACCTACGTCGCGGCGCCCGTGACGAACACGACCTTCACGCTTGGTGTCGGCCATCCCGCGGGGTCCGAGGTCACGCTGACACTATCGGCGCGAGAATCCGAATTTCCGGCCGCGCGCGCCGAGGTTCTTTTGTCCCGCATCGCCACCATCATCGAAATGCCGACCCTGTTGTTGCTCGGGGGACCCGCCCCGTAATCGAGGAGACCGTCATGGATTTCACCATTACCGAAGAGCAAACCCTGATGATGGAGACCGCCCGCCGGATCGGCGAGAAATACGGGCTCGATTATTGGCGGGGCCTTGACGAGGAAGGCGCCTTTCCGGAGGCGATCTGGAAGGCGATCTGCGAGGCCGGGCTCTGCGGGGTGGCCCTGCCGGAGGCGCATGGCGGCTCTGGCCTCGGCATGCTCGACCTGGCGCTGGCGATCGAGACGTTGTGCGCGGCGGGCGGCGGCGCCACGCTGGCGCAGATCTTCATGACCAACCCTATCTTCGGGGGCGTCGCCATTTCGAAATACGGCAGCGAGGAGATGCGGGCCGAGCTGCTGCCCCGGCTGATCTCGGGCGACATGAATTGCTGCATGGGGCTGACCGAGCCCGACGCCGGCTCGAACAGCCTGATGGTCACCAGCTTCGCGGCCGAGACGAATTCCGGCTGGACGCTGAACGGCCGCAAGATCTGGATCACCGCCGTGCCCCAGGCCGAAAAGATCCTGGTGGTCGCGCGCACCAAGAAGCCGGAGGACTCGGAAAAGCGCACCGACGGCATGTCGCTCTTCCTGATCGATGTCGAACGCGACGGCCTCACCCATTCGAGCATCCCGAAGGTCGGCACAAGGACCTTGCCCGCCAGCCTGATTTATTTCGACGATGTCGAGATCCGCGCCGACGAACTGATCGGCCCGCTGCATGGCGGCTGGCGCTGTCTCCTCGATGTCCTGAACACGGAGCGCATCGTCACCACGGCGGGGCTGGTCGGCGCGGGGCGCCTCGCCAAGCGGCTCGCGGTCGACTATGCCTGCGAGCGCAAGGTCTTCAACGACCAGCCGATCGGCAGCTACCAGGGTCTGAGCTTCCCGCTGGCGCAGAGCTGGTCCGAGCTCGAATGCGCGCGCCTGATGAACTACAAGGCGGCGAGCAATTTCGACACCGGCGAGCCCTATGGGAGCGAGGCCAATATGGGCAAGCTGATCGCCAGCCAGGCCGCCTCGCGGCTGATCGAACAGGCGATGCAGATCATGGGCGGCATGGGCTACGCCACGGAATCCCATCTCGAACGCCTATGGCGCGATGCCCGTCTGTTCCGCTTCGCGCCGATCTCGGAGGAAATGCTGCTGAACTTCATCTCCCAGCACGACCTCGGCATGCCGCGATCGTATTGAGCGGGGTTGTGCCGGTTATTGGAAATAGCGTCCTGTATTCTTGTTTCCTTGGAAGATATTAAGAGGTATAATAGTATCCATTAACATCAATTATTAAGTGTTACGGATATAATGATACTCTTTTCTATGCTCTCATCCGATGAGATCGCAGCCGAGTTGGCCGCGCGGCTGAAAAGCCGTCGCCTGGCACAAAATCTGACGCTAGAAGGGCTGGCACGACGTAGCGGGGTCGCTCTAGGTACATTGAAGAAATTTGAGCGCACCGGCCGAATTGCCCTGGGTTCATTTATTCGCCTGACGGTCGCCTTAAAAGATGAGGCGGCGCTGGAAAAGCTGCTGCTAGAGGAGAAATTCGACACTCTGGAAGATGTTTTGGAAAGCGGTAAAAAACCGAAGCGAGGGCGCATTAAATGATAATCGCGCCGGGAACGCCGCTCGATGTCTCCTTGCACTGGGACACGCGCGATATTCAGCCGGTGGGCCGGCTCGCCTACCGCGACCAAACCGCCTATTTGGAATATGATGAGACGTTTCTAAAACCCGGCCTCGAGCTCTCCCCGGTTCGGCATAAAACCAGCCCCGGATTGCAACGTCCCTATCAAACGGACGTCTTTGAAGGCCTGCACGGAATATTCGCCGACAGTTTGCCCGACGGATGGGGCCGCCTGCTGGTGGATCGGCGGGCTCGTCAACTCGGCATCGAGCCCGCCACCCTGACCCCCCTCGACCGCCTCGCCTGCGTGGGCGATCGCGGCATGGGCGCCTTGTGCTATGCGCCGGCGACCGACGCTTGGGAGACGGCCGATACCGGCGTCGACCTCGGCCGACTTGCGGCCGATGCCCGATTGGTGCTCGCGGGCAACACAAGTGACGTCCTCGCCACCCTGGGCAAGGCCGGAGGATCTCCCGGCGGCGCGCGCCCCAAGCGGGGCCGACTGTGGTTGAACGACGGGTCGTGCATCCGGTTGAGGCCATGTTGGCGGCTACGGCTATTGGCTGTCATTTCTCAAGCGGGAAGAACCGAACGTGATGGCTCTACCGCCCGGAGCACGGGTGACGGTCGGCCGGGTCGTCGCTTTCGCGGATTATCTCGGCTGCTGCGTTGGGCCGACAAGCCGGTACATGTATGTTCGCTGCCTTTACCACGCCTGCCGGGGGATTGAGACCGGGCGTGATTGGGCCTGGTTTCGGGAGTTGGTCCAGTTCCTCGAACTGGACGCGGTGCGACGGCCGCGCGAGACGGGCTATTCCTCGGTCGCCCTCTTCCGAATAGGGGCCGACTTGATGGTGGGTGCCAGGACGGTGCGGCCACACGGGCGGCTCGCCTACCGGGACGGTCTCATGATCGCTTTTCTCGCCGTCAGGCCCTTGCGGCGGCGGAACCTCGCCATGCTTGAGATCGGACGGCAATTCTTACGGCTTCGAAACGGTTATGCGGTCGTCCTGGGCTCGAGCGAGACGAAAAATGGAAACCCGGTCGAATTCCGCATCCCATCCTATCTCGAGTCGGCTTTCGACTGCTATCTCGCGAAGATCCGCCCTGCTATCCCGGGGTCTGCGCAGCACACCGCCCTTTGGGCCGGACAGTACGGTGCGCCGATGGCGCCGGGGGCAATCTATGCAGTCATTCGCAAGCGAACGAAAGCGGGACTAGGCCGAGCGGTCGGGCCACATGCCTTCCGTGCCGCCGCTGCCACTACCGTCGCCGAACGGGCGCCCGAACGCATCCAGCAGGTCCCCGCCATCCTCGGCAATCGGAGCCACGCCGCCTCGGAAAATCATTACAATTACGCGACGACCTACGACGCATCACTCCGATACTGTGATCTGCTCGGCACAATGATGGATGAGATATAGATTTCGCGACCTCAATAATTACAGGAAAGACCGCTTAGTAGGCTCTCGAAACGGCAATTAGGAGACTTTTGGCCGCGGCGCCCGAGTCGCAATTTGCTGTCTTATAGCAATTTCCTTTAACATTTTGAAAATAAATACATAAATAATATGTTGGATCTACAATCCACATTTTGTTCACAAATTATACCCTGTTTGTTCAAATATTTTGGCTCCGAGTCGTTGCTAGAATGTTCACTATATGTCCGGAAAAATTCTCATTAATCATCCCGAATTTTCAGGCGAAGATTATCAGAGTCTATTCGTGCCGTCGGTAGTGAGCTTATAGCTGTTAAATCAATGTGATATCCGAATGATATCGCAACGGCCGGTTCTTTATGAATATTCAGCAGTGATTAAAATCCGTCCATGATGTCTTGCAGTGTCGCCTGGTATCAGGGTTAACCAACCCGGCCGCCCGCCGCCCGCTACATGATCATTCACCGAATGCGTTTCTCGCGATATCCCGGTGCCAGGCGATCGCGTGTCTTCCCAGTTCGGTGATCGAGGCGGGTATCGAGGCCGATCTGGCGGCCGCCTTCGCGATCACGGCGGCGCTTCGCAAGGCGGCCGTTGAAGGGACCGGGACCCGGATCGACCTCTCGATGCTGGAGGCCGCCTTCTCGCTGCTGGCGGTCTCCCATGGAACACGTCGCGGCGACTTCGATGCGCCCGCCCCGCGTCCGGCATACGACGTCTACCAGGCGGCGGATGGGCGGCATGTCGCGATCGGGGCCGCGCGCCCGGCCTCCTGCGGGGCCCTGTTCCAGCATTTGGGACGCGCCGATCTCGCCGAACGCGGCCTTGTCCCGGGCGACGCCGAGGCGGCCGCGTTCCTCCGCGCCGCGATCGCAACCAAACCCGCCGACGAATGGGTCGAGGCGCTTGGCGCGCTCGATATCGAGGTTTCTCTGGTCCGCTCGCCGGCCGAGGCCTTCGACGATCCCCAGCTCCTGGCGCGCGGTATGATCTCGGAATCCCAACATCCTCTGGCGGGGACGCTTCGCCAGATGAACGGGTTCTTCAGGCCCGAATCGCCCGAGCTCGCCCCGGCGCCCTCGATCGGCCGCGACACCGATGTCGTCCTCGCCGAGCTCGGTTACGATATGGAGGCGATCACGGCCCTTCGCGGCCCGTAGACGATGCGACGGGCGCCTCTCTTCGCCTGCCGCGGCGGCTAAGTTCGACGGCCAACGCAGCTGGAAACAACAAGGAGGCGCCTCATATCAGTCCTGTTCGACGAGGCGGTCAAAATCAGGGACGTACAGGGATAACAATACAGCAAACAGAAAGCCGAGGCCCAAAATGACCGTGATGGACGATTTCACCACCGAGATGAAGACGGAGCGCATGACCGATATCGGGCTCGCGTTCAAGAAGACCGGGGCGATGGTGGCGGCGATCGAACTCGACCTCTTCACCCACCTCGCCGAGGGTGCCGGAACGGCGGAAGAGCTTGGCGTGGCGATCGGGATCGAGGCCGAGAAGGCCGATCGGCTGCTGACCGCCTGCAAGTCGATGGAGCTGGTGCGCGAGATCGACGGCCGGCACGTCAATATGAGCGACGTCGAGCGCTATTTGGTAAAGGGCAGCCGCACCTATTTCGGCGACTATCTGGTCTATATCGCGCGGCGCGACTATGCCGCCTGGGAGGACATCGCCGACAATCTTACGGCCGTCGCCGAGGGCGACGGGGGTGACGAGCGGAGCTACCTCGCCGTCATGCAGGATCCCGAGGAGGCGCGGCGCTTCACCGTTGCCGGCTATGAGGCGTCGCTCGGGCTCGGCCACAAGCTGGCCAAGGAATACGACTATTCCCGCTTCGGCCGCTGGCTCGACATCGGCGGCGGCTCGGGCTGCTATGCCATTGCCGCTTGCGAACGCAATCCGGAACTTCGGGTGACGGTGATGGATCAGCCCAACGTACTCGTCATCACGCGCGAATTCGTGGCCAAGCATGGGCTGGAGGCGCGCATCGACACGACCGAAGGCAACTTCCTGGAGACGCCGTTTCCCGAGGGCTACGATCTCGCATCCTACATCACGCCGCTGCAAGGCTATATGCCGGATGAGATCATCGCGGTGCTGCGGCGGACCCGGGAGGCGCTCAAGCCGGGTGGTGAAATGCTGATCGTCGATTATATGCTGGAGGACGATAAGACCGGCCCGCTCGATCCCGCTTTCGTCAATCTGTTCGGGGTGCGTCGGGGCCGCTATCTCGGACGCGTCAACACCGGCGCCGAATGGTGCGAATTCCTCGCCGAGGCCGGCTATGTCGGTGCCGAATCGCGCTGGTTCACACCTCATCAACTCGGATTGATCACCGCCCGCAAGCCCGGCTGACGGTTTGGCGGGGCGCCCGGCGTCTTCCGAAACGAACGCCCCGGCGCCAATACTCAAGGAGAAAAATCATGACGTGGAACACCGTGGAAATCGACCGGGCGGACGACATCGCCATCGTGCGCCTGAAGCGCGAGAGGAACCTGAATGCCTTCAACCGCGAACTGACGGAAGAACTAACCGACGTCGGGCGTCGATTCCACCGCGAGCACGACACTCACGCGGTCATCCTGACCGGCTCGACACGGGCGTTTTCCGCCGGCGCCGACTTGAAGGAGAAGCGGCCGCCGATGACCTTCGCCGAACAGCGCGAACGCAGCCATCTGGGGCGTCATCTGTGCCGGGCCTGGGAGGAAATGCCGCAGACCACCATCGCCGCCATCGAGGGTCCGGCGGTGGGTGCGGGGTGCGCGATCGCCATTTCCTGCGATTGGCGGGTGATGGCGGAAGACGCCTACCTGTACGTTCCGGAGGTCAAGATCGGTTTGACCCTGCAATGGCAGGCGATCCCGCGGCTTGTCGCCCTCGTCGGTCCGGCCCGAGCCAAGCGCATTGTCATGCTGTGCGAGAAGATGGGTGCTGCCCAGGCGCTCGATTGGGGCCTTGTCGAGGAAATCGCGCCGGCGGGCGGCGCGGTCGACAAGGCGCTGGAGCTGGCGCGCGCCGCTTGCGCGATGCCGCCGGTCATCATGACCATGAGCAAGCAGGCGATCAATGCCGCCGCCAACGCCAATCTGCACGCCTCGTCTTTTATGGACGCGGATCTATCGATCCTCGTCCGCGACACCGATGAGGCGATCCAGGCCCGCGATCAATTTCAGTCGAAACCCGGATCGAAAGGTTGAGGATAGCGGAAGGACGCCGCGCCGGCGTCAGCGCGCGCGGTGATCGCGCTCCAATCCGGGTTTCTTGGGATGCGGATAGGGGTGGTGAAAATCCCGTTCCACATGTTCGATCTCGCCCAGCCGGTCGCAGGCCTCGCGGTAGACCTCCGCGATCGCGTCCTCGGTGCGGTAATGCTTGGTGATATCGGCGATAAACTCCGCGTTTTCATCGGGCGGATTGTCCCGGTACCAGTCCACCGTGCGCGCCATCGCCTCCAGTGCCGGCACGCGGTCGCGGTAACCGAGTTCCGATCTTATCTTGTAGAGGTCGAAAATCTGATGGTTCGACGGCCCATTGAACATCATCAGGCTGCGTGACGGGTAGGCGTATTCGTCGGGCACGCCGATCACTTCGACGGCGCCGCCCATCGCCTCGCCGACCACCTCGACCCATTGCGCCATGGTGAGCTGCTGCTCGTCGCCGCAGTTGTAGATTTGTCCGCCGGCGTTGTCCGGCTGCTTCGCCGCGAGCAGGACCGCATGGGCGACATTCTCGGCGTAGCCGCGGGTGACCAGGGTCAGGCCGCCGTCCGGCAGCACGATATGGGGCCGCTTGTCGATGAACCGGCGCATGATCGCCCATATCGAGGGTGTCAATTGGCGCGGCCCGTAGACCACGGGGTAGCGGAAATGGGTCGCGCTGAAGCGGCCTTCCGCATGAGCTTGCATCACCGCCTCCTCGGAGATCCGAACGAGGTACCCGAAGCGGAACTCCTCTTCGCTCGCCACTTTGGGTGCTTCTTCGGGCAACGGTATTTGCAAGCCGGCCGGGAACAGCGCTTCGGGCTGCAAGACTCCGCGATAGCAAGGGGCGCCGCCGACGGTGATCAGCCGATCGGTATGATCGCCGACGATCTCCGCGATATAGCGGATTCGCCCGTAGGTCGCGATGATCAGGTCGAAGGTCCGGCCCCGCAATGCCTCGCGCAGGGTTTCGCGGAAGTGCGGATCGCCGATGATCCGCTCCACCGATCCCGGAATTTCGTCGCTGTCATGGGTTCCGCGATGCAGGATCGCCGTCTCGTATCCCTGCTCGATCAATCCGTTAACCAGATAGGGTCCGGTCGGTCCCGTCCCGCCGATCACAAGTGCTTTCAATTGATGTTCCCATTCGAATTCCCGCAAACGGCGGCGATCGTGCCCCAAGACGGGCCGCCTGACAATCCGCCGATTTGAAAGGCGCACCCCGAATCGGCTGGCCGCCCTTGCTCTACGGTTGGGCGCGCGGATAAGTTCCATCACGCATAACTCACCAAGGCTCTTCCCATAGCAACGACGACGGAATCGATCGACGACCTTTTCGCGCGTTACGGCGAATCCTACAGAATATTCGTCATGATCGCGGGCATGTCTGCATCGTTCACGATGGTCGTCTCCGGCACCATCGTGAATGTCGCCGTGCCCGATGTCATGGGGTCGTTCGGCATTGGTCTCGATCAGGCGCAGTTGATGACGTCGGCGTTCAATATTGCCATGGTGACCAGTCAGCTGTTGAACGCCTGGCTGGTCTCCGCCTTCGGGCAGCGTGGCGGGTTTCTGCTGATGGCGCTGGTTTTCTTCGTCGGCAGCGTAATCGGCGGCCTCGGTCAGGATTTCGATTTGATCGTCTTCGGGCGGGTCCTGCAGGGAGTCTCGGCGGGCGTTATCCAGCCGTTGGTGATGGTGGTTGCCTTCCAGGTATTCCCCGCGGAACGGCGCGGCTACGCCATGGCGATATATTCCATGGGCGTATTCCTGGCCGTGGCGGTCGGTCCGATCTTCGGCGGCATCGCGATCGATCTGCTGCATTGGCGCTACATATTTTGGGCACCCCTGCCGGTCATCGGCGCGGCGGCGCTGCTGGGATGGATCTTCATGCCGTCGGTCCGAAGCCAGGACAGCGGGCCGTTCGACTGGACCGGCTATGTCCTGCTGATCGTCAGCGTCTATTGCTTGATCACCGGCCTGACCGACGGTAATCGCGAAGGCTGGACATCGACGTATATTCTGGCGCTTTTCGCCATCGGCATTCTGTGCGGAATTCTCTTAATTATGTCGCAATTGCGCGATCGCCCGACATTGATCGATTTGTCATTGTTCCAGCACAAGCAGTTCGCGATGACGGCCCTTATCGCATTCGTCTTCGGCGTCGGAAATTTCGGCACCGGGTACGGCGTTCCGGTGTTCGTGCAACTCATCCAGGGGCTGACGCCGCTCGATGCGGCGCTTCTCATGTTGCCCTCGGCGCTGCTGGTCGTCGTGGCGCTGCCGCTGACGGGCAAGCTCGCGGACAACATCCCGGCCCATATCGGAATCTTGATCGGCCTGATGCTGTTCGCCGTCGGGACCGCTCCGATGAGCGGCGCCGATGTCAACACGCCGTTCGTGGCCGTGATGAGCTATTTCATCATCAGCCGCTTCGGCATGAGCTTCACCAACCCGTTCATTATGAACACCGCGCTCAAATCCCTGCCGCCGGAGAAATTGAGTTCGGGCGGCGGCACGATAAATTTCTGCCGCCAATTCGGCGGATCCTTGGGCCTCACGGCCTGGGTCGCGTTTGTACAGTTCCGGACGCAGTTTCACGGCGAGGCCCTGACCGCGACGCAAAGCTCGGCCAATGCGACGACGCAGGAGTTGTTGCAGGACGTCGGCCGCGTGTTCGTCGAAGCGGGCCTCTCGAGCGACCTGCACTTGCCGAGCGCGCTGCACTTCCTGGGCGAGGTCGTCCACGCCCAGGCCAGCACGTTCGGGTTTCAGGACGGGTTTCTGCTTCTGGTGTTTTTCTTCCTGTGCGCCATGATTCCGGCGTTTCTTCTCGGCCGGATTCGCAAATGACCGTGACATGCTCTAATCCACCGTTCCCGGCGACATACGCGCCAGCGTGTCGATCAAGGCGGCCCGCCACGGCGGCGGCACGATTCCAAATGTTTGCGAAAGTCGCGAGGTGTCGAGCCGGGAATTAACCGGCCGTCGGGCGCGACCGCCATGCGTCGCGGCATCGATCGGGTCCAACCGGCGCAGCGCGAGCGGCCAATCCCGCATTTCGACCTCGTCGAAAATCGCGCGCGCGAATCCGTGCCACGATACCTCTCCGGCGCAGGCCGCGTGCAGGAGGCCGGTGGATCCGAGGCGCGGATCGGGGTCGCCCGGTCGGATCATCGCCAATAGCGTCTCGGCCAGCCACCGGGCCGGGGTCGGCGCGCCCACCTGATCGTCGACCACGGAAAGCACCTCGCGCTCGCGGCCGAGACGGAGCATGGTCAGAAGAAAATTCCGACCATGTGGCGAATAAAGCCATGAGGTGCGAACGACGAGCGCTTGGCAACCGGCGGCCAACAAGCCCTGTTCACCGGCCAACTTGCTCCGGCCGTAAGCATTTAGCGGGGCTGGCCGGTCCAATTCGGTTCGCGCTCGCGAATCGCCGTCGCCGAACACGTAATCGGTCGAAATATGAAGGACGTCGGCACCACTCCCGGCGGCCCATCGCCCGATCGCCGCCGGCGCGGCGCCATTGATCGCGTGGGCGAGATCCGGCTCGGTCTCGGCCGCCTCGACGTCGTTATACGCGGCGCAATTGACGATCAGTTTCGGACGGAGAATTTCGAGCGTCTCGGCAAGCCTCTCCGGCCGCGCCAAATCGAATTCGTCTCGGAGCGGCGCGAGCACGTCACCCAATGTTTCGAGGCCGGGACGTAGCGCGTGGCCCAATTGTCCGGTCCCGCCGGTCAACAGGATATTCCCCATCCGTCGCGTCGCTCCCCATTGTGCCGGGTTTTCTCCCAACTCGGCCGGCGCCTCGTGCGCGGCCCATTTATCTCGCAATCCGCGGTGCGGGCAATAGCGATTCTTCCCCGAACCCCAGGGAAGACGCGCGAACACAGTTGATCTGTATCAGTTCGAGGGATCGAGAATTGGTGTTCAATGAAGATTATTAAAATCGAATGCGCTCGGTTCCCTTGATCGAGAAGGATGCGTGAGGGAGAGGCCGGATCGCGCCGATCCGGAAATTCATGCGCCCCGCCCTCACCCGTATTCGAGATGTCGGTTTTCGCGGGGGAGCGGTGAATCATGGATGGAAGTCTCGGCGCGGCCGTTAACGGCGCCATCAAATGGGGGGTGGCGGTCGATCTGAAGCGATGCATCGGCTGCCAAGCCTGCACCATGGCGTGCAAGGCGGAGAACGGCACGCCGCCCGGTATCTTCTGGACGCGGGTGCTGGAAAAGGAAGAAGGCACCTACCCGTTCGCCTACAAGGTCTTCATGCCGTTGCGATGCAACCACTGCGCCGAACCGCCCTGTGTTCCGGTCTGCCCCACCGGGGCCAGCTACCAGCGCGAAAACGACAATTTGGTTTTGGTGGATCAGGACAAGTGCATCGGTTGTCACTCCTGCGTCGTGGCCTGCCCGTATCAGGTCCGCTTCATCCCGGAAAACGACAAGGGATATTACGGCGACTACAAGACGCCGTATGAGAAAGCGAGCTATCGAAATTGGCAGGCCGGTACGGCGCAGAAATGCAATCTCTGTGTGCATCGCATCGACGATGGGCTCGAGCCGGCCTGTGTCGAGACCTGTCCGACCAGGGCCCTGATCTTCGGCGACCTGAACGATCCCGGTAGTGAAATTTCGGCAAGTGTTCGCGAACGGACGAATTTCCAGCCGCGCGCCGAACTGGGGGCCGACCCCTGCGTCTTCTATTTGACCTGAGGCAAGGGGTGGAGGAATAGCATGGTGCAGAAATTCAATGCCGAGCTCAGCAGCCAGCGCGAATGGTCCTGGCTGCTGGCGATCTGGCTGTTCATGGGCGGCTCCGGTAGCGGTCTGTTTTTGCTGTATCTCTTGCTCGACCTGCCGCGTGACTTCGGCTTGCTGGCACTGGCGACAGTGCTGCTCGGCGGCACTGTCCTGCTGGCGGAGCTTGGCAATCCGCTGCGGGTCTGGCGGACGATATTCCGACCGTCGACTTCGTGGCTCAGCCGGGGCGTCCTCTTCGTCTCGCTGTTCCTGTTCACAGGGACGCTTTCCGTGCTCATCAACACGGACGGCGCCATGGCGACCGGTCTCGAATGGATCGCCGGGCTTTGCGCCTTGATGATAACGCTCTATCCCGGATTCTTTCTGTCTGCCAATCGCGCCGTGCCGTTCTGGAACACGCCGCTTCTTCCGGTGCTTTTCTTCGGCTACACGCTGTTGGGTGGAAGCGGGCTGGTCTTATTGTTCTCGCCCCTGCTGAAGATCGAGCTGCCGCAGATCATGACGTTGGTGGCTTTTTTCGTCGTGGTAAACCTGATCCTGATCTTGGCTTATCTGCTGTTCATGGGCCGTTCGGAAGACGCGCCGGCAAGGGAATCGGTCCGTCTCCTTAACGGCTCATCCCTCGGCTGGGCGTTTTGGGTCGGGGTCATCGCCCTAGGCATGATTTTTCCCCTGATCGTCGTCGTGTCACTTCAGGCCGCCGCTACGGCCGCGGGTGCCGCCATTCTTTTGGGCGGCCTGTTGTTCCGCTTCTGCGTGTTGAAGGCGGGGGTGTTCGTTCCGCCGGCGTTGATCATCGAAGGGCAGGATTTCAGCAAGCTGAACCGCAATACCGCCGATCTCGAACGCGAATATTCGGGCCTGGCTGCCGGCGGAACGGGTAGCCGCGCATGAGCGTCGATACCGTCGCCGTCAAGGAGGCCCCACGCGCCGTCCAAGTCAGATTCATGGGCGATCTTCCGGCCGTTGTCGGACGGCGCCAGCTCCGGATCGATATGCCGGAAAACGGCACGGTCAGCGACCTGATGGCCTCCCTTTCGGATAGTTATGGCGAGAGATTTTCGTCCCGGGTTTTGGCCGGTCCGGAGACGCTGCATCACTACATGTTGGTGTTCGTCGACGGCGAGAATATCGAGGATCAAGACGGCTTCGCCACGAAGCTGGGAAAGGGCGACGTCGAGGTAATCATGTTGCCGATGTACGGCGGAGGCTAGATATGGATACGGTACTGGAAGCGACCCCCGAAACGACGGCGGAAAGCACGGAAGACACCCCGAATTCGGAATGGATCATGAGCTCCTGCGGCATGTGTTATGTCGGCTGCGGCGTACGGGTGCTGGTCGAAGACGGCGTGGTGACCAAGGTTGAAGGCAATCCGGAGAGTCCGCAGAATCGCGGCCGGATGTGCGCCAAGGGCAAGGCCGCCGTCATGAACCTCTACAACCCGAACCGGGTCACGACGCCGTTGCGGCGGACCAACCCGAAGAAGGGCTTCGACGAAGACCCCGGCTGGGAGGAGATTTCCTGGGACGAGGCGATCGACACCATCGCGACACAGCTCGACCGAATTCGCGATAAGCCCAGCAAACTCTGGATTCAGGCTTGGGAGGTCGTCGGCGACAACCAGTTCTGGTTCTCATCCTTCGGCAGTGCCTTCGGCACCCCGCATGTCATCATCGCCGCCTCGGCCACCTGCGGGAAGGTGGTGCATCCGGTCGAGTTCTTCTCCGGCGGCGGCTTCCATCAGCAGGCCGACCTGCACTACGCCAAGCATTGCATTCTGGTCGGGACCCAGCTCGGTATCGCGTCCAGGGGGTCCTACACCCATCTCGCACTCGATATGGCCGATGCCAAAGCCCGCGGCATGAAACTGGTGGTGGTCGATCCGGTGGGCAGTTTCGCCGCGGCCAAGGCGGACGAATGGGTTCCGATCCGTCCCGGAACCGATGCCGCGATGGCGTTGAGCATGCTGCACGTGCTGTTGAACGAGACCGGGACCTATGATCGGGAATTCCTCAAAAATAAGACCAACGCCCCATATCTGATCGGCGAAGACGGACTCTATCTTCGCGATCCGGAAACCAACGAGCCGCTGCTCTTCGATGCCGCCGACGAAACCGTCAAGACGCATGACGACCCCAGCCTGAAGGATCCTGCGATCACCGGGTCCTACGAGGCCGCGGGGCGGGCCGGCCGGCCGTCTTTCGAGCTCCTTTGCGAGCACGTCGCCGGATATACGCCGGAGGCGACCGAGAAGATCACGACGATACCCGCCGCCACCGTCCGCCGCATGGCGGAGGAATTCGGCGAAGCGGCGTGCATTGGCCAGACCATCACCATCGACGGGGTGGAGTTGCCCTACCGGCCCGCCTGTATCGACTGGGCGCGCGGGAGCCAGGGCCACAAGCACGGTTTCCATCAGTGCTGGCCGCTCAAGCTCGTCAACATGGTGGTCGGCGCGGTCAATGTACCCGGCGGAATCATGAGCACCGGTGCGACCGGCGAACAGCCCTATCACTGGGGACCCAGCGGCGGCCAGGACGGCATGCTGGAACATGGCGGACAAATCATTCCGATGCCCCATCCCAAGGCCTTCCCCGGCCACACACCGACGGCGCCTATCCGCCGGGATATCGGCGAGCTGTTTCCCCTGGCCTCGCATTTCCACACGCTGATGCCGATCACGATCGAGAATCCGGATGCTTTCGGCCTCGCCGAGGGCGAAGAGATCGAGGTATTGCTGCACGCGCCGGTGAACTCCTCTTTCGGTTCCTTCGGCGATATCAAGAAGGTGGCCGAACTCTACCGCTCATTGAAATTCATCTTCGGCTTCGCGGTGGAGATCAACGAAACGACTCTGTTCGACGACATCGTTCTGCCGTTCCCGTCCTATCTTGAGCGCTTCGATTTTATTCCAGGCATCGGCGCCAATCTGATTCCACCCTGCGGCGCGCATGACTTCTACTGGCATGTGCGTCAGCCCGTGGTCGCCCCGCCGCCGAGCGTCCGGCACCCACAAGAGGTGATCCAGGAAATTGCCGAGCGCACAGGTTTTCTCGGCGATCTCTACCGGTTGCTGAATCATCTTTACGGCTTGAAGGGTAACCAGGCGCTGCAGCCGGGCCAGCGCTACCCGATCGACGAGGTCATCGACCGGACGGCCTGCGCCTGGTTCGGCGAAGAGCACGATCTCGATTGGTTCAAGAAGGAAGGCGGGATCACGCGGCCGAGAGGCATCGAGGAATCCTATCACGGACCGTCCCTCGAAGCCCGGGTGCCGATCTACCTCGAGCACTTCCTGTGGCAAGGCGAGACGCTGAAGGGGGTCGTCGAGGAATTGGACCTGGATTGGGATATGTCGGACTACAAGCCGCTTTCGGACTGGATGCCGTGCCACTCCTATCACGCCATCCAGGAGGGCGAGTACGACCTGATCGCGGTTCACTTCAAATTCCCGTATGTCTACGGCAGCTACGGCAACGAGAACCCGTGGGTCGACGAGATCTGCGAGCACACCGATGCCTACAGCATCCTGCTCAACGAGGCCGTGGGCATCAAAAAGGGAATCCAGGATGGCGATCTGGTGTGGCTGGAATCGCCGGTCGAGAAGGTCAAGGCCAAGGTCAAGCTGAGCCAATGCGTCCACCCCGAAGTCGTCGGGGTCGGCGGTCATTTCGGCCATGTCTCGCCCGGCATGCCGATCGCCCGCGGCAAGGGCATCAACTTCAACGCGCTGTTGCCGACCGATCTGGACCATATCGACAAGATCTCTACGGCGCTGGATCACTGCGTCGAGGTCAAGATATACAAATAGGGTCGTGCGGAGAGATCCGGCACGTCGGAACCGATCAAGGATACCTTCATGACCGCCGCGCGGCCGGAGAACAGGAAAGTCCCGACCTATTGCTTCCAATGCGTCTCGGGCCCCGACCTGATCAAGGTCGAGGTCGAGGATGGGGTCGCGGTGCGGATCGAGCCCAACCTGAATATCTGCGGCCAGCACCCGGGGCGCGGCACACCCTGCGTCAAGGCCTACGGCCTGGTGCAGAAGACCTACAACCCGGACCGGGTCGCCCAACCCATGAAGCGGACCAATCCGAAGAAGGGCCGCGACGAGGATCCGGGCTTCGTGCCGATCAGCTGGGAGGAGGCGCTGGACACCGTGGCGGGCAAGCTGCGGGAGAACCGGGCCAAGGGCCTGAAGGATAATTCAGGCTATCCGCGCCTTGCCGCCAGCTTCGGCGGCGGCGGCACGCCGACCCGTTTCATGGGCAGTTTTCCGGCCCTGTTGGCGGCCTGGGGTCCGGCCGATCTCGGCTTCGGCGCCGGCCAGGGGGTCAAGTGCTACCATTCGGAACATCTCTACGGCGAACTGTGGCAGCGCGCCTTCACCCTCGCTGTCGATTCCCCCTACTGCGAATACGTCATCAATTGCGGCAATAACGTCGATGCCTCGGGCGGCGCCACCGGCGTCCGACGCGGGGCGGAGGCGCGCCGGCGCGGCCTGAAACGCGTGATGGTGGAGCCGCATCTCTCGGTCACCGGTGCGATGTCGGCGGAGTGGGTGCCGATCAAGCCGAAGACCGACGCCGCCTTCCTCTTTGGTGTGATCCACCGCATCGTGCTGGAGCGCGATTGGCGCGAGGTCTGCGACGTCCGCTTCCTGGCCGAGGACACCACGGCGCCCTATCTGGTGGCGCCGAACGGCTATTATCTCCGCGACCCGGAGAGCCAGAAGCCGCTGATCTGGGATCTGGCGGAGGGTTGCGCAAAACCCTTTGACGCGGCGATCGCCGAACCGGCCCTCGACGGCACCTTCGCGGCTTCGGGACTGGAGTTGGGCGCCGACGACGAGGCCTGGCGCCATGACGACGTCGAGGCGCGGCCCGCCTTCCAGATGCTGCTCGATCACATCGCCGATTACGGGCCGGAATGGGCGGAGGCGGAATGCGACGTGCCGGCGGAGACCATCCGCCGGGTCGGCGACGAATTCGTGGCCCATGCAAGGGTCGGCGAGACCGTGGAGATCGAGGGCGAGATCCTGCCCTTGCGCCCGGTCGCCGTGATGCTGGGCAAGAGCATCAATAACGGGCCGGGCGGCTATCACGCGGTCTGGGCCCGCACCTTGCTGACCGTCCTCGTCGGCGCCATCGAGGTGCCGGGAGCCAATCTCGGTACCAAGGTGCGTCTGAACCGCCCCGCCAATGCGCGCCATCTCAGCGTCAAATCGAGCCGTGACGGGATCATGGATTTCCCGTTCAACGAGACCTCGAAGGACGGCTGGGCGAGCCAGCCCCGAATCCGGAACGGCTACAACACCCTGGTCCCGCTCTCCAGCAGTTCGCCCTGGGCGCCGGCCCTGGGACCGGCCCATCTGCCCTGGCTGTTTCAGAAGGAGGCACCCGACAACTGGCCGCGCCCGACCCTGCCGGACCTCTGGTTCTGCTATCGCACCAATCCGGCGATCTCGTCCTGGAACGCCCCGGAAGTGGCCGAGCGGATCGCGGAGTTCCCCTTCACCGTTTCCTTCGCCTACACCAAGGACGAGACCAATCACATGGCGGACATCGTCCTGCCGGAGGCGACCGATTTGGAGAGCCTGCAATTGAGCCGGATCGGCGGGACCGGCTCCGGCGAGCAGTTCTGGAAACATCAGGGCTGGATGATCCGCCAGCCAGTGGTCGAGCCGGTCGCGGATTGCATGGACATGACGGATATCGCCACCGAACTCTGCAAACGCGCCGGTCTCTTGGCCGAGTACAACACGGCCGTGAACCGAGGTGCCGCCGGCATGAGGCTGCAGAACGACAAGTTCGATTACGGCCTGGAACCGGACGTGGCCTATGGCCGGGACGAAATCTGGGACCGGGTCGCCAAGGCGGCGAGCCATGATCTGAGCGACGGCGAAGAGGTCCACGGCATCGACTGGTTCAAGGAGAACGGCTACATGCTGCGCGAATTCGCGCAGCGCGAATGGTACCTCTACCCCTATATGCGGGAACGCGGCATTCGCTTCGAACTCCCTTATCAGGAACGGATCAAGCGTCATGGCGCGCAGCTCGCCAAACGTCTGCACGAGGTCGGCGTCGAATGGTGGGACGGCCAGCTGAAGGATTACGACGCGCTGCCGGTCTATGAATCCTTTCCTAAGGTCTGGACCGACCATGTACGCGAGAAGGGCGGCGATCCGGACGACTACCCGCTCTGGGCCCTGACCGCGCGCAGCATGCAATATGCCTGGGGCGCCAATGTCGGCATTCCCTTGATCTACGAGGTGGCGGAGAACGTCGCCGGGCATTCCGGCGTCATTCTCAACATGGAGACGGCGGAGAAGCTCGGCATTGCCCAGGGCGATCCGGTGGTCATCGAATCCGTGACCGGGGAGACCCGCGGTCGCGCCGTGCTGCGCCAGGGTATTCGGCCCGACACCGTGCTGATGATCGGCCAGTTCGATCATTGGGCGACACCCTTCGCCAAGGATCTGAATCTGCCGAGCTTGAATTCGGTGACCGACATCTCGCTTTCCCTCACCGACGGCACGGGCAGCGGCTCCGACATCGTCCGGGTGAAGGTCTCCAAGGACCGAGACGCCAAGAGAGCGACCGCATGAACCAGCGCTACGGCATGGTCATCGACCTGAACAGCTGTGTCGGTTGTCAGACCTGCACGATCGCCTGCAAGCACGCCAACGACACGCCGCCGGGCGTGCAGTGGCGCCGTGTGGTCGATGTCGAACTCGGGCGGTTCCCCGATGTCGAGCGCTTGTTTTTGGTCACCGGCTGCCAGCATTGCGCAGAGCCGGCTTGCGTGCCCGTATGCCCGACCGGCGCCACCGGCCAGCGCGACGACGGTCTGGTCACCATGGATTACGACCTCTGCATCGGCTGCGGTTATTGCGCGGTGGCCTGCCCCTATCAGGCGCGGAACATCGCCCATGAGCAGAATTGGTATTATGGCCGGCCGACCGCCCAGGAAGAGCAAGTCGCGCATGGGGAGCGGATCGGCGTCGCCAATAAATGCACCTTCTGCGTCGATCGTATCGACAGCGGGTTGGCGGAGGGCCTGACGCCGGGGCTCGACCCCGAGGCCACCCCCGCCTGCGCCAACGCCTGCATCGCCAACGCCATTCATTTCGGTGATTTCGCCGATTCAAAAAGCATCGTTTCGCGATTGGCCGGCGACGGTCGGGCCTTTCAGATGCATGCCGAGCTGGAGACCGATCCGCAGATCAAATACCTCTATGGCATTCCCGAAAGCATGCCGGGGCGCGACCGCGCGCCGGACGATACGGACGACGATGCCTTGCGCGATCCGGGCAACCCGCTGATCGGTAAACGGCAGACTTTCTGGGATATGCGGGCGGCGATGAACTTCACTCTCGGCGGCATGAGCACGGGGTTGGTCGTCGTGGCCTGGCTCGCACATGTCGCCGGCGGCCTCCCGCAAGGCGCGCTAGCGGCGATCAACCTCGTCGCCGGGGTTGGCATGGCCGTGGGGCTGTTCTGCGTTTTCCTGGAAATTGCCAGAAAATTTCGATTTCTCCATGTCTTGCGGCGGCCGCAGACATCCTGGATGACGCGGGAGACATATGTGGTCGCCCTGTTCTATCCGACGCTGCTGGCGGATCTCCTATGGCCGGCCGAGATCCTGCACTTGGCGCTCGCGGTGGAAGCGGCCGCCTTCCTCTATTGCCAGGCCCGCATCCTGCCCGCGGGCAAGGGCATCACGGCCTGGCGAGTCCCGTCGATGGTGTGGATGCTGCTGGCCACCGGCTTGCTGGAAGGGGCCGGCCTCTTGGCCATCGTCGCCGCACTCCTCCCCGAATTGGCCGGGACGGCGTCGGTTGCCGCCGCCGTCGGCATCGTCATGGTGGCATTCAATGCCTTTCTCTGGCGCGGCTATTGCGACACCGCCGAAGCCGAAGGCATTGCTCCCCTGGCCCGCGACGCGCTGGCCGCGATCACGCCCGCCTTGCATCTGATCGGCCATGGGCTGCCTTTTTTCTGCTTTGCCCTCTTCCTTTGGGTCTGGCCGGAGCTGCCGTTCCTGATCGCCTTGGCCGGCATTGGGGCGGTCGCCGGTGGTGCGTGGTGGAAGGTCACCGTGATTACCAAGGCCTGCCATCAGCAGGGTTTCGCCCTGCCCAAGGTCCCGCAACGGGGGTCCGGCTCACGAGCGGCGCCCGCCCGGATGGGTACCGAAAAGTCCAGCCACCGGCCGCTTGCGGCTTGACGGGAAATTGCCGATTCTTAACACTTAAGAACGACTCCCATCCCTGACGAAAATCACACCGGTAGAACAATGACTCAATTCCGCACCATCACGGACGGCCTGCGCTTTCCCGAAGGTCCCATCGCCATGCCGGACGGCTCCGTCATTCTGGTCGAGATCGAGGGCGGCAGATTGACCCGGGTGCTTCCCGATGGGCGAAAGGAAGTCGTCGCCGAACCCGGCGGCGGGCCGAACGGGGCGGCGATCGGGCCCGATGGGGCCTGCTATGTCTGCAACAACGGCGGGTTCAATTGGACCTATGATCCGAGCTCCGGCGGAATCCGCCCGGTCGGCCAGGCGGACGACTACGAGACCGGACGGATCGAACGGATCGATCTTGAGACCGGCAAGGTCGAGCGGCTGTACGAGCGTTGCGGCGAACACAAGTTGAGCGGGCCGAACGATATCGTCTTCGACCGCCAGGGTAATATGTGGTTCACCGATCTCGGCAAGGCACGCGCCCGCGACCTGGATCGGGGCGCCATCTACTGGGCGCGGTCCGACGGCAGCGAGATCAAGGAAGTCATCCAGCCCTTTACGACGCCGAACGGAATCGGCCTCTCGCCGGACGAGAAAACCCTCTACGTCGCCGAAACCGAGGGCGGCCGCCTATACAGCTATGCGATCACCGGCGAGGGCGAGGTCGAGATGCTGCCCTATCCGGAATCCCTGAACGGCGGGCGGTATCTAACGTCGGACACGGGCTTTCGCCGCTTCGATTCACTGGCGGTCGAGGCCGGCGGAAATGTTTGTGTTGCAACACTCTTCACCGGCGGCATTACGGTCGCGAGCCCGGAAGGCGGCACGGTGGAGTTTGTCGAGACCGGAGATTCCTACACCACGAATATCTGTTTCGGCGGCGAGGGTCTGCGGACCGCCTATATCACCCTCTCCTGGCAGGGCCTGCTGGTCGAATGCGAGTGGCCGCGTCCGGGCCTGCCGCTGAATTTCCTGAACACCTAACCCACCCGCGCGAGCGAGCCGCCGTCGACGGGCAATTCGATGCCGGTGATGAAGCCGGCCTCGTCGGAGGCGAGGAAGACGGCGGCGTGGGCGACGTCCCAGCCGGTGCCCATCTTGTTCAGCAGCGGCACCTTGGCATCGCGCTCGGCGGCGATGTCCTCGCGGGTCCGGCCCAGGGTCTCGACCCGGCGATCGACCGCCATCGGCGTGTCCATCAATCCCGGCAAGATGGCGTTGGCGCGAATGCCGTATTCCGCGTTCTGGATCGCGATCTGCCGGGTGAAGCTGATCATGGCCATTTTGGAGGTCGGATAGAGCACCGTCGGATGCCCGGTCCAATGGGCCGACGCGGAGGAAATGTTGACGATCGCGCCGCGCTTTTTCTTCCGCATGATCGGCAGCGCGTACTTGCAGGCATACATGGTGCCGAGCAGGTTGACCCGCATGATGCGGTCGAAGGCCTCGGCGGAGACATCGCCAAGCGGTGCATCTCCGCCCTCGACGCTGATGCCAACATTGTTGTGCAGGATATCGAGGCCGCCCCAGGCCTTGGAACTAGCCTCGATTGCGGCCGCGACCGCGTCTTCGTCGGTGACGTCGGCGGCGAACGACATCGCCGTCCCTCCTTCTTCCGAAATCATCGTCGCGGTTTCTTCCGCCGATTCGAGATAGCGGTCGACGCAGCAGACCTTGGCGCCCTCGCGCGCGAACAGCAGGGCTGTTGCCCGGCCATTGCCGATGGCCTCGCTTTCGCCCGGCGCTTGGCCTGCACCAATGATGATCGCAACCCGGTTTTCGAACCGCATGGTCCGCCCCCTTTATCTCATCTTATTCGGCGGCCGCGGTCCGCCGCGGCAATCCGCCGATATCGACAATGAAGTCGACAATTTTCGTCACCCCGTCGCCGGCTTTCAAGTTGGTAAAATAGAACGGCCGCTCGGCCCGCATCTTCCGCGAGTCGCGATCCATCACGTCGAGATCGGCGCCGACCAGCGGCGCCAGGTCGGTCTTGTTGATGACCAGGAGATCCGAACGCGTGATGCCGGGGCCACCTTTTCGTGGGATCTTGTCGCCGGCCGAGACGTCGATCACGTACAGCGTAATGTCCGCCAGTTCGGGCGAGAAGGTCGCGGCCAGATTGTCGCCACCCGATTCGATGAAGACGACTTCGAGGTCGGGGAATTTTTCATTCATCTCCGCGACCGCGGCGAGGTTCATCGAGGCATCCTCGCGAATGGCGGTGTGCGGGCAGCCGCCGGTTTCGACCCCCATGATCCGGTCCGGGGTCAATGCGCCGCTCCGGGTCAGGAACTCCGCGTCCTCGCGGGTATAGATATCGTTTGTCACGGCGGCGATGTCGTAATGGACGCGCATACGCTTGCAGAGCGCATCCGTCAACGCCGTCTTGCCGGAGCCCACCGGCCCGCCAATTCCGACCCTCAAGGGCCCTCGCTTGCCATCGGTCATGATCTGAATAGCCTCGTATATTGGGTTTCGTGTTGCATCGACGTCCAATCGACCATCGCGGTTGCGGCACCAAGATCGTCGAGCGATCTGTCTTGTGCCGTCTCGACCGCCTCGGCGAGTACGGGTTCCAGGGCCGCCATGACCCACTGCCCACCGGTCTGCCCTAGCGGGACGAGCCGAATTCCGGCCGAGACCAGGTTGGCGATGACCGCATGTAGGAAGGCGGCGAGCGAGGCCGCGAGCGGCAGACCGTGATATCCGCAAACCGTCCCCACGGCGACCGAATAGGCAGGTGGGCGATCGAGTTCGGCGAGAAGTGCATGGAAGCGCGAGACGCCGGGATGCGGCCAGGCGGCGGCCAGGGTCTTCAGAAAGGCCTCTCCCTGGGCGGCGCTCTCCAGGGCGAGTTCGGCCGTTGGGCGCAGGACAGCTCCCCATTCGATCGCTGCGGCGAGGGTCTCATGATCGTCCGACCGGGCGGCACGGTGGGCGTGGGCGAAGAGCCCACCCTCAATTGCACCCAAGCCATCTCGGAGCATCGTCTCCAGCCAATCCCGCAGATCCTCAGCATCACCGACGAGATTCGCTTCGACGGCATATTCGAGCCCGCTCGAATAGGTAAAGGCGCCGACCGGGAAGGCGGGCGAGAGCCAGGCCGAGAGGCGGATGATATCTAGGGGGCGAAGACTGTCAGTCATGATCGTGGGAATGGGAATGGCCGTGGCTTCCCCCCTCATAGGCACCGCCTTCGGGCGTGAAGGGCGCTGATTTCCGGGCCGTCCGGCCGCCCAATCCCCGGACCATTGCTTCGATAACATGATCATTCCGGAAGCGGATGCCGCCATCCGCCAGGATCTGGACCGGGAGATGGCGGTTGCCGAGATGCCAGGCGAGGCGCGCTGTTGCTTGCGGGGTCTCGCCATGGGCGTCAATCACGTCTTCCGCCGCGGCAGCGACGGCGACCCAACGGCCGTCCTCAAGGCGCAGCCCGTCGCCCTCGCGGAGCACGGTGGCGCGTTCGAGGTCGAGCAGGAATTCGAACCGGTCCTCCGTCGCCAGGCGGAGCCGCCGGCGATGACGATCGTCGAAGCTCAACGTCACCCGGCCGACCGCCGCCTTGGCCGGCCAGCTGCCCTCGGTCTCCACTGTTGTCGCGCGCACCAGCATGGCTCAAAAAAGAAAATAGCGTTGTGCCATCGAAAGTTCCTCCGCCGGCTCGCAGGTCAAAAGATCACCGTCGGCGCGGACCTCGTAGGTTTCCGGATCGACCGACATCTCCGGCGTGGCGTCGTTCAGGACCATGTCTTTCTTGCCGACGGCACGGATATCGGAAACCGGCAGCACGTCGCCCGCCAGGCCGAGCGTCTCCCCGATCCCGGCCGCGTGTGCCGCAGCCGAAACGAAGCTGACCCGGCTTGCCTCCAGCGAGCGGCCGAAGCCGCCGAACATCGGCCGGTAGTGGACCGGCTGCGGCGTTGGAATGGAGGCGTTGGGATCGCCCATCGCGGCGGCGGCGATTGTGCCGCATTTCAGGATCACATCGGGCTTCACGCCGAAGAACATCGGCTTCCAGAGCACCAGATCGGCGAGCTTGCCGGGCTCGATCGAGCCCACGTGATCGGCGATCCCATGGGCACGGGCCGGGTTAATGGTGTATTTCGCGATATAGCGCTTGGCCCGGAAATTGTCGTTCTCGCCGGTCTCCTCGGGCAGGCGGCCGCGCTGGCGCTTCATCTTGTCGGCCGTTTGCCAGGTCCGGATGACGACCTCGCCGACGCGGCCCATCGCCTGGCTGTCGGAGGCGATCATGCTGAAGGCGCCGATGTCGTGGAGGATATCCTCGGCCGCGATGGTTTCACGGCGGATGCGGCTTTCCGCGAAGGCCACGTCCTCCGGGATATTGGGATCGAGATGATGGCAGACCATCAGCATATCAAGGTGTTCGTCGATCGTATTGACGGTGAAGGGCCGCGTCGGATTGGTCGAAGAGGGCAGTACATTGGCCTCGCCGCAGAGCTTGATGATGTCGGGCGCGTGCCCGCCGCCGGCCCCTTCGGTATGGAAGGCGTGGATGTTGCGCCCCTTGAAGGCCGCGACCGTGTTCTCCACGAAGCCCGACTCGTTCAGCGTGTCGGTGTGGATGGTGACGGCGACGTCGGTCTCCTCGGCGACCGCCAGGCAGTTATCGATCGCGGCCGGTGTCGTGCCCCAATCCTCATGCAGCTTCAGACCGCAGGCCCCGCCCAGGACCTGCTCGTGCAAGGCCACCGCCAGGGCCGCGTTGCCCTTGCCGAAGAAGCCGAGATTGACCGGCAAGGCGTCGGCCGCCTGCAGCATGCGGCCGATATGCCAGGCGCCGGGGGTGCAAGTGGTGGCGTTCGTGCCCTCGGCCGGGCCGGTGCCGCCGCCCATCATGGTGGTGACGCCGCTCATCAGCGCATCCTCCACCTGCTGGGGGCAGATGAAATGGATGTGGACGTCGAGCCCGCCCGCGGTGACGATCCGGCCCTCGCCGGCAATCGCTTCGGTGCCGGGGCCGATGACGATATCGACATCCGGCTGCACATCGGGATTGCCGGCCTTGCCGATGGCGGCGATGCGGCCGTCCCGGATACCGATATCCGCCTTCACGATGCCCCAATGGTCGAGAATCAGCGCGTTGGTGATAACGGTGTCGACGGCACCGTCGGCCCGGCTGACCTGGGATTGGCCCATGCCGTCGCGGATCACCTTGCCGCCGCCGAACTTGACCTCTTCGCCATAGGTGGTGCGATCGTCCTCGACCTCGATGACGAGGTCGGTGTCCGCGAGGCGGACCCGGTCGCCCGTTGTCGGGCCGAACATCGCCGCATAGGCGTCGCGTTGAATTTCGAAAGCCATGGCTCAACCCTCCAAGGCGCCGTTGACGCCTCCGTTGAAGCCGTAAACCCTGCGGTCGCCGGCGTAGGCAACGAGACGGACCTCGCGGGTTTGACCCGGCTCGAAGCGGACCGCGGTGCCGGCTGGAATGTCGAGGCGGAAGCCCCGTGCCGTCGCGCGGTCGAAGTCGAGCGCGCTATTGGTCTCGTGGAAATGATAGTGCGAGCCGACCTGGACCGGCCGGTCCCCGGTGTTGGCGACGCTTAGCGTCACCGTCTCGCGGCCCTCGTTCAAGGTGATCGCGGCGTCCTTGCAGATAATTTCGCCCGGTATCATCGCGCCCTCCTCAGCGGATCGGTTCGTGGACGGTGACCAGCTTGGTCCCGTCGGGAAAGGTCGCCTCGACCTGGATTTCGTGGATCATCTCGGCGATCCCGTCCATGACCTGTTCGCGGGCCAGGATACCGGCGCCGTCACGCATCAGATCGGCGACGCTGGTGCCGTCGCGCGCGCCCTCGACCACGTGATCGGTAATCAGGGCGATCGCCTCCGGATAATTGAGCTTCACGCCGCGCTCCAGCCGCCGCCGCGCCACCATTGCCGCCATCGCGACGAGGAGCTTGTCTTTCTCCCGTGGGGTCAGATTCACCGCATTTCCTCCCTATCCCTAGATATGCCAGAGGCGCGGCAGGCATTTTGGAAGGCCGCCGGCCGCGCATCGAATTTCACTCCAAAACGTCTCGAAAGCGCCACGCACAAGAGCCGCGTCCCAACCGAGCCAGCGCGTGATCAAAACGCGATCGATGCAGGTCACGCCCGCGCGGACACCGTCATGCGCGGCCCAGCCTCGCGCGGGCTCTAAGAAATCCGCCGCGTCCGGGGAGACGTAGATTGCCGTTGCATAGGCCCGCGCCCCGGCAAGGCCGGCCGGCGTTGCCAGCACGCGATCGATATCGTCCTCGAGATGGAACCGGTCGGCCCAGACCAGCCGGCTCGAACGGCGCACCTCCCAGGATTCGCGAAGGCGGCCGCGACGGAATTGCTCGCCCCGGGCAACACGGCCGAAGACCAGGCATTCCCCGGCAAGCAATCGCCCGGTCGGGACCACATCGATCCGTGTCCGCCGAACCAGCCGGGCGCCGTCGAAGAGAATGGTTTCCTGCGGCAGCCATTCGAGCCAGCCCGCGTCATCGACCGAAAGAGAAATGTCGACTCCGGCATCGGCACCCGTCGAGCGATAAACCTTCTCCGCGGCCTGCGCCACGGCAATTGCGCGAGCCTCGGGTTCGACCGCAAGCTCGATCTCCATCCGGTCGCCGCCGACGAGACCGCCCGATGTGGTCACCAGGGCCGCGATCGGGAGATCGTCCCGGGCCGGCCTGGGGAAAAGCACGCGAAGCGGTGCGCGCTGTTCCAAATGGCGCAGCCGGGTCGCCCCGTCCCGTTTTCCGAATGTCACTGCTGCCCGGCCGGTCATGCGGGTCGGCGGACGATCGGGCACGGTCTTTTCAGACGGTAAGGTGTCGACGAACATCGCTTTCCACCAATTCGCCGCGAGACCCGGAGAGGACGACCTCGCCGCGGTCCATCACCGCAAAGGCGTCCGCCAGGTCGCGGGCGAATTCGAAATATTGCTCGACCAGCAGGATCGCCATGTCGCCGCGATCACGCAACAGCCCGATGACGCGCTCGATGTCCTTGATGATCGAAGGTTGGATGCCTTCGGTGGGCTCATCCAGGATCAAGAGGCGGGGCCGGGTCACGAGGGCGCGCGCGATTGCAAGCTGTTGTTGCTGCCCGCCGGAAAGGTCGCCGCCGCGTCGCCCCAGCATATCGTAGAGCACCGGGAACAGTTCGAAGACCTCGCCCGGAATATTGCGGTTCTCGCGGGCAAGCGGCGCGAAGCCGGTGCGCAGGTTCTCGCCGACGGTGAGAAGCGGAAAGATCTCGCGGCCCTGCGGCACATAGGCGATGCCCTTCCGGGTGCGGGCATGGACGGGGAGGGCGGCGATCTCCTCATCCTCCCAAGTGATTGAGCCGCCGGCGACTTCCTGTTGCCCGACAATCGCCTTGAGAAGGCTCGTCTTGCCGACGCCGTTCCGGCCGAGAATACAGGTCACGGCTCCCTTGGTCGCCGAGAGCGAGACCTTTCGGAGCGCCTGGCTAGCGCCGTAGAAAAGATCGAGGTCCGAGACGATCAGCATGCCCTAGCGCCCCAGATAGACTTCGATGACGTTCTGGTCGTTCTGCACCATATCCATCGAGCCCTCGGCGAGAACCGATCCTTCGTGCAGCACGGTCACCTTGGAATTCAGCGCGCGCACGAATTCCATGTCATGCTCGACGACGACGAGGGAATGGTTGGTGGCGATTTCGCGGAGCAGGATTGCGGTCTGCTCGGTCTCGGCGTCGGTCATGCCGGCGGCCGGTTCGTCGACCAGCAGGAGCTCCGGGTCCTGGATCAACAGCATCCCGATCTCGAGCCACTGTTTTTGGCCATGCGACAGGGCGCCCGCCGTCATATCGGAAGAGTCCGCCAAGGCGATGGTATCCAAGACGGTGGCGATCCGGTCGCCGGCTTCGCCCGAGAGGCGGAAGAACAGCGAGGCCCGCGCCGTCCGGTTGCCCGCCAGCGCCAGTTCCAGGTTCTCGAACACGGTGTGGCTTTCGAACACGGTCGGCTTCTGGAATTTCCGGCCGATGCCGAGATTGGCGATCGAGGTTTCGTCCTGCTTGGTGAGATCGACCGAGCCCCGGAAATAAATCTGGCCCGTATCGGGCCGCGTCTTGCCGGTGATCACGTCCATCATGGTCGTCTTGCCCGCCCCATTGGGACCGATGACCGTTCGTAGTTCGCCGGGATCGACATAGAAACTGAGACCGTTCAGCGCCTTGAAACCGTCGAAGGAGACGCTCACCCCATCGAGATAGAGAATGGGGTCGAAGCGGCCCTCGTTCTCGGCGCCGACCCGGACCCAGCTTTGCGGGACACTGCTCATGACGACCCCCCAGGCGAAAGCCGCCCGATCCATTGCCGCAGGCGTTCGAGCCCGCGTTTCGGCCCGCCGTCGCGCGTGAAAATACCGACGATTCCGCGCGGCAGGAAAAGGGTCGCGAAGACGAACAGGCCACCCAGGAAGAAGAGCCAAATTTCCGGCCAAGCCCCGGTGAAATAAGTCTTCGCCAGATTCACCAAAACGGCGCCCAGGGCGGCGCCGAACAAGGTGCCGCGGCCGCCGATCGCGACCCAGACGACGATTTCGATCGAATTCGCGGGCGAGAATTCGCCGGGATTGATGATGCCCACCTGCGGCACGTAAAGCGCCCCCGCCAGTCCCGCCAGCATGGCCGAGACGGTGAAGACAAAAAGCTTGTAGTGCTCGACCCGATAGCCGAGGAAGCGTGTCCGGTCCTCGGCGTCGCGGATCGCGACCAGGACCCGGCCGAGCTTTGATTTGACGATGGCGTGGGCGACCAGATAACCCGCCGCCAGGGCGACGGCCGAGGCGATGAAGAGGGCGGCCCGCATCCCATCCGTCTGCAGGCCGAATCCCAGCAGGTCCTTGAAGTCGGTCAGACCGTTGTTGCCGCCGAAACCCATGTCGTTGCGGAAGAAAGCCAGCATCAAGGCGAAGGTCATCGCCTGGGTGATGATCGAGAGATAAACCCCGGTGACCCTGGATCGGAAAGCGAAAAATCCGAAGACGAAGGCGAGGAGTCCCGGTACGAAGACCACCATCAACAGGGCGAAGGGGAAGAAATCGAAGCCCAGCCAGTACCACGGCAACTCCTTCCAGTTCAGGAACACCATGAAGTCCGGCAGGACCGCGTTGCCGTAGACGCCGCGATCGCCGATCTGGCGCATCAGGTACATCCCCATCGCATAGCCGCCGAGGGCAAAAAAGGCGCCGTGCCCCAGGCTGAGAATGCCGCCGAACCCCCAGATCAGATCGACGCTGATCGCGAGAAGCGCGAAGCAGAGATACTTGCCGAGCAGGGCCACGATGAAGGTCGAGACATGGAAGGGCGAGGATTCCGGTAGCGCCAGGTTCAGGATCGGCACCAGGATGGCTGCCGCCGCCAGGAGGCCCAAAAGCACCCGCCCACCGACCGGAAGGTCGGCCCAGAGGTCCATGATGAAGCTCCGGCGGTCCATGGCCTAATTCTCCACCGCGCGGCCCTTGAGCGCGAACAACCCGCGCGGGCGCTTCTGGATGAATAGAATGACGACCACCAGGACCAGGATCTTGCCGAGGACGGCCCCCGAATAGGGCTCGAGGAACTTGTTGACGACGCCGAGCGACATGGCGCCGACCAGCGTTCCCCACAGATTGCCGACGCCGCCGAAAACCACGACGAGGAAGGAATCGATGATATAGGCCTGGCCGAGATTGGGGCTGACATTGTCGATCTGGCTGAGCGCCACCCCCGCCATCCCGGCAACGCCGGAGCCGAGGCCAAAGGTCAGCGCGTCGATCCACCCCGTTCGAATGCCCATGGCACTGGCCATCGAGCGGTTCTGGGTCACCGCGCGCATCTGCAGGCCGAACCAGGATTTCCGCATGATTACCAGCAGCATGGCGATCACCAGCCCGGCGAAAATGATGATGGCGATCCGGTTGTAGGTCAGGGTGAGTCCCTCGGCGGTCTCATACGCCCCCTGCATCCAAGAGGGCGTGCCGACTTGCCGGTTGGTTGGTCCGAAGATGCTGCGGACGATCTGTTGCAGGATCAGGCTCAGCCCCCAAGTCGCGAGCAAGGTCTCGAGCGGACGGCCGTAGAGGAACTGGATGACCCCGCGCTCGATCGCGACACCCACCAGCCCCGCGACCAGAAACGCCGCCGGTACCGCCGCGAAGAGGGAGAGGTCGAAGAATTCCGGGGCATAGGCGCGGAATCCTTCCTGGACCACGAAAGTCGTATAGGCGCCCAGCATCACCATCTCGCCATGGGCCATGTTGATGACCCCCATGACACCGAAGGTGATGGCCAACCCGATCGCGGCCAAGAGCAGCACCGACCCGAGGCTGATGCCCTGGAACAGGTTCTGGACCGCCCCCCAGAACGCGGCACTTCGTTCCATCTCCTCGATTGCGGCGGCCGCCGCCGCGCGGACGGAGGGGTCGGCCTCAAGGGGTTTGCCCTTGTCATCGCTGACCAGGAGGCCGTTCAGCAATCCCCGCACATCGGGGTCGGGATAGGTGGCGAGAGTCCGGACGGCACGAATCCGCACCTTGGAAAATTTTACGTGGAGGAGACGGATCGCGGCGAGGGCGCGGGTCATCCGGGCTTTCACGTCGGCGTCGGGCTCGCTCTCCAAGGCCGCCGCCAAGGGCGCCATCATCGCGGGCGCCCGTGATTTGAAGACCGCGTCGGCCGCGGCCATGCGCCGTGCCGGATCCTTGTGATGGAGGCTGAGCGCGCCGATGGCGCCGCGCAGCTTCTTGCGAAGGCGATTGTTGATCCGGATCTTCTTCAATTTCGATTTTTTGACCGTGGCGATCTCGGCGCCGGTCGCGGCGAAGCGAACACGATACTTCGTCCCCGTCTTCTCACCGATCACGACCGACTTGTCGGCCTTCAATTGGAACAGGCGCCGCGCCAGCATCGCTTCCAGAATGGTCACCGCGCGGGGATCGCCGGTCGCCGCCAGCGCATCGATCGCCGCCGCCTTTTTCTTGAAACCCTTTTCCGCAAGTCCGGCGACGAGGCCGGCGAAATCCGCCAGCTTGGTCTCGGCGGCGGCCGGTCCCGCGATGGAGACCCCAAGAAAGAACACCACGAGGGGGAGGAAATGGCGCGAAAGACGGCGGTAGCCTTTTGGACGTCCACCGCCGTTTGGAAACAAGGCCTTCATTTCTATTGATTCTCAACCCCGCGCAAGCAACGAATTTTATTATTTGTGTTTCATTCTTCCGTTGGCCAAACGGCGGTGCGGCCGATGAGGTCCCGACGAGTGAGACCGCACCGGCCGCCATGACCGCTTGGTCCGGATCAGTTCGACATGTATTTTGCCTTTTTACAATTGCCGCAGACCCAAGGATAGGTCCAGTCGGCGATTAGCTTCTTGCTCTCCGCGATGAAGTCGCTCCAGGCATCGCCCTTCACTACGCCATCGGTCTTCCAGACGATGTCGAATTGGCCGTCTTCCTGCACCTCGCCGATCAGCACCGGCTTGGAGAGGTGATGGTTGGTATTCATGACCGCGATGCCGCCCGTGAGGTTCTTGACCTTCTGGCCGTACATGGCCTGGCGAACCGCGTCGACCGAGGTGGAACCGGCCTGCTTGACCGCCTGGGTCCACATCTTGAAGCCGATATAGTGGGCTTCCATGGGATCGTTGGTGACGCGCTTCTTGTCCTTGATGAAGGCGTGCCACTGCTTGATGAAGGCGGCGTTCTCCGGCGTCTCCACGCTCATGAAATAGTTCCAGGCTGCGAGATGGCCGACCAAGGGCTTGGTGTCGAGCCCGGCCAGCTCTTCCTCGCCGACGGAGAAGGCCACGACCGGGATATCCTCGGCCTTGATGCCCTGGTTCGCCAGCTCCTTATAGAAGGGGACGTTGGCGTCGCCATTGATCGTCGAGACGACCGCGGTCTTCTTGCCGGCCGAGGCGAATTGCTTCACCGAGGCGACGATGGTCTGCCAATCGGAATGCCCGAACGGGGTGTAGCTCTCCATGATGTCGGAGTCCTTGACACCCTTCGAATGGAGATAGGCGCGGAGGATCTTGTTGGTGGTGCGGGGATAGACGTAATCGGTGCCGAGCAGCACCCAGCGCTTTGCTTCGCCGCCGTCCTCGCTCATCAAGTAATTGACCGCCGGAATGGCCTGTTGGTTCGGGGCCGCGCCGGTATAGAAGACGTTCCGCGAGCTTTCCTCGCCCTCATACTGCACCGGATAGAACAGCATGCCGTTCAGCTCCTCGAACACCGGCAGCACGGATTTTCGCGAGACCGAGGTCCAGTTGCCGAACACCACGTCCACCTTGTGCACGGTCAGGAGCTCGCGCGCCTTCTCCGCGAAAAGGGGCCAGTTCGAGGCCGGATCGACGACCACCGCCTCGACTTGTCTGCCAAGGAGGCCGCCCTTCTTGTTGATATCGTCGACCATCATCAGGATCGTGTCCTTCAACGTGGTCTCGCTGATCGCCATGGTGCCGGACAGCGAGTGCAGTACGCCGACCTTGATCGTCTCTGCCGCATTCGCGAGCGGCGCCGTCATCATCGTCGCGGCGACACCGGCAACCGCCAGCCCGCGCGCAACTGTCTTGAACGTCTTCATGAAATGTCTCCCACCGAAAGATTCGTTGTACATGGGGGGCTATATGGCAAGGGGTGTGCCAAATGTTGAAGATGCATGTAAGATGTTGAAATAAATAAGTTAAATATAATCGGGACGATTCACAGGCGAACATAGTCGAGCACATAATGGCTAATAAATAGGCAATACAGGAGCAGTGTATAAAAATCATTCATTAAATTTTATGGCCTGTCTGGGCCGATCAAGAAAATAACCACGTGGCCCCATAAATTGGCAACGCGTCAGGCTCATAACCTGAAGGTCGTAGGTTCAAATCCTACCCCCGCAACCACGA
>CAYPAV010000010.1:0-191104 GCA_964408805.1 uncultured Rhodospirillaceae bacterium | reverse complement strand
GATGACGCTCTCTCTAACTCACACCGTGGATCCGGTTAAGGGGGCTAGGTCAGTCTTGCTCGTAATTGGATCGCAAGACAGCAGTTAGAAGCTTTGGTGAGAAGATTAGAGGCTAACAAGAAGGGAGATTAAAGATCTTCGTCGGTAAGACTGCATCACTTTAAAATCTTCTCCACGACAAATCCCTTCGCACCCTTGCCCTTGGACCGCTTAATCATATAGCCCTTATTTCCGAGCTTGATCGATTTGTCACTCTCAAGAGATTTGAGAGCTTCCAGTATTCGTTTTGCGACAGGGTCAGCTTTTGCTGCCGGCTTCGCCTTCGCTTGCTCTTTCATCCACTTCGAGAACACGTCCTCGGCAAGTTTGTCGCCTACCGATTTGCGAAGCGCATTGAGCTTGCGAGATTGACCTTTGGTGAGAGTGGTTTCGTCGATTGGCATTTTTATTTTCCGTATACGTTGAAAGGAAATTTTCGAAATTCGGTGGGGTTTATATACCTCGGATCTCGAAATTGAAACTTAAAAAATGGGTCAGCGCAATTTTGAACGCGATGAGGATTTAGTTGATTTAGGTGCGTTGGACGAATGGGCGCTCTCTATTGCTGCTCTGAATACGCTCTAGAATGCTCAAATTTGCTCGCTGAAGCGCCTCAAGCTCATTTAAGGGTTATCCGCTGTTACAGGCGCTACCTCTTCTCCTGACGCTTCCTAGTTTCTGATGACAAAACCATCTTTATCTAACTCAAAATTCTTCTGCGCTACTTTAAGCATTCTTCCCGTATCGATGTGCGAGTAATGGTTTTCAATAAATGTGAAAGAAGTTCCGGCAAAGAGAGACAAATCTTCGAAGGAGACACCTGCATACCTTCGCTCGTAATCCCGAAATGGCGAAGCGAATAGTAAGAGAGCTTTTTACCAACTTCTCCTAGACCAGATTTCCCCATGATATCTTTCCAAAGCTCGTAATAGACTTTTTTCGAAATGACGTTCCCCGTCTCGTTATCCACAAATACATAATCGTCCTTCTTCGTGTGGTTCGAATTTCGCTGCAATCGCTTGAAATAGTATCCATCGCGAGAAATCAGTTTCCGCTCCTTTCGGTTCTTCGCTGTTTCAGCACGAACTCGGATTTCTGCGTAAACCTCACCCTTATTCCCAAATACTCTGACCTCTCCCCATTTGAGAAATCGAATTTCTCCAAATCGCAAGAATGAATTCGCTTTGATGAGTATGAAATCTCGTATGAATAATCGACGCTCTCGTAACCTCCTCGAGAGATCTCCCTCTTTCACCCATCCATCCAGAAAATCGTGTAGATGCTTAAACTCATCTATGGTGAATGTATCTCTTCGTTCGACTGTGCGAACCTTTATTTCTTCGAAATCAACTCTCTCAAAGTAAATATATCCATTTCGAAAACCCCATCTAAATAAAGAATTAAGTGTTGTTTGCTCATTTCTAATAGTTACTTCCCTAACTCCTTTAGATGTCAATCTTCTATATTGGGAAAATTCATAAAATTTACCTAAATCTATTTCTGATACTTTCGTATTACCACCAACAAACCCCAACAAGTGCTTCGTCAGCTGAGTTTTTATCGTGCTATATCTTCCGCGAGTGATCCGTCCTGTCTGAACCCGTTGATCTTGATATTTGAGAAATTCTTCAACAAGTTCGCCAAATGTCAATCCGAAGATTTTTTTACCAGAGCGAACTTGATGCATAATCTCGTAATAGAGACTTTTCGCCCGTTCTCGCGCTGTGTCTAAATCGCGAGTTTTCAGCGACTTCCTGTAATATTTCTTCTCTGCTGATATCCAGGTTCGAAATTGGTACACGTTGCCGTTCTGTGTCGTTCGATAGATTATCGCATCACCATCAAGAATTGGGTGCTGCTCCTTGAACGATTTTGACTGTCGTAACTTATGTTTTTCAATCGTTCTCATAATATGAAACATTTATGAAGATCGACGACGCTAAGCCGCTGAAATCGTTCATACTATGAAACGGGTATGAAAATCAATAACTAATTTAACACATTGATTATATTGAATTAAATTTTACGAGATCACTCCCACTCAATCGTCCCCGGCGGTTTCGAAGTGATGTCGTAGGTGACGCGGTTGATGCCCTGGACTTCGTTGACGATGCGGTTGGCGGTGCGGGACAGGAAGTCGTGGTCGAAGGGGTAGTAGTCCGCCGTCATGCCGTCCGTGGAGGTGACCGCGCGCAAGGCACAGGCGTAGTCGTAGGTGCGGTCGTCGCCCATTACGCCGACGGTCCGCACCGGAAGCAAGACCGCGAAAGCCTGCCAGATAGTGTCGTAGAGCCCGGCGTTGCGGATCTCCTCGATATAGATCGCGTCCGCCTGGCGGAGGATCTCGATCTTCTGGCGGCTGATGCCGCCGGGAAGCCGGATGGCGAGGCCGGGACCGGGAAACGGATGGCGCCCCACGATGTCGTCGGGGAGGCCGAGTTCGCGCCCGAGATCGCGGACCTCGTCCTTGAAGAGCTCGCGGAGCGGCTCCACCAGTTTCATGTTCATGCGCTCCGGCAACCCGCCCACATTATGGTGCGACTTGATGGTGACGCTGGGGCCGCCGGTGAAGGAGACCGATTCGATCACGTCGGGATAGAGGGTGCCCTGGGCCAGGAACCCGGCCCCGCCGACCTTCTCGGCCTCTTCCTCGAAGACGTCGATAAAGGTGGCGCCAATGATTTTCCGCTTTTCCTCGGGATCGGAAACGCCTTCCAGCTTGCCGATGAAGAGGTCGCTCGCATCGCGGTGGTCGAGCTTCAGGTTGAAGCGGCCGCGGAAGGTCTCGACAACCTGTTCGGCCTCGCCTTGGCGCAACAATCCATGGTCGACAAAGATGCAGGTGAGCTGATCGCCGATCGCCTCGTGGATGAGGACGGCGGCAACGGAGCTATCGACTCCACCCGAGAGCCCGCAGATCACCTTGCCGTCGCCGACCTGTTCGCGAATGGCGCAGACCGATTCGGCGCGGAAATTCGCCATCGTCCAGTCGCCAGTGCAGCCCGCGATCGCATGGGTGAAGTTTCGGATCAGCTTGGCGCCGTCCGGCGTGTGCATGACCTCGAGATGGAACTGGGTCGCGTAAAAATTCCGCGTCTCGTCGGCGATCATGGCGAAGGGGGAGCCGTCGGTCTTGGCGACGGCCCGAAAGCCGTCGGGGATCGAGATCACGGTGTCGCCGTGGCTCATCCAGACCTGATGCTCCTCGCCGATCGACCAAACCCCTTCGATCAGCGAACAGGCCTCGGTCACCTCGATCATGGCGCGGCCGAATTCGCGGTGGCCGGTCTCCTCGACCTCGCCGCCCAACTGCGCGCACATGGTCTGCTCGCCATAGCAGATACCGAGCACGGGCAGACCCATCTCGAACAATTCGTCGGGCGCCCTCGGCGTGTCGGAATGGAGCACCGAGGCCGGTCCGCCCGACAGGATCACCGCCTTCGGGTCGAAATCCCGGATGCTCTCGGCGGTCACGCTATTGAAGGGATGAATTTCGCAGTAGACCCCACTCTCGCGCACGCGGCGCGCGATGAGCTGGGTCACCTGGCTGCCGAAATCGAGGATGAGCACGCGGTCGGTCATGGGTCGCCGCAATGTACCCGGAGACCCGGGAGGGTCAAGGCGGAAGACATCCGATGCCGTGAAAAACCCGCTTCAAAGCGGATGAGCCGGGTCTACAGCGACCCGGTCAGCGTGTAGTTCAGTATTCCGACCACCTGTTCCGGCGTTTCGGCGACGGCCTGGGCGGCACCGTCGACTTCCTTCAAGGCGTGAGTCAGGCCGGGATCGTGAAGGGTGATGACGGGCTTGCCCAAGGCGGCGGCGAAGCCGGCATCGAAGGCGGCGTTCCATTGGCGGTATTTATCGCCGAAGCGGACCACGACGACATCGGCGCGGTCAATCAGGGTCCGGGTGCGGATGGCGTTGACCTTCGCACCTTTGTGGTCCTTCCAGAATGCATCGGACTCCGCGCCCAGGATCGAGACCCCGCAATCGTCGGAAGAGTCGTGGTCGGTCACCGGCGAGACGAATTCGATCGGCAGGTCGGCCGCTCTGGTGCCGTCCTCGATGCGCTCGCGCCAATCGGTGTGGATTTCGCCCGAGAGATAAACCGTCCAATTGCCATTGCTCATCTTCGTATTTCCTTTTCCCTTTTAGCGGCCCGACCGCACTTGCATCCTCGGCCAACACATTATCTTGTTCATCGATCGTGAAGAGAAAGCGCCGGAAGGAAAAAACCATGAGCGGATTACTCGAGGGACACCTCGCGGTCGTCACCGGCGGCGGCTCGGGCATCGGCCGCGCGGTCGCCAAGGGCTATGCCGGCGCCGGCGCTCAGATCGTCGCGATCGACACCAATCTCGAGGCCGCAGCCGAGACGGCGAGCGATATCCTGAAGGCGGGCGGCGAGGCCTGGAGCTTCAGGCTCGACGTCACCGAGGCCGATACCTGCCGCGCGGTCGCCGAACAGATCGAGGCGAAGATCGGCACGGTCTCCATCCTGGCGAACGTGGCCGGGATCAACCGGCGGAACCATGTGACGTCGGACCGCGAGACGGTCGCCGGCGATTGGGCCGCCATCCTGGACGTCAATCTGAACGGCGTTTTCAACATGGCACACGGATTCCTGGACCAGCTTCGCCGATCCCAGGGCCGGATCGTCAATATCGGCTCGATCCAATCCTTCGTACATACGTCGAATTCGGTCGCCTATACGGCTTCGAAGCACGGCGTCCTCGGCCTGACCCGCTCGCTGGCGGCCGAGCTCGGCGCCGACGGGGTCCGGGTCAACGCGATCGGACCCGGCTTCGTGCTCACGCCGATGAACGAAGCGGCGCGGGAAACCAACCCCGATATGATGGGGAATTTCCTGCGTCACACACCGCTCGGGCGGGCGGCGGAAGCGGAGGACATCGTCGGTCCGGCGATCTTCCTGGCCTCCGACATGTCCGCCTATGTCACCGGCACGATCCTGATGGTCGATGGCGGTTATCTGACCGTTTGATTTACTCCGCGGCCTTCGCCTCGGCCCGTTCCAGCTCCTCGAACAGGATCGGCACGCTCTCGGTACAGGTGTGGATGCCGATCACGCTGGTGAGCTGGAAGACCTCCATGATCTCTTCCTTGGTGGCGCCGTAGCTCAAGGCGTTCCGAAGATGGACGCGGGTGCCGGCGTTATAGAGATGGGTGGTCGCGGAATCGATGGCGATATAGATCAGCTCCTTGATCTTCGGTTCCAGGACGCCGTTCCGCCACGGTACCGAGGAGAAATTCAGATAGGCCTCGAAGAATTCCGGGCTGAGCTTCAGCATCTGATCCCAGAACGGTGCCCAATAACCGCGCGCCTCGATGAAGTCCGCCTTCAGCTTTTCCTCGCGCTCGCCGAGTACGGCCGCATCGAAGTCTTCCGCCTTGCCCGCGTTCCGCAGTTCCTCGATCAGGATCGGGATACCCTCGGAGCAGGTATGAACGCCGAGGACGCTTGTCAGCTGCAGCACCTCCATGATCTCTTCCCGGGTGGCGCCGTGATTGAGCGCGTTCTGGATATGGATGCGCAGGCCCGGGATGTAGAGATGGGTCGTCGAGGCATCAATCGCGATATAGACGAACTCCTTGATCTTCGGGGCCAGGGTCCCTGTCTTCCAGGGCACCGAGGAGAAATCGCTATAGGCCTTGAAGAATTCCGGGCTGAGAGTCAGCACCTGTTCCCAGAACGGGTTCCAATAACCCCGATTGTCGACGAATTCATCACGTAGCTGCTTTTGATCGGCAGATAATTCGGTCATCTCCGGCTCCCTCGAAATTTGTATCAAGTCTACCTCCGCGCCGACCGCGGAAGAAGGGCGTTTCGGCACCGGGCATGGTCGGACATTCGACTGGAATTATCTTATTCCCTAGATCGAACGTCGGGAGGGGAGCCCGGAACCGTGTCATTGGAAAGATCAACCCTTAAACTTGGCGATGTCGAGCTCGAAGTCCACGCGGGCGGTGAAGGGCAACCCCTGCTCTATCTGCATCATGCGGGCGGCTTCCGGCCGCAGGGCGCCTTCGCCGAAGGGATCACGGAACATTTCCAGCTAATCGCCCCTTCCCATCCAGGCTTCGGCGCTTCCGGTCTGCCCGAATGGATAGATTCGATCGATGATTTCGTCCATGTCTATCTCGATCTAATACGGACCCTCGACCTAGAAGACGTGATCCTCGTCGGCTCGTCGCTTGGCGGCTGGGTCGCGGCCGATCTCCTGACCAAAAATACGAACCGGATCGCCAAGGCCGTCCTGGTGGCGCCGGTCGGCATCAAAGTGGGTTCACGCGACAAGCTCGATATTCCCGACATCTTCGCAATGGAGCCGGAGGATCTTGCGGGCTGCCTGTTTCACGAGCCGGAAAAATTCGCCGTCGACCCGAAAACTCTCTCCGAGGCGCAATTGGAAATCATGGCGCGCAACCGCCAGACCTTGGCGCTGGTCGTCTGGGAGCCCTACATGCAAAATCCGAAGCTGAAACACCGGCTGCACCTGATCGACCGGCCGACCTTGATGCTGCGCGGCGACCATGATGGCCTGGTGAGCCGGGAATACGCCGAGGCCTATGCCGGATTGATCCCGGGGGCGGTGCTGGAAACCGTGCCCGGCGCCGGCCACGCCGTCGAAATCGAGAAACCGGACGCGTTCGTCGAGCGCATCGTCGAATGGGCGAACGGGTAAGGGAGGTATAACCGATGAAAATCTGGCACTTCAGCGAAACCGCCTATCCGCACCTGCCGCCGGAAGAGGATTACGAATCGGTCCGGGTCTCGCTTCCCAACCGAAATTTCGATCCCGCGATCGGCCACGACCTCTACCACCAGCGCATCGACGAATGGTGCGTCGTCGACGAGGAAGGTCTCGACATCATGGTGAACGAGCATCACCAGACGCCGACCTGCGTCGATCCGGCCGCCCCGATCATGTTGGGTGTCCTCGCGCGGGTTACCAAGAACGCGCGGCTCCTGATCCTCGGCAATCCGATCGCTAACCGGGGCCAGCCGGTTCGCGTGGCCGAGGAAATGGCGATGGTCGACGTGATGTCGAAAGGCCGGTTGGAGTGTGGTTTCGTCCGCAGTGTTCCCTATGAGATCGCGCCCGCGAACAGCAATCCCGTGCGCACGGCGGAGCGCATGTGGGAGGCCCATGATCTGATCCTGAAGGCCTGGACCAGCCATGACGGCCCCTTCACCTTCGAGGGTCGTTTCTACCAGCATCGGATGGTCAACATTTGGCCGCGGCCCTACCAGCAGCCCCACCCGCCGGTCTGGACCACCAGTCTCAGCAGCAGCGGCGCGAGAGAGAGTGCCAGGCGCGGGCATGTCCTTGCCACCTTCCTCACCGGATATGATCGAACACCCGGCGTGTTCAATTCCTATCGGGCGGGTTACAGCGAATTCGGCCATGGTAGCGAAACGCCGCTCGACCGGCTTGCCTATAGCGGGCTCGTCTATGTCGGCGACACCGAGGCGGAGGGTCGCGCCGGCGGGCAAAAGCTCCTTTGGTATCTCAGCCACAACAAACTGCCGATGCATTTTCGGAACCCACCCGGCTATGCCAGCATCGACGCCAACGTGATGGTCCTCAAAGGCGGCCAGATCGGCGAGCGGCGCCCCGGCTACGTCCCCGATCTCGACGAACAGATCGAAAAGGGGGTCGTCTTCTGCGGCAATCCGGACCAGGTATTCGAGCAGCTCAAGCGGTTCTACGACCATGTCGGCGGCTTCGGCCACCTGCTGTCGATGGGACAGGCCGGCCACATGACCCACGAAGAGACGAAAAAGGGCATCCGCCTCCTCGCGCGCGAGGTTTACCCGCGCTTGAAGGAGCTGAGCCCAAGCAACGCGGGCGCGGCCTCCGAAAAGAGTGAGCCGGTCCTACACACCGTCGGCGTTCCGCAACCCTAGGCCGCCCGCGCGCTCGTCTTCAAGCCGTCCACGATGGCGGAAATCAGACCATCGACCTCGGTGTCGGTATTCACCGTCGAAAGACAGACCATGCCGTAGGCGGAGATGTAGAAGCCCGCGTTGAGGAGGTGGCGGTGAAGGTCCGCCATGCGCGCCGCCTCATCGGGCTTGGGGTAGACGCTGCGATAGCCGGTCAAGCGTCGGCTGGTCAAATGGAGGCGCATCAGCGAGCCCTGCCCCGTCACCTGTCCCTCGATCCCGGCCGTCGCCAGGGCATCGCCCAGGGCATCGCGCATGCGTTGGCCCATATCGTTCAGCCCGGCGAAGGCCTCGGGCGTCATTTCCTCCATACAGGCCTTGCCGGCGACCATGGTGACGGGATTGCCGTTGAAGGTACCGCCATGGGGCAGACCCTTGCCGGTCTCGAAGACCCCCATCACCTCGGCGCGGCCGGCTACCGCGCCGACGGGAAAGCCGCCGCCGATGATCTTGGCGAGCGCCGTCAGGTCCGGGGTGACGCCGTAAACGCCTTGGGCGCCGGTCGGGCCGAGGCGAAACGCGATCACCTCATCGAAGACCAGCAACACGTCGTGCTTGGCGCAAAACCGTTGCAGCATGTCGAGGAAGGCCTGGCTCGGCGGCAGCAGGCCGACACGGCTCGAGACCGGATCGAACAGCACCGCGGCCAGGGTGTCGGCGTTCTTCTCCAGCAATTGCTCGGCCGCGAGCTCGTCGTTGAAGGGAATCACGACCACGTCGTCGAGCACACCGTCGGGCGTGCCCTTGGAATAAGGCACGGCGCGGGGATCGTTGCTGCCCCAATTGTCGGGGCCCGAGCTGAGACTGACTTCGACATAGTCGTAGCTGCCGTGATAAGCGCCCTCGCATTTCGCGATCTTCGGGCGGCCGGTATGCGCGCGCGCCGCCTTGACCGCATTCATCACCGCCTCGCTGCCGGAATTGGTGAAGCGGATGCGCTCGAAGCCCGGAATCCGGTCGCAGAGCAGTTCCGCAAGCTCGATCTCCTGCTCGGTCGAGAACGCAAAGGCGGTGCCCTTGGGCAATTGCGCGATCACCGCCGCTTCGATCGCGGGATGAGCGTGGCCCAAGATGAGCGAGGTGTAATTATTGTTGAAGTCGACATATTCGTTGCCGTCGACGTCCCAGACCCGCGATCCCGTCGCGCGCTCGGCGTGCAGGTTGTAGGGGCTGAGCGTGATGGTCGATCGGCTGTTGCCGGCGGGCAGCACCTTGGCGGCGCGTTCGGACATCTGAGCGGAGCGGGATTTGGGATCGGGGAACATCGCGGGCACTCTCCTTCGCGGGGCCTTTCACTACGGCCCTGAACCGTTATCTTCATTATGAACATTTGTGGCGCATGACTGGAAGTCCATGAACACGTCAAAAACGATCCCGACCCCGCCATGGCGTCTCGGCGTCGATGTCGGCGGCACCTTCACCGATCTTGTCATCGCGGATGCCGAGGGGTGGATGCATGTCTCGAAGGTCCTCTCCACGCCGAGCGATCCGGCAAAGGGAGTCCTTGCCGCGGTGACGGCGGCGGCCGCCGGTTTCGACATGACGCCCGAGGGGTTTCTCGGCCAATGCACATTGTTCGTCCACGGCTCCACCGTGGCGACCAACACCATGCTCGAGGGTAAGGGTGCCACGGTCGGCATGCTGACCACCAAGGGGTTCCGCGACAGCCTCGAGGTTCGCCGCAGCCGCCGCGACCTGCAGTGGGACCACCGGGCGCCCTATCCGCCGGTCCTGGTACCGCGCTATCTGCGCCGCCCGGTGGCGGGACGGATCGACCGCGACGGGGCGGAGGTCGAGGCGCTGTCGCTGGCCGACGTCAAATCGGCGGCGGAGCATTTTCGCGCCGACGATGTGGACTCCGTCGCGATCTGCCTTCTCAACGGCTATCTCAATCCCGCTCACGAGACCGCCGCCGCCGAGGCCCTCCGCGCCGAGGGGTTCGAGGACTGGGTATCGGTCTCAAGCGAAATCCTGCCGATCATGGGCGAATACGAACGCGGATCGACGACGGTGGTGAATGCCTATCTCGCTCCCGTCGTCGTCTCCTATCTCAACAATCTGAACGATCGCCTGCAGGAGATGGGCCTCCAGCGCCCGATGCTGCTAGTGCAAAGCAACGGCGGCGCCGTCTCGGTCGACCGCGTCGCCTTGCGGCCGGTCAATCTTGTCCTTTCGGGCCCGGCGGCGGGGGTGGGCGCGCTCGGCCTTTATGCCGAGGCGGCGGGCACCGACAACCTGATCTCGATGGAAATCGGCGGCACCAGCTGCGACGTCATGCTAATGGGCGACGGCCGGGTCGAGGTGGACGATCAATTGACCATCGCCGGCTATCACCTGGCGACCCCCTCGGTCGACATCCACACGGTCGGCGCCGGCGGGGGCACGATCGCCAAGGCGGATAGCGCCGGCATGCTGATCGTCGGACCCGGCGGTGCGGGGGCCGATCCGGGGCCCGCCTGCTACGGGCTTGGCGGCACCGATCCGACCTCGACCGATGCGCAACTGGTGCTGGGGCGGCTTCGCGCAGGGCCTTATGCGGACGGATCAGTCTCGCTCGATGCGGCGCTCGCACGGCGCGCGGTCGACGAGAAGGTGGCCCAACCGCTCGGCATCGAGACCGAGGCCGCCGCGATCGGTATCCTGAAGCTCCTGGAACAGAACCTGCTGCATGCGGTCGAGCGGATCAGCATTCAGCGCGGTCACAACCCGGCCCGCTTCACCCTTGTCGCATCGGGCGGGGCCGGGCCGATGCACGGAGCGTCGGTCGGCCGGGCCCTTGGCTGTGCGAAGGTCTATATCCCCCGCCAGGCGGGCGTTTTCTGTGCGCTCGGCATGCTGCACTCGGATGTCCGGCAGGATTTCATTCGCGTTCATCTCGACAATCTCGACGAGGCGGATGAGGGGCTGATCGGGGAGCGCTATCTGGAACTCGACGCCCAGGCCCGCGCGGCGCTGGACGGCGAAGGGTTCGAGGCCGAAAATTCCCGGATCGAACGCTGGCTCGATCTCCGCTACAAGAGCCAGCAATGGTCGATCCGCGTGGAACTGGCGAATGGCGCTTTCGACCCGACCGCGATCCGCGCCGCCTTCGAGAAGGAGCATGACCGGCTCTACGGACATATCCAGCCGGCGGGACGGATCGACATCACCGCCCTGCATACGATCGCCTGGGGACTCCTGGACCGGTTGACGCCGACGAAGGCGCCGGCGAGCACCGCGCCCCCCGAACCCTTCGAGAATCGCCGGGTTTATTTCGACGAAGCGAATGACTGGTGCGAGACCGCGGTTTATGCCGGAGGTGCGCTCCGGGCCGGCGATGCCCTCGCCGGCCCGCTCTTGATCGAAGAAGCGACAACCACGGTCGTCGCCGGCCCCGGAGACCGCCTGACGGTCGATCCGACCGGCAATTACGTCATCTACCTAGGCGGAGAGGGATAACGCCATGACCATCGATCCCGTGACACTTGCCCTGGTGCAAAACCGGCTCGACAACATCTCGCTCCAGATGGGCTGGGTGATGACACGGACCGCGCGGAGCCCAATTTTCAACACCTCGCATGACTTTTCGTGCTTTCTCTCGGCCCATGACGGGACCTTGATCAGCAATGCGGACGGCATCCCGATCCATACCGGCGGCGGCGGTTTCGCGACCCGAGCCATCCTTCGCGACTTCGCCGGACGGATCGAGGAGGGCGACGTCTTTCTGCTCAACGATCCCTATGTCGCCGGCGGCAATCACCTTCCGGACTGGGTGATCGCACGGCCGGTCTTCGTCGATGGCCGGATGGTCGCTCTGGCCTGCAACCGCGCCCATCAGTCGGATATCGGCGGCGGCGCGGCGGGTACCTACAATTCGGCCGCGACCGAGATCTTCCACGAGGGCATCCGCCTGCCGGTTCTGAAGCTGATCGAGCGGGGCGAGACAAGGGACGATCTTTGGAATCTGTTGTTGCTGAACTGCCGCACGCCGGACCTCCTCGACGGCGACCTTCGCGCGATGATCGGCTCGACCCGGATCGGCGGCGAGCGGGTCGCGTCCCTCGTCGAGGAGTTGGGGACCGACGACGCGGAGCGCTATTTCGATGCCGTTCTCGATCACGCCGACCGACGTTTCCGGCAGGTCATCGCCGACTTGCCCGACGGAGTCTACGAGGCCGTGGAGATCAGCGACAATGATTGCTTCGAGCCGATCGAGACCGAGATCAGGGTCAAGATGACGATCGACGGCGACACGCTGGATGTCGATTTCACCGGGACCGGCCCGCAGATGAAGGGTTACAAGAACAGTTCCGTCGCCAATACATATTCCGCCGTCTATATGGGGCTCGCCTCGTTCTTCGAACCGGATATCCCGCGGAACGAAGGGACCTTCCGCTGTGTCACGATCACCGCCCCCAAAGGCAGCGTCGTGAACCCGCGCCCGCCGGCGCCGATGACCATGAATACTGTATTCATCGCCCATGAGATCGTGCACGCGACGTGGAAAGCGCTTTCCCAGGCCGACGAAACGCGAAGCTGTGCCGGCTGGGCGAAGAGCGTCCACGGGGTCACGTCGGGGCGCGAGGCCGGCGCGGAGGAACCCTTCGTCATGTACCACTGGCCCGCGATGCCGGGCGGCGGTGCGGTCGAGGGCCGCGACGGCTTCAATCAGATCGGCCTCCTGATCGCGCTTGGCGGGCTTACCATGCCGAATATCGAAGCCTATGAGCAGCTTTTTCCTTGCCGGGTCCATCGCCAGGAATTTCGCCGGGATGTGGCGGGACCGGGCGAATACCGAGGCGGCAGCGGCGCCGAATACGAGGTCGAGCTTACGGTGCCGGCGACGCATTCCTTCCGGGGCGACGGCGTCGGCGCGCCTTCCGGGTATGGCGTCGTGGGCGGAAGCGCGGGCCAATCCGGATATCTCCGTGTCGAGCCCGAGGGCAGGGCCGCCTTCGATGCGCCCGCCTACGGGGTCCAGGACCTGCCCGCCCTTCGCATGGTCGCCGCGTCGCCCGGCGGCGGCGGTTGGGGTGACCCCCTGAAGCGTGATCCCGCGCAGGTCCTTCGCGATGTCCGCGACGACGTGGTGAGCGAGCAGGCGGCGGCCGAGTTCTACGGCGTTCGCCTCTCGGCCGACGGCCGATCCGTGGACGAGGCCGCCACTGAGGCGCTAAGGACGGAACGACGCCAAGCGGCCGAATAGCGGACAAGACGAGAGGGAGCCACAAGAATGCCGAAGACGACAGAGCCAAACGCGGCGGAACTCATTGATCTCGATTTCTTCAAGGACCCGACGACGGCGCGTCTTTTGGGCGTCATCACGGCGCTCGGCGGCGAAGTCTACGTGTTGAAGGCGATGGTGCATCGGCTGACTGCGGCACTGGAAAGCCAAGGCATCCTGACGGACGACATATTGCGGGAAGCGGAAGAGTCGGAGGCGCACCGCGCTTGGCAGGTGGAAGAGGAAAAGACCTTCGCGGCCGAATTACTTCGCCCCTGGTTGGAACCCGATGTGGCGGCGGACGTGCGTCGTTTCATGGATGCGGATTGAGGGGCGGTCATGGACCAGACGACGCGCCCGGAAATCGACTTCACCGCTCGGACCCATGAGAGCTACGCGCGCAGCCTGAAATATTTCTGGAAGGAGGCGCCCTACCGGCACGTCGTCGCGGAAGCGGAAGCCGCCGGTGTGAACGATGTCGGCGCCTTGGAACGTGCGATGGGGATCTCGCCCGCCTATCAGCTATACGGATGGCTTGAGCGGCGCTCCCAGCAGGTGAAGTACGAGGGACGCTGGGGCTTGGCCCGAACATTGGCGCCGCAGCGCGAGCGCCTGACGCGAATTCTGGACGACGGCGAAAAGCGGCAGCCGGAGCGGCTCCACCTGGATCCGTTGATGGAAATGCCGGAATACGTCACCGATACCGAAATCCATCAGCATCCGGGCGGCATCTGGAATACCGACGATGCGGCCTTCGTCTACGAATGGGCGACCAGCGCGGTGAGCTTTTCCATGCTCGATCCCAGCCGGCCGCTGGATTGGTATGCGGAGACGATGCGAGAGCGTTTCGCGCCCGGCGCCATCCTCGATATCGGCTGCACGGTGGGTGCCTCGACCCGAGCGCTGAAGCGCGCCATGCCGACGGCCGAAATTCATGGCTGCGACGTGAGCGCGCCGGCGGTGCGGTTGGCGCATCTTCGTGCCGTCGAAGCCGGTCAGGATATCGACTTTTGGCAGATGAACGGGGAGATCCTCGGCTTCGAGGAGGCGCGTTTCGATCTGGTCACCTCGCATTGGCTGATCCACGAAGTCCCGCCGGCAGCACTTCGCCGTATCATGCGCGAGGGACGGCGCGTTCTGAAACCAGGCGGTGTCTTCGCGATGTACGATATGTATCTGACGCCCGGCGGCACGATCGACGCCTGGCTGCTGGACGGCTATGCGGCTCGCAATAACGAACCCTTCGCCCATCCCATATGCGGGATGGATATGACGAGCGAGCTGAATGACGCGGGCTTCAAAGACGTCAGTATCGAGCTATCCGGCCTGCAGGCGACGCCCGCCGTGCTAGGCGGCGAACTGCCGGAGAGCCGGACCCACTACATGACGGTCATCACGGGAATCGCCGACGAGTGATCGGCTCTAATAAGCAATCTCGCCCAATCCCTCGACGCTGAACTGCCGGATATCGACGGCAACACGAAGCTTCCAGCGCGAGAAAATGACTCGTGGACCATTCGATCGGCCGTCGACCCGGAATTTATGGCGGATATTCAATACCTCGCCCGAGATGAATGATTTGCCGCGCTCGATCGGAAACGAATACACCTCGACGCCATCGGGTCTGGTAAATCGGATGACGCCCTTGATCACCTCGGCGGAACGCGACAATAGGTTTCGGACCCGTAGAGTCAGAAAAACGATCCGTTTGCCGCCGATCGATTTAGGGGTCGACCGCCAACTTTCGACGGCAAAGGGACTGGTATGCCTGACGGTTTGAAGGGAATACCGGTCGAAGGCGCCATCGCGGGCGCAAATGAAGTATGCGGTCAATGCTGAAAATATTACTTGTTGTTTTGCTCTATTATTTTTAAATATTTTCTTAATATTTTTCTTTTTTACTAATTCAATATTATTAAATTCTTTTGAAATATCATATATTACTTTCATTGTTATCTTGCCATATTCATCCACGATCGTGTCATGGATACATTCGGCTTTCATCATGGCGCGAAAACTCGGATCCTATTCTCGTTGCAAGTCTAGAAATCTAGCCTTGAGGGGCGGCCGGAATGCGTCATGGCCGAAGATCACGACGACCGCGAAGATGACACCAATAGCCGCGAGTCCATATAGATTGGCAATGCGTCCCATCGCTTCGAATCCTCACGAAACACGGGCGCCCTCTCCCACATCACGAAACATGCAATTCGCGGACCGAGAAGGCGACACCGGTTCGAAACCGGATCGTGCTAGACTGCCGCCATCATAACCGAACAACGGGGAACATTCTCGAATGAGCAACAAGACATCGGAGGCAATCCTACCCGAAGGCTGGCAGCGAGCGCGTGGTTTCTCATACGGCATGAAGTCGAGCGGCGGGACGACGATCCGGGTAGCGGGTCAGGTGGCGCAGGTGACGGGTGCCGGCGTCGCCGATGGGCTCGGCATGGGAGCGCAATTCGCCCAATCGCTGGCCAATGTCGTGGCCGTGGTCGAGACGGCGGGCGGTTCGGCCGGGGATATCGTGATGTTGCGCGTCTACGTCACCGACATCGATGCCTTCAATGCGGCGGGCGCCGAGTTGGGGGCCGCTTGGATGGAACATCTCGGCAAGCATTTCCCGGCCATGACCTTGGTTGAAGTCACGAAACTCATCGATTCGAATGCCGTAATCGAGATCGAGGCGGAAGCGGTCGTCGACTAAACGCCGGGGGTCTTGAAAGATTCGCGCGAGGTCTCGGTCGAGGCCGGATCGGCGATCTCGTGCCAGCCATCCGGGCTGAACCCCTCAAGCGGCCGGAAGCGGCTTTTGTAATCCATCTTGGGGCTGCCCGCGACCCAGTATCCGAGATAGACGTAATCGAGTTCGAGTTCGCGCGCGCGCTCGATCATCCAAAGGACGATATAGCTGCCGAGACTACGGCGGGTCTCCTCCGGATCGAAAAAACTGTAGACGGCGGACAACCCGCCCGCGAGACGGTCCATCAGACAGACCGCGGCAAGGCGATCGTCGGTATCGCGAAATTCGACCAGCACGGTGTCGACGGGACTGCCAAGCACCATCGCCGCATAATCACGGCGGCTCATTTTCGCCATTTCGCCGTCACCGTGCCGGCGATTGGTGTAGAGATGAAAGAGCTTGAATTGCTCTTCGGTAATGCGGGTGCCAATCTCGCGCGCCTGGAGATCGGCATTCCGGTTGATAACCTTCCGCCAGGCTCGGTTGGGTTTGAAATCCGCGGCGCGGACCCGGACCGGTATGCAGGCGTTGCACCCGACGCAGGCCGGTTTGTAGATGATGTGATGGCTGCGGCGAAAACCGCCCTGACTCAGCTCGTCGAACACATCGAGCGCCACGGGTCCCGACAACTCGGAGAACAACTGCTGCTCGATCCGTCCCGAAAGATAAGGGCACGGCATCGGTCCCGACCTGTAGAAGGTCATGATCTGACGTGGAAGCAGCTGCGTCGTCATTTTCGGGTTCCGGAGACCGCCTGATTATATGCTAACCCGTATCCTGCCCATCCACCCTTACCAGGTAAACCCCGACGATGATGTCATGCAGGCAGCGACCGCGATCGCTGAAGAGCGGTACCAACAGGACGAGCCCCGAGGTAAAGGTCACCGACATATAGAAAAGAACCGACAGAACGAGCGCTTGCAGATAGCCGGGCGTTCCTCCCTGCCAAGAGATCATCTTCACGCCGAGCAGTCGCATGCCGATGGTGGCGCCGCCCCGGCCGCCGAGCAAGACGGTATCGTAAATGACGAACAACAGGGCCGGCCAAAAAAAAGCGATGACCCCGGAAAGAAGCAGGAAAGTGAACAGGTTGAATACCCAAAGGAGCACGAACAACGCCACTAGAACGAGACCGTCAAAGAGAAAGGCGATTGTCCGGCGAAACACCACACCATCGAAATCGGTATCGTCGAGAACGGCGCCGCCGTCGCGGCCGATCCAACCGGCATGGCCCTGTGATTTTTCGGGAAGGTTGACCGCCATATCACGACCGCCTTTCGACAAGGATGAATTCCCACCTTGGAGTGGGTGGTGAGAAATGCGGCGCAACCCAGTTCCGACGCGGTTCTCAGAATATCCGAGGCGGCCTCGGCTTGTCGTCCTTCTTCAATTCCTTCTTCTCGCGCAGCATGACGACTGAAATGCGTCGATTGCGGGGCGAGGTCGGATTGTCCTTCAGGAGCGGCACCTTGTCTGCGCGACCGACGACGGAGTCGAAGCGCGCCGCGGGAATGCCGTTCCGCAACAGTTCCCGCCGCGCCGCATTTGCGCGTTCCAGCGACAGCTCCCAATTCGTGCGCCCTCGGGGCCCGTTGTAGGCTGCGGCATCCGTATGGCCGGAAATCTCGATTTTGTTAGGTAGGCGCTTAACCATGCTGGCGACGAGTTTGAGAAGTTTCTGGGCCAGCGGCGTCAATTTAGAGCTGCCGCCGACGAAAAGCGCCGAGCCCTTCTGATCGACGACCTGGATCAACAGGCCTTGATCGGTCACCTCGACCATCATCGAATTTTTCAGCGCCGCCAGTTGCGGCAAATCGAAGAGCGCTTGTTTCATCGCCCGTTCGACCTTCTCCAATTCCTGTTGTTCGCGCTCTACCTCGGCCGGCGTCGCACTTTTGACCTTGTCATGCTTCTTCACCTGCTTCGTCTGGTTCTCGAGCTCGTTCTCGATCTCCGATTCGGTACCGACCAATTTTTCCATGGTTTTCCCCGGTTTCGGATCAACGCCCGGATCCGTCATCGAGGTCCCGCCAAAGACGCCGCCGCTACCGCTCGACCCCTTGATCGCGCCGGTCGGTTCAAAATAATTCGAAATGCCCAGTTTCTGATCCACCGTCGTTGCGTTCAACAGCCACAGCAACAGGAAGAACGCCATCATCGCGGTCACGAAATCCGCATAGGCCACTTTCCACGCGCCGCCATGCGCCGGCGGCGGCGGCGGGATCTTCTTGATATATATCGGTCGATCGCCGTCGAGCAGAGACATCGCGCTATCCTGACTTCTCTTGTTGCTCGTCCTGCTCCGCTTCCTGGTCCGGAAGCTTGGTGAGCGATGGGCCCCGTTTCAAAATAATACTTATTCGTCGGTTACCGGCTGATTTCGGCTTCTTCGGGAAGAGGTGTTCGCGATCCGCTTTGCCGGCGACCTTGACGATCTTCTCCGCGCCAAGTCCGAATTCGACCATGATGCGGCGCGCCGTGTTCGCTCGATCGCCGGATAGCTCCCAATTTCCATAGTTGCCGCGCCGTTTCGAGCCGCTGCTGTCCGTATGTCCTGTCAACACCACATTGTTCGGCATCTTGGTGATGATGTTGGCCACGATCGCGAGCATCTTGCGGCCGTGATCGTTCAAGCTCGATTTGCCCGGAACGAACATGGCGACGTTTTCCTGGTCGAGGATCTGGATGCGAAGGCCTTCCGGCGTCTGATCGATCATCAGACTTTCCTGCATGTCGTTCAGCTCGGGAATTTCCTGTAGCGCCTGACGGATTTCGGCCTCGACCGCCGCGAAGTTCTCCACCTCCAACTCCAAACGCTTCGCCTCGGCTTGCGCGAGAGCCTCCGCGTCGGCCACATCCTTTTGCGATTCGTCGCCTCCGGTCTTGCTGCCCGTCGTCGCGATCGCAACAGTGACGCTCGGCGGCGAGCCGGCGAATTTCAACGCACCCTCCGCGACCTGCGCAAGACCGCGCAGCGCCTGAACCGAACCCGACACACGCTCTTCTTCCGACGTGTCCGGCTCGAAATAGTTCGAGACGCCTTGCTTGTTCGATTCGGTGGTGACGTTCAGCAACCAAAGCAACAGGAAGAACGCCATCATCGCGGTCACGAAATCCGCATAGGCGACTTTCCACGCCCCGCCATGCGGCGGATGACTGGCCTTTATCTTGCGCTTTATGACGATTGGATCGTCGAGCTGTGATCTGCCTTCTTCCGACATCCGTCAGTCTCCCGACCGAAACTATACCGGATCCAACGACGCCGTGGCTTCCTCCAATTCCGCGAAGGAAGGGCGGACGTGCCCTTGCAGGGTCTTGCGGGCGAATTCGATCGAAACCGCCGGCGCATAGCCTTGCAAATGTGCGATGATTCCGGTCTTCAGACAAACAAAGTAATTGTGATCGGCCTCGCTGTTCCCCTTCATCGCCGTGGCCATCGGTCCAACGAAACCGTAACACAGCAGAATACCGAGAAAAGTTCCGACAAGCGCCGCGCCGATCAAATGGCCAAGCACTTCGGGCGGCTCCGTGATCGAACCCATGGTATGGATGACGCCGAGCACGGCGGCAACGATTCCGAGGCCAGGGAAGCTTTCCCCCAGCGCATTCACCGCATGACTGATTTCTTCTTCGTGGTGATGGTGTACGTCGAGCTCCTGGTCGATCAGCGTCTCGACTTCAAGCGGATTATCCGTACCGAGAGTCATCAGCCGCAAGTAGTCGCAAAAGAAATCCGTGGCGTGATGATCGGCCGAAAAGCCGGGAAACTGCTGGAAGAGGGCGCTCGCCTCGGGGTTTTCCACATGCTGCTCTAGAGACAGCATCCCCTTCGACTTTGCCATCCGGAACACTTGATACTGCAAGGTCAGAAGCTCCAGATAATCGTCAGCCTTGTATTATAGGCCCCTTCAACAAACCAATCAGACCGCCAACCGCGCCGACGAGAGTCTGCTTCGTATTGGCGCAGATAAAGGCGCCCAACCCCGAACCGCCGATAATGACCACCTCCGCCGGCTGCCAGAGCACATCCAAGTGCCCGCCCACCATCAGATATCCTCCGATCACGCAGCCGATCACGACGCAAAGGCCAATAATTACGAACATTCCGAGTTCCCTAGTTCATCGACGTACGAAAGTATGCATCATTTGCCGGAAAGTCCAAGATTTCCCAAGCGGAAATTCAACCCCAATTTCCTCAATATGGAACAACTTGGCCGTGATTGAAATATTTATGGCCCCTTCGACCTTCTCATCAGTCGCTCATGGTATCGTCCAGTCGCCGCGCCCTGAAACCCGCCTCCGCCAAACGTGTGATGATCGCCTTTACGTGTTCGGAATCGCGGGATTCCAAGACGATATCGGCTTCCGCCAATTTCACCGGCACATCGTAGAACATGCGTTGGTGGTAAATTTCCACGATATTGCCGCCGGCTTCGCCGATCTGCTGCGCGACTTGGGCAAGTATGCCCGGCTGATCCGAAATTTCGACCCGAAGTCGGGCCATGCGGCCGAGCCGAACCATGCCGCGGAGCAGTATCGAGGATAAAAGCCGCGAATCGATGTTGGCGCCGGTCACCACGAGGCCGACCCGCCGGCCGGCAAACCGAGCCGGATCCGCAAGCACCGCCGCCAGTGAGGCGGCCCCCGCCCCCTCGACGACAATCTTTCCCGTCTCGACCATCGCCTGCACCGCGCTCTCCAGGGCCAATTCATCGATGAGGCAAATTCCGTCGACGAGATCGGCGACAATGACACGCGTCAGCCGGCCCGGCGCCTTGACGGCAATGCCCTCGGCGATCGTCTCGCCGCCCGAGGTTTCCGCCAAGCCGTTGATGGATTGATGCATCGAGGGATAGAGCGCCGCCTCGACGCCGACGATCTCGATCGCGGGCTTCATCGACTTCGCCATTGTGGCGACACCGGAGATGATGCCACCGCCTCCGATCGGCACGACGATCGCATCGAGATCGGGAACATCCTCGAGCATCTCAAGCCCCACGGTCCCCTGGCCCGCGATGATATCCGGGTCGTCATAAGGATGAACGAAGGTGAGTTCGTCCCGCCGCGCGATTTCGTCGGCGCGGGGCTCCGCTTCGGTCAGCGTCTCTCCCTCCAGCACCACCCGTGCGCCGAACCCCTCTGTCCGCCGCACCTTGGAGAAGGGTGTCGCTTTCGGCATGACGATCGTGGCCGCCATGCCAAGGCGCGCCGCGTGATAGGCCACGCCCTGGGCATGATTTCCGGCCGATATCGCGATCACGCCGCGCGCCGCCGCTTCCGTTGATAGGCCGCGCAGTTTGACGAGCGCCCCCCGGTCCTTGAAAGATCCGGTCCGCTGCAGAGTTTCGAGCTTGAGAAAGATGTCCGCCCCGGTGAGATCGGAAAGCCCGCCCGACCGGACCGTCGGCGTTCGGATGACTTCGCCCTCGATGGTTTGGGCGGCGGCTTTAATATCGGCGGGTGTCACGGTCACTGTGATTTTATACCTTCGTATCGGGGGCGAATCGTCAGGACGTCCGCGCCGGCCGCGCGGAGTGTGGCCCTATCGCCCGTTATCCGGATATACCGGCCATCGCGCCATCGCCGCAAGAACTCCATGTAACGGGACGACAACGGGTTTCCCGACTGCCCGGTCGCGAGCGAGAACCTGCTCTCGCCGAGTGCCGCCAAGTCGTAGACCGCGCGAAAGCCGGCGCCATGAGTGTGTCGGTAGGGATCCGGCTCCTTTCCGCCGGTCTGGCCGCGATTGAGGGTATGGTCGCCGCCGTCGCTCTCGATACTGCCGGCGGCCAACCCGCCGAGGATGGGTACGTGGCGCAGAATCCGGTGGGGAAAGACCGCCCGGTGCGCGGCGCCCCAACGCCATTCCTCGATCTCCTCGCCAAATCGTTCGGTCAACTCAGCCAAGGCGCGGCGAAGGGCGAGGCGAACACGGCCGCCGCAATCCTCGCGCGGGGTCGTCGTGACGTCGTCGCACCATGTCTCGTGCTTGGTTAACGCCGCAACGACGAAACGCGGACGCGGCCGATTGTAGGCGGCGAAGTCGGGACCGAGCTCATCCGCCGTCAGGGTCCACATCAAATGACGCAACCAGGCCGCATAGATCAACGGCTCCGGCCGGCCGCGGCGCATTCGGTAATCCCAGGCGGTGAGCAAGCGATGGGCCGTCTTCGCGGCCGGACCACGGGGCTCGACGCGAAGGAGATGCGGCAATAGCCGGCGCGCGGCGCCAGAATAGCTGTCCATCTGCAGCGTCCGGCTATCCTCGATTCGATGATCGCGCGTACTCCCCAATCGCTCCCGAATACGCTCGACACGGTAACCGGCCGGCCAATACCAGGACAGCGGATCGCCCGACTTGGTCGATCCCGGGTCTTGGTTGGCATTGGCGATCAGGCCGTTCGCGGGGTTCCTGGTCACCGGCAACGTCTCGCGCGGGCGATCGCCCGACCAATCGAAGCGGCCATGGAGGCCCGGCACCGGCAGATTTCCGTTTCCCGCGCGGCGTATCGGAACGCGTCCCGCCACGATCATCGCGATATCACCCGCCAAATCGGCGACGAAAAGGTTCTGCAACGGCGCGCCAACCAGTCGGGAGACTTCGATAAGGTCCGCGCTCGTCGTCGCCCGATTGATCCCGAAGAGCGCTTCCGCGGTGCGGTCGTTCGGGTCCAGAACCGTCGAAGCCAGGACGACGACGCGGTCTTTGCCGGCGATGAACTTCGCGGGCGCCAGAATATCCGAGATGACCGGGCCATGCCGGGTCTCGCGGACGTTCAACGTCTCGGGGTCGCCTTCGTGAACATTGATGATTTCCGTTCGGGTCCGAAAAAGCTTGGGCCCCTCGGGTGTCAAATAACGCGTGGGATCGTCGCCGAGCAGGGCCTCGACGAATAGATCGTCGGTATCGCCGCCGGTACTCGTCATCCCCCATGCGATCTTGCCGTTGTGCCCCAGGATCGTCAGCGGCACGCCGGGTGCCGTCACGCCGACGCGCTCCCAGTTCGGCGTGACCAGGCGCGCCAGATACCAGACCCCCGGCGCCGCGAAGCCCAGGTGCGGATCGTTGGCGAGGATCGGTTTGCCGCTTTGCGTCCGGGCCCCCGACAAAACCCAAGCATTGGAGGCGCTATCGGATATCAACCAATCGGGAATACCGTTCGCAAGCTCGCCGAGCGGCAACCCTTCTAGGGCGGCGGAGGCAGTTCCCAGCGGCTCGGCCGGAAAGAGTTCGCGCAGGCGATCGGCGCCGACGCGGCGCAGCAGGCGCGCGCGCGTCAAATCCCCCCACCAGCCGGTGGCGAGCCGTATGCCCATCAATTTTCCCCAAAGGAGCGAGTCGACCGGCCGCCAGGGCTCGGGTGCATGACCCAACAGCTCGAATTCAAGCGGCCAGGCACCGCCATGATTTGCCAGATAGGCGTTCACGCCCGCGCTATAGGCCTCGAGCGCCTCGCGCGGGCCCTTGGGGAGGCGTTGAATTTGCTTCTCCGCAAGCTGATAGAGTCCTAGCGTTCGCATGAAACGATCGGCGCGCAAGGTCGGCTCGCCGAGAATTTCCGACAATCGGCCCGCACCCGCGCGGCGCATCATCTCCATCTGCCAGAGCCGGTCCTGGGCATGGACGAATCCGAGCGCCCGATAGGCATCGGCGGCGTTCTTGGCGAAGATATGCGGCACCCCGTTCCCATCGCGCATTATCTCGACCGGCGCCGCGAAGCCCCGCAGTACAAGCTCGCCCGTCGTCTGCGGGAGCGACGTGCGCAACCATAAATATCCGCCGATCGGCGCCGCCGCGATCAACGCCAGCACCACGCCTCCCCATTTGACCCAACGTCGTTTCATGGCGCTCACCCTAATGGGTCGCTGCGAGAGGTGGAAGCGTGCGGGGAACCGTCAGACGAAATACCGGCGAAGCGGCGGCATACCGTTGAAACCGACAGAGGAATAGGACCAGCTATAGGCGCCGGCACTCAAGAACTCGATGCGGTCACCGATCTCGAGGTCGAGCGGCAACTCGTATTTGTCGTGCTCATAGAGGACATCAAGCTCCTCGCATGTCGGACCGGCGAGGATCGCGGGCGTGGCGGCGCCGTCACGAGGGGTCCGGATGCGGTATTTGATGGCCTCGCCAATTGTTTCCGGCAGGCCGCCGAACTTGCCGATATCGAGATAGACCCAGCGCGGTTCGTCGTCGTACCCCTTCTTCGAGATCAGCACGACCTCGCTTTGGATCACGCCGGCATCGCCGACGAGGCCGCGGCCCGGCTCGATGATCATCGCCGGCGGCTTGTTGCCGAAATGCTTTCGGATCGCCGCCAGGATAGCCGCCCCATAGCGATCGACATCGGGCACGTCGGATCGATAACGCGCCGGAAAGCCGCCGCCGAGATTGATCATCTCCGGCTTTACCCCCGCCGCCTCCAACCGGGTGAACAGCATCGCCGTCTCGGCGACCGCGATTTCCCATTGATCGGGATCGGTCTGTTGCGAGCCGACATGAAAGGAGACGCCGTGCGGCCGCAAGCCGAGATCGCCCGCCTTCAGCAACAGGTCGTGGGCCATCTCGACCTCGCAACCGAACTTCCGAGAGAGTGGCCAATCGGCGCCCTCGGTCAGCATGATGATCCGGCAGAAGACGCGGCTCCCGGGTGCGGCGCGCGCCAGTTTCAATAGTTCCGCCTCGCTGTCGAAGGCGAAGAGGTCGACCCCGCGGCTCGCCGCCATTTCGATATCCCGCTCCTTCTTGATCGTGTGCCCGTAGGATAGGCGACCCGGGAGCGCGCCGGCGACGAGACAAGCTTCGAGTTCGGCTGGCGCGGCGATGTCGAAATGAGCCCCGAGCCCAACCAAGAGCGACAAGATTTCCGGCGCGGGGTTGGCCTTCACCGCGTAATAGATGTCGACCATCGGCAGACCCGCGGCCAAGGCGCGATATTTCTCCGACACGATATCGAGATCGACCACGAGACACGGTGTCTCGGGCCGCTTCTCGCGCAGAAAACGATCGATCTTTTCGTACATATCGGAATCCGGACCGGCCGCCATGGAATCGCCCCGCGCCGCCTCTGGGATGCGTGGGTATACAGGAGTTCCCGGCTGATTTAAAAGTTAAATATTCGCAGCAAATCGACCGTCGGACTCCCGGAGAAACTTGATGGATGTCGAGGATTGGCTCAACGCGCTCGGGCTGGCGCAATACACCGACGCATTCCGTAACAACGATATCGATCACGACCTTCTAGCCGATTTGACGGCGGAAGACTTGAAGGAATTGGGCATCGCTTCGCTCGGGCATCGAAAGAAGCTTCTGGCGGCCATCGAGACGCTTGGTTCGGCCTCTCCAATGGCGGTGCAAACGGTTCCGGCCGACCGGCGGCAAGTGACGATTTTCTTCGCGGACCTGTCGGGCTACACCGAGCTTGCGACCACGCTGGATGCGGAGGAACTGCACGAGCTGACGGGCCGTGTTCTCCATTCGATCGACGAGATCGTGGTCTCCCACGGCGGCACGGTGCACCGCCATGTTGGCGACGAGGTGATGGCGCTCTTCGGGGCTCCAGTGACCCATGGCGACGATCCGCTCCGCGCCGTCCAGGCGGCCCTCGCGGCGCACGCGGCGATGGACGACTTAAGCGAAGTCTCGAAGCGACCGCTCAAGATCCATGTCGGGATCGCCAGCGGCGAGGTCGTGGTCGCGGGTCAGCTCGACATTTCCCCCGACGACATCCCCGACTATGCGGTCACCGGTATCGCAGCCAATCTCGCATCGCGTCTAAACGGCTTGGCCTCGCCCGGCGAAACGGTGATTTCCGACGATGTCCGTGATCAAGTGGCGCCGCGCATCGAATGCGCTGAGATGGGCGAGGTCGCGGTAAAGGGCGTGGCCACACCGGTGCGCGCCTGGCGGGCAACCGCGATCAAGGAGGGGCATGACACCGACGCACATTCCTCCTTTGTCGGCCGGCGTGCCGAGACCGCCCAGATCTCCGCCATTCTCCGCGAGGTAGTGACCGCGGGGGTCGGCTCCGCCGTTTTGCTGCGGGGTGAGGCGGGGATCGGAAAATCCCGTCTCGTCGAGGAAATCCAGGGTCTTGCTCGGAGCTTTGAATTCGACTGTCACCGGGCGGCACTCGTCGATTTTGGGACGGGCGCCACCCGCGACACGCTCCAGACCCTCGTCTCCGGCCTGCTGGGCATTGATGCGGTGAGCGACACAGCGGCGCGAGAAAGTGCCGCAAGTCGGGTCGTGGAGGACGGGACCGTCGAGGCCAACCAGCAGGTCTTTCTAAACGAATTTCTCGACCTTCCGAACCCGCCGACTCTGCAAGCGGTCCATGACGCCATGGACAACGCGACCCGCCAGCGGGGCCGCCGCGACATTGCCAGCCGTCTCGTCGAGCATCTGTCCCGGATTCGACCGTTGTTCATTGTCGTCGAGGATATTCACTGGGCCGACCGGATAACGCTGGAACATCTGGCCTCGATCACGCCCACGGTCGGCTCGACCGCAGCGGTCCTGCTAATGACCACGCGAATCGACGGCGATCCGATCGATGCCGGCTGGCGGGAGACGGCGCGGAATGCCCCCTTGGCGACCATCGATCTCGGGCCGCTTCGCCCCGAGGAGGCGAGCGCGCTGGCCCGCGATCTGCCGGACCTCGATCCCGAATTCGTGCGCGGCTGTCTCGAACGCGCGGCCGGAAGTCCCTTTTACCTGGAACAGTTGCTGCGCCGCGAGGACGCCGAACTCCCCGCCTCCATCCAGAGCCTGATCCTTTCCAAGGTCGACCGCCTCGGCGCCGAGGACAAACAGGCGGTCCAGGCGGCGGCGGTGATCGGCCAGGAATTTTCCGCCGAGCAGCTTCGCCACGTACTGAATGCGCCGAAATACGATTGCGCGGAATTGCTTGGCCGCCAGCTCGTTCGGACCAGCGAGGACGGCTATTCCTTCGCCCACGCCCTGATCCGCGACGGCGTCTATGGGGCGCTTCTGCGCGAGCAACGGCGCAATCTGCACGCCTCGGCCGCCGATTGGTACCGGGACCGGGAGGTCGTTCTCTTGGCCGAGCATCTCGACCGTGCCGAGGACCCGGAGGCCGCCGACGCCTATCGCCGCGCCGCCGACACCCTCAACGATGCGTTCGAATTCGAACGCGCGATCCCCCTCGTCGAACGCGGGATCGAGCTCTCGGCCGGGACACCGGAGGTCTTCCACCTTACCTGCCTGAAGGGCCAGCTGTTACAGGACATGGGCGACATTCAGGGATCAATCGGCGTCTATGAGGAAGCGTTGACCCTGGCCCCCGACGAATCCGACCGATTTCGCGCGCGGCTCGGTCTTGCCGCCGCAATGCGGGTGGTCGACCGTTACGAGGACGCCTTCGACATCCTCGACCAGGCGGAATCGGGAGCCGACAAGACCGAAATGACGTTGGAACTCGCCCAGTTGCATCATCTTCGCGGCAATATCTTCTTTCCCCTGGGCGACCTCGACGGTTGTCGTGAGCAGCACGAACTGGCGCTGGACTATGCGCGAGCCGCGAAATCGGCCGTCTTTGAGGCACAGGCGCTTGGCGGGCTCGGCGATACGAATTATGCAAGCGGCAAGATGATCACGGCCCATGGCTATTTCGATGACTGCATCATACTGGCTCGCGAGGCGCGCCTCGCGCGGGTCGAGGCCGCCAACATCTATATGCGCGGCACCACCAACCTCTACCGCAACGAACTTGACGCGGCACTCGAGGACACCATCGCGGCTCGGAAAATGGCGGCGGCGATCGGACATCAGCGGGCGGAAATGGTTGCCTCCGGCATCATGTCCTACATCCTGTTCGATCAAGCCGATTTGGAAGGGTCTCGCGACGCGGCCCAGTGTTCAATCGATATCGCCCGCCAGCTCGGCGCGCGACGCTTCGAAGCCGAAAACATGCGGCATCTCGGCCGCGTCATGACCGAGCAAGGTGGCGGCCCGGCGGCGATGACGCTTCTGGAGGAGGCTTTCGAGATCAGCCGCGAAACGAACATCACCTTCGCCGGCCCGTGGATCCTCGGTGCCATGGCGCTCGCGGCCCGTGACCCGGTGCGACGGCGCGAAATCCTCGAGGAAGGCGACCGGCTCTTGGATCTCGGCTGTGTCAGTCACAACTACCTTCACTTCTACGTCGACGGCATGGATGCGGCCCTCCAGGGCGGCGATTGGGAGACCGCGCTTCGGTTCGCGGACAAACTCAAAGACTATACGGCAACGGAACCGCTTCCTTGGAGCGATTACTTCATCCGACGCGGCCGTGCGCTAGCGGCGCATGGGCAAGGGCGACGCGACGACGACAAGGTGGAGGTCCTACGAGACCTTCACGACGAAGGAGAGCGGATCGGCATGCGAATCGCCCTCCCCGCCCTCGCGGAGGCGCTCGACGATTATTAGGGTGGAGGTGAAGCCTCGAAATTCTTTCGAATTTGGCCGAAATTTGATCTGTCTCCGATCCGCGCGACATTGTATTCAGGTACGAGCGAGCGAGGGTAACGGGACATGTATTTCGATCGCCGGCTATGGGGCTTCACGCAGGGCGTGCGGGCGCGAATTTGGGCGTCCGTCGCGATCGGCGTGCTGGCCACCGTCTTCGGCATTGCCCGGCTCGCCCTCCTCGGTTGGCTGATCGCCAAGGTCTTCCAGGGGGCCGCGCTGGAGGCACTCCTTCTCCCCTTCATCGGCGTTGCGATCGTGATGATCATTCGGGGCGTTTTGGAATATGTCCGCACGATGATCGCCCACGACACCGCGGCCCGGGTGCAGGTCCATTTACGGACAATCGTCTTCGACAAGGTGACCGAACTCGGTCCGGCGCATTTCGGGCTGGAACGTACCGGCGATGCCATCCTCGCCATGATCGACGGGGTGGAACAGCTCGAGGTCTATTTCGGCCAATACCTGCCGCAGCTTTTCGTGGCCGCGCTGACGCCGGTGCTGATCTTCGCCTTCGTGGTCTTTCTCGATGGGCCGGTGGCGCTGGTCATGCTGGCGGCGGCGTTGATCACCTTGTGGGCGCCGCAAATCTTTCACCGCTGGGACAACGAAAACAGCATGGGTCGATCGCGCGCCTACCGGGCCTTCGCGGCCGAGTTCCTGGATTCGGTCCAGGGCCTGGCGACCCTCAAATCCTTCGGACAGAGCGCCGCCCGCATGGCCATCCTGAAGGAGAAGGCGGACGCGGTATTCCGCAGTACCATGTGGGTGCTCGCGACCAACTCGCTCTCGCGCGGGATTACGGACACCGGAATCGCGGTCGGAGCGGCGGCGACGCTGGCGCTCGGCGCCTATCGGGTCGCCGACGGCGCGATGACGCTTTCCGCGCTAATCATGATCCTGATGCTGGGGGTCGAGGTGTTCCGACCGCTCCGCGATATGCGCTCCCTGATGCATAACGGTATGATGGCCCAGGCCTCGGCGCAGACGATCTTCCAACTCCTGGACTCGAGCCCCATAGTGACCGATACCGCCGCCGCCGGCCCGGCCCGCAAACTGGCGCCCACCGTCGAGTTCGACAGTGTCGGTTTCGCCTATCCGGGTGGCCGGCGGACCGCGCATGAGGACATGACCTTTCAGGTCGCGGCGGGCGAGCGCATCGGTTTCGTCGGGCCGAGCGGGGCCGGAAAATCCTCGATCGTCCGTCTGCTGCTGCGGTTCTACGATCCGGATCATGGGCGCGTGCGGATCGGCGGCGAGGACCTCCGGGGTCTTTCCTTCGAGGAGATCCGCCGCAATATCGCGGTCGTTAATCAAGATACCTACCTCTTCCACGGCACGGTCGAGGACAATCTCCGGATCGGCAAACCCGACGCGACGGCGGTCGAGATCGAAGCCGCCTGCCGCGCCGCCAACGCCCATGAGTTCGTGGAAAAGCTCCCCAATGGCTATGCGACGGTGATCGGCGAGCGCGGCATCCGCCTTTCCGGCGGCCAGCGCCAGCGGATCGCGATCGCCCGCGCCATCCTTCGCGATGCCCCCATTCTCGTCCTCGACGAGGCGCTCTCGGCGGTCGATGCCGAGAACGAAGCGATCATCCAGGACGCCCTCGACCGGTTGATGGTCGGCCGGACGACGCTGATCTTCGCGCATCGTCTCTCCAGCGTCATCGGGGCCGACCGGATCCTTGTCCTCGACGGCGGCCGCATCGCAGAGGAAGGCGGCCATGGCGAATTGATGGAAAGGGGCGGAGTCTATCACCGGCTGATGGCCGCGCAGGCCGAGGAAACCACCGAGATCGATATCGAGATCGGCGGCGGCGGCGCCCTTCTGACCGGCGAGAGCGACGGCCCGACTTATAGCGAGGAAGCCCAATTCGCGCCGACCGACGCCATCGTCAAGGCGGAGGGGCTCGGCTGGCTACGCGCGGCGGCCGAACTGATGAAGCATATCCGCCCCTACAAGGCCAAGCTGACGCTGACCTTCTTCCTCGGCGTCACCCGCGTGCTCGCCTTCATCGGCGTCGGCGTCGTGGGGGCCCTTGCGGCGAAGGCGGTGAAGACGGGCGCGCCCTTCGAGCCGTTCCTGATCTGGCTCGCGGTCCTGGCGCCGCTCGCCGGGATCTTTCATTGGTTTGAATCCTGGGTCGCCCATGACATGGCGTTTCGCCTGCTGGCGGAAATGCGGATCGCCCTGTTTCGGAAACTCGACCGGTTGGCGCCGGCCTACATGGTGCGGCGGCGAACCGGCGACATGGTCGCGATGGCGACTCATGACGTCGAGACCGTCGAGTTTTTCTTCGCCCACACCATTGCCCCCGCCGTCGTCGCGGTGCTGGTGCCCTCGCTGGTGGTGGCGGGGCTGATCGTCTTTGGCTGGGAAATGGCGGCCGCTCTCGCACCCTTCCTTCTGATCGTGGCGCTTAGTCCTTTCTTCATGCGAAAACGGGTCGACGAGCTGGGATCGCGGGCGCGCGAAGCGCTCGGCGAGCTTAACGCCCATGCCGTCGATACGATCCAAGGCCTGAGCGAGATCATCGCCTTCCAACGCGTTCCCGAACGTCGCCTCGAACTCATCGAACGCACCGCCAGGCATCACCGGGTCCGCTTGCCCTTCTTCCGCGACCTGACGCTGCAGACCAACATGCTTGAGGTCGCCACGGGACTTGGCGGACTTGCCGTTGTCATCGCAGGTGCCGGACTCGTCGACGCGGGCGCGCTCGAAAGCGGGCTCCTGCCGATGCTAACGCTGCTGGCGATGGCGGCTTTCCTGCCGATCTCCGAGATCGCCCATATCGGCCGGCAACTGGCCGACACGCTCGGCTCCACGCGGAGGCTCTATGCGGTCGACAACGAACCGGTCCCCGTCACCGACGGCACCGGCGTCGACCAAGCGACCAACGGGACGGCGATCGAACTCGACGAGGTCATTTTCAAATACGAGGCCGGCAACCGCCATGCGCTCCATGGCGCGCGCTTCCAGGCACCCGCCGGCAAGACGGTGGCCCTGGTCGGGCCGTCCGGAGCCGGCAAGACGACCATTGCCCATCTCTTGATGCGGTTCTGGGATCCCGGCGAGGGCACGATCCGTCTTGGCGGCCGCGATCTTCGAGACTTCACGCTCGACGATCTCAGGCGCCGGATCGCGCTGGTGGCGCAGGACACCTATCTGTTCAACGATACGCTTGGTGCCAACATCCTGATCGCCAAGCCCAATGCAACGGAAAGCGAACTCGCGGCTGCGCTAGAGCGCGCCGCCCTCGGCGATTTCATCGAAGGATTGCCCGACGGTCTCGAGACTCCCGTCGGCGAACGCGGCATGCGCCTGTCCGGCGGCCAGCGCCAGCGCGTCGCGATCGCCCGCGCTTTCCTGAAGGACGCACCCGTTCTGATCCTCGACGAGGCGACGTCGCATCTCGATGCTGTTAACGAGCAGGCGGTGCGAGGCGCCTTGGAGGAGCTGATGGCCGAGCGCACCACGGTGGTCATCGCGCACCGCCTATCGACGGTCCGGAACGCCGATATGATCGTGGCCCTGAACGAAGGCCAGGTGGTCGAGACCGGAACCCATGCGGAGCTGTTGGCCCGGGGCGGACTCTACGCCCAGCTCATCGCCCACCAGCTCGCCGGCGCCAGCGGCCGCGACGCCGCCGAATAGGCCTGCGGCCCGCTCTCGTTCAAGAATTCACGCCACGCCACTTCCAGCGCGGAAGGAACGGCCGTCTTCCTTGGTATAGTCGCCGGAGCGGTATACTTCGACCATGAAGCCGTCGTGATAAGGGAGATGAACGAGATGACCGAAACAGAAGGGAGCGCCGCCGACCGGCTGGCCGTGATCGATGTCCTGAACCGCTACGCCACCGCGATCGACACCCGCGACTGGACGAAGTTGGACGAGGTCTTCGCCGAGGACGCCGTGGGCGATTTCACCTCCTTCGGCGGCCGGGACGAAATGATCGGCCGCGAGGCGATCGTGGCCGGCATCCGTGCTGTGATCGACGGCTTCGAGGTGACCCAGCACTTGCTCGGAAATCAATCCGCGCGCATCGACGGCGACACCGCCCACCTCACCGCCTATATCCATGCGGTGCATATCCTAACGGGCGGACGCGGCGACCCCGAATATACCATCGGCGGCCGCTACGAGATCGACTTGAACCGGACACCTTTCGGCTGGCGTGCCATCCGCCATGTGCTCCTCGTCACTTGGGATCGCGGCAACCGCGATTTGGTGCGCCGGGCGGCGGCGCGGGCGCGGAAGACGGAGTGAGGTCCGGCGAATCCAATTCGACAAGATTTACCGACATCATGGCAACTATCGGAGGGAGAGCGGACGACAAGAATTGTCGCTCCGAACGATTCCATTTGACCCGAGCGGAGATTGGCGATGGGCTGCACCGGCACGGGAAGCAGCCGGTCCATCCAATTGTCCTCTCCAAATAACGTCTAGTGCGTTGGACACCATGCATGGATGGCGGGGCCCCGATGAATGCGCGAAGACCGTTGAATAAGTAACGGAGATAACCGATGGCGACATGCCTGACGAGCTAGGGTATCGCACGCGTACCGGGCGTGGCATCGTCTGTACGATCGCGGGCGCCGGATTGCTGACCATAAGCGACGGCTTCGTTAAATGGCTCGCCGATGGCTATCCGGTTTCTCAAATAATCGTCGTGCGGGGCGCGTTTATTCTGCTGCCGATATTTATCCTGGCATGGCGCATGGGTAAATTTTCGTCTCTGCGTGTCACCAAGCCAGCGGCGCAGCTATTGCGCGCCATTTTATTCACGGCGTCGGTGTTTCTGTTTCTGAATGGGCTGCGCTTCAATCCTTTGGCGATCAACACGTCTATCGCCTTTGCAAGCCCTCTGATTATTACGGCCCTGGCTGCTCCGTTCCTGGGTGAATCAATTGGCTGGCGGCGCTGGAGCGCGGTTTTGGTCGGGTTTTGCGGTGTTCTCGCGATCGTGCGGCCGATCGGCGATTCGATCAACGTATATGCATTGCTGCCCTTGGGCACCGCGGTAACAAGCGCCTTTCAGGACATTATTACGCGCCGAATCAGCAATACCGAATCGGCGCTGTCTGTACTGCTCTGCTCAACTGTTTTCGTCACGCTGACGGCATCGGGTTTTGCGTTCGACGGCAGTTGGCGTCTGCCGACGCTGGTCGATTTTTGTTTGCTGGTACTCACCGGTTTGCTATCGGGGGCCGCGCATTACCTGCTGATCGAAACCTTTGTCCTTGCCGAAGCGGCCGTCGTTGCGCCGTTTCGATACTCGGCGTTGATCTGGGGCCTGCTGATTGGCTTTTTCGTCTGGGGCGACCTGCCGACGGAGCCCGACTGGTTCGGCATCTTTCTTATCGTCGGCAGCGGCATTTACATTCTTCATCGCGAATCCAAGCGACGAAGCGCCGAATAGTAACTTCGACTGTTGCCCGCACCGAGGAAAATTTGACGTTGCGAATTACCGTCCGGAGTCGAGGGTGAATCCGGCATCAATTTTCTAATTCTCGGAAGTTGCCAATTCCCTTGTCTCGGGCTCTATGCCAACTTGATGACCTTGCTTTCCCTATGAGAACGCTCCATGGCGTCAATCAGCGCATGCCGACCAACGGCATCGTTGAAATCAGGCGAGTCCGCCGTCCCCGATTGCATTGCATTGGCGAATCGGGCGTAAGCCTGCGCGACATTTCTCCCTGGGCCAGCGGCCATATCCTCTGGAATGAGCCGGTAGCTGTCGGGCGGGGTTATCTCCGCCATTTCCCCGTTTCCGATGGCGAGGTGAAGCCGGCTAGGCCCGATGTTGACGGACTTGGAGGTCAGCACCAGGGTCCCTTTACGGCCATAAATCTCCATACGAGTACCACTCGCGTTGTATGGCACGCTGGCCACTTGGTAGGATATTTCCGCGCCGCTTTTGAGCAGTCCCGCGGCGGTGACGGTGTCCGGTGCATCGACGGGAAAGTCTTCCCCCGTTACCGCGTGCTTCCACATGTCGATGCGCGTTGTTACCCGTGCGGCCACTTCGGCGAACTCTCCCAGGATGTAACACAGGGCATCGATGGCGTGTCCGCCCGGGATGGTCATGGGGTTGGCGCCATTCTCGCGTCTCCCCTGCCAGATGCGGCCATCCCCGCGCTCGGTGATCGCCCCGACCATCACACTCAGGTTAACGGTGACGATGTCGCCGATGTCGCCGTTGGCGACGAGGTCGCGGGCATACATCACGGCGGGGTCGCTTTGCGCCTGTAAACCGACCAACGTCGCTACCCCGGCCGCTTTGGCGCTGTCGGCCATTTCCGTCGCTTCTGCCAGATGGGCCCCGAGGGGCCACTCGCAGCAGACGGGCTTGTTCGCCTCGATAGCGGTCATTACCAGCTGTTTGTGCAACGGCACGCGAACGACAACCGCGATGAGGTCTAAATCGGGATGCGCGACCATCTCATTCATGTCGTGAAAGGCAAGCTCGGCACCGAATTTCTCGGCCGAGGCTCTCGCGGTCTCCTCGTGTGCGGTACAAACGGCCTTTAGTTCATAGCCGGACAACGCCTGCAATGCCGGCACATGGGCGTTGGCGCCCCAGCCACTCCCGCCCGGTGTAACGGTTGCACCGACAATTCCCACCCTAATTATATCCGCCACGATTGTTTCCTTTGCTTGTGATAACGACTAAGTGCCGCCCGATGTCCGAGCATATATATTACGGTCTTCATCGAATGGACACCAATCAGCAAGAATCCGCTGTCGGATATTGTCATATGAGAAAACTGCGAATGTCCGCTTCTGGCTACACCTGGAAGAAATCAACATTACGGATTTACGTCCGGAGTTGAAGGTCAAGCGGCCGTCGATTGAATGATTTTCGAAAAGCGCGAATTCTATATCCGCTCTCTTGGGGTAAGCGGAAGAAGGTTGTGACCCGCGATTTGGGCCGCAGCTGATCCGATTCCGACGTCAGCGCGCTATAATCCCGCCCTCGCCAGCAACAACGAAAGGCGCCGAAAGGCGGAGTGGGCCTAGTGCTCTGGCTGTGTCTTGGTCGAGCAACGAATGCTTAGCCCGGCGATGCGTCTCCGAGTGTCGCGAACCGGGTTTGGCTGCTTCCTCCAGCATTCGCGTCGTGATTTTACCGCCGCCTCGGAAACGACCAGCCATTGCGAGACCGGAGAGGCCTTCCGGCCCCGGCGTATCGCCCGCCTACGTGTTACAGGCGGAGAGGATCACCCACTCTGCGTCGAGCTTCAGCCGCAATTCAGGTCCGCGGTCTTCCCGAGAGTAGACATTTAGCCCACGACTATTGGTCTGCGGCTGATATCGGGTGCGGATGACATTTTCAACTGATGAGTTTTTTGACCCAACACAACCATTTCAATGGATATTGTTTGACGGACAAGAGGGCGATCATAGGGGGGCACGGTTTATTGGGATGTGATCATCCTTGGCTGAGGGTCGAAAAGCTGTGTTCCCGCGAACAAATTTAACGAGGAGTCAATTCGGGGGCGTTGCCGCTCGAAGCAGGTCCGGACCAGGCGAGACGGCAAACTCGCCGCAATAATATGGGGAAACATATGAAGTATGGTGTGTTCGATCATGTGGATTTTGGGGCTGGGAGTCTCAACCATCTATACGAGATGCGCTTAGCGCTGGTTGAGAAATACGACGCCGCCGGGTTTTACGGCTACCACCAAGCAGAACATCACGGGACAAGACTCGGCGCGTCACCATCGCCGAGTGTATTTCTCGCCGCTGCGTCGCAACGTTCGACGAATCTCCGCCTTGGCGCGATGGTCTTCTGCCTGCCGCTCTATCAGCCGGTGCGTCTCTTGGAAGAGATTTGCATGCTGGATCAGATCAGCGGCGGTCGCTTGGAAGTCGGCATAGGGCGCGGCATTTCCCCAATTGAAGTCGCCTTCTTTGGTGTGGACCCCGCGGAAGGGCCGGCGATATACCGCGAATACCTAAATTTGATTATTGAAGGCCTAAAAGGCGGCGAACTCAATTTCAACGGCGAGACCAAATCGGTCACGGGCATGCCCATGGTGCTGGAGCCAGTGCAACGCCCGCATCCGCCGCTTTGGGTCGGCCTTGGACACCCCGACGCCACCGTGTGGCCAGCGCAGAACGGCATAAATATCATTTCGAATGTGACGGCATCGCAAATGCGCGCGGTGACCGACCGCTATCGAAACGAATGGGCGGCGAATGGCGGCGCGGAAGACGCCTTGCCGTTGTTGGGATTGACGCGGCACGTGGTCATCGCCGCCGAGCGGGACGAAGCCTGGGCCATTGCGCGACGCGCCTATGAACCGTGGCGGTCGCATTTCATGGCCTTGTGGGATCGCGCGGGCATGCAACCCCCCAGCATTCGGCTCCCACACGACTTCGATGATTTCGCGGCGGACGGCAGAGCCATCGTCGGCACGCCGGAAGACGCCGCCGTGCAGGTCCGTGACTGTATCGAAGAAAGCGGCATCAACTACTTCCTCTCCCGCTTCGCCTTCGGTGACATCAACTATGAAGAGGCGACAAGATCGATCGACATGTTCAAGGATTGCGTGATGGGGAATTAGATCGATCCGGCGCCAGCGGAGATAAGATTTCCGGGCCAAGCTGTCATCGGCGACAAATCAGAAACTCTTCATTCGAAAGCGAGAGATATGCAAACGGTCTTCCCAACAGGCACGACGATTTACAAGCCCGAAAAATGTTTCAACGGATATACCCTGTATCCGTCGAAGAAAGTCGGCGTCGGCGCCGTGCTCGTCGACATGAACGGCAATCCGGTTCGGACCTGGCCCCAATTCGACGGCTATATGATCAGCATGTTTCCCGGCGGCCGGATTCTCGGCGGCCAAACGGGCCGCGTGACCAAGACGTACGACCACAACTTGGGTTCCGACGATATCGTTCAGGAAGATTGGGACGGCAATGTCGAATGGAAATTCGGCAAGGCGGATCAAATCGACATCGACGGGAAACTTTGCTGGTCGGCGCGGCAGAACCACGACATGGTCCGGGAAGGGTGCCCGGTCGGCTACTATGTTCCCGGGATGACGCCCAAGGCCGAAAACGGCAGAACCTTGATGCTGAGCTACAGAAGCGGCGAGTGGCCGGAGGTCACTTGAGATTACCTGCCGCGCGCCACGCGCATGGTTGAGGTAAGTTGGGACGGAGAAATTGTGTGGGACTGGATGCCGGCCGAACATTTCGAGGAATTCGGACATGGTGAAGCCGCCAAGAACGCGATTATGCGCCGGTGCCGGAACCAACACGCCGTCTTCCAGAACACCGCGTCCTATCTAGGCCCGAACAAATGGTTCGACAACGGAGACGAGCGGTTCCACCCGGACAACATCATCACCGATGATCGGGGAACCATGCTCTACATCATTTCGAAGAAGACCGGTGAGATCGTTTGGAAAATCGGACCCGATTTTTCCATGGAGGCCGCGCTCAAGCGGCTCGGCTGCATCATCGGGCCACACCACACGCATCTCATTCCGAAGGGCCTGCCCGGCGAGGGGAACATCCTGGTATTCGACAATGGGGGGGCGGCCGGATTCGGAAACCCCAATCCGGGTTCACCCGACGGGACCTGGAACGCACTGAGGGACCATTCGAGGGTCCTCGAGTTCGACCCGATTTCGCTGGAACTCGTTTGGGAATTTACCGCACGCACTCAGGGATACCCGTGCGAAGGCGAGGATCTCAGCAGATTCTATAGCCGCTACAAAAGCGCGGTCCAGCGTCTGCCGAACGGCAACACCTTGATTACGGAGTCGAATTGCGGTCGCCTTTTCGAAGTCACGCCGGACTGCGAGATCGTCTGGGAATATATCAGCCCGCACGATCTATCGGCCCGCGAAGGGCTGTTCTTCAGCGACGTCTTCAGGGCCTACCGCTATCCCTACGACTGGGTTCCGCGGCTGGAGCCGCCAATCGAAAGGGCCGTGGTACCCCCGGCCCACGGCGAGTTTAGAATAGAACCGGTGCAAGATTAGGAATTGCGCAATCTTGGGGACGCACCGGGTGCGGCCGCGGAGGATCTAAATCGAGCCCTATTTCTCCGCCTTCCGCGCGGCCCGGCCCTTGGCCGAGCGCGGACCCATGGGCTCGGGCTGGAACGGACCGTCGCGCATTTCCAGATATGCCTTTACGCCCTCCGCGCGCTGCACCTCGAAAAGCTTTTCGCGGTATTCGTTGTGCGATGAATGGGCGAGCGCGCCCAAGGCGCCTTCGACCAGCAACCCGGCGGTGACGCCGGACGCCTGCAACCCCTGCATGGCGATGGCCTTATTGAGCCGGACCGCGGGTTCCGGCGTCAACGCGATACGGGCGGCGAGCGCACGCGTCCGTTCCATCAGCTCATCGTGTGGCACGACTTCGTTCACCATATTGATGCGGAGCGCCTCCTCGGCATCGAAATGATCGCCGGTCAGCGCCCAACGGTTGGCCGCCTTCCAGCCGCACAGCGCCGTGAACAGGTAAGTTGAATTCGAAATGTGACGAACCTCGGGTTGGGCGAACACCGCCTTGTCGGACGCGATGGTGATGTCGGCGGCGAGCTGATACCAGAAGCCGCCCCCCATCGCCCAGCCGTTGACGGCGGCAATGATCGGTTTACCGAGCTTCCACATATGGGTCCATTGTTCGACGTTCGTGCCATCGTTCCGCTGCCAGGACTCAATAAAATCGGCGATGCTTTTTCCGGTCGGATCCGTGCGTCTGACGCCCGATTTACCATCTCCTTGGTCGTAACCCGAACTGAACGCCACGCCCGCGCCGGTCAGGATGATCACCCGGACATCGCGATCGGCATCGGCCACGTCGAAGGCTTCGTGCATCTCAGCTTTCATCTGGGGCGAAATCGCGTTCATCACTTTGGGGCGATTCAGCGTAATGGTCGCAATTCCGTCTTCGATGTCATAGAGAATGTCTTCGTAGCTCATCGTCCGTGTCTCCCGTCTGATTTGTTGCTACCGACGCGTCCCGCGGTTGAAGATAGCCGTTCTTTGGTCATCATGCCTGCGTGAAGGACGGTTCTTGCACCACATCGGGACTTTGACTACCGTGGATTTTTTCCTCCATCTCTTTCGCCGAACGTAAATCACAATGCCCCAGGACCTCGCCAGTTATCTCGAATTCATCCGCACGCGCAACAGCGAGGATCTGGTCAAGGTCGAGCGGGAGATAAGCCCTTCCTTCGAGATCACGGCAACCGTCGCCAAGCTGGAACAGGTCGGGGGCAGGCGGCCGGTGTTGACGTTCGAGAACGTTACCGGATCGGATTTTCCGGTGTTGACGAACCTGCACGCCAGCCGCTCGCGCCTTGCCATGGCCATCAACGCCGATCCCAAGGAAATGCTGCACAGGTATCTCGATGCGATGGAGAACCCCATCGCGCCCAAGATCGTCGAGACCGGCCCCTGTAAGGATGTCATCATGACCGGCGATGACGTCGATTTGACCAAGCTGCCGCAAATCGAACATCACAAGGACGACTCCGGCGCCTACATCACCGCCGGCATCACATTCGCCAAGGATCCCGAGAGCGAGATGTGGAACTGCGCCTACAACCGCATGATGATCACGGGCCGGAACTCGACCTCCATGCACCTCACCCTGGGCAAGCATCTTTGGGAATACCACCAAATTGCCGCGTCCAGGGGTGAATCGTTGCCCGTCGTGGTGGCAATCGGGGTTCATCCCGCCATTGCGCTTGGCTGTCTTGCCATCGGCTCCATCGACGAGGACGAACGCGGCATTATCGGGGCACTGCTGGGCGAGCCCCTCGAACTGGTCAAGTGCGAAACCTCCGACCTGCTGGCGCCGGCGCATGCCGAGATGATCCTGGAGACCGAGATCATGCCGCATGAGTCGGTTATGGAAGGCCCGTTCGGGGAATTCACCGGTTACAGCCTGGGCGCTCGCAATCGCGAGGTGGTCAAGGTCAACGCCGTGACACACCGCAAGGGGGCGTACTACCAGGACATTTCCGTCGGCCATCTCGATCATATGCTGTTGTCGACGGTGCCGATGGAAGCCAACCTTTATCGCGCCGTCCGCGCGATGATCCCATCGGTCAGGCAGATCAGGGTGCCGAACCCCTTCACCTGCTTTGTCGCCATCGAACAGCGCTTGCCGGGTCAGGCGAAGAACGCCCTTCTGGCCGTGCTGGGCGCGGACCTTTACATGAAGCGCGTCGTTGTCGTCGATCACGACGTCGACGTCTTCAACGACCGCCAAGTGAATTGGGCTATTGCGACGCGCTGCCAGCCCGACCGCGACATCACCATCATCAGCAACGCCCGGGGTTCCGATCTCGACCCCTCGACGGCGGGCAATGACGGCTTTACCTCGAAATGGGGCCTCGACGCCACGGCCAAGCCGACGCTGGCCGAATTCACCCCGCGCCACGGCTTTCCCGACGATGTCTGGGATGCCGTCGACACGGATGAAATTCTGAACTCGTAATCCGAATGTCGGAGCCGTCGGACAATCTCGCCGCCGCCTTCGAGGCCGCCGCCGGACGCGCACCCGATAAAGACGTCGTCCTCTGTGCCGACACCGCGCTCAGCTGGCGGGAGCTCGATGCCCGCGCCGGCGCGGTGGCCGCCGCTCTTGCCGAGCGCGGCGTCGAGGCGGGGGACCGAGTGGCGCTGGAGTTCGACGATCCGGCGTTCTTGACAGTCGCACTGTTGGGCGCCCTGAAAGCCGGCGCCGCCGTAACACCCATAAATCCGCGGCTCGCGGAGGCCGAAAAATCGGCTATCCTCTCCGCCCTCGATGCCACATTGGTGAGTGGCGAGTTCGGTGCGCTTTCCATGGAGAAAGCCGCGTTCGAGGCCAGGCCGGTCGCCGACTCCGACCCGGCTTTCATCCTGTTCACCTCCGGCAGTACGGGTGCGGCCAAGGGTGTTATGTTGTCGCATCGCGCCACGCGCGGGGCACTTGAACACTGGCGCGGACCGATCCTCGATCTCTCGCCAGACGACGTCGTGCTCTCGACACTGCCGCCGGCCCATTCGCTGGGTATTTTCGGCACCATCCTGGCGCCATTGCTGGCCGGCGCTTCCGTCGTTTTCCTGAAACGTTTCTCACCGCAAGACGCCTTGGCGGCCATCGCCCGGCACGGGGTGACCGTCTATCCTGGCGTCGCCACCATGTTCCAGCGCATCGTCGACTGTCCGGCGTTGAGGGAAACAAATCTTTCCAAGCTGCGATACGCCGCCTCGGGTGCAGCACCCTGTTCCTGGGAGCTTGCCGAACAATGGCGGGACGCGACGGGGACGCGTATCTTGCGGGGCTATGGCATGACAGAACTGTTCCGGCCGATCTCCTTCCAAGCGTTGGATGACCGCGATGTCCCGGACGCCATAGGGCGCGCCGTGGCCGATGTGCGACTGCGCATCGTCGATGGCGACGGCAACGAATTGGCGAACGGCGAGGTCGGCGAACTTTGGATCGATTCCCCCGCCCGGATGACCGGTTACCTCGACGATCGGGAACGAACCCGGGCGGTCCTGGCGGGGAAGTGGTTTAAAACGGGTGACCTGGCGAGCATCGACGGTGAGGGGTTCGTCCGTATCGAAGGCCGCCTCAAGGACATCATTCTCCGAGGCGGCTATACCATCGCCGCGGGGCCGGTGGAGAAGGTCCTGCTGTCCCATCCCGACATCGCCGATGCCGCCGTGATCGGCGTGCCGCACCGCGAGCTCGGAGAGGAAATCGTCGCCTACGTCTCGCTCCGCGCCGGCGGCGAGGCGACAGGCGACTTGATCATTGAGTACTGCAGGGAACAACTGGCGAGTTACGAATACCCGAGGGAAGTTCACATCCTCGAGGATCTTCCGAAAGGGCCGACGGGGAAGATCCTGAAGGGGAAGCTTCGAACCTAGGGCATTTTCCGGCGATATTATGCGGATTAGCGTCCTTTCGATGCAGCCCGTAATATAACAGTGCCCTAACGGGGCGCGGGCGGATCTGCGAACAAGGAGGGAGTTGGCCATGGCCGATATCGTCATTATCGGGGGGAGCATCATGGGCTCGAGTATCGCCTACCATTTGGCGATGACCGGGCGCGCCGGCGACGTTTGCGTTATCGAGCCGGACCCGAGCTACGAGTGGGCGGCCGCACCGCGTTCGTCGGGGGGCGTTCGGTTGATGCATGGCCTCCCCGAGAATATCGAAATGTCGATCTACGGGCGCGAGGTCTATAAGGATTTCGCGCGTTTGATGGACGTCGACGGTCAGCCCGGCGGTTTTGAATTTCTCGAATTCGGCTATTTGTATCTTGCCGCAGGCGCCGAGGATGTCGCCGAAGCCGAGAAAAACTGGCGCACTCAGGTCGCCTTCGGCGCGCCCAATGATTTGTTGGACCGTGATGAACTGGCGGCGCGCTTCCCGTCGATGAACGTGGCGGACATCGATGCGGCGATCCACGCGCCCCAGGACGGCTTCATCGATCCCAACGCGGCCGTACTGGGAATTCGGCGGAAGGCGATCAGCCTCGGGATCGACTACATTCAGGACAAGGTCGTCGATATCGAAGTCGAAGGCGGTCTGGCCCGGCGGGTCGTGCTGGAGTCCGGGCGCCGGGTCGCGGGCGATATCATCGTCAATGTCGCCGGGGCCTGGGGACCGGAAATCTGCGCCATGGTCGGCATGACCGTACCGGTCGAGCCGCTCAGCCGCAGCACCTTCTATTTCGAAATTCAGGACAAAATCGAAACCATGCCGCTGACCTACGGACCGAGCGGGGTCACGTTCCGCCAGGAAGGCGCCGGTTTCACCGCCGGCCTGACCGACATATCGGTTCCCTTCGGCTTCAACTGGGACGTCGACCACGATTTGTTCGAGAAGGTCTACTGGCCGGCCTTGGCGCACCGGGTGCCGGCCTTCGAGGCGCTCAAGGTCAAGCGCGGCTGGGGCGGGCATTACGCCTATAACCGGATGGACGGCAACACGATCATCGGCAAATGGATCGGCGGTCTGGACAATTTCTATGTCGCGACGGGCTTTACCGGCGCCGGCCTGCAGAAGGGCCCGGCGATCGGGCGGGCAATGACCGAATTGCTCCTGGACGGCGGTTACCAGACGATTGATTTGTCGCGCATGTCGTATCAGCGGGTCATCGACGACGAGCCGCTTTTGGAGACCGGGTTCAAGGCCTGAGCGCCGCTACAACGACGCCATTTCCGCGTTCAGTTTGTCGGTAATCAGCATGTGACCGGGTTTGTGGGTGATGCAGAAGGACGGCTTGGCGTATTCGATGGCGACCTGAGGCGTGATGCCGCAAGCCCAGTACACCGGAACATCGCCTTCGGGTATCTTGGCCCAGCCGCCATATTCCGGCTTCAAGATATCCTTGATACCAATCGAGTCCGGATCGCCGAAATGCACCGGGGCGCCGTGCACGTTGGGGAAACGCGAAGTGATCTGAATCGCCCGGATCGCATTTTCCGGTACGAAGGAGCGCATGGACACCACCATGCCGCCGCGAAACGGTCCCGCGGGCGTGGTTTCGATCGTCGTGCGGTAGGCGCAGGTCTTCATGCCATATTCAAACCGTCGCAGCGGCAGCCCCGCATCCATCAGCGCCGATTCAAAGGACAATGAACAACCGAGCGCGAACCCCACCAGGTCGTCGCGCCAATAGTCGCTAATATCCGTGACTTCGTCGGATTCAACGCCGTCCTTGAACACCCGGTAGGCGGGCAGATCGGTGCGTAAATCGATGCCGTCGCCCAGCATCGGCAGCATCGGATCGCCGGGTTCCGTCATGCCGATCAACGGACAGGGTTTCGGGTTAAATTGGCAAAATCGCAGGAAGTCATCCGCATATTCGGCGGGCAGAATGGCAAGATTGGCTTGAACCATCGCCGGGGCGCTACGCGAGGTCACGTCCCGGTGACGACCGGCGCGGATCTCGGCCCGCGCCGCCCGGGCGCTTTCGATGGCGGCCTCCTTGGGGGAACGGTAGGCGGGTGTCTCGGTTTCGACGGCCTGGATGGATTGGGTCATGGTGATATTCTTTCCACGAAAAATTCGGCGTATCGCCGAACGTCACTCAAAACTGTACGTCGATTCGGACGCCAGGAAAAGCGAGGCGAAATTCCTGAATGTCCGTCTCCAGGACATACAATCCGCCCACCTCCCGGTCGATGATGAAGACAACCGCGTTGTCGTCCTCATATACATCGTTGATCTGAATTGCTCCTCGCCCCGAAAAGCGGTCCACCGTTCCGGATTTCAGGTTGAGATATCGAATGGCGCCTTCGGGTCATTTCCTGCCCTATTCGACTTCTCGAAGCTCCGCCCGCTTTTTCCGGATCCTCGGACATGGAATTCGGGATTAGCCAGGAACGGACTTTCTTGTATCGCTTACGCCTCCTGGAAGATCGAAAATCAGCGAGTTATTTAAAGTGGCAAATTCGCCTAATGAATACGCTTGATTAGAGAAATATTTCGGCACTTTCGGGGCATCCGAAATTATTTTATGGTATCAAGGTAGGTAATCCTCCATGCGATGAAGGGGAGTATTGGGAGGTCGGCATGTCGCGTGCAAAGTTCAGAATAGGGTTTGTTTTCCTAATTTGTTTGCTGAGCGGCTTCGCGGCCCCAACCTTCGCCGCCAAGTTCGATACCACTTCGGCAGAACGTGCAGGCACGATGGGCTGTCTGTCATGTCATGAAGGAATTGAGAACTTCACCGATGGCCCGATGCACGACACCATCGTCGACATTGGCAAGGAGCACGGCGATCCCGGGGGCTGCGTCGTCTGCCATGGCGGTACGCCGAAGGCGACCTCGAAGAAGGCCGCCCACAAAGGCGCGCCGAAGGAGCTGAGCGAGGCTGACGGCCCGAACATGTTCTATCCCGATCCCGGCTCGATCTTCGTCGGTGAGCGAACCTGCGGGCAGTGCCACCAGGGCTATGCGGCGCGGCTGATGAAATCGCTGATGAATACCGAGGCGGGCAAGCTTCAGGGTAATCTCTGGTCCTGGGGCGTTCAGCGGGATCATAAGGTGGTCTGGGGCAACTATGCCCTGAAGGATACGGACGGCCCCGTCCCCGCGGTCGGTACTCCCGCCTACAAGCGATACATGACGGCCTTCGCCAAGGCGCATCCGGACCAGATGCCGACCGAGATGAAGCAGGTGCCAAAGGTCGACGTGGACCAGATCCCGAAGCATCCCAACCTTGCCGGCATCACATACTCCCGCCAGCAGTGCCAGCGTTGTCACGTCGGCGTCTCGGGCCGCGAGAAGCGGGGTGACTTTCGCGGCACCGGGTGCTCCTCCTGCCACGTGCCCTATTCCAACGAAGGGTTCTACGAAGGTGGCGACCCGACGATCCACAAGGAGCAGCCCGGCCATCTCCTGGTTCACCGCATGCAGGCGACCCGCAAGAGCAAGGTCAAAGTAGGCGACATCGAATATTCCGGCATCCCGTCCGAGACCTACAACTCCTGTCACAACCGAGGCAAACGGATCGGCGTCAGCTACCAGGGCATCATGGAGTTCCCCTATGGCAGCCCCTATGACGCCAAGGGCAAGAAGCAGCCGAAGCTGCACACCAAGAAATATCTTTTCATCAAGGACGACCTGCACCATCAGGTCCAGAGCCGCGCCGGCAATCCGCTGGGCGGCCTGCTCTGCCAGGACTGCCATACCTCGATCGACATGCATGGCGATGGCAATCTCTTCGGCACCACGCTGGCGCAGGTCGAGATCGAGTGCGAGGACTGCCACGGTACCGTACAGAAGTTTCCATGGGAGCTGCCGCTGGGACATGGCGAGGAACATGCGCGTGCGATCTCCGAGAAACCGCGCGGCCTGACGGACGAGTTGCCAGACTTCATGGCCTTCGCAACCCAGTACGAGGCCGAGGAGGGCTATCTCCTGACCGCCCGGGGCAACCCTTTTGGCAATGTCGTCAAAAAGGGCAAACGGGTGATTTTGCATTCAGCGACGGGACTCGATTTCGAGGTGCCGGTGCTAAAGCAGTTGCGCCTCGACAGCGCCTGGAAATCGCCGCAGGCGATGGTCGCGATGTCGGCCGTGGGCAAGCACATGGAGACGATGGAGTGCTACGCCTGTCACGCCGATTGGGCGCCGCAGTGTTACGGCTGCCACATCACGGTCGACTACTCCAAGGGCAAGACCGACATCGACTGGATCAAGACCGCCAACGCCCGCGGTCGCAACGGACTCTCCGCCGACTATCCGCTCGGCACCAACGGCCTGAAAAGCGCGGGCAAGGTATTCGAGACGCGCTCATACCTTAGATGGGAGACGCCCGTTCTTGGGATCAATGGCGAGGGGCGCGTGAGCCCGATGATGCCGGGCTGTCAGGTGATTACCACCGTTATCGACAAGACCGGCAAGACGGTCGTCAAGAACAAGATCTGGATGACGCCCGAAGGCAAGGGCCTCGACCATGCGGCGGTTCAGCCGCATACCGCGGGCCGCAAGGCGCGCGATTGCGAGAGTTGCCACAACAACCCGAAGAGCCTCGGCTACGGCATCGAGGACGGGAGGTTCCTGCAGGGCTACGACCGCAACCTGGTGGTCGATCTCGAGACCTATCTAGGGCAGACGATTCCGAAGAAGCACAAGGTCCAGTCCCAGGCGATCCCCGGCCTTGACCACGACCTCTCGCAGATCGTCAGCCGCGACGGCAAGCAGCTCGTCACCGTCGGCTCGCACTGGCCGCTGACTAGCCCGCTGCCGCAGTCGACGCGTGAGAAGATGGAGCGGACGGGCCTCTGCATGGGTTGCCACCAGAACATGTTGGACAAGGATCTCTGGTCGAGAATCAACTCGCCCGCCTTCGTCGGCAATGAACAGCACCGAGCTGTAATGGATAAGGCGATCCAGGCATACGGGCGCGAGCGTAAGTAGGGGGTCGGCGAGGAGGATCAAAAATGCCACGACGCGCATCTCTCATCGGAGCCGCTGCCGCAATGGCAATCGCCCTATCCGGTACCGGCACGCTGGCCGACGATTACAAGGTCCGCGACCTGCTGGAGCCTTGCGTTGAAGGGGATAACGATTCGCGGGGCGGCGCTGTCCTGGAGATGGAATGCGAGCAATACATCACCGGGTTCACCGATCTCTACATCCGTGCCGGTTTGGCGAAAAAGGACAAGATTTGCTTGCCGCCCGAAGGCAATCGGGCCGACGAGATTCGTTGGGCCTTCATGCGTTGGGCGCACGAGAATTTCGGTAAACGCGACATCCCCGCGGTTGACGGCCTGCTCGCGACATTGAAGTGGAAGTTCAAGTGTAAATAGGCAAGAAGATCCCGACGAGGCATTCAAGGGGAACAGCGTATCTCGCCGAATGGCCGCTTCGGGTCAATTTCGGCCATTCTTGACCATCAGAAACTTCGTCCGCTTTGCCTCAACCTTCGGACATCAATATAGCGCCTATCGAAAATCGAGGAATCGACGGCAGCTTTTCCCTCAAGACCGGACCTAAACCCGCTATGGCGATTTCTTCCGGGTGTAGCCAAAGGCCGGCATTCGCGAGTTGGAAATTCTTCACCACCAACCCCTACTTCATTTCATCGAATTCGATGGGTAGGGGTGTCGGAAGGCAATCGGAATAAGCGCCTTTCGGCCGTGCTGATGGCCGACATCGCGGGCTATACTAAGCTCGTTGAGCGGGACACCCACCCGGCCCTGGATGCCCATCGTCGGCGCTTGATTGCTACCAGCACGAAGGATGTCGGCTTGTGGTCCGAAACGGGAAGTTTGGCGAAACAGCCAACTCTTCCGAAGAGTGCCAACTTCCAGCATTCATCGGAACACAAACCCTTCGAAGCCGCTCGCCTCACAGTTCCGTAAATGGTCCCGATAGTCATCGCTGTTCGGATAGTTGAGAAGCTGACGATGCTTGCCGGGGATGTTGGCGCCCATATACCAGGAATCGGTCCGACCAAATAGGGTGCTGTCGGCCAATTCGGCGAGGTGGGCCGTCCAGGCGTTCCCCATCTCGGCGGTCGTCTCGACCAAGCTTTGGCCGCGGGCGCGCATTCGCTTGAGTAGACGGATCACCCAGTCTCCCTGAATCTCGGCGCAGGTCGGCCCGTTGCAAAATGCTGTGGCGCTCTGGGGTCCGTAGAGCATCAGCATGTTCGGAAAACCGGGAACTGCGATACCGAGATGAGTGTCGACGCCATCGGACCAGGCCCCGGCCAGTGAGTTATTGTCGCGGCCGCGGATGTCGATCGCGGTAAGCCCGCCCGTGTTGGCATCGAAGCCGGTGGCCAGCACCAGCACATCGAGTTCGAACATGGCTTCGCTCGTGCGCACTCCACTCGGTACGATGCTCTCGATCGGTGTCGATCGCAGATCGACCAGCTCCACGTTGGGCAGATTGAAACACTCGTAATAATCCTGTTCGAGAGAAGGGCGCTTTGTGCCGAACGGATAAGGCGGTTCGATCGGCGCCAACAGATCGGCGACGGCCGGATCGTCGATCCGAGCGCGCGTCTTATCGCGCCAGAAATCATAGGCGGCCCGATTGGCGGCTTCGTCGAGCAGGACATCGCTGAAAGTGCCAACCCAGAAATGGAAGCCGCCCTTCCGCCAAGCCGTCTCGAAGACCTCCTCTCGCGCCTCATCGGTCGCTTCGAAAACCCCGATATCCAGTCGGATGATGTCGCAAAAGTTACCCGGCGGAGAATTTCGCCGTTCGAACATCTCCGGATAGTCCCCCTTTTCGGCCGCTTGCGCCGCGGGGTCGAGCTGTCGCTGCTGCATGGGCAGCGCGGTGACCGGCGTACGCTGGAAGACGACGAGACGCTCGGCCTGATGCGCTGCCTCTTGGACGACCTGCACGCCGCTGGCGCCGGTTCCGATAATGCCGACCCGGCGGCCAGCAAAGTCGACGCCTTCTTCGGGCCACATAGCGGTATGGTGGCAGGTCCTGGCAAAGCTGGCGAGACCGGGGAGTTCGGGAGTGTACGGCTTGGCGCCGAACCCTGTGCACATGAATAGAAAGGAAGATACGTAGCTGCGCCCAGTATGGGCGGTTATCGTCCAGTTGCCATCGCCGCCGAAGTGGCATGTTTCGATCCGAGTTTCCAGATCGATGTCGCGGCCCAGGTCAAGGGCCTGGTCGACGTGCTCGAAGTAGCGAACCAGTTCGTCGCGACCGGGAAAACGTTCGGTCCAAACCCAGTCGCGCCAGCACGCCTCTAAGGAGTACTCGTAGTTCGGCACATGAGAGTCGACCCGGGCGCCGGGATAGCGGTTGGCCTGCCAAACTCCGCCAAGCCCTGATTGCGCCTCAAGAAGCCGGACCGAGAAGCCCTCGTTACGGAGATGATAGAGCAAATAGAGGCCGCTGAACCCGGCACCGACGATCACGACATCGAACTTCTCCATTCCGCTCTCCTACGATTTCCCATGGCATTCTGCAACGCGCTGCAAGATCAGGAATACCATAACTTGGTAGCGCCGCCCGCCGGCTCTGCAGTTGTTGAACGCCTGGTTGTCGTCGCCAATGTCCGGATTGGGCCGGGTGCCGCCATTTTCGACCGCGAAATATTTCCTCCTCTTTCCACCAGATTCCGGACATGGCGATCTGGTTGGCTGGGGACAATTCGCCACAAAATCAACACATCGTCACTCCGTTACCCCAAAGTAATAAGTCGGCTATCATCGACCTTCGAAGGCAAAGACCTTTAACGCCGCTGACCTTTAGTGCGAAGTCCGGCGCAGACTTATGATATGCCGTTTGAACTTCGCCCGGGTTTTGTTCAATGCGTAAGGGCAAAGATTTCCTGTGGTTCGCTCACCCCCCTCAATGAGTGTGTGCCGAGCGACCTCATTTCTCCCGGAAAGCACCGTGGGAACGCGGACGAAATTAGAATTGGCTCTCCCACTTCCTTGCACATTCCTTCCAGGCGCGCGGCTTCATTGGCCGCCTTTCCGATGACCGTGAATTCAAGACGCCGTGGAACACCGATGTTGCCGTACATAACGTCGCCCACGTGCAGAGCCAGTCCGAAGCGGATAGGGGTGTCGCCTACTTCTTGACGCCGTTTGTTGAGCGCGCCAATCCGCTGCCGCGCATCCCTGGCGGCGTCAATGGCACGTCTGCACGCGCCTTCCGATGGCGTGCAGGCCTCTTCGAGAATCTTGGACGTGTCACCGATGGGGAAAATCGCCAGCGCAGCGTCGCCGATGAATCGCAATACCTCTCCACCGTGATCCAGGACCGCCCCCGCCATGCAATCGAAATAGTCGTTAAGGACTCCGAGAAAGGAGTCCAACGACAGCGTTTCCGCCAAGTGAGTCGAGTCACGCAGGTCGCAATACCAGATCACGGCGTGGATCTCTTCACCGTCCCCCCGATTCACCATCCCGTCCAGAACCATGTCGCCGGTATGTTTGCCGAGATAAGTTTCCAACAACGTCCTGGCGGTGCGGCGGCTCGAGTGATTTTCCAGCAATAGGGAAAGCACGGGCAACATGTCGTAAATTCGAGTCAGCTGGTCGTCCAAAAATCCGCCTTGGCGGTCGGATGCGATTGTAATGGCGTTGATCTTGCCGTCGGTGAAGGTCAACGGCATGGCGACGTAATCGGTGGCTCCTTCCGCCAAAAGTTCCCGCAGTATGGGATAGTCGAGCCGGGGATCGGAAGTATCCAACCGACGTCGAATAACCTGCACATCGCCGTCAATTATCGCCGACATAGGACTATCGAGATATTGCGATTTCCGGAGGATTCCGTGCGGTGGAAGTTGCTCGGTGACGGTTCCTCTATCCCGGCGCCATTCGTACCGAAGACCCATGACCTGCGGATGCAGGCTGCGGATCAAAATCAGCAACCGAAAAACCGGGAACCCTTCATCGACAAGACGAGCACTCAACCGTTCGATCAGCTCCTTGACCGTCGGAATTTTCGCGCCCTCGGCCAACAGCCATTCGGAAATGTGACCGGCCGAAGAACAAGCGGCGACGGGGCTGGATTGCGAATGTGTCATTCACGAAGCGTCATGATCAGGGGTAACGCTCAATTGGTCTCCGTCTCGAAATCCTTGCCGAGCAGTTCGCGCGACTTCTTGCGGATCGCGCTCTCGGCGCCGCGGTTTACCATCAGACCGACCCTTACTGCCGCCGCGACCTCTTCCCGTGAGATCTTGAGCTCGTCGCACCGAGCCAAATGATAATCCATGCACGGATGGCAGTTGGCAGCGGCGGCGGCACCCATGGCGACCAACTCTTTGGTCTGTTCATCCATCTTCCGGTTCCTCGCGGTCTGACATTCCGTCGGGTGCGGGATCGAAGAACGGTATGAAAACCGACGCGGGTCGGCATTGATCGAGATCAGTACAGATCGGTCGTGGACGTAGGATGGGCCAATAGCCGAATTGGGTCGGTAGCAGGGATTTCCGTCCGCTTTCGTCCGGCTTTCGGGCATGATTCACGGCGTTTTCAAGAGCGGAAGAGCCGACAGCTGCTTGGCTTTCAGCTCCGGACGTAAAATCGGATCGCGGTTTTCCTCCCGGTCCGGCCATTGCCGACCAGGCCGCCGCCTGATTTACAATGCCAGTATAGGGTATAGACAGGGCTATTTTTTACGTTGTCGGTGCTCGGTTAAGCATCCGCGCCGCGCCTTCAGTCCGCCGCCTCAACCTTGTCCTGCGTCTTCGTTTCGAAATCTCCGGCGTCGTGGCGTTCGCGGAGCTGTTCGTGCGGTTCGCCGCGGAGACGATTGACCATGCGGCCGCGCTTGACCGGCTCGCGGGCATGGATTTCCTCCGCCCAGCGCAGCACATTGGCGTAGGACCGGGCGTCGAGGAACTCCTCCGCCCCGTACTGGTCGAAGATGACCAGCCCGCCATACCAAGGCCAGATCGCCATATTGGCGATGGTGTATTCGTCGCCGCACACATAGCGATTGTCGGCCAGGCGCCGGTCGAGTACGTCGAGTTGGCGCTTGGCCTCCATCGTGAAACGGTCGATGGGGTATTGATATTTTTCGTCCGCGTAGGCGTAGAAATGGCCGAAGCCGCCGCCGACATAAGGGGTGCTGCCCATCTGCCAGAACAGCCAGGACAAGCATTCCGGCCGCCGCGCCGGATCGCTCGGCAGGAATTCGCCGAATTTCTCGGCCAGATACAACAGCATCGCGCCGGACTCGAAGATCCGGGTCGGCGGGTTGGTGCCGTGGTCCATCAGCGCCGGGATCTTGGAGTTCGGGTTCACCGCGACGAAGCCGCTGCCGAACTGGTCGCCGTCGCCGATGCGGATCAGCCAGGCATCGTATTCGGCGCCCGCATGGCCCCGCGCCAGTAGCTCCTCCAGCAACACCGTGACCTTCACGCCGTTCGGCGTGCCGAGCGAATAGAGCTGCAGCGGATGCTTGCCGACGGGCAGTTCCTTGTCGTGGGTCGCACCCGCGATCGGGCGGTTGATGCTGGTAAAACGCGCCTGTTTCTGGCCTTCCCATTTCCAGACTTTCGGCGGCGTATAGGTCTTTGTCATTATGCGAACTCCGTTCCGGGTGCCGTGGCTGCGATCAGCGATATCATATGTAGTGCCGTCGCGGCGAATGGAACCTTTTTGAGAAATACGATTGTACTTGTGTGGGGTGGAACCACTTGAACGAACGCAGTATACCTCATCGGGAAAGGAGAACCGCCATGCCAATCTATGAAAACGGTCCCGTAAAGACCCATTACGAAGAGGCCGGTTCCGGCTTTCCGCTGCTGGTCATTCCCGGCGGCGGGCTGAACGCGACCATAGCGGGGCTCGACAACCATGCCTTCAATCCGCTGGAAGAATTCAGCGACACCTACCGTGTCGTCGCGCTGGACCTGCGGAACGCCAATGGCGGCCAGTCGGAGGGCCCGCTCGAGATCGAGCGGACATGGGATGGCTTTACCGACGACCAGCTCGGCCTGATGGACCATCTCGGGATCGACCGGTTCATGGTGATGGGCTACTGCATCGGCGGTCCGATGATCTGGAACTTGCTGAAGCGCGCGGGCGACCGCGTCGTCTCCGCGGTGCTCGTGCATCCGAGCGGCTATAGCTCCAACGTGCCGGACATCTTCTACCAAAACAACATTTCGGGCTGGGCGCCCGAGTTTTGCAAGCGGCGGCCCGAGATCACCATGGAGATGGTCTCCGACTACCTCAACAACATGTACACGAAGCGGGCGGATTTCGTGTTCACCGTCGACCGCGATTTCGTGCGCAACTGCCAGACGCCGGTGCTGGTCCTGCCAGACGACATCCCGGCGCATCCCTATGCGGCGGCGATGGAGACGGCCCTGCTGGCGCCGAACGCGCAGGTCAGCCTCTACCCCTGGAAGGAAAACGCCCGAAAGATAGAACTCGCACTGGGCCACATCCGCGGCTTCATGGCGACGAACGCCCCCGCGGCCCTGGCGGAGGCGGCCGAATAGCGAGCCCATCTACTTCACGACGCCGCGCTTCCACTCAGCCTTGCTCATCGACGCTGGGGGGGCTTTTGAGATGTGACTTTGGGGGCACCTGGGGCCGTTCCGATCCTATGCCGTCGAGATCGCCGCAGGTAAATTCGCCGCTATCCGAACATGGGGGCAAAACGTCTGCCAAGGGTCACGAGCCGCCGAAAGTGCCGGTTTCATATTCCTTTTGCCTTGCCTCGAACTCCGGACATCGAATTGGGGAATTTCGAAATTTTAGAAATCGACGGCTTTCACGACATTCTCGGTTATTTTGTGTTATGTCGGGTCCGCTCGGTGGCAAGAAACATCTTATACGCGCTATTGCATTTCATGTGACGGCTTCAATCGTTAGACGGAGGTATCGATGGGTGTGTTCGACGGCAAATTCGTCTGGGTGACCGGTGCCGGCACCGGCATCGGCAAGGCGGCGGCGCTGATGTTTGCCGCGGACGGGGCCAGCGTCGTCCTACTTGGGCGGCGGCGCGAAATGCTGGATCAGGTCGCGGGTGAAATCGAAGATAAGGGTGGCAGCGCGCTCGTGGCACCGCTCGACGTTTCGAAGCGCGCGGACGTCCAAGCCGTCTCGGCGGATATTCTGACCAAACAGGGACGGATTGACATCCTGGTCAACAATGCGGGGACGAATGTCACCAACCGCAGGCTGGATGAAATCACCCTGGAAGATTGGGACCATGTCATCGACGTAAACCTAACCGGTGCCTTCAACATGTTTATGGCCGTGATGCCGACAATGCGCGCTCAGGACGATGGGTTGGTGATTAACGTTGCCTCTACCGCGGCAAAACGGGTCAGCGGCGCCGCCGGCATTGCCTATTCGGCCTCCAAGTTCGGGATGCTCGGGATGAGTCTATCGTTGACCCAGGAAGCCTGGAAATTCGGCATCCGCGCCTGCTGCGTGCATCCGGACGACGTGAACACGCCAATCATGGAGAGGCGAAAGGTCAAATACTCGCCCGAAGTGCTGGCACAGTTCATCCAACCCGAGGATATGGCCCACGCAATTCGGATGATCGCCTTGATGCCGGCGCGTTCCTCACTGCCCGAACTCATCGTCACGCCAACCAATATTCGGCCCTACACGCCGGCGGAATCGGGCATGCCGGACTAGGATGTGCGGCCATTTGATTGCGCGAAATGGGCGCTTGGCGATCTTTGGCGCAATGATCTGATCGGCCAAACAGTGACAGGATGAGCGGTTCAGCTGGGGTCCGAAGCGGAGAGCCGGATGCCGTAAATCCGTGATTCCGGGTGCGGCTCGATCTCGGCTCGTGACTCGCCGGCGAATTCCTGGAGCGATTAAAAACAATTTATGGCACGCCGAGAATTGCCATATCATCCTCCTATCCAAGTTTACGGTCGCGATCTCACGCGCCGAGGGAGAAGATCAGTGGAAACACGAATGGTCGACGACGATTCCAGGAGTGCGGTTGGGGAACTCGAGGGCCATATGGAACGATTCCCGGATGTCCCGCGCGAAGTCGTCGTGAAGATAGAGCTGTTGAGCAAGGGACACTGGTTCACCGATGCGGCCCTGGAGGCGGCGGCGGGCTCGATGGTGAAATCCTATCGGCTGTTTTCGTATGACCTCGTCCCGATGGATCAGATGAAGCGCAATGAATCGGCGCGCGTACCCGAATGGTTTTTCATCTTTCAGGGGATCTACGATCTCCGCGCCGTCGCCGTCCAGACCACGATGGACCCGAGTTCTCCCTATATCGTCGATGTCGTCGATGGGCGTCTCGTGCTGACGGCGGATGGCGACGTCATTTGCAACGTTTCCTATCCGGTGGAGCCCGCCTATTACGGGAAGCGCTTTTCCGATGGCGTTCGCTATCACGAGATCTGCGCCTTCGGCTATTTCGTGACCGTGTTCCGCCAATGCCAGTATTGGGGGCCGAAAGAGGAGTGCCGCTTCTGCGATATCAACGAGAATGCGCGGCAGATGAAGCAGTCCAAGGACTTCAGCCTCAACCTGCCGGTCAAGGACGTCGATCATGTCGAGGAAGCGGGGCGCGAGGTCAGCCGGAACCTGCTGGCGAAGGAGGGCTATCAGGCGCCCGTCAGCTTCATCATTACCGGCGGTACGATCACGAACAAACTACGCGGCATGGCGGAGAACGAATTCTATGCGCAATACGTCCGGGCATTGAAGTTCGGCGGTCCCCGGCGTCACGTGACCCTGCAGACGAACGCGAAGACCAAGGATGAATTGAGCTGGCTTCGCAAGGAAGGGTTGGATGGTCACCAAGCCAATATGGAGGTGTGGGATGCGCGCCTCTTTGAGTGGATCAATCCGGGCAAGGCGCGCCGGATCGGTCGGGACGACTGGATCAAGAGGACACTCGATTCGGTCGACGTCCTTGGCGAGGGGAACGTCCGGCCGAATTTCGTCGCCGGCATCGAAATGGCTAAGCCGCACGGCTTCGCGACGATGAAGGACGCGCTGGCGAGCACCGCCGAGGGCTTGGAGGTCTTGATGAGCCGCGGCGTCGATCCGCGTTTCAATCAATGGCGCCGCGAACCGAGATCGAACCTCCTCCGCGAGCATGAACAGCCCCCCGTCCCGACTGAATATTACATTCGCCTCATGAGCAAACGCTACGAGATCTGGAAGAAATACGGCCTGCGGCTACCGACCCGGATCGATTTCTCGGAAACCAACCGGTATATGGGCTACGACCACGGCACCTATGACGACTTCCCGCTGCTGATGGAGGCGCCATGGTACCAACAGGCCGATAAACGGACACCCGAGGACGTGGTCCAGGCCGCGGCGGGTTGGGAGACACCGCGGGATATTACCATCCACGGGCCTCGGGACCGGGACAGGCTCTAAAGGTTCGCCGACGCCGAGCCGACGATGACGACCGTCCCGTCGTCCTTCTCCATCCACACGGTAACGATGGCTCGTCCCGCTTCCTCATGCGTGATCACGCCTTTGGCCGTCACGTGCTCATCGGGCCAGACGATATTCGTGAACTTCACGTCGAGCGTTCCGCCTTCGTAATAGCCGCGGCCGAAGCGCTGCTCGAGCATCTCGCCGATCAGCGACATCGTCATCTTGCCGCCGACCACGACCTCCTCGAACCCGAGCTCCTCCGACGCTTGCTTGTCGGTGTGGTAGCTCCGGTTGCCGTGAAAGAACACGCCGCACATCTCCAAATCGATGTGGCATGCGACACTGTCGATGGGCTCTCCGGGGGGCACCTCGAATTTCCGCACACCTTCCTTCTTCTTCGGATCGCGTAGGGCGACCTTGCCCGAGCTCTGATTCAACAGGAAACTCTGGTGGTGGATGCCGCGAACGACGAGCGTCTCGCCGTCGAAGAGGCTGACTTCCTGTTTGACCACCGACCGATTGCGCCACTCGTAGACGTCGAGCACGGTGGATGTGCGCCGGTATTCCTGCGCCGGGAAGATCGGCTGATGGAACGCCCATTCCTGGCGCATCCACAGATTGCCGAATGCATTGTCGAATCGGGCTCCCTTGAAGCCGCCGTCCACTTCACCGACGATCATCGCGGGTGCAACCGGTTTTTCCCAATAGGTCGGATCCAGATAGCGCGCTCGATCGATCGCCAACCCGTCGCAATAATGCTCGACCATGGTCGGCGTGCAAATGAACGCGAGTTCACCAAGATCCTTCCCCGCATAGGGTTCATGCGTTGCCGGCGTTTCGCTCATCGGTCGCTCCTCTCGTTTTCGCTCACCCACGCCTGGAAGTCGGCCGAACGGGTGTTACCTCAAAATTAAGATGTACTTAATATACGTCGGCACCATACCGACTTGAAAACCCACGAACCGGAGGACCTGCCATGACGACGACCCAGCGCGCCCATCTCATTTCCGGCGGGTTTCCGCCCGGTTCCGCCGCGGGACATGATATGGATTTCGCCCGCCTCCAACTTTTGCAAAAGCTGCAAGCCAAGGACCATCTCGCGGTTACCGTCGCGAACGATTTTCAAGACCTCGAACGATGGCTGCCGGGGACCGATCTATTGATAACCTATGTCGCCGGTCCCTACCCGGTGGGAAGCGGCAATGACGCGCTGCAGGACTGGTTGGAGAAGGGCGGCCGTTGGTTCGCCCTTCACGGCACCTCGGGCGGAAAGGCGGTCAAGACCGAACGGGACGGCCGTCCCGTCAAGCAAATGGTCAAGGCCGAACATCACCAGACCTTGGGATGCTTTTTTCTCAATCACCCGCCGCTAAGTGAATTTCAGGTCTCCGTCGCCGGCGAGCATCCTGTCATGCGGGACCTCCCCGCAACCTTCACCGTCCGGGACGAACTCTACCTCATCGAGCTTCAGGAGCCGGACGACAGCCGCATTCTCCTGACGACCGAGCTTGCGAAGGACCCCTCCCCGCTAGGTTTCGGCTTCGTCTATGACGAGGATACGGCGCTGCAGCCGGACGGGAAAACGCGAGTGCTCGGTTACGCCCGCGATGTCGGGCGAGGCGAGATCGTCTATGTGGGCCTTGGACACTGCCACACGGGCCGCACCAACAGCCAATCGAGGGTAGACAAAAGCATCGATCCGGACGGAATCGTGCCGCCCGAATTTCGCGGCGTTTGGGAAACCGACGCGTTCGCGCAATTGCTGCAAAACGCGATCGTTTGGGGGAGCGAGGAACGTTAGCGGATAGCACCCCTCACCCGTGATCACCCCGCATCAGACGGTCTTTCTGGCGCTTCCAGTCGCGGGCCTTTTCGGATTGGCGTTTGTCGTGGCGCTTCTTGCCCTTGGCGAGTGCCAGTTCCAACTTGGCGATCCCGCGGTCGTTGAAATAGAGACGGAGCGGCACCAAGGTGTAGCCGCCGCGCTGAACCCCGGCCATCAGGCGCTCCATTTCGCGCTTGTGGACCAGAAGTTTCCGGGGGCGCCGGGGCGCGTGATTGTCCTGGCCCGACTGCTTGTATTCCGGGATATGGGCATTCAGCAGATAGAGTTCGCCATCCTTCGGCCCGGCATAGGATTCGGCGATGCTGGCACTGCCGCCGCGGAGTGATTTCACCTCGCTGCCCTGCAACACCAGGCCGACCTCAAGCGTGTCCTCGATCTCGTAGTTGAACCGGGCGCGGCGGTTCTGCGCCACCATCGTGCCGGCGCCGGCTTTCTCGGCCATGATCAGGGCGCTCCAAATCCCAGTCGATTAGATCCCGGCGCACCGGCACCAACGGCAAAGCTAGTTGATCAGCCCCGTATGAACCATCGCCGCGCGGACCGTCTCGCGGCCGTCATCCGATAGGGGCGCGATCGGCAGGCGACACCCGGGATCGCACTTGCCGAGAAGATGGGCGCCGTATTTCACCGGTGCCGGGCTTGTCTCGCAGAAGAGGGCATCGTGAATGGGCGCCAGGCGATCCCGCCGTTCGGCGAAACCGTCGATGTCGCGCGCCTGCCAGGCCGCATGCATCTCCGAGCAGATCTTCGGCGCCACGTTCGAGGTGACCGAGATACAGCCATCTCCACCCTGGCCGAGGAAGGCGCCGATGGTCGCGTCCTCGCCGGATAACTGAACGAAGCCCTCGGCGCTGGCCAAGCGGCTGTTCAGCGGACGGGCCAGATCGCAGGTCGCATCCTTCACGCCCGCGATGTTGGCCAGGCGCGAAAGCCGCGCCATCGTCTCGACCGACATGTCGACCACCGACCGGCCCGGAATGTTGTATATGATGATCGGGATATCGGCGGATTCGGCGATGGCCTTGTAGTGGAGATAGAGGCCTTCCTGGGTCGGCTTGTTGTAATAGGGGCAAACCACCAACGCGCCGTCGGCACCCGCAGACTTCGCATGCTGCGTCAGATCGATCGCCTCGTCGGTCGAATTCGATCCGGTACCCGCGATGACCGGCACCCGACCCTTGGCAACGTCGATGCAGATCTCGACCACCCGTTTGTGTTCGTCATGGCTCAGGGTCGGCGACTCGCCGGTCGTCCCCACGGGCACCAGCCCGTTGGCTCCCTCGTTGATCTGCCAATCGACGAAGGCCTCGAAGCTGGCTTCATCGACATCGCCGTTCTTGAATGGCGTAATGAGCGCGGTAATCGAGCCATTGAACATGGTGATACCCCCTATCCGCATGTTTTATGATCGCGCACCATAACCGCTTGGCCGGAGAGGCGTAAAGCGCTCAAGCGGTCAATACCACCCCTTGTTGGTCGCGGGCACCTCAAGTAGCATATCTGGTGGCGCGATCGGAGAAGCGAGCGAACGCCTTGACCCCTTGGGCGAAAACGCGATTGACCCTGTGTTTATTGCCGCTGCTGGCAATGGCGACGGCGTCGCAGGCGGCGGCGATGACCGCGGCCGACAAGGCGGCCTACCGGCGTGCCTTCAAGGCGGCCGACAAGGGTGACTGGAAAGCGGCGACACGGCATGCGGCGCGGGCGAAGGATGCGTTTCCGCGTAAGATCCTGACCTGGAAGCGCATCGTCGACGGAAATTCCGGCTTCGACTTCGAAAAGATCGTCGAATTCATCGACCGGAACCCGGCATGGCCGCAACGCCGGCGCTTGCGGCGCCGGGCCGAGGAGGCCATCGATCACACCACGCCGCCGGAGAAGCTCCTGGCTTGGTTCACCGGAAACGCGCCGGTCTCCGGCGATGGCGCGTTTCATCACGTGCGGGCCCTCTTGGCGGCGAAACGCCGGGTGGAGGCGACCGCGCTCGCGCGGAAGGCGTGGATCGAGCTCGATATCGGCTATCGGATCGAACGTCAATTCCGCAAACGCTACCGAAAGCTCTTGCGCGGAAAAGACCACGCGGCACGGCTCGACCGGCTGCTCTGGGATCGACGCATCTCGGCAGCGCGGCGGCAGTTGCGGCGGATGTCGCACGACTATCAATGGCTCGGCCTGGCCCGGATCGCGTTGATGCGCCGCGCGCCGGGGGTGGATTACGCGGTCTCAAAGGTACCGCCCGCACTCCGTGCGGATCCCGGCTTGATCTACGAACGCACCCGTTGGCGGCGTAAAAACCGGCTCTACGAACCTGCCCTCGACATGATGAAGGGTAACCCCGTGCCCGGCGTGCAACCGAAGCGTTGGTGGTTGGAGCGGCGGATGCTCGGGCGCTGGCTCCTGCGCGAGGGTCGGATCGCCGATGCCTACGGCCTGATCGCGAAGCATCCCTACAAGGAGGGCCTCGCCTATGCCGAGGCGGAATGGCTCGCCGGCTGGATCGCGCTCCGCGGCTTGAAGCGGCCGGTCGATGCTTTCGAGCATTTCAAGCACATGTTCGACAGGGTCGCCTATCCGGTGAGCCGGGCGCGGGCCGCCTATTGGGCCGGTCGCGCCGCCGCGGCGGCGGGACGGATTGACATCGCGCGGCTATGGTATGCCAACGCGGCGCGGCATGTGACCACCTATTACGGTCAATTGGCGGCCGCGAACCTGCCACCGCCGCTCCGCGGCGACCTGCCTTCGGAGCCGACGCAGACACCAGCCGAAAAGGCCGCCTTCGAGGGACGGGAACTGGTCAAGGTGGTGCGGACACTGGCCGCCATCGGCGTGCGGCGGGAGATTGACCCCTTCATTCGCCGCTTGATTCGCACCACGGAGAAACCCGGCGATTGGCAGGCATTGGCTCGGTTGGCGCGGGAGTCGGCGCGCAACGACCTCGCGGTCAGCGTCGCCAAGAGAGCCATTCGCGCCGGCGTCGTGCTTGGTGTCGCCGGTTATCCGGATCTCGCGGCGAACGGGCACCGGGTCCCGGATCCCGCCTTCATCAAGGCGCTGGTGCGCCAGGAAAGCGCCTTCGATCCGAAGGCGATCAGCCACCAGGGTGCGCGCGGGTTGATGCAGCTCATGCCGCGAACGGCGCATACGGTGGCACGGCGCCTTCGGCTCCCCTATCGCCGGGCTCGCCTGATCCGCGATCCGAAATACAACATCACCCTCGGGCGGGCCTATCTCTCGGGCTTGCTGCGCGATTACAACGGATCGCCGATCCTGGCGCTCGCCGCCTACAATGCCGGGCCTCATCGGGTGAAACGCTGGTTGAAGAATTTCGGCGATCCCGGTCGGTCGGTCGAGGCGGCGGTCGATTGGATCGAGTCCATACCGATTTACGAGACCAGAAACTACGTGCAGCGGGTCTTGGAGAATTTCACCGTCTATCGGGGACGCCGGGACGGTCTCCGCATGGCGCTCTCGCTCGCCGAAAGTCTACCGCCACCGAAGAAATCGACACCCTAACGACAAGGTTACCTGGGAGGGGTTGAGCGAAATGACGGGAACCAAGATCGACGGCGTCGTCGCCTGCGTCTTCGATGCCTACGGCACCTTGTTCGACGTCCATTCGGCGGCCGCGAAATGCCGGGACGATCTCGGCGACAAGGCCGATCAAGTATCGAACACCTGGCGTCTCAAACAGCTGCAATACACCTGGCTGCGCAGCCTGATGCGGGAATATGCCCCTTTCTGGCAAGTCACCGGAGAGGCCTTGGATTTTGCGCTGGACGAGACCGGATTGAGCGATCCGGACCTTCGCGAGAAACTGATGGATATGTATCTGGCGCTGAACTGCTACGCGGAAGTGCCTTCGGTCCTGGAGACGCTTCGGACGGGCGGATTCAAGACCGCGATCCTTTCCAATGGGTCGCCGGACATGTTGTCCTCGGCGGTCGAAAACGCGGCGATCGGCGACCGGCTGGACGCGGTGCTGTCGGTCGATACGCTCGGCGTCTACAAGGTCGACCCCCGTGTCTACGCGATGGCGACCGACCGCTTCGATTGCGCACCCGAGAGCATCTGTTTCATGTCGTCGAACGCCTGGGACGCCCACGCCGCCGCCCATTTCGGCTTCCAGGTCGCCTGGGTCAACCGGTTCGGTCAACCTCCGGAGCAATTGCCGGGCACGCCGCGCGCCGAGATCGAGACCCTGGAAGGCTTGCCGCCTCTCTTAGGCCTCTAAAATGGCCGCGTACCGCGAGGGCCGATATACGGCATTCGACGGCCTGTCGCTCTTTTACAGGGAATACGGCGACTCCTCACGAACCGAGACCGCCGCACTTTGCCTGCCGGGACTGACGCGGAACAGCCGCGATTTCGACGGCCTGGCGACAAGGCTCGCGGCGACGCGGCGGGTCATCTGCCCCGATTACCGGGGCCGCGGCCGCTCCGACTACGACAGCGATCCCGGCAATTACATTCCGTCGGTCTATCTCGACGATCTCCGCCAGCTCCTGGCAGTCGTCGGCTGTCATCATATTGTGGCGATCGGCACCTCGATGGGCGGGCTTCTCGCCATGGGATTGGGTGCGATGATGCCGAGCGTCCTGAAGGCGGTGGTGTTGAACGATGTCGGCCCGGATGTCGGCGGACCGGGCTTGGCGCGTATCCTTGACTATATCGCAGAGGACCGCCCGCAGCCGAATTGGGATGACGCCGTCGCGGCCCTTCGCGACTTCATGCCCAATCTTACGCTGCCGACGCCCGCGGATTGGCGCGCCGCCGCCGAAGGGACTTTCCGCAAGGGTGAGGACGGCCTGCTACACTTCGACTGGGACGTGCGGCTGGTCGAGACATTGCGAGACGGTCCCCCGGTACCAGACCTCTGGCCGGTATTCCGGAGCTTGCGCCGGCTCCCGGTGCTGGCGGTCAGAGGCGAGGTGTCGGACGTACTGACCGTGGACACATTTCAGCGAATGGCGAACGAGCACCCGACTCTGCTTCGGATCACGGTGCCGGGCACCGGGCACACGCCGACATTGGTCGAGCCCGAAGTGCTCGGCGCGCTGGATACCTTCCTCAAGGAATTGTAACGCCTGGCGGCGATCCTACCCTGCCGCGGCCTTGCCAGTTTCGGCTTTGGGCGCGGTTTCATCATTGTCCTTCTTGCCGCCATCCGACCCTGCGACAACCAAATTCGGCTTGGGAAGCGCCCCCGCGATCCCTTGGCGCTTGTCGTCGATGTGCCAGCAAAGCCCTTGAACGAAGGCACCGGCCTCAATTGCCAGGGAATGATGGTTGATATCGCCGGTGATGTTCGCGGTCTTGGCCAATTCGACCACCCGGCCGGTGATTTCGCCATTCACAGTACCGGAAATTCGGACCACGTCGGCCATGATGGCGCCGTTGATCGTCGCGGACTCGCCCACGGTCAACAGTTTGCTCGCGACATCGCCGTCAACGATGCCTTCCACCTGGACATCGCCCTCCGTCGCCAAATTACCCGAAATCCGCAAATTCTGGCTGATTATCGACGGGACAACCGCCTTAACCGGTGCCTTTTTTTCGCTTCCTCTTGGGTTTTTTGGTTGCGGCTTTTGGCTCTTTGAAAACATGCCTGCCTGCCTTGATGAATTTCAACGGATCCAAATGTTTCCCGTTGAACAAGATTTCATAATGAACATGCGGTCCGGTACTGCGCCCGGTACTGCCGAGAAGACCGATCTTCGTGCGGTGGGAAATTTTCCGGCCCTTGCGAACCGAAATTCGATCCAAGTGGCCATATCGGGTCCGTATCCCATTGCCGTGGTCGATCTCGACCATTTTGCCGAACCGGCCCTTGCGGCCGGCGAACACCACCTTGCCCGATGCCGCCGAATAAACCGGCGCCTTTCGCCAACCGGCCAGATCGACACCGAAATGCATCGCGCGCCGCCGGGTGATCGGATCTCGCCGTTTCCCGTAATGGCTAGCCACATGATAGAAATCAACCGGCGAGATGAGCGGCATCGATCGCAGAGCCGATCTCAGGATCTCCCATCTCGAGAGGTGGTTGTCGAGATCGTGCACGGTGGACGCGAGAACCGCTTCGGTACCGTTCGCCGCCTCGCTCGCGATCAACGGGCCACCCTGGCCGGCCGGCAAACCGCCGGCTCCCTTGATGATCTTGGCGAGATCGAGGCCGGTCATGCGAATCACCTGTTCGGCCTCTACGACATTGCGTGAGGTTCGCTTGCGGAGCTGGTCCAGAATGGTTTCCTGGGATGTTTGCAATTCCGCGAGTTGGCCGAACAGTATATTTGCCTGCTCCGAGAACGGCTTTTCAGCGCCCGCCAAATCACCATTCGCGCCGTCCCGACCACCCGTCGCCTTCTGCAACCGACCGATCACGGACCGGAAATCCTTCTCCAGACGGCCGATCTGGGTCTCGGCGCCCTGAAGCTGTTTTTCGAGCCGTGATACCAGCGCCTGCAACACCGAGCGATGACCAACCACGGTGACGATCTTCTCACGCGATTGGTCCAGATCCTGGGCGAGTTTGGTGACTTCGCCCTGGAGTTTGTCGCCGCGCTGCCGGGAAGCGCCGAGATCGTTCTCCAATTCCCGCTTTCGTCGTTCGAGACCAGTGCGTTCCTCGACGACCTTCGAGTAACTCTCTCGCGCGCGGAGCAGACTGCCCTCAATATCCTTCTTGAGCCGGTCGAGCCTGCCGGCCCGCGCCCGCGCCGTCACCAAATTGTCCTGCAACTCGCGCACTTGGTCCTGAAGCGAATTTCCCTTTCGGGCGATGCTCTCCCGCTCTTGCTCGGCGCGCGCGAGGCGCGCCTTCACCTTGTTGAGCGACCCCTCGAGAAGGTTCGTCGTCTCGGTCATTTGTTCGAGTTCGATATCGACCTGGGTGAGATGCAGCCGAAGCGATTGTCGCGCCTCAAAGGCCTCGTCGGAATCGACCGGCGCCTTTCGCGGTTTCTTGACAACGCCGCCGACGGCTACGCTTCCTGGCTCGCCATCCGACATTTGCCGCAGCAAATAGGCGTGCTTGCCGCGGAGCTTGCCCGTCGCGCGCGCAACTTTTTTCTGATAGGCCAGGACATCGTCGAGAAGCTTTTCGTAGGCAATCCCGGAGTCCTTGATCTCGAAATTCTTGGCCGCGATGACATCGCGTTGCAGATCCCACAGGACCGTCATTCCGACGAACCAGGCGAAGGCCAGCGTCGCGAGGGAGGCCGCGGCGATCTGCAACGGTCGGGTCAAACGCAGATAACGAATTTCGCCGTCGACGCGGAGAATCAGTTCGCGCTCGCGGAACATGGCTGCAATCAACGCGCCGAAGCGCGACATCGCCACACATTTCCAGATTTCAACGAACCGCTGCTTCACCCCGATGACCCTCTGCCTCTCGTTCCCTGCCGCAACGAAACCTGTCGCGCGAAGCATTGTCCCACCCGGTTACCCCGCTTGCGACGGAAATTTCAAGGTAGCGATAGACCCCTGGAGGCACAACCGAAATATCGGTGATCACGAGGCGATACTAGTTCAAAACGCCGGAATATTCGATGATCTGATAGGCGGCGAAGGCGGCGCTGAGGAATCCGCCGATCAATGGTACTCATTTGGACATCTCGAAAGCCTGGAGATTCGATCCGAGTCGATGCTTGATCGATAGCAGCGCGAAGTTCACGAGAGCGAAGATCGTCAACGAGATCAGCGAGGCGATCTGCGCCAACATCACAAGGGGAAGCCAAAAAGGGACGAACATGTTTACCAGGACCCTGGTCTTCCTCGTGCGGCGCGACTCATCGTCGCAAGGGATATTTTCCAAGCCCGCTCATAAAGAGCACGCTTAAATAAAGTTTGCTTATAATAAGCTAGCACAATAAAATTAGATCATGATCGAAACTGATAAATTCGATGAGGACCTGGACCGTAATTTGGGCTTTCTCGTCAATGACGTCTCCCGTCAAATGCGCAATCGTTTCGACCGCAAGGCGCGGGATCTGGGCCTGACGCGGGCACAGTGGCGGGTCATGATGTTCATGCGCCGGCATGAAGGCGCCCGGCAGGGTGAATTGGCCGCGCTCTTGGAGGTCGAGGACGTAACGCTTAGCCGCCACATCGATCGGCTCGAGGAAAGCGGATGGGTGGAACGGCGGCGGGATCCGACGGACCGGCGCGCTTGGCGCCTATTCCTCGACGACAAATCGCGCCCCATCCTGGACCAGTTGGCGGCCGTCCTGATCGAAACCCGGGAGACCGCGCTGGCCGGATTTTCGGCGACGGACCGCACCCGGCTGATCAATAACCTGATGAAGATCAAGTCCAATCTCATAGAGGCGGACGCAACCGAGGTGACCGCCGAGAATGAAGCGCAACTCGCCGTGGGAGCGGCCGATTGAATGAGTGAAGAAAACCAAGAAGAAACGGAAGAGACTACGGAGACCGAGGAGACTCGGCCCGAATATTCGCCGGCCCGGCCTCGCCGCCGCCGGCTGCGCAACTTGCTGCGCCTTACGTTGATGATCCTGGGGCCGGCCGCGGTCCTTGTCGCCGGCGGGTATTTCTATATCTCCGGCGGTCGCATCATTTCGACGGAAAACGCCTACGTAAAGGCGGATAAGATCGCCATCAGCACCAATGTACCGGGCCGGGTGACGGCAGTTCTGGTAGGGGAAAATGACGACGTCGAAATGGGTGCCATTCTGTTCCGGCTGAACGCGGAACCCTATCAGATCACCCTTGATCGGACGGAAGCGAAACTCGCCGCCACCAAGCAGGAAATAAACGAGCTTCGCGCGATCTATCGTCAGAAGATCGCGGAGCTGAATGTCCTGCGGAGCGACATCGACTATCTGAAGAACGAATACGGACGACAGCAGAAATTGAAGAAGCGGGGCGTCGTCTCCCAGGCCCGTCTCGACGAAGCGCGGCAGAACGTCAACAATGCGAAGCAGCGTATCTTGGCGATCCGTCAGGAAATCTCGCGGGCCTTGGCCCGTCTTGGCGGCGACACGAAACTGCCGACCAATCGCCATCCGCGCGTGATGGAAGCCCGCGCCGAACGGGCGCGGGCGGCGCTCGAATTGAGTTGGACCGTGATCCGCGCGCCGGAAACGGGCGTCGTGACCAACATCTCCCTCGAACCGGGTGAGTTCGTGAAGGCAGGAACGCCGATCTTCTCGGTCGTGGCGACCGACCAGATCTGGGTCGAGGCGAATTTGAAGGAGACGGACCTCACTAACGTCCAGGTGGGTCAGTTCGCCACCGTGAAGGTGGACAGCTATCCCGATCTCCTCTGGCGCGCGCGGGTCGGCAGCATCTCCATGGCGACGGGGGCGGAGTTCTCGCTACTGCCGCCGCAAAACGCGACCGGCAATTGGGTCAAGGTTGTGCAGCGCATCCCGGTCAAACTCAGCCTGCTCGACAGCGCCTATGCGCCGCAGCTCCGGGCGGGTATGAGCGTCGTCGTCGAAATCGACACCTTGCACGAACGCAAACTTCCCAGTTTTATCAAGGATGCGCTTGCCTGGGTACGCAACGGCGAGCGCTGATTGGGCCGGGCGGCGTCCGGCCTCGGATGAAATCGGGGGAGGACGCGAGATGACGGATCCTAAAACACTGATGCAAATGGCCGGCGCCGACATGACGCCAAGTGCGCTCTCGGCGGCATCGCTGGTGCTGATCGATTGCCAGCTCGAATATGTCGATGGCAAGCTGCCGCTTCACGGCTGCGCCGAGGCCCTCGACGAGGTCGCCAAGCTCCTGGCACGCGCTCGCGCCGCGAACACGCCGATTTTCCATATTCAGCATCACGGCCAGCCGGGCGGATTGTTCGATGTCGAAGGACATGGCGGCCAAATCGCGGCCCAGGCGGCACCGGAGGGCGAGGAGCCCATCCTCCGCAAGACCTTGCCAAACGCCTTCACCGGCACCGACTTGGCCGAGGTGCTGGAGGCGGCGGGGCGAAAAGAAGTGATCTTCGCCGGCTTCATGACCCATATGTGCGTCAGTTCGACAGCGCGGAACGCGCTCGACCGGGGCTACCGCTCCACCGTCGTGGCCGATGCGGTCGCGACCCGCGACCTGCCGCTGCCCGGCGGCGGGACCATCGCCGCCGCCCAGCTCCACGAGACGGCGCTAGCCGAACTCTCCGACCGGTTCGCCATCATCGCTCCTTCGACGAGCGCATTGCCGGATTAGCAACACCGCGCAGATCGTTTTTCTTGAAAGGCGCCGCGATGCGGTACAAGTCGGCCAAGCCCCGCAACGCGATCGTCGACGAGCCGCTTCGCTTGACGCTGTCAAAGCACGAAAGACGCTACATCGAGCGACGTATTCTGGCCGCAAAACGTCAACTCATCTGGTCGTTCGTTTTACCTGTTGTGTACGGCGGTTGTTTCGCAATCGGATTGGCAATTGGCGATCAGCTGGGTATTCGCGAATGGATTGGCGTGGCATTTGGCCTGCTATTCTTCGTGATGTTCGGCATATGCTTCCATCTCTTCTTGGCGGGCCTGGTCGACCTGATACGATTCACTAACTACAGGCGAAAACACATCGAATTCCTCAAGCGCTACGGCCGCGCCTGACCCGGCCGTCGCGGATTGCATCCGCGCGCCCTCCAGCGCACTCTTGATCGACGCTATTTCCAATTCAGGAGCGATGAGGGATGACGCCCGACGATCTGCTGCTCGCCAAAAGCTATCCGACCGCGCGCCAAGGCCGCGAAGACGCCATCCATTGCGTCGAGACGCCGCAGACGCGCTCGCCGACCTATCGGCTGGCCTATGACGACCCTGATTTCATGGTCCGCGACGAGATGCGCGGGGTGCGCCTTCAGCTCGAGCTGATGAAACCGGAACTGGAACTTGCCGAACGCAATATCGACTCGACGATTGTCGTCTTCGGCAGTGCCCGCGCCAAGGACGCCGCGGGCGACGACGATGCGGCTCCCCTCGGCCCCTTCTATGCCGAGGCGCGGAAGTTCGCCCGGATCGTATCGGAATCAAGCCAGTCCGACGATCGCCGAAATCATGTCGTCGTAACGGGCGGCGGTTCCGGGATCATGGAGGCGGCGAACCAGGGCGCCGACGATGCGGGCGCGCTCAGCATCGGCCTCAACATCACCCTACCCCACGAGCAGGAACCCAACCCCTACATCACGCCGGGTCTTTCCTTCCAGTTTCACTATTTCGCCATTCGCAAGATGCACTTCCTGATGCGGGCCCGCGCGATGGTCGCCTTTCCCGGCGGCTTCGGGACGATGGACGAGTTGTTCGAGACCCTGACCCTGATCCAGACCGGCAAGATCGAGCCGATCCCGATCCTGCTCTTCGGTGAATCCTTCTGGCGGCGGATCGTCGACTTCGAGGCGATGGCCGAGGCCGGCGTCATCTCGCCGGAAGATCTCGACCTCTTCGAGTATGTGGAAACGGCCGAAGACGCCTGGCGGCGCATTCGCGACCACTACGATTGGCCGGATACCGCCGGTTAGCGACCCGTCCAGCGAGGGGCCCGTTTCTCCGAGAAGGCGCGGGGCCCCTCCAAGGCGTCGTCCGAATGTTGGCGGCGGCGATCGGCCTCGTAGGCGGTGTAATAGGCCTGTGCCAGCGGATAATCCAAACCGCGCATCGCCGCCTCCTTGGTCGCGCGAACCGCCAAGGGCGCGCAACGGAGAATATCCGCGACCCATTCCGCCACCGCGTCATCCAATTGATCCCGCGGCACGACCTGATTGACCAGCCCCAGCTGATAGGCCCGTTCCGCCGACATATGGCGCCCGGTCAGCATGTAACCCATCGCCGCCTTCAGCCCGATTTGGCGCGGCAATCGATGAACCCCGGCGGATCCCGCCATAAGCCCCCGCCGCGGCTCCGGCAGGCCGAACTCGGCATGGTCGGCTGCGACGATGATGTCGCAGGCCAGGGCCTGCTCGAGACCGCCACCCAACGCATAGCCGTTAACGCGGGCGATGATCGGCTTTGGAAAGTGCCACCGCTCGATCAGGCTCTTGGTCTCGTCGGTGAGCTTTTGCCAATGCGCGCGCTGGGCCTCGTCCGCATCGCGCTCGCGCGCCCTGTGCTTCAAATCCGCCCCGGCCGAGAACGCCCGGTCGCCCACCCCGGTGACGACGACGACCCAGATGTCGTCGTTCCTTTCGACCTCGTCGAAATGCTGCGAGAGTTCCCAGCGAAGTTGCGGGTTCAGGGAATTCATCGCCTCCGGCCGGTTGAGGGTGATTCGGGCCACATGGTCCTCGACCTCGAAGATGGATACGGTCTGGGTCTCCGTGCTCATTGAATTCTCCCCTTCGGCATTCCGGTGGTGTTCCTTGAAATTAGGGCGCCCGTTCCCGACCGGCAAATCGGTCAGCTGTGTTGACGCCCGTGCCCTTGGGCGTTAGCAGTGGAGTACGACGAAAGAAATCATAATTTTCGGAAAACCCTGCTCATGAAAATCACCGTTTACGGTGCCGGGGCCATCGGGGGCCATTTGGGTGCGCTGCTCAGCCGCGACGGCATTGATGTCAGCCTGATCGTCCGGGGAGCTCATCTGGACGCGATCCGCGACGACGGCTTGAAGCTGATAAGGGGCGACGACGAATTCGTCACCCATCCCCGCGCAACCGACGACCCGTCGACCCTAGGGCCGCAGGACTATGTCGTGGTGTCCCTGAAATCACACCAGGCACCGGGTGTCGTCGATGCAATGCAGCCCTTGCTCGGTCCCGACACCACCGTGGCGACGGCGATGAACGGCATGCCGTGGTGGTATTTCTACAAGCTGAAGGGGCCGCACGAGAACTATCAGATCAAATCGGTCGATCCCCAGGGAACGCAGTGGAACGGCATCGGACCGGAACGCGCGATCGGGTGCATCACCTATGTCGCGAGCGAGGTGATCGAACCCGGCGTCGTGAAATCGGGCGGACAAGGACGCTACTATATCGGCGAGCCGGACCGCTCTCTGTCTGATCGGTGCCTACGCTTCCAGGAAATCGTCGGCGCGACTGGAATCAAGGCCGAAGTGCGGGAGGATTTGCGCCGCGACATCTGGGTCAAGATTATGGGCAACGCCGCTTATAATCCAATTAGCGCGCTGACGATGGGTGCCATGAGCGATATGGTCAACGACGCCGGTGTCGAGGACGTTCTCCGCGGGGTGATGGCGGAAGTCATTGCTATCAGCAAGGCGCTCGGATCGGAGGCCAATGCATCGATCGACAAGCGGATCGAAAACACCCGTAATGGTGCGTCCGACCACAAGACGTCGATGCTGCAGGATCTGGAACGCGATCGCATGATGGAGATCAACCCGATCGTGGGGGCTGCTGCCGAGATGGGCAAACTCGCGGGCGTCGCTACGCCGACGATAGATACGGTGCTGGCGCTCGTGAAACTGCGTGCGCAAATGGGAGGGTTGTTGCCGGAATAGCTTGAACCATAGTCGGTAGCATTGATCTTACCGTTCTCGAGAGGCATTCCATGGATTTCGGCGTCTTCAATCTCCTACAGCATCGCGACCGTTCCAAATCGCCGCATCTGGTGATCGAGGAAGCGCTCGAACACACAAGGCTCGCCGAGGAGCTGGGCTACAGCCGGGTCTGGTTCGCCGAGCACCATTTCTCGAATTACAGCCTCTGCCCGTCGCCGATGATCCTTTGTGCGCAGGCCGCAGCGATGACCAAGCGCATCCGAATCGGCAGTGCCGTGCTGATCCTGCCGCTGCACGAACCGGCCCGGGTGATCGCGGAAATCGCACTGGTGGATTCGCTCTCGGGCGGGCGCCTCGATGTCGGCGTCGGCAGCGGCTACCAGCCCTACGAGTTCGAACGGCTGGGGGCCGACATCTCGGAGAACAAGGTCGTCTTCAACGAGATGCTCGACATGATCGAGCTTGGCCTACGCCAACCGACATTCAGCTACGACGGCGACCATTTCCAGCAGCCGCAAACCGCAATCAACGTGCGACCGCGACAGTTGCCGCGCCCGCCGATCTGGATCGCGGGCGTCGATCCGAACAGCCACCGGCGCTGCGCCCGGGACGGCTATATCCCCTTCATCTCCGGCGGGATCGAGAATGCCGATCGCATCCGAAAAATGCGCGATCAGGTCGAGCAATGCTATATCGATGAAGGCAAGGACCCGGCGACGGTCCCGCTCGGCGTGCTCCGCTTCGTCTGCGTCAGCGACGACCCGGCCACCCTCGATCGCTATGTCAGCGGCGCGCGGTTCCAGAAAAGGATCGCCAACTCATTGCGCCACCGCCAGGAGACGATGGTCGACGATTATATGGTAGAGGAGGTCGGCACCTCGGATGAGCCGTCGCTTGAGCAGATCGCCGAAAACGCCGTCGTCGGCAACCCCGAGACGGTTGCCGAACGCCTCTGCGCCGAGATCGAACTCTATGGCCCCCGCCACATGACCATCTATTTCGCCGTCGGCGACCTGCCGAGCAAGGCGGCGATGGCCTCGATGGAGCAGTTCGCGACCAAGGTCGTGCCGATGATCGAAGCACATTTCGGCAAGCCGCTGGCGGAAATCTGCGACACACCCTTGCCGGTCCCCGAGGTGCTCGAAGCGGCGGAGTAGATCCTCCGGACCTCAGCGGGCCAAATCTAGTCCTCGTATTCCGCGAACTGGTCGCGGCGCCATTTTAGGGCGGCGCGGAGGCCTTCGCGTTGGCGGATTTCGGTAAACTGAGTACCGACCTCGGTTTTCGCCGCATAGAGCGGTGCCAGGACGTCGAGACCCGCCTGCATCGCGCTGTGGAAACCCGCTGCATCGGCGCCCCGGTTGATCGACAGCTTGGAAAATTCCAGTGCCTCGGGCGAGATCAAGGCCAGGCGGCGGGCAAACCGCATGGTCTTTTCCTCCAACTCGTCCAGCGGCACGACCCGGTTGATCATGCCGAGCTCCAGCGCCGTCTCGGCATCGATCATGTCGCCTAGATAGAGAAGTTCGCGCGCCTTCTTGTAGCCGACCATCCACGGCATCACGATGCCGGGGCCAACATTGGAGAAATGGATCTCCGGCTCTCCGAACAAGGCGTTGTCGGCGGCGATGGTGATGTCGCAATACATCGTCAATTCGCAGCCGCCGCCGAGCGCATGCCCCTGCACCGAGGCGATCACGGGTTTGCGCATGTTCCAGGGGATCATCTCGAATTTCAGATCCTCGGACAGCGACTCATGCCATTTGAGGGCGTCATACCGGCGGGCCTCGCGCTCGGGGCTGTCGTTGTCGATATCGTAGCCGACACAGAAGCTCCGCCCGGCAGAGCGCAGGATGACGACATTGACCGATTCGTCGGCATCGGCCATCAGCAGGGCCTCGGACACCCGGCTCCGCAAGTCATGACTGATCGCGTTCAGCTTCTCCGGCCGGTTCATCGTGACGATGGCGATATTGTCTTCGATTTCATAGAGGACCAATTCCTCGGTCATGTGTCGTCTCCTCCTTGTTGCGTCGGCACGATCAGCGCGTCGACGACGATGCATCCCTGCCCCTCCGGCAAAACCTTGATCGGATTGAGGTCGATCTCGGCAATCCGCGAGCCCGCGCCCGCCATCAGGTCGGATAGCGCATAGAGGCATTTCGCCAGGCTGGCGGTATCTGCTGGCGGGCGGCCGCGAACGGAGCCCAGCAACGCCGCCCCCCGGATCTCGCCGATCATGGCCTCGGCATCGCCTTCGCGGAGCGGCAGCATGCGAAGCGCGAAGTCGCGGTTCACCTCGATCTCGACCCCGCCGATCCCGAAGGCAAGCGCATGCCCGAAGCCAGGCGTATGCGCCACCCCGGCAAAGACCTCAATGCCTTCCGATACCATCTCCTGCACCAGGATTTCAGGCGCCAACCCGTCCGTCTCCAGCGACGCGATCCGTGCCGTCAATGTCTCCCAGGCCGCCGCGACCGCCACCCCGTCCGCCAGCCCGACAAGTACCAGGCCGAGTTCGGATTTATGGGGAATCTCGTCGGACACCACCTTCAGCACCACCGGATAGCCGATCTCGGCGGCCGTTTGGACCGCGTCGTCCGATGTCTCCACCAGACGCTCCTCGGTGACGCGAAGGCCGAGCCGCGCCATCAGGCGCTTGCTGTCATACTCGTTGATGGATTTTCGTTCGGCCAAGCCGATGTCGGCGAGGTCGGTATCACCGATCACCTGTTCCGGCGCTCGCCCCTCGCCCTTCCAGGACACCCAGCCACCGAGCCGGTCGATGGCACCGAGGCCCTGGCGGATGCCGACCAACATCGGAATCCGGAGCGCCGTCAAGCGGCGGATCTGTTCCTCGGTCCGCAAGCCCTGCCGGACCGTCAATTGAAAATGCGGCTTGTCGGACTTCGCGTCCGCTTCCTCCAGCAGGGTCACCCGTTCCAGATAGTTCTCGATCTTGCCCATCGGGGCCTGGTCGTTGTTGTCGAAGGCAAGGACGACGGCATCGGTGGTGGGCGTGGCGCCGACGACGGCCAGGCCGTGCGGGATGTTGACCCGGAAGTTCCCGTTGCCCCAGGCATCGAGCGGATTGCCGTCGCCGGAGACATCGCCGATGACCTCTCTCGCCGTCGCCATTTCCGCCTCGGGAAGTGCGGGCAATTGAATACCGGCGGCCAGGGTCACATCGAGCATCAATTCCGCCATGCCGCCCGAGCTTGTAACGACGCTCATCCGGCGCCCCGTCGGCCAGCGGCGCCCCTGGCAGGCGGCCAGGACCTCGACGAATTCGTCGAAATCCGAGACCTCGATGGCGCGGTGCGCACGAAGGACCTCGGAGAAGACCCGCGCGTCGCCGGCCAATCCGCCGGTATGGGTGGCGATCGCCGCCTGGGTGCGTTCGTTCTTGCCGACCTTGAGGACGACCACCGGAATGCCCTTCCCCGCCGCCCGGTCCAGGGCCGCGACATAGCGTTCCGGATCGGCGATGGTTTCGGTAAAGCAGGCGATGATCTCGGTCTCTTCGTGGTCGATCATGTACTCCATGACATCAGCCGCATTGACCACGGCCTCGTTGCCGGTCGAAGTCACGAGACTGAAGCCGAACCGGCGCACGTCGGCGAGCATGCTGATGCAGACTTGGCCGCTCTGAGAGATCAGGCCGACATTGCCGGCGATCGCCGACGGGTCGGCGGAGCCCTGCAGATAGGTGGCGCTTTTCGCGCCGGGATTGATTATGCCCATGCAGTTCGGGCCGCAAAGGGCGATATCGCCCTCGGCGCAGATCTCCACCAGTTCGGCCTGGACCTGTCGTCCCGCTTCCCCCGCTTCCGCGAAGCCGCCGCCGAAGATCACCGCGGCCTTGGCGCCGATTTCCGGCAACAGGCGGAAATTCTCCGGAATGCGCGACGGGCCGATGCAGAAGGCGACCACGTCCGGGGCCTCCGGCAGGTCGGTCAGGCTCGGGTAACAACGAAGGTTGAGGATCGCGTCATATTTGGGATTGACCGGATATATCCGGCCCTCGAAGCCGAACGCCTGCAACGTCTCGATCATCTCGCGGCCGACCGACGGGTTGTCGGAGGCGCCCAACACGGCGACCGAGGACGGCTTGAGCAGGGAGGGAAGATGCACGATGGAAACCTCGCTTTCGATTTACGGATTTCGGACTAAGGATAGATTGATCTATGCGCCGGGGAATTGAATTAGTGCGGCGGATCGATACGACACGCCGCCGCCGCGAATATCGAAAGATTTGGCCGCACCCCGGAACCAGCATCCGGTGCCAACGGCGGGTCCCTCAACAAATCGGCGGCAACTGCACGATGCCCCAGCCGGTATAGCGATCGCGGCCGGGCTTGCCGCGATCCCGTGCATGCTTCCGGAAATAGGCACGTAGGGCTTCGCTCGTCCGGATACCGAGCCGCTTTTGGGCTGCCGCTGCATAGGCCGTAATGACCGGCGCCGCGAAGGAGGTTCCCGACATCGCCCGGCCGCCGCCCGGAACGGCGGTCCAAATTCGAACACCTGGGGCCGCGAAATCGATGTAGTCGCCCGCCGTGGCGAAGCGTGCGCTCCGCCCGGAACGATCGACGGCGGTGACCGCGATGACGGGCGGGTAGGCCCCGGGATAGCTCTTCTTCTTCGAAAACGGGCCGCGGTTGCCGGAAGAGGCGACTAGGATCATGCCTCGGGCACTGGCATGCTCGATGGCCTTCGAGATCAACGCGTTGGGGCCCCCACCGATGCTGAAATTCACGGTCCGCACCTTTTTATGGATCATCCAGTCAATGGCGCGAACGATGCTCTTGGCGCTGCCCTTGGATTTCCCTTTCCGGCCGCGATGAAAGACATTGGCGGCAACGATCTCGACCCCCGGCAACAGACCGCCCACGCACCCCGGCCGGCGATGACCGCCGTCACCGCGTTGCCGTGTCGATCCTTGGCGGCCTTTTGTCCTTTCAGATGGAATGACCGATAGGTGATTTTGGTGCCTTTGAAAGCCGGATGCTTGACGTCGAGGGCGCTGTCGATCACGCCGATACGAAGACCCTTGCCGCAGGCGGCCGTCGCGGCCTTCCAATGCGCCGCGTTTCGTGCGGTGTAGCTCTTGTCGACCCTGGCGGCATGATGTTCGTAGTGATGATGCGCATCGACGACCACGTCGGGAAACCGACGCTGATGCTTGTCCCGCGCGTGGTGCGGATGGGCGCCATCCTTGATACGGAGGTGGTAGAGCTTGCTTTCGATGCCCGGCAAATGCGTCACGTCGACGATCTCCAATCCCAGATCCGGAAGATGGCGCAAGTAGTCCGCCGGCGGGTCGAGCACCAGAATTTCGTCTTCGTCCATCGCATGCGGCGCCTCGGCAGGGGTCGCCGGCTCTTCCGGCTGCATCGCGCATCCGGCGAGCCAAGCGGCCAGCACGAAAGCGGTGAAAATTCCGGCAATTCGATTATGTTTCATGCGGCGCCCCGCCCCGGCCATGCCCAGGACCGCAAGGATAGCAATCCCGTTCGGCCCGCGTAAGATGAATTCTCGATCGATCCCACCGGGAGCCTCGCTCGGCGATGCCGGCGCAGCGGATCGGCAAACCATGCTATCAACATTGGATGCAGCCCGCACCGGAGTCCGGACCCAAGGCCACCTTCATCTTGCTGAGCTACGCGCGGCCGCAAAACATGCGGCGTATCATCGGCGCGATCAAGGCCGCGAAATCCCACGGCCACATCATCGTCAGCAACAACAAGCCCGCCTTCGACATTTTCGACTACATCGATCCGCCGGATGCGGACATGGCCGTGATCGAACAGACGCGCGAGCACGGCGCCGTCAAACGCTTTATCATCGCGCAAGAGGTCGAGGCCGAGTATTTCGTCTGCATCGACGACGACGTCTTCCTGACCTCGAACCAGATCGACGCCCTGGTCGGGAAACTGGTCGAGACGCCCTCGCGGCCCCACGGCGTCTGGGGCGAAATCGTCGAGGTCAAGAACAACCGGTTCACGCTCCAAACCGCCGTTCATAACCGGAATTGTCAGGTTTCCACGATCAACTGCGTCTATGCCTTCACCAAACAGCATGTGCGGCGGTTCTTTCGGATCGTCGAGAGCCTGGGATTCGCCGATGCCGAAGACGTCGGTCCCGCGGATGATGTGATCCTGGGTTTCACCGGCGACGGCTCGCCGCTCTGCCACGATCTAGGGCGGCTCGATCGATGCCCGACCTCCAACGACAAGGCGATCGCGCTGTGGCGGCAGAGCGGGTTTCGCGAATACCGGGCCGAAATCTGGACCCGTATCCGGAACCTCTATCTGCAGGGCCAGGCGCCGTTCGACGAGGCGCCCTTCCGGACCCGTTAGCGAATCGCGGCGCCGGCGTCGATGTTAATCGGCGACGGGTTCCCGGCGAATTCCGTCTTCCGCTATGTCGTTCACCGGGGCCTTGGTTCGTGGGCGCGGATTAAGGGGAACGGTTGATAAGCCTGGATATCGTCAGGCCGATCCCTTTCACATAGCGCTTGCGAAACCGCGTCACGACCAAACGCAATTTGCCATCCAGATAGGTCATTGCCCGCTCGGCGATATCCTTGGGCAGGCCGAACCGGGCTTCGGCGACGGCACCGGCGATACAAGCCTGGGTGTCGGCGTCGCCGCCCAACGAAACCGCCATGCGGACGGCTTCCTCGTAGGAATCGGCTTCGAGCGCGCAGCGCAAGGCCTGGGGGACACTACCCTGGCAGGTCACGTCGTAACCGTAAGTTTCCCGGATCCGAGCGACGGACACCGACAGGTCATAACCGAACGTCTCGGTGACCGCCCGCGTGATGTCCTCGGCGGAGGTCTTCTGGCGTGCCAGCCAAATCGCCAGCGCCGTTGCCTGGGCGCCCTTTATGCCTTCGGGATGGCTGTGAGTGACAATCGCCGTGCCGGCGGCCAGGTCCAGCGCCTCTTCGCTTGACCGGGCGAACCAGCCAACCGGGGCAACCCGCATCGCCGATCCATTCCCATAGCTGTTGTAAGGTCCGGCGTTGTCGTCGTTCATCCAGCCGAGAAACATGCCGCCGTACCCGGCATCGGGATAACGCCTCGCATAGTGCCTGAAATGCCCTGCAAAATCGTCATCCCCCAGCAACGCGTCGGCGGTCGCAATGGTGAGCACGCTGTCGTCGGTCGCAACACTGTCCGAACCGAACAAGGGAAAATCCGTGGTCTTGATCGTATGATACTCGTAAGGCGACCCGATGATATCGCCCGCGATCGCGCCAAGCATCCCTGGTCCTCCGCTAGAGGTCGGCACCCGATACGGTCGCACTATGTTTTAGGAACCGCAGCGGGCGGTCAATATTTCGTTAAATCATTCCAATAGGGGATGGCGATGCGCATTGCAGTTATGGGAGCCGGCGGAATCGGAGCGTATTACGGCGCCTGTTTGGCGCGTGGTGGAGTCGACGTCACCTTCATTGCGCGCGGCGCGCATCTCGACGCCATGCGGAAAGATGGCTTGCGCATCCGGGATTTCGGCGGTGAGGAATTCGTCGTCGACCCAATCGACGCGACGGATGATCCAAACTCGGTGGAACCCGTGGATGCGGTTCTCTTTTGCGTGAAGATGTACGACACACGCGCCGCGGCCGCGCTCTGCAAATCGTTGATGAAGGACGACACGATCATCGTCACCATACAAAACGGTGTCGAAGCCGTGGCAATGATCGATTCGATCCTGGGCGAAGGCCGGACCTTGGGCGGGGCGGCGTATATCTCCGCGACCCTCGTCGAACCGGGCGTGGTCGAACGCAACAATCAAATCGACAAGATCGAATTCGGTGAACCCGACGGGACGATCAGCCCGCGCGCCGAGGCGTTCGCGAAAACGCTGAGCGATGCGGGAATCGAGACGGTCGTATCCCCTGCCGTGCAGACCGTGTTGTGGTCGAAATTCGTTCAGTTAAGCGCCAATAGCAGCATGAATTCGATCACGGGCGCGGATACCGGCGTGATACGCGCCGACCCCGTCATGCGCGCCGTCTATTGCGGTGCGTTGGGCGAAACCGAGGCCGTGGCCCGGGCCATGGGTGTCGACCTGCCGGACGACATCGTCGAGCGCTCCATGAACTGGCTCGACAACACCGCCCCGATCAAGGCCTCGCTCGCGGTCGATCTCGAACGCGGACGGCGGTTGGAGGTGGAATGGCTGTCCGGCGCGGTGCACCGGCTGGGCGCGGAAACGGGGGTGCCGACGCCGATCCACTCCACGGTCTACGCCGCCTTGCGCCCAAGGATGAACGGCAGGGCGTGACGGGTTAGGCGGAATCCCACGCCGCTATTTCCGGACCTTACCGAGCCGTATCCATTCCGCCGGCGACAACCACCCAACCAGTTCGGCGCTGCCGTCGGACGCCGTGCCGGGCCGGAACACGCCGCTGCCGCCCTCATCGGGATAGAAGCCGGTCGCGGCGCGGATGACGTTGCCGTGGCCGACGATAACCACGTTGGCGCCCACGGGCGGCGGTTGGGAAAGAACGCCGCGGGCGCGTCGCGCCACCGCCGCCGGGCCGCCGAGATAATCGGCGGCGCGCATGTTCATGATGTCCCGGGTCGTCGTCACCGGTCCGAGGCCGAGAAGACGCGCGGTTTCGGCCGCCCGGCAGTATTCGCTGGAGAGCACGGCGGCGACCGGAATACCGAGCGCGCGCATCGCGGCCCCGACCGCTCGTGCCGACTGGCGGCCTTCATCGGAGAGCTGGCGCATCTTCTCCCGCTCGCAGCTCGTCCAGTCGCCGAGGCCCTCGACCCGGTCGCCGTCACTCCAATCCGTCGCGGCGTGCCGGAAATAGATATTGTAGCCGCCGGCGCGCAAGGCCGCGATCAGGTCCGGCCCACTAAGTTCAGCGCCCGAGAGGGGCCAAGTCGGCAGCAGGGCGAGAGCGAGCACGACCGAGAGGAGCCGCCGCGACATCTCACGCCACCCCTGCGTCCCGCATCAGCTCCGGCTTGATCCGGAGGCCATGCCCTGGGCGCTCCGGCGCGGTGATGATGCCGCCCTCCGGTCTCGGGGCGTCGACCCAGAGGTCGTCGAGGAACTGCATATCCTCCAGGATCAGCGCATTCGGGATCGAGGCGGCGAGGTGGATCATCAGTTCGGGGTAGAGGTGGGGGGCGATTTGGAGGCCCCAGGTATCGGCGATTGCCGCCGTCTTGCGGAGGTCCGTGAGGCCGCCCCGGACCACGTCCGGCTGCAGGATGGGGAGTTTCGGGTGCTCGAAGAAGGGGCGGAGGTCGTAGCGGGTGAAATGGCTCTCGCCGCCGACGACGCGGAGGTCGAGCGCGTCGGCAATTCGGAAATAGCCGTGGAAATCGTCCGGCACCACCGGCTCCTCCAGCCAATAGATGTCGTATTCCTCTAAGCGCCGGCCCATCAGGATCGCGTGATCGGCCGTCCATGCCATGTTGACGTCGACCATGATATCGATGTCGGGGCCGACGGCGTCGCGCACCATGGCGACATTGGCGACGTCCTCGGCGTCGGACCAGATATGCCCGACCTGCATCTTGATCGCGGGGTAGCCGGCCTCGACGAAGCGCTTCGCCTTCGCCGCCATCCCCTCGCCGCCGAGCCCCCGCCAGCAGCCGGAACCGTAGACCGGCACCTCCGAGCGATAATGTCCCCAGAGCCGGTGCAGCGGCAGCCCCGCCTTCTGGCCGACGATGTCCCAAAGCGCCACGTCGATCGCAGAGAGCGCCAGGATCGGCGTGCCGCCCCGGCCGTCGGCCAGCGTGGCAGACCAGAGATCGCGCCAGATTGCCTCGATGGCCGACGCGTCTTGGCCTAGGAGGCGCGGAATCATCAGCTCCTTCAGGCAAGCCTCGGTCGTGCGAAACCCCTCGCGGAGATAGAGCTGATAGCCGAGGCCGACCAGCCCCGAGGCGGTCTCGACCTCGACCACGAGGATCTCGCGATCCTTGTCGTAGTCCTTCGCCAGCGCGGGCTCTACGGCATCAACTTCGAATTGAAGGACAAGGTGACCGCGCGCGACTTTCTCTATCGCGAGCGATTGATCGTCCAGGGCGAGCATGAGCGGATCGCCGACAACATCCGAGCCCACGACGTCGCGCTCTATCGCGGCATGGCCGCCTTCGAGGACGACCACACGATTTCGGTCACGCCGAAGAACGCGACCCCGGCCTATGTCCAGGGCGACGTGATCCTGATCGCGACCGGATCCGACCCTTATCATCCTCCGAACCTGCCGTTCCACGACTCGCGGATCTATGATTCCGACACCATCCTGAACATCCACGACCTGCCCGACAGCATGCTGATCGCGGGCGGCGGCGTCATCGGATGCGAATACGCCTGCCTGTTCGCCGCACTCGGCATCGATGTTCATCTGGTGGAGGGGCGCGATCGTCTGCTCGGCTTCATGGATACGGAGCTGACCGATATCCTGACGACCTGCATGAAGAAGATGAGCGTCGAATTGCATATGCCGGACACGATCGAGGAGGTCGAGGCCGGCGACAAGATCCAGGTTCGCATGAAATCCGGGAACCGGATCGAGGTCGACACGGTCCTGGCCGCCACGGGACGAACCGGAAATACCGCGACCCTGAACCTGGAAACGGTCGGCATCGAGCCGGGGCCGCGCGGCCATCTCGACATCAACGGGCAGTATCAGACCAGCCAGGACCACATCTATGCGGTCGGCGACGTGATCGGCTTTCCGGCCCTTGCCTCGACCGCGATGGAGCAGGCCCGGATCGCGATGGTTCACGCCTTCGACCTCGACTACAAGACCGAATTGGCGAACATCCTCCCCTACGGTATCTACACGATCCCCGAATGCTCGATGGCGGGCAAGACCGAGGAAGACCTCCAGAAGGAAGAGACGCCCTATGTCATCGGCCGCGCGCGCTATGACGGAAATGCGCGCGGCCAGATCATCGGCGATGCGGACGGGTTCATAAAGTTGCTGTTCCGCGAGGAGGACATGAAGCTGGAGGGCGTGCATCTGATCGGCGAGTCGGCGAGCGAACTGATCCATGTCGGCCTGACCGCCCTTCTGGTGGGCGCGGGCGCCGATCTCTTCATCCACACCTGCTATAACTATCCGACCCTGACCGAGATCTATAAATACGCGACCTATGACGCGATGGGTCAGCGCGCGCGCCGCCAGGCCGCCGGCGCGGCCGCGGACTGAGGCGACCCGGCGGGGTCTGATCCCGCTTCCACGGGAAAACAGCGCGGTACGGACGGACGAATCGTCGATCAACCTTGGCGGAATATATCATTGCCGGGACCATCCCCTCGCCGGACGACGGGCCGGCCGGGATGGTGCTTCGCCGGCCCGACATTGCGGCAGCGACACGCTCAGAAAGGTTGATCCGACGATGGACATGCAAGCCTCTCCGCGCCAGCGGGAACTGATGGAGACCGCCCGACAGCTCGCAACCGAGAAATTCGCCGCGCGCGCCGCCGAAATCGACCGCGACGCCAAATTCCCCCATGCCGATTTCGACGATCTTCGTGAGGCGGGGTTCCTGGGGCTCTGCGTGCCGGAGGCCTATGGCGGGTTGGGCGCCGACCTCGAGACCTATTGTCTGGTCGTCGAGGAACTGGCCCGCGGCAACGCCTCGACCTCGCTCTGCTTCAATATGCATTGCCTGACCATGCTGATGATGGGCGAGATGGCCGACCGGCACGAGATGCCGGACGACGTTCGCGCCAAGCATGAGACGCTGCGCCGGGAAAACTACCGCGAAGTTCTGGAGGACGGCGTCTTCTACGGCCAGCCCCATAGCGAGCCCGTGGAGAAGGGCGAGACCGACACCTCGTTCTCGGTCGGCGGCCGGCGCTTCGGCACCACGGCCGAGAAGGTCGACGGCGGCTACCGGGTCAACGGCCGGAAATTCTTCGTCTCGCTCTCGGAGGCGGCCGATTATTTCGCCACGCCGGCGATCCGCCTCGGCGACGAGCCCTGGATCGAGCGTACCCTCTACCTCAAAGTGCCGTGCGGAGCGAAAGGCATCACCTTCACCGGCGAATGGGACCCGATCGGCATGCGCGGCACGGTGAGCCGCGACATGGTGCTGGAGGACGTCTTCATTCCGGACGAAGGCGAGGTCCTGCCGCCCGGCGTCTTCGGCGGGCTTTACCTCTCGGCCGCGCACGGGCCGATGCTGTTCTCCGCCACCTTCCTCGGATTGATGCGCCAGGCCTATAGCGCGGCCCTCGACTACGTCACCGGGAACATGGAGGGGGCGCCCAAGAAGGAAGGCGCCAGCCAGGTGGCGCAGCGCGGCATCGCAGAGATGCTGCTCGATATCGAGGCCACGGAGGCACTCTATTACCGGTCGATCTCGGAGGCCAAGCTGGAGCCCGACCACGAGATCCGCCAGCGCGCCCGCGCCGCCCATATCATGGTCCAGCGAAAGGCCGTCGAAGTGACCCAGGAAGCGGTCCGGGTCTGTGGCGGTCGGGCCCTCCTGAAGCGGTTTCCGCTCGAGCGCTATCTTCGCGATGCGCAAGCCTCCTCGGTCATGCGTCCCTGGACGCGCGACATCGCCCTTGAGGGCCTCTGGGAGAGTGCCATTCGCAGCGGCGGCGGCTGGTCCGGCGACAAGGAGGACTAAGACCGCCTTCACCGCCTTGACTGGCGTCCGCTTTGCATCGTTCGATTGGATGGTGCCGAGCGGAGACAGACGGATGAGCGCAGAGGACGACGACGAACTCAAGGATGCCAGGAAGCGCTGGGATGACCACGTCTCGGAGGTCATAACAATCCCCCCGCTCCCCGAGGGGGCCGAACGTTGAAACCGTCCTCGGCCCGCACGCCCATCTTCCCGACGCGGTCAAGGAATGGCTTGAGCCATACCGCAAGGGGATCGTGCTCGGGCAGATTGACTGGGACCAGGGTGTCGAGTTCCTGGAGGGCGAGGAATACGAGCTCCTCCGGCGGGGCCAGTGGGAGGAACTCGACACCGGCACCGAGCGCTTGGTGGACTCCTTCTTCGAGACCTACGACCCGGCCGAACTCGAAGAGGGTTACGAGATCTTCCGCCTCTTCGTTCACACCAAGGACGATTGGAACACCTGGGTCTGCTATGGTCCCATGCCGGAAGAAGAGGCGTTGCAGGTGATCGACGGTCTCGGCGACGAATACGCGCTCCCCAAGGCGGTCCGCCCCGGCGTCTTCGACTCCGGACCCGATTGCATGACCAAATACGAACTCTTCCGCGGTTACACCAAGATTGAGGAACACCACGTCTGCCGCGGTCAGGGGGAGTATGGCGACATCTCGGAGGATGGATCATGAACCAATCCCGCGCCGGTGCCTGGGCACTTGTCCTATTTGTCGTCGGCTTTGCCGCGGCGGCCATGGGCCAGACGGTTGCAACCGAACCGCCCGCCGAACCCGCGACCGACGCCAGATATATTTTCTATCTCCACGGGACCTGGGTCGAAAAACGCGGCCAGGACACGCCCCATCCCCGTTATGGCGTGGCCTATGACTATGACGGCATCCTCGAGACGCTGGCCGGCAAGGGCTTCGTCGTGATCGGCGAAAGCCGCCCCGAGGATACCGATTCGACCGATTACGGGGAGAATGTCGCCGCGGCGGTCGAGAGCCTGATCCAAAAAGGCGTTCCGCCCGAGAACATTACCGTCGCCGGACATTCCAAGGGCGCGATCATCACCATGGTCGCGGCCCGAGCATTGGCAAACCCGATGATCAATTACGGCATCTTCGGCGGATGCCTTAGCGCGGACGAAAAATTCGGACGGGCCTACGAAAAGTTCATGCGCGGATTCGAGAACCCGGTGCCCGGGCGGTTCCTCTCCCTCGTCGATGTCGATGACGACGTCGCCGAATCCTGCGCCGCCACCTTCGCCCGCTTCGGCGCCGAGAACACCCATGAGAAAATCCTCGACACCGGCGAGGGGCACCATCTCTTCTATGCGCCGACACCCGTCTGGATCGACCCGCTGGTCGCCTTCGCGAAGGGGCATTGAGCGATGGCGTAGAGCTGGTCCATCTGTTCCTGGCGGTCTGGTGGTCGGGATGCTGGCGGCTGCCATAGGCGGCCATGAAGCCCGCGTCGGCGCGAAGCCGCATGATGGCGCGCAGGGCCTTGGGGGCCCACAGTTCTCCCAATAAATGATTGAAAATTACGGTCAAATACGACCATAACGGAGAAAGACGCGGGCAACGGGGGAGGTTACCTGATGCGGAGAGTGCTACTGGCCGGCTTGCTGGCAATATCATTCTGCCAAGTCGCGCGGGCGGATTTCGAGGCCGGGATGCGCCACTACAAGGCCTTCGACCAGGGCTCGGCATTCGACGAATGGCTGCCGGCGGCGAAGGCGGGGCATGTCGAGGCGCAGTATTGGCTCGCGCAACTCTATTACTTTGGAAAGGGCGTAAAGCGTAACTATGGAGAGGCCTTCAAATGGTTTGCCAAAGCCGCCGCGAGTAAGCACCCAGCAGCAACCTACTATGTGGGCGAGTCGTACCGGTTCGGTTACGGTGTTAAACAGAATAACTCGACGGCGGTCGACTGGTTTGCCAAGGCGGCGGTGCTGCCCGACGAGGCGGCCGGGTTCTTCGACCTGGACGAGGCCCTGTACCTGCCGCAAGCCGCGATCCACGACCTCGAGACCGAATACCGCGCCATCACCCATGTACAGATGGAGTTGATCGCCACCCGGATCGCCGCCCTCAACCAGTGCTTCTACTGAACGACCAGCCATGCGCGGCTGCTCCGGCGGAGCGGCGAAATCAGCTCCTCGGAATACGACCTCGACATCGCCATGCGCGGCGGCGGGGGCGATGGCGGGATCGAACACGGCGACCTGCTGGTCGAATTCGCCGAAGCGGTCGTGGACCGGGACGACCACCGGCTCGACCGCGCCCGGACGGCCCTTCTCGCCGCCGTTGGGCCGACGGGATTCGCCGATGCGGCCGGCACCGCGGCCTCCTTCGTCGCCGTGGTCCGGGTCGCCGATGCGACGGGAATACCGTTCGAGGACCAAAAACACGAGGCCACCCGCGCGTTGCGGGCCGAGCTCGGGATTGATGCTTTCGACGCGGCCTAGATCGTCGCCGCCAAAGCGACGGAGAGGACCAGCAGGACCGCGAACAGCAGATTGATGACGCGCCCGGTCCGCGGCTGCCGGAGCAGCCGGGCCAGGACGGCGCCAAGGACGAGCCACACCGAGTTGACGATCGCGATGACCGCAAAGAGGACCGCGCATTTCACGGCCGCGTCCCCGGTCGGCTGATCCGGCAGGATGACAACGCTGGCGTAAACCGCGCCGATGGCCGCAAACGCTTTGGGGTTCGAGATGGCGAGTAGAAGACCGCCTGCTAATGACGGCGCCGGTCGGTCCGCCGCCTCCGCCGCAAGAACCGGCGCCGAGGCGATCCGATAAGCGAGATAGAGAATGTAGCAAAGAGCGGCCACGCTGAGGGCGGGCAGCAGGCCGGGTACCGCGAAAACGAGGCCGGTAACGCCGGTCGCGATCATCAGCAAAACGGCCGTCGTCCCGACAATTATGCCCGCGAGATACCAGAGACTCCGCCGGATGCCGAAGACGGACGCGCTGGCGGCGAGGCTCATGGTCGCAGGCCCCGGACTCCCCATCAGCGGGATGGCCGCGAGCAAAAGCAAACCGATATTTTCGATCATGAAATTCCAACCACTCATCCGGCCCATCGTACCGGCAAAGGGAAAATGTCTCCGATCCCGCGAAATGGCAACGCCGCCGCGGGTCTTGGGTGGGCGCCAGAGCTTCTTTCGCGCCGAATTACACCTAACATTGGAGATACGGGATCGACCGATGACTCCCGGACGCCAACAATTGGACCCGAACCTCATGGCACATCGACGCATCCGGCCTTTCAACACGAAGGAAACCTATCCAGAGCAGAACCTGGACAACGATTTGGCCCAAGCCGTGGTGGCGAGGGGCGAGATGATCTTCCTTCGGGGGCAGGTCCCGCAGGACCTCGATACCTCGGAGAGCGTGGGCATGGGCGATCCGGTCGCCCAGGCCCACCAGGTGATGCGGAACATTCGGCAATTGATCGAGGAATCGGGCGGCGAGATGGCGGATCTCGCCAAGATGGTGATCTACCTCACCGACATCCGCCACCGGGAGCCGGTCTACCGGACCGTCGGCGAATATATCAAGGGCGTACACCCGGTCTTCACCGGACTCGTCGTCGTCGCCCTGGCGCGTCCCGAATGGCTGGTCGAGATCGACGCAACGGCCGTGATCCCGGACCGGGAGGACAGCCAATGACCTTTTCCATTGCCGCCCGCTGCAAGGAGACCGGCATGTTCGGTGTCGCGGTCTCCTCCTCCTCGCCCGCGGTCGCGGCGCGCTGCGCCTATGCCCGCGCCGGCGTGGGTGCCGTCGCGAGTCAGAACGTCACCGACCCCACCCTCGGCCCCCGAATGCTGGACTTGATGGCGGGCGGGCTCGATGCGGCGGCCGCCATGGCCAAGATGAAATCGGAAGCGGCCCACCTCGCCTATCGTCAGGTGCTCGCTGTCGACCGAAACGGCAACAGCGCCACCCATAACGGCGAGAGCGCGTTGGGCCTCTTCACCGCGGTCGCGGGTCCCGACGTCGCCTGCGGCGGCAACATGCTGGCGGACGAGGGTATCCCCGCCTTGATGCGGGATCATTTCCTGGCGTCCTCGGGGCCGCTTGGAGAGCGTCTGCTCTCGGTCATGGAAGCGGGTCTGGCGGCCGGCGGCGAGGCCGGCCCCGTCAAGTCGGCCGGACTCTATCTGGTCCGTGACCAATCATGGCCGATCGCCGATCTGAGGGTCGATTGGAAGGACGATGGCCCGATCGCCGCCCTCCGCGATCTCTGGACGATCTACGCCCCCCAGATGGAGGATTACGTCACCCGCGCGCTCAACCCCGAGGCAGCGCCGTCCTATGGTGTCCCGGGGGACGAATAGGGAAATTTCAACTGGCCGGACAGCTCCGATATTCAACGAGTCTGAGGTCCCCGGTTTTCGCCCCTCTCCAAATCAATGTCGGTCCTTCCGGCACCGCTGCGCAATTTCCAGGAACTGCGCGAACGCGGCCTCCAAGATGACCTTCTTCCGATCCTTCGCGGAGGTCGCGGCGGCGACGGAAACGGCGCCTACCGCAAGTACCAATGCCGAGGTCAGGCCGGGATCGTCCGGCGCCAAATTTTGGCCGCGCGCCATTTCGGCGACGATGCGCGTAAACGCTTCGTCATAAGCCGACCTTGCGCGCGGTCCGCCACGGGTGGCGTCCCCGCCGAGGGCGCTCAGCGCACATCCCTTTGAGACAATCTCCAAATGCGCCGGATCGAGATAGTCCCGGAATATGTCCAACATTTGCATCCAGAGTTCGTCGGCGCCAGGGCCGTCGCGCAACGCCAACTTGCGCAGCATCGGATGCCTCTCTCGCAGGATTTCCAAGAACAATTCGGATTTAGAGGGAAAATGCGCATAAAACCCTCCTCGGGTCAGCCCTGCCGCTCCCATCAGCTCGTCGATGCTGACCCGGTCATAGCCCCGTTCGCGGAACAATTGCGCCGCGCCATCCAGTATCCGGCGTCGAGTCCGTTCCTTATGTCGGCCAAGGCGTTCCATGCGCGCCCCTTCAATATATGTTGATTAACATAAATATGATAATTAACATATTCCGTCAACTTTGTGGCTTGGCTTGAATTGGAGAGGCAATTGCCGGAAATCGAAACATGTCGCGCCGAATGGGAAAGACTCGCGACTAGGCTGGTGGCGGAAGAGACGGATGTCGCGCACGGCAAGATGATGTCGGCGCCCGCCGTCACCCAAAACGGCAAGGTGTTCGCGTTCTTCTCGACAAAGGGCGGGATTGTCGGTCTCGGTTGCCGTCTTGGCCGTACGTTCGAGGTGGCATCCCTGGGGCTCGCGGAATGGCAGCATCTAGCTCCATTCAAGACCAAACCACCGATGAAGGATTGGATCGTCGCCGGACCGGCGGACGCGTCGCGCTGGGAAGAACTCGCGGAGACCGCTTTGGCTCAAGCGCGAGGAAAGGGGAAGGAATGATTGCAATCACACCGGTCTATGCGGCCCTCATCGCCCTATTGATGGCCGCCCTATCGGCCCGGGTCGGCGTTCTGAGAGGGAAGCATCGCGTCGCCCTCGGGGACGGCGACAACCCGGAACTCGCCCTCGGCGTTCGGCGCTTCGGCAACCTCAGCGAATACGCGGCCGTCGCCCTCCTCCTACTTCTTCTTATGGAACTAAAAGGCATCGATCCCGTGTGGCTGCATAGTTATGGCGGAGCGCTTCTCATTCTCCGTTTGTTACATCCATTTGTCCTCTTCGGTTCGGGCGGCGCTCCAACCTGGAAAAGGTTGGGCCGGATCATCTCCGCGGCGGGAACGGCGACCTTACTCGTCGTCGCAAGTATTGTTCTCCTGATCGGATAGGTCGATTCCGGTTCGGTTTTCGCGTGATCCGAAGTTCTGCTGATCGCCTCTGAGTGCCGGAGTTTTATCCCGGTTCCCCGCGATGCTCGATTTTATGGCATTTCGGCCCAGAATTTCTTCGGGCTTGGCAATCTCCGCCGGCCAAAAACGAGCGGGCGAAAAGCGAGTGAACAGATCTCCCTCGACGACGGAACCGGGCTCCGACGACCGGCCGCCGGAACGCGCCTTCGCCGCGTTGCGCCATCCCGGCGCGCGAATGTATCTGGTCGCCAGCGGCCTGGCGATGATGGCCGACAATATCGAGCACGTGATCAGCTACTGGGTGATCTTCGAAAAGTTCCAATCCCCGGCGCTCGCGGGTTTCGCGGTGATTTCCCACTGGCTGCCCTTCTTGCTGTTTTCCTTCTATGCGGGCGCGCTCGCCGACCGGTTCGATCCGCGGCGGATCGTACAATTGGGGATGGGCCTGTTCATGGCCGTCTCGCTCGGTTGGGGCTATCTGATCGTCACCGACACGCTGGAAATGTGGCACGCCGCGGCCCTGCTGATCCTGCACGGCGTCGCCGGCGTATTGTGGGGAACGGCGGGTCAGATGCTGATCCACGACATCGTCGGAACGGATCAGTTGCAAAGCGGCGTCCGTCTGTTCGCGACCTCGCGAAAACTCGGTATCCTTTTGGGCCCGGCGATCGGCGGCGGCTTGATGCTGGCGGTCGGCCCGGCCTTGGGGTTGTTGCTGAACGTCCTGATTTATTTGCCCCTGACGCTTTGGCTCTGGAAGGCGCCCTTCGACGGACGCGCCGAAGGAGCCAGGAGCGGCGGGCGATCGCGGCACGGCCTTCGCGGGTTCGCCGATATCATCCCGACAATCCGCGGCGTCGCCGAAAATCCGACGATTCTGTCGATGATCCTGCTCGTCGGCGCCGCCTCGCTCTTCGTCGGCAACGCCCATCAGGCGCAAATGCCCGAATTCACCCGCGATCTCGGCCATGGCGGATCGGGTTTCTACTACAGCGTCCTACTGGCCGCCAATGCGGCCGGGGCCGTGTTCGCTGGGCTGGTCCTGGAGAGCGGAAACCTGCTGCCGGCAAGGCCGCGAACGGCATTCCTGCTTGTACTGGTCTGGTGCGGCGCCGTCGGCGGATTTGCGATTTCGACCAATTATCCGCTCTCGGCGGCACTCCTGTTCATCGCCGGTTTCGTCAACCTCGCCTACAGTGCGATGGCGCAAACCCTGGTGCAGTTGAACGCGCCCGCGGAATCACGCGGCCGGGTGATCGGCCTCTTCAACATGTCCAGTCTCGGTTTGATGACTTTCAGCGGCATCTCGGTGGGGATCGGCGGAAGTTTTATCGGCATCCACTGGTCCCTCGGCCTGAGCGCCGCCGGATTAGCGGCGGTCTCGATCTTCCTGATGACCCGTGCGGGGATGGGCACTACGTCCCGTTGACGAACAGGTTAACTCGAAACGGTGAAGCCAAATGGCCTTGATCATGGGCTCCGATTGGCCCTCGACGCCCTAGGGTCCAGCGACTTAACCTCGCTCGAACACCTTGGGAGAAATCCAATGACCGACGCCGGGACGCCGCCGACCCAGGCCGAGAAGGCCGACCATTTCCGCGACCTGCATACGGGTCCGGATGCTTTCATCATCGCCAATCCCTTCGATGCGGGCTCGGCCCGCGTCCTGGCCGCAATGGGGTTCCCGGCCCTGGCGACCTCGAGCGGCGGCTTCGCCGGAACGCTCGGCCGTCGCGACGGGCGGGTCAGCCGGGACGAGGCCCTGGCCCATGCGCGCGCGGTCGTCGATGCCGTCGATCTCCCGGTCTCGGCGGATTTGGAGAACGGCTTCGGTCACGACCCCGCCGATGCGGCGAAAACCGTGCGCGGAGCGGCCGAATCCGGCCTCGTCGGATGCTCCATCGAGGACGCGACGGGGGACAAGGACAATCCGCTCTATGACATGGCGGTCGCGATCGCCCGCATCGAAGCTTCGGTGGCGGCGGCGCAGACGGTCGGCTTCAACTTCACCCTGACGGCGCGAACGGAAAGTTTCCTTCGCGGCAATCCCGACCTCGGCAATGTGATCGAACGCCTGCAAGCCTTCGAGGCGGCGGGCGCGGATGTCCTGATGGCGCCGGGCCTGCCGGACCTCGCGGCCGTCGCGGCGGTCTGCGGTGCCGTCTCCAAGCCGGTCAATTTCATGGTGGGGGTGCCGGGAAAATCCTTTCCCTTCGCCGATCTGGCGGCAGCGGGCGTGAAGCGGATCAGTCTCGCCACCTCGCTCTACCGCGCTGCCATGACGGGCTTGATCGACGCCGCCACCGAAGCGCGCGACCAAGGTACCTTCGGCTATGTGGATACCTCCGTGCCGACACCGGAATTGGCGGGTTATATGATGGGATAGGACGTCTCAACCGCGTTCCCAAAGCCGTTCCGCCAGTACACCCACTTCCCGTTCGATCGCCTCCGCGGCATCAAGGCATTGGTCCTCGCGAAAGCGCCGGCCGATGAGCTGCACCCCCATCGGGGTCGCCTCGTGAAGCCCGGTTGGCACCGCGGCCGAGGGAAGGGCGAGCAGATTCACCGCATAGAGCAGGGTCTGGGATTGCAGCAGCTCCGCCCGCCGCGCCGCGCTCAAAAGGTCGTCGCCCATCGGAAAGGGCGGCTCCTGGGAGACCGGTGCCAGGACCAAGGGGTAATCTTCCTGGAAGAGCGCCCAGTCGCGGAGATGGCGCGTGCGAAGGGCGAGACGCTGAACGTAATCGCGAAGCCCCAGCGCCTCAGCGCCCGAGAGGAAACCGTCGAAGACCGCCTGGATGTCGGCCGAGCCGTTGGCACGGATCGACTCGCCCATCATCACCTCGGCATCGGTCGCCAGCAGGTCGCGCCAGCAGGCGGCGATCTCGGCGACACCCGGCGGGTCCGCTTCCTCGACCACATAGCCGGCCTTCTCCAGATGCCCGGCCGCTTCGTCGATCGCCTGTGCGACCGCCGGGTGGCAGGTGAGATCGGCCGGCGACTTGGTAACCGCGACCCGGATCGGTCCCGCCTCGGGCGGACCCTCCAAGGGTGCCCCGGTCCACCAGGGATCACGGGCATCGCCCCGCATCATGACCGAAAGACCGAGGCGGACGTCCGCCACCGTTCGGGCAATCGGACCCTGGACACTCATCAATTGGAAGGAAGGTGGGCGTTCGTCGGCGGCACTCGGATTATAGGCCGGCACGCGCCCCAGGCTCGGCCGGATCGTGGCAACGCCGCAGCAATAAGCAGGATAACGGAGGGAGCCACCGAGATCATTGCCATGGGCGATCGCGCCAATGCCGAGTGCCACCGCCGCGGCGGCCCCGCCAGACGAACCGCCCGGTGTCCTCCCGGGGTTCCACGGGTTCGCGGTCGGTCCGCGTAGCGGGTTGTCGGTCGACCAGCGAAGGCTGAATTCCGGCGTGTTGGTCCGCCCCAGAACCACGGCGCCGGCGCCTTTCAAATTGGCCACCAGAGGCGCGTCGTCGGGCGCGATATTGTCGGTGAAGGCGGGCACGCCGTTGGCGTTGGCGAGGCCCTTCTGGTCGGTATTTTCCTTGATCGTGACGGGCACCCCCTGGAGCGGTCCCGGCGCGGCGTCGGCCGCCGCGCTGATCGCCTCCGCGGAAAGGTCGACGGTGACCGCGTTCACCCGCTCGTTGACCGCCGCCATCCGCGCCGCCGCCGCCTCGCCCGCCGCCGCCGGCGCGATCTCCCCCGCCGCGACCGCGGCCGCGATCCGCCCGGCACTCCACCGCCAAAGTTCCGCCGTCATTTTTCGCACCTCTCCCAGGATATCATCGAGCGCGAATTATAGGCGGAAATCCGAATCGATCCTACGGCGTCACTTCCGGCATCGAATCCTTGAGTTCCGATGCGGATGTTCCCAACGCGGCAAGAATGTGATCGAGAAGGGCACCGGTTGATTGCCTAGTCCGCCACGCCTCGCGACACGCCGCCGCGGTCATTTTCAAGTCTGAATAATCATCAATCGCGGCGGTCAAGGCCTCGACGACGGAATCGACGGAAACCGTATCGAAGATAACACCCGCCCCCCAACCGGCGCCGAGTTGCTCGGCCATCCAGGTGCCGCGGGGGACCACGGTCACGATGCCATGCGTGACGGCCTCGGCGAAGATGCCGGAGGTTCGCATGACATAGCGATCCTTGACATAGGGCAGCAGGAGTATCTCAAGCGATTCCAAGCGCCGCGCATAGCTCCGAGGCGACAATTGGCCGCCATGGATATGAAGGCTCCGACCCCCATGGGAGCGGAGGCGCTGATCCATCGCCTTTGCCTGTTCGGCGTCTTGGACCTGGACGAATATATCGCGGCCGGGCCGCGCCTCGCAGAACTTTTGGATGACTTCGACAACGACGGAACTCCCCTTTTCCCGCCGGAACTCACCGAGCACGCCGATATGAGCCGGTGCCCATTCGGGATCGTCCGAGTCACCCGGTACATCCTCGGCCGCGAAATAATCGATGGTCATGGGGCAGTGACCGCAAGGCCGGTTCAGGACATTGGCAATGGTCTCGCGGAGCAGCTGATTGTCGGCAAAATAAACCACACGGTCTTTCGGCATCAATTCCGCCAATAGATTGGCTCCCAGCCGGTAGAACGAAAATTCACCGACCACGCTGCGGCGGTCGTCGCTCAATTTCCATCGCAATTCGGGATTGATGAAGATGAAGACGATCCGCGGGCGGCGATCCGGGGCAAGGGTCCGCAGCCAACGCGATATGCCGAAAAGCTCCCGCGCGTTCGCATGTGGGACGATCACGACATCGGTGGCCCGAATATGTTCGTCGAGCATCGAGCAGGCCTGGGCAAAGGCCTCCCCAAGGAGAATATAGCTGTGCAGTTCGTCGGAAACCGGATCGAGATCGATCTCATCCATCGGCGCGAAGGGAAAGGCGGGAATGCCGCCGGTCTGCTCAATGACTTGGGCCGTGGCTTCCCGGTGGATGAATATATCGAATTCCAGCCCCCGCCGCCGAAAAGCCCTCCGCCAGCCGAACGCCTCGACCAAGGCATGGGAATGACGATCGCGAAGCCCGTGCTGAATGACGAAAAACCGCATGAAGTCCAATCTAACCAAAATCGTCGACTTAATCGACTAACGTGTTGAAACAATGATCGATAAGATGGTGCCTGACATCATTTTCAGCGCCTTTTCCGGAGCTCCGCCTGCGCCGCGAGGGCCCGGTTGATCTCGGCGTCGGCGACATGGCGGCCTTCGGCGACGACGCGGCGGCCGGCAACGAAGACGTCCCGCACCAGATCGCGGCCGCCGGCGAAGACATAGGTGTCGATCAAGTCGTCACCCGTCTTGTCGCGAAGCAGCGGGGCAGCGCCGTCGAGGATGACGAAATCCGCCCGCTTGCCAAGTGCGAGAGCGCCGATCGGCCGACCAAGCGCCGTCGCCCCACCCCGAAACGCCGCCTGGTAAAGCGCCGCTCCCGTCGCTACCGTCCCTGCCGGCCGCAGTAGGTTCCGGCGCTGATGGATCAGGCGCTGACCGTATTCAAGCCAGCGCAACTCCTCCGCCGCCTCGATCCGCACGTGGCTGTCGGTCCCGACGCCAAAGGCGCCGCCCGCCGTCAAATAATCGACCGCTGGAAAAATGCCGTCCCCGAGATCGGCCTCGGTCGTCGGACACAAGCCGGCGACCGCGCCCGAGTGGGCGAGCGCAATTGTCTCCTCCGCCGTCATATGTGTTGCATGCACGAGACACCAGAGAGGCCCGAGATCGGCATTCGCCAGCAACCACTCGACGGGCCTGGCACCCGACCAGACGAGGCATGCCTCGACCTCGCGGATCTGCTCGGCGACATGAATATGACGCGGCGCGGCGGGATCGATCCCGTCGATCAGTTCGACAAGCCCCGCCAGTGCCTCCGGCCCGACGGCGCGGAGCGAATGGGCCGCGACGCCGAGGCGCGCCTCGCCCATCGCACCGGCGATCGAGTCGAGAATCGCCGCAAAACCGTCGAGATCGTTGAGATAGCGGCGCTGCCCGGCTTCGGGTGCTTGACCACCGAAGCCGCCCTGACTGTAAAGAACCGGCAGCAGGGTCAGTCCGATTCCCGCTTGCGCCGCCGCCTGGATATGCCGGTGAGCCATCTCGGCCGGATCGGCATAAGTGTTGCCGTCGGGATCGTGGTGAAGGTAGTGGAACTCGCCGACGGCCGTGAAACCGCCTCGCAACAGGTCGGCATAGAGCCGGGCCGCGATCGCCTCGACATGATCCGGCGTCAAATCCGTGACATGACGGTAGACGGCCGCCCGCCAGGACCAAAAATCATCCTCCGCGGAGCCGGCTGGGTCGGCGCATTCGGTCAGCCCCGCAATTAGGCGCTGGAAGGCGTGCGAATGGAGGTTCGCCATGCCCGGAACAACCGGGCCCGCCGCCCGCGGCAAACCAATGTCAGCCTCGCCCGTCGGCCGAAGCTCGACGAGGGATCCTGCCGTATCCCAGGCCAGAACGAAATCCGCCGCCCACCCGTCGGCGAGCAGGACCGTATCACATCGAATCTTGGCGCCGTCGGACATCCCGTTCACACCGCTTGCCATCCGCGCTCCTAATTTACCTTAATCCGGGTACGCGCCAATGGCAGGGAGACATCGGACATGTCCACGGAATCAAAACCCCGCGTCGCGGTCATCGGGACCGGCGGCACGATTTCCTCAGTCGGCCGCCACAGCCTCGACCTGGTCGCCTACGTCGAAAACAAGAAAATGTACGAGGTCGACGAGTTGCTCGATGCGTTCCCCGAGACTTGGGAACAGGCCGATGTCGAGGCGGTTCGCTTCCGCACCCTCCCCAGCACCGCCGTCGGCCCCGCTGAATGGCTGGAACTGAACGAGAAGATCCACGAACTGGCGGCGGAGGATCCCGATCTCGCCGGCGTCGTCGTGACCCACGGCACGGCCACGCTGGAGGAGACCGCCTATTTCCTGAACCTCTCGATCCGGGCCGATCTTACGGTCGTGCTGGTGGGGGCACAGCGCCCGGCCTCGGGTCTCGGCACCGATGCCGGCAACAATCTCGTCAACGCCATTCGGGTGGCGGGCGATCCCAATTCCAGGGGCCGCGGCGTGCTTGGCCTCCTCAACGACGAGATTCATTCCGCGCGCGACATCACCAAGACTTCAACGCTCCGCCTGCAGACCTTCAAGAGCCGTGATTTCGGCCTCCTCGGCCATGCCGACGTGGACCGGATCTCGTATTACCGCCGCCCGGAACGGCGCCACGCACCCGACATCGAATTCGACATGCGCGGACGAAGCGACCTGCCGCGTGTCGATATCGTGCCCTCCTATGCGGGCTCCGACGGGGCGTCGATCGCGGGGTATCTCGCGGCGGACGCCAAGGGCCTCGTCTCCGCCGGCTTCGCCCCCGGCTACACGACGCCGGCCGAAGCGATCGCCCTCGCCGAGGCTTCCGAGAAGGGCATAATCATCGTCCACAGCACGCGGGCCGGTAGCGGGCGCACCGCCGATGTCAAATCGCGCCACGCGCCGAACAGCGTCAACGCCGACAATCTGACGCCGCAGAAGGCACGAGTGTTGCTTATGATGGCGCTGACCGAGACCTCGGACCCGGCGGAGATCCAGCGGATGTTCGATACCTATTGAGGCGTCGCACCGCTGCCTGCCCCAGACGATAACGGGGATGGCGCGGCGGGAACGAATCTGTTATCCGCTTCCGCAAGATGATCATCGCGCAAATCTCCGACACGCATATCACGCTGGACCCGCGGGAAAGGCTAGGCCGGCGCGCCTGGCTGGAACGTTGCGTCTCGGCGATCAATGCGCTCGATCCGGTTCCCGACATCGCGATCCATACCGGCGACCTGACGCACAAGGCAAAGCCGGCGGAATTCCGGGAGGCGCTCGAGATTCTCGGGGATTTGCGGCCGCCCCTCTATCTCGCGGCGGGCAACCGGGACGAACGAGGGGCGCTCCGCGATCTCTTCCCCGCGCTCGGCTATCTCTGGCCCGAGGACCCGTTTGTGCAGTATTCGATCGAAGATTACGCCGTCCGCCTGATCGCGCTGGATACGATCACGGCGGGCAGCCAAAAGGGCGAGTTCTGCGAGGCCCGCCTGAAGAGCCTACGGGCGGCGCTCGAGGCCGATGCCCGCCCGACGGCCGTCTTCATGCATCACCCGCCTTACGACCTCGGCGTGGCGCATGTTCCCTTTCAATTCGAACCCAGAGCCGACGCGGAGCGCCTGATCGAGATCTTGAACGGCCACGGCAACGTCATCCGCGTCTTCTGCGGCCACGCCCACCGCCCGGTCACGGCGACCCTCGGCAAAATTCCGGCGAGCACCCTGCCGAGCATCGCGCTCGACCTCCGGAAGGGCGACTACCCGCCCGATCAGGCGGATGCCCCACTGTTCCAATTGCACCGGTATTCGCCGAAGACCGGGTTCACGAGCGAAACCCGCGCGGCCTGACGGGGCGGCATCGACGTCACTCCCGCGAGCGGGATAGACGGTAGAGTTAATCGAACCGACTTTTCAAATCTCCCACTGGATCACTCGACGATGTGGTAGACCGGCGCCTTCTCCATGGCCCACTTGCCGGTTTCGGCGTCGTATTGGGACAGCGTGAAGCAGTGCCAGTCCTCGTCGTTCAGATTCATATGGTCGCCCCGGTAGTAATACCCCGGCCATCGCGTTTCCTTCCGGAACAGCGTGTGCTGCATGACGGATTCGGACGCCAGCCTCCGGTGTTTGAACTCCCATGTCCGTTGCAATTGATGGAGATCCTCGGCGCCGATGTGCTCTGAATCTTCCTTCAGCATGTCCATCAATTCCAGACCACGGGTGAGCAAGGGCTCGTTCGTCATGTAGTTCACGGAGATGCCGCCGCAGTATTCATCCATGAGCTTCTCAAGGCGTTGCAGCGCATGGAGAGGCAGGATGTAGCTCGGCGAAACCGTGCCGGCGACAATTTCGTTCCGACCGACGCTGTAGTTCTCAAGCGGTTGGTAGATCTCCGCTTCGAGCCGTTGAACTTCGGCCTCGTCGACTTCCGGTTCCTCGCCCATATCGTTCATGTAGTTGACCGCCGCCTTACCGGCGATGCGGCCTTCGGTGAAGGACCCCGACGAGAATTTATGCGGGGTGCCGCCGCTGGCGTCGCCGGCGCCGAACAGGCCGTCGACCGTCATCATCCGGTTGTAGCCCCACCGGTATTCCGGCGGCGCGTAATCCTCCGGACCGCTGGCCCAGGCACCCGAGCAAGTGGCGTGCGACCCCATGACATAGGGCTCGGACGTGGTCAGCTCGGGATTGATCTCCTTCGGGTCGATGTTTTGCGAGGCCCAGACGACGGCTTGACCAATCGTCATGCCGAGGAAGTTCTCCCAGCCGACCTGCTCCTTGTGGGGATCCTGGAACGCCTCCGTGGTCACCATGCGAATGGGACCGCCCCCGTTGGCCACTTCCCGAAGAAGGGCGTGGTTGCGGAGGCATGTCGGAACCGGATGGCGGTCGACATAGTCGCCCACCAACGCCTTGGTGTCGTCGTACCACTTCGATTCGTATTCGTCGCCATAGGCGTTCTGCGTATAGGTGCCGAGATGCAGGAAATAGGCGCCGACGGGACCATAGCCGTCCTTGAACCGGGTGAGGACGATCCGGTTCTCCATTTGCGTCATCTTGGCGCCGACTTCTATCGGCAGACCATAGGCCGACGCACTGCTCCAGGGCGCATACCAGGTCCGGCCCATGCCCTCGCCGACGGAGCGCGGCTTGAAGATGTGCGAGGCGCCGCCGGCGGCAATGACCACCGCCTTCGCCTTGAACACATAGAAATCGCCCGTCCGGACGTTGAAGCCGACGGCGCCGGCGGCCCGCTTCCGATCCTTCTTGTCCATCAGAAGGTGGGTCACCATGATCCGGTTGTAGACCTCGGTTGCGGCCTTGCGGGCGGCTTCCGCGACGATCGGCTTGTAGCTTTCGCCGTGGATCATGATCTGCCACTTGCCTTCGCGCATGTAGCGACCGGTCTCCGGGTCCTTCATGATCGGAAGGCCCCACTCCTCGAACTTGTGCACGGTCGAGTCGACGTGACGTCCGATGTCGTAGGCGAGGTCTTCCCGCACCAGGCCCATCAGGTCATTGCTGGCATACCTGACGAAGTCTTCCGGTTGGTTCTCGTTCCACTGCATGCCCATGTAGCAGTTGATGGCGTAGAGGCCTTGCGCCACGGCGCCGCTCCGCTCGATATTCGCCTTTTCCACGCAGACGACCTTGAGATCGCGGCCCCAATAGCGGGATTCGTATGTCGCCCCGCAACCGGCCATGCCGCCGCCGATAACGAGAACGTCCGAGTCGACGCGAATGGTTTTTCTGCTTCCGAACATTCCCATCAGACCCCTCCCTGCTTGAGTTGGTCCGGGGTCAGCGCGGGCAGTCCCCCTTCGATGTTGAGCGCGTCCGGTTCGTGGGCAAGCTCCTCGGACTTCATCGCATCCGGGCTCGGCACCTCGTAATCGGACGCCGATTTGATCGATCCCCACGGCGTGGTCCGAATTGGCGAGACGAAATTCTTTTCGCGGCCGTCCCGGAACTTGAGCTTCCAGGATATGGTCGCCTTCTCCGGTTCGCGGAGCACCCGGACGCTGTGGCCCAAGGGGGCAAAGTCGGCATAACCGCGACAGTCGATCGCGTTTTGCGGACAGGCCTTCACACAGGAATAGCACTCCCAGCACATATTCGGCTCGATGTTATAGGCACGGCGATAAGTTTTATCGATGTGCATGATGTCGGACGGGCAGATATCGACGCAATGTCCGCAGCCGTCGCAACGAGTCATATAAACGAAAGTCGGCATGATAGTTCGTTATCTCCTGTATCGAAGACCGCAGAGGGGCTGATCAATAGTGTCGGGGCAGCCGTACGGGGTTGCCGAATATCTCAGGCTTGTCGGCGGGGGGCGGCAAGTTGCTCCTGGAGCCGTTCGCATTCTCGATACGTTTCTGGAAAGCCGCCGCCGGCTTGAAGAACATGTGCGAGAACTTCGACCATGGAACGGAACCGAAGAGCACCGTCGTGGCAAGTAGATACAAACCAAGGAACACATCCGTCCACAAGCTGCCACGTGCCTGAAGGTAGGCCCAAATTAGACCCAGCGTAACACTCACGAGAAGCGAGAGGATGAAGAGGTCGGCGCGCACGATGCGGAAGGGCGAATTGCCCTCGGCCGCGACGTCGACTCGGATAAAGAACCAAAACCAATATCCGCCGACGCACACCATCAGACCCCCGATGGTCCAGAGTTGCGGCAGGATGACCGGCGTCGGCGTGGTCGGCGTCGGGTACCCGAACACCATGATCGCGGTCGTGATCACATAGGCCAGAAAACCGTACATCGTAAGCAGGTGCGCAATTCTGCGCCGCGCGTTGCAAAATTCACCCGATGTCAGGCCTTCAACAACAGCTGTTTGAACCGCCAGCGACACCATTTCCCCGCCGCCGACTTGCTGCGTTCCGTTGTCGTTGGCTTTCCGCCAATTGTCGAAGAAGTACGTAGCGCTCTTCTTGTGCCAGATATCGATCAGCGTGCCACCAGCAACCAGGATGATCATGATGACGACGTATGTCTGCATGACGCTGGGCGGTATGGACGCCGAAAGCTCGGCAAAAGGATTGCTGGTGAACATTAATTTACCCCAATGTTAGCCAGTTATTGTTGACCCAAGGACCAATGGCAGCGCCGCCTCCGAAAAAACGAAGACAGTAATCTCGGACATCGGTGCCACAACATATTCAAAATTTTATATATGACAAACCAAAAATCCCACCACACACGGCGACACTTAATATATCCCCGCCCCGCAACGCGGCAAATCCAAACGGAAAAATCTATCAGATAAAGTCACGATTCCGTCCCAGAACGCCGAATACGAGACAGAATCCACCATCGGTCTCAGGCTGCGGCAGGCGTCCGGAGGGGAAGATCGACGACATTGCGCCGTCTCCGTATCCGCGCAATTTCGACAACGTGAAGGCCTTCGGCCCCCCTTGCCTCGTTCGCCGATCAGTTCAGGCTGTCGTAATAAGCCTGCAAAACCTCCAATACCTCGGGGCGGCTGAATTCGTGCGGGACCTCTTCTCTATTCGCGAACATCTCGCGGAGCCGCGTTCCCGACACGTTCAAGCGATCCTCCTCGCCATGCGGACAGGTCTTGCCGGTCGCCATGCCGTGGCACGCGAAGCAATAGAAGGTGATGTCGATCTTCAGGGGCGCGGTCGCCAAGTCTCCCGGTTTCAGCGTATCGAAGATATGATGGGCGTCGAAGGGTCCGTAATAGTCGCCGACGCCGGCATGATCGCGACCGACCACCAAATGGGAGCAGCCGAAATTCTGCCGGAATACCGCATGCAACAAGGCTTCCCGCGGTCCGGCGTAGCGCATCTCGATGGGATAGCCCGCCTGGATCACGGTACCCGGCACGAAATAATTCTCGACCAGCTTGTCGATCGCGGCGACCCGCACCTCGGCCGGAATATCGCCCGCCTTCAAGGCACCGAGCACCTGGTGAATCAGCACGCCGTCGCAGATCTCGATGGCGATCTTGGCGAGGTATTCGTGACTGCGATGCATCGGGTTCCGCGTCTGGAAGGCGGCCACGGTGGACCAGCCGCTCTTCGCGAACATGGCGCGGGTCTCTTCGGGGCGAAAATAAAGGCCCTTATAGGTGTCCGGATAATGTCCCTCGGTCAGTGTTCGGACCGGACCCGCCAGGCCGACGTCGCCTTGCCCCATGACTTTCTGTACGCCGGGATGCGCGTCATCCGTCGTCCTGAAGATATGCTCGCACTCCAGCGATTTGTCGTAACCGTACTTCTCGGTCACCGTCATGGTGCCGGCGATCTGGCCCGTCTCCTCGTCGACCAGCGCCACCTCTTCGCCCTCGGAGATCGCCCCGCCGAGTTCGTCCGAGCAGGCCGCCGTGATCGGGATTGGCCAGAACAGGCCATCGGCCAGTTTCATCTCGGTGCAGGCACCCTTCCAGTCGTCAAGTCCCATGAAGCCGTCGAGCGGTGTATAGGCCCCCATGCCCAGCATCAAGAGATCCGACATCTCGCGGCTCGAAAGCGGAACCCTGGTCAGCGTTTCGGCGTGCTTCAGCGCCTCCGCCCGTTCCGCTTCGGCCACCAAGAGCGGCTTCAAGTCACCACCGCCATGCGGCGGCACCAAATTCGACATTCTATTGTTCTCCCGCTCGCCGCCCCAACGGCATGAATTTTCGCATTCATACATCTTGGTTTCGAATATGGGAAGAGAACCGGTCGCCTTCGGCGCGTTAACCATTAAATAACCATCGTCCCGTAGAATCCGGAAGATACGTGTAATTTTTTGACGGACCGACCCTCTCGCCGATGCGCGCGCGACGGGGCGCGGAACAGCGAAACGGACCGACGAATGCGCCGGCACTTGGTATACCTGCTTTTAATTCTTTGGCCCATCTCGGCCAGTGCCGCCGAGACTCCGCCCGTCAGCATCCCGCTCCAAATCGACTCGATCGCCGTACAATACAAACCGCCCCGCCGGCGAATTCAAAAAGCCTATGTCACGATCATGCCGGAGCTGACCAATCCGGATGATGTGAAGAAAGTGTGTGACAAGCTTCGAACTATTAATCAAGTAATAGCTATCGCTATTGAAAGAATTAAAAGAAAAAAGAAAACTTATACTCTTAAATTTGTTGCAAATTCTATAGGTCCTGAAATAAGAAAGGCGTTCCCAAAGATAAAATTTAATAAAATATTTGTTTTGCAAGGTCATCGGCCCTTGGGCATGGGCAGCGAATTCACCGAAATGCCGGGAATAAATCCGCGCTGCAAGAGCCTGACGCGGTTTCCCCTCGATATTCTGGCATTGTTCCGGAAGCCGGCTAAATCGAAACTCGACTTCAATCCACGGGTCATGCGCGGCGGTAAGTACCCCATCGTCCTGAACAGAACCGGGATCGGCGCGCTCATCGAAGACGATTCGATGCCGAGCTGGGTATTCTTTACGCTCATCGGCGGCGGCGTGCTCGCCGTGGGCGGCGGCGGCGGAATCATCTTCGAGAGCCGGCGTCGCCGGAACCAAAAGGCCCCGGGTGACCGGCGCGATCGCCAGGACCGGCGCAAGAGCAGCGCCGGCCCGCCGGACGGCGTCGAACGGCGGAAATCCAATCGCCGCGGCGCACCGCCGCCAGCGGAAGACGGCAAGCCGAAGGAACGGCGAGCAGACGAGCGGCGCGGCGAAAAGGATGACCGAAGAGAGGGTAAGGAAGACCGCCGATCCGACAAAAAACGCCGCCGAAAGTCGGACCGGCGGGAAAAGGACGACAAGAAATGATTTCTCGTTCGGCCATATTGTTCGTTGGCGGTCTTGTCCTCGGCCTCTCCGTCGACGCGAGGGCGGAGACGATCGAGCAACTCGCGATCGCGTGCTACCAGGGCACTCTGGCAACCGATAAAGCCGCTCTCTCGAAGGGCCTGAAATCCTGCACCAAGGTCACCACGGCCAAGGATGTCGATCGCGAAGTTCTGGCGAAAATCTACAATAACCGATGCTGGATTCGCCTCGAGCTCGGCGACGACGGCTCGCAGGCCGCGCGTGACTGCGCGATCGCGATCCGGTTCGACAAGTCGCTGGCCGCCGCGCACGTCAATCACGGCCGGGCGCAGTTTCGTCTCGGCGATGTCAACTCGGCTCAGCGGGATTTCAACAAGGCGATCAAACTCGATCCCGGCCAGCCCGACGCCTGGAACAATCGCGGGACGCTTTACCTCGAAGGCGGTGCCTTGCAGCGCGCCCTCGACGATTTCGACAAGGCGATCGAGATCGACTCTGAATATGCGGCCGCCTACAACCACAGGGGAGCGGTGTATGAAGCGGTCGGCGCCTACGACAAGGCGATGGCTGAGTTTAATATGGCGCTCCGCCTAAAGCCGAACTATCCGGAAGCGATGGTAAACCGCGGCCTGATCCATCTTCGCAAGGGCCGTTACCAAGCGGCGGTCAGGGAATTGACGCGCGCGATCCGCAACAGGAAATTCTACGGTCTCGCCTTCCTTTTCCGCGGCTTCGCCAATGAAGCGCTCGGCAAAACCCGACCGGCGCGAACAGACTATCTCCGCGCGCACTCCGCGGGGACGACCTCGGATTGGCTGGCGGATCGCCTTACCAAATAGGACTAAGCTGCGCGGTCGCGCCGCGCCCGCCACCAGGCCGCGACCGAGGGGGCGACCAGCGAAAGGACCAGCAGGACCCAAAGGGCATTGCCGAGGCGCGACGAGAACAGCACACCGAGATCGCCTCCCGACATCTTCATCGCGCGCAGGAAATACTGTTCCAAAAGCGGCCCCAGGATGACGCCAATCAGGATTGCCGCGACGTGGTAGCCGGTCTTGCGGGCGATATACCCGATAATCCCGAAGGCGAGCGCCAGATACATGTCGAACCCGTATTCACGAGGCACGAAGGCGCCGACCAGGGTAAAGGAGATGATCACCGGCGCCATATAGGTCGTCGAGACGGTCGTGACCCGCGACATATACCGCGCGAGCGGCAGGATCGTGAACGCCATCAAGGCGTAGGTCACCGCCATTGAGGTGAACACGCCATAGGCCAGCTCGGCATCCTCGATGAAGAGCTCGGGCCCCACCGTGACCCCGTGATACTGCAGCACGACCAGCATGATCGCCGCCGTGGCGCCGCCCGGAATGCCAATCACCAAGAGCGGCACCAAGGTGCCGGCGGTCACCCCATTATTCGCCGATTCCGGCGCCACCAGCCCCTCGACATGGCCGGTGCCGTATTTCTCTGGCGTCTTCGAGAAGGCGCGTGACTGCTGATAGGCGACGAAGGAGGCGATCGCCGCCCCCGCCCCCGGCACCACGCCGATCACTAGACCGATGAATCCGGTCCAGATGATATGCCACCACTTGCCGGCGGCGATGCGCACCCCTTCGAAGGTCTCGGCCCAGCCGGCTTTTCGCATCGCCTCGCGGCCGCGCTCGCTGAGGATCGATTCGCCCTCGATGACGAGGAACGCCTCGGAAAGTGCAAAAAGACCAACTAGGGCGGGGATCAGGGGCACGCCGTCGTAAAGCTCGAGGAACCCCATCGTCCCGCGCGGTGTGGCGTAAACGTGATCGGCGCCGATCGAGCCGATCATCAGACCGAGAAATCCGGCGAGCAATCCCTTCAAGGTGTCGCGCGCCGCGATGGTGGCGATCAGCGAGATGCCGAACAGCATTATGACGATCATCTCGACGCTGTGCAGATAGAACGCGACCTCGGCCAGCCACGGCATGATCAGAAGCGCAATCAGGGTCGTCAGGAGCCCGCCCGCTGTCGAGGCGACGAAGGAGATGGCAAGCGCCTGCTGACCCCGCCCCTGCTGGGTCATCGGATAGCCGTCGAGCGGCGTCGCCGCCGCCCCCGCGGTCCCCGGAATATTGACCAGAATGGCCGGGATACCGGCGCCCATGCGCGACGAACAATAGAGCGCCACCATGAAGATCAAGCCGATCTCGACATTCATCGCGAGCGTGAGCGGCAGAAGGATGATGATCGTGTTGGCGGCGCTGAACCCCGGAATGGCGCCAACGACGAGGCCCAGGAACACCGCCGGAAGGATGACCCACCAAAACCCGAGCGTATGGGCAAACAGCGGTCCGAAGATTTCCCAGTCGAATTCCATTTCACATCAGTCCCTTGATCAGCGCCTCGAAAGGGCCGTCGGGGAAGCGCGTTTCGAAGGCGAAGATGAACAAGGTGTAGCCGAGCAGCGCCAAGGTTACCGATAGGCCCGCCGCCATTCGCGGGTTCCGCCCGCCGCCCAGCAGGAACATGGCGAGGAACAGAAAGAGGAAGCTCGTGATGGTGAAGCCCAGCCAATCGACGAAACCGATGTAGGCGATGGTCAAGATAAACAGCAGTAGCCGCGTTCGAAGAAGCCGGCGCGGCGCGGCGACAGCGGCAAAACCGAAATCCACACGGCCGGCCAACCGACCGCGCATCGCCCGAACGAACAAAATGAAGATCAGCAGCAGCAGAACCGAACCGATGCCGAACGCACTGACCTGGGCGGTCCAGGGCGATTCCCAGATCGTCACGAAATAATAAAGCGTGAAGACGAACCCGACCGCTGGAAGAATTAACTCGCCGCCGATGGAAGTTTTCTCGCCCTCAAGCACGTCCGAGGGATCGCTCATGAAATGCCTCTTGTCGGGGGATGACACCGCGGGGCGACAACGGCCGCCCCGCGGCACAAAACGACACCGGCGCGTCAGCCCTTCTTCTTGCCGGTGATCAATCCCTTGAACCGCTCGCCGACGGCGGTGATGTCCTTGACATAGGCCGCGCAGGCCTCGGCATCGCCGTAGCGGATGTTTTCCCACGGCGCCTTGGTCTTCTTCACCGCCTTCTTGTATGCCGGATCGGCGAACACCTTGACCAAGCTGTCGTTCAATACCTTGAATCGGTCCGGATACTTCTTGACCGCCGAGCGCTGGATCGCGAAGGCGCGCGCCGAAACAAGGGGCGGCAGATCCATGCCGAGATGCCCGTTCGCAGTCGGCGCCACCACGCCATGAGAGCTCAGCCGCTGGCCGAGACGATTCTTGTCATCGAAGACAAGCAATGTCCGAAGAACCTTGGTACCCTTCTTGGCGACGCTGCCGGACGGCAGAACACCAAGGTCCATCTCGCCCGTCACCACGCCCGCGATCGTATTTTTGCCGCCCGACAACGGGATCAGGTTGAACTTGGCGCCGGTTTTTTCGCCGACCGCCAGGATGCCTATGGAGGCCGGGTGCGCAAGCCGGCTGGTACCGACATTGAGGGTGCGCTTCTTGCCCTCGGCAATGACGTCGTCGATCGTCCGGAACTTGCTTTTCGCGCTGACGAAAACGGTGCTGGGATCGACATCGACGCGGCCGAAATAGAAATAGTCGTCGAGGCTGAAAGTCGGCTTCTTCACCACCCAGTTCAGCACTTCGGGCCCCATATTGCCGAATAGCAGGTTGTAGCAGTCGTCCGGCGCCTTCCCCATGTAGGTCTCGTAACCGACCCGGCCCGCGGCCCCCGGATAGAAGGCGGGCTCGAAATTGGTCTTCAAATAGCCCTTCCAGACACCCGTGAAGGCTCGAAGGTTCCGGTCGGCGCCGCCGCCTTCGCGGGTCGGCACGAAAACTTTCAAGTTATGGTCCGGAAAACCCGCCCCAATTGCCCCAAAAGGAAGCGTCGCGGCCCCTAGAACCGCCGTCGAACCTTGCAGGAACCGGCGCCGCGTCGGCGTCCAAAATTCAGTCATCGTGTCTCCTCCCAAAATAAATTCTGATCCGTTTTCTTGATATTTTTTGCGAGAACCGTTTGGCCCGTTGCCGGAGTGTCAGACGAGAAATGCCTTTCTGTCAATCTTCCCTGGTTGTTAGCGGATTTTGCTAATATACCGATCGCGATACCTTTCCTGGCGCGCGATCAAGATCCGATGGGCCTTCCATGAAGAACTGGCGAAAGAAGCAGTTGAACGGTCTCGCCTATGTCGAGGCGGGCGCGGGGCCGGTCATGGTGATGTGCCACGGCGGGGCCGGATCGCACATGCATTGGGTTCGAAACATCGATCCGCTGGCCGAACACTTCACGGTTCGCGCGGTCGACATGCCGGGCTACGGCGAATCGGACGCGGTCCGTCCGGACGTGTCCATCGAGGAATATCTGCCAATGGCGATCGCGAAGATCGACGCCGTCGCCGCTTCCGAAACGCCGATTCATCTCGTCGGATTCTCCTTCGGCGCCACCTTTTCGGCGGCGCTCGCGGCCGCCCTCGGTCCGCGCATCCAAAAGCTGACCTTGTGCGGCCCCGGCGGCTTCGGCAATCCGAAGAAGCGGATCCTCGACATGCGCCGCCTGCCCGAGGGCGATCTCTCGGACCCGGCTGTCCGCGAGGTGCTCCGGCATAATCTTTTGCAAATGATGCTGCATGATCCCGCCAACATCGACGAGACGGTGATGGCGATGCAGTTGGCGAATTCGCGCCGCACCGAATTCGACAGCCGCAAGCTGAGCTTCATGAACCGTGTGCTGGCGGATGTCGGCAGGATGACGGCGGACCTTCAGGTAATCTGGGGCACGGAAGACAAACTCGCCTATCCGAGCCCGGCCACGCGCACCGAAATTCTGCGCGGCAAGCGGCCTGACCTTCGAGCCCATTTTCTGCCCGATTGCGGCCATTGGGTTCAGTTCGAGGGGGCGACGGAAGTGAACCGCCATATCCTCGAATTTCACATGGGTTGAGGCAGCGAAGTTAGGCCGTGGTCGCGCCCATTCTCCGGGCGATTGCGAAGGCCGCGGACATGGCGCCGGAGTTGGCGACGCCCTTGCCGGCGATATCATAAGCGGACCCTTGGGCCGGCGTGGCGATGGGGACCGGCAGGCTGCCCAGCACCGTAACACCATGCTCGAAATCCATCAGTTTCATCGCGATCTGTCCCTGGTCGTGATACATCGTCACGATGGCGTCGAAGCCCTCGCGGCGCGCGGTCAGGAACATGGTATCGGGCGAGAACGGCCCTTCGGCGAGGAAGCCTCGTTTGCTCGCGGCTTCGACGGCGGGGCCGATGATGTCCAGTTCCTCGCGCCCGAAAGAGCCGTTGTCACCCGCATGGGGGTTGAGACCGGCAACCATGATCCGGGGGTTTTCCTTCCCCGCCCGCTTCAGGGTCCCGTCGATCAGTTCGATGGCGTCCTGAACCCCTTCCTCGGTAATCAGATCGGCGACCTCGCGGATCGCCACATGCGAGGTAACGCGCGAGGTCCAGAGACCTTCGGTAACGTTCAGCTCGGCGACATGGCCGTGAAAAGCGAGCTGCTCGGCGATCCAGTGGGATTCGTCCGCATGGGTCATACCGCCGAGCTTCAAGGCATGCTTGTTCAGCGGCGCGAAGCAAATGCAGTCGATCCGGTCCTCGCGGTAAAGCGACAGCAAGGTCTCGAAACAGGAGAGCATATAACGCCCGCCCTCGGACCGGGATTCGCCGGACGGATAAGCCGCCCCACCCTTGAGGGGCTGGGCCAGCACTTGAATCGTCCCGGCTGTGACCGCAACGTCGTTGGCGCCCGCCACCGGTTCTGTGGCCAGCGCAACATCGGCCACTTTCCGGCCGGCCTCAAGATGCACCGGGTCGGCGACCACGACGACGCCCACATCGTCCGGATCGTCCATCGCGGACAGAACCTTCGCCGTCAATTCGGCGCCGATCCCGCCCGGATCGCCCAGCATCATTCCGACCCGTACCGTCATGTTCCGATCCTTCCCGGTTAGGCATCTTGTCATAGGAAAAGATTCATGGGAGGGCTAGGGAAATCCTGGAGGAGGCGAAAATGGCATTGGATTGGACCCGATATCTGGACGAATTCCTGCCCGAGGACGGCTTCGCCGGAACCCTCGTCGGCCGTGTCTGGCGCCCGGAACTGGAGGGACCGTCCGTGGTCGCGATCCGCGACAACGGACTCCACGACCTAAGCGCCGTCGCGCCCACCATGTCGCATTTGCTAGCGCTGGAGAACCCTGTGGCGACCATCGGCGAGACCACCGCGCCCTTCGGCGATTTGCGCGAGATCGCGGCAAACAGCATCGCTGCGTCACGCGACCCGGCGAAACCCTGGTTCCTGTCTCCGGCCGACCTTCAGGCCCACAAGGCCTGCGGTGTTACCTTCGTCCGCAGCCTGTTGGAGCGGGTGATCGACGAGCGGACGTCCGGCGACCCCGCCCTCGCCCGGGAGGTTCGCGAGGAACTTCTTTCGACCATCGGCACCGATCTCTCCGAAGTCACGCCGGGCTCGCCTGAGGCGGAGAAGGTGAAGGCGACGCTGCTGGAGCGCGATATGTGGTCGCAATATCTCGAGGTCGGCATCGGCCCCGATGTCGAGGTCTTCACCAAGGCAGCGCCGATGTCCTCGGTCGGTTTCGGCGCCGAGATCGGTATCCATCCGGCCTCGACCTGGAACAATCCCGAGCCCGAAGTCGTCCTCGTGACGGCGCCCGATGGGCGCATCGTCGGCGCCTGCCTCGGCAACGATGTCAACCTCCGCGACGTTGAGGGGCGCTCGGCCCTCCTGCTCGGCCGGTCCAAGGACAACAACGCCTCCTGCGCGCTCGGCCCTTTCATCCGCTTGGTCGACACAACCTTCACCCTCGAGGATATCCGAACGGCTCATGTCTCGCTAACCGTCGAAGGCACCGACAATTTCCGCCTGGAGGACGGCAGTTCCATGAAGGAAATCAGCCGCGACATCAAGGAGTTGGTGGCGCAAACCCTGAACGCCAATCATCAATACCCGGACGGCCTGATCCTTTTCACCGGCACCATGTTCACCCCGAACCAGGACCGCGACCGCCCGGGCGGCGGCTTCACCCATCATGTGGGCGACCTAGTGGCGATGCGCGCGCCCGAACTCGGCACCCTCGCCAACACGGTCAACCACACCGACGCCGTCGCCCCATGGCGCTTCGGCAGTGCCGCCCTGATGGCCAATCTCGGTGCGCGCGGACTGCTTTAGGGGGCGATTGAGTGCGTCGTTATGCGCCTTGCAGTTGAGGGAACGGATGCAATGTCTGAAACGATCAAATTTTACAGCCAGGGTCTCGAAATCATCGGTGACTGGTATGCCGCACCCGGCGGCAATAATCCGGTCGTGGTGCTTTGCCACGGCTTTACCGGGGTAAAAGGGATGGTCATGCCCGATGTGGGCAGGAGATTGTCCGAAGCCGGATATCACGCCCTCGCTTTCGACTACCGCTACTTCGGCGACAGCGGCGGCACCCCCAGAGGCAGAATAAATCCCTACGAGCAAATTCAAGACATTCGCGCCGCCATTTCCTATGCCCAAACGAGATCGGAGGTCGAGCCGGAGCGTGTCGCCCTATGGGGCACCAGCTTTGGCGGCGGCAATGCGGTCTGCGCGGCGGCGTTCGATCGGCGCGTTCAATGCGTGATCGCCAATATCGCCGTCATGCGTGGCGAACGCTGGATGCGCGGCCTGCGTGGACCGGAGCAATGGAACCAACTCCTTGATCGCATCGAGGAAGACCGCAGGAGCCGCGTGCTGACCGGGAAAACGACGGACGTCAATCCGTTCGAGATCATGCCGGTTGATGATCAAACGGTGCCGTTCATTCGCGAGCATTGGGCCGAGGTCCCCAATCTGCCGAGGAGCATAACGCTCGACACGGCCGAGGCCGTGATGGAGCATGATCCACAGAGCGTTATCCATCGCGTCAGTCCCCGACCGCTATTGATGTTGGCGGTGGAGCGAGACCAGATCGTACCGAACGAAGAGACGGTCGAAGCTTTTGCAGAGGCCAAGGAGCCGAAAAAGCTAATCTGGCTGCCCCGCCGGCTGGGCCATTGGGGCGCCTATGTTGGAGACGGCTTCGACAAGGTGATGGAGGAAACGCTGTCTTGGCTGGGCCAATGGATGCCGCCGGTGCGGTAATCATGTTCGATTAGGGCTGACCGAAGGCTGGTCGCACTACGCGAACGCCTGGCGAATGAGGTTGAGGCCGCTCGCAAGCAGCAGGATCAACACCAACAGACGAAACGGCTTCTCCGGGATGCGCCGGCGCAGGAGTTGGCCCGCGAGCTGGCCCAGGAACACCGGGATCGCCGCAAGCGCGGACCACAGGAAGCCCTCCGCCGACAGCACCTCAAAAAGGCCGAGTGCCACGACCATCGGGATCACCCCGGCGACGAACATCAGCCCGATGGCGCCGACGAACTGCTCCTTTTCCAGTCTGAGCGAGACCAGAAACAGGATCAGCGGCGGCGAGAACATCGCGCTGACGCCGCCGAGCAGCCCCGAGGCGAATCCGGCCACGGGTCCGACGGCATGCTCGAGGCGCTTGGGCAGCTGCCAATCGGGTTGAAATTGCATGAGCAGCGATGCGGTGATCACGGCGCCGCCGACGATCGCGCTCAATACCCTTGGATCGGCTTCGGCCAGGAACTTGACGCCGAGCACGGCGCCGACCGGGAGCAATAATATCATCGGCCAAAAGCGGCGCGAAGCCGGGAGCACGTGACGGCTGGACGCGACCTGCCAGAGGTTGGTGATCAACAAGGAGATCGGCATCAGCGCGACCGCGAGCACGAGGTCGATCGACAGCGCCATCAGCGGTACCGCGAGGAGAGGTAGTCCGACTCCTGCAAGACCCTTGACGAGGCCGGCCGCACCCAGAGCAACCGCCACCGTCAGGATCGTCACTGTCGCCAGCTCTTCCATCCTTCAATCCATAGGAAAGTTCATCGATCTGAATTCGAGCTTCCCGAGCTCCCGTACAGCGCCGACCTTCAGACGGGTATAACCCGCGATATCCGTTGCGAGAATTGCCGAGAGCCCCCGAATGATCCCTTCATCAGCCATAGGTTCTCCCCGGTCAAGCCGGAGCCACCCCTTTCGATTGCCCTGTTCACCGCTGCCCAGCTTGGTCAAAATCGCCCCCGCTAAACTTACAGAGTGAATTCCGCAGCTATTAAACGGCATCGCGGTGGGGAGCACGGAAATGGATCTCGGCATCGAAGGCAGAATAGCACTGGTCACGGGGGCCAGCGAAGGCATCGGCGAGGGGGTGGCCCAAGCGCTTGCGGCGGAGGGAGCACGGGTTGCCATTTGCGCGCGGACCGCGTCCAAGCTCGAGGCGACGGCCGAGCGCATCGCGCGCGAGACCCGTGCCGAGATCGTGGCGATCCCCGCGGATATGCGAACGCTCGAGGGTTGCGAGGGCTTCGTCAACGAGGCCGCCGAGCGCCTCGGCGGAATCGATATTCTTGTCAACAATGCCGGTGCCTCCGCCTTCGGCGCCTTTCTCGATCTGCCGGACGAGGCCTTTGTGGATGCGATCGACGGCAAACTGCACGGCTACATCCGCTGTACGCGGGAGGCGATCCCGCATATGCGGAAACGCGGGGCCGGCGTCATCGTCAACATAACGGGTGCGACCCAGCAAGCCGTGCCGCTGCACACGCCCGGCAGTGCCTGCAATGCCGCCGTTCGGATGTTCAGCAAGGAACTTTCGATGGAACTGGGGCCCATGGGCATCCGCGTGAACAGTCTGGCGCCGGGGCGCATTCAAACCGCCCGCTCGGACGGCCTCTTGGAGGCGAGCGCGGCGGCGCAAGGCACCACGACGGAAGCGATCCTGAGCGATCTTGTAGGCACGATCCCATCCAATCGCATGGGCACCGTCGCCGACATCGCGGACGCAGTCTGCTTCTTGGTGAGCAAGCGCGCGACCTATGTGAATGGCTCGGCCCTGGTGGTGGACGGAAGCAAGTCGCTGGTTATCTGAGCCGGCGACGAAGCCCAGTTCGATTTTCGGTAATAAATCCTCGGAGGAACCCCGTCATGAAGGTCGGATTCGGCATTCCCAATAACCACGGCGTCGAAGACCCGAACGATCTCGTCGCGATCGCCGTCGCGGCGGAAGAGCTGGGGTATTCCAGCGTCTGGGTTCGCGAACACCTGTTTCATTCCACCTATGTAGCGGAGCGCCTTGGCGACAAACCCTATCACGACGCGTTGACGGTGCTGACCGCGATCGCCGTCGCCACGGAAAGGGTGCGACTGGGCACGTCGGTGCTGGTCTTGCCCTGGCACGACCCGGCGCGCCTCGGCAAGATGGTCGCCACCTTGGACCAACTCTCCCGAGGGCGGGTGGCGCTTGGGGTCGGCGTTGCGTTGACACGGGACGAGTTCGAAAACCTCGGTGTCGATTTCACCACGCGCGGCAAGCGGACGGACGAGATCCTCGGCGCCCTGCAAGCGCTCTGGACCCAAGACACACCCGAATTTTCCGGCGAGTTTTATCGATACAACGGGCTGAAATTTTCGCCAAAACCCCTGCAGCGCCCCTACCCGCCCCTCTTGATCGGCGGATCGAGTGCCGCCGCCCACAGACGTGTGGCGCGGTTCGGTGATGGCTGGCACACCTTGCGCCAATCGCCAAGCCAATTCGCGGAAGGCCGCCTCGAGATCATTCGACGGACCGAGGCTGCGGGCCGGGACCCGTCAGCGCTGCATTATTCCCTGACCCTGCCAATGGAGTTTACCGGCACGGCGCCGAGCGCTCCCAAGCAAGATCGGACCGCCCTCACCGGGACCGACGACGATATCGCCGAAACCCTCCGGGCCTATCGATCGGCCGGGCTGGACGAGGTTGTCGTCAGTGTCGGTGGCCCGGATGTGGATCTTCACACCGACGCCATGTCCTATTTCATGCAACGGGTATGGCCAAAATTGTGAACGGCCGGTCGGCCGCGACCGGGTGGAAAAGTCGCTTGCGGCTGCTTGCCGCCCGTGAAAGCATTTCCAGCACGACCTAACGAAAACGAACGAAGGAGACGCCCGATGGATGTCGGCATGATGATGATTTTCACCAGTTACGGCTGGGACGACTGCTCCGACGCCCGCGTTTGGGAGGAGGAACTCCGGTTGGCCGCGCTGGCCGCCGATTCCGGGTTCGACTGTCTCTGGTCGGCCGAGCACCATTTCAACGATTACTCCTTCGTGCCCGACAACATGAACCTGATGAGCTATCTGACGGCGCGCCATCCGGACATCGATGTCGGCACCGCCGCCGTCATCTTGCCCTGGCACGATCCGCTTCGCGTCGCCGAGAATATCGCCGTGCTCGATCTGTTGAGTAAGGGCCGGCTTCGCTTCGGCATGGGGCGCGGCTTGGCAAGACGCGAATTCGAGGCCTTCCGCTTGAGCATGGACGAGTCGCGCGGCCGCTTCGACGAGGCGGCGCCGATGATCATCAAGGCGCTCGAGACCGGCTTCATCGAGGGCGATGGTCCCTTTTACAAGCAGCCGCGGACCGAGATCCGACCGCGGCCCCAGCATTCCTTCGACGACCGTATCTATGCCGTGGCGTCCAGCGAGGACTCGGTCGATTCCGCCGCCAAGCTCGGCGCCCATATGGTGATGTTCGCCGACCGGCCCTGGGAGTTGCGGGCACCCGTCATCGAGCACGGGCGGGATCTCCACCGCAAATACCACGACACCGAGCCACCCCTCGTCATGCTGACGGATTTCTGCGTCTGCGGCACCGATCTCGAGGCGACCGAGGCGGAGGCGCGGAATTTCCAGGGCATGTTCGTCGAGAGCAATTTCTACCACTACGAATTCCTGGGAGAGCACTTCAAGACGGTGAAGGGATACGACGCCTACCAGCAGAAAGCCGAGATCGCCCGGCAGACCGGGCTCGAGGGTGCCGTTGACGGTTTCATGAAGGCCGCGAGCTGGGGCACCCCCGACAAGATTTTGCGCGGACTCGAGGAACGGCGAAAGACGGTCGGCGACTTCGAACTCAACGTCTCCTTCCGTTTCGGCGGGACTCCCTTGGAGGTTTCCGAAAGGGGCCTGAAGCTCTTCGCCAAGGAAGTGCTGCCGGTTCTCAAATCTTGGGACACATCCGCGACCGCGACGGCGGCGGAGTGAGGCAGGATCATGATTCCCACCGTGTTCGATATTACCGATCAGATCGTCCTCGTCACCGGGGCCGGCCGGGGAATCGGCAAGGGCATTGCGCAGGTTCTTGCCGAAGCCGGGGCCGATGTCGCGATCAACGCCCTGACCGACAAATACGCCCCGGGTGTTGCTTCGGAACTGGCGGCCGAAACGGGCCGGACCGTCGTTCCCGCAATCGGCGACGTCACCAATGCCGACGGCGCCCAGCAGGTGGTCGACGATGTTCTGACCAAGTTCGGCCGCATCGACGTGCCGGTCAACGCGCTCGGCGATTCCATTCGCATACCATTGGTCGGCTTGCCGGATGGGGAGAATGCGGGCGAGCCGATTCCCGACGACGAGCTCGATTTCATCATGGACATCAACCTGACCGAAGCCCTGCTGTGCACGCGCGCGGTCGGGCCGCATATGCTGGCGCGAGGCTCCGGCAAGGTGATCAACATTTCATCGTGGACCGGCCATCAGGGTGGCGGCGAAATGGTTCTGTATACCACGGCAAAGACGGCGCTGGCGGGTTTCACGCGGGCGCAAGCGCTCGAATGGGCGCCGCATGGCATCCAAGTGAACTGCATCGCTCCCGGCCTCTTTCCCGACATCGTCACGGGCGGCGCCGAGCGGGTGCGCAATTCGGAAGAACGGGCCAAGCGGGAGGTGCCGCTCGGGCGGACCGGGCGCCTCAAGGAAGTCGGATATCTGGCGCTCTACCTGGCCTCCAGTGCGTCCGACTACATGACGGGGCAAACGATCATGCTGGACGGCGGGCAGAGCCTTTAGTCCTTAGTCGAACAGCGCCAAGTCGATCGCGTCGCCCATCCGGCAATATCCGAGATCGCTCGGATGTAGCCCGTCGCCGCAATCGTAGATCGGCAGCATCTGAGTCGGACAGTCGGGATCGCGCAATGCGGCGTCGAAATCGGCGACGCCGTCCACGTCGTTGCTTTGGCGGATCCAATCGTTGAACGCGGTGCGATGGCCCTCGCGCACCGGGTTCCAGGCACCGGGCAGGAACGTCTCGTTGCCGAACGGTGTCAGGGTGGCGGCGATGAATTTGACGCCATGTCCCCGCGCCCGCAACGCCATCTGGCGAAGACCGGCGATCATCTTATCGGCCGTGGCCTCCTGTTCCGGCTTGGCGATGCGGTTGCGAAGATCGTTGGTACCAAGCATGACGATGGCATGGGTCACGCCGGGCTGCGCCAGCACGTCCCGGTCGAACCGCCGCTGGCCGCTGTCGCCGCGAAGATCGTGCAATATCCGATTGCCGCCGAGGCCTTGGTTCATCACGCCTAGCGGCCGGCCGCCGTCGCGTTCGATCAACCGCCGGGCAAGCTGGTCGGGCCAGCGGCTATAGGTGTCGTGGGTCGAAATATTGGCGTCGGTCAGCGAGTCGCCTAGGGCGACCACGCCGCCGGCCACTTCCGATGCCAGCACGTCGACGCCGCTAACGAAGAACCATTCATCGGTGATCTTGCCGACCGGCATGTTGATCTCGGCTGCGAAATCTCCCGGCGGTGAGATGTAATTGGTCTGCCGGGCATAGCGCCCGGTAATCCGGAAATCCGTCGGTATCTGGCCGGGCAGGTAGAGCGAGACCGCCAAGTCGGCCAGCGGTCGGACCTCGAGTTCGACCGCATCGCTGACAACGAGCGCTCCCGCCGCAACCGTTACCGAATCCACATTGCCGAAGGTGAGTTTACGTTCCGATCCCGGCACGATCGCCGGGCCTTTGTCTCGAATTCCGACGAAAGCGCCGCCGATCTCCAGGTTCCCGGCACCATAGGCGTTCGAGACCCGCACCCGCAGACTGTCGCCGCCGAGACTGATGCGAGGCGTCATTCGCAAAGTGTGATTGTCGAGGCCGATACCGGCCTCGCTCGGCGCCGGCGATGCGGCCCAAGTGCCGACCCAATGCTCGCTATTATCCATTGGTCGTCTCCTCCCGTCGCGCGACCCGCATTTTTAGCCCGGTTTATTTCAGGGCCGCGCCGTCGCGGAATTCACCCTCGAATATCGTCTCGTCCGGATACATGACCTGACCCTTGCCGTGCGGCATGCCGTTCTTGATGCCGCCGCGATAGGTCTCGCCGTCGGGGTATTTCAGATAGCCCTGCCCCATCATCAGGCCGCCCTTGAAGTCGCCCACATAGAGGACGCCATCGGCCCAACGGTAGATGCCCGAGCCCTCGGCCTTGCCGGCGATGAAACTGCACTCGCAGAGATCCGGCGGCCGCTCGGCGACGTACCATTGGGCAACACCGATCCCGACCGCCTTGCCGCCCTCGCATTTCGCGCTCCAACGGACCTTCTGCCCTTCATAGGGGTCGGGATTCCAGATCGCGCAATCGCGTCCGTCGACACTGATCCAGTCACCGGCCCGCGCCTCGGTAACGGCGAGGGACAAGGCCAAGACGGCAATGGCGAGGAAAATCCTTACGAACATGGCGCCAACCTAGCACTCCGCCCCGGATTCCGGGAACCAAGAATTCGTGACCGGATCAGACGAGCGAGACGTACTCGTAATCAACTGCCTGACTGTTGATGCCGCGATCCGGCGGCGCGATCCAATCCGCCATCTTGCCGGGCTCGGTCACCTGGCGCATCAGCGAGTGAACATAAGCCCGGTCCGCCTCGGAAGGCAGCCAAGCGGACGCGATCCCGCGATCGTATTCGGCCTGTGAGATTCGGTTGCCATCGGGATCGGTCGGCACATCTGCCCAGCTGCCGATCTCACGGCGGAACCGCTTGCTCGGCAGTTTCAATTCGAACTCGACACCGGCACGCTTGATCACGCGGTTCCAGCGCGTGACCCCAACGCCGGCGTCCTTGATATAGCCGTCTCGGGTCGCCTCGTTCATCGCGTTTCGGGTGGCGATCTCCTCCAACCGAATGCCGCCGGCCTCGTCGGGCACTTCCAAGGTCTCGGTCGTATCCAGGCAGATGTGATCCTCGAAGCTCGCCTCGTCGGGGCGACCCTTCAGCCCGGCGGCGAAGTAGCTGGCGGCGTTCGACGACTGATCGGCGCCGAAGAGATCGAGCGAAGAGGTGAACCAGAAGTTCATGTATTTTTGCACCAGCGGCAACTCGATCACGCCGTGCTCGCGAAGCCGGTCCGGATCGTCGGTGCCGAGTTCCTTCATCTTCTCCAGCGTCCGACGAATGACCCGGGTGATCCCGGTTTCGCCGACGAACATATGATGCGATTCCTCCGTCAACATGAACCGGCAGGTTCGCGCCAGGGGATCGAAACCGGATTCCGCGAGGCTCATCAACTGATACTTGCCGTCGCGATCGGTGAAATAGGTGAACATGAAGAAGCTCAGCCAATCCGAGATCGGCTCGTTGAAGGTGCCTAGAATTCGCGGGTTGTCTTCGTCGCCGGAATGCCGGAGCAGAAGTTCCTCGGCCTCCTCGCGTCCGTCGCGCCCGAAATGCGCGTGCAGCAGATACACCATCGCCCAGAGATGGCGCGCCTCCTCGACATTGACCTGGAACAGGTTCCGAAGATCGTAAAGCGAGGGACAGATCAAACCGAGCCGGCGCTGCTGCTCGACCGAAGCGGGTTCGGTGTCGCCCTGGGTTACGATCAGGCGGCGGAGTGTTGCGCGATGTTCGCCGGGAACGCGCTGCCAAGCATCCTTGCCGAACTCGTCGCCGAAACCGATCTTGCGGTCGGGTTCGGCATCGGCCAGGAAGATGCCCCAGCGGTAATCCGGCATTTTCACCTTGCCGAAACTGGCCCAGCCGTCCGCATCGACGGAGACAGCCGTCCGCAGATAGACATCGGCGGCTTGAAAGCCCTCCGGTCCGAGATCGTTCCACCAATCGAGAAACCGCGGCTGCCAATGCTCCAAGGCGCGCTGAAGTGCTCGATCCTCGCTCAAATCGACGTTGTTGGGAATGCGTTCCTGATAATCGATCGCCATGATCCTATACCCTTTTCCAATCAAACTCGGCCCGCGTGCCGCTGCCAAACAGTTTCAATGCGCCTTTTTCGCCGACCGCATTGGGCCGGTTGAAGATCCAGTTCTGCCAGGCGGACAAACGACCGAAGACCTTCGTCGCCACGGTCTCCGCGCCGGCGAAGCGGAGATTGGCTTCCATCCCCGTCAAGGCGTCCGGCGAGAGGCTGGCCCGCTCCTCGATCGCGATGCGGATTTCGTCCCGCCAGTCGAGGTCGTCGGGCGCGAAGGTGACGAGACCGAGATCGAGCGCCGTCGCGGCATCAAGCGGCTCGCCGACGCGATTTCCGAACATCGCGACCCGGTCGGCCGCGCCATTGAAGCGCGCCGACAACCGTGTCATGCCATTGACCATCTCGTAGCCGCCGAAATTCATGGGACCAAGGGCGATCCTGGGCGCCGCCGCGGGATCGTCGGGCAGATCCAGCATAAAGGACCGATCGGCGGCGAGAACGAGTTCGAGAAAGGTCCCGGCGAAGCACGAGCCTTCGTCGATCAAGGCGAAGAGGCTGCGAGACGAAATCTCGAGGCGGGCCAAGGTGCGCCGCAACATCCCGATGACCTCGGCCACGAACCAATTCCCGCGATGACGATCCAGAACCGCATCGACTTCGAGAATCCGGTCCGGGTCTCCCTCGGTCTTGAGGAGGAAGGTGCCGAGCTCGGAATTGTTGGTACGCAGCATAAGGATCGCGTCGTCGAGTTCGCGGGCCATTGCGAGCGGCCACCAACTTGCGCCGAGCGCCAGAATATCCTCGATCTCGGCGGGTCCGGTCTCCTCCGGCGCCCGCAGGACGATCTCCGCCGTCCGCTCGGCTTCATTGATCCGCGCCTCGACCCAGCCATAGCGATATCCGGCCTCCATCGTGTCGCGTTCGAGGGGCGGGAGTTCCACACCATCGGCCAAAGCCGGTCGTCCGCTTTCGGCCGCACATTCCGCGGCCCGGGCTTGCACCGCTGCCTCGAATTTGCGGGGCGGGACGATCTCGTCGACGAAGCCCCATTCCTTCGCACGCCGGCCGCGCACCCCTTCGGCACTGGTGCAGAAGACATCGGCGAGGTCTCGGCGCACGCGGCGCTTGTCGACGACCCGCGTCAGGCCGCCCGTTCCCGGCAGCACGCCCAGCAGCGGCACTTCCGGCAGGCTGACCGCGCTCGAGCGATCATCGGTCAGAAAAATTTCGTCGCAGGCCAGCGCCAATTCATAACCGCCGCCGGCGGTGGTGCCGTTGCAGGCGGCGATGAACTTGATGCCGGAATGCCGGCTAGTGTCCTCGATCGAGTTTCGCGTCTCGTTGGTGAACTTGCAGAAATTCACCTTCCAGCCATGCGACGACTGTCCGAGCATGTAGATATTGGCGCCAGCGCAGAACATCCGCTCGACCCCGCTGGTCACGATCACCGCGCCGACCTCGGGATATTCGAAGCGAATTCGGTTCAAGGCATCGTTCAATTCGATATCGACGCCGAGATCGTAGGAATTCAGCTTCAGCTTATAGCCCGGTTGAATGCCGCCATCTTCGTCGACCTCGAGCGTCAGGGTGGCAATCGCCCCCTCGACCGAAAGCCGCCAATGCCGATAGCGGTCCGGATGCGTGTCATAAGTAATCATGGTGTCCCTTGTCCTTACCACGCGCGCCGCGCGACTATGCATTATAATGCATATTTATTCTGCCGCAAGCGGCTTCTCCATCACCTTGCCGACCAAGACGACCAGATCGGCAACACTCTCCTCGACGGTCCGGCCGGAGGTGTCGAGTTCGTCGGCCGCGCGGCCATAGGCCGCCTCCCGCGCCGCCAGTATGCGCCGGAGATCTTGCATCGCCTCTCTGTTCTCCGCCATTGGCCGGAGATCGCCCTGGGCCACGACGCGCGCCATATGCGCGGCCGGATCAGCGCGAAGCCAGACAGAATGGGTCGATTGCAGCAACGCCGCGAAGGCGGCCTCGTTGGCGACGATCCCGCCGCCGGTCGCGATCACCGCGCCCGAATGATCGCGCATGACTTCCTCCAGGCAGCGCTGTTCGTAGCGGCGATAGGCGGGCTGGCCCGCAAGATCGAACAATTGATCGAGGCCACCGCCATAGGCCTGCTCGATCACCCGGTCGAGCTCGATGAACGGCACGTCGAAATGCGCCGCGAGTTGATGCCCAAGGGTCGATTTTCCGGCCCCGCGCAACCCGATCAGACCGATCCGCCGGGCCCGTCTTCCCGCCCCGTCTCGACGCCGCAGTTCGGCGGCGAGATCTTCCAAAGCCGAAGGCGGCATCCGATCGACCAGAGCCGCCACTTCCCGCCGCAGCTCGTCCCGGATACGGCCCGCGGAAAGCAGCCCTTCGACCGGCATCACCATCGCCGCCGCGATCTTTCGGAGAACCTGGATCGAGGGATTGCCGCGCCCGGCCTCGAGTTGGGCCAGATAGCGCTCCGACACGCCGGAGTCGCGGGCAAGGATCTTTCGCGTCATACCGCGCTTGTCCCTCGCCGCGCGCACCGCATCGCCGAGTTCGACGAGAAAGGGCTCCCGCGATGTCGAGCCTTTGGTCACTCGCGTATTTCCATCCCCGCCCAAGCGTACCTCGTTGCGCTTTACCAAACTGCCTTCATGCATTATATTACATATTGAGCCGATGGCCAGAAGATTCCGCGGCCCTGCGGCACGGGACATGGACGGGTAAGGACATGCAGATCGAAATTCTTGTCGGCACGATGACCGGCACCGCCGAACTTTGCGCCGAAGAGATGGTCGACGCGCTCGACGCGGCGGGCCGTTCGGCGGAAATGCTCCTGATGGACGATCTGGACGCGGCGGTCTTCGATCCCGCCAAGGCCTACATAATCTGCACCTCGACCTATGGCCACGGCGACGTGCCGGATAATGCGCGCGCCCTCTTCAAATCGCTCTCCGACAAGCGGCCCGACCTGACGGGGCTTGCCTTCGGCGTCTTCGCGCTTGGCGACATCACCCATGGAGAGACCTTTTGTTTCGGCGGCATCGGCTTCGACAAGATTCTCACGGAACTCGGCGCCAACCGGGTCGGTGACATCTCGACGCATGACGCCTCCTCGGGCGAACTCCCGGAAGACCAGGCCGGCGACTGGGCCGCCGCTTGGGCCGAGACGCTGAACAGCGGCTGACAGCGGGGGCGCCCTGAGCTATTTTCATGCCTTGGGGGAAAAGGGACCGGAAACAATCGGGAGGTGGAACGATGGCGGAGCGTGAGCGCTACAACGCGGCCGATGATTTGCTGGGACGCAATCTCTCGGCGGGCCGCGGCGACAATATCGCCTTTATCGACAAGGACGGGCAGTACAGCTATGCCGAGCTCGACCGGCGCGCCGCCCGGGCCGCCAATGTTCTGCGCGAACGCGGCATCGTCGCCGAGCAACGGGTCGTCCTCTGCCTTACCGACACGATCGACTTTCCGGCGGTCTTCCTCGGCGCCATCCGGGCCGGCATCGTTCCCGTTCCCGTCAACACCCGGATGACCGCGCATGATCTCGCCTATATCCTGGAGGACAGCCGGGCCGCGGGTCTCGTGATCTCGGAGCCGCTCCTGCTGATCCTTAAAGACCATCTGGACGAACATGAAGCGCTCGGGCCCGTACTGGTCTCGGGCGCCGAGGGCGGGGGCCACGAATTGCTGGCGGACGCAGTGGCGGCGGCGGACGAGACCTTCGAGACCGCGGCGACCACGGCCGATGACATGTGCTTCTGGCTCTACACCTCGGGAACGACGGGGATGCCGAAGGGCTCCGTGCATCTGCACGGAAGCGTGCTTCGAACTGCGGAACTCTATGCCGAACCGATCCTTGGGCTGACGCCGGACGATGTTTGTTATTCGGCCGCGAAGTTTTTCTTCGCGTATGGTCTCGGCAACGAACTCACCTTCCCGATGGCGGCGGGTGCCGCAACGGTCCTGCTCGAGGACATGCCGACCCCCGAGGCGGTCGGCGAGATCATCGGGACACATGGCGTGACCGTCTTCTACGGCGTCCCTACGCTCTACGGCATGTTGCTGGCAAGCGATGCGCTGCCGGCCGCCGGCGCCCACAAGCTCCGCCTCTGCGTCTCCGCCGGCGAGGCCCTGCCGAGCGATCTGCTGTCGCGCTGGCGGGATCGCATGGGCGTCGAGATCCTGGATGGGATCGGCAGTACGGAGATGCTGCATATCTTCATTTCCAACCGACCCGGCCAGGTCCGGCCGAATTCCACCGGGCTGCCGGTGCCTGGCTACGAACTACGCCTCATCGACGACGACGGCGCCCCAGTACCACGGGGTGAGCTTGGTCATCTGGAGGTCTCCGGCCCGACCAGTGCCATTATGTATTGGAACCAACGCGAGAAAAGCCGCGAGACCTTCAAGGGGGCTTGGACGCGGACCGGCGATAAGTACACGGTCGACGAGGAGGGCTACTATATCTATGGCGGGCGCGCCGACGACATGCTGAAGGTCGGCGGCATCTACGTCTCGCCCTTCGAGGTCGAAGGGGCCTTGATGGAGCACGAAGCGGTGCTGGAAGCCGCCGTCGTCGGCCATCCCGACCAGGATAAATTGATCAAACCGAAGGCCTTTATCGTGCCGGCGCCGGGCCACGCGGCGTCGGACGGGCTCGCGGAGGAACTACAGTCGCATGTTCGCGACAAGCTGGCGGCCTACAAGTATCCGCGCTGGATCGAATTCCGCGACGAGATGCCGAAGACCGCGACGGGCAAGATTCAGCGCTTCAAACTGCGCGATTAAAAGAGACCTAGTTTTCGGCGCTGTCTTCGAGGTGATAGGTAATCGTTGAACCGTCGGACGCCTGCCACATCACGGAAACCAGTTCGCCCCGATCGCCGAACCAAAGATTCCGCCGGAACGCCTCGCCGGAGGCAATGAGAAAGCCGTCCGCGGTCACCTTGCCGCTGCCATTGACGGCGACCTCCCGGCTGCCGAGCTTCTCGACCTCGAGCGGCATCACCTTGCCGAGGATGGGGTGAAGAAATTTGTCCCGGCTGAGAACATCCGGATTCCACAGGTTCGATGGCAGAATATCGCCGGGCGCCAGATAGCGTTTGCCGTTCACCTCGACCATCAAGCCCTGGCCCACCCGAGATACCTTCACGTCATAGGGCTCGCCGTCATCATCGGTTTCCGATTCCATGCGCAATAGCCGGCCGTCGCGCCATTCCTCCCGCGCGACATGCTTGAACCGAAAGGCCGTGACGAACAGTGCCTTCACCTTGAGATCGACATCGATATCGACCTGAAGCTTGTCGCCTTCCTGGTGAAATTCAAAGCGATGATAGCCGATCGGCGACCCGTCCCGGAACACCGTGAAATTCAGGTTTCGCCCAGTGGCCGGCGCCAGGTTCATCGACGATGCCGGCGCGATGAACAGCAGAAGCACGCCCAAAAATAGGAATGAGAACCGATTGCGCATAACGGAGTTCTTATACACAGATTCGTCCCACGACAATCCCAGATAACCCCTGCTATGCATGCTCCAGGCCAGTTTTAATGAACTTTACACACCGAGATACCGGTCGAGCAGCGTTGATTCTGCCCGAAGCCCCTCGGATTCCCCGTTCCAGACGATGCGTCCCTTCTCGATGATGTAGTGTCGATCGGCGATTCGCGTCAGATCCTCGACATTCTTGTCGACTAGGAGGATCGCCTGTCCCGACGCCTTCAATTCCTCGAGACAGGCCCAAATCCGGGCGCGAATCAACGGCGCCAATCCTTCCGTCGCCTCGTCGAGGACGAGAAGTCGCGGGTTCGTCATCAATGCACGGCCGATCGCCAGCATCTGCTGTTCGCCGCCGGAGAGGACACTACCAAAGCTCGTCCGCCGTTCGGCGAGTTCGGGAAACATCTCGAAGATGCGGTCGACCGACCAGACCGAATCCCGCCCATCGCGCCGCGCCGCCGTCGCCACGAGATTTTCCCAAACCGTCAGGTTGGGAAAGACCTGCCGGCCCTCCGGTACCAAGGCGAGTCCTGTCCGGGCGATCCGATAGGCCGGCCAGCGATCGACCGCCTGCCCCTCGACGAGAATTCGGCCGGCGCCAATGGGCGTCAAACCCATGATCGAATGCAGCGTGGTCGTCTTGCCCATGCCGTTCCGACCCATCAAGGTCACCACCTCGCCGGCACCGACTTCCAGATCGACGCCGAACAGCGCCTGACTAGCGCCGTAAAACGTCTCGATGCCGGCGACCTCAAGCATCGCCAATGCTCCCTTCGCCAAGATAGGCCCGCCGCACCGCCGCATCCGCGCGAACCTCGGCGGGGGCGCCGGTACGGATGACGCGGCCGTTGACCATCACCGTCACCCGGTCCGCGAGCGCGAAGACGGCATCCATATCGTGCTCGACAAGCAGGATGGCATGACCGTTCTTCAGGGACCTTATGAGGTCGACCATCCGGGACGATTCCTCGGCCCCCATCCCGGCCATCGGTTCATCGAGCAGAAGGATCGAGGGTTCGGTCGCCAGCGCCATCGCGATTTCGAGTTGCCGGTGCTCGCCATGGGACAGAATGCCGGCCGGTCGATAAGGATCGCCTTCGAGTCCCACTCGTTGAAGTGCCGCGAGGGCCGGTTCCGAAAGTGCGGAATCGCCCCGCACCGTGCGCCACATTCGGAAATAGGACGGCCCCTGACGGGCTTGCGCCGCCAAAGCGACATTCGCGAGCACGGATAGTTCGGGAAATATACTCGTGATCTGGAACGACCGCGCGATACCGAGACGCGCGCGTTCGTGGTCGGCAAGCCAGGTAATTCGGCGCCCCCTGAAGACAATCTCGCCCGCATCCGATGGAAGCGCCCCGCCCAACTGCGCGATCACAGTCGTCTTACCCGCGCCATTGGGCCCGATCACCGCATGTACCTCGCCGTCACGAAGATCGAGATCGATCCCATCGACCGCGACGATGCCGCCGAAGCTTTTCCTGAGACCGCTGATCGAGAGAACCACGTCAGTCATCACGACTCCAAACGTCGAGCAAACCGTCAATCCCGCGCCGGCCGAAAAGGACGACCAGCACAAGTATCGGACCGAAAATTATCTGCCAATAGATCGTGAACGCCGACAGAACTTCCTCCAGGATGAGAAAGGCGGCGGCACCGAATAGCGGTCCGAACAGACTGCCGGTCCCGCCGAGGACGACCATGAAGATCAACTCGCCCGAGCGTGTCCAATCCATCATCTCGGGGCTGATGAAGCCGGTGAAATTCCCGAGCAGCGCCCCCGCCAATCCGCACATCGCGCCCGCAACGACATAGCAGAGAAGGCGATAGAGATAGGTGTTGAAACCGAGCGCGCGCATTCGTTCTTCGTTGCCCTTGGTGCCTCGGATCGCCAGGCCAAAGCGCGAATCGACAAGCCGTTTGACGAGATAGATTCCGCCAAGCAGGCAAACCAGGATCAGGTAATAGAGGGTATTGGTCTCCTCGAGATCGACGAGGCCCGCGAACTCGCTCTTGGTATCGATGACGAGGCCATCGTCGCCGCCGTATTCCTCGATGCTGACGATGGTGAAGAACATCATCTGCGCGAAGGCCAGGGTGATCATGATGAAATAGACGCCCCTGGTCCGCAGCGAAAGCGCCCCCGTGATCAGCGCGAACAAGGCCGACAGGCCGACCGCGAGCGGAATCTGCAGGAAGCCGTCGTATATTTCGTAATAGGCGGGAATGCCGATCGCATAGGCGCCGATGCCGAGATAGGCGGCGTGGCCGAAGCTGATCATGCCGCCGTACCCCATAATCAGGTTGAGGCTGACCGCGGCGAGGGCCAGGCACATGATCCGCATGACGATATCGAGCAGGAAAAGTTGGCCCGCAAGCCCGGCCAGCGGCGGCATCGCCACAAGAACCAGAAGGGCCGCCCCAATGACCCCGTTCCGGACGTTCAGACTCGGCACGACCATTCCCTAACGCACCTTCGGCGGGAAGAGCCCCTGGGGACGGAAGGTCAGGATGGCCGCCATCAGGACGTAGATCAGCATTGCCGAGATCGCGGGCGCCGCCGTCTCGGCGTTTTGATCGGTGAGGAACAGCTTCATCAGATCGTCGAGAAAGGATCGGCCCATGGTATCGATCAGACCGACCAGGATGGCGGCGATGAAGGCACCGCGAATGGAGCCGATCCCGCCGATGATGATGACCACGAATGCCACGATCAGAATATCGTTGCCCATGCCGATATTGGCCTCGGTAATGGGGGCGATCATCAATCCCGCGAGACCGGCCAGAACGGCGCCCCCAGCGAAGACGAAGGTGAAGAGAAGATCGACATTGATGCCGAGCGCGCCCAGCATCCGCCGGTTCGAAGCTCCGGCGCGAATCAGCATGCCGACCCTTGTAAAACCGACAATCACGTAGAGCCCCACCGCCACCACGAGCCCCACCGCGATGATCAGCACGCGATAGGTCGGAAACTCGACACCGGGAAGAAGCGTCACACGCCCGTCGAGTACTTCCGGCAACGCGATGGCATACCCTTCGGGTCCCCAAACGAGGTGAACCAAGGCATCGAAAAACAGGATGACGCCGAACGTCGCCAGCACATGATCCAGGTGATCCCGTTCATAAAGCGGCCGGGCGACAACCATCTCGACCGCGACGCCGACCAGAAAGGTCAGCGGCAGGGCAATCAGCACACCAAGTGCGAAGGAGCCCGTCCAATCCGTCGCGGTGGCGCAAAAATAGGCGCCGACCATGTAGAGCGAGCCATGCGCCAGGTTGATGTAGTCCATGATGCCGAAGACGAGCGTCAGACCCGCCGCCAGCAGGAACAGCAGCACACCGAGCTGAAGCCCGTTCAGGAGCTGGGTGGCGAAGAGGATCCAATCCATGGCGGGGTCCCAAACGTCGCTTGGCGGCGCCGAAACGAACGACGCGGCGAGAGACCGAAACGCTCTCGCCGCGTCGCCTTACCTCGGGCCCGACCTCACTTCAGCTTGCAGGTCTTGGCGTAGGTATCTTGATGGCCGGTATAGACGGTCTTGACGATCTTGGTCGTCCAATTCCCGTCCGCATCTACCGCGGCTTCCCGGAGATAGAAGTTCTGGATCGGGAAATGGTTGTTGCCGTAACTGTATTTCCCGCGCACCGACGGGTAGTTGGCCTTCATCATCGCGGCCCGCATCCCGTCCATATCTTTCAGGTTGCCGCCGACGGCCTCGACCGCGCTCTTGATGAAGAAGATCGCGTCATAGCTCTGGGCCGCGTAGAAGGACGGATAGCGGCCGTATTTCTTTTTGAAGCCGGAAACGAACTTCTTGTTCTGCGGCGTATCCAGATCGGGCGCCCAGAACTGCGTCATGAGGGACCCCAGAACGCCTTTCATCTTCGCCTTCTGGAACTTCGGCAGGCTGAGCGAGTCGACCGTGAAGACCGAATAGAGGGCGATCTTATCGGCGAGACCCGCCTGCATGTACTGCTTGATGAAGGCACCGCCGGCCTTGCCGGGGTAGAAGATGAACAGGCCTTCCGCACCCGAGGATTTGGCCTTGGCGAGTTCGGCCGAGAAGTCGAGCTGCGCGTCCTTGCCCCATTTGGTCATGTCCTTGCCGAGGATCTTGCCCTTGAAGGTGCGCTCGACGCCGGCGACCATGTTCTTTCCGGCGGCATAGTTGGGCGCCATGACGTAGATCGACTTGACCCCCTTCTGGTTCAGCACCTCGCCCAGCGCCATCGGCGTCTGATCGTTCTGCCAGGAGGTTGAGAAAAAGTTCTTGTGGCAGCTCTTGCCCGCGAGCTGCGAGGGACCGGCATTCGAACTGATCAGGAATTTGCCCGCCTTCAGTACCGAATTCCGCGAGGCCAGAAGCACGTGCGACCAGATGTATCCGGTCACGAAATCGACATTGTCCTGCTTGACCAGCTTGTCGGTCTTTTGCTTGCCGGTCTCCGGCTTGAAACCGTCATCCTCGAAGATCACCTGGGCGTCGAGATTGCCCATCTTGCCGCCGATATGCTCGACCGCGAGATTGACGGCGTCCCGCATGTCCCGACCGATGACCCCGGCCGGCGTTGTCAACGTGGTGACGAATCCGATTTTGACCGATTTGGCATCAACCGCCGGCGCCGCCAGAAGCACCGCCGCCGCCGCAATTGCGAAAATTCGCGTTTTCACCGCTCTTCCTCCCTGTTAGCTAACACCCAACCCGCCCCTGATTCCAGGGGGTTAATGAATTGACCATCGGATCGAACCCGCATGATACGGGATCGGTGAGCGCATGCAAGGAAAGCTCCGGCTCAATGGCGACTTCGCCCCCGTCTAAGCACTCGTCAATTTATGGCGGCAGACCCGCGGCCAGGATCTCCGACCAGCGAGAATGGAGCCCAAAAGATGGGATGCGCATAGGAAAATACGATCCGGCCCGAGGCGTCCTTCGGGCCGTCCCCATCGATGAGCGAAAGCATGGCGCGACGCATTGCCGCGGCGCGGGTCAGAGTCTTATTCCCGGCGTGTTCCCGAAACAAAGCCGTGGTGAGTGCCCGCGCGGAGGTCGTCTCGACCGGCCAATTCGTCACCAGGATTGCCCGCGTCCCGGCGTAGAAGAAGGCACGACCCAACCCGGAGAACGCCTCTGCACCGGCGCCTCGGCGGCGGCAGTGTTGCAGGCCGACAGCACTACCCAATCCGCATCCAGTCGCAGACCCAACACCTCACCCATCGTCAATAGGCCGTCCTCGCCCGCCTCGCCCGTCACCGCGGGCGCCGACAAGGCCAGCGCCGGCTGCGCGAGACCGTTCAAATCGCCCGGTATCAACCCGTGGGTGGCAAAGGCCAGCACCTTCGTCTTGGACAAGTCCATGCTTTTCACCCGCCCCTCGCTGGCGCGTCGCCCGACAAACACGCTCGTCCCCGCGTCGACGCCGAGGACCCGCGCGATCGAGCGCACTTCCGTAGCGGTGTCCGGCAATCGCTGCAATTGCGCGAGCTCGCTCGAGGCGACCCTCTTGTCATCTAGATCGCCCTTCAGGCTGGTGCGAATGCCCCTGATCTTGATCTTGCCGCCGCGTGACGCCAACAAGGTCGTTGGAGCGCTCGTCGCGGCCGCAGACGCCATCTGCTCGACATTGAAATAGGGATCGCCGAAACCGACGAAGGCGCGCCGGTTGCTAGTCGGCGGCGGAAGTGCCCGCAACGCGGAGAGAGAGGCGATCGAGGGCAACACGGTGACCGCGTGCCGGCGCACCAGCCACGGCACCTCGCGGTAGTTCTGGAACAAAGCACCGCCCTCGGCCGGCAGGCTCACGGCCTTGGTCGGCAGCAGGGAGAAAGGCAGATAGCTCAAGGGGCCGTCCGCGACCATCAAAATGCTCTTGGATTGTCGCCAGCCGGGCTCGATCGGTTGCAAAAGCCGTCGATAGAGATCGTGCGCCAAAGCGATGTCGAAGGCGGGGATATCCCCCAAGGTCACCGCATTCGGGACCAAGGCGGCACGCAGCCGGTCGACCATCCCCCTCAGTTCGGCCCGGCCGAGCTTGACCGCGGCAAAGGCGAGCGGCCCCTGCTTCGGGAGCGCCCAGACGAAGCTTCGATCCGCGCCCACATAAGTCGCGATGATCGCCTCGTCGGACCCGAGCGATCGTCGAATATCGTCGAGGCCGAGCGGTTTCGGGTTGACTAGGTTGGCATATTCCGGAAAGCGCACCTCGATCTCTTCCGCCAGGGCGGATTGCGCCAGGGCCAGTTCCTCGATCCGACCCCGCAACCCGCGGAGGGTCGCTTTGTCCTGCTGGTCCGTCGGCGACGACAAAACGTTGGTCAGCCGTCCATAGAACGCCGAGATCTGCTTTCGCGCATCCTGTTCGCGCCTCACGAGGTCGATCAATTCGGGATCGCCCGCCGCCGCCCGAGCCCCCGACTGGTCGAGCGCCCGCCGGACGCTACGCGACCGGGCGATGTCGGCCATTTGAAACGCTTCGGCGGCCAGCTCCAATTTTTCCGATTGGGAGGTCGCGGCTTCCCATGACGAAGCAAGAACACCGATATAGGATTCCAGGAAATAAGCCAGCCGCCTAGCACTATCCGTTTTCGTCGATTGCTCTCTATCAATCTGGCGGGAGGTGTCGAGTAGGACCGGAATTGAATTCCGGAACGCTGTGAGGGCCTTTCTTTTCTTTCCCGACGCGGCCTGCGCCATCCCCAAGGCGGCAATCGATTCCGCAGTCTGAAAATGTCCCGATCTCAAGCGTTTCACTTTCGCCGCAAGGGTAGACTCCAGCAATTGCATCGCTTCGGAAGGCCGGCCGACGCGCACGAGCGCGATCGGAATATAAACCTGATCATCCAACAGCTTCTTGAACAACGCGCTGTTCATTTTCATATCGGCGCGGAGGCTTTCGAATTCCCGAACCACTTCCGCCCAATTTCCGTTCGATGCAAGAGCCTCGATTAGCAGAAAGCGAAGGCGGGCCCGAGAAAGGGATCCACGGGGCGTTCCCGCTTTCTCGGAAGCCTGAACAGCGTATTTCGCCAGGGCGACGGCATCCGGGGCGCGCCCCTGCGCTCGGACGATACTCGACAACATCCCGACCAATTGACTTGAGATGAGACCGGTAACCCCCAAATGCTTTAAGCTGCCGAGGAGGGCCTCCCGGGCCATCGATTCTGCTTCAAGGAGCCGGCCTTGTCGCATCAGGTTTATCGCAGTTAGACCACGGACATAAAACTCCACGCGACGCGGAAAGTTCGGCTCTACCGAGTGAAAACGAACCGCCGCTACAATCTGCTTGCGGCGCCACGGTTCCGCTTCCCGCCAGCGCCCTTCCGCTTCGAAAAATTCCGCTTCCACCTGGGCCCTTATTACCGCCGCAATCGCGCGGGGCTTATCATTCTGTCTTAGCGCCATATCGGAAGCGATGTCGACAATCCGGGCCTTGGTTTCCTTTGCGCGCCTTATGTTGCCGCCATCGAGATATGCCCAAAACAACCCCCGCTCAGAAAATATACTGGGATGTAACCTGACGAGACGTTGATTGAACTCCACCGCGGTCCGATGATTGCCGAATTGACGTTCGAGGAGCCCGAGTGTCGAGACAACACCCCTGCGGATATTGGAAGCGCCCGTCCGCGAATAGTATCGATACGCCGCCCTGCCGTCTGCGAGAGCGTCGACCGATCGTCCGATGGACATTCGCGCGTGGGCGCGGTGATAATGGAACTCGATCAGTTCCGCCGCACTCGCACCCCTAGGCGGATCCGCACTCGCCTTCACCTTCAGCGCGGTAATCTTTTCGGGATCGGGTTTCTGCGCATCGAGAATGGCGGTGATGTCGTCGATCGTTCGGGGCGGCGGCGTGAAAGACGTGCTTTCGAACTTTGCCGTGACTTGCTTCGCCTTCTCCAGCGAAAGCGTCGGCTTCTCCGCCTGGCACGATGCCAGAGCGAACGCCAACGGCGCGAGCAAATAGAAATGTGATTTTCGTCTCATGCCACCCGATCCCGCTTCGTCGACCTTCCCGCCTACGACCTTTGGAATATTAGCGTATCATGAACCAATCCGTATAAGAGGTATAGCTAGTAGGGCTCCCTGCAACGAAGGGTTCTTTCGGGAAAGGCTGGGCTCGCCTCCCGCAGCCGGATAAATTCCTTGCCGACCCACCCAATTCAACGAGGACAGGCATGGACTTTCCCGATTACACCGGCCCCCGCGACGACAATTTCCATCAAATGCTGGGTTACGAGATGGTCGCGTGGGACGAGAAGCACGTCCGCTTCGAGATGGATGTCCAGGATCGCCATCGCAACAGCCGGGATTCCTATACTCATGGCGGCATCCTGATGGGTCTTTTGGATATCGCCTGCCTCTATGCGGGGGTTCACGGCCGTGCCGGCGCGGTGGATTCGGTCACCATCTCCCTCAATACGAATTTCATCGCCGCCCTCTACTCCGAGCGCCTCGCCGCCGAGGGGGAGTTGGTACGCCTCGGCCGGTCGATCTACTTCGCGCAATCCCGCGTGATCGACATCGCGACCGGAACCCTGCTGGCAACCGCGCAGGGGACGTTCAAGGTTCGGGCGAAGAAAACCTGAACGCATTGTTCCACCGCGATATTCGACGCTTGGCGGTTTATTGATATACTTACCGCGCCTTGCTCCCGTACACCGGTATTGTCGGAAGGCGCATGATGACCGACCTAGGAAAATCCCGCGACCGTCGACTGAAGATGAAGAAAGCCGATCTCGTAGATGAGATCGAAGCACTGGAACGCCGCGTCGACGGGGCCGAGACCGCACCGGCTGATCTGCAAAACAAATTCCTTCTCGAGGCCATCGAGTATCTGGAGGAAGGGCTGGCGATTTACGATGCGGATGACCGGCTCCTCGTTTGCAACGACAAGTATCTTGGCGAATACACCGACGGCTTCGAACCCGGCATGCGGCTTGAGGATGTCGTCCGAGCCGCCGTCGACAAGAACTATTTCGCGAGAGAGGGACTTTCCGCCGATGCAGTGGTGGCCCGCCGCCTGGCGGCCTTCCGCGAGGGTGACGCCGAGCATGAAGTGCGTCTAGCCAACGGCGATTGGATGTCGTTCCGCCATTACGATATGCCGGACGGCGGCACCGTCCTCTTGCGCCTCGATATCAGCGAACTGAAACGAGCGGTCGAACGCATTCGCGAGAGCGAGGAGCATCTCCGCTCCTTCGCCGATTCCGCGAACGACGCCATCATTTCGATCGACAGCAACGCCACCATCGTCGCCTGGAACAAGGGTGCCGAACGCATTTTCGGCTATTCCGAGGAGGAGATGGTCGGCAAGAACCTCGACCAGCTCATCCCGGACGACCTTTATGGCCTGCATGTCGAGGGCGTGAAGCGCGCGAGCATCAAGGGCGAGCACAAATACGCCGACAAGCCGGTGGAAATTCGCGGATTGCGCAAGAACGGCGAGGTGTTTCCGCTGGAAATGTCGCTCTCCCACTGGTCGATCCAGGACGAATTTTATTTCAGCGGGATCATTCGCGATATTACCGACAAGAAAGCGGCCGAAGTGGCGCTCCAATCCGCCAAGGCGGAAACGGAGAACCTGCTGTTGCGGGTCCTGCCGGCCGAAGTGGTGGAGCGCATGCACCGGGGCGAGGACAGCATCGCCGACCGGTTCGACGCGGCGACCGTGCTGTTTTCCGACCTCGTTGGATTCACCAAGATTTCGGCGAGTCTTTCGCCGCAGCAGCTGGTCGAGAATTTGAATGCGCTGTTTTCGCGTTTCGACACGTTGGCGGCGGATCTTGGTGTCGAGAAGGTGAAAACGATCGGCGACGCCTATATGGCGGTCGGCGGCGTGCCCAAACCGATCGAGAACCATGTCGAGGCGATGGCCGAGATGGCGCTCGGCATGCTGGCCGCGGTCGAGGAGATCAACACCGGGATCGATCCGAAGTTCCAGATGCGGATCGGCCTGCAAACCGGTCCCGTCGTCGCCGGTATCATCGGCGAGCACCGGTTTCTCTATGATATTTGGGGCGATACGGTGAACATGGCGGCGCGCTTCGAATCCTATAGCGAACCAGGGCGGATTCACGTCTCGGCGGAGATGGCCGATATCCTGGCACCCCGGTTCGAATTGGAATCGCGGGGCATCATGAATATCCGCGGCAAGGGCGAGATCGAGACCTACTTCCTGAACGGCCGCAAGGGTTAGCCTGATTCAAGATTGATCGGATGCAGTCCAGGCGCCAATCAAGTCAAATCAGACCATCCATGATCGAATAGCCCACCGCGCGGCCGATGCCGCGGCGCAATCCCTCCAGGCGAAGCACCTGCCCCGGCGCGATATTGCAGAGATTGACGTCGGCACCGAAGGCGCCGATCAGCTCCACATGCTGCTCCGGAAAGCGGTAGGGGTCGGCCTCGATGACGACCCGGTCGAACCAGTTCTGCCGGCGAAGTTCGGCCATTGCCGTTGGCGAGGTCTCCGCCAGCATGTCGATCTCGCTTTGCTCGACGATGACGTGGTCGATCCCGCATTCCGCCACCGAATGGATAACAGCGCCCAGTTCCTCGAGCTTCATCGGCTCGGTCGGCGCCTTGCGGCCGAATTCGTAGACAATCTCGAACCCCGCTTTCTGAAAGCGCTCGATCAGGCCCTTCCGCTCGTCATCCTCAAGGGTGATGTAGTTTTCCGAGACTTCGAACCCCATCAACTCGACCCGCCGTAGCAGCGATTCCAGCGCGTCCAGCTCGCCCTTCGCATAGGCGTATTCGAACAGCATGCCGCCTGCGAAGGGATGGCAATCATAGTCCCGATAGATCGCCGCCGACTTTCGCACCGCGTCCTCCGGCAACAGCAAGCCGTTGAGGGCGTAGATCTTGGCGTCATCGATATACTCGGCGGCACAGTCGAGTAGACTGACGATGCCCTCGGTCCCGCCGGTCCAGCCCATCTCGTCGGGGCCGAAATCGATCATCGTGGTGAGCCCGCGTTTACGCGGCTTGCCCTCGCGCTGGGGCAGTTGGAAGCCCGCCTCGGCGCTCATCGCCTAGCGCCCCTGAACGAGGCGGAGCGGCGTGTACCAGATCTTGGTGTCGCCGTTCTGATCCTTGACCTCGTTTCGGGTGCGGACCAGCCCGCGATTGCCCTTCGAGGCCTGACGAACCTCCAGCACCTCGACCTCGACATGGATGGTGTCATTGACGAAGGTCGGCCCCTCAACATTGAGTTCCATGTTGAGAAAGGCGAGGCCGGTATGCTGCATCGTCGATTGCACCAAAAGCCCCTCGGCCGTGGCATAAACGAGGGCCCCCGGCACCGCGCGCCCGTTGACCGCCGAATGCTCCTTGATGTATTCGAGGTTGTTGAACATGACCTCGGTCATGCCGGTGCAGCTGATGAAATTAACCAGATCGGTCTCGGTGATGGTCCGACCGATGGTCTGGAACATCTGCCCGACTTCATAGTCCTGCCAAAATTTTCCAAGACCGATGACTTCCAAATTCGACATGGCGTTTCTTTCGTTCAGTAGGAGCGCGGCAGTTCGAGAACGCGCTCGGCGATATAGTTCAAGATCATTTGCGGGCTGACGGGGGCGATCCGCGAGATCATTACCTCGCGGAGCAGGCGTTCGACGTGGAATTCCTTGGCATAGCCCATGCCGCCATGGGTCATCACCGCCTGGGTGCAGGACTTGAACCCGGCCTCGGCGCCGAGGTACTTCGAGGCATTTGCCTGGGCGCCACATTCCTCGCCGGCGTCGTAGAGACCGGCCGCGTGCATGCCCATCAGATAGGCCGCCTCGAGCTCCATCCAGCACTCGGCCAGGGGATGCTGGATGCCCTGGTTCTGTCCGATCGGGCGGTTGAAGACGATCCGGTCCTGGGCGTATTTGGCGGCGCGCTCCAGCGCCTGCTGGCCGATCCCGACGGCCTCCATGCCGACCAATATCCGCTCCGGGTTGAGGCTATGCAGGAGATAGCGGAAGCCCTTGCCTTCCTCGCCGATGCGATCCTCGAGCGGCACCGGCAGGCCGTCGATGAAGACCTCGTTGGAATCGACCGCGTGGCGGCCCATCTTCGGGATCTCGCGGACATCGCAGTATTTCCGATCGAGATCGGTGAAGAACAGGCTGAGCCCGTCGATCCGCTTCTCGCATTGGTCCTGGGGCGTGGTGCGGGCGATGATCAGGATCTTGTCGGCCTCCTGGGCGGTCGAGGTCCAGATCTTGCGGCCGTGGATGACGTAACCGTTGCCGTTCCGCTCGGCGCGGGTCTGCAGGCTGGCAGTGTCGAGGCCGGAGTTGGGCTCGGTCACCCCGAAGCAGGATTTAATCTTGCCTTGGATCAGCGCGGGTAGAAACCGCGACTTCTGTTCCTCGTTGCCGAAGACGACGATCGGATGCGGCCCGAAAATATTGAGATGGATTGCCGAGGCGGCACTGAACCCGCCGCGCGTCTTGGCGACGGTGTGCATCATCAGGCCGGCTTCGGTGACGCCGAGCCCGGCCCCGCCGTATTCCTCCGGCATGGCGATGCCGAGCCAGCCGCCATCGGCCATGGCGCGGTAGAATTCCTCCGGAAAATCGCCGGTCTTGTCATGCTCCAGCCAGTAGTCGTCCTCGAACTCCATGCAGACGCGTTCGACCGTCTGGCGGATCGATTCCTGTTCCTCTGTTAGCACGATCGACATGTCCACCTACCTTCAAATCAAAGCTTGCCAAAAAGCGGTCGGCGGTCCGGAAACCGCTGCACCACTAATCTAGATGCCCCGCCCCGGATGTCACCATGAAGAGACCGGACCGACCGGGCGCTTGGAGCACGCCCGGTCGGGTCTAACTTACGTTCGGACACGAATTCACTTGTCCGCACCATCCGGGAGTTACCATGCGCCGACCGTTGCAAGGGATCAAAGTCGTCGAATTCGCCGCCGTCGTCGCGGCCCCCTACGCGGCACTTCTGCTGAGCGACCTTGGCGCCGACGTGATCAAGGTCGAGCCGCCGCAAGGCGATGAGACAAGGCGATATGCGCCGTTCAAGCCCGGCACCGATTTCGCCGGCTTCAACGCCGCGATGAACCGCTCGAAACGCAGCATTTCCCTCGACATGAAACAGCCGGCGGCGGTCTCCGCCTATCTCGATATCTGCGCCGAGGCCGACGTCGTGCTGGAGAATTTCCGGCCAGGCGTCTCCGACCGGCTCGGCGTAGGCTATGAGGCGATCAAGGTGCGCAATCCCGAAATTATCTATTGCGCCATCTCGGGTTTCGGCCACAAGGGTCCGCGAGTCGGCGAGCCCGCGATGGATATGTTCATTCAGGCCTTCTCGGGGCAGATGAGCATGATGGGGCATGAAGGCGGCCCACCGGCGCGGATCGGTGGCCCGATGATGGACTTCACGGCCGCTCTATACGCCGCCCTCGGCATTGTTGCGGCGATCCACGACAAGGCCCGGACCGGCCAAGGAAGTTTGGTCCAAACATCGCTCCTCGAGGGCCAGGTATCGGCGCTTTCATATATGTGGCCCTCGCTGCAATTCCGGGGCGAGCCGACCGGGCGAATGGGCTCGGGTCATCCCGATTTCTGTCCCTATCAGGCCTTCCCCGCCAAAGATGGGGACGTGGTGATCGCGGCGCTGAACGATCGGCTTTTCGGCTGCGTAGCCGACGCGATGGGCCGGCCCGAGCTGGCGACAGATCCCAGATTCAAGAGCAATCCCGACCGGGTCGCAAATCGTGCCGAATTGCTTCCCATCATCGAGGGTTTCGTCGCCGCGCGCACGATGGACGAAGTCGCGGATGTCATGCAGGCGAAGGGCGCGCCGGCAACCCCGGTCAACACGCTGGATCGGGTTCGCGACGACAAGCAGGTCGTGGCGTTGGGCGGCCTTCGCCAGATTGATCAGCCGGGCGTCGGCCCGGTCGATGTGGCGCATCAGGCGCTCTGGTTCGACGGCGAAAGGGCCGAGGCCGACGGTCCCGCGCCGGGACTGGGCGAGCACGGTCGGGAGATCCTACGGGATGTCGGGCTCAAGGACGATGCGATCGATGCGATGCTCGAGACGGGCGCCCTGGTGATGAATTCCTGACGCCGGGTCGAACCTCAGTCTCTGACTTGGAGGAAACCACGATGTTCGAAGGATTCACGACGCGCCGGATCGCCGGGGACGGCGTCGAGATCAACCTCCGTATCGGCGGTTCGGGCCCACCCTTGCTGCTGTTGCATGGATTCCCGCAAACCCACGCCAAATGGCACAAGATCGCACCCCGCCTGGCCGAGGACTTCACCGTCGTCTGCCCCGATACGAGGGGCTACGGCGACAGCGAAAAACCCCAAGGCGATGACGATCACATGAACTATTCGAAGCGGGTCATGGCGCGAGACATGGTCGAGGTCATGGCCTCGCTCGGTTTCGAGCGCTTCAATCTCGCCGGTCACGACCGGGGCGGCCGGGTCGCCTATCGTTTGGCGCTGGATCACCCGGAACGGGTCGAGAAGCTCGCCGTTCTCGATATCGTGCCGACCTTGGAACAGTTCGAGCGGGTCACCAAGGGAGCCGCGCTTGGTTCCTATCATTGGTATTTCCTGGCCCAGCCGAAACCCTTCCCGGAACGCCTGATCGGCGCCGACCCGGAATATTTTCTGCGGAACTGCCTCGGCACCTGGGCCGGCGACACCGGCACCTTCGCGCCGGAAGCGATGGCGGAGTATCTTCGTTGCTTCGCAGACCCCGCCGCCATCCACGCCTGCTGCGAGGACTACAGGGCGGGGGCGACCCTCGATTGCGAATTCGACGCCGCCGACCGCGAGGCCGGCCGCAAGATATCCTGTCCCGTACTAGCACTTTGGGGAGAGGGCGGCCGCCCGCACAAGCGACGTGCCGTCGTCGAGATCTGGCAAGACTGGGCGGAAAAGGTCGAAGGCGAAGGGCTCCCCTGCGGCCACTTCCTGGCGGAGGAACTGGCCGAAGAGACCGCCCTTCGGCTCGCCGCTTTTTTCAAACCCTAGCTTCGGGAGACCGACATGACGACTTTCCCCGTGGTCTTCGGCATTTGTCTCGACGCCGAGGCGATCTGGCTGAACAAGATCGAACCCGGCGAACATCGTCCGGTTCTTCTCTCCCACGGCGCCTACGCGATCCACGAAGGCTTGGCCCCCTTGCTCGACCTTCTGGACACACATGGCGTGGTAACGACCTTCTTCGTGCCGGGGATCACGGCCGAGAAATATCCCGACGCGGTGCGCCGCATACACGACCGCGGCCATGAGATCGGCAGTCACGGCCACGGCCATAAATCGGTCGTCGGCATGTCGCGCGAGGAAGAGCGAGAAGAACTCGTCGGCGGCATCGATGCCTTGGAAACCGTCATCGGCGAACGCCCCCGCACCTGGCGTTCGCCGTCGTGGGAATTCACGGAACACTCGATTGACCTCATGCTCGAAGCCGCCGTCGAGGTCTCGACCAACTATCAGGACCGCTCGCGGCCCTACCGGTTGACGCGCGACGGCACCGCCCTGCCGATCGTCGAATTGCCGGTCCATTGGCACTTGGCCGACGCCCCGTATTTCCTGTACGGCGCCTTGCCCGGCCGCATCCCCCACGCCGCGGCTCAGGTCGAGGCGATTTGGCGGGAGGAGTTCACCGGGCTTTACGAGGACCGCGCCGGCGCCTTCTATCACGGCACCCTTCACGTACAATTGATCGGCCATCCGGGTCGGCTACGGATGCTCGATCGGTTTTTGCACTTCGTTAAATCCCATGAACGCGCCCGGTTCATGCGGGCGGATACTCTTGCTGGATCGCTCGACTAGCCTTAATTTCCGTGCGATCACGGATCGGAGACCGTTGCGTCGCGGCATTGAATATTAAGCTGGCAAAGACGTGACAAATTCTTGATCCCTACTATATTACCATTAACCAATTAGGTATCCAGCGCGACCCAATATTTCTTTTTTCTCATTCCCGTCGATGTGTAGGCATAATCCGAGCAATTCGTCTCATGTTTGAGCGCCGTGGCTACCTGGGGAGGGGTGCGGTGAAACTATCCGTAGGGTGGTATTCATATACTTGGTCGGAGCCAAGATGACGGCTCCGAATGAAACACGCGCCAGATTTCTGGCTCAATTCAAGCAGATCAGATCCCGGCAAGAGCAAATTCTTTCTAGTAAGACGGTTGATTTTCAAGGATTTACATCAAAAAGGCGTGAGAAATACCTATTCATCATTTTGTGGGACATTATTTTTTTCATCGCATCGGGAAACATGTCCGGTCGAATGGTTTCGGTCTCCGATATTTATCTGAGCCTCGACCTCTCGAAAAGCACGGCTATTCGTTGTGTTGCGATACTTACCGTTCTTGGGATCGTCAGCAAAGCGACGGACCCGCGCGATCGCCGGCGAACCTTGATATCGATCTCGGAAGAGTTCGAGCCAGAATTGTTAAGTTACGTCGATACCATGCTGGGCGATTTCAAGGCGATCGTGAACTGATTGATCGCGTTGCCTGGAGCGGATCGGAGATAAAATTTTGGGTTAACCGCCAAAGCCGCATGGACGGATCGCCCCGCCCGACCTAAATTCGCCTACGATTCAATCCAGCAGAGAGGCAGGCACGGCGATGAAAGCGGTCGTCCTTTACGAACACGGTGGCCAGGACAAGCTGATCTTCGAAACCGATTATCGCGATCCCGAAATCGGTCCGGGCGACGCGCTGATCCGCGTCAGGGCGTCTTCGCTGAACTACCACGACGTCTTCACGAGGAACGGCATGCCGGGAATTAAGCTTGGTCTGCCGGTGATTCCGGGGCTCGATGTCGCCGGCGAAATCGCCGAACTCGGACCCGGCGTCGAAGGCTGGTCGGTCGGCGAGCGGGTCCTTGTCGATCCCATCAACCGGGTCGAGGGCGGGTTGCAGGGCGAGACCGTGGACGGCGGCTTGGCGGAACTTTGCCGCGTCCGCGCCCATCAGCTGATCCGCATCCCCGATGGCGTCAGTTTCGCGGAAGCCGCCTCGCTGCCCGTCGCCTACGGCACGGCTCATCGCATGATGTTCGAGAACGGCGCGGTGAAAGCAGGCGAGAAAATGCTCGTGCTTGGCGCCAGTGGCGGCGTCGGGACCTGTTGCGTTCTTCTTGGCAAGAAAGTCGGCATGGAAGTCGTGGCCTGCGCCAGCACCGAAGACAAGCTCCGGCGCTTGACCGAAATCGGCGCGGATCATGTGCTGAATTACCGCGACAAGGATTTCCGTAAGGAAATCATAGAGATGTACGGCAAGCCACACCGCCGGACCTTCGATGGCGGCGTCGATGTCGTGGTCAACTTCACCGGCGGCGACACCTGGGTCAACTCGTTCAAATGCATGAAGCGCGGCGGCCGCCTGCTGACCTGCGGCGCCACCGCCGGCTACGATCCGAATACCGATATCCGCTTCATCTGGACCTTCGAACTGAAGATCTGCGGCTCCAACAGCTGGACCAAGGAAGATCTGACCGATCTCATGAGCTATATCCAGGACGGCTCGATGAAACCGGTGATCGACGTGACCCTGGGGCTCGAGGATGCGAAAGAAGGCGTCCGCATGATCGAGGATCGCGAGGTCTTCGGCAAAATCATCATCGAACCCTGAGATCTCTCCCCGTCGCCTCGGACAAGGACCCCAGATGACCGAAAACAAAGTCACTCTCGAAGAACTGCGGACGCGCATCATACGCGGGCCGCTCCATGCCTGGATGGGCGTCGAAGTAACCGACCTGACCGACGACGAGGTCCATTTCAAAATCCCCTACCGGACCGAGATGGAGGTCCATCCCGTCCGCCATTATACCCATGGCGGCATTCTGGCGACGATCATCGATATGGCGGCCGACTACGCGATCATGGCGAAACTCGGCGAGGCGGTGCCGACAATCGATATTCGGGTGGATTATCACCGCGCGGCGATTCAATGCGACATGTTCGCAAAGGCGCGCGTCATCAAGTTGGGCAGGGTCTACACCACCGCCGAGGCCGAGGTCTACGACCCCGACGGCAAACTTCTGGCGAGCGGCCGCGGGACCTTCCTGACCAACAATGTCGGCGGCGGCTGACGCCCCATCAAACTCAATAATCGTCCTCGTAGCCCCAGCGCTTGGTCCGCCGTTTCTCACCGATATCGCAGGGCGGCGGCTTCCGGAGCGAGGCCTTGATAAGACGGGGTGCGGGGGTCCGGCCGGCAATCTCAAGGATCAGTTTCTTGCGAATCGCGCGGGCGAAATCGCGGTGCGTGTCGGCGATCACGATGAAGGCGCCCGGCCCGCCGATCACGCAATGGCGGTAGTAGAGGTCAAGGTCCTTGTGCGGCGGCGAGCCATATAGACCCGGCCGATTGTTCACGATCGGCAGCCCGTTGATGGCGACGCCGCGGGCGATTGCCCGGTCCCGCGCCTCGACCACATAGTCGCCCTCGTTGTTCGGGCCGTCACCCGATATATCGATCGCCTGCCGGCTGCCGGAATAGCCATTCTTCTCGAACAACGGCAGAGCATAGTCGATCGCCCCGCTGATCGAGGTCCAAGCACTGGTAAATATTTGCGCAGCCGCTAATTTTTCGGCGAACGCTTTCGCCGAGGCCGCATCCTCGAGCAACGACCAGCCGACCAGCACGTTCTGATATTGTCCCGCCCATTCCACGTAGGTGACTGCGACCCGTCGCAGCATCCCGCCCTTGATCGCCGCCAGAATATCGGGGTGCAGAATGGCACTGATATAGCCCTCGCGCTGCAACAGCGCCTCTTTCTCGTCGATGCTGCCCGAGATATCGACCGCCAGGACGAGTTCGAGATCGACCGCCCGATCCTTTGCAGAAGCGCTCGCCCCCCAAACGAGGAAGAGTAACGCCGCAATCGCCATGAGAACGCGGTAGCTCGCCATATCTCGAACAACTTCTATCTTTGAGTGGATGCAAACCGGCGGGAATTCTATCCTCTCCCCCGACGAACGGACAGCCGGAAGGTAGATATGAAAAAGAAACGGATCATTAGCGAATACGTCGGCGAACCGCCCGAGGAAACCTGGTCGAACTGTCTCGTCATCGGCGATCACGTCCATATCGCGGGCATGACGGCGCGCGGCGGCGATTTCGGCGATGTCGACGAGATCGGCGTCTACGAACAGACGAAGGCCATTTTCACCAAGATCAAACACTTGATGGAAAAGGCGGGCGGCCAGATCGACGATGTCGTCCGGGTGACGATCTACGTCACCGATATTCGCGAGCGCGACGAGGTGTGGCGGGCACGGCGTGAATTCTTCACTGGCGACTTCCCGGTCTCGGCCCTGATCGAAATATCGAAACTGGCCACGCCGGGAATGAAGGTCGAGGTCGAAGCCACCGCGATCCTTGGTGCGGGAGGGTAGCCATCCCCAGGATCAAATCTTCTTGAACGGTCTGGTTAAGAGAGGCGGCGCGCCATAGTAATATCCTCGCCCCGACCGTAAGGTCTGGGGCGATGACCAAAAGGAGGCTCCGGGAAAGTTGGATTACCGATATCTACTGATCGTGCGGTTCACGCTGTTCAATGTGGTCGCACTGGGATTCGCCTTCATCGCCTATATGGAGGGTTTGCTCGACGGCATCATGGAAGGAACGATCTTCCTGATGTGCTTCTTGATCTTCCTGGTCTTTCTCTATGGCCTCGTCATGTGCGCCGTGAAGATGTGGCGCACCAGCGTCGAATTGAACGACCTGAAGACCCGCGACCCCGATCCCGACTCGCGCGCCGGCAAATACCTTCTCGAACTCGATCTCAAGGACGGCGAGAGCCGGTCGATCCGCGCGCAGACGGTGCGTCTCAAGCTTTCGAACCGGATTTCGGTGGTCCGCCATACCGCCAACTCGCTGGTCTTCCTGGGACTCGTCGGCACGGTGATCGGCTTCATCATTGCACTTTCCGGCGTCGATCCGAAATCGGTGTCGAGCGCCGAGGCCGTGGCCCCGATGGTCGCGACATTGATCCAGGGCATGTCGATCGCGCTCAACACCACCCTCATCGGTGCGATCCTCTATCTCTGGCTCATCATCAATCATCGGATGCTCGCGTCCGGCACGGTGAACTTGATCAACACTATTATCGAACTCGGGGAATCGCGTGTACGAACTTGACGATTTTGACGAGGACGATTCGACTGGGACCATCTTTCGCGACGTCATTCTGCTCACCCTGATCGGATTCGTCGCGATCGTCATCATGCTGTTGCCGCATATCAAGCCGACCCAGGAGCACCAGGAAGACCACAAGCCCCCCGGCAATATAATCTTCGAGATGCACTGGCCGACCGACATGGCCTATGATGTCGATCTCTGGGTCAAGGGACCGGATGAGCATCCGGTCGGCTTTTGGAACCTCGGAAGTCCGAGCTTCAACCTCTTGCGCGACGACCTAGGGAGCGAGGGCGACGCCACCAAGGAGAATTACGAGATTACCTACAGCCGGGGCATCCCGGATGGCGATTACATCGTCAATGTCCATATGTACGGGCCGATTCCGAGCAATCTCGTCATCCCGGTTACCGTGGTGGTCAGCGTCAAGATACCGATGCATAGTACGAAGCAGATACTGAAGACGGTGATCAAGCTACGGCGCCATAACCAGGAAGAGACGGCCTTCCGTTTCAAGATGGACGATGCGGGCGAACTCGTTCCCGGCAGCGTCAACACGCTGTCCTGGCGTTTCCTGACCCGGCCGAGAAAGTAGGGCGCCATGGAAAGCATGACCTACCTCTTCGTCGTCATCTTGCTTCTCGCGGGCACACTCGCCTCGCTCGCCATATGGGCGCCGCGTCGAACCTGGGTACGGGTGCTTTCCCTGACTCTCGCCGTCCTCATTATCCCTGTCGCCTATATCCAGATGACCGAGCTTCTCAGCCGGGCGAAGCCGGCGAAATACGAATGGTGGCGGCGGCAGACGGATACGGTGACGATCCTCGACGTCAGTTTCCACGAGGGGGTCGCGATTTACCTCTGGCTCCGGCTCGACGGCGATATCGTCCCCCGCTACTACTCACTGCCGTGGAGCACCAGTCTCGCCGAAAAGATCGAGGATGCCTTGGAGGACGCGGTCCTGCAGAACGGCAATGTGGTCCTCCGCCATCTTTTCTCGCGCCAGTCGCTCGACGAGCATGGCGATCTCAACGTCGAGATCATCCCGCCGCCGGTGCCGCACCAGAAGCCCCCCTACGTCCGGCCCGACCCGGTGCCGGACCCACGGAACCCGAAGTCGAAACCGATCTGACGCGTTCTCTTGACGCGCCTTGCCCCATATGCAGGTTATCGACGGGTGCCGGAGGACTGAATGAGCGCCGAACCGTTACTGCTGCGCAAGAACGAAAACGGGGTTGCGACCCTGACCATGAACCGCCCGAAGGCGCGGAACGCGCTCTCTCGCGAGCTGATCGATGCTTTTCAAGCCGAACTCGACGCCCTCCGCGATGATACCGCAATCCGTGCGGTCGTGATCACAGGCATCGGCCCGGCCTTCTGCGCCGGCCACGATATGCGCCAGATGATGGCGAACCACGGCCGGACCTATTTCGACGAAACTTTCGCGGCGAGCTCGCGAATGATGCTATCCATCATGCGCCTGCCGCAGCCGGTTATCGCGCGTGTTCAAGCCACCGCGACGGCGGCCGGTACCCAGTTGGTCGGCAGCTGTGATCTCGCGGTCGCGGTCGATACCGCGCAGTTTGCTACTCCGGGCGTGAATATCGGCCTCTTCTGCTCCACGCCCATGGTCCCGCTCTCGCGCAATATCAGCCGCAAGCATGCGATGGAAATGCTGGTTCTCGGCGATCCCATCTCCGCCGCCCGGGCCGCCGAAATCGGCCTGATCAACCGGGTCGTTCCGGCCGATGGGCTGGACCCCGCAATCCAGGAGATGACCGACAAGATCACCTCCAAGTCGGCGCTCACCATCCGGATCGGCAAGGAAACCTTTTACCGCCAGCTCGAGACCGGGATAGAAGATGCCTATAAGGACACGGCCTCGGTAATGGCATCGAACATGATGGCGCATGACGCCCAGGAAGGCATCGGCGCTTTCATCGAAAAGCGGGAGCCCGTTTGGCGCGATGAGTGAAGCACCCAACCCAGACGCATCGAACCATGGCGCATCGAACCACGACGCCTACGACGACAGGCACATCCTGCGCGTTCTCGCCAAGGTGCGTACCATCGCCATGGTCGGCGCCAGCGCCAATTGGAACCGGCCGAGCTTCTTCGCCATGAAGTATCTGCAGCACAAGGGCTACCGAGTCATTCCGGTCAATCCGGGAGTTGCGGGCCAGGAAATTCTCGGCGAGACCGTGCGGGCCAGCCTCGGGGAAATCGATGAGCCGGTCGACATGGTGGATATCTTCCGGAATTCGGAAGCCGCCGGGCCGATCACCGACGAGGCCATCGAAATCGGTGCCAAGATCGTCTGGATGCAGCTTGGGGTCCGCAATGACGAAGCGGCGGCGCGCGCCGAGAAGGCGGGGCTGACTGTGGTCATGAACCGCTGCCCGAAGATCGAGTTCGCGCGCCTGCACGGGGAGTTGAGCTGGCACGGCGTCAATTCCCGCGTCATTACCAGCAAACGCCACCGCGGCGGGTGAGGAGACAGCCCATGACCGATCGGAAACCCGGCCTCGAGACCTTGTCCGTTCACGCGGGCACGCCGCCGGACCCGACGACGGGCTCGCGCCAGATGCCGATCTACCAGACCTCGTCTTTCGTCTTCGACGACGCGGATCACGCGGCCTCGCTATTCAACCTCCAGCTTCCGGGGTTCATTTACTCGCGTTTGACCAATCCGACCGTCTCAGCCCTCGAGGAAAGGGTCGCCGCGCTTGAGGACGGGCGGGGCGCCATTGCCACTTCCTCCGGCCATGCGGCGCAAATTCTCGCACTTTTCCCGCTGATGCATCCCGGTAGCGAAGTCATCGCGGCGAACAAGCTATATGGCGGCTCGATCAACCAGATGGGCATCAGCTACAAGAAATTCGGCTGGAGTGCGACGTTCGTCGACCCGGACGACCCCAAGAATTTCGAGGCCGTCCTCACCGAAAACACCAAGGCGATCTTCATCGAAAGCCTCGCCAACCCGGGTGGCGTCGTTGTCGACCTGGAAGCGGTGGCCAAGGTCGCGGACGCGGCCGGAATTCCCCTTCTCGTCGACAACACGATGGCGACACCTTATCTCTGCCAGCCGATCCAGTATGGCGCCGACATCGTCGTCCATTCGACGACCAAGTTCCTATCCGGCAACGGCAGCTCGCTCGGCGGCTGCGTGGTCGATTCCGGCAAGTTCGACTGGGCCAAGAACGACAAATTCCCGAGCCTCTCGACGCCTGCCGCCGAATATCACGGCCTGACTTTCGCCGAAACCTTCGGGGACCTGGCCTATACGATGCACGGCCATGCGGTGAGTCTCCGTGATCTCGGCTGCTGCCAGTCACCGATGAATGCCTGGATCACGCTGCAGGGGATCGAGACCTTGTCGCTGCGGATGGAGCGCCACTGCGCCAATTCACTCGCCGTCGCCAAGCATCTGGAACAGCATCCTTCGGTGGCGTGGGTATCCCATGCGGGCCTCGACTCCAGCCCCTATAAAACGCTTGCGGAACGGTACATGCCGAAGGGAGCCGGCGGCGTCTTCACCTTCGGTCTCAAGGGCGGCTACGGGGCGGGCGTTCGCCTCGTCGATCGCTGCGAGTTATTGAGCCACCTCGCCAATATTGGCGATACGCGCTCGCTGATCCTGCATCCGGCATCGACGACCCACCGGCAATTGACCGAGGAACAGTTGATCTCGGCGGGTGCGGGTCCGGATGTGGTCCGGCTGTCGATCGGCATCGAGACGCTGGAGGACATCATCGCCGATCTCGATCAGGCGCTGGCCGACGATGAGATCGCCAAGGCGGCCGAATAAATCTAATCGAGACGTTTCGCGGTGGCTCCATAGCGTTCCACCAGATAGAGGTAATCCTGGTAGGCCTCGTCCAGCCAGCGCGTCGCACTGTCGTCGATCTCCTTCATGATCTTGCCGGGCACGCCCGCGACGACCGAGCGGCGCGGCGCCTCGAAGCGTTCGCGAATGACGCAGCCCGCACCGATCATGCACTCGTCCTCGACGACGGAATAGTGCAGCAGGGTCGCGTTCATTCCGACCAGACACCGATTGCCGACTCGGGTGTCGTGCAGCACCGCGCCATGCCCGACGGTCACGCAATCGCCGATGTGGGTTCCATTCTCGGTGTCGGCATGAATGACGACATTGTCCTGAATATTGGTCTTGCCGCCGATGCGAATTTCACCGGCATCGCCCCGCAAGACCGCACCGAACCAGACGCTCGAATCAGGCCCCACCACGACATCGCCGATCAGGACCGCCGTTTCGGCCAGAAAGACCGTGTCATGAACCTGCGGGCGCTTGCCTTCGTATTCGATCATTGTCGCCATGAACGTCCCCTTCCCTTCACTCCACGTACGATTATTCGGCCGCAACCGTCACGGCGGCTTTATCGGAGGGCAGCATGAACAACAAGAGCGCCACCATCAAGGTCGCCGCCGCGAGTCCGCCGAAAAGCCAAGCGAACTCCCCGGTCGCGGCCCAGACCCATGAAATCAGCATGATCGAGAGGGGTGCCGCGCTGAAGGCGATAACGAACTTGATTCCGAAGACGAGGCTCCGGTGGCGCGCCGGCGCGTACCGGTAGAGCAGCATATTCTCGGCCGGCGACATCGCGAAATTCGCCGTCACCGATAGGATCGCGGCGCCGATCAGCCCGAAACCCGACATCACCGCAATCGCCGACAGCATTACGACCTCCAAAAGCCAGCAGATGACGTAGATCGGCTTCAGCGGGAAGCGGTCGGCGAGATAGCCGCCCAACAGCGTCGCCCCGGCACCCATGGTATAAACGACCGACACAAGGGCGCCGACGCCGGTCGCCCCCTCGCCGACGATGTCGCCGAGCCGGACCGAGAAGAGTTTCGGAAGCGCCCCCTGGGTCGCCTGATAGATGATCCCGCCGACCGCAAGCGACATCAGCAGCAGGAAGATCACCCGCAGGAGATCCTCCCGGCTGGTCTCGCGATCCGGCGCCGCCTCGGCCGCGCCGTCGTCGATGTCGCCCCGGGCGATGAAATAGAGCATGAGCACGCCCGTCCCCAAACAGACCACTCCCGGTACGATGAAAGCGCTGCGCCAGCCCGCGAAATCGATCAACACGCCGGCGATGATCCCGGCACTGGCATTGCCGAGACCGCCGAAAATGCCGTTGACCGCCAGAAGCTTTCCCGTGTTCCGCCGCGCGTTCCGAATTAGCCAGGGGATGCCGACGGGATGATAGATCGCACCGAAGAGACCGATGCCCGCGAGACCGATCATCAAAGGAATGGGTTTCTCCGCAAGCCCGCAGGCGATCGACGCCCCACCCAGACCGATAAAATACAGAACCATGACCGCGCGAACGCTCCACCAATCCGCAAGCCGCCCGGCCGGTATCGCCATCACGCCGAGCAGGATCGACCCAAGCGTCCAGAGCTGGAACAGCTCGTCGTAGGAGCGCTCCCACTCGATCTCAAGCGTCAGCACGATGACGAAATAGAACGCGGTCATCATGTGGATATAGAGATGACCGAGACAGGAGAACCCCATCGAAAGCCGCGTCGACATCGAGCTCATGTCATTCACGCAACCGGCCGTGACACGGTTTCATCGACAATCCAATCGAGGAATGCCTGATGGCCACCCGCGATCGGCACCGCGACGATGCAGGGGCAGTCGTATTCGTGGAGCGAGACGACTTTCTCGGTCAACGCATCGACCAGCGACTCCCGGGTCTTGGCAATCAGCACGGTCTCGCTCTCGGTTTCGATCTTGCCTTGCCAGCGATATATCGAGGTAACGGATGGATGGACATTGGCGCAGGCCGCGAGCCGCGCCTCCACCAACGCGCGGCCGATGTGCTCCGCTTCCGCCGCATTGCTTGCGGTGATGTAGACCAGGCACGCGGTCATCGAAGGGCTCGCTTCCAGGGTTCGGTGCGACACGGACGGTCATGAAAAGGATCGCCAACTTGGCGTTGGCGCCATTCTAGCTTAGCATGCCGGGGACGGCCAATCGCGCATCGAGGCGAAGATGGCGGCAACGAAACAAGTATCAACAAAATCGGGAAGGCCGGGCCAGCGCCTGGCATCACGACCGACCGCCGCCCAACTTAACTGGCTGAAGCGAGGACTCTCGCAGCCGGGCGGCAAGTTGCCGCTCTTCGATAATGGAGGGCAGCGCATCAATCCCCGGACCATCCGCAGCTGCATTACCCAGGGCTGGGCCGAGCCCTGGTTCAACAATCCGACGAAACCCGACTGGCTGGTCTGCAAACTGACCGAGGACGGCCGCCGGGTGAGCGAGACGGACTGAACGCCCGCCGCAATCCGATCAATTCCGTTTATCACCGAATCGTGACTTATCGCGGGAGAACGTGATTCGCCGTTCTTGCCCGGCCGCTATCTAATCGCATCTGGGCGTTGCGCCCGTCCGGCTCGTGCCTAGAACCGGCGGGCCGGAGACGGTCTGGGGGGTCGATCCTCCAGCGCAGACTACTCAAGCTTCATGTCGCTTGATAGAGATTAGGGAGAGACCCAATGTTCAAAAAGACCCTCATTAGCGTAAGTGTGGCGGCGCTGGCCGCCGGTACGGCGGCACTGCCGATGGCCGCCTCGGCCGCCAGTTCCGTCGATGCGCCGGTCCAGTTGGCCAGCTGTAACCCCTGTAAGGCAAAGGGCTGCAATCCTTGCGGCGCCAAGCGCGGCTGCAATCCTTGCGCGGCCAAGAAGTGCAATCCCTGCGCCGCCAAGCGCGGTTGCAACCCCTGCAAGGCGAAGGGCTGCAACCCCTGTGCGGCCAAGCGGAAGTAGACGGACCTCCACCGGCGGTCCAAATTCGGGTCGTCAGGAAAGGCGCCGGTATCCGCCCGGCGCCTTTTTTCTGTCTCGGATCCGGCTATTCCGCCGCCGAAGCGGCCCGAGGCCGGGCATCGCGGATGGGGAGCGCGCTAAACATATCGTCGGCGAGAATATCCCGCAGTGTCTCCAAATCGAGGCCATGCGTCTCGATCAGATCGGCGGTGTCGGCGATGATCGCATCGATGTCGCCCAATTGCTGGAGCCGTTTGTAGAGATCGGGGATGTCGATGCCCATGCTCTCGCCGATCAGCTCCATGAAATTAACGAGTTCGAACGGGACCTCGGATTGATACTGCACCAACTCCCGGTGACAGCCGTGGAAGATGGAGGCGAAAGTCGTGACCCCGGCCGCCGAGGCGGCGCTGAATTCGCGCGCACGGAGTTCCGCCTTGTATTCCGGCAGAACCGACAGATGGCTCGCCTGGGTGCTGAGGACGGGGACGTCCAGCTCCACCACCTCCAGGCCCGGTATGGCGCTCAGTACCTTCTTGACCGCGGTCATGATGCCGGGCACGGCGGAGCGTTCCTGGAGGGCGACCCGCTTCTCCACCCGGTGGACGAAAAGGGGCCGGAGTAGGTCGAGCTTCTCGGCGAAAAATTCCGCGATCGGACTTAGATCGAAAGGGGCCTCCCCGACATCTTCTGCATAGGCCGGCAGTGCCACCTCGCCGATCTGAATTTGGCAGCTTGGGCACCACGAGATGACGCGCTCGGCGCCGGGACGACCGAGACGCTCGATCGTGGCGTAGCCGATCCGGCCGGCGATCCGGGCATCGCCCTTCTTGAAATGCTGGATGCCGCAGCAGGTCGAGGCCCCGCCCATCACCTCATATGTCACCTCGAGCGCATCCAGTACCTCAAGCACGAGGAGTGCGATGTGGGGGGTCTTGATCACGTTGCAACCGGCATAAAAGACAATGTCGGGCGGCTCGCCGTATCCCCCATCGGGACGGAGCGGCGGGTTGAGCCGGGCCAGGACCTCGGGCGTCAGCAGGAGCCGCGAGATCATCCGTGTCGACCGGTTAAGATCGCCGAAATAGGCCTTGGCCTCGCGCTGGACGACATCGGCGCCGAGCTTCGCCTTCACCCTGATCCGCGCCATGTTGAGCATGAAGCGCGGGTTGACCCCGGCCTCGCAGACGGGAATGCATTTGCCGCTATTGGTGCAGACCTCGGCCCAGCGCTCGGCCAAATCTGTTCCGGGACCGCCGCCTAGCAGATCGGTGATCCCCACCGCGATTTCGGGCGCCGCCGCGGGATCGAGGCCGGCCGGTTCGACCATCGGACAGGCGGCGACACAATCGCCGCAGCGCGTGCAGGCCTCAATCGTGGCCTCGACGCGCCGTTCCATCGCCTCCAAGAACAACTCGCTGCCGCTATCCCCCATATCCGCCTTTCGCGTTGATCAAAGACCCAAGACGTGTTTCGCGATGATCGTCCGCTGCACTTCGCTGGAGCCAGCATAGATCGTCGCCGCGCGCTGAACATAGTATTTCGATGTTGCGGTCAATCCGTATTCGGGCGCAATGGTCTCGACGTTGTTGCCGGGAACGTAGGCCTCGGGTTGATAGACGGCGGCGTAGTAGCCGAGCGCCCGCATGGTCAGCTCCAGCGTATCCTGTACTAGTTCCGAACCGCGCAGCTTGAAAATCGAAGCCGCCGTCCCTGGGTTCTGCCCCTGGCTCAGCGCACTCATCACCCGCTTCTCGGTCATTTCGGCCGCCGTCAATTGAATCTCGAGATCGGCCAGGCGGCGCCGGAACGTCGAATTCTCGATCAACTTGTTGCCGTCGCCGCCCGCTTCCTGGTGGCTGATCTCGGTCAGTTTTTGCAAACCGGCCTTGACCGGCGGCGTGTAGGCGTTGCCGCCGCGTTCGAATTCCAAGAGATATTTGGCCACCGTCCAGCCCTCGTTTTCCGGACCGACACGGTTCGCTTGCGGCACCCTCACATCATCGAAAAAGACCTGGTTAAACTCATGATCGCCGGAAAACATCCGGATCGGTTCGATCTTGATCCCGGGCAAATCCATGTCGAAGAGCAGGAAACTGATGCCTTCCTGTTTCTTGCCCTCGGTCGAGGTCCGGACGAGACAGAAAATCTTGTCCGCATTGTGGGCGCCCGAGGTCCAGATCTTGGTGCCGTTGACGATATAGTCGTCGCCGTCGGGAATAGCGCGGGTTTGCAGCGAGGCCAGGTCCGATCCGGCACCGGGTTCGGAATACCCTTGGCACCAGCGGATTTCGTCCGCTCGGATACGCGGGAGATAGTGGTCCTTCTGCTCCTTGGTGCCGTATTTCATGATGACCGGACCAACCATCTTGATCCCCATGTGATTGAAGATCGGTGTCCCGGCGAGCGCGCATTCGAGCTCGAAAATATAGCGCTGTACCACGCTCCAGCCGGGGCCGCCGTATTCCTCCGGCCAGCCGTGGCAAAGCCAGCCCTTCTCGGCCAATGTCTTCGTCCATTGCCGAGCACCCTCGATGGGGCTGCGGACTCCGGAGGTCAAACGGCCGGCCTCGAGAATCTCGTCGGTCAGGCTCTCCTTGAGGAACGCGCGCACTTCGTCGCGAAACGCCAAGTCTTCCTTGCTCAGGTCTATATCCATTTTACTCGCTCACACATTCAGAAAATTAAGCGCCAACCCCGGGCGCGGCCACGGCATGGAAACCAGACGGCCGCTGGACGATAAAGTAATGTAGGCCGTTTCGAGGTTTTCGCCCCCAAAACAGATATTGGTCGCAATGGGATCGGGCATGGCGACGAAATCGATGTCGCCGTTGTCGGGGTCGATCACCGAGATGCCGCCCTCGAACAAGGTCCCCACACAGATGTGGCCGCCGCTATCCACGGCCAAGGAATCGAAGGCTGAGAAATCCCTCCGCGCGGCCAGCAGCCTGCCGTGCATCCAGGCCGTCTCACCCTTGCCCTTCGCGATCTTGCCAGGTCCGGTCAGCTCAAAGGCGAGCAGCCGGGCCGTCGGCGTCTCCGCGACATAAAGGGTCGTCTCGTCGGGCGAGAGGCCGACGCCGTTCGGCCCGTGCACCGGAAAGATGACCTCCTCGATATGGCTGCCGTCCGGCTTGGCGTAGAAGACGCCGGTCCGATCGTGCTCGCGGCGGCGCTGCTTGCCGTGATCGGTGAACCAGAACCCGCCCTCGCGGTCGAAGACGATATCGTTCGGTCCCTTCAGGGGCTCGCCGGCGCAATCGCTGTAGACGGTCTCGACGCTACCGGTTTCCAGATCGACCCGCTGGATGCTGCCCCCCGCGTAGTCCGCTCCCTGCAGGCCCGGCAACAGCACGCCGTCCTTCTCGTACCATTTGAAGCCGCCATTGTTGCAGACGTAGCATTTGCCATCAGGGCCCATCGCCGCGCCATTGGGACCGCCGCCGGTCTCGGCCACGACCTCGATCGCGCCCGCCGGCGTCACCCGGCTCAGCGTGCCCCGCTCGATCTCGACGAGAACGACACTCCCATCCGGCATCGCCATCGGCCCTTCCGGAAAGCGGAGACCGCGCGTGATTTCCGTAATGTTTTCCGACGACATCGGTCGCCCCAATTATTTCGATCCCGAAGGTGAAGTATATTTTGTTGTGGGAACCTGGAAAGCCCGCCCGGTGAGTTTCGGTCGATACCCGCTACACTGGACCTAACGCGGAACCGAGCCGACAATCCGCTTCAGAGAGAAATTGAGAACCACCACCGGAGGCGGGAATGGAATACGGCATCTGTATGTTCGCGACGGATTACTCGATGCAGGCGGCGGATTTGGCGGTCGCGGTCGAGGATCGCGGTTTTGACGCGCTGTTCATCCCCGACCATACGCATATTCCGGCGAGCCGCGATTCCGAATTCCGCATGGGCGGCGATCTGCCGCCGGACTATTCGCACAATGTCGACATGTTCCTGGCCCTGACGGCGGCGGCGGCGGTGACCAAGCGAATCCGTCTCGGCACCGGCATCTGCCTCGTTGTCGAGCGCGACCCGATCATCACCGCCAAGGAAGTCGCGAGCCTCGATCACATCTCGGGCGGGCGGGTCGATTTCGGCATCGGCGGCGGCTGGAACCAGGAGGAGCTGGAAAATCACGGCGTGCCCTGGAACCGCCGCTGGAAGGTCGTGCGCGAACGGATCGAGGCGATGAAGGCGATCTGGACCGAGGACGAGGCCAGCTATGCCGGTGAGTTCGTCAATTTCGACCGCATCCAGTCCTGGCCGAAGCCGGTCCAGAAGCCGCACCCGCCGATCTTCGTCGGTGGCGATGCGCCCGGCACCTTCAGGCGGGTGCTCCGCTACGGCGACGGCTGGATTCCGATGCTGGCGAATGCGGACATGCAATTCGACCTGAAGACCGAGCGGATGGCGGAGTTGGCCGAAAAGGCGACCGCTGCGGGTCACGATCCCTATCCCATCACGACCTTCGGCACGCCGCGCGACCCGGACGCGGTGGCGACCCTGGCTGCGGCCGGGGTCACGCGCTGCATCTTCGGCGTGAAGGCGGCGCCGGCGGATGACGTCCTGCCCCGTCTCGATAAAATCGCCCGGCTGGTCGAGGGATTGCGAGGGTGAGGTTAACATGAGTCAAATCGAAATTACGCAAGACGGCGGAATCCTCGTTGCGACGATAGCGAACCCGCCGGACGGGTTCATGGATGCCGAGACCGAGGCTGAGCTCGCCGGCCTTCTGGACCGGGTCGAGGGAGACGACGGCATCCGCGCGGTTGTGCTGACGGGCGGCCTGCCGGATGTTTTCATCCGCCACTACGATGTCGGGCTTCTGGCCGAGCGTGCGCGGGCCATGTCGGCGCGGGGGATGAAATTCGAGGTCGGCCAGCCGGTGCCGGAGGGGACTTATCACGTCTGCTTGCGGCGAATTCGGGAGATGGCGGTGCCCTTCATCGCCGCGATCAACGGGACGGCGATGGGCGGCGGGTTCGAACTGGCGCTCGGCTGCGATATTCGCGTCGCCCTGGACGGGCCTTATGCGCTCGGCCTGCCGGAGATCAATATCGGGCTCCTGCCGGGCGCCGGAGGCACGCAGCTCTTGGCGCGTCTCATCGGCGAGGGGCGGGCCCTGGAGATGATCGCCCGGGGCCGTACGCTGTCACCGCAAGAGGCTCTCGATTGGGGAATTGTCTCGGAGCTCGTCGACGAGGATGTCGTGGCGGCGGCAACAGCGATCGCGCGGGAGATGGCGGGGAAGCCAACGCGCGCTTTTCGCAACATCAAAGGCTTGGTGCGCGGTTCCGCAGCGCGGCTGCTCGAAGACGGTCTTGCCGACGAGCGCACGCTCTTCTGCGATCTGATGGTGAACCCGGAGTCGATCGAGCGGATGGAAGCGATGGTGGCCGGCAAACGCGATATCCGGGACCGGGATTGACGGGCTCAATCGACGTGGATGACCGCCTTGCCGCTGATCTCGCGGTTGAACAGGCGTTCCGCCTGGCGGCCCAATCCGTCGAGGCTGTCCTCGGCCGAGATATGAACGTCGAGCTTCCCCGCCGCCAATAGGTCCGCCAGAACACCGAGCCCATCCCAGGCCGGCCGCCGGCCGAACTCGGTGAAGAGGTAGAGGCCGTAATAGTTGGTGCGCCCCGCCCGGAAGAAGTCGCCGGCCGAGACAGTCGCTTCCTCGCCGGCGGAAATGCCGTAGCTGACTAGCGTGCCGCCCCGCTTGAGAAGCTTCAGTGCATCCGCCAACGCATCGCCGCCGAGCGAGTCGAGAATGCAGTGGAAGCCGCCATGTTCCGCCGCCGCCGCCGCCCGTTCGCCAACCACGATATGGTCCGCGCCCGCACCTTCAACCAGCTCACGCTGGGAGTCCCGCCGCACCAGCGCCGTCACCTCCGCGCCCGACTGCTTGGCGAGCTGGATCGCGAAATAACCGACGCCGCCAGACGCCCCCGTTACCAGGACGCGCCGCCCTAACAACTGGCCACCCTGCTCCAAGGCGTAGAGTGCCGTCAGCCCGGCGACCGGAAGCGTCGCCGCCGTCTTGAAGGGAACCGCATCGGGAAGGACCGCCATCTCGGACGTCTCGACCGCCGCCAGCTCGGCCCAGGCGCCGACATTCATCAACCCGACGATACGGGCACCGGAGGCGGGGCCGCTGCCGTCCGCTGCCGCTGTCTCGACCACGCCCGCCAGGTCCCAGCCAAGCAGGGCGCCGGCGTCGCTCCGCCGGGCGCGTTTCACCTCGCCGAGATTGAGCGAGATCGCCTTGACCCGTACCACCGCCTGGCTCGACAGGGGTGTCGGATCGGGAGCGTCCGTCAGTGCGAGATGTCCGGGGGCGTTCGGGTTGACCAATACGGCGCGCATGTCGTTCTCCTTTAAGTCTCGACGTGCGGGGACTCTCTATCTCTGATGGGAAGCTGTCAATTCGCGGGATTGCCGTTTCTTGACCGCTGGGGCGATCTAAATTCTCTTCGAGACGAAATCCCTCGGGCACGAAAGGAAATCCGATGATCGAAGAGACCGTGGACATCGAGACGGCGGATGGCGAGATGGAAACATTCATCTCCCTGCCTGAGCGCGGCGGGCCGGCGCCGGCGATCTTCCTTTTGATGGATGCGCCCGGGGTGCGGGACGAGCTTCGCGACATGGCGCGCCGCCTGGCCTCGGTCGGTTTCGCGGTGCTGCTGCCGAACCTCTATTACCGGGCCGGGCGCGATACCTTCTTCGGCCCCGACGCGCTGGAGGACGGGAGTGCGGAGCGGGAACGCATGCGCGCCATTCGCACCAAGATGACGATCCCGCCGGTGATGGCCGATTTCGGAACCATGCTGGACTATATCGACGCCCGCGACGACATCGCGCCGGGGGTCGTCGGCTGCCACGGCTATTGTATGAGCGGACCCTACGCCCTCGCCGCCGCGGCGCGTTTTCCCGACCGTGTCGCCGCCGCCGCCTCCTTCTACGGCACCTGGCTGGTCAGCGACGCCGAGGAAAGTCCCCACCTCTCCCTCGCCAAATCGAAGGGCGAGCTCTATATCGCCTGCGCCGAGCATGACGATCTGGCGCCCTTGGACATGGTGGAGGAGTTGCGCGGGCTCTTCGAGGCGTCGGGTGCCGAGGGCGAGCTCGAGATCTATCCCGAGGTTCATCACGGTTTCGCCTTTCCGCTTCGATGGTGCTACGACAAACCGGCCGCCGAACGACACTGGGAACGCTTGATCGCACTCTATCGCCGGCGGCTTTGAAGCGAGAGGGTGACGCCATGACCGAACCCGCCCACGGTATCGACTGGGTGGCCCCCGATTGCCGGGGCATGAACTTCTACGAGAGTGATGCCGGTCTTCGAAGCGGCCTTGCGGCCTATCTGCCGGCGGATCTCCTGGCGACGATCGAACCGCATCTCCAGGAACTGGGGGCCGTGGCCGGTAGCCGTCTCGACGAGCTGTCGCGGATTGCCGATCGGCATCCGCCGGTCCTTCATCCCCGCGACGCCGCCGGGCGGGATCATGAAACCATCGAATACCACCCGGCCTATGGCGAGATGGAGGCGCTGGCCTACGGCCGTTTCGCGCTGCATCGGATGAGCCATGTCGAGGGCGTCTTCGGCTGGCCCGACGCGATGCCGCCGCTGGTCAAGTATATCTTCCAGTATCTCTTCGTTCAGGGCGAGTTCGGGCTCGTCTGTCCGGTCTCGATGGCCGATACCGGGATCACGCTGCTCCGGAACCAGGCAAGCGAGGCGGTCAAGGCGCGCTTTCTGCCGCGCATGCTGTCGGATGATCCGGCAACACTTTGGCGCTGCGCCCAGCTGTTGACCGAACAGGGCGCGGGCTCGGATGTCGGCAATATCGAAGCGGTCGCCCGGCCCGAAGGCGATCATTGGCGCATCTTCGGCGAGAAATGGTTCTGCTCGAACGCCGATGCGAAGGTGATCCTGCTGCTTGCGCGGACGGAGGGCGCAGCCGAGGGAACCCGCGGCCTCAGCATGTTCCTGATCCCGCGCCGGCTCGAGGACGGGCGCTGGAACGATTACCGGATCATCCGGCTGAAGGACAAGCTCGGTACCAAATCCATGGCAACCGGCGAGGTGACCTTGGAAGGGGCGACCGGATATTTGATCGGCGAGTTGGGCGAAGGCATCCGCCAGATCATGAAGACGGTCAGCTTGTCGCGGCTCAGCCATGGCGTGCGCGCGGCGGCGATGATGCGGCGCTGTCTCAACGAATCCCTCCAGGTGGCGCGGAACCGCCGCGCCTTCGGTGCCCGGATCATCGAATTTCCGCTGCTCCGCCGCCAGTTGCTGAAGATCATGGTGCCGACGGAGCAGGCCCTCAGCACCTTCCTCTTCGCGGGCCATATGATGGGCCGTGCCAATGCCGGCGACGGCACGGCCGAGGACATCATCCGCATCGTCACCCCCTTGGTGAAATTCCGCGCCTGCCGCGACAACGTCCCCGTCTCCACCGGGGCCATGGAGATCAGGGGCGGCAACGGCTTCATCGAGGATTGGATCAACCCCCGCCTCATCCGCGACGCGCAGACGGGCCTTCTTTGGGAAGGCACCTCGAACATCAACGCGCTCGACGTCATCACCCGGGCGGTCCCGAAGGTCGAGGCGCACAAGCCGCTGGCAGCCGAGCTGCGAGAGAGGATCGCGGCGACGGAGGAACTGCCGGGTCAGTTCCGGGGCGCCCTTGAGCAGCAAATCGAACGGGCCTTCGCCTTCGCCGAGGAGGTTGCCGCCGATCCGGAACAGGAGGACAAGGGCCGGATGGCCACCAACGCCCTCTATCACGCGACCTCGGCCGCGCTCCTGGCGTGGGAAGGGGCATCCGCCGGGGCCCGGCGGGGGTGATGCCAGGCGTCTGCTGCTGGCCCGTCTCGTTCTCGACCACCGCCTTTCGCCGCAAGACCCGCTGGCCGCCGGCGAAAATCGCTTCGACAAGGCGGCGGCGAAACTCCTACTCGACGACGCGCCCGCACCGTTAGATCGCGTAACCGACGCCTTGGCTCTTTAACCGCCGCCGAGAGCGCCGGAGTGGCCGGTTCGACGAGATTCGGGTATACTCGGTCGGTCTTCCGGGAGCGCTTTGATGACGCTTTTCGCGAATAGACTCGTCGAGAATATCATCGAGTGGGCCATGACCTGCGTTGGCCTCGTGCTCGTAGTCATGCCGCTGGCGTTTTGGGTTGCCTGGTCGGAGGCAGTGTATTTCCTCCTAATCGGGGTCACGATCGGAGCCGGGGGATTGTTCTGTCTCCTCGCATGGTTCGGCCCGTCCGAGGCCGGCTCGACGGACGCGTGGCGGAACGAACGGAAGGTGCTGCCCGATAAGTTCATGGCGGAACTGCAGGGTCTGTTTCCGATGGTTCATCATAATCGGCGGCCCGGCGATAAAGTATTTCAGCGGAAAATGGACCGGATACGAACGTTCCTGGACGATTGACCGCGGCTAGTCGCGCCAGGCACCGAGTTCCTGACGCGGGAGACCGAGATGGTCGCGCAGCGTCGCGCCGGTGTAATCCTTCCGGTAGAGGCCGCGCCGTTGTAGTTCCGGGATCACGAATTTCACGAAATCCTCGAAGGCACCCGGCTGGTGGGTCGAGCCGATGACGAAACCGTCGCAGGCAGGTGCCGTGAACCATTCCTCCATCTGATCGGCGATCTCCTTCGGTCCGCCGACCCAGGCTTGGCTGAGGAGACCGCGGCCGGTGATCTGCATGAAATCTCGAACGGTCGGATTGCTGACGCCGGCTTCAAGAACCCGGTTTCGCAATGCCTGAAGGCCCGAAATGCCCTGGATTTCCTCATCGGTGAATTTCTCATCCATGCCCTTAGTCGCGAAATCGAAGTTCAACGCCTCCGACAACAGCGACAACTGGTCGATGTCGTTCGGAAGTTTGTCATAGGCCGCCTGCTTGTCCTCGGCTTCGGCCTTCGTCGCCGCCGTCACGGGATAGAACAGCGAGGCGATCACCATGCCGTCCGGGTCGCGGCCCATCTCTATGCATGCGGCCTTCTGGGCGGCGTATTTCACCTTGCCGACCTCAAGGTCGTGATAGGTCACGAAAATCAACTCGCCCCAGCGGGAACCGAATTTGATTCCGCGCTCGCTCTGACCCGCCTGGATCACGACGGGATGGCCCTGCGGCGTGCGCGGCACGGTGAAGGGTCCGCGGGATTTCAGGAATTTACCCTCGTAGTCGAGCCGGTGGACCTTATCGGGCCGAGCGTAGACGCCGTTCGCCTTGTCGACGACGATGGAATCGTCTTCCCAGGTATCCCAATGGCCGTGGACGATTTCCATGAACTCGTCGGCACGGTCGTAACGGGTGTCGTGATCGATCACCGCATCGCGGCCCATGTTGCGGGCCTCGTTGTCGTTGATCGAGGTGACGACGTTCCAGGCGGTGCGCCCCTTGGTCATCAGATCCATCGTCGCGAAGACACGGGCAACGTGAAAGGGCTCGAAATAGGTCGTCGAATAGGTGGCGCCGAGACCGAGACGTTCGGTCGCCATGGCCATGGTCATGACACAGGTGGCCGCGTCCATCTTCACGCAGCGGATACCGTTCTCGACCGTATGAGCGTGATCGCCCTGATACATGTCCGGCATGGCGAGACGGTCGTCGAAGAATCCCAAATCAAACTTGCCTTCCTCCAGGACCCGCGCGATGTGCTGGTAGTAGTCCGGCGAATAGGCGTCGGTGCGCGCATCCGGATGCCGCCAGGACGCGGGCAGGGTCGTGCAATTCTGTGCTTGCAGGAAGGCCACGAGGTGGATTTGTCGCATGTCTGTTCCTTCGATTGGGTATTTCGACGACGGTGTCCCGACCGTGCCAAGGCGCCCGTTTCAATGAATGATATTGGCCGCCGGGCCAAAACAGCCAAGAGCGTTGGCCGCGGGTTCGGGCCGGCGGCCGGGGCGCGGCATGTGAAGCGTGCGGCCTTTCGTCTTACTGTCCCGAGACGGCGCCGATGATAAATTTGTCTTGATCGTCGGCGGTTTATCGGCCGACCACACATATCATTTATCGACATACGGGCGCGCCAATTGATGGCCCGCGCTTGAACAGGATCGAAAGGACGGCAAATGACGGACAGCGAGCAAGCGGTGCGGATCGAACGGCACGAGAACATAGGCATCATCGAGCTCGCCCGGCCGGCCAAATTCAACTGTCTCAACCGCGCGGTGGCCGATGGCATCGCCGCCGCCCTCGACCAATTCGAGGCGGCGGGAGATGTCCGGGCCATTCTGATCCGCGCCCAGGGCAAGCATTTCTGCACCGGCGCCGACCTCGACGAGGTCATGGGGCTGCGGAAGGACAAGGCCGCTTTCGGCGCCTTCATCGCCCGGGGACACGAAGTGCTCGACCGCTTGGAGGCCAGCGGATTTCCCGTCATCGCCGCGGTTCAGGGTCTGTGCCTCGCGGGCGGGCTGGAGCTCATGATGGCCGCCGACGTGGCCTTCGCCGCCGAGGGAGCGCGTTTCGGCGACCAGCATGCGGAATACGGTTTGGTGCCGGGGTGGGGCAGCAGTCAGCGCTTGCCGCGCCTGATCGGTCTTCGCCGCGCGATGGATCTTTTCTACAGCCACCGCTGGATCGATGCCGAAACGGCCCTCGACTGGGGCTTGGTCAATCATATCGCCGCCGACGAAGCGCTCGACGAAGCCGCGCTCGCCTACTGCCGAACCTTGACCGAAAAGAGCCGACCGGGCCTCGCCGCAATGAAACGCCTGGCCCGCGACGGGATCGATATGAGCCTAACCGACGGTCTGGCGCTCGAACGCGATCTAGCCGTCGACTGCCTGACGGGACCGGAGGCGGACGAGGGCCTCGCCGCGTTCCGCGAGCGCCGAAAACCGAATTTTGTCTGATACCGCCGAAACCTATTCACCCAACCGGAGAGAACGAGACATGGACTTCCAAGACATCATCTACGAAGAGGCCGACCGGGTCGCGACCATCACCATCAATCGCCCCGAGGTCTATAACGCCTTCCGGCCGAAGACCGTGGTCGAGTTGATCAACGCCTTCCTGAAGGCCGGCTGGGACAAGAATATCGGCGTCATCGTGCTGACGGGCGCCGGCGAGAAGGCATTCTGCACCGGCGGCGACCAGAAGGATCACGACGGCCAGTACGGCGACGAGGACGCAAGGGGCTCCGTCGGCATGCCGGTCGAGGAGCTGCATTCGGTGATCCGCGACGTACCGAAGCCGGTCGTTGCCCGGGTGCGCGGCTATTCGATCGGCGGCGGCAACGTGCTGGCGACGATCTGCGACATGACGATCGCGTCCGATAACGCCATTTTCGGGCAGGTCGGGCCGAAGATGGGCTCTGTTGATCCAGGCTTCGGAACCGCCTATCTGGCCCGCGCCGTCGGCGAGAAGAAGGCTCGCGAGATCTGGTATATGTGCCGGCGCTACAGCGCCGAGGAAGCGCTCGATATGGGTCTCGTCAATGCCGTCGTACCGGACGAGAAGCTGGACGAGGAGGTCGCGGCCTGGACCGCCGAGCTCGCCCAGCGCAGCCCTACCGCGATCGCGATCGCCAAGCGTTCCTTCAACGCCGACAGCGAGAATATCCGCGGCATCGGCGGTCTCGGCATGCAGGCCCTGCGGCTCTATTACGAGACCGACGAGTCCAAGGAGGGCGTGCAAGCGCTGAACGAGAAGCGGCCGCCGGAGTTTCATAAATACGTGGCCTAGAGACGCCGCCGGAATCGCGCTAAATAGATTGTGGGACGATTTCGGCGGCCATCCGCCGGAGGAGGAATCCATGCAACAGTCGGAACATGTCCGCCTTGGGCGGGCCCTGCTCGGCCATCTCGACAAGGGCGGTACGGATATGGTCGACGGGATTTACGAGAATCCGGTCGACGATTACATCTGCGAGAAGCAGGCGAGCGATGAACGGCGGGCCTTCTTCAGCGAGCACCCGTTGTTCATCGGCCTGAGCAATCTGATACCCGAACCGGGCGATTATTTGACGCACGACTATACCGACGTGCCAATCGTTCTGACGCGCGGCAAGGATGGCCGGCTCAACGCCATGATGAATGTCTGTCGACATCGCGGCGCACGCGTCGCCGAAGGCTGCGGCCGGTCGGAAAAGGGCTTCCTGTGTCCCTACCATGCCTGGCGCTACGACCTCGACGGACGCCTCCGCTCGCGCCCCCGCGAGGATGCCTTCGAAGACATGCCGAAGGACACGCACGGCTTGGTCCCGTTACCGGTCGTCGAGAAGTACGGCATGATCTGGGCTCGGCCGACCCCGGGCGACGGTTTCGAGGTCGACGACCAACTCGGTAGCGGTGTCGCGGATTTCGCCGGTTACGGTCTCGAAAGCTATCATCATTACGAGACCCGGGTGCTTGAGCAGAAAATGAACTGGAAGCTTGCGATCGACACCTTTCTCGAGCTCTACCATGTCTCGGCACTCCACAACGAAACCCTGGAGCCACTTGTTCACGGCGATCTCACGACCTTCGATCCCATGGCGCGCAACCTCCGCATGGTCGGTGCGCGCCGGACGATCGAGACGTTACGGGATAAACCCGAGGATAGTTGGGACATCCTGCCCTATACGGTCATCGTCTACGTCTTGTTTCCGAATGCGGTATTCGTGATGCAGGGCGATCATGTCGAAACCTGGCATTTCTTTCCGAGCGGCGATGGGATCAACGAATGCCGGATGTATGTTTCGCTCTATACGCCCGAGAAGACGGAAACGGCGAGCGCCAAGCGCCACTGGGACCGGAATTTCGACCTGCTCGTGCGGGTCGTCATGGAAGAGGATTTCCCGCTGGTCGAAGGGATTCAAAAGAGTTTCCATGCCGGCGCCCAGGATCACATCGTTTACGGCCGAAACGAACCGGGGCTGCAACATTTTCACCGCTCGGTCCGGGAAGCCCTGGGCTACGCGGCCGTTTGAGAGGCCGGTGCCTTACAAGAGCTGGGAGCCGCTGGTCTTCATGAAGGATGGGGACACAATCGAGGTCGAGTTCGATCGGGTCGGTATCCTGTCGAATCCTACCCGGGACGAATGAAAGGAAGGGTACGATGTCGGGTGACAGCATTCGCTTAGAGCGCTTGTCGGAACTCATGGCGGCCGAAGTGACGGGGCTCGATCTCGCCGCTCCGCTATCGCTTGAATCTCGAGACGCCATCCATGCCGCGCTCCTGGCGCACCAATTACTGGTGTTTCGAGATCAATCCCTCGACAAGCGGCAACAGATGGCCTTCACGGAGCAGTTCGGCACGCTTGAGCGACACACCCAACGCAATCGGGGCATCGACGATTTCCCGTTCGTCCATATGGTCACCAACCTCGATGAGAGCGGCAAACCGAGCGGCACCGTGAAATCGACGCTTTGGCATTCCGACAAATCCTTCCGGCCGGCCCCCTCGATGGCGACGATCCTACATGCGGTCGATTTGCCGCCCGAGGGCGGCGATACCTGTTTCGCCAATATGTACGCCGCCTACGAGGCGCTGCCCGGAGACGAGAAGACGAAGCTCGACGGGATGGAGGTCATTCATAGCTGGGAGCTCTCGCGGGAAAACATCGACCGACCGATCAGCGAAGAAGACCGAAAAGATGCGCCGCCAATGAACCACCCCTTGGCACGGGTCCATCCGGAAACGGGGCGGACAGCCCTCTTCATCGGTTGCCATGCATCGCATCTGGAAGGGATTCCGATGGCGGACGGCCGCGCCTGGATCGAACGCCTGGAAGCGCACTCGACAGAATCGCAATTCGTCTACCGCCATCAATGGCGGAAGGGTGATGTGCTGATGTGGGATAACCGGTGCCTACTTCACCGCGCCGACCCAAATTTCGACGCCGCCCGCTTCCCGCGGGTCCTTCACCGCACCTGTCTTCGCGGCACGCCAACGGGTTAAAGATAACCGGACCGCGAAATTTCGGTTCTTAAAAGCCGAGACCGTGAAATGCCCCGCCTATTCGGCCGCCGCCAGGGCCGCGTCGAAACGAGCGCGGTGGGCGAAGCGCTTGACCATCGACGCGATTTCGGTTGCGAAGGTGCCCGTGTCCTTGGACGGATCGAGGCTCATCACGAGCGCGTCCGATAGGGATTTCAGCATGATCACTTGTCGCTCATCAAGCAGGCGAGGTTCCTTATGGAGTGCTTCGGCGAGATCGCGGGTCGCATTGCAGATATCGAGAAGGGTTTCGTAGCCGGTGCCCCGGACGCGACTGCTCATTTCATCAACGAACTTCACCAGGCGCGCGGCATGGCCCCGCCTTTCCTTGATCTTATTCGGCATATCGCCCGATTCGCCGATAAGTTTCGCCGAAAAGCCTATCTGATAGGCGATTCGTAGCAGCCGCTGATTGTTGATTTCGTCCATCGTCTGGGCGATGGATTTCTGCAGAGTGTAAGGGTCGATATCCTCGCCCCGCGCCTTCATCGCCAATGTCGTCGGCACCGGGATTTGGGGTATTTCGATCGCCTCGGCATCGACCCGCTCGCCGGTGCGCCGGTCCGGTCCGATGAATTCAGCGGTCACGACAAAGGGCTTGCGATTGTTCACGATGAGATCGATCCGGTCCATCAATTGCGCCAGCGAGATCGGCTTGATTGCCAGATCATCGACACCCGCGTCGACCAGGCCGTTTATCGTCTCGGCTTCCGGCGTCCATAGTGTTGCGATGATCGGGACGAAAGGGTTGGTACCCAGTTCATGGCGGCGAATGTTCGAGACGAATTTTTGGGTCGGACCAAGACCGAGTTTCGCGTCGATGAAAAGCAGATCCGGCACGTCGATTTGAATGCTGCCACCGGCACCCGACAGGCTGTCGAAATCGCGGACGCGATCGAAACCGTTCTGCCGCAGGATATCGCGAATGTTCTGACGCATCGGCCCGTCCTGCTCGACGAGCAAGATATCCGCGTTCGCTGGATAGAGTTCCGGCATTGGCTCCCCTCACGATCAATTACCGGCCGTCCGCTTCTTTTTGGCCTATTCTTTTATCGTTAAGGCGGATTGAGCCCATTGACCTAAACACCAAATCATTATCAATTCGTTAAAAAATTGCGCCCGGCGGTGCTTTCGCTAACCTGTTTCGGTTTCATCCTTTGGACCGCCCTGCGAGTTTCGCATGCCGCAAAATCGAACCTACGAATACCGAACCGTCAAGGTGCCGACCAATGGATGGCCCGGCCTGACCGGCCGTATCAAGGTCGAGGGCGCCGCCGATGTGGAGGCGGCGAGTGGTCATTTTTACGGTTTGTGGTTGGGCCATATCGGCCTGGGAGCGAATGAGGGGATCGTCGTCACCGACTGGCCGGATGAAGCGGCGGCGCGGGAGTCGGGCGGCCTTGCGGTCGCGTTCGATTCAAATATCGAAACGCTCTCCGTCGAATTGCTGTCGCCGACGGTTCGGCCGACAGACAACACCCCGCCCGCAGCCGAAGGCATCTACGCCCATCGCTGGTTCGATGTCGCGGCGGAGGATTGGCCCGAATTTCTGGAGTTGTCCGAGGAGGCTTGGCCGAATATGGAGGCGGTCTTCGAATGCGAGATCAAGGGCTTCTGGCGGCGGCTTTCCGAAAAACCCGGCTGGGCCGAGGTTCTTCTCATGACCTGGTACCGGGACCTGTCGGTCTGGGAGGCGTCACGTTTCTGGGGAAAATCTCCCAATCCGGATGCCGACAAAGCGATGGACCGCTTCCGCCGCCGCCGCCAATTGACCCTCGATACGATCGTTCGAACGACGACACTCGGTTGACGTGACTCCGGCGTCCTGTTCCAGCTTCAGTCCTTCGCCAACGGCATCACGTTTTCCGCGAACTCCGTCATGCGATCCAGCATTTCAGACTTCTCGCCCGCCATCAGGTTCATGATCATGGTGCCGAGACCCAGTTCCGCGAAGGCATGGACGTCCGCGGCCCGCGTATCCGGCGATCCCGTGAAGGCCTGGCGTCCACCGTCGACATGGGGTTGCTCTTCGACACTGTGAAAGGCGCAGTTGTAGGCGAGATCGATCGAGGCGGGATCCCGGCCCGCCCCGTCGGCCAGCTCATGCAGTTTCGCAAGCCGCGTCTTGTAGGACTCCAGCCGGTCCATGCGGAATGTCGGATTGCTGCCGAAGGGATACCAGCCGTCGCCCAATCGGACGGCCCGGCGCATCGCCGGCATGCTTTCGCCGCCGATCCAGATCGGCGGGTGGGGTTTCTGCACCGGACGGGGGTCGGTATCGATATTGGCGAAGTTCACGAATTCTCCGGAATAGCTGGGATCGGGATCGGTCCAGGCGACCTTCATCGCCTCGATATATTCGTCCGTGACACGCCCGCGCGCCTTGAAATCGGGGAGATTCAAGGCCTCGAATTCTTCGCGCATCCAGCCGGCACCACACCCGACCGTGACCCGCCCGCCCGAGAGCACATCCGTCGTCGCCAGCGACTTCGCCATGAACAGGGGATTGCGATGAGGCACGACCACGACCGAGGTCATCACCCGGATTTTCGTCGTCACCGCGGCCAGCCAAGCCAGCATGGTGAACTGCTCGAAGCTGTCCGATCCGCCGCCCTGCCGCCACGGAAATTCGCCCGTCTCGCTATAGGGATAATTGGGATCGATCATCCGAGGAATGACGATGTGGTCGGGAACGATGATGTAGTCGTAGCCGAGCGCCTCCGCCTTCTCGGCGAGTTCGCGCGCGATCTCCGGCGTCGCCAACGGCCCGCGATGTGGAATTCCCAGTCCGAATTTCATGCCTCTTCTCCCGGTTCTGCAATTCGCCCTCTTCAAAGAGTACCCCGTTGCCGTCCGACGACAACAACCAGGGATACGGCCGGCCGGGAATCGTACGCCGGCGACCTATATGGTAGCTTAACACCGAGACGAACGACGGAAGGTGGGAACCATGAACGACTTGGCCGAAGTCACCATCGCTGCGGCGGACCGCAATCGCGTAAAAATCACGCAAGTGGAGTGCATCCCCCTCCATACACCCTTCGAGACGCCGTTCAAGATCTCGACCGGCGGTGCGCGGCCGGTGGTGGAAACGCTGATCGTCCGCGTCCACACCGACCAAGGCATCAACGGGATCGGCGAAAGCCAGGCTTGGCGCCGCCAAGGCAGCTCCGAGACGCTCGACAACATGATCCGGACCATCAAGGACCATTTCGAACCGCAACTCGTCGGCCGCTCGCCCTTCGATATCGCCGCCATCATGCACGGGCTGAATGAGAGCATGTACAACACGCTCTACGCTCAGGCCGCGGTCGGCGATGCGCTCTACGACATCATGGGCAAGGTCCTGGGCGTTCCGATCCACCAATTGCTCGGCGGGAAATGCCGCGACCGCGTACGGGTCGCCGCCGTCCTTTCGATGAAGGGCACGGTCGAGTCCCTACTCGACTCCGCGCACGGCTTTTTCGATCGCGGGTTCCGCCACCTCGTCCTGAAGATCGGCATCGATGCAGCCGAGGATTTCCGGAATGCCGAAGCGCTGCGGAAAACCTTCGGCGGCGATATCGAGATCCGGGTCGACGCCAACGCCGCGCTCGACTACGACGCCGCCCTTCGCCTGCTCAAGCGCCTCGAGCCGTTCGATATCGAAACCGCAGAACAGCCGCTCGCGATCTGGGATATCGACGGCATGGCGGCCTTGGCCCGCGCGGTTCGCATGCCGATCATGGCGGACGAATCGGTCTCCACCGACCACTCCCTCCTCGACATCATCAACAAGCGCGCGGCCAGTTCGGCCCAAACCAAGATCGCCAAGAACGGCGGGATCTATCATATCCGCAAGCTCTGGAACCTGATGGGCGCCGCCGGGATCGGCATCAATCCCGGTAACCACCCAAGCACCAGCGTCGCCACCTCGTCGGTGGCGCAGCTCTGCGCGGCCTGGCCTACGCCGGTAATGGCCGGCGTTTTCGCGGTCGGGATCAGCGGGGCCCTCGCGGAAGACATCGTCACCAACCCGATCAAACCGGTAAATGGCGAAATTCCGATTCCTGACGGCCCCGGTCTCGGACTCGAACTCGACGAGGACGCCATTCAACGGCTCCGGATCGATACTTAGAGCCTATCCCCCCGGATCGGTTTAAGCGTCTCCGCTTCGATCTAACTTTCCCCTAGGGCGATTTGGTTTCGCCCATCGGAGGATCGACGGGGAACATGATTCATGAGTTCTAGACGTCTACTGGTCGCCAATCGGGGCGAAATCGCGATTCGGATTCTGCGCGCCGCCGCCGAGTTGGACATCGAGACGATCGCGATCCATTCCGAGGACGATGCGGCCTCGCTCCACACCCGGATGGCCGACCGGACCCACGCCCTTCAAGGCAAGGGGGTTGCCGCCTATCTCGACGCTGAACAGATCGTCGGGGCGGCCAAGGATTGCGGCGCCGAATTCATCCATCCGGGCTATGGCTTCCTCGCGGAGAACGCCGAATTCGCGCGCGCCTGCGGGGCGGCGGAGCTCACCTTCGTCGGTCCGGATCCCGAAACCCTCGACCTGTTCGGTGACAAGACGGCCGCGCGCGCGCTGGCGGCCCGCACTAACGTTCCCACCCTCCCCGGCACCGAGGGACCGACCAGCCTCGACGATGCCCGCGAATTCCTCGATGGACTGCCCGCTGGCCAAGCGATGATGGTGAAGGCGCTTGCGGGCGGCGGTGGGCGGGGAACCCGCGCCGTCCATGACGCGGCCGCGCTGGCGGATACCTTCGCCCTTTGCGCAGCGGAAGCGGGACAGGCCTTCGGCAATGACGCGCTGTACGTCGAGCGGCTGATCGAGGGAGCGCGCCATGTCGAGGTACAGGTCATCGGAGACGGCACCGGCGCCGTCAGCCATCTCGGCGAACGCGACTGCAGTATTCAGCGGCGCTACCAGAAGATTGTCGAAATCGCCCCCTCCCCTTGGCTCGATCCGAAATTGCGCGAACGACTGGTCGAGGCCGCCGTCCGCCTCGCCGAAGCCGCCGATTATCGAAGCCTTGGGACCGTCGAATTCCTGGTCGAAGGCGATGACTTCTATTTCATCGAGACCAATGCCCGCCTTCAGGTCGAACACACGGTGACGGAAGAAGTGACCGGCATCGATCTTGTTCAGGCCCAAATCGAGGTCGCGGCCGGCCGATCGCTGGCCGAGCTCGGCCTGACGCAGGATGAAGTACCGGACCCCCGGGGCCATGCGATCCAGCTTCGCGTGAATATGGAACGGATGACCGCGGATGGCGACGCCCGGCCATCCGGCGGGACGCTTTCGGCCTTCGAGGTACCCTCGGGCCCCGGTGTCCGCGTCGACAGTTTCGGTTATGCCGGCTACACGACCAGCCCGAGTTTCGACTCACTCCTCGCCAAGCTGATCGTGCATTCGACGACACCCCGCTTCGAGGACGCGCTCCGCAAGGCGGGTCGGGCGCTGGCGGAATTCAAGATCTCCGGCGTCGACACCAACCAGGCCTTTCTCGCGAATATCATTCGGCATCCGAAATTCGTCGCCGGCGAGGCCCACACCCGGTTTATCGACGGCCACGCGGCCGACCTTCTCGCCGCCGAGTCAGAGACCGGAAGCGAGCGCTATTTCACGGACGCGCCCGCGCGAGGCCTGGTCGGCACCAAGCTGGATTCGTCGGACCCGCTGGCGGTTCTGGACCACGGCAAGTCCGCTGATGCGATTCTGGAGTCTAATACCGCAGCGGGCGCCGATGCGCCGGACGGGACGATCGCGGTGCCTGCGCCCATGCAAGGCACGATCGTCAGCATCGACGTCGCCGTCGGCGACGCCATACATGTGGGTCAGCAGCTTCTCATCATGGAAGCGATGAAGATGCAGCATGTGATCGAGGCCGAGATCGGCGGTTACCTTCGCAACCTCGTCGTCGGCGAGGGCGACACCGTCTTCGAGGATCATCCGCTGCTCTTTATCGAGCCCGCCGATGTCGACCGGCCCGATGAGGACGAGGACGAGAATATCGACCTCGACGCGCTTCGCCCCGATCTCCAGGAAGTCGAGGCGCGCCAGGCAATGCGGCTCGACAGCGAACGGCCGGACGCGGTGGCGCGCCGGGAAAGAACCAATCAGCGCACCGCACGCCTGAACGTCATAGACCTCTGTGACGAGGATTCCTTCATCGAGTACGGCTCCCTCGTTCTCGCCGCACGGCGGATGCGCTACGACATGGACGAGCTCATCCGCAAGACGCCGGCGGACGGGCTGATCGCCGGGATGGGCCGGGTCAATGGCGACCTCTTCGACGACGAAGCGGCGCGCACCATGATCATGTCGTACGACTACACCGTTTTGGCCGGCACCCAGGGCAAGAAGAATCACCAGAAAAAAGACCGCATGTTCGAGCTCGCCGAGAAATGGCGCCTGCCGATGGTGTTCTTCACCGAGGGCGGCGGCGGCCGGCCGGGCGACACGGACGTAATATTCTCCGCCAACCTGCATACGCCGGCCTTCCATCTTTTCGGCCGATTGAGCGGGCTGGTGCCGCTGGTCGGAATCACGTCGGGCCGGTGCTTCGCGGGAAACGCGGTTCTCCTCGGCTGCTGCGATGTCGTCATCGCCACCGCCGATTCCACGATCGGCATGGGCGGCCCAGCAATGATCGAGGGCGGCGGCCTTGGCGTCTTCCGGCCCGAGGAAGTCGGCCCGATGTCGGTCATGCGCGCCAACGGCGTCGTCGATATCGCCGTCGAGGACGAGGCCGAGGCGGTCCAGGCCGCGAAGCGCTACCTCTCCTATTTCCAAGGCACGCTCCAGGATTGGGACTGCGCCGACCAGCGACTGCTGCGCCGCGTCATCCCGGAGGACCGCCTCCGCATCTACGACGTCCGCAAGGTGATCGAACTCATGGCCGATAAGGATTCGGTCCTGGAGCTCCGCAAGGATTTCGGGCTCGGCATGGTCACTTCCTTGATCCGAATCGAGGGCCGGCCGATCGGGCTGATCGCCAACAATCCCTCGCATCTGGCGGGCGCCATCGACAGTGACGGGGCCGACAAAGCGGCGCATTTCATGCAGATATGCGATGCTTACGACATTCCGCTCGTCTCGCTTTGCGACACACCGGGCAACATGGTGGGACCGGAGGCGGAGAAGACCGCCCTCGTGCGGCATTGCTGCCGGCTCTACGTGATCGCGGCCAATGTGACGGTGCCGCTCTTCACTGTCGTCCTCCGCAAGGGCTATGGGCTCGGCGCCCAGGCGATGGCGGCGGGCGGCTTTCACGCCCCTTTCTTCGTCATCTCCTGGCCGACCGGCGAGTTCGGCGGCATGGGGCTCGAGGGCGCGGTCAAGCTCGGGTATCGGGACAAGCTGCAGGCGATCGAGGATCCCGACGAACGAATGGCCGAGTACGAACGCATGGTCGCCGCGATGTATGCCCAGGGGAAGGCGATCAACGCCGCCTCGCTTTTCGAACTCGACAACGTGATCGACCCGGCCGAGACCCGGCGCTGGATCATCGAGGGCCTCCGCGCCAGTCCCCCGCCCGAAAAACGGAGCGGAAAGAAACACGCCTGGGTCGACACCTGGTAACGAAAATGCGCGGCGAACAGGGTTGCCGCGTGTTTCAGGACTTCAAAATTTCGTCCTGATGTTCGCCAAGACGGGCGACCCAGGGACGGGCGCCCACGGGAGCCTGGGAGAAGCGCATCGGACTGTTGGTCACCAAGTAAGCGCCGGCCGCGTCCCGGAGCTCGACCGCCCCGCCCTGGGCCTTCAGCTCGGGGTCGGCGATCACGTCGTCGATCGTCCGATAGCGCGTACAGGGACAGCCCGCCTCGAGAAGCATCGCCTCGGCCTCTTCGGCGGTGTGCCCGGCGGCCCAGATTTCCAGTTCTTCCAGCATGGTATCCCAATTCAGCCAGCGGGCCTCGTACTCGCAAAAGCGCGGGTCCTCCAGCCATTCGAGCTTGCCGGTCCCGCGGGCAAGGGCTTGAAAGTTCAACTGACTGACCGGGACCACCATCAGGAATCCGTCGGCGGCCTTGATCGGCGCGAAGACGATCGGCGCCGTTTCCTCCGAAACCTGCGCCGCCTGTACCTCGTAGGGCAGCAGGTTCAGCATCGAGCCCTGCAAGGTAACGTCGATGCGCTCGCCCTCGCCGGTGCGCTCGCGGCGGAGAAGGGCGGCACAAATGGCACCGAACGCATGGGTCGCGGCCAGGATATCGGCAGCGGTGCTGCGATTGCGGGCCGGCCGGTCGGAGACCCGCGCGTATTCGAAGGCGGCCATGTCATAGCCGCTGCTGGCATGAACGACCGGCGCATAGGCGGCACGCGAGGAATCGCGCCCGGTTTGCCCGTAACCCGAGACCGAGCAATTGATGATATCGGGCCGGACCCTGCGAATCGCCTCGTCGTCGAGGCCGATTCGCGTCATCACACCCGGCCGGAAGTTCTCCAGCAGCACATCCGACTCGGCGATCAGCCGCTTCGCCGCCGCCATGCCGTCTTCCGTCTTCAGGTCGAGAACGATGCACTTCTTGCCGCAGTTCATCTGCGCGAAATAGCGGCCGACCTCGTCGACCTTCGGCTGGGCGGTGCGTATCGGATCACCGGTCGGCGGTTCGACCTTGATGACCGAGGCACCATGGTCGGCGAGCAGGCGGCTGGCATAGGGGCCCGCCAGATACATTGAGAAATCGAGCACCCGCACGCCGTCGAGCGGACCCGCGGCTTCTGTTGATGACGACATTTGTTTTTTCTCCCGGGGTTCTGGCGCTGGCTCAGTGACCGGCCGACAATTCGGCGAGCTCGATCAGGATATCGCCGGTCGATGCCGGATCGAGGAAGGCGATGCGGCTGCCGCCATGGCCGGTGCGGGGTGTCTCGTCCAGGAGCTTCACCCCTTTTTCCTTCAATTCGGCCAAGGCCTCGTCGATATCCTCGACCTCGAAGCAGAGGTGGAAGAGGCTCTGGCCGCGCGCCTCGACCCATTTGGCGGCACCGGATTCGGGCCCCTCCCCTTCAAGCAATTCAAGATAGGTTTCGCCGACGGGATACATCGCAAGGCGGGTCGGCCCGATGCGTTCCTCGTATTCGAGTTCGAGGCCCAAGGTCTTTTCCAGCATCGACATCGACTCCGCCATATCGTTGACGGCGATCGCGACGTGCTCGACACGTTTGATTTTCATTGGTTTTCCCCGCTGCAGGTCATGGCTCCACTGCTATAGACCATAGGAGGGAAAGTGCGTCCGTCATCCCCCGGACGCAGAAGGACGGTGCGTCAGCTCGGTCGGCTGAAGATGAACAGCGCCACCGGCAGCATCACCGAACCGACCGCGACCGGCAGCACCCAGGAGGTCGCGACGAAGACCGCGAGATAGGCGAAACTGAGCGCCATCACCGTGCCGGCGAGGCATTTCGCGCGCTGCGGTATGGCGCCGGTCTCCTTCCAGCGCCGAAGCGGTGGGCCGAGACGGGGATGGTCGTAGAGCCAGTCATGGAGACGCGGCGAGGATTTCGAGAACGCCCAGAGCGCGATCAGCAGGAACACCGTCGTCGGTAGTCCCGGCACGACGATGCCGATCAAACCGAGGCCGACATTGAGACATCCGAACCCCGACCAGGCATAACTCGCAAGGCGGCTCGAAACCACGGCCTCACGTTGGCCCCTCGGGTGGCGGTAGGAACGGCGCATGGCGTTTCCTTCCATCGATCAATCATCCGACGGTGCCCAGTAGACCAAAATCTTCCTAACGAGAGGTAAACGCCCGCGCCAAATTATCGTTGGCGCCGCGTGATGTATTCCCGGCGGGCGATATAGATCCCACTCACGATGACGATGATGGTTCCGGCAATCGCCCAGCCGTCCGGCAGATCGCCCCAGACGATATATCCGAGAAGCCCCGCCCAAATGATCGCCGTATAGCGGAAGGGGGCGGCAATCGCCGCCTCGGCATGGCGATAGGCCTCGATCAGGGTGAAGTGACCGACACCGACGATGGCGCCACAGAGCATGACGATCAAAATATCGTTCCTCTCGGGCATCGCCCAATCGGTGAATGGGACGGTGGCGAGCCCGATTGCCATCGAGCCAAGGTTGGTGGTCAGCATGATCGCGACCGAGGATTCGCCGGCCGTCATGCGCCGGGTAATCACGTCTCGACTGGCGCTTGCGATAGCACAGATGAGCGGGAACACCACCACGAGCTGGAACAGGGCACTTCCCGGCCGGGTGATCACCAGAATGCCGATGAAGCCGACCGCAACCGCGCCCCAGCGGCGCCAACCAACCCGTTCGTTCAGGAAGATAGCGGCGAAGGCCGTGATGAAGAGAGGGGCGGCGAAGGTAATCGCGACCGCGGTCGCCAGCGGCAGGAAATGGACGCTGAGGATGAAGAAATAACCGCTGGTCCCGTTGACGACGATGCGGACCAGATGGATCGACGGCCGGTTGATCCGAAAGGCCGCCCAACCGCCCCGCCAGACCGCGAAGAGCCCGATCGCCGGCAGGATCGCAACCGCGCGCATGAACATGATCTCGCCGACCGGAAAATCGGCGGAGAGCCATTTCAAGATGGCGTTGTTGAGGTTCATGAAAAGCCCGCTCGCCACCATCAGGACGATGCCCAACAATGGTGCCACGCGCTGGTCGGTCAAAGACATGACGAGGGAGGTAGTTCGGTGGGCGGCGCGGCAAAATTTCACATTGTCCGGATGGGTCGAAGATGCTTCCTTCCGGCCAATCGACCGCACGGCCACGCAGAGGAGACCTTCAGATGGAATTCGACGTCATGACCCGGGCCGATACCTGGGACAATGTTACCGCCTTCGCCCGCGACATGGAGGGGATCGGGGTCTCGGGCCTGTTGTTCACCGAAGGAAGCCAGGTGCCGTGGATGATGATCGCGGCCGCCGCCCTGACCGCGCCGACGCTCGAGCTATCCACCGGCATCGCGGTTGCCTTTCCGCGAAGCCCGATGATGTCGGCCCAAATCGCCTGGGAACTCGCCGGCAACACCAAGGGGAAATTCCGCCTCGGCCTCGGCAGCCAGGTAAAACCGCATATCGTGCGCCGCTACGGCGTCGAGTTCGACAAGCCCGCCATGCGAATGCGCGACTACATGCTGGCGGTCCGGGCCTCGATCGACGGCTTTCGGGGTGCTGCTCGGCTGGCTCATGACGGGCCGTTCTATCAGCTGAACCTGTTGCCGCCGCAATGGTCCCCGGCGCGCCACGATTACGAGGACATCAAGCTCGACATGTCCGCGGTCAACCCGTTGATGCTCAAGGTCGCGGGCGAAGTCGCCGACGGCCTCCACGTCCATCCCATGCATTCCATGCCCTATATCGAAAACCGGGTGATCCCGGCGGTGACCGAAGGCGCCGAGAAGGCCGGGCGCAGCCTGGACGACGTCGACCTGATCGTCCCCGTGCTCGCGGTCGCCGGCGACACGCCCGAGGAACGCGCCTCGATGACCCGCGAAGCGAAAGCGGCGATTGGCTTTTACGGCGCCACCCCCGGCTACGCCTTCCAGTTCGACGATCTGGGGCACGAAGGAACGCGGCTGAAACTGGCGGAAAAGCTCCGCGCCGGCGACCAGGAAGGGCTGCTCGATCTAGTGACCGACGAATTGCTGGACGAGTTTGGCCTGGTCGCGCGCTGGGACGACATGGCCGACAAGCTGCTGGCGCGCTACAAGGGCACGGCCGGTCGGGTCGCCATGTACCTCGCCAAACCCTCGATCGCCGAAAACCCCGCCAACCTCCCCAAATGGGGTGAAATCGCCCGCGCGGTCAGGGCGGGGTAGATGCGACTACCGGAGAATCCGGTGCGAAATGGTTATGGTGTCCGCGTATTGAGCTGGAATTGCCGAACCTAGTCGGAAGATGAGAGGTGGCGGCGGATGAACCGAACGAAGGCCTGCTTGCCTTCCTTGGTCTGCACCGCGTTGTGCACAAAGCCTGGAATCTCGACATAGGTTAGGTTGGGCGCATTGAAGCTCATCTCGTCGCACGTCGTCGGCTGGGTGTCTTCGAGATGGTGTCTCGCCACGTAGGCATCCTCTTGGGAGATGACAGCCAGCGTCGGTTCTTCCGCGTTAAACCCCCAGGCACACCCGGTACCCGTAATTATGCGCGATTTGAAGACCGCGCCCGGATAAGCGGCCATCGTGTAGCCACCCTCGCTGTGCCCCCAGCCGAAAAGGTTATTTTGATCGACCCAGGGCAATTGCCGTACCTGTTCCAAGGCAAAGGCGAGCTCGGCCGTACGCATGGCAAAAATCTGGTGGGCAATCCCCCAGCACTCGCCCATAGGACACATGTAGGTCAAATCGATACCAGGGTTTTCCGGGCGTTCGCGGGCAAAGCTATCTGCGGCAATAACAACAAGTCCCGCCTTCCGGGCGATGTCGATGTCGCCAAACGAAGACTGTGATGCCACGCCCCCGGCGCCATGCATGTAAATGATTGTCGGAAACTTCGTACCCGGTGGGAATTTCGAGAGATGTTTCTCGACATTCGCCATGGTGACCCCGGTAAATCCACCGAACCGGGTGCTGCTGACGACGGCGCCGTCCCAGGTAAGCGCCACGTCCTTCATCGGATGGGTGCACGCGTTCACGGCAAGAAGTGCAACCAACGGAGCGAAACGCTTTGCGTTCACGAAGCTATTCATCCGAGCGTTCCCATCAGGGGACGTTCTTATCCCAACCGATAGCTTTTTGCGTTGATCCCCGTCAAATTTGGCTTGGGTCGGAATGAACCTGTAGGGACGCTTCCGATGCGGGGATCGCCCATGCGTTCCGTCGATCCCTGCCCTCGATTTTCCAACGCATGGAAGGAGCGACCTATTCCGGCATTCCGGCTTTGCGGAGGGCGGCGAGGACGCGGTCCAGGTCTTCCCGGTTCCGGTAATATTCGCCGTCGGCGTACTGCTTCAACGTATATTGGGGATGGCTGCCGAGGAAAACCCGCATGCTCTCTCGCGCATCGCTTTCCCGGCCCATCGCGGCATGGGCGGCGGCCAACAGAATTTGGGCTTCGCCGCCTTCGGGATTTCGTTTCAGGTGCTGCTGGAGGGAGGCGATCGCCCTGTCGAATTCTCCCGCCTGAAAATAGGCGCGGCCCAGCTCCTTGAGGAACCAGTCGGGATAATAGGGGCTGAGGCGCATGGCGCTCAAAAGGGTGGCGATAGCGTTCCTTGGCTGCCCGGCGTAGGTCTCGTTCATGCCAAGGCTCGCCTTTGCACTGGCGTAGCTGGGGCTGAGATTGACCGCCTTCCTGGCATAGGCCAGCGCATCGTCATGGCGCCCCACGTAAAGCGAGATCGAGCCCAGAAGGTTGTAGGCGACGGGGTAATCGCTATCCAAGGACAAGGCGGTTTTGGTGAGCTCGACGCTCCGCTTGAACGCGGCGGCGCGATCGGGCACCCAGCCTGCCTGATACTCCGCCAAATACGCGCGGGCGAGCCGGACATAGGCATCCGGATATTTCGGATCGAGCTCGATGGCCCTTCGCGCCAAGTCCTTTCCCTTGGCATTGTCTTCCCTGGTGAGCCGCTGGAAGTAGTCGATGCTTTGATTGATCAGGAGCCAGGCTTCCAAATTGTTGGTGCCGCGGCGGCGCACCCGCGCCATCTCGCCTTCGGTGAGTTCCACCTGAAGGGCGGTCATGACGTTAAGCGTGATCTCGTCCTGGAGGGCGAAGATATCCTTGGTTTGGCGATTGTAGCGCTCGCTCCATAGGTGGCGACCGTTGAGGGCGTCGATGAGCTGCACGGTGATGCGGAGCCTGTCGCCGGACTTTTGCAATCCGCCGGCAAGCACGTAGCGAACACCCAACTCGGCGGCCACCTGTTCCACCTTCGCAGACCCGTCGCGATACCTAACAACGGAATTGCGCCCGACCACGAACATTTTCGGGGTATTCGACAGCGAGGAAATGATGTTTTCCGTGAGACCGACGCCAAGATGCGCCTGACCGGCATCGCCGCTCAAATTCTCGAAGGGCAAGACGGCGATCGACGGCTGCTCCGGGAGGGGGTAGGCCATCTTCTCGACCGACGTCTTGCGGAGCGTTGCCTCTGGCGGCCGCGAGAAGAACCACAACGCGGACAACCCGGCGACCGCGACAATGGCCAGTGCGACGATGATGCGGCCTGCCGCATTCCCGCGCCCGGCATAGGGCCGCGACCGTGTTTCGGAACCGCCGTCCAGCCGGACCCGGTAGACATGAACCGGTTCGGCAATATTCTTGAGCGACACCTCGCCGAGATCGTCATACCCGACGTCCAATCGATTGTGGACTTGCTCATAGACCGATCCGGAAATAGCGATACCATCGGTATCGGCCATGCTTTCAAGACGCGCGGCGACATTCACGCCATCGCCGAAAATATCGCCGTCATCGAAAATCACGTCGCCCAGATTGACGCCGATACGAAAAGACAAACGGGTTTCCTCGGGGTCGGGGGAATCAGGGGTGCCGCGTGCGATCAAGTCGCGCTGCACCTCCACGGCGCAGCGCATGGCCTCAAGAACGCTTAGAAACTCGGCCAGCACACCATCACCGATGGTCTTGACGACGCGGCCCTTGTGTTCCGAAATCGAGGGATTGATTACCTCGCGATAGATTTGCTTGAGTGCCGCCAGCGTGCCTTCCTCATCGGCACCCATAAGGCGGCTATAGCCGACGACATCGGCCAACATGACGGCTGCAAGTCTGCGTTCGACGCCGGGTTCATTCATGCAAAGTCGTCTAATTACGGAAATCGGGGACATTCAGGCCGGGAAAACGCCTTCGGAACCCGAATTCCACGCCCGCCGACGAGGGGAGACGAGTACTCACGCGCTGGACGACCGGCGGGCGGACCGTCACTTCATGATTTCGAGTTTGATTTGATCCAATATCCCGACGGCTTCCTTCATCATGCGCTTGTTCTTGGAGGCATGCCCGCGCTCGTGTATCGCGAACCCGTCGTCGAGCCGCTTCTTATACGCTTTCTTGGCCGCCGGCTTCATGTCCATCATGGCGAGTTGTTTCATGGTTTGCGGATACTCCCACAATCCGCGACATGCCGACGCGGGGGCCGAAAGCAAGACGACACACACAAAGACAAGCAGAATTAGTTTCATATCAATCTTCCTACGAACACACTGATCGTGTTGCATGATCAGTCGGACCAAGACTCGTTAATAACACATTTTTCGCGGTATATGTATACCGTAGTCGGCCCGTCTATGGCGGGTTCAGTTTCCGGCGGCGCCCATTTCGAAGTGGGGCACGGCACTTACCCCGGAAATAATATTCTACCTTTACGAGGCCTTTCGATTGTCACCGATGGAATTCGACGAAGAACTTGGCGGTCGACGACAGTTCGACTCTGTGCGCTTGTTCGGGCGCCGCGACTCCGTCGACGCCGGGTTCGAGGTGGACCTGTTCTCCGGTTTCCGCGATGCGCATCAATAGCGCGCCGGTTTCGACGACAATCCGCGCCCAGACACCCGCCTTGGTACGATGGTCCGTTAGCAGGGCTTGCGGGACGGTGTGCTCGGTGAACGACGGCGTGCGCCGGTATGCTTCTACGTCGGGCGGGAGATTTTCCATCGCGACATCGTCGGTGCCGATCGTTTCGTCAAATTACCGGAACATAGGCGGACCCCATACCCATCTTCCACCATACCGCCCAATCAACCCAGTTCGAACAGCCGCGCCGCGTTGGCGTAGAGCCATTTCTCCTTGACCGAGTCCTTGAGCGGCAAATCCAGGTATTCCTGGATCAGGGTTTCATGGGGCTGCCCGATCAGCGTGGCCGAGATCCCGACCAGCACCTTGTCCTGAATCAGCGTATTGCCGAAGCGCATCAGCATCTCCCAGCCGGTGCCGGGCTCGCCGAGATATTTCGGCCGATGCGCGGAGGTGTCGAGATAGAGATTGGGGTGACGGCGCACCAGAGCCACCATTTCGTTGACCCACGGCCAGCCGCCGAGCCCGCCGATGATCTTCAGTTCGGGAAAGTCGATGGCGATCTGATCGAGGTTCCTCGGATGGCCGAGGTCATAAGGCCGGTCGTTCGCGTAACTCATGCTCGAATAGATCCGGACCGGAATGCCGAGCTCCGCCGCCTTGCCGTAGAGCGGATAGTAGCGCCGGTCGCCGGCCGGCAGTTTATCCACCAGTGCCGATATGCCGAGCGCGCGAAACCCCTGCTCGCGGATCCTCGTTTCCAACTCGCGAACGCCGGCCATCCCGCGCCAGGCACTGATGCGCGCCAGGCCCAGGAACTGGCCCGGAAAATCGCGTATCAGATCGGCCTGTTGGTCGTTGGAAATGCCGAACGGGACCGCCTTCTCGATACCGAGGCCGGCGATCTTGGCCACGTAGTCCGACACCGCCAAGGGTGGCGCCTGGGGTGCGTCTTCCGCGCGCGACCGGAAGATCCGCCCGTAATTGGCCATGCCGTACCCCTCGCGTTCCTCACTGTCGGGTTGGAGGTCGGGTTCCGGGTCGGCCGGCGGCGGGGCTGCTTCCTCCAGCGCCGGGATCGAACATTCCATATCGATGATGCGCATGCTTTCCTCCTCCATAAACCCTTTCCGCTATTTCGGGTCCTCGCGGGGGGCGATGTTGGGGATGCCGGCCATCAACCCCTCGGGCACGAAGGATTTCAGCTCGTCCACGGTAAACATGCCGTCATCGTCGTATTTGTAGATCGAGCGTGATTCCTCGCCGAAATAGTAAGTGTGAATGCGGGAACGCTCCGCGTGGAAGAGCTGTCCGTTGATATCCTCGGCCGCGTCGGTGCAAAGATACGCGACCATCGGGGCGACGAATTCCGGCCCCGGCATCGCCATCCTTGAATCGTACTGTTCTTGGGTAAGAAGGCCCGCGTCGAGGCGGCGTTTCCAGCCGGCGATGACTGCGTCGTTGACGGTCATCCGGGTCGCGGCCATCGGGCACATGGCGTTGGCGGTGATGCCGTAGCGGCCGCATTCCCGCGCGATGGAGCGGGTCAGCCCGATGATGCCCGCCTTGGCGGCGGAATAGTTGCACTGCCCGACCGATCCCTTGAAGGCATCGGAGGAGAAATTGACGATCCGCCCGGCCCTCGCGGTCCGCATCACCTTGGTCGCATGGTGGCACATGTTCCAGTGGCCCTTGAGGTGGACCGAGATGACCTGGTCGAAATCATCCTCGGTCATGTTCCAGATCATGCGCTCGCGCAGCATGCCGGCGACATTCACAAGGGCATCGATCTTGCCGTAGGTATCGACGCATTGCTTGATCATGCGTCCGGCGTTGGCGTAATCGGCGACGGAGTCCTTGTTGGCGACGGCGGTGCCGCCGGCCTCGTTGATTTCGGCCACCACATCGTCCGCCGGGCTGGTATCCTCGGCTTCGCCGCCCCGTCCGACGCCGGGGTCGTTGACGACCACGCTGGCGCCTTCCTTGGCCAGCAACAAGGCGACGTCCCGGCCGATGCCGCGTCCGGCACCGGTGACGATTGCGGATTTTCCTTCTAAATTCATAACCAATTCTCCAAGGATTATTCGGTTGTTGATGTTCCGTTAGGGGACGCAGGTCTCCCCGATAAATATGTGGTCGCGATACCTACGATCACCAGTCCGGAACCGCGACGCGGCGCGACCGCGCCCCACCGGCAACGCTCTGTCATGCGTTAGTAGGTCGATAGGCCCATCGCGCCACGCGGTCCGGACTGCCGCCACGCAACATTGTTCATGGTATGAACGCCGAGCTTCGCCGGATTCGAAGCCAGCGCCGACCTTCCGGTTCCGTGCGGTTCCACGCGCGGGCGGAGACGGTGACGGGTGGCTCTGGTTGGGACGGTAACGGGTGGTTGGCGGTCGGACTTATCCCGGTCTCGCCGCAACCCCTTCCGACCTGTCGCCGCTACCCCTCCGGTACGTAGGGGGCGGCCACTTGCTCCGCTTCGCTCATGATCGAGCCGGGGACATCCTCGATCAACTCGTCGATGGTGAAGAGGCCGTCGCCGCCCTTGTGGAGGGCCTTTCGTTCCTGGCTGTAATAGTAGCTGTGGATGCGGCCGCGCTCGACGTGGAATAGGTGGCCGTTGATGTCCTGGGCGCGGTCGGTGCAAAGATAGGCGACCATCGGGGCAATGTGCTCCGGCCCCCGGGGGCGGTTGGCGCGTTCGAATTCCTCTTCCGTCATCAGGCCGTCCTCGAAGCGGCGCTTGCGATTGGCGATGACCGCGTCGTTGATGGTCATGCGGGTATCCGCGGCCGGGCAGATGGCGTTGGCGGTAATGCCGTAGCGGCTGGTCTCCTTGGCGATCGAGCGGGTCAGACCGATGATGCCCGCCTTCGCGGCGGCGTAGTTGCACTGCCCGACCGAGCCCTTGAAGGCATCGGAGGAGAAATTCACGATGCGGCCGAACTTGGCGGTCCGCATGTGCTTGATCGCGTGATGGCACATGTTCCAGTGCCCTTTCAGGTGAACCGAGATGACGAGGTCGAAATCGTCCTCGGTCATGTTCCAGATCATGCGTTCGCGGAGCAAGCCGGCGGAATTGACGACGATGTCGATCTTGCCATGGTCGTCGACCACCTTCTGGACCATGCGGCCCGCCAGGCCGTAATCGGCAACGGAATCGCGGTTGGCCTCGGCCGTGCCGCCGGCCGCCTTGATCTCGGCCACCACCTCTTCCGCGGGCGTCTCCTCGATCTCCTCGCCGTTTCGCCCGACGCCGGGATCGTTGACCGTGACGATGGCCCCTTCCTTGGCCAGCATATAGGCGATTTCCATGCCGATGCCGCGACCGGCGCCGGTTACGATGGCGGTCTTTCCGTCCAGATGCATGTCGATTTCCCCGTGTTGATTGATTGCGCCAGTCTTACATCTCCCGAGCGGCGTCCGCAATTCGCGGAAATGCCGCAGGGCTTTCGACGGATGGGCTGGTCCGACGGCGGAAACTGGAATAAATGGATAGGATGTCCGGGCGGATGCCCCGGAAGGATCGGATTGAAACGGATGACGGAGAAGACGATGCGAATCCAAGTCGACCCCGACAAGTGCCAGGGTCACAACCGTTGTATGGTCCTGGCGCCCGGCATGTTCGAACTCGACGAATTCGCCTATGCGACCGCCACCGAAGACGGCGTCGTCGCCGAAGGCCAGGAGGAAAAGGCGCGCCTGGCCGTGGCCAATTGTCCCGAATTCGCCATCGAGATCACCGAGGAATAACACACGCGTGGCACCGGGCGGTGATTTCAGTCCGGGAACATGCTAACTTGGACTGCGGCGCAAGGATGTAGGGAACGGCCTCATGAGCGATGAAAATACACCGGTCACCGACTGGGCGACCGATTTCGATATCTTCGATTCCGATTATGTGAAGGACCCGGCCCCCGTATGGGACGATCTTCGCGAACGCTGCCCGGTCGCCCATACCACGCGCTGGGGCGGGGCCTATATGGCGACCCGCTACGACGACCTTCAGGAATTGGTGCGCAAGGTGCCCGAACTCTCGAACCGTTCGCCGGCGGTCGTCCCGCCGCCGCCCGAGATGCGCGAAGAGATGATCGCCGAAGTGAAGATGTACGGGACCGAGAACCCGCCGATCACCGCCGATCCGCCCGAACACAAACCCTACAAGCAATTGATCCTGCCCTTCTTCACGCCGGCGGCGACCGAGAGCTATCGCCCCTATACGGAAGATCTCTGCCACGAATTGATCGACGGATTCATCAAGAATGGAACCTGCGATGCGGCGGCCGACTACGCCCAGCAGATCCCGCCTCGCGTCATCGCGCGAATTCTCGGCATCGACCCCTCGCGGAGTGCGGAGTTCACCGAATGGACCCAGGGTGTCCTTGAACTCGGCCAGACCCAGCCCGAGCTGCGCGCCAAATACCGCATCATCATCCGTGACTTCTTCCAGGATCTCGTCGCCAAGCGCCGCGAGACACGGGAAGACGACGTGGTCTCGAAATTGATCGACGCCGAGGTCGAAGGCGAAGCCTTGAGCGACCATACGATCATCGGCGTCTGTAATCTGATTCTGGTGGCCGGGATCGATACGACCTGGAGTTCGATCGGGGCCTCGCTCTGGCATTTCGCGGCAACCGCCGGCGACCGGCGGCGGTTGGCCAAGGAACCGGAACTGTTCCCAACGGCAATCGAGGAAATGCTCCGCTTTTACGGCCCGGTCATGATGGCGCGGCGGATCGTGGAGCCCGTCACCATCAACGGCACGGAACTCAGGCCGGGCGAAAAGATGATCCTGAACTTCCCGGCCGCGAACCGCGACCCGGACGCCTTCGAGCGCGCCGACGAGGTCGTCCTCGATCGCGAGCGCAACCGCCATATCGCCTTTGGCATCGGCATCCATCGCTGCGCGGGCTCCAACCTCGCGCGGATGGAAATGGACGCAGCCCTTCGGATCTGGTTCGAGCGCATCCCCGAATTCGAACTGACCGACCCGGACGCCGTCACCTGGGCCGGTGGCCAGGTCCGGGGCCCCCGCAGCATCCCGGTGCGGTTCCCGGTTTGAGCTGAAGAGAATCTGACATGCGATAGCCGGTGATGGCTCAGGCGCTAACGAACACCCATGTCCAGAGCCGCCCCAGCCATTCCTTGATCGCCCGCGAGCTCTTCGAGAGGGCTCCGGCTCGGGGCAGGAAATCGACAATGCCCCAACCGTCCCGGACGCCGAACCCCGTCGGCGCCGGCAGAACGTCGAAGCCGACGCCGCGAAAGGCGGTCTGGGCGCGGGCCATGTGATGCGGAGAGGTGACGAGCGCGATCTGCCCGATCCCTTCCGGTTTCAATACCTCTCGAGCGGCGCGCGCACTTTCGATGGTGTCGCGGCCCCGGCCGACGACCCAGCGCACAGGCACGCCGAATTCGTCACGGAGCACGGCCGCCATGACCGCCGCCTCGCTCGATCGCGTCGGCCGCACGCGTCCGCCGACGACGAGGATCGGCAGGTTGAGCCGTTTTTGAAGCCAAGACGCATAGCGGGCACGGAAAAGGGAACTCCCGCCGATCGCCTCCCGCCCTTCGTATTCGGGCGCGCTGGGATAGATCCCGCCGGTCAGAAGAACGATCGCTCCGGCGCCGCGGAGTTCTTCCGGCGCCGCCGCCTTTACCGCCGAGACCAGGCCGCGGTCAAGCGTGTGCGCCACGATCGGCAAGCTGAGAACGACATAAAGCCCGAGCGCCGCCCCCACCATCCAGCGCCCGATCCGGCGCCGCCAAAGCAACGCCCCCAAGATCGCCAGCACCACCAGCCCGTTCGGCGGCAGGATCAACAGTTCGAGAAGAACCTTCACCACATACATGTCGGACGAGACTATACGGGATTAAAACGGGAAGGTCCCTGCCTGGCCAAAAGACGGGACTTTTGAAAATTAAAGCACCCACATCGAACCTACGCCGTCGATCCCAAAAGTTTCCTTAACACCCTCTCATCGTCCCTCGGGCGCCCAGCCATAAACGCCGGCACATGCGCCACCCATCAGCGTCGCGCGCTCGCTTTCGGTCAGACGGTCGGTGATGCGGAATGGCTCGACGGCCTGTTCGTAATTGACGACAGCGAACGCGCGGGTCCAATCCGTGCCCCACAGGCAGCGGTCCATACCCCAGGCGTCGAATACGCGGGCGAGCGGATCCCAAATGTCCGGGAACGGATAAGGCTCGCGTGCAAGCGTGCACGCGCCGCTGACCTTGATTACCGCGTTCGGGCGGCTGGCGAGGTCGAGCACCTTCGGCAGGTCGGCCCAGGGTTCCGGCGGGGCCGGCGGCTCCTTGGGCTGCTGGAGGCCCAGATGATCGATGACGAAGCGGGCGTCGGGGTGGCGATCAATCAGCGCCGCGGTCGCATCCAGCTTGCCCCAGCAGAGAAGATTGATCGGGAAGTCATGCCGCACGGCTTCGCCTAGGATCAGGTCGAGGGCCGGGTCGTCCACCGCGCGGTCCGACCCATCTGTCATTCGGATGCGGAGGCCGACCGTGCCCGGTGTCTTCTTCCAGTCGGCGATCACGTCGGCCACCGCAGGATCGGACGGATCAACCGGTTTGACGAGGCCAAAGCGGCCAGGATGGGCGTTGCGGACCTCGACCGCGAAACTGGAATCATACCGATACATGGTAAAGGCGTTGACGAAAATCGCACCGTCGACACCGACCGCATTCATTGCCGCCACCATTTCGTCGCCATCAACGTGATCGGGCCAATTTGGCGTCGTGTCCCAGGGGCGGTCCGGCGTGTTGGCGGCATAGGCATGGACTTGAGAATCAATGATCGGCATCGGGACGGTTCCTCCGCGTAAGGTGGTTTTTCATAATTGCGGCAGTTTGCGGCGCTTTCCTCCAGAGAGGAAGGCTGTATGTCGTCCGCGCACTTCGGACCCGACGCCGAGCGATAATTTTCATCCGCTTTCAAACGATCACCGGTCGCCATCGCGCGTTCGACGATTGACTTCGCCCCCGATCTCCCGGCACCCTCTTCCCGATTATCCGCCTCGACTTCGCATTGATCAGGTAGAGGGAAACCCTGATGAAGCTCGGACGACATATCGCCGTTGGTTTGGTCATGGCCATAGGTCTTGGATGGACGGCGGCAGCGGATGCGGCGAAGCGCGTCGCGCTCGTGATCGGTACCGATTCATACAAGTCGCTCCCCGATCTCAACAACGCCGTGACCGACGCCAAGGTGACTTGCCCCCAGGTTTCGTACCAATCGTTATGTTAGACCTTGCTCGTTGTT
>CAYPAV010000009.1:0-207732 GCA_964408805.1 uncultured Rhodospirillaceae bacterium | reverse complement strand
TCGCCGTCTTCGGGTTCAACCTCTTCGGCGACGGCCTCCGCGACCTGCTGGATCCAAAACTACGACGCAGCTGAAGACGGGCGGTGCATTCCTCATTCGGGACCGGTCGGACGAAGCTGAAGCTATTCCCCACCGACACTATATCGAAATATCTCAATCAATGCCGCGCCGAACGCGCGGACGACCATAGACGATGAGAAAAGTACGAGACCCTGGATGGAAGGGTTGTGCCGCTATAATACGAACCCGTTTTGAAGTGCGGCTTACGCGTCCAAGGTGACCGAGTTCTTAGGCACTGAAATGCAAGTCAAACAAGTTCCGGCATCAGGTGCCTCGCCGGGATCGGAGAGATAGTCAATATCTCCGGAGCTCAGCGCGGTGGCACAGGTGCCGCAATTGCCCGCACGGCAGCCGGAATCCATCGCAATTCCCTGAGCCTCGGCGAAATCGAGCAGAGACCCGGCATCAGCGGACCATGCGACGGTCTTCTTGCTTTGCGAAAACGTGACTTGAATGGCGGCGGCGGCATCTGTCGTCGCGGCCGGCGCCTTATCGGCCGCCTGATCGGCTTCCTTTTTCTTTGAAACGGTGGCCGGACCGAAGGCCTCGTAATGGATGTGGTCTTCCGGAACGCCCCAATCGCGAAGACCTTCGAACAGCGAATTCATCATCGGCGGCGGGCCACAAAAATAGAAATTATAGTTATTGGACGGCAGAACCTCCTTGAAAAGATCAGCACCGACACGGCCGGTGTGCGTGTAATCCTTGCCTTCAACATCACCGTCATCGGGTTTCGAATAGACGATACAGATATGGATATTTTCGTTTTCCTCGTCGATCCGCTGCAGATGTTCCTTCATCGCGTGCTCTGTGCCGTTGCGTAGGCCATAAAAGAACCAGACCTCACGATTCGAGCCGGTATCCACGATGTAATTGAGCATGCTGAGAACCGGTGTCAGGCCGATCCCGCCGCCAATGAGGACCACCGGGGTCTGACGGGTTGAATCGAGAAAAAAGTGTCCGCCGGGGGCACGCACGTCCAGAATCTTTCCTTCCTCGACCTGATCGTGGAAATAGTTCGAAGAGAGGCCCGGCGGAATATCGGGTTTATCACGCGGCGGCGGCACGCGCTTGATCGTCACCCGATAATGGTCCGGCTTCGGCGATTCGGAGAGACTGTAACAACGAATGGTTTGCTTCGGTTGATCGGGGATATCGAGCCGAAAGGTCAGAAACTGTCCCGGATCAAAGGTCGGTACGGTTCGTCCGTCGTGGGGTTCCAGATAGAAGGAACACGTATCCTTGGCTTCAATAAACTTTCGCGCGACGCGAAATTTCCGATACCCGTTCCAAGCCCCTTCCTCTTTCTCCCGCCGTATTCGACTACGATCGACAATTTCCTGCGTTTGTGCGCGCAAGAGGGCGCGTTCCTGAATTTCCCGATGTACGAATTGACTACTCGACCGCATGCCCTGGCCAAACAGGAAGAGACAATAAGCCAAGCTCAACGTCAGTATTGCCAAGGCGACGAGCTGAATTAGGTTGGCCATTCGATTTTCTCCCTGTCCCCTCGCAATGCGGCGTTAGAATTTTCGGCGAATCTCCAATCGAATTCCCGCCAAATCGTCAATATCGAGGCCGTCGGGATCTTCCAGGATGCCGTACATGGCGTCCGCGCGGACAATCCACGCCGCCGAGATTGGGTGTTGGTACCGAACACCTATGGCATATTGGTTGTCGACCGCCGCCCGACCGGCTTCATTTTCGTCACCAATTATCCGTACCGCCGCGAATTCGACCACGAGTTGACGGTCGAGCGCGAAGAGGTAGGAAACACCGAGCGCGCCGCCGAACGTGTCATGTCCGGTGTCATCAAGCTTCGGAAAGCCCGTTAACGCGTCTGTCTCGAAGTTGATGCCCGTGTTCTTGAGCAGACCCGAATCGTCCGCCAGTGGCTGCGGGCGGTCCAAGCCGACCCAAAGATTGAGGTAAGGCACCAGAGTCGACGGAAGTGACGTGATGAAAGAATTCTCGATCAGGAAAATGAGACCGTCAGCCGTCTGTTGGACGTTGTTGTCGGGATCTTGGCCGAAAGTCCAGATTGCCCTCAAACTGTTGGAAAGCCATCCGCCATAGCGCTTGGAAAAGGCAAGCGTCAGGCTGTGATAGCCTTGATCGTCCTGCGCGTCCTCGCCGTCGATGAACCCGTAACCGGCTTCCCAATACCCCTCCATCGTCTCGATGAAGGTTGTGATGCCGAAGACATTCAAATCGTTGTCGTCGAGCGCGCCGTCGGCTTCCGTGACTGCGGGGCTTGTCACCTTGTCGAAACCGCCGAAGACGGAAACATCCATGTTCGAGATGTCGAGTTTCTGACTGTTGATCGCTGTCAGGCTGAAGCCACCACCGATAAAGGCATCCTCGACCCAAATACCGTTCTGAAAGAGGAAAGGCGTCAAGCCGCCGGCGAATGGGAGATCAAACTTGGATTCCTCGTCGTTCAAGCCCGCGATGATGTTGCCCAGATCCCCTTCAAAGAACATCGTTTCGATATTCACATCGAGGATGAAATCGCCCTGATCGCGATCGTCGCCGAAGAATTCATATCGGGTGAACTGGCCCGCCCGATCGATCGGTCGGAAAAATGCGTGCAATCTCTCCGTTGCCGTGAGCTTGAAATCGACATCGAGATTGAGACGTGTCGCGACCTGGCCGATTTCCACATTGCCGTTGTCGTTGAAGGCGATCGCGGTTCGCCAATCACCGAATATGCTCAGTCCCGGGAAGAGCAGATTTTTCTCGCCCGCAACGTTCGTTCCATCCTGGTACGGGCCCTCTTGGTAAATGGGTCGAAACAGCTCCAGCAAGGGTCTTGGAGCCTCTATGGCCGTCTTGCCGCCATAGATTTCGATCTGTGCATCCGGCGAATAGGGTTTGTCCTTGTATGTGGGGTCTGGACTAAAGACCCCCTTATCGTGGTCGATCTGCTTCGTGCCGGGCGACATGGTGCGCGGTCCGCCGCTTTCGGCCGCGATGGACGGTGCACTGAAACCGACAACGGCCCCAAAAAGGAGGGTCGCCGTCAGAACGCCGAAACGACGACGGTGGACCGCACGGGAATGGTCACATTCATTCGTCATGGGATAATTATTTCACCTCGAATTCGACGGTATACGGATGGATGTCGAGCATCCATTGGTTCATTGATTCTTCCATATCCGCCGTCGCGCCAACGAAGCGCATGAAATAGATCGGCTCGGCTCGGCTACGCAGCCGCACCGCGAGACGATATTTCCCGCGCTTCTTGATCAAATTGCCGGGCACTTCATAAACCGCGTCCCGTTTGCCCAGCGGTGGAATCGATCGACCCTCCATGCGCACGAAAGGTGGATGATTCAAAATCGACGTCGGTACGTTTGCCGGCCTAAGGAACGGCCGTTGATCGACATCGAAGTTGACCGGAAGATACATCTCCCGATCGGTTCCCTTGACGTTCGTCGTCAGGAATTTGGTTTGTAGATTGAATAGTTGCTTATCGTACTTGATTTTGCCGGCGGCGAGTTCCAGAGAATGGACATCCGCGAAATCGCCGTTCTTGTCGACATAGCCCGATTCCCAAATGTTCTTTCCATCAGGATCGATCAAGGCCACGTTCAGCCAGATCTCCGGCTGCGCGCCCAGCGAACCCGACGGCAGGTTGTGGCCATCGTCGGTATTCGTGATGCCATATTTAAACTTCAACGCGCTGCCAACCTTGCGATCGGACGTGAAGAAGGGACCGTCGATACGACTGCCGTTCTCCATGACCTGGCGCCGGAGTTCCTTTTTCTCCTTGAGACGCTTTATATTTACCGCGATTATTTCCCGCGCCTCCTCTCGATCGCCCGGATCCGACCAGACACCCGGGAAATTCACGCCGATCGATTTCTTGAGCGCAATCAGTTCGCCGACGAATGCGTTATCGGCGGCCGGCATCGTTTTCCTCAGTGCTGTTACGGCGCGCGAGAATTTAGCTAGGGCGGAATCCTTGGCCTTCTTTGACTTAGACTTAACGATCGATTCGAACGCCGCCGTCGCTTGACCATGCGCGTTGCCGAACCCGGCCGCCTTACTGGCGGCGTCTTTCGAAAGTCCCTTGATCGCGGCTTTCAAGCGCTTGAGCGACTTCGGTGCGGTAGCGGATTTGGAGGCGGTGACGGTTTCCGACAGCCCTTCCGCCGCGCCGCTTAGGTCCGCCAGCTTCTTACCGATCTCATTGGTCCCGACAGTACCTTCAAGCGTTTCCAAAGCAGCCGCAAGACGATTCTGGCCCTCCTTTCGCTGGAACGCGGCCAATCCTCGGCTTGACGCCTCTTCCAACGTTTCCAACGCGGAGAGCACGGCGATGTTGCCGCCTAATCCTTCCAGTGCGCCGTCCAATTCTTCAAACGCATAGCTGAAATCCTCAATGCTGGATTCGAATTTTTCGGTTCCCCATCCGGCGCGATGGTCGAACTTCAACCATTCTTTGATGGTCCATCGTGCGGCGTCGGGATTGTGTGGGAAAATTCCCGGATGGGCGATCGGATAACCGGGGCCGTAGAAGGCATGATTGGAATGCCGCCGGTTAGGATTGATCGGAACTCCATTCACGACCGCCGACGGGCCTTTTGTATAGCCTTCGGCACGACCAGGTACTTTGCCCATGTGGCAATCCTGGCAGGTTTCGCCCTTGCGGAAGGCCGGGGAATCACGGAACTGTTCCCAGACGACCTCTAGCTTAATACCAAGATTTACCGCGACCTGATGACAGGACGCACAGAATTCGGACTTACCGAGTTGCTCGAATTTGTAGACGCCGGAATGAATCTTTAGCCCGCGTTCCTTGGGATTCGTGGCGATCTTCAATTCGCCTTTTCGGGCCAGCACGTCCTTGAACACACTACCGCGCATCATTCCGCCGACCGGTCGATGGATATCGCCCGGATCGATGGTGCGCTCGCCGTTCACCTTGCCGTATTGCTCGCTAATACGATGGCAAGTGATGCATGTAATGCCTTCGCGCGCCACGCGGCTGCGTTCCCAAAGGGCGGTGTGGCGCAGTTCGCCGCGTTGGGTGCCAACCTGCTGATGGCACCGAACGCAGAACGAACCGATCGTTCCTTGTGTAAGCGTGGATATCGCCTGTTCAAACTTATGGAACATCGGGGAAATCGATGCGTAGGCGTGGTTGGACGAAGCCCATTCATTGTAGATTTGTTGGTGGCAGGGCGCGCATTCCGATGCGCTTGGGTAGCTCTTCTCGTGATAATATTTAGAGCGGGCGTCACCCTTGGTCTCCGCTGCTAGCAACGAGGGCACTAAAAGTAGCAAGATAGAAATAAGTATCCGCGATCGGATCATTTTTTTGCGCTCCGAGACATCAGTTTGCCGACCATCATACGCCCCTTGAAGCCGGCATTATCGTGAAAATTGTGACACACCAGACACCCTTGCGCCACCTGCCCCTCGCGATGACATGTCGCACACACTTGTTGTTCTGTGTTCAAGAAATTGCTGTTGAAAACCTTTGGGTCGAATTGCTTGAACGCAGCCGCGAATTTTGCCGTTGCATTCAGCTTATGGCAAGTCTCGCACTGCGACCCAGGTCCCAACAGGTCGAGATGCGGCGCATGCGAATAGCGGTGGTGCGCTCCGGTTTCCTTCAGCACTGACTTCCATTCGACACGGACCATATCGGTTTCGCTGACGCTATGGCACTTGACGCAAGCTCCTGGTCCCTTGGGGTCCAACACTGCCTCGGTCAAGCCATCTAGCTCCGCGCTCGCGGCGAAGTTCATCCATGCGACCATGGTTTTGTCACCGTGGTTGATCGCCTTGTAGCGCAGTGAAAATTCGTCCGCGTACCAGCCCCCATGCGGACCGGCACCCCCGTCTTCGAACTCCTGGTTGGCCGCCCAACTGCATACCGCCGACCGTAAAAGCACCGGTGAAATGCCTCCCATGACCTCCGCCGGCAGACCTTCGGCATTCTCGACCAAATCATCGAGTGCGTTCGTGCCGCTCTTGAGCAAATTCGCCAGCAAGGCGCCGACCGGTTTTGAATACTTCTGGATGTCATCTTCTTCTACATCCAGAAGAGCGCTCATCACACTATTCAAGGTTTCGGTCGAAACCGATTCGTATTCGTCCTCAGCCTCGAGTTCGACCTTCGCACAAGCTTCTTTAACGAGCTCCGGCGAGAGCGGATTTTTTTCAAATTCCGGAAGCGTAAAGACGACCAAATCCTTTTTTTGGATCTGCTCCTCGTGACATCCTGCACAATTCTCGTCGAATCCCTTTATCGGTACGTTTGTCGACGCCTTCGATGCTTCATGACAACCGACGCAACGGCCCTTCGGCGCTAGCTTGGCAAATCGCGGATCCTTGAAGTGGGTGCCGAGATGCTTGACGTGATCAAAGGCAATCGCCGTCCGACGCGTGAAGGGATACGTCTTTCCAAACTTCGGATGGCTTTTCGAGAAACCACTGAATTTTTTCTTATGGCAGTTATGGCATTGCCTGTCCGTCAGGGTCGAGACGGGCGCTACCGCGCCTTTGTGCTCGGTATGACAGGTCGTGCAATTCGTCTGCTTGTGGGGATCGCCGGCCGAACGTTTAAAACTGTGGCAATCCAGACATTTATTCGTCATCGAGTTCGAAGGACCCGAGGGCTGAAACGCGGCCAGCACGAATTGATCCGCCGGTTTATCATGGGATTCATGACAAGCCCCGCAGCCGGCCTTGCCTGTCGCCCCCGCATGCATGTCCATGATCTGTCCGGGGTTGCGAAGTTCGTGCGAAGAGTCCTCGATCAGGCTACCACCGCTGCCAAACGCGCCAATGAGAGCAAGCGTCAAAACTACAGCCAAAAATGTCAGCCTGTCTCGGAAGGATCGGAGCGTCGGCCGCGGCCGGCAAGGTGGTTGGGCCAAACAGCATGTTCCGTCGGGAAGCGGTCCAAGTTCACATTGGCCACCATCCTCCGGTCGCCGGCGACATACATACCGGTCATTGTTCTTCCGCGGCTGACATGCGGCGGTGCCACCGCAAGTGCCATCGGCATTTGGACCAAATCGGCAAGGTTTCTGCCAAAGCGCTCCCCGACCGCATCGATGCGGGAAGTTCGGTCGGTTATAGCTGTTCACCGGGGCCGTCATTGTGCGTACACGTGAATTAGAGTGACATGCCAGATCGAGAAAACGATCAAGGAAACGGAGAACGGCAGATGTACCAGCAACCATTTCCGCATGAGATCCTGACAAGCGAAATGCTTGTCGATCGCGGCCTTTCGCTCCGCCAATTCGACGATCTTATCGAGTGACGTTTCTTCTTCGCTCCCAAGGTATCGGCGAACCGCCTCGCAGTCCGAACGGATCCAAGCATTCGCCTGGTCACCGCCTAGTACGTGACTCAGGTAAAACCGCGGTCGACGGAAATACCAATCAAGGGTTTCCTCATAATGCTCGGCTAGCGTTGATTCCCCAGATCCTTCCGTGCAAGCGACGATTTCCGCCTCAACCATTTCCCGAATTTCATAAAGTTCGCTTGGAACCGTTTCATAGACGATTTCGAGCCCCGTATCGGTCAAACGCTTTGGATAAGTGTTCAAGATTACGTAACCGATTATCCCCGTCGCACTGACGAGCCAAAACAAGGCCGCCATCAATTGTTCATAGATACCTGTAGGCCACAGCACGCCTGTATGTAGCAGAAAGACCGCAATCGCCAGTAACCCCACGGCGATATGAAAGGCGAGCCACAAGCGAGCCCGACCGAGATTGAACGCGGCGAGTTTTTTACGAACGTTGAAGCAGGCGAGAAATATCATGATGGCGAACAGTGACCAACCCGTCACGATCGCGGCATTTTCAAGCCGAACGGTGATCCGGTCCGTCCATATCCATAGTATCGCGAAAGCGACAACCGCCAGCACGATCGGAAAGGAAAGTCTTTGTGCAAGCGCTCCCATGGCTAATCCATCGCCTCCAAATGGAAATCACGGAAATCGACCCGCGACAACGCGTCATGCGGGCAAGCGCGAACGCAAGCGGGTCCGCCGGGCCGGCCCGCGCAGAGATCACATTTCGTGGCCTTGTTGATCGGCAGGCCGGTGTCGGCCGTATCGATCACCGGAACCCCTTCCGCGTTGCGAATCGGAACCATGACGATGTTGCTGTAAGGGCAGGAATTGGCGCACGTCGCACAACCGATGCAGGTATCGTCGTTGATCAGGACGGTACCGGATTCAATGGAGCGATGGATGGCTCCCGTCGGACAACCGATCATGCAGACCGGGTCCTTGCAGTGCATGCAGGAGTTCGCAACCATCCAGCGATCGAAAATTTGCCCCTCTCTTCGGAATCTCGGGTTGCCGCCATGCGTGGCGGCGCAGGCCCGAACGCAGTCATCGCAGCGCACGCACCGATCCATATCGATCATCATCGATTGGGTGCCGTTCATGAAACGCTTGTCGATGGCCCATTCCAGGATAGCATCTTCGGCGACCGTTCGATTTAACGACAGCCCCTCGACTTCCTCGGTCTCGCGCATTTCCGGGAAGACATGCTCTTCCAGCACGGTGACCGAAATTCGGATCACGTCGACGTACCCAAGGGCCGAAACGGTGCATTCCAGTTGGTTTGCATCGCCTTCCGGGTTTTTCCAGGCGTCGAACAGTTCGCGGAGACCATACATATCTCCGGCGCCCAAATATGTCAGTGTTCGCCGTCCGTTGCCGTAGGCTACCGAAACCCGCGCAAACCCCGCGCGAATAACCAGCAGGCCATCGGGATAATCACCTTCCTTGGCGATAACCGGTTCATCGGCCGTTCCGCGTTTGTAGGTCACGTTCCAGTCGAAGGTTCCGTAAGTCTCGAAGAGGCAGTGCTGTGAGATTTCGGAAAAATGTTCGTTGTCGACATTCTGCAAAATATCGATCTGACGGAGATAGGATTCTAGTGCCGCTTCACGATATAAATCATTGATTTTCTTTCGCCAATCCTTATCAAACTTCATGATGTCACGAAGACCCTGCCAACGGATTTCCATGACGACGGCGGGTTTTTCGGTAAAGATAGACGTCGAACGCGGCACGCGCCCTAGCGCCGCCAATTCGCCGAATAAAGTCCCTTCCTTAAGGATGATTGTGTCCTGATCGCGCATGATCCCGGCGACGTCTTGTAAATAGGCACCACGCTTACGATTGCCGCTGCCTCCGGTGCGGCGTCCGTAGCGATCGACATCCCTGACTTCGGGGACCCACGAATTTCTCCACAGATTGGCGACGCGCTGACCGATACCCTGACGATCCGTCTTTACCCGGCCCAGTTGATCCTGAGGGATCCCGGGCGATCGGGCGATCACGAGTTCTCCCTCGAGGATCAGGAAAGCGGAATTACCGTAATCCCCCTCGCGGACCACGATATCCCCGGATTCGTAACGGTTGACGGACATGTCGTAGCGGACCACGCCGTCGAGTGTCAGGGATCTCGGGAAAGATTCGGAATCAATCGATGAAATTTCGGGACGCGCCATGAGCATCTCGAAATCCGCATCGGTCAAATCCGGATCGAAAGCCGCGTCCCAGCGTGTCGGTCGGTTGATGCGTTCGGCTTCAGCCATGGCAAAAGCTCGGTTTCCCGATCTCCCCCCGTGAGAGCGCTACTTGAAAGACGTCGGGAGACTGCCGCCGACGGCGCCGGTAAGGTCCTTCTTCGCGATCGCCGCCGCGAGCGCGCGACCGGCGTCTGCGCTCGGCGCCGACAAAAATGCCGCGGCATCGGGTACCTTCGCCAATATGGCTTTCGCCGTCGCAATCCGCTTGTTCTGCGCCGCAACGTATTTCGCGTGTTTCGATTTGGAGGACGCTTGCATGGCGCTGACAAGAGCCGCGGCCTGACCGATCACATAGAGCCGCGCCATCTCGACTTTCGACAAGGGCTTGTTACTCGTCATGTCGGGCGGATAAAAGCGGTGCCGGACGGAGCCTTGGCTATACGCGACAATTTCGAAATCGGGGTTCAAAGGATGGCCGTTGTCGAGCATCGTACTTGCATGTTCGCCCGAAAGGGCCGCGTTTTCGAGGCCATGGCACGACATGCAATTCGCGGCGACATCGTATAGCAAGTTGGGCCATCTCAAACCCGCTGCGGCCGCTTTCTTGATCCGTTCCGCCTTGTGGCCCGGACTTTCCTGGGCGCGCTTGATCCCGGCGCCGCCATAATCATTGTGAATAGCAATCCATTCCGACGCATTCCCGTGACAGCTTTCACAGGATGGACCGGCAACAAGTTTTGCCTTGCCCCCTTTCGGAGACGCTTTCGTATAGTGGCATGTCGCGCAAACCGCCGATTTCTTCATGCGCTTTCCGCCGATCGCCTTGACGATCTTCTTCGCCTTCTTGTTCTTGTGCACCTTCTTATACGATTTGAAGTGCTTCGTACCTTCCCAGACCTTCACTTCGTCGCGATGACATTTTCCGCAGGTTTCCGGACCAAGTGCGTTGGGTCCAGCTTCCGCGGGGGTCTGGTTGAAGGCGAAAATGAGGGCGAAAAAAACTAGTCCGGTAAGTCGAAACATCTTCGATCGGCCTCCCCCTAAATGGCTCGCAACCGCGATATCGACGCTCGACCGGATAAAATCCAACCAATAAGGGTGACCAAGTCACCAGTTCCCCAAGCGCGCCGTTCGCATGTTATTGCCTATGGCAACGGATACGTTATCCCAGTCCAAATGCTTTCATCAAGTGCGCAATCTCGAATTTCGTCATTAAACCTCAAATTATTAGTCGGAATTATCTACGCCAAAGTCGGAGGTCGAATCGACGGATCAACGACCAAGTCCGTTCGATCATCCGCTTTCGATGCGCCGCCATAAGATCCGGAGGATTTTAATGGAAGGCTTTAATCTCGCTCTCAGTCAATTTACCATGGGCCATTATGGGAACTGATTGGTTTTGGTGATGAAGAACTTTTTCAGGTTTATGTCGGTGACGGTCGCTATCGCGATGTTCTCCGAAACAGCGATGGCGGGCGGCGCTCCGGTTGCGCTTGTCGAAGAGGTCAGTGCCCGCAGCCTGAAGGTGCAAGAACTGGATTACCTTTTTGAAGGAGATGTCCTGGTCTTGGCGGCCGGCGAGACGATCAAGGTCTCGTATCTCGAATCTTGCACGATCGAGAAGATAAGGGGTGGCGAGGCGAAGATTACGATAGGTGCAAGTAAGAGCACGGTACGCGGCAAGGGGAAACTCAAGAGGAAATTCGTCGAATGCGGCGGCGCCCAAATCGCGATGACCAACCGGCAATCGGATCGCGCGGCCGGTGTCGTCGTGCGGGGCGGCAAGGATAAAGGGGCTGATCAAGCCGCGGTCACGGTCTATTCATTGCAACCCGTCTTCAAGTTTCGGAACAAGGTCGCGACCCTCTCTCTTGCGCGAACAAACGGTGGGGACACCCAGACCATCAATGTTGGCGCCAGCAAGCTGGATCTTGCGTCGCAGGGTGTTCGCCTCTCGGCGGGAGGCGTCTATCGCGCGCGCGCCGGCAACAGCGAAATTATCTTTAAGGTCGCCCGCACAGCGCGGGCAACGACGCGCAATCTAATTGGTCGATTGATCGAGTTCTAAATCCATGAAGCCGCGTGATATTGGGGTTGGCGTCGCCGTCGCACTCGTTTGGAGCGTCGTATTCGCCGGCCCAATCGCGGACCGCCTCCAAGGGCTGGGCATCGACAATCTATATCGGCTGCGCGACAGCTTCTACTCGCCGAAGCATACGCCTGAATCCTCGCCGGCGGTGATCGTCGCAATTGATGAGGAATCCTATCAGTCCGCCCCCTTCCGCGGGACGCCGAAGGTTTTGTGGACCCGGCAGATCGCCGCGGTGCTGGACGCCATCTTCGAGGCGGAGGTACAGACCGTCGGGTTCGATATCGTTTTCGCCACTTCCGTCGAGCCGCACATGCGGGGGTTCGACCGCGATCTCTTGCGAACACTCCGTGCGGCCGCCCGGCGGAATCGCATCGTTCTCGGCCTGATCCAGCACCGCGAAAAACCGATCGTTCCCTATCTTGGATACCAGGTAGTCGTCGGCCGCCATCGAAACCTTCGGCCGCTCAACGTCGTGACCGACCCGGATGGCGTTATTCGGCGTGTTCCGATGTATTTCAAACAGGTGGGAGCCAACAAGAGTTTATTGCCGTCGATGTCGCTTGAGATGGCGATGCGCGCTACCGGAAAACAAGCGATCGTTGCCGCGGATGGTGGAGTGTCCCTTGGCGACTACCGGATACCCGGGCAACTCGATCCGCACATTCGCGTCGGGCCGAATGCGGCTGAACTGCAAAACAATGTCGCGGTTCGGTTCGACAAGCACCTCTCGACGATCCCGACCTATTCTCTTGCGGATCTATTGCAATGCGCCAAGTCGGATAAGCGCCAAGCCTTCTTCCGCAAGCATTTCGCGGGTAAGGCGGTCATGTTCGGCACGGTTCTCGACGAGGAAGATCGCATTCCCTCCTCTATTCGTTTTCTGAGCCGTACGAATGCCGACATCTCGACCCCGCGCTGCATCAAACCCGTGGCGGTTGGGCTGCGAACCGCTTTCGACCGCGAGACCATCCCAGGCATCTACCTCCAGGCGACGGCCATCAACAATTTCGTTCGCGGCGAGGCACTGCGAGAATTGCCGCGCTGGCTGAGCTGGCTCGCGACCACGGGCGGCGCGTTGGTTCTGGCTTTTGTGACTATTGCCGCGGGTCCCTTGGTTTCCGTTTTGGCGCTGTTCGGTGCGGCTTTACTATGGACAATCGCGGCCACCGCTACTTTCGCCGGCGGACTGGTTCTGCCGTTATTCCAGCCAGCCGCCGCCGCCTCACTAACCCTTGCCACTCTGCTTGGTTATCGCTTCGCTATCGCGGATCGGATGGGGCGGCATATCCGGCATGCCTTCTCCCACTATCTTGCCCCCGCTGTCGTCGATCAACTCGTCGAGGACAACCGCATGCCGGAGCAAGGCGGCGAGCTTCGAAGCATGACGGTCTGGATTTCGGACCTCGAAAAATATTCAACCATCACCGAGCATTTCGAGCCGCCGAAGTTGGTCGATCTCCTGAACACCGTTTACACCGAAATGAGCGACACGATCGAGGAATATCAGGGTTTCGTGGCCCAATTCGTCGGCGATGCGGTGGTCGGTGCCTTTGGCGCGCCACTCGAGGATATCCATCATGCGGACAATGCGGTGCTGTCCGCCATCGCCTGCGTTCGCCGGGTCGCCGAATTGAACGAGACCGTCGATCTGCCGGGCGAGCTCAGGCTTCGTATCCGTGTCGGGATCAGCAGTGGTGACCTGGTCGTCGGTAATATCGGATCGCAGCGTCGCCTCAGCTACGCCATCGTCGGTGACGACATAAACCTTTCCTCGCGGCTGGAGGGCGCCAGTAAAGTTTACGGGACGCAGGTGTTGGCCAACGAAGAGACCGTAAAACTCTGCAGCCCCGAATTGGCGTTTCGAGAGATCGATCTCATCAAGGTTCTCGGCAAGGATAACGAGGTGAGAATCTTCGAACCCTTGGGCCTGGCCGACACTCTTACCGGCGAGCAGCGAGCCGATCTCGACGTATACGCCCAGGCCCTCGCGATTTATCGCAAGGGTGAATTTTCAGAAGCGGCGGCGGCGTTCGCGACCCTCGCCGAACGTGATCCCGCCGCCGATCATATGGCCAAAAGATGCGAGACCTATCAAAAGAAACCACCCGACCCTGATTGGGACGGCATCTTCGTCCTGGACAGCAAATAGGTTTTTAGCCCCGCCGTCGCCGGAAGTTTTTGCGGGTGGGAAAGGTCCGCTTCAGCGAGGCGAACCCCGCATGCGCCGGCCGTGCCTCCGGTGTCGAAAATCCTTGGGCCGCATCTTCGATCCGTTCGATGCGTTCCATAGTTCCCGGATGTGTCGAAAACAGCGATGTCGTGTCTTCGGTTCGCGGCGGCATCACGCGGAGCAGGACCTTGAAAAAACTCGATGCGCCCGCTGGGTCATGACCGGTCTTTTCGAAAACCTTCAACAGATGCAGGTCGGCCTCGAATTCCCGATCCATCGAATAGCCCGTGGTCACCATTCTAAGAAGTGGCTCTTCCAAGAGATCGATGAGCTGGTCGGTCAGCGCGCGATCCGAACCGACCTGACTCGCCAGCGCCTCTCGGCTCAGGCTGGAAAGTCCCTTGGTGAAATTCTCGGAGCGCATTTGCGACAAGCCGTGGCTTAGCTCGGCGTGTCCCATCTCATGGCCGAGCACGGCCGCCAATTCGGATTCGGACGAGATATATCGCAGTAATCCCTTGTTGAGACCGACCTTGCCGCCCGGTAGGACTCAGGCATTTACCGTGTTGTTGTTGAGAATCGTAACTTCCCAAGGGAGCGCTTCCCGGCCGCTGGTCTTGAAGACATCCTCGGCGAAATTTCGAAGCGAGGTCTGGCTTCGGCGATTGCGGTAGGCGCCGCCCATGCTGTCGATGAAACGGGGATAAAGCGTCTCACCGATATGAATTTCCTCGGTCTCGCCCATGGTTAGGCTCGAGAAGAGATTTTTCAGCCCCGAGAAAACGTAGTTCAAATCAATTCCAGGCGCTGACGGCCCATCGTCCTCGTCCGAGGAGGAGCCGAATTTGAACCCGAACTGTGCGCGCGCGGCCTCATTGAGAAGAAATACGCCGCCTCCCGCCAGGATACCGACGGTCCGTCGGCGACCCTTGTTGGGAAGTTCTTCATCACTGCGTGAAGTCATGCCGCGCGCCACTCAATTAGAATCAGCGGATGGTTTCGCCGAAACCGGGACAAGCCGGCTTAACATTGTGTCGGGTCCCTCCAGCTCCGGATCGATCGAAAAGACCGCGATCAATTGCGGCTGCCCCTCGATCGAAACCTGTACTTGGTAGGGGATGCCGACCTCAAGTGTCGGCGCGGAGCTTGGGTATTCGAGCTGCTTGCCGTCCGTCACCCCTTTCCAAATCTCCGCCGGCGGGTCGCGATCGAGATCGAGAACGGTGATCGCGGCCAATCCCGCCTCCCCGTCCACATTCCAAAGGAAGATTGGAATTGCGCTTTGTATCGTGCGCTCGTTCCAGTCCGTGCCGTCGAAAGCGGCAACCCGGTAGACGGTCCCCGCCGTTCCCTGCGTCGCCTGCGAAATCTCGATACAATTACCCTGGCAGGGCGCGGTCTCGACCTGGACTTCGCCCTCCTCTACCTCACTCTCGCCGTGTCCGACCGTGACCTTCCCACCCGTGATCGTCTCGATCCGGCAGGTCAGAAGATAGGACAGGATCATATAACCGGAATCACCAAGGTCGATAACTTGGCCCGGCGAGACGTAGTCCATCGCCTCCAAATCCGTATCCTCGGCCCCCATAACCATTTCGACCAAAGCGGTTGGAGATTTATTCTCGTCGGCCGAGGCACCCAGGGCGACGATTGCAAGGATCAGTCCCAGAATGAAAGTGGTCGGTCGACCTGAAACAAGGCGAAGTGTCATGCGCCGTCTCCTTCCGGCTGCGCCCCTCCTCGTCATGTCCGCAGCGAACCCGAATTGGTTTCGCAATATACAGCAAGCCCGAGCGGCATCCAAGATTGCCGGCTTCCTTTCTATTGGGAAACGCTTACTCCGCGGCGACACCCAAGACTTCTTCATCCAACGGAGGATGATCGCGGAGCTCCCTGTCGAGACGGACACCCGCATGCGCGCGCGGAGGTGCAAGGGGGGCCAACAGGCTGTACAGCACCGGAATAAGCACCAGCGTGAAAATCGTGGCGATGCCCAGACCACCGAAGACGACCCAGCCGATGGCGCTTCGCGCCTCGGTGCCGGCTCCGCTTCCAAGGATCAGTGGCAAGGCACCGAGAACCGTAGATAGCATGGTCATCATCACCGGGCGCAGCCGGGTCATCGCCGCTTCGCGAATGGCATCGTGAACGTCGAGACCCCGATCGCGGAGTTGATCCGCGAATTCGACCACGAGGATGCCGTTCTTCGCCATCAGGCCAACCAGCATCACAAGCCCAATCTGGCTATAGATGTTAATCGTGGAGCCGGTGAACTTGAGCGCGAAGACGGCGGCGGCAAGCCCGAAAGGTACCGTCAGAATGATGACGAGCGCGCTCAGTACACTTTCGAACTGGGCGGCGAGAACCAGAAGAACGACAAGAACGGCGATTGCGAAGGTGATCGCGACCTCGTGCGACGTGTCCCGAAGCGTCGCCGCCTCGTTGATGAAGCGAAGCCCAATTCCGGGTGGCAGGATATCGTCGGCCAATTTCTCAATCCGGTCGATGGCCGTCTGCATCGCATAGCCGTCCGGCAGGGGAGCATCGATTTCGATCGCACGTTTCTGCCCGGTCCGATCCAATTCGGCCGCCACGCCAACCTCGGTCAGGGTCACGAAGGCGGCAAGCGGCACCAACCGTCCCGATGCGGTGGGAACGAAAAGATTCTGGAGATCGCTTGGGTCGTTGATGGTCCCGGCCGCGGATTCAAGCAAGACCGGGATCGAGCGATCGTTCACGTTCAACTCCGCGACTTCGAATCCATCGACCATCGCGCGCAGCATATTTGCGATCCCTTCGACGGGTACACCCAGATCCTCCGCCCGTCGCCGGTCGACCTTCACCGATAGCTGCGGCTGGGTCTGCTGGTACTCGATTTCGGGGTCTTCCAGTTCCGGAATGCGTTCGTGCATCGCAGCCAGAAAGGTATCGGCCGCGGCCGCGATATCGCGGTAATTAGCACCGGTAAGTGCGAATTCGATGCTGCCGCCGGCACGGCGCAGATTTAGACTGTTCGGGGTCCGAATGCGCGCGGTTGCACCTGGAATGGCTTTCAGTGGTTTCCGCAGGGTCGCCGCGATTTCCAACTGGCTGCGCTGGCGCTCCGACCATGGTGTCAGCGGCGCGATGATGAAGTTGCGATTCAGATCCCAACGCCCGACGATCGAGAGGATGTTGGTGATCTCGCCCCGCGCCCGTAACGGTTCCAGTAGCGCCTCGGCCTGCTGTGATTGCCGGTCCATGTAGTTCAATCCAACACCGTCCGGCCCCTGCATCATGATGATGATGGCACCTCGGTCCTCTCGCGGCAGCAACTCCTCATCGATCGACGGGAATATCGCCACCGCGATCAAGGCGATGATCAAGGTGGCGCCCAGGATCAGAAACCGCGCCGAAAGCGTGAATTCCAGCATCCGGCGATAAAGTCCGTTGGCGATATGTCCAGCGCGCGTCAGATAGGCCGGCGACGAGCCCTTCCCGTCATTCGAAATCTCCGGCAGGCGCGATGCCAACATTGGACAGAGCGAAAGGGCGACGAAGGACGAGATCGCAACAGCGACGGCGAGCACGAAACCGAACTCAGTGAACAACGGGCCGGCCATGCTGGGCAGGAAGGCAATCGGCAGGAAGACAGAGATCAGGGTCGCCGTCGTCGCCAACACGGCGAAAAAAACTTGCCGGGTACCGATGACCGCCGCGGCGAAGGGTTTGCCGCCCTCGGTCCGTTTCCGTTGAATGTTCTCGACCACAACGATCGCATCATCGACGATCATTCCCGTGGCCAGAACCAGCGCCAGCAAGGTGAGGATGTTGATCGAAAATCCGAGCAGCCAAATCGCGGCGATCGTACCCGCCAAGGCAATCGGTATTGCAGCGGCCGGAATCATCGTCGGACGAAGGCCGCCCATGAACGCATAAATCACCAAGAAGACGATAGCGACGGCGATCGAAAGGCTGAAGATCACCTCGCGAACGGAACTTCGGATGAACCGGGCGTCATCCGAAATCTTCACCACCTTCACGTCATTGAGCCGCCGGTTCAATCGGGTAACGGCCAAGTCGACCGCATCCGAGATCGCGATGGTGTTGGACTGCGCGCGCCGGACAATGCCGAGACCAACGACCTTGCGCCCGTTCAACAGGCTAACGCTTTCCGCCTCCGCCGGGCCGTAGAAGGCTTGCGCGACATCACTGAGACGGATGTTATCGCGGATCGCCAAGCTTTCGACATCCGCCGGCCGCCAAACCGAGGCGTCGGCGCGCACCAACAGCAATTGATCGTCCGACTTGAAACTGCCCGCGGGAACATCGAGGCTGGTCCCGCGAATGACCTTGACGATGTCGTCGATCGACAATCCATAGCTGGCCAACCTCATCGGCTTGATCACGATACGGAGCACTTGCTCCTGATCGCCGAACAATTCCACCGTGGCGACCCCCGGAATAGCCGCGAGTTCGGCCGAAATATCGTCCTCCGCAAGACGTGTCAGCGCTTCCTGCGAAAGGCGGTCACTAACCAAGGCGAGGCGAATGATCGGCCTGGCGTCGGCGTCCGCCTTGACGATCGTGATGTCGTCCAATCCTTCCGGCAGGTCCCGCTCGATCGCGGCGACCGCTTCGCGGATATCGTTCGCCGCGACATCGAGATCGATATCGGGCCGGAAGGTGGCACGAATACGGGCATTGTTCTCCTCGCTCGCGGCATTGATCCGCTTGATGCCGGAAACCCGTGCCACCGCGCCTTCGATCACGCTGGTGACCTCGGCGTCCATGGTCTCGGGCGACGCTCCGTCGAAGAAGGCGCGGACGGTGACCGTCGGTCGGTCGACATCGGGCAGCTCGCGCACCTCGACGCCGGCGAGCGCGGCCAAACCCGCGATGACGATCAACAAATTGAGGACAACGACCAAGGTCGGCCGACGGACCGAAAGCGACGGCAGATCGCTGAACTTCGGCATCAGGAGCGTTTGCCCGGGCGCGCTGCGGGCGCGCCGTCGAATTTACCGCCGCCAAAGGGTTTCGCCTTCAGGCGTTGGCCGATCCGCAGGCCTTGCACGCCCTCGACCACGATCGTATCACGGGTCGACAGCGGGCCATCGACCAATATCCGTCCGCGGTCGCGGCGCACGATCTTGACGAAGACCTTTTCGGCTTTGTCGGCCGTCATACGCCAAAGATAGGCGCCGTCCCGGCTCCACAACACCGCGACCTCGCGAACGCTGGGATAGGTCCCGCCCTTGAATTCCAGACTAACCTCGAAGGAAATCCCCGGACGAAGCCTATCGTTTGGATTGTCGATCCGGACCTTGACCTTGAGCGATCTCGTCACCGGGTCGATCCGGCTGCCGGTCGCCGAAATTACGCCCGTGAATTCGCGATCCCGCATCGACCAAGGTCGCAGCTTGACCTTGTCGCCGACCTTTACCCGGGCCGCATAGGCTTCGGGTAGGTTGAATTCGACCAGAATAGTGGAGCGGTCATCCAGGGTGGCGATCAAGGTTTGCTCGGTAACGCGGTCCCCCTTGGCAATCTCGGTCAGGCCGATGATGCCGGCGAACGGCGCGCGGACGGTACGATCTTCAAGGGCCGCCTTCGCCTGGTCGAGCCGCAGTCCGGCACTTTCGTACTCCGCCTGTACGGTCTGCAATCGCGCGATCGAGGAAACCCCCGTTGGCGTTAACTTTTCCAACCGCCGCACTTGGCGGCCCGCTTCCTTCAGCGCAACCTTGGCGAGCCGAACGGCAAGGCGTTGATGCTTGTCGTCGAGCCGTACCAGGACCTTGCCGGCGGCGACCCGTTCCTCGGCCGTGAACTCGACCGCCAGAACCTGACCCGCGACGGAGGGGTACAACGACGCAGATTTCAATGCTTCGCCGGTCCCGATCGCGCGCACGACGATCTTGTCCTCGGCCAACTCAAGGGGTTCGGTCAGAACAAGAGTCGCCCCGGAACGTTTCCGTTGGGTTTCGACTGAACCGGCCCCGTCTTGGCCGCCGGTCGTCCAAAACCAGCCGCCGACAACAACGGCAATCAATATAGCGATGGCGCCGATCTGTGCCTTTAACGACATACGAAAACCATAAGAGTTACCTGCGGAAGCCTCGGGCTCGCGCTCGCATCTCGAATGTTAGCCGGTGGCGCCGCCGGCGAAAAGCCGCCCTAGGTATGTCCATCGACATCGGTCAATGCCCGAATCTCGTCTTCGGGAAGGTCGTCGAACGAGGCGTAGTTCATTTTGAAGAGCCCGCTATAGAGCCCTTCCGCCGCCATGAGCTGGTCGTGATTGCCGCTTTCGATGACTTCGCCGTCCTGCAGTACGATGATGCGATCAGCGCCCCGGATGGTCGCCAGACGGTGCGCGATCACCAGGGCCGTCCGGTTTTCCAGTAATTTCGCCAGCGCGCGTTGAATCTCGAGTTCGGTATAGCTATCCACGCTCGCGGTCGCTTCGTCAAGAATGAGGATCCGGGTATCGGCGACGAGGGCGCGCGCGAAGCTCAGAAGTTGACGCTGTCCAAGCGAAAGATTGACCCCACCCTGGTCGAGAACGCTCTCATAGCCGTCCTTCAATTGCATGATGAAGGTGTGGGCGCCGACGGCCCGGGCCGCTTCGATCACGTCGTCGCGGGTCGCATCGGATTTGGCATACCGGATGTTATCGAGGATCGACCCTGAAAATAGGAACGGTTCCTGCAAAACCATCGCGATATGCTTCCCGAGCGAAGCCTGAGTGACCGAACGAACATCGTGGCCGCCGACCAGGATATCTCCCTCCCAGACGTCGTAAAAACGATGAGCCAAGGACATGATGCTGGTCTTGCCGGACCCCGTGGGCCCCACGAGCGCCACTGTTTCGCCGGGTTCGACCCGAAAATCGATGTTCTTCAGAACCGGCTGGTCCTTGAGATAGCCGAAAGTGACGTCGCGGAACTCGATCGAGCCATCGATCTCCTCGGGCGCCGCTGCATCCGGCGCATCCGCCACGTCGACGCCGACATCGAGGACCTCGAAGATCCGTTGGCCGGCCGCCATGGCGCGCTGCATGATGCTGTATTGAAGGGTCAACGAACGGATCGGATCGAAGAAGCGCTGCACGTAGAACATGAAGGCAACCATGATGCCGATGTCCAGGGCGCGGTCGAGCACCAGCCCGCCCCCCACGATCACGATGATCGCCATGGCGCTGCCGGTCAGCGTATCGACGATCGGAATTAGAACATTGGTGAATTTCGAAGCCCTGAGATGTGCGCGAAGATTGTCGGATGCTTTTTCCTCGAAAAGGTCGAAATTGACGTCTTCCCGCGACAATTCCTGGACCACACGGACACCATGGACGCTCTCGGCGAGGGCGGCGTTGGTGGCGCTGCTGGTCTCGCGCGCCCGCATGAAGGCTTGTCTAGCGAGCGGCAGCCAAATGATGCGGACCAGAAAAAGCGCCGGGACAACCGAAAGCGTCAACGCCCCCAAACGCGGTTCGAGGCTGAGGAGGACGATGACGATACCGAACAGGAGCACGAAATCGCCGATCGCAAAGATCGATGATTCGAGGAACTCCTGTAACGCATTCACGTCGCCCTGAAGTCGCGACATCAGCCGCCCGACCTCGGTCTTGTCCATGAAGGAAAGGGAGACGACCTGAAGATGCGCGTACATCGCACGGCGGAGATCGAACAGGAGATGTCCCGCGACCCGGCCGACAATGGTCTCCTGAACGTGGTTCGACAGGTAATTCACCGTGACCACCAATACGAAGACGATGATCGTTGCATTGAGGAGGGCGCTTCCCGTGGGACCCGCCACCACCGCGTTATCAATAGCGGAACGAATGACGAGAGGAATTGCGATCTGGGTCATGGTGAAGGCCAGGACGCCGGCGATCGCGATGGCGATCCGCCGCCGATAGGGCTTCAGGTAATGCAGAAGACGACGCACCACCCATCGGTCGAAAGCGCGGCCAAAGAGTTCTTCGTCCTGCGAGATCAGCGACCCGACGACGGCGAGCGGCGGCCGGCCATCCTTCGTACCGTTCGATGTGCTGCTTTCCACGGTCATCAATCTTCGTCCCCGCCCATGCCGACGCCGTCCATCAAGGGCTGGGTCTGCAGCCGATAGAGTTCGGCGTATTGACCGCCCGCCTCCAACAATTCCTCATGACTGCCGCGTTCGACGATCCGACCGGCCTCCAGAAATAGAATCTCGTCCGCGTGCATCAGCGAACTCAGGCGATGGGCGATGATGATGACCGCGCGTTCGCGGACGATCTCCCTGAGTGCGGTCTTGATCCGTTGTTCGGTTGCGGCATCGACCGCGGCGGTCGAATCGTCGAAAACCAGAACCGTTCCATCCAGAAGAACGCTGCGCGCGATCGACATTCGCTGGCGCTGCCCTCCCGACAACGAGACGCCGCGTTCACCGACCAGGGTCCCGTATCTTGCCGGCAAGCCGACGATGTAATTGTGTAATTGCGCGGCCGCGGCGGAGCGTTCGATATCTCCCCTGCCCGCCCAAGGATCACCGTACGCGACATTGTGATCGATGTTGGAGGTGAAGAGAAACGGCTCCTGCTGCACGATACCGACGGCATTCCGAAGCGACGCCAGGGTCACGTCGCGAATGTCCTGTCCGTCGATCGTAATCCGGCCCGCGGTCGCGTCATAATAACGGCCCATCAAATGGGCGATCGTGCTCTTGCCGCTGCCAGGCGGGCCGACGATGCCGATGGTCTTGCCCGGTCGTGCCTCGAGATCGATACCGGACAGGGTGCGCTCGTCATCGGCCCAGTCCGGATAGCGGAACTCGACATCCTCGAAGCGGAGCACGCCCCCGGTGATCTCCAATGGTTTGGCACCCGGCCGGTCGGCGATCTGGGGGACTATGTCGAGAATATGAAAAAGGCGTCCGCCGCAGGTCGAGGCGCGGGCAATCGAGTTGATCATCCAGCCGATCTGCCGCACCGGCATTTGCAGGATCATCATGAAGGCAAGGAACTGCGTCAGCTCGCCGAGTGTGATCTCTCCCTCGATCGTCTTTATGCCGCCGACCCATAGGACCAGCCCGATCGTCAGGAAATAGCAGAAGGTCATCTGCGTCGTATAGGCGACAAAAAGCCGAATACGCTGGTGGGTGACTTCGAGCGCACGGACCGCCCCTCTGTCGTAGCGGGCAAGCTCGTGGACTTTGGCGGCAAAGGCACGCACCACCCGGATACCGCCCAAATTCTCTTCCATGATCTTGGTCAGATTGGAGAGCTGGTCCTGCAACTCCATCCAGGTGTCCCGCAGCTTGAGCCGTGCGACCGAGGCGCGAAATCCGACGATCGGCACGAATCCGAGCGCCACCAGTGCTAGCACGCCGTCGATACGAACAAGAATGATCGCGCCGCCGATAATCAAGATACTGAGTAGGATGAACCGGAGAATGCCCGTCGTGACCCACATCCGCACCCCTTCGATATCGAGGATGCCGCGCGTCATCAGGTCGCCGCTGTGGATCTTGTCGTGCCAGGAAAAACTCAGCTTCTGCAGATGGCGGTAATAAGCGAGGCGAAGATCGTAGGCGATCAACTGACCGACTGCCTCTCCCTGGTAATTCTGCATCATGGTGAAGAGGCCGCGGGCGACGCTGGCGCCGACCAGCAGCATCGCCGTCACGAACAGCGCGTCCTCGGTCGGATCACGCCCTACGCCGCCTTCGGCGAGCAATCCCCGAGCCTGATCGACCGCGCGGCCGAGAAACTGTGGGACGTAAAGTTGGAAGACGGCGGCGCATACCGTCGCGGCCATTGCCAGCGCCATTCGCCCCGGATGTCGAAACGCCATCCGCGAAATTCGCCACAACACGCCGGTGTTGAGCTTGGAAACCTCGATCCGATAGGTGATGTCCGCGCTGGAATCGTTGTTCGTTCCACCGCTTTTGGCCGCTGCCGTCTGCATTGCGGGCGCAGCTTAATTGAAGGATGCGCGGACGGCAATCGACCGGGTTCGAATGAGGCGAAAAATCCCATCGGGCGTGTCCGGCCTGCCGGAATGTGCTACTAGCTTCCCGCGCGATACCGGCCCTTTCGGCCCGGATCGCGCCTTTGGGAGAGGTGGCTGAGTGGTCGAAAGCGGCGGTCTTGAAAACCGTTGAGGGTTCATAGCCCTCCGGGGGTTCGAATCCCTCCCTCTCCGCCACCCTCATTTTCGAACGTCATGCTACGGCCGAGCTGCGAGCCGAGATCCACCTGACACCGACTCTAAATATGAACGCCAAGAACTTACGAATTTGTCCTGACGTAGATTTCGATAGAAAACGCCGACGCAAGAATTAGCGAAACGAAATTTCGACGAATAGATTTCACCTCGACTGGTGACGGGATCCTATTGATCTCCAGATTGATGTCCATCAATGTCAGTCCATCATCGTTGCGCCATACTGCATTCACGTTGTGGGCCGAGAACTCCCCACCCTCGCGGACCCGCAACGAGCGCCCGGCCGCCACCCGAGACCGGGCGCTTCCTGTTATTTCCCGCGTGATTCCGGCAATCGATTTCCTGATCTGATGGAAGCGCAGTTCGGCGCGAAAGGGGCCAATGTGTTATTCTATGAACTCCTGGAGTTGAAATGTTCATACGGTTTCTTCGGTGGCTCATGTACGGCGTGGCGGTCGCGTTCGCTGTCGGTGGCGCGGCGGTTGGAGTCGCTGGCGTCAGTGCCGGGCTTGCCGACAACAATCAGGACGATGTGTGGGCGGCGCTGTTCCTGTGTGCCTGCGGATTGGTTATCGGCATAACGATGTTCATCTCGTTAAGGAAATCCGCCCGGCGCGGCACCGTTGATGCAAACGTCATTACGGCGGTGGGTATCGCCCAAATGCATGCGGCCGAGGACTCAGGCGGTGAGGATTATGACGTTGGAGAATAGCCAATCCAGCCGAATTGATGTCAGTCAATGCCAGTCTGTCCCGGCCGTGGGAAGATTCACCCATAAGATGGGTTGAGACCTCCCCAGCCCTATCACGATGAAACGCCCGGCTCCCCCAAGGCTGGGCGTTTTCTTTCATATGTTAGGTTTTGCCGGATCGTGGGTACGTCTCAAGTCGGCCTGGCGCTCCGAACCCTACTTCTTTTCGATAAGTGCGAGCGCCTGCTCGAACCAGTCCACGAGATATTCGAACATATCGATTGAAACGAACTCGATGGCGACCATCCACCAGTCCCAGACATAGATAAAATTGGCAATCGGGCAGAGCACCCAGAGCAATTCCTTGAAGCCCCGCCAGAAGACGGTGTGATCGGTCATGAACCATCGGGTGAACGCCATCACGTAGGTGGCGATCTGCACCCCGCAGAGGGCCAATATGAAATAGCCCAGGAGAGGCGCTTCGTCTTCCTCCGTCTCCGCCTTGCGGCGGATTGCTTCCTCGTCCATTTCCCGCTCCTTGGATGGCTGTCGAGGCTAGCACGACTTCGTCGAGAAGTGACCTTTCTTGACTAGAAAAGCCTGCCGGTAATTCCCGGGGATCGCGATTAAAGATCAGTTGAGTCCGGTTCGGCTCGCGGCTGCGCGCATGCTGCCTTTCGTCGAGAGGTAGTCATCGACCGTGGCACAGGTTTGCGTCGCACGCGCGACACAGGATCCGACCGACGGACCATCGAAATAGTTTCCGGTAACGAACAGGCCCGGGACTGATTCCGAGGTCGAATCCAAGGTCGCGATCCGCGCCGCATGACCGATTTCGTATTGCGGGATGGAGCGCGGCCAATGCCGCACGCCAACGACCTTGGGCCGGCCGCGCGCGCCAATGAGGTCGGCCAGCTCGGCGCGAACCAAATCCACGGCCTCCGCGCGCGACACGGTTCCGAGATCCGGCGACCGGGTGCCGCCGAGATATCCGGTTATCGCCACATGGTCCTTGGGCGCGCGGCCGGGGAACATAGTCGATGAAAACTGCGCCCCGGTCAGGCTGTGCTTTTCGGCGGTCGGCGTCAGATACCCCAACCCATCCAGCGGATGATCCACCTGACGCCGTTCATATCCGAGGAAGACCACGGCCAAGGGAGGTGCATGAATATTCCCGGCCGCCGTCGCCGCATCGTCCGCCGTACCCTCGAGCAAGCCCGCCGCGACATGCGGTTGCGAGGCGATGACGACGGTGCGGGCCTTTATCGTTCCGTCGGCACCGGCATCGACCTTAAAGCCGCCGGGCACTGCACCGATGCGCCGAACGGTAATGCCGGTGCGGAGAGTGGTTCCGAGACTTCCCATCAACGCGCGGGGGAGCGTTCCCATGCCCTCTCGCCACGAATAGAGTCGCTTCCCGGGCATCGATCGGCCTTGAAGCCGGCGGCGGAAAGCCGCCCATGAGATTGACCCGAAGCGATTCTCAAGCTCTTCCAGCCGGGGAAAGACAGCAGAAACGGACAACTGTTCGGCCCGCCCGGCATAGAGTCCGCCGACAAGCGGATTCATGATCCGGTCCGTGAATTCGGAACCGAACCGGCGGCGGCAGAATTCGGCGATGCTTTCCTCGGTTCCCGCGGCGGGCCTCGGCACGGTGATCTCGGCCATCATCCGCAGCCGCGCGCCGAGAGAAAGATAGTTGGACAACAGGAAGCCCATGGGATGGGTCGAAATTCCCGCAAGCGCGCCCTCTTTCACCAGGTACCGCCGGCGTACCTCGTCGCCGAGGTCGCAACGAGCACTCTCGAGGCCGAGATCCCGCGACAAGGCAAGGGCCTCGCCCATGGCGGCGTTGACCGTGCTTGGACCGTGCTCCATGAGGAACCCGCCGAAATTCTCCGAGAGCGTATTCCCGCCGGCGTGCGCTTGGCGCTCCAAGACGACGACATCATGCCCTTGCCGACGCAGCAGGTAGGCCGTGGCGAGACCCGAAATTCCGCCTCCGATGACGGCGACATCAACCATCTCGCACGCCTCCGCTTCGTGATGTTTCGCCGACGCCCTCGGGCGGTCCGGCCGACCCAAAGCGCCGCCGGGCCGCGGCCGAAAAATCATCCGCATCAACGACCCGCCGACCGGCCTCGCGAGCATGAGCCTCGACACCCCGGCGCACGAATCGGCGCACGAAGGCAGGCATCCGATCGAGCCGCTGCTCGGCTTCCGTGGTCCAGACGAGCGGCGATGCTTGGCCGCTAAAGGGCTCGATCACGGCCCCGCCCCGAGGTTGATAGGAACAGAGAAAGTCCTCGCCCAACGGATTGCCGTCACGAGCCAACGGTCGGGCGCGGCAGCCGCCGCAAACTTTGACGTACTCGCAGGCCCCGCAGCGGCCTTCCAATTTAGGCCGGCGGAAGATTTGGAACTCGGGTGCGGAATTCCAGATGTCGGCGAAATCGTTCTTTCGGATCGAGTCCACACTGGTCTCGATATAGGGGCACGCCGTGACCTCGCCCTCAGGCGTTACACGGCAGTACCTTGTTCCCGCCAGACATCCGCCCGCTTCGTAGCCTTGCGCCAGGGTGATCGGCCATTCCGGATCGAGTTCCAAGGCCATGCGCTTGAAATGGGGCGCGCATTTAGCGCGAATCATCAAGCGCTCCTCGGCATAGGCGGCCTCGGTGACGCGGGTCAGCACCCGGTCATAGCTTTCCTTCGAAATATTGGTCACCGTCTCGCCGCGGCCCGTGCAAACGAGGAAGAAAACGTTGAGCACCATGGCGCCCGACGAGCGGGCGAAATCGATCATGTCGTCGAGTTCGTCGGCGTTGTAGTCGGTGACCGAAAAATGAACCTGAAAGGCAAGACCGGCATCGCGGCAGGCGTCGATACCGGCCATGGTCTTCTCCCAGGCACCGGGAAGCCCGCGAAAGGCGTCATGATGTTCGGGGTCGAGCGAATCGAGGCTGATACCGACGCCGGCGACCCCGGCATCGACCAACCGCGCCACCCGGTCCGGGCTCAACATCATGCCGTTGGTCCCAACGACGACCATCAATCCAAGCCCAGCCGCCTGGCGGGCAAGATCATCCAAATCCGGGCGCATCAAGGGCTCGCCACCGGTCAGGACGACCATAGTCTCCGGACTAAGTGCGGCGATGTCGTCGAGCAATCGCGTGACCTCGTCCGTGGAAAGTTCATTCGCGGCTTGGTCGCAACGGCTTCCGGCATCGAGATAGCAATGCGCGCAGGCGAGATTGCAGCGCCGGGTCAGATTGAGTGCGACCAGGAACGGCGGCTCGACCTTATGTGGCGCGATCTCGTTCACACGCCGTTACTCCTCACCTTTGTAGAGATTGGGTTTCATGTCGGAATGGAAGGCGCCGGCCTTACCCCACATGGCGCTTGCCTTGTCGACGGCGGCCTCGGTGACGGTCGTGCTCCCCATCTCGCGGGCACAACGTTCGATCTCCAAGCTGACCATGCCGCGTACGAAATCGGGTATCCGTTCGATACGCGCCAGCGCCGCTTCGTCCCACGGCAGCTTCCGTTTTTGTTTGGCCGAGCCCGCACCCCACTCGGCGTATTTCTCCTCGATCAGCTGCGGCGTGATCTCGGTGACGCCGTTGCGTTCGGCAAAGGTCTCGACGCGTTGGCGGGTCATATCGCGCATGAAGCCCTCGGGGATGCGCGCCATCCGCGCCTCGGCCTCTTCCGTCCATCGAAGTTCAGGCGCCGCGGCGGCGGCTTTCTTGGCCTTGCTCTTGGCGGCAAAGGGACAGACGAATTTGGTCTCGCCTTCCTCGACGGCCGCCTTCATGGCCTCCCGCGCAAGAGCGAGGCCGGCCTCGGCGATCTCAAGCGTGATCTCGTCCACGTCCCGTTCCGCCGCCACGGTTTCGACACGTGCTCGGGCGGCGTCGCGCATGGCTTCCGGGACCCGCGTCAGACGCGCGAGGGCGGCCGCCGACCAGCTCCGAGTCTTGTTCGCATCCGATCCAAGGAAAGGCGTTACGTGGTCGGGCGACACCTTCGTTGCACCCTCCACCCGAGCGCGTTTTTCCGCACGGAGGCGAATGCCATTGGCCACCGTCGGATCTGTCACGCGATCCATGAGGGCGCGGGCCTCGTCGTTCCATTCAAGCGGCTCGATCTCCGGCGTGTCGAATTTCTTGCCCCGGCCCGGCATGAGTTGATAGGCGACCTCCTCGACGATATCGGCGGTGATGAAGGTATGGCCCTTCTCCTGGGCGAAGCGGAGTACCGCTTTCCGCGCCATGCCCTGGACGAAGTCAGGTGCGCGACCGAGGAATTCTTCGGCCTCGTGGCTCCAGGAGATGGTTTCGTCGGCGATCACTTCCATGGGCGGCACATGGGTCGTCTGGCCGAGCCAGATATGGCACGGCGCCATCCGGAGAAGGTTCTCGGCATTGCCGCCGATATCGAGTTCGGCATCGGCATGGACCCCAGTCTTGCCGACCATCAGCAGGCCGGCATCGACTTCGGTCAAGTATTCGGCGACGACCTTGTAGGCCTTGCCGTCGAGCAGCTTGGTCGTCAGTTCGACGCCGTTCTCGGAGGCGATCTTGCGGGCGACCTCGAGGTGGGATTGGTAGATCTTGGCGATGCCGTCGTCGATCAACTCCTCGTGCAGCGCCTCCTGTTCCTTGAAGCGGAAAACCTTGCCCGCCTCCTCGCTGAGGACGCCGGCGATCTTGTTGAAGGCGACGTAATGGTAATAGGGATCGTAGGCCGCGACCGCATGCACCTCGGTGCCCAGCCGGCCGGCGAGTTCGAAGGCGGTCCGGAGCACGCCGTAGGACTTCGCCGAACCATCGATGCCGACGACAATCGGTCCGTCGGCAATCGCGCGGGCTGAATTGCGAATCACCAGCACATCGATAGGCGAACGCCGAACCACCCGTTCGCAAACGGTACCGACGACGCTTCCCGGCACCGCGCCGAGGCCGATGGCGCCGAGCGCAAGAACTTCGAAATCACCGGTTTGAGCCGCCTCCAGGATCTTTCGGTAGTTCTTTCCCTCCGGGCTCAGGCGGTCGAACGGGAGGCCGGCCTCGCCACAAACGGATTCAGCGACATCGTGATAGCTGTCGCTGATGATGTTGAGACCATGGCCGATCAAGTCGTCATGGACGTCGCGCTGGTGGCGCATCTCCTTTTCCTCGAGATAGCGCTCCGGCAAGCCGCCTTCCATCTGACGGAACCGCGCATCGTGCAACCGCGCGGCATAAGCATGAATGCCGGTCACCCGCCCTTTCGCCGGGCCCAGAACGGCCAAGGCTTCCGTAAGCGCACGGTCGGCGTGCTCGGAGGCGTCCAACGCCACCAGGAAATGTCCAAGGGAGACCGTCTCCTCTTGGAGAGGTGTGCCTGTTTGGGAATTCTCGGCCCTATCGGCGATTGGTGTCGCACTCATGAAACGGCTCCTCTAGGCAAATCAATTGGTTTCGGCCCGTTCACGCCGGATCGCGCCAAAGGCGTAGACGATCAGGCCGGCCGCAATGAGAAACATGAAAAATCCGTCGGTGCCCAATCCGGCCCGCCAGTTGAGCATACTGTCGAGCATGCCGACGAAGACGAGTCCGACGCCAAGCAATCGGGGGATAACGCCCTTCTTGGGAGATGCTGTCGGCATCAAGCGGCCTCCCTCGATGTCGCGCGCCTTGCCCAGAAGATCAGCAGGGCGAAGATCAAGGCCGCGGCCGCTAAGGCGCCGATATAAGGCTTGGCGCCGGCCGAAGGGGCGAGCAAAAGCCAGTACCAGGTCGTCAACGTATGCGCGCTGTCGCCTTCGCCGTTAGAGCCGTCCCAGGCGGAGAACGCGATCGGGACAAATTTTCCTTCTTCGAGTGCAAGATCGTTCTCCGTCTCCGCCGGTGTCAGCAGACGCGTGAGGACGACCTGCCAGGTGCCGTCTCGGTAGCGGGCCTTGCCGGCGAGCCCCGCCTCGGCCAGATCGCGTTTGGCAAGCTTGCCAAGGCCGGTCCCCGTCAGGAGTTCCACCGCGGGCGGTGTCTTCGTCGTGCCGCTCCGCCACTTCCAAAGGCTGACCGGCTTCGCGCCGTCGCCCATGCCGAAATAGGGTTTCTCCAAGCCTGTCGGCAAGATGACCGGCAACTGAACGGCGACGGCGTCCTCGCGCATATTCTCGTCGGCGATCTTGGCGGCGGCTTCGTTGCCGGGGATGCTCTTGGTCCGGTCGTCCCATTCCAGCAGCAGGGCGATCGCCTTCGCGTTATAGAACGCGCGTACCGTGATGGTGTCGTTCGACGGCGTGAAAAATCGTGGCTTGGCGATGATCTGCGGCACCAGGAGGAACGTCGCCGACGGTGCGCCTTCCCAGCGCGCGTCGTCCGGTCCGTTTGGTAACTCGCCGCCCAGACGGGTCGCCTTGACGACCGTATTCTCGGCTCGCGCCACCCGATCGGTCTTGGCCAGCGAGGTCACGTAATTCGCGATGTGCCAGCGTTCCTCGATCGTCAATTTTTTCTTGCTTTTCGGGTCGGCGAACGATGGCATCTGAGTGCCGGGGATGCCGAGCGAAATGCGGGTAAAGATGTCCTTCGGCGCGTTGCTGGCGCGGAAGGTCCAGGGCTTGGTCAGGTTCCGTGGCCAAGTCCGGTTCCCGGAATCGTCCTTCAGTTTCTTGACCGCGTCGCCCTTTCCGTCCTTGCCGTGGCATTCCGAGCATCGATCGTCCGCGAGGAAGAGCTTCTTGCCTGCGGCGATGCTTTCCGGCGAGCTCGGTATCGCGGTCCCGTAGTCGATCTGAAGGCTTGGTTTTTCCTCCTCCAGCCCGGCAAAGATCTTGATGTAGTGGATCAGGTCGGTGATGTCGGTTTCGCTCAGCACATCGCTCCAGCCGGGCATTGCCGTTCCCGGCATGCCGTCGCGGATCATGCGGATAAGGTCCGCATCATTGGGGACAGGATCGTCGGCGCCGGTGGTCTTGAATTTGTATTGGCCTTCGGAGAAATCGCGGGGTGGCGGAATCAGGCGCTCGGCCCCGTCGCCGTCGCCCTCGCCTTCCGCACCATGACACATGGCGCAGCGCTTGTCGTAGACCGCCTTGCCGCGTGCAACCTCCTCGGCTGCCCGGACCGGCACCGCCAAGAGCAATAACAAGGACAAGAGGAGATAGAGCGTGCGCATCACGGTTCCCTCACTCATGCCCGAACTTACGCGGCCGCTGACCGGTGTAATCGTAAAGGAACAGGATGACTTTCCAGATCTTCTCCTCGCTCAAGATGTCCCGCCACACCGGCATCGACGAAATCCACGGCGCCGCTTCCTTTGGCAGGCCGGGGCCGCCGGTCACAATACGCCAGAAGAGATAGGATTCCTGCAACTGCGCGATGGTGCCGACGTCCTGAAAATTGGCTGGCACCGGGTTGAGGCCGACAGCGTAGGGTCCCTTTCCGTCGAGCTTGTCGCCGTGACAGAAATGACAGTTCTGGATGTAGACCTTCGCACCCTCGCCGATCAATTCTTGGAATTTGGCGGGATCTTCTTTCTCGAACTTTCGGAACGGGTTCTCCAGCTTCAGGATATCGAAGCGCTTGCCGTAGGCTTTCATGGTCGAGGGTGGGGCCGGATGAATCGTGCGAAGCTCTAGCGGCGCCTCGAAGTCGGGCCGGATCCGATCGTATGTGAGATAGCCGGCGAGCAGCGGCACGAGAATAAAGACGATGTTGCGAATCGTCTTCCTCGACGGGTCTTCCACCAGCGCCTTGATCGGGGCCACCAGTTCGCGGGTACCGTCCTCGGTGAAAGTGAAGACCATGAAGACGCCCGCCGTCACGAAGAACATGTACATCGCCAAAAGGCTGGCGGGGATGACGTGATCCAGGATCACGTCGAAGACCAGGACGAAGCCGAAATAAACGCCGGCCAAAACCAGGACCGCTTGCAGGAGTTTGGGTGTCTTCATCCCGCCCTCCTATTTCCGGCTCGCAAGATAATCGACGATCATCTCGAGTTCCTGGGCATAGAGCTGCTTGCCGTAATCCTTGGGCATGAGATCCGGCTTGAAGCCGACCGAAATCTTGGCGTTGGGATTCAGGATCGAATGTCTGAGTTCGTCCTTGCTCCGCAGCGACCCGATTTTGCGAAGGTCGGGGCCGGCATCGACCTCATCCTCGCCGAATTGGTGGCAGGCCACGCAAGCGAGCTCCTCGATCGCTTCAAGCGCGGTTTTGAAGGGTGGGCGGGCCTCCTCCTCTTCGTCTTCTTCCGTTTCGGCGGCACCGCTTGGGATCTTGACCGTGATCTCGACCCCGGCCAAGTCCTGGAGATAGGCGATCACGGCGGCGATCTCGGGCTCGCCGAGGCCGATACTGCCCTTCGAGACATCCGGCATTGGGCTTACCTTGTCCCCGGTGCCTTTCTTGCCGAAGCCCGCGACCACATAGGCCGAGGGCTGGATCAACGATTCGAGGAGATAGCCTTCGACATCAGCCGCCTCGCCCTTGTAATCGGCCGCCTCGAGGCGTTCGGCGGCGATGACGGCGATCTTATCGAGCATCGGCGCGCGCCCGCCGAGCTTGTTATGGCACAAGGGACAGGTGCCCTTGCCATTGAAGACCTTCTCTCCGAGGGCGACGAACCGCTCCATGGTCATCTCGCCGAGATCGATCTTTTCCTCGCTCGGCGGCGGCGCCGGTTCAATTCGGGGCACGCCAAAATTCGAAAATCCCGCGAAAAAAGCGATGATCAGGAGACTGAAGCCGGCGACCTTGAAGAAGGTTTTCATGGCGCCTCCGACTTCATCCAATAGCCGTCGGGTACCGACTTCTGGCCGCTGACCTGGCTCAGCCAGAACACGAAGATCACCATCGAGAGGAACAGGATGGCGCCCACCGAGACCACATTGGCGGCGAAACCCATGGTCGGCGTGAAGGCGTTGGGCGAAGCGTCGCGCATGACGTCGACGACATGCCAATGCTGTCGGATGCCGGAGCGGATGTACCCCATCAGCCCCATCAGCCAGGTGAACGAGACCGCCAACAGGAAGAGCGCGTATTGAGCCCGGTCGGGCACCCGTCCCCATCGAAGCGGAGCGACTTCGCGCGCCCCGCGATACATCACCGCATCGATCGTGATGCCGGCCGCGATGATCACCAAGGTCGTCAGCACCTGCGGTATCGAGGCCGCGATCTTATAGACCGTATTGGTGAAATAACCGTAATAGACGCCAAGGATGAAGATGTTGATCACGCCGGCCGTAAACAGTGCCGCCTGCAGTGCGTTCCCCGCCTTGACCCAGGAGACGGTCGCAATCTTGTTGGCGCGGCGATAGAAGAGAAAACTGACGAAGGTGGTCAGGATCATCAGGTTCACCGCCGTGTTCTTCGCCGGCATGATCCCCAAGGGGCCGATGATCTTGTGATAGGGCCCGCCGAGCGCCTTCAACTCCTCGTTCGAGAGCACCAGGGTGTGCGGCGTGAACCAGACCAGGAACGAGCCGATGATGACGATCGCTAGATACTTGACGTATTTGTAGTAGCGGGCACCCCCGTCGCTCCGCCCCATGCAACACCAGAGATAGTAGTTGGCCGACAGGAAGAGTGCGCCGATCAGCACCGCTTGGATGATGAAAAGCCAGGCGAAGATGCCGCCCATCAGGGTGATTCCCATCTGCTGGCTGAAGGTATAGATCTCAGTGGTCAGGTAATAGCCGGCGAAGGGCAGCGGCAGCAGGGCGGAAATGGCGATGAAGTTGGCGTTGTAGCCCATCCAATCGTAATGCGCGCGCTCCCTCTCGGCGGAAGCACTTAAGAACTTGTACGCGGCATAGGCGCCGACGATGGAGCCGCCGAAGGCGACGTTCGCGACCACCCGGTGGAGGTTGATGGGGTTCCAGAGGTGGTTGTGGATGGCGGCCCAGGCATCGCCCATGAAGGCGCCCGACGGATCGATGCCGGCCGGGCTCATCATGAAGGTCACCCAGGCGTTGGCGAGGAACATCAACAAGGTGCCGACCGCGTTCAACAGCAGCCCCAGGGTCAGATGGACCCATTTCCGGAAACCGCCCTGCAGCCAGTGCCAGCCGTAATAATAGATGTAGAGACAGGCACTCTCGGCGAAGAACAGCAGGGCGTAATAAAACATGCTGTCCTTGAAGATGACCGTCAGATAGCGGAACAGATCCGGATAGAAGATGATCAGGAAGAAGACCAGCAGCCCGCCGAGAATGGCGGTCAGCGAATAGGCGGTGATGCTGACCTTGATGAACTCGTAGGCCATCTCGTCGTAGCGCCGGTCGCGGGTGCGCATACCGATGGCTTCGATGATGAAGACGAAGATCGGTACCGCGAGCACGAAGGCCGCGAACCAAAGATGGAGCTGTGCTGCGAGCCAGACAGCGACCCGGGCGTTAACGCCGGCGACACTGGGATAATCCGCCCCGGTAAGCTTTGGTGCCGGCGGGTACGCAGCCCCGGTTTGTTCCGCGGATTCGGCTTCGGCGGCCTCTGCGGCGTTCCAGTCCAATTGGGAAAGTTCGACGGGAAATGCCGCAAACAGAACGGCGGCGGTCAGCAGTACGGCAACGGACGCAATCGATAGGGTGGTGGCGCGCCGCATCGTTCTATCCACCGAAGAACAGGGTCAGCCCCTGCGCATTCATGAGCGCCCAGTCCATGACGAAGAACGCCAAGCCTGAGACCGCGAGGCCGATCACGAAAGGGACCGCGTAGTCCTTCATTCAGATCTCTCCCGTTCCGCCGCTCAAAACAGGAACCACCAAAAGAATGCGACCACGCCGATCAGGACCGCGGTGAAAAGCGCCGGGCCGGCCCATTCGAGAAGACCTTGGGAGCTCTCTCTATCGCTCATCTTTGCCATCCGTATTGCCCAGGGTTCTCGCGCCGTGCTTAGATCGCTCGGATATGTTGTTTCCGAAAAAATTCACGGCAGGCGACGCCCTCATCTTTGTCGGTATGGCCATCAATGCCGTCGCCATTGTCCTGATCCTGTACTACTTCGTTTTCTAGGCGGGCCTCAGCCCGGCTTTCCCTTGCAGTTGCAGAGTTTGCGGAGGTGTTTCACCAGCCCATCGACATCGCTGGCGCTGATCGTCTTGCCCCAGGGCGGCATCATCGGCGATTTGCTGGCCGACGGACCGCCGTCCAGGATCACGTTCTTCATGTCGGCGTCGGAGAGCTTGTTCATCTCCTTGGCATTGGTGAAATCGCGCGGGCTGACGGGGAAGTTCTTGGTCACGTTCGGCCCGTCGCCCTTGCCGGAGACGCCGTGGCATTGGGCGCAGTAAAACTTGAAGGTCTGGGCCGTGTCGGCGAGTGCCGGCGCGCCCGCGATCGTCATCGCCGCCGTCAACAGGATGACGGCCGGGAAAATCGAATGCTTCAATTTGATCATTGTCCAATCCTCCCGATCACTTGAAGTTGGCGACGTAGGCCGCCACCGCTTTCATGTCCTTGTCGCGCAGGAGCCCGGCGAAGGTCGGCATCGCCTTGACCGGCTTGAAGACGGTCGGCGTCTTCAGATAGGCGTAGATCCAATCCGGGTTGAGCCGTTTCTTGGCGCCAACCAGCGAGGGGGCGGACAGGCCGCCCTTGTATTTCTTCTTGGTCGGGAATTGATGGCAGCCGCTGCACGGCATCTTCTTGGCAAAGATCAGCCGGCCCTTCGGATTTTTCTTCGGCTTGATCACCCCGGATTTGACCGCCTTCGAGGTCAGGCTCATCAGGAATTCGGTGACCGCCTTGGTGTCCTTGCTCGCGAGCTTTGGGTGATTCCCAGGGTTCTTCACCGTCACCGAGTTATAAGCCATCGGCCTAATGGGCTTGGGATCCTTGAGCCAGCCGCCAAGCCATTTCTTCCGGAATTTGCTACCGGCGTACCAAAGTTCCGGCCCTTTCTTGGCCAGTTGGTCGGCGATGGCCTTCTCCCTCGCCGGGCCCTCGGTGTAGTGGCAGGCGTTGCATTTATTGGCCTCGAAGGCTTTCTTGCCGGCGGCCACGTCGGCCCGGCCGGGCAGTGCCGACAGCGCCAACAAGGCGGCGGCCGCGGCGATTGCTGTCAGATGTTTCATGAGGTTTTCTCCTACCCCTCCGCTTTCGGTTCGGCGGCATCGCCGCCTTCGTTCTCGACCTTGCGTGTGAGCCAGATTCCGAGACCGCCCGTCAGTAGAATCGCCAGCACGGTCAGCATGTAGACCCGCATCGGCGTCGGCGCCTCGAGCAAGACGAAGTACCAGGTGGACAGGCTCATGATTAGGCCGTGCTCACCGTTGGAGCCGTCCCAGGCGTTGACCGCCATGGGAATGAACGTTCCCTTTTCGAAACGGACGTCGTTGCGGTCCGGGCTGACCCGCGGGCGCTTCATGACCACGCTCCAGCGTCCGCTCTTCCAGATCGCCTTCGACGCGGTTTGCTGTTGGTCCTTGGCTTGGATCTTGACCGGCTGTTTCCAGCCCCGCGCGATCGCTTCATCGACGCGCTCGCCATCCGCCTTCCACATCCAGAGATGCACTGGGTTGGATGATTCGCCCCGGAAAAAATGCGGCTTCTTGGTGCCCGCCGGCGGCTTGATCGGAAATTGGAGGGCAATGGCGTCGCGATAAGTCTCAAGCTTCCGCGCGATCATCCCGTTGGCTGCGACGTAGGAATTATAGGCCCCCACCTTCCGCAATTCCTTCGGTGAAAACTGTTTGTCTTTCTTGTGGGTCGCATCCTTGAAGGGATCGTCCCATTGGACCCGGAAGGCGATGTCGGTTTCATTGAAGACCGCCTTGACGGTCACCAATTCGATGCTGGGGTTCTGCCAGCGCGGCGCGCCGACGACCTGGCCGGTCAGGCGGATATCCATCGGCTGGGCCGCCGCCCAGGCGTCGTCATCGGGACTGACGGGGACTGCACCGGCAACCGAGTGGGCCTTGAGGACCTGATGGCTGGTCGGCTTGTGTTGCAGGGATTTGATGAAATTGGCGAGCTGCCAACGCTCATCTTCCGACAGCGCCTTGACGAAGGAGGGCATCGGCGTGCCGCTGATACCGGTCGAAAACCGCATGTAGATGTCTTCCGGGTCAGCGCCGGCTTTGATCTTCCATGGATGGGTCACATTGCGGATACGGATCGGAAAGCCCCAGTCGTCCTTGCGGTCGAAGGATTTCTGGCCGTCGCCACGGCCGCTCTTACCATGACATTCCCAGCACTTGGCGCGCTCGAATACGGCCTTGCCCTTGGCCGCCAATTCCTCTGAAAACGGCGGCCGGTTGGCGGGCAGCTTGACCACCTTGCTCGTCTTGACCGGATCCAATTCCGGGTCCTCGAATTCGGGTACGAAGGTCTTGATGTAGGCGATGACGGCCCAGCGTTCAGTCTCGGTCAGTCCGTTCTTGATCACCTGATCGTCGAAGGACTGCATGCCCGTACCCTTGAGGCCGCGGCTGACGGTGCGGAACAAATCGTCGTCGGTCGGCAGTTCACCGCTCTGGGTGGTACGGAACTTGAAAGTCCCGAGCGTGAAGTCGCGCGGTCGGGGATCCATGAATTCGGCCGCCGGGCCCTCGCCGTCGCCCAGAAGACCGTGGCAGAAGCTGCAGCGGCGGACATAGATCCCGCGTCCCTGCTCGACGAATTCGGGCGTCGCCTTGGGCATCGGCTGGCTTGGTCTGTCGGCGGCGAGCGCCGGCCCCGCCGTCAAGACGGCCCATAGGATTATGAGATACGCACGCCGCATCATTCGCTCTCCGGTATCCGCGGCGTTTTTTCGGCCAGATCGTATTCGGCCATGATGATTTTCCAGCGTTCGTCCTCGGTCAGGTTCAGCTTCCATTCCGGCATCGCCGAACTCCACGGCGTCGCCTCGGTCGGCAGGCCCGGTCCGCCATTGGCGACGCGCCAGAAGGTGTAGCCCTCGACGATGGTCTCGAGCGTGCCGTTGTCGGTGAAGTTGATCGGCCGCAGCTTGAACCCATCCGCCATCGGCCCGTCGCCCGAGACGCTGTCGCCGTGACACGGCCGGCAATTCATGGCGTAGAGGGCCCGGCCTTCGAACAGGAACTTCTCGACCAGGGCCGCCTTGGCGGTCTGCTTGTCCGGTTTGCCCGTCTTCAACTGGGTCAGGAATTTCTTGACCGCGGGCGCCGGCAGGAATTCAAGCGTGTGATCCGGTTCCTTCTCATTGGCCCAGTTCTCGATATCCGCTTCCAACTGCGGGATGAATTCGACTTCATTCTCCATGGCTTGTTTGATGAAGGTATCAACCAAAGGGGCGGCGGGATTGGCGAAGGGATTCTTCAAGGCCTCGAAGCTCTTCGGAAAGTTCGAAGACGGGTGCTGGATACGGAGCGACGACGGCAACTCGATTCGGGGAACGGTCTGGGAATAGACCTGCCAGCCGACGATCAAAGGGACGGCCACCAGGACCGCGGCCCGCGATATCTTCCCGTATTCGCCCCGCAGCAGCTTCTTGATCGGGTCGAGAAACTCGTTGAGGTATTCGTCCGAGAACGTGACCAGCAAGAAGAGCGCCACCACCGTCAGCATCATATAGATGAACATCAACGTGCCCGGTACCGACAACGGGAACGGCAAGGTGGTAATCTGGCGCGATGCCGCCGGAATGCCCCATTTGACGAGCGCGTAGACGACGACGACCGTCAAGACGATCGACCAGAAGCGATTTATCCTGAAGCCCATCATTTTGGCGCTGCCTTCGCGGGGTCGGTCTTGGCGCCCTTTTGCAGCATCATGAACGACAGCAGGTCTTGATAGTCCTTGACCGTCAGAGCCTCGGTCAGGTCATTCGGCATCACGCTCTTCAGTTTGTCGATGGCAATTTCCTTAATGTCGGACTTGGCGATCGTGACAACCTCGCCCTCGGCCTTGGTGATGTCGATCTCGTCGTCTGTCTCGCGGGTCTTCAGGCCGATCGTCTTGCGGCCCTTCTTGTTGGTTACGACGTAGGTCTCGAATCCCTTGGTGATCTCGACCGCGGGTTTGAGGATGGCGTCCTGGTTGAACTTCAGGCCCTTGGTTCCGGCCGCCGCTAGATCGGGACCGACATCGCCGCCCTCCCCGGCCAGTTTGTGACAATCGCTGCAGTTTTCCTCATAGACTTCTTGGCCCTTGGCCGGGTCGCCGCCGCCGGCCGCGGTCGCGGCGCCGATGCGCGCGTAGAAAGCCTGGGTGATTTCACCGGGGTTATTGATGATCTCCGCGTCGAACTCGCCGCCCTGGACCTGCAGATAGGCGGTGACCGCCTTGATCTCGTCCAGGTTCAGCGAAATCGGCGGCGCGAAGACGACCGCCATCTCGTTCTTGTAACCCTTGACCACGTATGCGCCGGGATCGGCCATGCTTTCGATCAGATAGTCGAGCGCGGTGAATTCCTTGCCGGTCTTTTCGGTTCGCTCCTTGGCCCGTTCGACCGCCCGCGAGCCCATGGGCAGGGGAAATTTTTCGCCGAACTGGCCATGATTCGGCCCTCTGACCGCGCTGCCGCGATCGCCCATGCTATGACAGGTGAAGCACCTTCCCTTGCCCCAATAGATCGTCTCGCCGCCCTCGGGGGTTACGTCTACCTTGCCGCCGGAGGCGACCCTGTCCCCGCCGCCGGTGAGCGAGGTCACCCGGTATCCGACCAGCTGAAAGGTCGCGAAAACCAGCAACATGAAGAGGAAGACCCGGCCGACCGCGGAGCTCATTGCTCTTCCTCCGCCTCGTCATGCCCAGCCTTGGCGGTCAGGCTGCCGAGCCAGAACATGAAGGCGATGCCGATCATGAAGACGACGAAGCTGAGCCCGACCATCTGGGTCATCGTGAAGTTGCTGGGCGTGAAGGCCCATTCGGAGGTGTCGCGCATCACGCCGAAGATGTGCCAGTCACCCCGGAGGCCCGAACGGATGAATCCCATCAAGCCCATATTGAGCGTAATCACGAAGGTGAGCAGCAGCAGCGCGTATTGGCTCCGGATCGTCATCTTGCCCCAGTTCAGCGGGCCGATCTCCTTCGCCCCCTTGAACAGGAAGGCGTCGATGGCGGAGACCAGGATCAAGCAACTGATCAACTGGAGGAATTGCGCCACCGCGACATTGCGCAGGAACGGTGATGCCTGCTCCATCACCACGAACCCGTATACGCCGAGGAAGATCGCCACGTTGAAGGCGGTGACGCCCATATAAAGCCCTTGCGCGAACTTTCCCCAATCCTTCAACGCCAGCACCACGGCAACCACGGCGACGGCACACTCGAACACCATGAGATAGCCGACGGTTCGGAAATACTGGGCCCGGTCCGCCGGCAAATCGAGATGGCTCGGGTCCATCTGCAACAGTTTCACCGCGTACTGACCGACCAGGGCGATCGCCGCCACGCCGCCGAGAATAATAACCACTTTTGCGGTGAGGCCCTGCTGGCTGATCGAGACGGCACCCGTTTTGTTGCCCCGGCGGTAAAGCAGGAAGCTGAAGAAGGTGGAGAGGATGATCAGGTTAATGACCGCATTCTTCGCCGGCATCAGTCCCAGGAACTTCAGTGTCGGGTGGTATTGGCTGCCGCCCATCTCGGAGACTTCCTGGCCAGTTAGCGGCAGGTTATGCGGCGTCAGCCAGATACCGAAGGACAGGATCAGCGCGAACAGGATGAACTTGATGAATTTGTAATAGCGCTCCGCCCCGGGAATCCGGGTCATGCCGCTCCAAAGATAGTAATTGGAGATTAGGAACAGCGAGCCCACCAGCAGCGCCTGAATGATGAAAGTCCACGAGAAGTCGCCGCCCATCATGTTGTTGCCCATGACGGCGCTGTTGGAATAGACCTCTCGGCCGAGATAGTAGCCGGCAAAGGGCAACGGGATCAGGGCGGCGATAGCGACGAAGTTGGCGATATAGCCCATCCAGTCGTAATGGGCTTTCTCTTCCTGGGTCTTGGCCCCGATGAACTTCACCGCCGCGTAGGACCCCGCGACCAGGCCGCCGAAGGCCAGGTTGCCGAGCATCCGATGGACCGCGATCGGCGTCGCCAACACGTTCTCGAAGGCGACCCAGACCGAGCCCGTCAACTGCCCGGCCTCGTTGACGCCGGCGGGGCTCATCATGAACCCGGCCATGGAATTGGCAGCCTGCATGATGCCGGTGCCGACGATGTTGAGGACGATACCGATGAAGATGTGCGAGCTCTTGAGGTCGCGGATAATATAGAGACCGATCCCCAACGGCACGAAGTAGAGGAACGTCATGAAGGCCCGCGTATCGCCCCGCATCTCCGGTCCGACGAGGCCGAAGAAGAAAACGGCGCTGAAGATCAGGACCGCGATGCCCAGCGCCTTGAAAATCCAGCGTTTGTTTGTGCTGAAGGGCTTGATGCCTTGCAGCCATCCCCAACCGTAGTAGTACAGGTAAAGAGCAAACGTCTCGGCGAAGAACAGCAATGCATAGACAAACATCACGTCCTTGAAAGTGCCCGCCATGTAACCCATGAAGGTCGGGTAGAGCGAGAACAGCGCAAAGGCGAGCAGGCCGCCGAAGGCCGCCGTCGTCGCATAGGCGACGCTCAACAGGCTGGTGAATTCATAGGCGAGTTTGTCGAACTTGTTGTCGCCGCCCTTCCAGCCGACGATCTCGATAATCACCGCAAACAACGGCACCCCCAGTACGAAGGCACCGAAGAAGAGGTGCATCTGGGCCAGGAACCAAACCACCTTCCGCGTATCGAGGCCAAGAACCTGGCGATATTCGTTCGCCGATTGCGCGGCGGCGGGAGAGGCCGCAACGACAAGCACGGCAGCAAGCGCGCCGAAAGCCAGGCCAAGGCCCGCGTTTCGACGCACAATACGCCTCATCTTCCGTCCACCGTCAATCGGCCGCGCCATCGGACGTCAGTCAATTCTGGGAGAAGGTGAAATCGGCCTGCAGGGTGCCGCCCGCTTTGACGGTGATCTTGGATTTCTTGACGCCAAGGCGCGGATGCCAAGCCTTCAGCGTATACTTGCCGGGCGGAATGTCGCCGATGGTGTAGGTTCCGTCGTCGTTCACCACCACCGCATAAGGATGTTTCGGCGCCATCATATAGCCGAACATGAAATTATGGGCTTCGCAGTTGATGCCGATATAGGCGGACCGCCGGGGCTTGAGCTTCTGCTCGATATCGCCCGGATCGGGCTGGCCGAAATTGAACATGGTGCGCTTAACGATGCGACCCTTCTCGACGCCGATCATCTCGCGGGTGTTGATGTTGTGCAGGACGCCCTTGTCGGAGTTGCGGATCGTGACGGGGCCCGGCTCGATGACTTGTGCCCAGGGATGAAAGTGGCATTTTTCCTGATTGATCAGATATTTACCACTCTTTGGCTTGCCCCATTTCTTGCCTTCCTTGATGCGATCGATGAAAACGAAGGCGCTTCTCAACGCACCGTTCTTGACATCGATCCACACCACCTTCCTTTCCCCGTCTCCGCAGACTTCCGGGTTCTTCGTGATCCGTATCATTTCGATCGCATCGTCGGGCAGCTTGCCCTTGAAAGTCAGCTTGCCCTTGACCGCCCCGCCATTCTTGACCGCGACCACCTTGTACTTCTTCGCGGCGTCCGCCGTCGGCGGGCTCGCCACCAGTGCCAACGCGCCGATGACGGCCGCCAACACCAGGCGGCGGGGAAAATCCCTTATGAATTCTTTCAAAAATGCAGCCATGAAATAGTCCCTTTTTAAAATTTGATCGTTCATGAAATGAAGGTTTTGCTTTCTTGATTTCCCGACCGTTCAAATGATGTCCCGCGGTGCGAACGACATCGACCGGAAGGTATGTTTGTAAGGAGAGACGCCGATCTTCTTCACCTTGGCGACGCCCATCTTGTAGTTGTAGTTGCCGCTGATCCAATCGACGATCCGGCCCTCCAGTGCGTTGGCTGGCTGGGCGGGGTGCAGGAAATCCATGAAAATCACTCCTTTCTTGATGTGCCGTGTCACCATCGCGACCCCGGTGACCGCGGCGCGGGAGAGTTCGACATTGTCCGCCTCCATTTGCCCGGTGAAGGAATAGTCGGTCGCTTCGACACCTAACGTCGTCTCCTTGAGGCTGGGGACCCGGTCCGAATAGACCATCAGCATGTCGCCGTTCTCGATCCCGCGCGCCTTGGCGTCATCGGGATGGAGTTCGACGTAATTGTCCGGCCACCGTTGCACCACATAGGGCCGTCGGCGGTCGTCGAAGCCGGATTGCCAGCGTTCGTTGGTACGCCCGGAGGTACACCACAGCTCATCCCCTTCGGGCCGCATCCATTCCCAATAATCGGAGAATAGCGACCACGGCGATTTCTGGAGATTGCATCGGCCGGTCTGGCTGTTGAAGGCGGTGAGTTTCTTGTTGAAGACGTTGCTGCCCTCGGGGCCGGTTTCGTCCAGCTCCCGGGTCGTGTCATGCAGACGTTTGGTGCCGACAAGCGATCCATCCGGCTTCATGAATACGGGACCTTGGATGCCGTTGGTGCCGAACTCGCCGAGTTTCTGATGAAGGGTCTTGCCTTCGCGATGAGCCGCCACCTTGACCATGTGGAAGTCCTTGCGGCTTCCGCGCGAGAACCGGGACGCTTCCTCCGCGACATCGTTGGAGTTTTTCCAATCGAAGCCGTCGAAACCCATCCGCTTGGCAAGCTGGGCGATGATCCACCAGTCCGGCTTGGCCTCGCCCGGCGCATCGTAGAACTTGTTGTAGAGCCTGAGGCGCCGTTCGCCGTTGGCCCGCATGAAGGTTTCCTCGCCCCAGGTGGCGGCGGGGAAAATGATGTCCGCGAATTGCGCGCCGATGGGATCGACCAGATAGATTTCCTGGTTGATCACGACCATCCCTCCGGAATCGGCCCGCTCCTTCAGGGTATCGATGATGTCCTGCTTGTCGTAGGAGCGAACTTGATGCGGGTTGGCCTTGACCAGCTCGTGGAAACTCTGCGCCAGCTGTTGCGAGCCGCACATCGACTGGATCCACGTGGTACCGATGCAATGCGCGAGGCGCGTATGACCGGACATGGTCCAAGTGTCGGTATCGAGCGCACGGCGGCGCCGGCCCGGTACTTTCATCGGTGATTTGTTCCGCGGATACTTCCCGCCCCGGACACCGCCGCGCTGGTGTCCGCCGGCCCGGCCGATAACCTGGCCCGGACGTCCGCCGGCACCAACGATGATGCCGAGCGCCGAGATACCCTGGGTACTGCCGGTGTTGTTGGACCAGTAGAGACCCTTCTCGATCATGATCGAGGTCTTCGGCCGCTTCTTGCCCTTCGGCTTCGCCATCCATTCGGCGGCGGTGCGAATTTTCTTGGCATCGACGCCCGAAAGTTTGGCCGCGTTCTCGAGCTTGAACTCGTCTTGGCCCAGCAGCCACTTCTTCCAATGGTCGTAGCCCTTGGTTTGGAACTTGCCCCAGGTCGTTCGCCATTGCCACGGCGTGTTGCGGGTGCCCTGACCGAAACCGGAGGAGGAGCCCCACTTGTTGTTGACCCAGTTCTTGATCCAGTCCTTGTCCTGCCAGCCGTTCTCGACGATCAGGCGGGCGATGGCGTTGATCACCAACAGATCGGTGCCGGGTGTGACGTCGAGCCAGAGCCCGCCGTTCTTTTCGGCATAGGCCACGCCGGCGGTCCGCCGCGGAACCATGAAGATGGCCTTCTGGCCGTTGGCGATTCCCTTCATGATCCATTGGGTGAACAGGATGGTCTTGGTCTCATACGGGTCGGTGCCGCACATCAGCAGCGTCTCGGCGTTCATCCAGTCCTCGTAGGCGGGGCCGAAATTGTCGAACCCGGCATCCCTGAAACCCGGCGTCGAGGAGACGTCCGACGGGGTGTCGTGGAAGGTGAAGTTGGCCGTGTTGACGTGCCGAAGCGCGTATTTGGTGATGGCGTAGGTGTTCTCGATGTATTGGTAGGAGAACGTCTTCACGCCGTAGGCGTTGTCGCCGTGTTTCTCGATCACGTGTTTGCCGACGGCCGCCGCGATATCGAGCGCGAAATCCCACGGCACGGGTTGCAGGATTCCATAAATCCGGATCATCGGCGATTTCAGCCGGTCACGAGTTGGCGTTTGCGGATTGTAGCATTTCTGCGCGATGCAGCCGCCGCGCAGGCTCGAATCGCCGTCCGTGTTGACGAATTTCGTGTCCTTATCGGGAATGATCACGACATGATGGGGCCGGCCCTTATGGAGCACGATGTTGTGCTGATTTGGCGCCACCCAGGGACCCAGCGGTTCGACCGGGAAATCGGCCTTGAAGGCATTCTGATTGGCCTTCGAACCGCCCTTCTTGCTGCCGGCAACCGGCCAGCGATAGACCTTGTAGCCGCAGGCGACGATGCAGTAATCGCACGCTGTCGTTATCACTTCCGCATCCGGGGGAGGAAGCGGCACGTCGGTTTCCGGGATGTAATACGGAGTAGCCACTGGTTGTCCTCCCTAACCTTGCAGATTGTCGAAACGGCCGTAGACCAAGCCGAAGATACCGACCGCGAAGACCTTGTCGCCTTCGAGTTCGAGCAGGACCTGCGGCAGGCTCTGGTAAGCCTGGCCGGAAATCAGGATCCCGTATCTCGTCAGGTCGTAGGTCGAAAGATGCAACGGGCAGGCACCGAGCGACTTGGTGTTCGCCTTGTAAGTCCCGTTCAGGTCGCCGCCTTGATGGGTACAGGCATAATTGAAAGCGACGACATCACGATTGGGGCCAAGGCCGCCGCCCGCCTCCACGCCCATCCTCACGATCATGGATTCCGAATAGTCGCCCTTGTCCGGATACTGAAAATCGAACGGCTTGTCCTTCTTGAGCGAGCTCAGATTGGTGATGAATTTACGGGGATATGTGGCGACGACGCCCGGTACTTCGGCGGCGACCGGTGTTCCCGCGTTGATCGCCACCATTACCGTCGCGGTGGCGACGCCGGAGGTCAGTAGGAACTGACGCCTCGACATCAGACATTTATGTGGTTGCGCGGTCATGACCGGTTCTCCATCAATTGGTCGGTAACGGGGCGTAGGGCGGCAGTTTCGGCGTCTTCATCTTGATCTCGGAACCGCTCAGAGATTCCATGAACGCCGCCAGATCGTCGATTTCCGCATCCGTCAACTTCAACGGTTTCAAGAGCTTGGTCTTGTTCGCGGCGAATTCGTTCTTGCCGCCGCCCTCGTTGTAAAACTCGATGACCTCGCGGAAATCGAAGAACGCGCCGTTGTGCATGTAGGGCGCGGTATAGGCCGTATAACGCAGCGGCGGCGTCCGGAACTTGCCCTTGTCCACGCTTTTCTTGGTTTGGTAGTAGAGGCCCGCGTCATCCTTGATATCGCGGTACATCTTCTCGGTAACGCCCTTGGCGTACTGTTCGAAGCGGAAGGTGATTTGCGCTAGACCGTTGTCGAGCCAGTCTTCCGCTCTCGGGACGCCGAGGTTGTAGTAACGCTGGTCCGTCAGCAGCGGCCCATTGTGGCATTCGATGCAGTTGGCCTTGCCTTTAAATAGTTTCAGGCCGCGGATCTGTTGGGCGCTCAAAGCCTTCTTGTTGCCCCCCATGTATCGATCGAAGGGCGTATTATTGTGGATCAAGGTCCGCTCGAAGGCGGCGATCGCCTTCCAGGCGTTGTCGATCTTGGGCCATGTGTCGCCGAACACCGCATTGAAACGTTTCCTGTATTCGGGGATGAAGGCGAGCCGGGCCTCCATCATGTCGTTCTCGCCATTGCCCGACGGCGCGCCTTTTGCCGCGGCGGGCGCTTGGGCCTCGAGTGACTTGGCCGCACCGGCCCAAAACAGCTTCCCGAGATAGGCCGTGTTGACCACGGTCTGGCTATTACGCCAGTGCATGGTGCCGGGATAGCCCCTTGAGATCGGGTCGTTGAAACCCCAACCCTGTTTCGGGGCATGACAGTCGGCGCAGGCCACCGAGGCATCGCCGCCAAGCCGCGTATCGAAAAACAATAGCCTGCCCAAATCCACTTTCGCCTTGGTTTGCGGATTGTCCGGCGGGATCGGCGGCGGACCCAGCGCGGCCAGCGGCGGGTTGACGTCGGCGTTCAGCGATTGCGGGCTCAAGCCCACAAGACCGAGGGACGCGACGGTGACAAAGAGGATCGTGCTCTTGCGCATTTTCATGTCGCGTCTCCTAATTCTTCTTCTTGAGCCAGTCTTTGATGCCGGTGTAATTGGCCGGAATCTTGTCCTTCCAGACATGTTTCGGGCCGGTCAGCGGCGTGCCCGACAGGGCCTCGAGGAAGGTCACTAAACTCTTCCGTTCCTCCTTGCTGAGGCCGAGCCGTTTCAGACGCGAATCCTTGTTGGGATCATCGCCGCCGCCCCTGTTGTAGAATTCCACGACCTCGGCCAGTGTCTTCATCGTGCCGTTGTGCATGTAGGGCGCGGTGTACTTCAGTTCCCGCAGACTGGGTGTCATGAACTTTCCAACGTCCGTGCCGTCGGATTTATGGGTCAGGATATGTGCGCCCACGTCACGGCGGATGTTCATGTAATTCTCGACGCCCATGAACATGGCAAAGGCGACAAAGGTGATGTGGCGCCGGGGATCATTCCAAATATTCGGGTTCTCCGGGACACCGGTATTGTGCGGTTTGTCGTCGGTAAACCGCGACCCGGAATGACAATTCGCGCAACCGGCCTTCCCTTTAAAAAGCTCGAAGCCGCGTCTCGCGGCGCCTGACATTTTGCCGGTGTCGAAGGCCGCGCCGCGCGATATCAGGGTTTTCAGATATACCGGGATCGCCTTCCGGACGGACCCGTTGCTGGGTTCGCCGTAACCTGCGTCCTTGAACATCTTCACATAGACCGGATCCTGCTTCAGACGCTCCTGCATCATCCGCATATCCATGTTCATCGAGTAATCTTCGGTGATCGATTCGCGGGTGACGTCATTCAGATTGGTGCCGATGCGACTGTCATGGAACCAGGCCTCGCGATGTCCCGTATTGATCAGCGACGGGGTGTTGCGGAAACCCAAATTCCCAGGATAGGCCTTGGCCAGGGCAAGACCGTCAGCGAAGCCTTTCGCCGGAATATGGCAGCTGGCGCAGCTGATCGCCGCGTCGCCCGAAAGGCGTTTATCGAAAAACAGGCGCTTGCCGAGAGCCGCTTTCTTTGGGTCGACCTTAATCGCCTTCACCGGCGAGAAACCATCCGCCGCCGCGGCCGAACCGGCCGCGCTCAAGAGCGTGCCGGATATAACGAGGGCGATCGCGCCGCCCAAAATCAGTCCCTTGAAAACCCGGCACGTCGTCGCCGGACCTTCGTCCACTTTCCCTCTTTGCGCCTTGGCGGAAGAATTGCGATTTCGATCCTCAACCACGGCCTACCTCCCTTTCCGGCAATTCCCGACCCGAATGGAGAGGTTCCACGCGCTGGTCTCGAAGATCGCCCTTGCTCAGGTGTTAGACAAATATCAATGCCCAATCGGGGCTGCTTTGATCTGTGTCAACGAGGGGCGTAAAATTTCGAATTACTTACCCGCGGCACCGACGTAATTTGGAAATAGACCAATGAAGACGAAAATTTGGATGGGTGTTCTTGGCATCGCGTTAATGGTGATCAGCGCGCCAGCGCCGGAAGCGCACGAACGAAAATCGCCGGCCGCATCTGCCGGCGCCAGGGCGAGTATCAATATCGGACACCCGTTCGCTTTGACCGGCTACGACGGCCGAAGGACCACGGCCAAGGACTTTCCCGGCAAGTACCTATTGATCTATTTCGGCTATACGTCATGCACCGATCAGTGTCCTCTCGACTTGGCGATCATTGCCGATGCGCTCGATAGATTGGGGGCCGTCTCAGAGCGACTCCAGCCGCTTTTCATAACCGTCGATCCGCGCCGCGATACGGCGGCCATCCTCAAGAAATATCTTCCCCGCTTTCACGATCGCATCATTGGTCTCACCGGCAGCGACACCGAAATAAAGGCGGTCCTGCGGAATTATCGGATCAAGCGTCGGAAAATGTATTCACCCGATTCGACCGGTCCCAACAACTACGTGATGGACCATTCGGCGGTGACCTACCTGCTCGGGCCCGACGGGTCGTTCCGCCATGAATTTCTCGTCGGCGTGACGGCCGCACAAATGACGGCGGAAATTAGAAAACATCTGAAGTGAATTAAAACGCATCCGCCGTTCAGTTCGTAGGCGGTGCGTTGAGTTCTTCCAGAACCTCCATCGCCACTTGCCGATCGCGGAGCCTGGTGTCGTCCCGGAGAACATCGACGAACAGTTTATTGGCGGCCTCCACATCCAATTGGCGGAGCAACTTCGCGGTCTCGCGACGATGATGGCCCTCGAACGAGAACGCAAAGGCGGCGAGCCGATCGACGGCATCCGGTCCATTTGCCGCGGCAACGGCTTTCGCCGCGGCCAGGCGAACGAAGGGGTCCCTGTCTTCCAGATAGCGTACCGTCCCGGCGCCGTTCTCCCCAATCCTCCCAAGCGCGCCGATCGTCTCGGTCCGTACCGAGGCATCCTCGTCGCTCAGACAGGGGAACAGAGCCGAGGCGGCGGCCTTCGCCGCCGAGGCGCCGAGCGCACGGACCGCGCCGCGACGGAGATCGCGGTCCCGATGCGCTAGACTATTCGTCAACGCCTCTATCGCGGCCTGGGGCAAATAGCCAAGCTCCTCCCCGATTCGCACGAGTGAATTCACCACGGCCAATCTTAGATCCGAATTATTGTGGGCAAAAGACTCGGCCAAGGAGGAAGCCACCGACTCGTTCGGAAAGTCGCCAAGGAGACCCGCCGCAAACCGCGGGATATGGATAGCGGATTGGCTGGTCTTCTCCCGAACCACCCGTTTGCCGACATTTCTCTTCGTCAATTCCAGAAAGGCCAGATCCGATCCCGTTAGCTCGACCGGACTATCGGATTCGACCCGGGTCGAATCGACGGACCGGTCGCCTCCCATAATCGCATCAAGGGTGGAAGTCGCGGGCGCCGCCTCGCCGGATTCCGCCGTATCTACGCTCGCGGGCTGTTCGCGCTCGATGGCTTCATCGGCCTCGGCTGCGGCATTTTCTCGGTTCAGGGCGGAAATCAATGCATCGCCCGCTTGGTTCGGCCACGCCGATTTCCTCGCCAGCCCCGCAAGTGCTGCGAGCGCGTCGAACCGGATCTGTCCGGCTCGATCATCCGTCAACACGGTATCGATCATGGCGTACAGGCGTTGATCGACCGCCGCGACCAAACCGCGAAGAGCCGCCGTTCGAACTTGGACAGGTTTTGAATTGTCGGTAAACAGTTCCGCCAAATCGATGTCGGAATTCTCCGATTCGCCGAGGATCGATACGGCGCTGGCGGCCGTTTCGGGATCCGGATTCTCCAAATGGACACGGGCAAAATCGTCCCGCTCATCGCGCGTGAAAAGATCGGGGTGGTCCGCCAGACTTTTCAATGCCGCCCGCCGAACCGAAACGGTGCCGTCCGATGTCAGCGTCGCCAATCGTTCGGGATACCGGTGCGCACAAAGACGTGTCAATTCGGCGCGGACTTCCGGGTTCTCGTCACGGAGCAAATCCTCCAAGCGTGGATCGCCTGGATTTTTCGTTGCGAGAACGGTGCCGACGGCCAATCTGACCTCGGCTTCGATATCCATCAAGGCACGGGAAACGAAGCTCTTGGCCGCCGGGTCTTCAATTCGTCCGACCGCTGTCGCGGCGCGTCGGCGAACGCGCGGATGCGGATCGTCCAAGAAAGTTCCCAAGGCAAGAGCGCCCGGTTGGCGCAGTTTAGCGAAGGCATTGAAGGCCACTTCCGTAAGATCCTGGCCGTCCGCGTCGTCGAGCGCGAAGACGATGTCGTCCACCGCCTCAACCCGGCCCATCTCGGCCAATGCCTTGATCGCGGCCACTTGGAAATCGGTCCAGTCGTCCCAGCCGGTTTCGAAAAACGAATCATCGTTCGAAACGATGTCGGTATCTCGACTCCGCGCCAACTGTCGTAGGTAGGGAACCACGGCGACTTCATTCAGTCGTGCAAGCCCTTCGATCGCCGCGAGTTTCACCTCGGGACAAGGGTCTCCAATCAAATTCTCAAGGAGTTGTTTGGCCGCGCGCGGGTCGGCAATTCGAGCCAAGGCCTCCGCCGCATCGGTACGAACGTCCTCGTCTTCGTCCAACAAGGCCTCGATAAGCGCCGGCACGGCTTCCACCGCCGCAATACGGCCCAAACCGCGCGCCGCCTGGCACCGGTGGATATCGATACCGTCTTTCAGAACCCTACAGAGCTGGGAAACAATAAAAGATGAGTCGATCTGTTCAATCCGTTCAGTCGTTGGGCCGCCGCTCGACCGCTGTTCCATCATCGCTTCCATCTTCTCGCCTACATAACGCCCATTCGGGCGGCCATGAGACGAATAAGCGTTTCCGGCCCGGCTCTCCTTGACCTACGTCAAACCGGCAAGAAAGAATCGACGTGCACGCGGGTTCGTCTTTGTTCCGAGATCATCCTAATCTGGATCCGCATAGGGTATTTCACTCGCGAACTCCATCAGGGCCGGCGTTATCGGTTCCTGGTGCTCTTCCATGACATGGGCGACCAGGCCTGCGGCGCGGCTGACCACCGCGACGCCGCGCATCGCGGCCACCGGAAAATCGATCTCGCACAGGAGCGCTCCAAGTGCCGCTGTCGCGTTCAAAGTGAAATGCCGGCCGGTCGCCTCGTCCAGAACCTCGCCGAGCAGCTTTAGGAGCTCGATGTATTTACCGTCCACGCCGGCGGCGTGGGCGACCTTAAACAGGCGATCGGATCGAGGATCGGTCGGACTGTAATAGGGGTGGCCGAAGCCCGGCATTCGGGTCTTCGCCGCCCGGTGGCGGGCCACGACCTCTTCCGCCCAGGCGCGCTTGTTGCCCTCATGGGCCATCCCCTCCTCCAGCAATGCGCCCGCCCCGCCCATCGTGCCGGCGAACTTATCGCCCACCATCAGGATGCCGGCCGCGACTCCGGCTTGGGGATTGTCCGCCAGCGAATCGCCGACCAGTCGCGCCACCAGTGCCGTCGGCGTCAGACCATGGTCCATCAGGATGACCAAGGCCGCATCGAAGACTTTCCGTTGCGTTTCGGTAGGACGGCGGCCGGTGACGGCGAAGTAATAGGTTTCCGTGAAGCTCATCTCGCCGACAACCTCGGAGAGGACATCCAGGCCGCGCATTTTCAGCCGATCGGTGTCTGAGGTTGGCGTCCCAATTCGCGTCGTGGGTAGTTTCCGGTCCGTCATCTCGATCCCCTCTTTATCCGTTGCCCAGTTCCGCGCGGAGCCGATCATGCAAAGCCGACAGCGCCCCCAATATCCCATCGACACTCCGCTCCCCCGCCTGGAAAATCGCGGTCGCGTTGACGGCGAGATACTCAAATCCCATTGCCTTCAACTCCACGGCACGCGCCGCGACGCGGTCGTTTTCGGCATAGAACGTCTTGCCGCTGCTATCACCGGCGCGGGGCGGCGAGGCGATCATGCTTTGCCAGCCGATGGCTTCGGGATCGCGCCCGGCGTCATTCGCGGACTCGCGAATTGCATCCATTGCACGCTGGGCGAAATCGGCGTCGGTCACCTGGCTCGCGAGCCATCCGTCGCTCAGTCTTCCGACCCGCCGATAAGCGGCTGGACTGTTGCCGCCGACCCAGATCGGCAGGTTTTCGCCCTGGGGCGGTTTTGGCTCCATGGCCATGGCGCGGGCGGTGTAGTGGTTGCCCGCGAAATCGATTCGATCGTCGCGCCAGCTCGCACGCATCAGGTCGATAGCCTCGTCCATCCGTTTGCCGCGATCGGAGAAATCCTCGCCGAGAGCCTCGAATTCGGACGCCTGCCAGCCGACGCCGATCCCGAGCCGAACCCTGCCGCCGGAGAGCGTGTCCAGCGTACTAACCTGCTTCGCGACCAAAGTCGGTTGGCGTTGCGGCAGAACCAGCACTTCGGTCCCGAGCCCGATCGTTTTGGTGACCGCCGCCGCATGGGCCAGCATCATCAGCGCTTCCAGGATCGGCATTTGCGCCGGATAGAAGGACTTGTCCCGCCCTTCCACGTCATAGCCCATCACCACGTGATCGTAGACATCGAGCTGGTCATAGCCGATATCTTCGATCCCCTTGGCCATTCGGGTGACCGCTTCCGGACCCTCTCGGTAGGCGACACTGGGGAATTCGACGGCGAGTTTCATGGACGCTTTCCTTTCCGGAATGGTCTTCTCGAAATAAATGATATCTTTCGCCGAGTTAGAAAGGCCCAGGGAGGATTTCGCATCAACAGACGAAAAATGGCATTGGTCGCTGGCGCGTCCGGAATCGTGGGCCGACGGTTAGCGGAGTACCTGCACAGCCAACCCGACTGGACGGTTGTCGGCCTGTCGCGCAACCCGCCGATCGGCGGCAACGACGTTCAGCGAATCGCTGTCGACTTGAGCGATCCCACCGATTGCACGGACAAGCTCGGCGATCTCGTCGATATCACGCATATCTTCTACGAGGCCCGCTTCGACCATCCCGAGGGCATGCCGGAACCAATCGATACCAATGTCGCGATGTTCCGGAACCTGATCGACACGATCGTTCCGATCGCGCGGAACCTCGAACATGTCCACATTGGCAGTGGTCACAAGAATTACGGACTTCACCAGGGGCCGGCTCCCACACCGGCCAAGGAGGAGATGCCGAGATATCCCCAGCCGAGCTTCTATTATCTTCAGGAAGACTACATTCACGCCCTGCAGGAAGGGCAGGCCTGGTCCTGGTCGACGGCACGGCCGACCGGTCTTTGCGACACCGCCCCCGGCATTACCCGCAGCATGATTATGCTGATCGGCGCCCATGCCGCCATTTCACGCGAACTCGGCCTGCCCTTCCACTTTCCAGGAACGGCGGGCAATTACGAGGCGCTTTACCAATGCACCGAGGCCCTGCAGCTCGCCAAGGCGACGGTCTGGATGGCGACGACGCCCGAGGGCGCCAACCAGAACTTCAACGTTACCAATGGCGATGTTTTTCGCTGGTCTCATCTCTGGCCGAAATTCGCCGATTATTTTGGACTGGAGCCGGGCTCCGTTAAGACGGTGGATCTCGTGTCCTATATGGCCGACAAGGCCCCCGTTTGGGACCGAGTCGTCGAGAAGCACGATCTAGTTCGCCAGCCCTTCAATGCGGTCGCGATGTGGTCCTACGGCCGCCATCTCTGGATGCACGATTGGGACATCGTGTCCTCGATGACCAAGGCCCGTCTCGCCGGGTTCCGGGACTTCGTGGATTCGGAGGAAATGTTCTTCCGTCTATTCGATCATTTCCGGAGGGTACGGGTTCTGCCGTGATCGACCGCAGCGGATGTCGGACGTCGGTCAGCGGCGGGCGCGAAGCGGTTTCGCCGCCATCTCCCGGGGCGATACGGTGACCAATTCCCCATTCTGTATCTGCCTCAGATACATCGGCTTGGCGATATTCCGGCCTGTCGAATCGAATCGTATGGGTCCATAAAACGTCGCCAAATTCGTTGCCGCCAGCGCGGCCCGTATGGCTTCGCTATCGACGCTCCCGGCACGTTCCAAGGCATCCTTCCAAACGATGATCGCGGCGGCGGCTTGTGCGGCTTGATAGGGTACATCTCGGTAATTCGGGAATTTCGCGAGAAATTTATTTTTGAAATCTGCCGCCGAACCGAAATAAGGACCCCGGTAATTTAGATCCCCGGCCCATTGCGTCGGGCACAAAAAACTGTCGACCCGATGCTGAAATTTTCTAATCAAGCGCGCGGCTTCACAGTGAGTGACGGCGATCAGCGGCCTGTCAATTCTCTGCTCCGCAACTTGTCGAGCAAGTGTAGCCGCGCCTTTCGAATGCCCCGATACAATCAACATATCTGGTCGGAGCGCCTTGACCTTCACCAGGGTAGCCGTCATCTCGTTCAGGCTTCGCGGCAATTTATCGTCGATGACGACCTTCATCCCCAAGCGTCGCGCTGCCGCCACGACACCGGCTCTGACATCCAACGAGAATGGGTCATTTTCGAAAGCGAGCGCCAACTTCACGTCGCCGGGGGGCCGGCCGCGTCTTTGCGCCCATTCGGCGCTCGCCCGGACCGCCGTCGCAAGATACTCGTTCGAGGTGGAAAGTACGCCAAAAATTTACCTATTGCCTTGGGTATAGAGCGAGCGAGACGCCGCTTCCGCGACAACCATGGGAACTCGATATTTCGCGACGACGCGCGCCGCGGCCATTGTCGTTCTCGATGAATAAGGGCCTAAAAGTAAATTCAGACCATCTTGCTTGATCAGCCGCTCGAACAGTTGGCCGGTGCGGGCCGGCGTCGATTCGTCATCGTAATATTTGATGCGAAGGCGATAATGCCGGTCGCCGATTTTGATACCGCCCGCCTTATTAACAAGCTGAACACCGAAATTGTAGCCGTTATAGGTATGTCTTCCGTTGATCGAGTACTTCCCCGTAAATGAAACCGCCGAGCCGAGCGTAATCTTTGAGTCGCTGGGAAGGAGAATGCGATAGTTCTTTGAAAAGGTGCCGACCGCAGGCCTTGGATTTGGCGCCGGCTCGATCCGCTTCGGCGCTCTCGGCGGCGTGCGGTTTCGAGGGCGCGTGTATCGGCCTCGACGGCGTCAATTGAAAGACGAAATCGCCGCGATCGAAATTCGGGTCGTTGAGTTTGCCATAGCGCGGGGTCTGCCGGCGGTTCGAATAATTCGTCACGCTGTCCGACAGGAACAGACCGAGTTCCGACGCCGTGAGATAGCCATCGCCATTGGCATCAGCTTGTCGCCGGCCGTTCAAGGCTTCGATGAACAGACGGCGGAACCTGCCGTCGTCACTGACTTTCTGGCCGGCATCACCGCTCGACAGAAACTGCCGCACCGGCGCTGTCGTTGCGTGCGTAATCGCGGGCGGAGGAGCCGAGCGGGCTGTCTCGAAAATCGTTCCCGAAAAACAGCTATCGAAAACGGAGAAGGCATGTTTGCTCTTCGCCAAACGGACATACTCGCCAAAACGGCGGAGCGAGAGAGCCTTCACCCGAAACCGGGCACCCGCACTTGGCCGTGGCGCATCCTTGGGGATCAGAAAACCCTCGCCATCTTCCGAATGGCCGTGCCCCGCGAACCAGACGAAAAGCCGTGCTTCCGGATTCTCGCCCTTGAAAACGAAGAACTGCTCGAAGGCGTCCTTCAGTTGACGTGACGTGAGATCGAGTTTCAGGGTGACGTCGAACCCGCTCTTCCTCAGCGCGGCGGCAACCGCCCTTGCATCCTTTACGGCGTTCGATAATCGAGGCCAGCCCTTCCGGTAATCGTCGATGCCGATGACGAGCGCGTGAGACGAGCCGTAGAGCTTGACACTTTCAGTGACGCCCGCGTCTTTCGTAGCGCCGCGAAGTTTGATCGTCAGGCCGCGTCCGCTCGCATCGACCGCCGCTGCCCAACCGGCGACAATGAAGGCGAACAGAATCCCGAGCGTGAATCGCCGGAGTGTCACGGTAAAATCCTTGCCGTTGATCGGTTGCCGATGCGATCGACCGAACGGATTCTGGATTGCCATGCCGCCCGGAGTCAATGCATGGCGGAAAGTTCCGCCGCTCAACGTCCCTTGAACGGTTTTGGGTCGCGCTTTTCGGCGAATGCGCTGGCGGCTTCGTGGAAATCCTCGGAGAGGTAAAGCTTCAGCGGGGCCTGCTGCATCATCGTCTCACGGCCGATTTGTTCCATGTACCAGCGCCGGGTGCGCACCGTGGCGCGGACGCTGAGGGGCGGGTTCTTGTTGACCTCGCAGGCGAGCGCCCGCGCCGCCTCGAGGTATTCGCCCTTCGGTGCCAGGCGATTGATCACGCCGGCCTCGAAGGCTTCCTCGGCGGTGAACCAGCGCCCGGTCAGCGCCACCTCGTCACCGAAGCCGGCGGCACCGCGAAAATGCATGAGCCCCCAGTATTTCGCCGCACCCAGCCCGCGTGACGTCTCCGTGATCTGAAAGCGGGTTCCGGCCTCCGCGACGATCAGGTCGCTCTCCAGCACGATCCCGACCGCAAGGCCCAGGACATAGCCGTGGGGTGCGGCGATGATCGGCTTCCAATTGACCGATTTTATGAAGAGATCGCCGGAATTGGCGCCGTGGCCCTGCGGGCCACCGAGCTTGAGAAATTCCTCACGCGAACGGAGTTGGCGTTGATGCACGTCTGCGCCCGATGAAAACGCCCGTCCGTTCCCATGTATGATCGCCACATTGGCGTTCTCGTCGGCATCGAACCGGCGGAGCGCGTTGTTCAGCGCCACCACCAGCTCGTCGCTGAAGGCGTTCAGTTTGTCCGGCCGGTCGAGGGTAATCATTGCGATTTGATCGGCGCATTCGTAGTGAACGAGATCGTCTATTTTTTTCGTGGTCATAAGTCGTCTCCCTAGGCTGCAGCCTTCTCCTTGAAGCCGCCGATCACGCCCTTGGCCGCGAGGGCATCGATATCCGCCTTGGCATACCCGAGTTCGCCGAGCACTTCTGCGTTATGTTCGCCTATATGGGGGCTTCGGCTCAGTTGATCGTCGGTTTCCGGGATGGGTTGTCCGGGGATCGAGGCCATCGGCACTCGCCCCAGCGTCTCATCTTGAATCCAGCGGATTGCCGCCATCTCCTGAACTTGTGGATCCTCGAACAAATCGTGGTGGGAGTGCACCTTGGCGTTCAAAATATCGATCTCGGTGAACGCCTTGTTCCATTCTTCGCTGGTGCGGGTCACCATAATTCGTCGAAGCTCGGCGAGAAGTTCCTCGCGATGCTCAACTCGGCCCAGGGGATCGACAAAGCGCGGGTCTTCCAACCAGTCGTTCTTGCCGAGTAATTCGCAGAGCTTCTTGAAATGCGGATCGCGGCGCGCGTTCAGGCTCATGAAGCCGTCCTTGGTCTTGAAACTGCCGACCGGCATCCCGATCGGCTCCACCTTGCTGCCCTGAAGATGTGATTCGATGATCGCGCCCTCCTGCAAGACCAAGGAGGATTCGAGAAGGCTGGTCTCGATATGCGCCCCCTTCCCTTTCAGGGCTTGACGATAGAGCGCGGCCGCGACCGCCTGGAAAGCATAGAGCCCAGTCGTGAAATCGATGGCCAGCAGGTTGATCCGCTGCGGCATGCCTTCCACGTCGCGGTTGATCGACATCATGCCCGTATAGGCCTGCATCACGGAATCGGTGGCCGGTTCGTCGCGACGGGGCCCGCGCGCGCCAAAACCCGTGATCGCGAGATAGATCACGCCCGGGTTGGTCTTGGCGACGGAGTCGTAATCCAAGCCGAACTTATCGATCTTGCCGACCCGGTAGTTCTGGATCAAAACATTGCACTCGCGGGCCAGGTCGCGCGCGATCTTCCCGCCGGCTTCGGTTTTTAGGTCGACCGCGAGGCTGCGCTTGCCGCGATGGACGACGAGGGAATGCGCCGTCTGGTCGCCGCGTGACTTGCCGAGCTGCCGACTCCAGCAACCGGTCCCCGGCGGTTCCAATTTCACGACATCGGCGCCGTTTCGCGCCAGATGCATGCCGCAATAGGGTCCTGCGACCCCTTGCGACAGGTCGAGGACCTTCACGCCCTCAAACGGTAGGTCGTCATGTTCCATCATTCGTCCGCCTTCTTCTTCGCGAATTCGGGATAGAGGTTCACATAACCGAGCTTCACGCGCTTTTCCGCGTTGTTGCGGGCCCGCTCGCGCGACATCGGGATGAAACCGTGACCTTCGACGATGCGGTTCATGAAACTCATCCGCGCGGTCACCGCGATCGCATCATGCAAGCCCTTCTCGTCCCACCCGGCATCGAAGACCGCATCGGCGTCGGCCTGGGTCATCTCGCTCGGCGTCAGCGTGAGTTTCCGTACGAACTTCAGAAGCGGCTTGTATTTGTCCTCGATGTCGGCGCTATCGATATCGGCGATCAGATCATCGATCAACCCTTCCGGAATGCCCCAGGCATAGGCGGCCTCGGAATGGGCAACAAAAGCGAAATCGCACTTCGCGAGCCCGACCACGAAGGAGGCGATCATCTCCCGCTCGCCCGGCGAGAAGGGCGAGGGACCGTTCATCATAACCTGGCTCAACTCCGACCAGTTCCTATAAATCTCGGGATAGGCCGTGAAGACATTGGCCGGTCCCGCATTATCGGGATGGGATTTGAAAAAGGGCATATTTCTTCGCCTCGTCTCGTATTTCAGTCATCCGACCTCTGCCAGGCGGAACAAGCCTTTTCGGGGCCGGATAGAAAAGACCTATCGCGCGATTACCTGATTGAAAGACGAGGGCCGAAAACTTCTGGAGCCAAGGCATGAAAATCGATGCGGATTACGTGGTCGTGGGTGCGGGATCGGCGGGTTGCGCCGTCGCCGATCGGCTGAGCGAGGACGGCTCCAAGGTAGTGCTACTCGAGGCGGGTCCCCGCGATCTCTTTCCGATGATCCATATTCCCGCCGGTATCCGCAGTCTGTTGCACAATCCGAAGGTCAATTGGAACTACGCCAGCGAGGCGGAGGAAGGCACTGCCGGGCGCAATATTCATTGGCCGCGCGGCCGAGTCCTCGGCGGTAGCAGTTCGATCAACGGCATGCTTTATGTGCGCGGCAATCCGACCGACTATGATGGTTGGGCACAGATGGGCTGTCGCGGCTGGTCCTACAGCGACGTGTTGCCGCTTTTCAAGAAATCCGAAAATTATGTCAGTGCCGGCGGCGACGATGAAATCCGCGGCCGTTCGGGACCGTTGATGGTCGAGGATTACCGAACCATCCTGCCATTGACGCACCGCTTCGTCGAAGCGGCCCAGGAAGCCGGTTTTGCCTTCAATCCCGATTTGAACGGGGCCTTCCAGGACGGTGTCGGATATTCACAGATGACCCGGCTTGGGCGCTTTCGCGGCTCGACGGCGCGGACCTATCTGGCCGAAGCGCGCAAGCGTCCCAATCTCCGCGTCGAGACGGAAGCCGTGGCGACCCGTTTAATGACCGAGGATGGGCGTTGCACGGGCGTCGCCTTCCGACAAAGAGGCGCGGATCATGAAGTCCACGCGGCGCGCGAGGTAGTTCTCTCCGGCGGGTCGGTCAACTCGCCGCATCTGTTGCAAGTCTCCGGAATCGGGCCAGCCGAACACCTGCAATCGATCGGCGTGGATGTGGTTCACGACCTGTCGGGGGTCGGAAGAAATCTTTCGGATCATTATGTCGTTCGCATCATGCATCGTGTGAAAGATGAAATTTCGATCAATGAGTTAGCGCGTGGTCTTCGTGTGATTCGTGAAGCCGCGAAATTCCTCGTGACGGGGCGCGGTGCCCTGACTTTCGGTGTCACCACCGCGCAGGTTTTCTGCCACAGTCGCGAAGGACTCGCGAGCCCCGACATTCAACTCCTTTTCACGCCGGGCAGCTACGACATCAAGAGGGTCCTGACGCTGGAGCGCGAGCCCGGGATGTCGCTCGCCATCTGCCCGGTTCACCCGTCGAGCCGCGGGACGATCATGGCGGAATCGGCCGATCCCCTGGCCCGGCCCGTGATCCGGCCGAACTATCTCTCCGATGCCGACGATCTTCGCGTTCTCCGGGCCGGCCTCGCGCACGGCCGGCGGATCTTCGCTTCGCCGGCGATCTCGAAACACAGCGTGGCCGAACTCCGCCCCGGTCCCGAGATCGAAAGCGACGAGGCGTTCCGTGATTACGCCCGCCAGGAGGGTACGACGATCTATCACCCGGTCGGCACCTGCAAAATGGGCGAGGATCCGATGGCGGTCGTGGATTCGCGCCTGCGGGTGCGCGGCATCAGGGGTTTGCGGGTCGCGGACGCCTCGATCATGCCATTCCTCACCACCGGCAACACGAATGCGCCGACCATCATGATCGGCGAGAAGGCCGCGATGATGATCCGCGAGGACGCCGCTTAATCAGCCGCCAGGAGCACGGACCATGGAAGAACTCGCCACCGGATACGGATTAATCGAAGGCCCCGTTTGGGATGACACGCGCGGGCTGATCTATAGCGACGTCATGAATGGCGGCGTGCGGGCCCTCTCCGAGGACGGCCGCATCACCGATATCGTCCCGAAGCGCCGCGGCATCGGCGGGATGTCGCCCCATGCGGCGGGCGGTCTCGTCATCGGCGGGCGGAAAATCATCTATGAGAGCTTCGACAAAACGACATCCGCGACCTTGCTGACACCCGACGTGACCGATGTCGCCATCGGGTTCAACGATTTCACTACGGACGAAGCGGGCCGCGTCTGGGTCGGCTCGTTGGCCTTCAGGGTCTTCGCGGGCGAGGACATCCGCCCCGGTCATCTCCACGTGATCGATCTCGACGGGTCCGCACGCACGGTATCGGACGGGATTAATTTGACCAACGGCATGGGGTTCTCTCCGGACGGAAAGATCCTCTACCACTGCGATGCCAGGGCGGATCATCTGCGGGCCTACGACATCACGGCGGATGGCGATGTGGCCGGCTGGCGGGTCTTCGCCGAAATCAATTCGGGCACCACGCCGGACGGCATGGCGGTGGCGGAGGACGGGTCTGTTTGGGTCGCCCTCGCACACGGCGGCGCGGTCGCGGTCTTCGAGCCCGACGGCAGCAAGCGAATGGAGCTTGAAGTCCCGCTTCCCATGGTGACGAGTGTCTGTTTCGGGGGTGCCGATCTCCGGGATCTCTACGTCGTGACCGGTTCCCGCGGCGGCCCGCACGAAAATTGCGGGGCCATCTTCCGCACCCGGGTCGACGTGCCGGGATTGCCGATTCCGCCCGCGCGGGTGGCATTGCCTTGAACTAGATTTCCGCCGTCCTTGCCGACCCGTGGCTTGCGAAGAAGCGCTGGCAGGCATCCGCGTGAACCGCTCTTGCGGCGGTGTCCAGGGCATTCGCCGGGGGAGGTTCGTGGTCGAAATAACCGTGCTCATCCGTACCCCGGACCAAAGAGGCGGTCACCCGTCCCTCGCCGACGAACCGGACATGCGGGGGGATGTAACTAATCCCGATCCCCAATCGACGCTCCGTTCCTTCGTTCGGTCTCGAGGCATGGATGAGATGAGTGTGGTGGAAGCTGACTTCCCCTTTCGGCACAACGATGTCGATCGCGCGTTCCTCCGGCACCTTGAGATCGACCCGCTGCCCGTTCGAGAGCAGGTTCCCCTTGGTTTCGCCGAGGATGTGGTCTCGTTGCCCGGACTTGTGGCTTCCGGGAAGAAAACGGATGCAGCCCGTCTCCCGCGTCGCATCGCTCAACGCAACCCAGGCGGTCACGTGTTCAAAGGGTTCCAGCCCAAAATAGGTGCCGTCCTGGTGCCAAGAGACGAATTGCCCGTCCCCCGGCTCCTTCAACCAGCAGGTCAAATGATAGACGAGAAGGTTGGGCCCGATCAGGCTTTCGACCGCATCAAGGATAGCGGGATGACGCACCAATTCCGCCATCCACGGATAGAGCAGATGGGTCTTGGCGCGAATCTGCCCCGGTGCGTTGGTCAGAGTCGTACCCAGGGTGGCTTCGGCCGCTTCGAGAGCGGATCTGAAATAATTCACTTCCAAGGATGAAAGCGCCGGAACCGGGCCAACCTGGCCGGTTTCGTGGTATTGGGCGATTTCCGCCGTGCTCAACGTTCCGGTCATGCCTGATCAGCCTTCCGACCGGAAGATATCACAAATCCCTCAGAAGCGGCATGACCTCGGCGGAAAACTGCTCCAGGCCGGCGATCCGCTCTTCCTGGGAGCCGAGAAAGTCGAAGACGAAATGACGGACGCCGGCTTCATGAAATTCCTTGATCTTGGCGGCAACGTCCTGGGCCGGTCCCAGCGCGCAATAGCGCTCCGCGGCCCGGCGAAAGTCCATGGCGTATCGTTCGGAAAGAAGTTCCGTCGCATGATCCCATGCCTTCTCGTAGGTCTCCGCCATGCAGCAGAACAGCAGATGGCCGGTTCCGTATTCGGTCAATTCGCGCCCGGCCTCGTCCGCCGAATCCGAGATCTTGACCAAGGCGTCGGAGAACATCTCGGGCGTTACCACATAGGAGAGATAGCCGTCCGCCAACCGACCCGCGCGGCGCAGCGCGGGATCGGACCGGCCGCCACACCAAATCGGCGGACCGCCGTCCTGATACGAGGCCGGCTGCATATGGACCTCGGGAAACGGAAAGATTGCGCCGTCATGACTGACCGGCTCGCCCTTCCAGAGCTTCCGCATCACCTCGATACTCTCGTCGAGCCGGACGCCGCGTTCCTTCGTGTCGACCCCGGCCAGTTCCCATTCGCGCGGGAACTCGCCGCCGACGCCGACCCCGAAGATGAACCGTCCCTCACTGAGATGATCGAGGCTGGCGGCCTGCTTGGCGGCCAAGGCGGGATGGCGCATGGGTAGGAGATAGACCCCGGTCGCGACCGTAATGCGGTCGCTATAGGCCGCCGCATGGGCCAGTTGCACGAAAGGATCGAGTATCGGCAGCGTAAAGGCCAGATGATCGCCGACCCAGATCGAATCGTAATCGAGCCGATCCAGCATTTCGATGGTCTGGCGGGCCAGCGCCCTTGTCGGCAGGCGTGTTTGCACACCGAATTTTGTCTCGGAAGCCAAGGGAATCGTCATGGGGTTCGGTCCTTGCGGTGGATTGATCTCTCAGTCTATCTCTCCCGCCAAGCTATCGCGCGACCTCGTGAAGTCAAATATTCAGGCGACTCTCCTGGACTTGCAGCCCCTTTGCGCCAATTGACCAGGAAACCCACCAAAGGGAGCTCCCCATGACCGATAAACTGCTCTTCGACGTCAGCGATAAAATCGCGACGATCACCTTCAACAATCCGGAGAAATTGAACGCCTTCACACGCGAAATGATGGACGCGTATGAGGCGCGTCTCGAGGAGTGCCGAACGCGCGAGGACGTTTGGGCGATCATTGTCACGGGCGCTGGGCGCGGCTTCTGTTCCGGCGGCGATACCGGCCGGATGGGCAGTGACGCCCCGCCGACGCCGGCCGAGATAAAATCCGGCCTCTGGGACTCGATCCAGCACATCTCGCTCAAGATCGCCGAGATAGACAAACCGGTCGTCGCCGCCGTCAACGGGGTCGCCGTGGGTGCCGGCATGGATATGGCGCTGCATGCGGATCTCAGGATCGCCGCCGAGAGCGCCCGCTTCGCGGAAACCTATGTCCGAGTTGGGTTGGTCCCCGGCAATGGCGGTGCCTGGTTCCTGCCTCGCATCATCGGCATCCCACGCGCCTTGGAGATGCTTTGGAGTGCGGATTTCGTCTCGGCCGAGGAGGCGTTGAAGATCGGCCTCGCCAACAAGGTCGTGCCGGACGACAAGCTGATGGAGGAGACTCGCGCCTATGTCGGCAGGCTGGTCAATTCCTCGCCGATTTCGGTGCGGCTGATCAAGCGCAGCATGTATGCGGGCTTGAATATGGATTTACGAAGTGCCCTCGACATGGTCTCCTCGAATATGATCCTGGCACGCTCCAGCGAGGATCATAAGGAATCGATCGCCGCTTGGCGGGAGAAACGACCCGGCAATTTCCAAAACCGCTAAGCGCCTGAAGAAAGGGATGTCATTATGAAAATCAATCGGATCGCCGTGGCCTTTGTGGCCGCCCTCCTCGCTCTTGCTCTTTCGGCTTGCGAACCTGAAGTCGGAAGCAAGGAGTGGTGCGAGGATATGAAGGCGAAACCAAAAGGCGATTGGACCACGAACCAAGCCGCCGATTTCGCCAAGAATTGCGTCCTTTAGTCGGCGGCCAAAACGATCTTAAAATCGACTATCGCAAAATCATCGTCGTTCCCGCGGAAACGGTGCGGGAACGACGATGGAGATAGCTTTCTCGACTTTTTGGTCGTCTGCTAACTGCTTAACGCCTGCGACAGGCTGTCCGCTTGAGATGCCAATTCGCTGGATACGGACAGCACCTCACTCGAGATTTCGCTGACCTGGGAGATGTCCTGATTGACGGTCATGATGTTGGTCGTCACTTCGGTCACACCGCTTGATGCTTCCTGAACATTGCGGGCGATTTCCTGTGTCGCCGCGCCCTGCTGTTCGACCGCGGAGGCAATGCTCGTCGAAACATCGTTGAACGAATTGATCGTCTTGCCGATATCGCCAATCGAATCAACCGCCGAAGAAGTCGCCTCTTGGATTTCCTTAACCTGCGATTTGATATCTTCGGTCGCTTTGGCGGTTTGGCTTGCCAAGGATTTGACCTCGTTGGCGACGACGGCGAAACCCTTCCCGGCATCTCCGGCCCGGGCCGCCTCGATGGTCGCGTTCAAGGCCAGGAGGTTTGTCTGTGCCGCGATATCATTGATCAGGCCGACCACCTGCTCGATTTGCGCCGAGGCTTCCGATAATCCGTTGACTAAGTCATTGGCCTTCTCGGATTCGACAACGGCGTTGCCGGCCATACTCGCCGCTTCCGAAACCTGACGATCGATTTCCTGAATGGAGGCGCTCAACTCCTCGGCGGCCGTCGCGACGGTTTGCGTGTTGGCGCCCGCCTCCTCGGCCGCGGAGGCAACCGTCGTAGACTTATGACTCACCGTACTTGCGGTTTCCCCCATGGATTGCGCGCTGGCGTTGAGCTGTGTCGACGCAGAGGTAATGGCGTCGACCATCTCGGCAAACTTGCCCATCTTATCTTCGATGCCGTCGGCTGCCGCATTGATCTCCTGCGCGGCATAGCCATAGGCGCCCAGCATCCCGTGGGGCGCAATTCGCCGAAAATATTCATTCCGCGAAATGAACCCCATGCAGGCCGTCGATTCCCGGACATAGGCATCGGCGTGATCGATCAGTTCGTTGATTCGGAGACAAAGCGAGCGCTCCACGCCCTCTTCGGTGGCGATATCCGTTATTCGGGATTCGAAATTTCCCTGACAAACTTCCTCAATGACGCTCAGCATCTGCTGAAGTGTCTCCGAATCGATGGCGCCCGAGGCCGTCTTGGGGCTGGTTTGACTTTGGACTTGGCTTGTCTTTCCAAACATCTCAGTCATCCTTCGCTAAGCTGGCAATCAATTCGTTATAGCTGACGCCCTTGTCGCCCAATATGCTCACCAGCGCGTCAAAGGACTCTTGCGTACCGTCCTTCTTGTTCGGATTCTTGTCCTCGATCGATTTCAGCTGACCATACAATGGTTCGATCACTGATTTGATCGTCTGAGGATTAGGGACCCGGCGGGTGGAGTGATAACCGACGACACTTCCGTTCTCCAGGCTTGGCGTCACATGCGCAATGACCCAATAGTGATCGCCCGACTGAGCCGAATTGACGACATAGGCGAAAATCTCCTCGCCCTTCGCGATGGTCTGCCACAACAATTCGAATACTGCGCGCGGCATATTCGGGTTTCGGATCATATTGTGCGGCTGACCCATTACCTCGGATTCTTCGTACCCTGCCACCTCCAAGAAGGTGTGGTTGGCATAGGTGATTCGGCCTTTCAGATCTGTCTTGCTAACGATCAGATCATTGCGGTCAAAAAAGACCTCGTTTCCCGTGTACTGCATAAAAACCTCCCGACTTACCGGTTCGAATTCATTCGGGGCAATCTCGGTTAATATTTCCGACGACTGTTTCGTGAAGCACAGTCCCTCGCGCCTCTCTATCGGGAAGATAGGCGCAAGAAGTAAAGGCATGGTTAATACTTTGAATAATATTGGCCGATTTGATGATTTTCGATCCATTATTCTTACTTATGTAGTGTTTACTTGCGAACGCTTCGCAATCGCGGACCGATTAAGCAGTGCAATCCATCGAGAACCTAAAATTTCGTCGCCGGAATTAAAAATCCGCGACCGAAGGATCTCTGGATATCTCATATACCGTGAAATTTATATTTCATTAACCGTCAGAGTTGCTTAATGTCTCAAAAATATAATTGCGTTTGGGAAAAGTTATAAAAAGTATAAATTAATTCCAAGCGCTGTCCGCAATCCAAATCAAGGTAATGGGAGAGCGACATGCCGCTTTATGCATTCGATGGAACCGGAAACGAAGATAATCCGAGCGACGGCGAGAACACGAACGTCAATAAGTTCAGCAAAGCTCATATCGACGAAGCCGACGGTAATTTCTATGTCTCGGGCGTCGGAACCCGTTTCTCCCTGCTCGGCACCATTTTCGGCGGGATAATGGGCGCTGGCGGTCACGACCGCATCAACGAGGCGCGGGATCAGCTGGAAGCCAATTTCAAGGCGGGCCACCGCGAGATCGACATCATTGGCTTCAGTCGGGGTGCCGCGCTGGCCCTCGAATTCGCCAATGATATCCATGACGACGGCGTCAACGGCGAAGCCGCACCCGCGATCCGCTTTCTCGGTCTTTGGGATACGGTCGCGTCGTTTGGTCTACCCGGGAACAATATCAATTTGGGATACGAGCTCACCGTGCCGAGCAATGTCGAAACCTGCCGTCACGCCATGTCGCTCGACGAGCGGCGCTTCATGTTCCCGCTGACCCGGGCGACACAGGACAAATTCAGCGATCGCGATCTCATCGATATTCAAGAGGTTTGGTTTCGGGGCTATCATTCAGACATAGGCGGCGGCAACGACAATGAGGGGCTCTCGGATATCACTCTCTATTGGATGTATCGACAAGCCGAAGCGGCCGGTCTTGCCTTCGATCTGGCGGGCGTGGACGCGGCCAAAGCGGGACGAAACCCGGCAACCGATCCGAAGACGCCCGGCATGGACCGCCGCGCCAACAAGAAGCGCACGATCCGTATCTCGGACCAGGTCCACGATAGCGTCGCTCGAATCGAGCAGGCGGGCCGGTTCGAAGCCAACAACCCGCCCAAGGGTTTGAGCGTGGTGGATGACGACGGCAACGTCCTTTCCGACGGGTTCGAGGAATTGAGCAGGGATTCGCCTAGATGCTCAGTCGTCCCAGACCTTCTCCGGAATGGGAAGTCCCTCGAAATCAGTCATGGTGAGCGGTTGATCCGGCGTGATTCCCATGAACTCCTCAAGCGCCATGCAAATCTGCCGGACGTGCTGGGCACAATGCCAGGTCGATCGCTCCAAGACTTCGTGCAGGGGTTTTTCGCCGAAATAGGTATTCGCGGTCTGCCGGCAGGATTTGTCCTCGAGACCAGCCCACCATTCGGTCACCCTGGCGCGAACGCCGTCGCCGTATTCGCCGATCTGCGCCACCGTCTGAATTTCGTCGGGCGGGTTGTCGGTATAATAGCTGTAGGTCAGCAATTCGCCGCCGGCGACATCGAGAAGGGCCTCCGCGATTCGAAAGATATGGTAGGTCAATTCACGGTAGGTTCGGTCCCTGTCCATAAGCTTCTGATCGAGACGATCGTCCGGGATTTGGCGAATATGCCGCGCCGCCGCGGCGAGGATCATCTCCAGCTTTCCGATGAGTTGCTCCGGCGACAGCTGTGGACTGGTGTCCACCTCGATCCCGAGAAACTCGGCGACATCGCCGATCGATTGGGCAAAGACGAACTCGTCACCCCTCGAGACGATGGGAACCGAACGCGCGCCAAGACTTCGCAACAGCGCTATGCCGTCCGCGTTGCCGTGCACGTTGACCGATTCATGTTCGATATTTTGGGACGAAAGAAACTCTTTCGCTCTAAGACAGCTGGTTCACCCAGGCTGCCAAAACACACGAATGATGTCGCTCATGATGGCCGTCCTCCCTCTTCTTGAATCATGCGTCAATTCAGCCAATCTTAGCCGCTCGTCGAGCCGCCTAACAAGTTTCAGCGATTTCGAATGAGCGAGTAAACAAAAAACAGGACGGCGGTGATCATCACCGCGAGGCCAATCGTCGTCGGTTTGTAGCCGCCGCCCCGTGACAACGAAAGAAGATAGTCGATCCCGAAAGCGATAAAGAATGCGACCAGATAAACTTTGCGTTTTTGCTGAGGGGTTTGCGAATCGTCCGGCATCAAGAAGGCTCCGTCGCGAATATCGTGACTCTCAAAATGACGGTCCCGGCGCGGTCCGTCAATTCGTCAGGCGCGCTTCGATAAAATCGGTAACTTGATCGGCATTCCATTCCGGATGACGCGCGCGCACCACTTCCGCGGCCAGCTCGATTTGACCGTCGCGGCAGAGGCCAGAGAGGCCCGCATTCTCGAGCGCTTGATCCACGTCTTGCGCGAGAACGTCCATGGTCATGGTCCCGCCGTCAGGAAATCGCGGAATCGCCGTGCAACCTCGGGCGGTTTGACCGTCGGACGTCCGAGTTCCTTCAGACTGCCGGGTGCAATTCGGGTGTGGATGAGATGCGGCCCCGGCCCCGAAAGTGCTGCCTTGAAGGCATCGGCGAAACCCTCCTGATCGTCACAAATCGTGCCCGTACGATAACCGCAAGCAAGTGCTACCCGAGCGAAATCCACCAGGGCAGATACGGTCGCCTGTCCGCCCGTCGAGTCATGGACGCCGTTGTCGAGAACGACATGGATCAGGTTTTCAGGCTGTTGGTAGCCGACGGTGGCGAGCGTTCCCATCTTCATCAAAGCGGCCCCATCGCCATCCAGCACGACGACCGGCCGGTCGACATTCAACGCCACGCCGAGGCCCATCGAGCTTGCGCATCCCATGGAGCCCACCTGATAGAGATGTTGCGGACGATCCGCGAGGGTGAAGAGCTCACGCCCGCACTTCCCCGTCGTGGCAATTAGCGCCGCTGCCTCGGGTACCGCTTCCAAAACACGCTCCAATGTCTGAAAACGCGTCGCCCGATCGCCGCCCCGGGACAGGTTCCGGTAAAGGCCGGCCGCTCTTGGCCCCAGCGGCGCTTCATCCAACTCGGCATCGGCCACCGATCCCTTGGCCACGATGAAAGCGTAGGGGAGATCGCTCTCGGCCATCTCATGCTTCGCCATGTCGAGCGCCGGTGCGAGGTCGTCTTCATTTTCCGGCAGTTGATTACATCCGACTCGGATATCCCGGATCAGGAGGTCGGTTATTTCCCCCATTAATTCGTGCTGGGGCTCGTCGCTCAGGCCCGGCTGGCCGCGCCATGTGACGAACATCAAGGTTGGAATGCGGAAGGGGAAATTGAGCGACGTCAGCGGATTGATCGTGTTGCCGAGCCCGGAGTTCTGGCACATGACGACCGTGCCTCGTCCCGCCAGCCAAGCGCCCGACGCAATCGCAACGGCCTCCCCCTCGCTGGTGGCACCGACATATTCGGTACCGCGATCGCTGATCGCCTGGTTGATGATCGGCGTCAGAAACGAACACGGAACACCCGTGAAAAAATCGAAGCCGCGGGATTTCGCGGCTTCGAGCAAAGTGTCCGCTTGGAGCATGCGGCCCGCGCCGTCAGAAGTTCCGCGCGCGGGCAAGATCGAAGGCATCGTTGACGTCGAGCCAATGCCCGGTGATGTAGACGACCTCGGGCTTGGCGCCGGCATCGATCAAACGATTGAGGAGGTCCGGAATGCTCGCTTTGTCCAACGAACCTTCGGCCCGCATGGCCTCGATCTCTTCGCGAACCAAACGGGCACCTTCCGTGCTAAGCCGCATCAGCCCGATCCATTCGCCGTCGGCCGCCGTCATCGCGCTGTCGACACGCGTCACCGTGGCGTCACGCTCGTCCAAATAATCGCCCGTATAGGCGGCGGAACAGCTAACGAGATCGGCTGTCCGTTTCGGCGCCTCCTGGCGCTGCTCCTTCCAGGTCGCATCGACCGCCAGCGTGATATCCGCTTCGGTATCGAACATCTGGTTCAAGATATAACTGCGGAACATGATATCGCCGTAGCTGACGATGCTGCCGCCCTCCAAAGCGTCGAGCGCGCATGCGAGGGAAGCGGCCTCCCCGGTCGACTCGAAGGCATCGTTCTTGACCTTGTCAATTCCGGGGAAATCGACCGCATCGGCCTTGTAGCCCGTGACCACGGTGATTTCGCGGACACCGGCATCGTTGAACGAACCGACAAGGCGCTGCAACAAAGGCTGACCGCGGACATCAACCATGCATTTCGGGCGATCGACGGTCAGATCCTCGAGTGCCCGCCCCCGCGACGCGGCAAGCACGACCGCCTTGGTTTCGGCGCGTGAAGCGAGATAGCGATCCTCCGCATCGGCCAACTCGTCGTTGCCGGCGATCTCGAAGACGTCCGGCAGACGCGTCACCGTTTCCTCGACATTGATCAAGGTCTCTTCCTCGAAGATCTGCCGGCTGGTCTCGCGCATGCCCTTCATGGCGGCGCGGAGGTTGTGATTGGCCCAGATGATCAGCGCGATCTTGGCATCGCGATATTGTTGGGTCGGCGTGGCGTAATATTTCGTTGGCACGATGACGACCGGGCAGCGGTTGTCCCACTCCTTGCAGAAGGCCAGGATCTCGTCGGCAACGGAAATCTTGGAGTGGATGAGAATGCCGTCGGCGCCCGCTTCGTGATAGGCCTCGGCCCGTCGCAGCGCCTCGTCGAGGCCCCAACCCGCGATCAGCGCTTCCACGCGCGCAATGATCGAGAAGTCTTCGTCCGGCTGCACGTCCTTACCGGCCTTGATCTTGCCGGTGAACTCATCCATGTCGGCGAGCGGCTGGTTCTGGCCGAGGAAGGAATTGGTCTTCGGGAACAGCTTGTCCTCGATGCAGACCGCGGCAATGTCGCGCTGGCCGAGCTTTCGCACCAGGCGGCGGAAATTGTTGAAATTTCCATAACCGGTATCGGCATCGACCAGGATCGGGATGCGCGTCGCGTCTGACATGAACTCCAGCACCTCGAGCACCTGGGTCCAGGAAGCTTCGTTGCTGTCGCGCACGCCGAGCGCCGTCGACATCGAGAGACCCGACGCCCAAACGCCGCTGAATCCGGTCTCTTCCACGATCTTCGCCGAGAGGCCGTTATGTGCCTCCATGATGAAGTTCAATTCAGGCGACGTCAGGAGGTCCTTGAACTGGGTGGTTTTCTTGACGGGCGCGGGTTCGCCGCCCGGAAATTTAACGACGGGATGTGCCATGATCGTCCCTACTGTTACTGTCCCTTCCCCGAATGCGCGGTAAACTCTTCCCTCTTGCGGTAATTTGCAAGCAGGCATTTTGCCACATAGAGATACCGACCACCGGAGCTTCCTCGGATCCTGGAGAAGACGGGAATGTTCGATTCCATTCAAACGCCGGCGCTGATCCTCGATAGAGCTACCCTGCAGCGCAATCTCGATGTCATGCAGGCCCGCATGTCCGACCGAGGCGTGACGCTTCGCCCGCATTTGAAAACCGCCAAATCCGCCAAGGTCGCGGCACTCGCGCGGGAGGGCGGGGCGGTTGGTATCACGGTCTCGACTTTGGCGGAGGCTGAGTATTTCCACACCCACGGATTCTCCGACATTACCTATGCGGTCGGAATGGCGCCGGGCAAACTCGACCGAGCGGCGATGCTGATCGGAAACAGCGCCGACCTGCGGATCATCACCGATAATATCGATGCGGCCCGCGCCATCGCCGCGCACGCGGCGGCGGGCGATGTCATCTTCAAGGTACTGATCGAGATCGACACGGGCGACGGGCGCGCCGGCCTGCTGCCCGAGAGCGATGAATTGATCGAGATCGGGGAACTGTTGGATGGCACCGCGAACGTCGATCTGCTAGGTGTCCTGACCCATGCCGGCCAGTCCTACGCCTGTCACACGCCCGAGGCCATTCGCACGGTCGCCGACATCGAACGTGACGGGATTGTGCGGGCGGCCGAACGTCTTCGCGACCGCGGCATGCCCTGCCCCGTCGTCAGCGGCGGTTCCACGCCGACGGCGGTCCATGCGGGAGATTTGACCGGTGTCACCGAAATGCGACCCGGCGTTTTCGTATTCAACGACTTGAAGCAGCTTTCGGGCGGTGCCTGCGATCGGAATGATTTGGCCCTCTCGGTCCTTGCCAGCGTGATCGGCCACAATCGACACAAGGGGCATCTGCTGCTTGATGCGGGCGCGTTGGCGATTTCGAAGGATATCAGCGCCGTGGCGGATCGACCGGAAGTCGGTTATGGGGAGGTCTGCGATCCGAGTTCAATGGCGCCCCATGAAGGGCTCTATGTCACCGCGGTCAGCCAGGAGCACGGGATCGTACCGGTCGCCGACGAGGCCGTGTTCGATCGGCTGGCCATCGGCGCCAAGGTGCGTATTCTGCCCAATCACGCCTGCATCACGGCCGCCGCTTACGACTGCTACCATGTGTTGGAGAACGGCGCCGTGACCGAGGAATGGGACCGGATCAACGGCTGGTAGGGGAACATGTCCGACAACGAATCCATCACCGACGAAGAGCGGCGGGAACGCGACGACCGGATCGCCGGCTATGTCGACGATCTGACCGAGATCAGGCGCGATATCCATATGCATCCGGAGATGGCTTACGAGGAGGTTCGCACCGCCGATATCGTCGTCGAAAAATTGGAGGGTTGGGGATTCGAAATCGACCGGGGGCTCGGCAAGACCGGCGTGGTCGGCACCCTTCGCACCGAAGGCTCCAACCGGGCGATCGGTCTTCGCGCGGATATGGATGCGCTCTACGTCGAGGAGAAGAACACCTTCGATCATCGCTCGGTCAATGAGGGCGTCATGCATGCCTGCGGTCATGACGGGCATACCACGATGCTCCTGGGCGCCGCCCGTTACATGGCCGAGAGCAAGGCCTTCAAGGGCACCGTCCATTTCATCTTCCAGCCGGCCGAGGAAGGCGCCGCGGGTGCCAAGGCGATGGTCGAGGACGGCCTCTTCAAGCGCTTCCCCTGCGATGCGATTTATGGGCTCCACAACATGCCGGGTATCGAGACCGGACATATCGGTGTGCGACCCGGCCCGATCATGGCCGCGAGTGACCGTTTTACCGCGCATTTCAAAGGAACCGGCGGGCACGGCTCGATGCCGCACAAGGGAACCGACCCGACCGTCGCCGCCGCGCAATTCATCGTCGCCCTGCAGACCATCGTCAGCCGCAATATCGATCCCATCGATACCGCGGTGATCAGTGTCGGACACCTCGCCGGCGGCAATCCGGGATCGCTCAATATCATCCCGGCCGATGTCGCGGTCGGCGGCACGGCACGGAGCTTCCGGGATGCGCCGCGCGACACCTTGGAGAACCGTCTTGGCGAGGTCGCGGAGGCGACGGCGCGGGCACATGGCTGCACGGCTGACTTCAATTACAGCCGAGGCTATCCCCCGACCGTCAACGCGGTCGATCAGACGGCGGTCTCGGTCGCCGCCGCGAAGGCGGCGGTCGGCGAGGAAAAGGTCTTACCCAACATGCCGCCGCTCCCCGGCAGCGAGGATTTCTCGTACATGCTGCACGAAGTACCCGGCTGCTACGCCTTCATCGGCAATGGGATCACGGGGGCCGACGAATTCGTGCACGCGCCCCGCTACGACTTCAACGACACGATCATCAAGGATGGCATCGCCTATTGGGTCGAGATCGTCCGGGCGGAGTTGGGCTGAGGCTAGGGCTTAGCTGCCCCAGTCCCAAAAGTCGTTGCCCTCGGCCATGTAATTCCGGGCCAGCACCATTTTATGGACCTCCGAGGCGCCGTCGACCAAGCGCGCCTGACGGGCATAGCGGTAAATCCAATCGAGGATGGTGTCCTTCGAATAGCCCTTGGCGCCGAGGAGCTGGATTGCCGTATCAGCACATTTATGCAGGGTCTCCGCGACGTGGATCTTGGCCATGGAGACCTCTTTTCGCGCGAAGTCGCCCTGATCGAGCATCCAGGCGGCGTGCATGGTGAGGAGGCGCCCCAAATGGATCTGCATGGCGCATTCGCCGACCATCCACTGAACACCCTCACGATCGGCTAGCTTGATGCCGAAGCTTTCGCGCTCGGAAATGTAGTCCTTGGCGATCTCCATGGCTCGTTTCGAAAGACCGAGCCAGCGCATGCAATGGGTCAGCCGCGCCGTGCCCAAGCGGATCTGTGTTGCCTTCAAGCCGTCACCGACCTCCATCAAGCGATCCTCGTCAGGGATTTCCATATCCTCGAAGACGAGCTCGCAATGTCCACCATGCTCCTCGGGGCCCATGATTCCGATCCGGCGATCGATTCGCCAGCCGGGGGAATCCGCGTGATAGAGGAAGGCGGTCAAGCCGCGGCGCGGATCGTCCGAAGTCTTTGCCATCAAGATGAAATGCTTCGCGTTGTCGGCTCCGGTGATGAACCATTTGGTGCCGTTGACGATCCACTTATCGCCCTTTTTTTCGGCTTCAGTGAGCATCATCGAAGGGTCGGAGCCCGAGCCGGGATGCGGTTCGGTCATGACGAAGGAGGATTGCACCTCGCCGTCGACGATCGGCTGCAACCATTTTTCCTTCTGATCTTCCCGCGCCACCTTTTCCAACAACATCATGTTGCCGTCGTCGGGGGCGGCGCTGTTGAAACAGGCGGGCCCGAATATCGAGCGGTTCATCTCCTCATAGCAGGCCGCCATACCGACGACGCCCAGGCCCTGGCCACCGCGATGCTTCGGCATCTGAAAGGCCCACAGACCTTGCTGCTTCGCGATATCGCGCATCCGGCGGAGGGTATCGTGATTGATGTTCTCATGCTCGTCATAGGAGGCGGGATCCGCCTCTAGCGGCAGAATATGCGTATCGACGAATTCTCGGACGCGGTTGCGGTAATCCTCGACTTCGGGGGTTAGATCGAATTCCATTTTGGTTCCTCTTCCGGAACCGGGAACTAGTCCCGAATTCCCAACGTTTGGCCGCCGTCGATGGGAATGACGGCGCCGGTCATGTATTTCGAATTGTCGCCGGCGAGAAGCAACAGGATCTCATCGAGCTCCTCCATTTCGCCGTAACGGCCGATGGGTACTTCCCGCATCATCTCTTGGCCCCGCCGCGAGAGCAGAAAGTCACGGTTCATATTGGTGACGATATAGCCGGGAGCGAGCGCGTTGACGCGGATATCGTGCTCGGCCAGCTCATAGGCCATGGCGCGGGTCATCTGCGCCACCGCAGCTTTCGAGATGGCATAGGTCGCAAGGGCGCGCTGAACTCGAAAGGCCAGCGCGGAGGCCAAGTTGACGATGCTGCCCCCCGTCCCCGCCGCAATCATGCGCCGCGCCGCCGTCTGGGCCATGACCCATTCGCCCTTGAGGTTTGTATCGAGGACGCTGTCCCAATCGGCCTCCGAGAGATCGGGGACACTTCCCGGAACGACTATTCCGGAATTGTTGACCAAGACCGTGACAGTCCCGAAGGCCGCCTCCGCGGCATCGAAGGCGGCCGGCACCGCGGCCGAATCCGTTACGTCCAATTCGACCGACAGGGCCTCACCGCCGGCAGCGCGAATACGATCCGCCACCTCTTCCAATTTATCGAGGCGCCGCGCCGCGAGCACGGTCTTGGCGCCCGCCCGACCGAGAGTTTCGGCGAAATGTTCGCCGAGACCGCCCGACGCGCCCGTCACTAAGGCGACCTTGCCGTCAAGCCTGCCCATCTAGGCGTCCTTGGCGCGTTCGCGCAGTACGAATTTCTGTATCTTGCCGGTGGAGGTTTTTGGCAGTTCACCGAAGACGATCGTCTTCGGGCATTTGAAATGCGCCATGTTCTCGCGGCAATAGGCGATGATTTCCTCCGGGCTCAAATCCTCTTCTCCTGGCGCCGGTGTCACGAAGGCGCAAGGAGTCTCGCCCCATTTCTCGTCGGGCCGCGCCACAACCGCTGCCTCCATAATCCGGGGATGCTTGAAGAGGACCTCCTCGACCTCGAGGCTGGAGATGTTTTCGCCGCCGGATATGATGATGTCCTTCGCCCGGTCCTTGATCTCGATATAGCCGTCCGGATGCATGACCGCGAGATCGCCGGTGTGCAGCCAGCCGCCGGCCAGGGTCTCCTCCGTGGTCGCAGGATTTTTCAGATAGCCCCGCATGACCGTATTGCCGCGCAACATCAACTCGCCGATGGCCTCGCCGTCGGCCGGCACCGGCGCCATGGTCTCGCTGTCGAGGACCGCCTGGTCATCCAGCGTTACGTAATTGACACCTTGGCGCGCCATCAATGCGGCCCGGTCGTCATCGCCAAGGTCGCCCCATTCCTTCTGCCAGGCGCAGAGGGTCGATGGGCCATAGCATTCGGTCATCCCATAAAGGTGGGTCACGCGAAAACCCATCTCTTCCATGCCCCGGATTACGGCACTCGGCGGCGCGGCGCCGCCGGTCGCGACCTCGATCTGTCCGTGGGCGAAGGTCCGCTTCACGTCGTCCGGCGCATGGATCATCATATTGAGGACGATCGGCGCGCCGCACATGTGAGTGACCTTGTGGTCCTCGATCATCGGGAAGATCAAGGCGGGGTCGACCGCGCGGAGACAAACATGCGTGCCCACCGCCGCCGTCACCCCCCAGGTAAAGGTCCAGCCGTTGCAGTGGAACATCGGAAGGGTCCAAAGATAGACGCCCTGGGGCCCGAACCCGAACGACATAAGATTGCCGATCGCGTTCAGATAGGCGCCGCGATGATGATAGACGACACCCTTCGGGTTCCCCGTCGTTCCTGACGTATAATTCAAACTCAAGGCGGTCCATTCGTCTTCGGGATAGGCCCATTCGAAATCGGGATCGCCTTCGGCCAGGAACGCCTCGTAGTCGAGTTCTCCCAGCAACTCGCCGCTCTGGTCCAAGGGATCGTCAATATCGATCACCAGCGGTTTCGTCTCGATCCGATCGAGGGCGTCGCGCACGATGGGCGAAAACATCCGATCGGTGATCAGAACCTTGGATTCCGCGTGCTCCAGGATGAAGGCGACCGTTCCCGCATCAAGGCGGATGTTGAGCGCGTTGAGCACGGCGCCGATCATCGGCACCCCGTAATGCGCTTCCAAAAGGGCCGGCACGTTCGGCGCCATCACCGTGACGGTATCGCCCTTGCCGATGCCGCGCCGCTCGAGTGCCGAGGCCAGGCGATGACAGCGCGCACCGAATTCAGCGTAGTCGTAGCTTTTGTCGCCGTGGATGACGGCGGTCTTCTCCGGATAAACCGCTACCGAACGGCGCAGGAATGTCAACGGCGTCAGCGACTTATAATTCGCCGCATTCCGATCGAGGTTCGTATCGTAGGGAGAAACCATATCGGTCTTCTTGCTGTTCAAGCCGGTATCGGGCGAGAAACTTATCGATTGCCGTCGGGAATGTCAGGTATCGTTGGGTCCGAAAAAGAAAAGGTCAAGAAACGGCAATTCGAAATTAGGCCGAAGGGGAGCGCGGCCTTGGCCTCGAACACGCGAGTAATGATCGTCGACGGTAACGCCGACCGGCTCGTCCTGCAGGTGGAATCGCTCCGCCGGCGCGGCCACGCGCCAATTCCCCTGACCGACATCAACGCAGCCCCCCGACAGGCCAGCGAGCGCCTCCCCAGCGTCATATGGCTCGAATTAATGGCGGACGGCATGTCGATGTTCGAGATCGCACGCGCCATTCGGAAATATCCGGCATCGCGCCATATCCCGATCCTGGCCCGCTTGGCGCGGAATGATATCGAGGAACGCGAAACAGCCTTCGCGCTTGGGATCGACGATATTCTCTCGATCGACACGTCCGTAGACGCGATCGACGACCGTTTGGCCGAATTATCCCGTCTCGGGACGCTATACGAAGAAGCGATCTTACGGGCTGCGACCGCCGGCACGTTCGGGATTGAATCCGGGTTCGATCCCGCCACATCCGACGAGTCCGCTCCCGAAGTCATCCTGTTGGCAAGAGACCGACGTCGCCTCGATGCGATCAAAGCCGAAATCGAGAGTATGGGACTTCACGCCCTGCCCTGCTCCGAATTGGCGGAACTCGAGACAAAGCTCGCGGAATTCGGGCCCGAATGGATCATTCTAGATGGTTCATGGAAGGCGGCATCAGATGCGCTCGCGAGTTTCGGTCCCGTATTCGGCAATGATGACGACACGTCGACGCCGATCGTTCGTCTGCTGGCGGACATTGAAGATGGCGGATGTGCAAGATTGCGCTTTATCACTCATCGGCGCGCGAATGCCGATGCGCTTCGGGGGACTCTTTTCGAAACACTAAGGGAGGCGACGTCGGATACGGTGGAGGGTGTTTACGGGCTCCCGTTTCTCCTGGCGCATCTCGACCGATTGATCGATATCTCGGCATCGCGGGAAAAACCGCTTACCCTTCTGACGATCCGGTTTGACGATCTGGACGGGTCGAATCGCCGTCTCGATACGGTCACCCGGGCCGATCTCCTGAAACGGGCCGCGACAGGCATTCGATCGACCCTTCGTCGTGAAAACTTGATCGCCCGCGTGGACCGAAACACCCTTGCGATCATACTTGGCGAGACCGCGTCGAAGGGGGCGAAGATCACACTTGCTCGGCTGGACCAGCATCTGACCCCGTCGGGGGTTTGCGTGACCGGTCATCACCGCCGCGACTTCCAATTGACCCACCGCGGATCAGTCGCGACACTTCATGAGGGCGATGACCGAGCGGCGGCCTTCTTGCAAAGAGCGTTGCACCGACTTGAAGTTGGCGAGCCTGGGAGATCACGATGATCAACATTGACCTGTTTTCGGATCCCATTTGTCCTTGGTGCTTCATTGGCAAACGCCGACTGGAGAAGGCGCTCAGGGTCCGCGAGGATGTAGAAGTCGAGATCAACTGGCACGCCTTTCAGCTCAACCCTACGATGCCGCCTGAAGGCATGGAACGAGAGGCCTATCTGGCGGCGAAATTCGGTTCCACCGATAATGCCCAGCGACTCTACGACAATATCCGCGCCGTCGGCGAAGCGGCCGGAATTCCCTTCGCATTCGAGAATATCATGCGAACGCCGAATACTATGCAAGCGCATCGTCTGATTCGTTTCGCCGGAGAACGGAATTGCCAAGACGAGCTCGTCGAACGGCTTTTCAACGCTTATTTCCTGGATGGCGATGATATTGGCGATTGCGAGAATCTCGTTGGTCTTGGCGCCGAGGCCGGATTGGACGGCACGGAGACCAAGCGCTATCTCGAAAGTGAAGAGAACGAGGATGCGGTGCGCGCGGAAGATATGCAGGCACGGCAATTGGGCATCCAAGGTGTCCCCTTCTTCATACTGGAACGGCAATATGCGGTTTCCGGAGCCCAGGAACCGGAGGCCTTCGAGCCCCTCTTCGACATGCTGTTAGCAAAGGATGCCAAGATCGAAGAACCGGTTTAGCCGATCGTCAAATCGGCCAAGTCGGCCATCAACCGATGAACACCCTTCACCCGCGAATGGGCCGTTTCCCAGTCTTGCTGATAGACCAGCTTCTGGTCGGGGCGAAGGCGGATATTGCGCGCTTCGCGCTGAATATAGCCGATAAGGCGTTCGGGATTGGGCGGAGTGTCGTCGCGAAACGAGAGCAGCGCACCCTTCGGACCCGCATCGACTTTTTCGATTCCGGCCTGGCGACAGAGTTGTTTGACGGCAATGACCTCTAGCAGATTTTCGACCTCGTCCGGCAACGGTCCGAACCGATCGATGATCTCGGCCGCGAAGGATTCGATTTCGGCCTGATCGACGAGCAGCGACAAGCGGCGATAGAGTCCCAGACGAACCGACAGATCGGCGACATACCGATCGGGTATCAGGACCGCCGTTCCCATCGAAATTTGCGGCGTCCAGCTCTCGGCGGCGGGGCCGCCATCTTCGCGCAATCCCGCGACCGCTTCCTCCAGCATGTGCTGGTAGAGCTCGACCCCCACCTCGCGGATATGACCCGACTGCTCGTCGCCCAACAAATTTCCGGCACCGCGTATATCGAGATCGTGACTGGCGAGCGTAAAGCCGGCACCCAAAGTATCGAGCGCCTGCATGATCTCCAGCCGCCGGAGCGCGTCCTTGGTCGGATTCTGACGCGGCGGCAGGGTAAGATAGGCGTAGGCCCGCACCTTTGCCCGGCCGACGCGGCCGCGTAATTGATAGAGCTGCGACAACCCGAACCGATCGGCGCGATGCACGATGATGGTGTTCGCCGTTGGAATATCGAGACCGGCCTCGATGATGTGGGTGCTGAGCAGGATATCGACGTTGCCGTCCATGAATTCACCCATGACCTCTTCGAGAGCGCTTGCCGGCATTTGTCCGTGAGCAACCGCGAGACGTGCTTCCGGCACGAGTTTCTCCAGCCGTTCGCGGACGGGATCCAGATCGACGATCCGGGGGCAAACGTAAAATATCTGGCCGCCGCGGAACTGCTCGCGCTGGATCGCCTCGCGGATCACAACGGGATCGTAGGGCAGCACGAAGGTGCGGACCGCCAGCCGGTCGACCGGCGGGGTCGCGATGATGCTCATCTCGCGCACGCCGGCGAGCGCCATTTGCAAGGTCCGCGGGATCGGCGTCGCGGTAAGCGTTAGCACGTGAACATCGGCGCGAAGTTGTTTCAGGCGTTCCTTCTGGGCGACGCCGAAATGCTGTTCCTCGTCGATGATCAAGAGACCCAGATTCTTGAAATCGACCGACTTGCCAAGCAAGGCATGGGTTCCGATCACGATGTCGGCCTCGCCCGATTGAAGGGCGGCCCGAACGTCGCGGGACTGGGTGGTACTGACGAGGCGCGATAATTGCTCGATCCGCAGCGGCATTCCCTTGAAGCGCTCGACGAAGGTCTGGAAATGCTGCCGCGCCAGGAGCGTCGTCGGTACCACCATGGCGACCTGCCGGCCTTCCAGCGAGGCGATGAAGGCGGCGCGAAGGGCCACTTCGGTCTTTCCGAACCCGACATCGCCGCAAATCAAACGGTCCATCGGACGGCCGGAACCGAGATCGCCGATCACGTCGTCGATCGCCCGGAGCTGGTCGTCCGTCTCGGTCCAGGCGAATTCGGCACAGAATTCGTCATAGACTCCCTCGCCCTGCGGCCGCAGAGGTTCGGCCCGCTTCATCTCCCGCTCGGCCGCGGTCTTCAGCAACGACGCGGCGATGTCCCTGATCCGCTCCTTGACCCGCGCCTTTCGCGCCTGCCAAGCCGCCCCACTCAAACGATCGAGTTGAGCCGTCGCCTCCTCCGAGCCGAAGCGCGACAGGACGTCGATATTTTCGACCGGCACGAACAGCCGATCACCACCCGAATATTCAACCGCAAGGCAATCATGAGCCGCCCCGCCAACGTCCAAAGTCTCCAAACCCTGATAGCGGCCGACGCCATTGTCGATATGTACGACGAGATCCCCTTCGCCGAGGCTCGACACCTCGGAAATGAACTCCTCCGCACGTCGCCGGCGGCGGGCCGGTCGCGCCATGCGCTCGCCGAGAATATCCTGCTCGCTGAACGCCAGGTACTCGTCCGTGACGAAGCCGTGATCGACATCGAGGGCGACCACCGTGATCGCTCCCGGCGGCCGGGTCAGGACATCCCCCCAATCCGATGCCGTCTCGACATCGCCCGCCTCATGGTCGCGGAGCAGTCCGGCAATACGATCGCGTGATCCACTGGTGCAGGCCAACACGACGATGCGGCGATCCCGCTCAGCCACGAACCTATCGCGGACCGCATCGAACAGATTGACGTCCGACCGATGCCGCGCCTCGGTGAAATCCGCGGCTCGCCGGCCGCCCCGATCGATCATCGATTCAGCATCCTGGCCGGCGCCCAGCGGGTGAAACGCGGCAAGTGCGCGCGTCTCTAGCACGGCCGCCCACTCGTCGGGCGGGATATAGAGCAACTGCGGCGGCAGCGGGTTGTAGGGTGGCGTTTCCCCCTGCGCCGCATCGCGCTGGGATTTCGGCATCATCTCGACCCGGGCCTCGAAGTGATCACGGATCATCTCCACGCGGGTCTCGACCGCTTCGTCGACCAAGTTGTCAAAACTGACCGAAGCCCTTGGCAGGTAGTCGAACAGAGTCTCCAGCTTCTCGTGCATCAAGGGCAGCCAATGCTCGACCCCCGGATGATGGACGCCCTCGCTGACTGCCTCGAACAAGGGATCGTCGGCGGTCGCTGGACCGAACCGTTGGCGGTATTCGCGCCGGAACCGTTCGATCGAGGGCTTGTCGAAGACAATCTCGCTGACGGGACCGAGCCGAAAAGAGTCAAGCGTCTCGGTCGTTCGCTGCGTCACGGGATCGAAACCTCGCACTGTCTCCAGATCGTCGCCAAAGAAATCGAGACGAAAGGGCTGTGCCGCGCCGGGGGAAAATACATCGATGATACCGCCCCGAAAGGCGTATTCGCCGGGTTCGCGGACCGTCGCGGCGCGGCGGTAACCGTTCCGTTGAAAATAGAGGGCAAAGCGACCTTGGGGGACTTGGTCGCCGGGTTTGCCGGTCAGTAGGGAATCGCGGAACCCTTGGCGCGGCGGGACCCGCTGCAGCATCGCGCTGACGGTGGTCAGGACGATGCCGTCGAATTCGCCCGCGGCAAGCCGGGTCAACCCTTCGAGCCGGCGCGCCACGATCTCCGGATTGGGCGAAACCCGGTCATAGGGAAGACAGTCCCAAGCCGGAATGGAAACGACCGGTGTCGCGGGTGAAAAGAATTCGAGCGCAGCTCGAAGGGTCGCCAGTCGGGCATCGTCGCGGCACACATGGAGCACTGGTCCCGCCGCCGCCAATTCGTCAAGGACCAGTGCGTCATACCCTTCCGGCACGCCGGTAAAGGAAACGCGCCCCGGTTTCTCCAGTAACTCGCTCAATTCGAAATCCCGCGGCCGCGGTCCCTCACATGCGCCTTGAACGCGCGAAAGACGGCCGTATCGGCTGGTGCTGGAACCGCGGTGCGATCCATCACCCAGGCGTAGATATCATCGTCCGATTCGTTCAAAAGGGTCTCGAATTGGTCAAGCTCGGTGTCTGAAAACTCATCAAGACTGGCCGCCGCAAATCCGCCGAGCAAGATATCCATCTCCTTGATCCCGCGGTGCTCACTGCGGAATTTCAGCTTTTTCCTTCGGGTTGAAGCGTTTTCCATGGGTATTCGATCGACATTCCGCATTTCGCCGTTTGATATATGGCGAATTCTCGGGGCTGTAAATCACCGGACTCCGTTGCGGGCGTTCGCGACTGGGCTAAACTCATGCGTCCCGCCCATCTTGGAAGATTGGCATCCGTGCGACCGGAAATTCTCAATCCGCTGTTTCGACCGGTGACCGCGATCAGCGGCATCGGTCCGCGCATCGCCAAATTGATCGAGCGATTGTGCGGCGACATGATCACCGACCTGCTGTGGCTGTTGCCGCGCGAGATCATCGATCGCCGTCTTTCGCCGGCGGCGGCTGAGGCGCCAACCGGCAAGATCGCGACGATCACGCTCACGGTCGATCGCCACGAACCATCCCGGGTAAAACGCCAACCCTACCGCGTTCGGTGCCACGACGACTCCGGACCGCTGACCTTGGTCTATTTCCATGCGCGCGAGGATTATCTTCGGAAACTCCTGCCGGAAGGGGCTGATCGCGTCGTCAGCGGCACGATCGATCGGTTCCGCGACGAAGTCCAGATGACCCATCCGGACTATGTCCTCGATCCGAAAGAGACGGACAGCATGCCCCTTGTCGAACCGGTCTATCCGCTCACGGAGGGATTGACCCTGAAGACGCTCGGCAAGGCCGTCAGGGGCGCCATCTCGGATCTGCCGGACCTGCCGGAATGGCAGGATCAGGCTTATCTCACGCAACAATCCTGGCCCGGCTGGCGGGAGGCGGTCTTGCGGGCCCACGCGCCCGCCAACGAAGCCGCCCTCTCCCCCGAGAGCGCCGCCCGGGCGCGCCTAGCCTATGACGAGTTGCTGGCCAACCAACTGGCGCTCCATATCATTCGTGAAAAGATGAAGAAGCGGCCGGGTCGCGCGATCAAGGGCGATGGCGATCTGCGCCGGCGCGTCCTCGCCCAACTGCCCTTCAAGCTCACCCGCTCACAGACCGGCGCCTTGCGGGAGATCGGCGATGACATGGCCGCGCCCGTAACAATGCTGCGTCTCCTGCAGGGTGATGTCGGCAGCGGAAAGACGATGGTGGCACTCTTCGCCATGCTGAACACGGTCGAATGCGGCGGCCAGGGCGCCTTGATGGCGCCGACGGAAATCCTAGCCCGCCAGCATTTGGCGACGATCCAGCCGCTCGCCGACGTCGCCGGTCTCAAGACCGCGATCCTGACCGGCCGCGACAAGGGGAAAGCCCGGCAGGAAATCCTGGCGGGCCTCGCCGACGGCTCTATCGATATTGCGATCGGGACCCATGCGCTCTTCCAGGAAAGCGTCGAGTTCCACGATCTGATGCTGGCGGTGATCGACGAGCAGCACCGCTTCGGCGTTCATCAGCGCCTCGACCTCACGGCGAAGGGAAAGGCGGTGGATGTTCTTGTCATGACCGCAACACCGATTCCCAGAACCTTGTTGATGACCGCCTATGGCGATCTCGACGCCTCGCAGCTATTGGAAAAGCCGGCCGGACGAAAGCCTATCGACACGCGAACGGTCCCCCTCGCCCGGATCGAGGAAGTCATCGGCGGTCTAGAACGCCGGATTGACGGCGGTGCCAAGGCCTATTGGGTCTGCCCCCTGGTCGAGGAATCGGCGGTCAGCGACCTCGCGGCCGCCGAGGATCGCTATGCCCTACTCAAGGCACGCTTCGGCGATCGGGTGGCGCTCGTACACGGGCGGATGAAGGGAAAGGAGAAGGACGCGGCGATGGCGCGATTCGCCGAGGGCCCCGCCGATATCCTTGTCGCCACGACGGTGATCGAAGTCGGCGTCGACGTGCCGGATGCGACGCTGATGGTGGTCGAGCACGCCGAACGATTCGGGCTTGCCCAGCTGCACCAACTTCGTGGACGCATCGGCCGCGGTGACCGGGCATCCAATTGTCTCCTCGTCTTCGCCGGCCCGCTCGGCGAGACGGCGCGGGCGCGCCTCCAGATCCTGCGCGAGACGGAGGACGGTTTTCGCATCGCCGAGGAGGACTTGCGTCTTCGCGGCGGCGGCGAAATCCTGGGCACCCGGCAGAGCGGCCTGCCCGAATTCAAGCTCGCCGACATGGCGCTCCACGGCGATCTCATGGCCGCGGCGCGGGACGACGCGAAACTCATTCTCTCGAAGGATTCGGAATTGACGAGTACGCGCGGTCAAGCGCTTCGCGTCCTGCTCTACCTTTTCGAACGCGACGCGGCGGTGCTCAATCTTCGTTCCGGCTGACCAGAACGGGTGTGGGTTGATCGACCTTCGACCCAATATGAGGCGGTTCGACAATGCCGACCGAGATCACCATTTTGACCGCATCCTCGACCGGCATATCGAGACGGATGATATCTTCCTCGCGCACGAACAACAGAAAACCCGATGTCGGATTCGGCGTTGTCGGCACATAGATATTGACCATGTCTTCCTCGAGCCGGCTCTGGACCTCACCCTCGCTGCGGCCGGTCAGAAAACCGATGGTCCAAAGACCTTCCCGGGGATACTGCACCAGCACCGCTTCGCGAAAGGCATCCGACTGGTCGCGAAGTACGGTCTCGAAGATTTGCTTGGAGGCGGCGTAGATGCCGCGAACGACGGGCATTCGGTTCACGATGTTCTCGCCGATCCTGACCATGAATCGCCCGAGGAACCCTGCCATCAAAGCGCCGACCAGTGTGATCGCGATAAGGAGCATGATCACACCCATCCCCGGCAGGCCGATCTCGACCCCAAGATAATCCTTGAGGTAAGTGTTGGGATTCCAATGCGCGGGGATCAGAGGCACGATTTGGCGATCGACGAAGCCGACGAACCACCAGGCAAGCGCGATCGTGACCGCGACCGGCGCGCTGACCAGAACGCCCGCGAAGAAATACGCGCGTAACCGTCCCAGCACTCCAACCCGAAGAATAGCCTTTGCCCGCCGTCGGCGGGATTTCTTGACCCGTAGGGCCGCCATGAACCCTCACTCACACGGCGACCTGGCGTCGCCGAACTATCTATATAGGTATGCGAGGCAATCCTCGCAATCTTGGTCCGGCGAGGAAGTTGCATGCCTTTTCTCCATAACCGCCAGCATGCCTATACTAGGCATCGCATGGATCCGTCCGTGACAGGGACACTAAATGAACGAATCCTCATCCGGCCCGCGCGCCGCGCGAATTCTTTCCGTCGCCACGGCGGTGCCGGACCATGTCTTGGAACAGTCGGCGGTGGAAGAGCTCGGACGGCGGATATTCACCAAGCGTCCGGACACCTTCGAACGTTTGGCCGGGGCCTACCGCAACGCCGGTATCGAGCGCCGCTACTCCTGCGTCCCGATCGAATGGTACGAAGAACCGCGCGGTTGGAAAGACCAGAATGCCCTCTATGTCGAGAATGCGCTCAAGCTTCTGGAACGAGCCGCCGGCGAAGCGCTCGACACGGCCGGCCTCGTACCGGACGATATTGACGGTTTGATCACGGTCTCCTCGACCGGTCTCGCGGTTCCCAGCCTGGATGCGCGCTTGATGGCGCGAATGTCTTTTCGGCGGAATACGGAGCGCCTGCCGATCTTCGGTCTCGGTTGCGCCGGCGGTGTGCTCGGCCTGGCGCGCGGGGCCGCACAAGCTCGTGCAAACCCTGGTTCAACCTGGCTCGTGCTCGTGGTCGAACTATGTGGGCTCACCTTTCGAGCCGTCGATCTGTCGAAAAGCAACATCATCGCGACGGCGCTCTTCGGCGACGGTGTGGCGGCCATGATCCTGAAGACCTCGGGAGTTGGCCCCAAAATCCGTGCCTGGGGCGAACATTGCTGGCCCAACTCGCTCGACATCATGGGCTGGCGAATCGAGGAAGACGGTTTTGGTGTTCAGTTCAGCCGGGATATCCCGAACCTCGTTCGTCACGACCTTCGGGTCGCGATCGATGAATTCCTCGAACGGAACGCGCTTGCACGCGAATCGATCGATCATTTCCTCTTCCATCCCGGCGGCGCGAAGGTCCTGACGGCGCTCGAGGAATGTCTCGATTTGAAAGACGGCGAACTCGCCGATGCGCGCGATATCTTGCGGACGCACGGCAACATGTCGGCAGCGACGGTGCTCTTCGTCCTCGAGCGCGTCCTCCGGCGCCGGGAGCAAGGCATAGCGCTTCTGGGGGCGCTCGGGCCGGGTTTCACCGCGGGCTTCATGGCTCTGGATCTCGCCGGATGAGTCTCGCCCAATGGATCGTGCTGCTTGTTGCGTTTCAGCGGCTCGGCGAACTCCTTCTCGCGAAGCGCAATACAGCCCGTCTCCTCGCCGCCGGCGGACAGGAATATGGACGCATCCAATACCCCTTCTTCGTCTTGCTGCACGGAAGCTGGCTCATCGTCTTATTTGTTGCCGCGGCTCCCATCACGCCGATCAACTGGCCGCTGATCGGTTTCTTCGTCATCCTGCAAGCTAGCCGCGTCTGGGTCATCGCCGTCCTCGGACGGTATTGGACCACCCGAATTATCTCGATCGCGGATGCCCCCCTTGTGCGGCGAGGTCCCTATCGCTGGTGCCGGCATCCCAACTACTTGATCGTGGCGCTCGAGGTCGCGGTGCTGCCGCTGGCCTTCGGTGCCTGGCAACTGGCACTACTTTTCACCTGTCTCAACCTACCGCTTTTGATTTGGCGGATTCGAGTGGAGGATGGTGTCATTGCCACTCGGAAGGCGGCGTAATCACGTTAAATCCTTGTGTGCGGGACGGTACGATCATGCTAATACTGAACAGGGCGACGAGAGATCGCCCATGGGAGCGAGCCCGATAATGAACGATGTCGAAACGACGAGCCTCGCGGGTATCGGATTGCTGAAAGATTTATCGGACGAAGCGCTGGAGGCGCTCGCCAAGCGATGCAGTTGGCGCACCTACGAGTCGAGCGAGCAGATTCTCGACCGACAGAGTGACAGTTGCGAACTCTGTTTTGTCGTATCCGGCCGCGCACGGGTGGTAAACTACTCTCTTTCCGGCCGCGAGGTGACCTTCGATGATCGCGAGACCGGTGAATATTTCGGTGAACTCGCGGCGCTCGACAGCCAGCCGCGGTCGGCGAATGTGGTCTCGCTCGGCGAGTCCCTGATCGCCAGCCTCTCCCAGGATGCGTTGAACGACCTTCTGATCGAGCATCCTCGCGTCTCCGTGGGATTGTTGCAGGACATGGCCGGGATCGTCCGAGCCTCGACCGACCGGATCATGGATTTGAGCACTCTCGGCGCGAATAACCGGGTCCACGCGGAACTTCTGCGCCTTGCCAAGGATGACATAGACGAAGAGGCCAACAGCGCCCGAATTTCGCCGATTCCCATCCACGGCGATGTCGCGAGCCGCGTCAGCACGACGCGCGAAACCGTCGCCCGGGTGTTCAGCGATTTGACCCGCGAAGGTATCCTGCAGCGTGACAGCGATGCCCTCGTCATTCTGGACGTGGAGCAATTGGTGGACATGGTCGAGGAAGTCCGCGGCGAATAGCCAATCCCCATTGACCCAAACCCGCCGCCTCCCTATGTTCTCCTCGCCCACCGGGCGATATGGACGGGCCCGTAGCTCAGTTGGTAGAGCACCTGACTTTTAATCAGGTTGTCACAGGTTCGACCCCTGTCGGGCTCACCATATTTTTCAAAGAGTTAGAGGGTTATTCTTATAGAAAACCTTACCTCTTCCGACAGGCCGTAAGAACGAAAGCGGTTCCCTTGAAGGGAAAACCGCGGTTCCAGGAAAGTGTCCTTGTTCGAAACTGATTCAGGTTATCGCGACCTCTTCGAAAACAATTCTTCCTCGATTCTCGTGCTCGACCCGAAGACGGCGCGCATTATCGAAGCCAATCCGGCCGCCGCCGCGTTTTACGGCTGCGCCCGCGAAGAGTTGATCGGCGCGCCCTTGGAGCATCTCGATACCCGTTCAAAAGGCGAAATGATCGGATGGCTGAACGGCCTCGCTGAGAAGAAGGAGGCCCGCTCCACGCTATTGCATCGCGCGGCGGACGGTGCAGTCAAGATCGTCGAGATGCGAACCGGCCCGATCGAAGTCGGCGGCGAATTGGTTCTATTTTGTCTCGTTGAAGAGGCCGAGGACACCGATCCGGTTGTCGGGGGAGCCCGTCATCCCGCCCACTACGATTCGCTAACCGATATTCCGAACCGCGCCTTGTTCGCGGAGCGCCTGAGCCAATCGATTGCACGGGCGAACCGCGATTCCGGGCTCTTCGCAGTCCATTTTCTCGATCTGGACCATTTCAAGGATGTCAACGACGCACTCGGTCATCGAGCCGGCGACGCCCTGCTGAGAGCCTTCGCCGAGCGGTTGACCGGATTCCTCCGCGAAACCGATACGGTGGCACGCTTCGGCGGCGATGAATTCGCGGTCCTGCAAGCGGATCTTCGCGATCCGACGCACGCCGCGACCTTGGCGCAAAAAGTGCTGAACTCACTCGCCCTCCCCTTCACAATCGATGGCCGGGATATCCATACCAGCGCCAGCATCGGCATCGTTGTTCATGCCGGTTCCATCGAAGGCCCAGAGGACATGATGAACCGGGCCGAAAACGCGCTCCACCAAGCCAAGGAGGAAGGCAGAAACACCTTCCGCTTTCAGACGGATGCGCTCGATCTGGTCGCGCGGAAGCAGGTCACGCTGAGCCCGCAACTGCATCATGCCTTGGAGCGTGAGGAGTTCGAGCTGCACTACCAGCCGCAGGTCGACCCCGAATCGGATCGAATCGTCGGTCTCGAAGCCCTTGTGCGGTGGCACCATCCCGAACGCGGGTTGATCTATCCGGACGAATTCATCGGCGTGGCGGAGGATAGCGGGCTGATCCTGCCGCTCGGCGAATGGATTCTCGACGAGGCCTGCCGGCAGGCGCACCTCTGGTTCGATCAGGGGATTCTACCAGGTGTTATGGCGGTCAACCTCTCGCCGCTGCAATTCAAGGAACAGAGCCTCGTCGAACAGGTATTGGCAACGCTTTCGCGAAGCGGACTGCCGGCCGAGAGACTTGAGCTGGAATTGACCGAAAGCACGGTCATGGAGTCGATGCGCGGCTATCACGCGATCCTCGGACGATTGAGCGGACACGGCATTAAATTGTCGATCGACGATTTCGGCACCGGGTATTCGTCACTCAAATATCTCCGCACATTCCCCGTTTACAAACTGAAGATCGCACAGGAGTTCATCGTCGGCCTGCCAACGGACGCCAACGATGTCGCCATCGTCAAGGCGACCATCGATTTGGCCAAGGATCTCGGCCTCAAGGTGATCGCCGAAGGGGTGGAGACAACCCAGCAACTGGATTACTTGCGCTCATTGGACTGCAACCAAATTCAGGGGTTCCACTACAGCCGGCCCCGTCCCGCCGAGGAGATTGGGCGCTTGCTGTCCGAGGGCGACAATAAGGTGAAGCCGCCCGAAACCCCTTGACCGGCCGAAAGGTCAGCGCAAACTGGATAGATTGACGATCAGCGCGTCGTTCTTCTTGCGAATTTCGGTGGCGATCTTGTGTGCCATATCCTGCTCCGCCTCGCTGTAATTATGGCAAGCGTCGACGGCCCTATGCTGACCTTCGAGCATCCCCCGGATGACCGCCGCTTCGATGACCTTGGCGACTTCGTCCAACCGGTCGCTCGAGACGACTCCCTCCAGCTTCCCGATCGCCTCGTCGACAATGGCTTTTAGTCTTTCCATGGCCTCGTTTCCTCTTCGACCGAATGCGCCGCACGCCGATTCCCTTGCAGGACCGTCTATTGATCGAAATCGATAGTATCCAACTTTCTACATCGTTCAATATTCACCACACCCGACGCGCTCCCTCTACTTGCCTTTCGGACGAGCACCGTGTTTGCGGAGGAGTGCCGCGAGATCATCGAACAAGCGGTCCTCCGCCAAGTCCAGCGGAGAATTACCGTCCTGATCGCGCGCGTTGACATCGGCGCCATGGGCGATCAGGAGGGTGGAGGTGCCGATGCGACCGTTCCAGATGGCGGCATAGTGGAGCGGACGCTGGCCGATCGCATCCGCCGCGTTGACATCGGCGCCGGCCGCGATCAGAAGTTCCGCGAGGTCGATTGGCCCGCGGGTCGAGGCGTAATGAAGCGGCGTCTCGCCGGAGGTGTCGCGAACGTTGACATTCGCCCCCGCCGAAAGAAGCAGTTTCGCGACCGCCGCCTTGCCGCCATAGGCCGCCCAATGCAGCCCGCTCATGCCGAAAATATCGGCCTCGTCCACCGAAGCCCGTTGCGCCAGCAGGCGCTTTACGTCGGACAATTCCCCAAAACGGGCCGCGTGCCAAAGTTTCGTAATAGGCTCGGCCATCGCCGGATCGTCCTAAAAGAGATCGACCCCGGCCCGCGCACAATCCTCGTCTTCCTGGCCGGTGCCGCCACCAACGCCGCAGGCCCCCACGACGACGCCGTCGCGGAGGATCGGCACCGCACCCTGGCCGAAGATCATATGGGCGCCTTCGGCCGCGTGAATGCCGCGGAAGGTCGGATGATCCGCACGCTCCATCAACTCGCCGCTGGGCCGGCCGAAAGCGGCCGAGGCGATGGCTTTCCCCTGGCTGCCATAGACTCCCGCCCACATGGTGTCGTCCATCCGTTGAAAGGCCTTCAATCGCCCACCGACATCGCAGACCGCGACATTGATTTTGATACCCAGTTTCTCGGCCTCCGCGACGGCACCCGCCGCGATGCGGTTCGCTTCATCGAGTGTCAGTGTCATTCGTTCGTCCTCCCCAACTCTAAATTATTATCCGGGCGTGCCTAGCTTTCCGGCCGGCATCGGTAGTTGCTGATCCACAACATGCGGTCGCTGTCCGCGTGGCCCGAGGCGGAACTCAGCCAGTACTCGCCGTTCTTCTCGAAAATGGTCGAGTTGTAGATGCCGAATTTCCACTGAATCACGATATAGTTCGAGTTGCCGATTTGGCTGGCGTAATACTTTCGGGCAATCACCTCGCCCGCCTGATTGCCGAAGGCGGAGGTGACCATCGACCGATCGAAGTCGAAGCGCATGGTGTTCCGCTCGGTGTTCACCTGAAGGTTACGCCCCTCCAAGTGTATCTTGAAATGCGATTCGGATTTGCAAGTCCATGTCACCGCGATTTCCCAGATCGGCTTCGCGGCCGAATGGCTTGCGAACAGACAAAGTGCGAGGCCCAGAAGAAAGCAAAATCTCATCTCGGAATTCCCAAAAATTCACAGGTTAGGCCGGACTTATTCCGGGTCGCGGCATTTTTCGTCGAAGGAATCGAGCTGGCTGTCGTAGGCGAGCGTACAAACCTTGCGTCGTCCATCTTTCTCCATGACGAAAGTGGTGACGTGAACGACACGCTGTCGGGTTCGATAGGGCGGCTGGCCGGGCCGTTGCTCAAGCCGACCTTCCTTTCCAACGACCACCCAGCCGGCCCGGCGCAAATCGATAACGTTCTCCGCCGCCGTCGCAGGGCCTGAAACGCCTTGCAAGAATAAATATGCGGTCGCGCAGAGAACGATGGAATCGCGGGCACGACTCCAAGAATTGTTTTCGTTTCGGATCATCACTCTCGCCTCGCTGTAGCTGCCGAATCGACAGTCGATCGAAGTAAGTTTAACAACATTTCGCGACCAAATCGTGCTTGATTTGGGAAATGAAGCGAATCGAAGTAAGGTCGCACGAGAACGGGATGACGGTTTGGGAAAGTCGGTCTCATGCGGTGCCGAATGGAAAATTCATTAATTGTCGCAATTTGCCTGGGAACGGCATTGGCGACCTATGGCGCGCTCGCGGCGATCGAAAGCCGAAACGACCAGATAACAGCGAAGACGGACCTGTCGTTGGTCTCAATGGAAGGCGATTGCTCCTGCATCTTCGAGGGTGAGGATAACCTCGATTCCGTCGTGACCTCGCGCTGAACAGACCGCTTCCCAGTCCATGCCTTGCCGAAATTCGCCATGATAACGGTCACCGACGACATCACCCTCGACGAGAGCAAGATCGAGGAACGCTTTATCCGATCTCCCGGTCCCGGCGGGCAGAACGTGAACAAAGTCGCGACCGCAGTCCAATTGCGCTTCGATGCGGCGCGTAGCGATCAACTGACGCGCAACATATTCGAGCGCTTGAAGCAACTTTCAGGCAGACGGATGACCCGCCAGGGTATTCTCATTATTTCAGCCAGTCGCCATCGCACGCGGGAACGAAATCGCCAGGACGCCCTCCAACGTCTAATAGCCCTGATTCGGGAGGCGGCCGTCCCGCCGAAGCATCGGCGGCCGACCCGGCCGACCCTGGCGGCAAAGAGGCGCCGGGTGGACGCCAAGAAACGGCGCGGCGACCTGAAGCGCGGACGCGGCAAGAACATTCCACTCGACTGAATACGGAACGGTGCATTCGAAATTGGCTTGCTTCGTCTATATCCTTGGATGCGCCGAAAAGGGGCGTTACCGAACCTATGTCGGCTGGACGACGGATTTGGAGCAACGCCTCGCGGCGCATAATTCGGGCAAGGGTGCCCGCTCGACGCGCGGTCGGAAATGGGTCTTGCTCTATGCCGAACGCCATCCCGCCCGCGCCGAGGCAATGCGCCGGGAATGGCATTTGAAGCGGGACCGCCGCCTCCGCCGACATGTGGCGGGCCGTGAATGAGAGAAATGGAAAGCAGGAATGATCAAGCTCGGACTCTATAGCTCAATCGCCAACCCCCCGCGTGGGGACGATCTCGACCGTTGCGTACAGGAAGCCATCGCGGAGGCCGAACTCGCGGAAGCTTCGGGCTTTCACGGCTTCTTCTTCGGCGAGCACCACCAGGACAGGGACGGCTTCCTACCGTCGCCGCTAATCGTCTGCAGCGCCGTTGCGGCGCGGACGAAACGAATTCAGATCGGAACCTCGGTGCTGCTCCTGCCGTTGCATCATCCGCTTCGGGTTGCGGAGGACGTCGTGACACTGGATATCGTGTCGGGCGGCCGCGTGGTGCTTGGGGTTGGGCTTGGCTATCAGGATGCGGATTTTCGCGCCTTCAATATCGAAAAACGGCGGCGCGTCCCGCGCTTCGAGGAGGCCCTCGAAATTCTACGGACGGCCTGGACGGGCGAGCAATTCTCTTACGACGGGAAGGACTTCAAGATCGACGATGTCCGTGTCCTGCCGCGGCCCATACAGCGGCCGGGTCCGCCGCTTTGGATCGGCGCCTGGGTGCCGGCGGCGGTGGAGCGCGCGGGCCGCCTCGGCGACGCCATCGTGATCGGCCCCAGCATGACGCTGGCCGAAAATCAGGAACTCGCCGAGCGTTATCGTAAAGCGGCCGAGACGGCGGGGCGGGAGCCCCGAATCATTCTCATGCGCGATGCGTGGGTCGCCGATAGCCTGGAGGATGCAGCCCGCGTCTATGGCCCCGAAGTGATGGATGCCTACAAATACTACTGGCGAAACAAGGCCGTCGCTTTTCAGAATTTCAAATCGGAAGATGAATTCCAATTCGAAAACGTCTGGAAGGACCGAATCATCACCGGCGCGCCAGAGGAATGCGTCGCCGAATTCCGCCGCTGGAGCGAGGCCATCGGAACGGACTATTTCATCCTTCGCCTGCGCCACGCCCATTCCGGCGGGCCGCCGCACAAGGAGATCATGGGCGCGATCGAGCGCTTTGGCCGGGACGTCATCCCGCATCTGGCCGAGGCCTAAGGTTTAACCCGAGGCATAAGTCTCCTTGAACTTCCGAATCGCTTCCATATGCGCGTCGATCGACGGGAGATCGTGGGCCATGGTTCGGAAGGTCAGGTGGGTCGCCCCCAATTCCTTCCAGCGCTCCGCGTCCTGGGCCCAGGCCTGCGGCCCGCGGTCGCCCATTAGCAATGTCGCATCGACGCCGAGCGAATCGGCATCACGTCCCGCCTTGCGAGCACTTCCCCGAAACACCTCGAGAAGTTGCTCGGCCTCGTCGCCAACCGGCACGCGCGGGTTCATCAGCCAACCGTCCGCGACCCGTCCGGCGCGGCGGATCGCCGGCTCGACGAAGGCGCCGATCCATACTGGGATGGGCTGCTGAACGGGGCGCGGATTAATGCCGGCATCCTCGATCTTGTGGAACTCGCCCTCGTAGTTCACTACCTTGTTGGTCCAGAGTAGGCGCATCAGGTCGATCTGTTCCGAAACGCGCCGGCCGCGATTCTTGAAGTTCTGCTCCATGGCCTCGAATTCGAGGTCGTTCCAGCCGATCCCCACCCCAAGGCGCAAGCGCCCCTCCGAGAGAACATCAAGCTCGGCCGCCTGTTTGGCGACCAAAACGGTCGCGCGCTGCGGCAGGATCAAGATCGCAGTGGTGAATTCGAGCCGCCGGGTCACGCCGGCGAGAAAACCGAACAGGATGAAAGGCTCGTGAAACGGCGTATCGACCACATAATAGGCCCGGAAATCGTCTGCGACCGCGGTCCGGGACTGCAAGACATGATCAATCGCGGTCAGATATTCATAGCCGAGATCCTCGACCGCCTGCGCAAAATCGCGGATCATGATCGGGTCATTACCGATCTCGCTCGAGGGGAACGCAACACCAAGTTTCATCTACCCAATTCCATCGTTTCAGCGGATGGAGTAATTGAGCCGCCACCTCGGCGAGCGTCAAGCTGAAATCCATTCCCTTCATCGAGCACCGGTACGACGTGTAAAATTTCGGAATTCAGCGAAAACGAATGATCATCCATGTTGTCGGTGCAGGCGCATATGATAGGTTGAAGGACCATGCTTTCCGTGCCGAAATTTCATTGGATGATCGCCGCCATCGGTTTGACGGCTCTCGCGGCTTGTTCCACGAACGATGCGTTATCGCCCACCCAGTCGAAATCGCCACTATCGGACAAAGCCGCCGCGACACGACCGGTCACCGACCTGCCGATTCCAACGGGCGCCCATTTCGATGCCGAACGTTCGCTAATCCTCAGCGGACAAGACGAATGGACGGGGCGGTTGGTCATGGAGACCGAGGTTTCCGCAACAGTGGCCTACGCTTTTTATTCAACGGAGATGCCACGGTTCGAGTGGACACCGGTCATGAGTGTCCAAGCAGGTACAAGCGTCCTGACTTATACACGGGACAATCGCGCCGCGACCGTCCAGATCGAGCGCAAGACCTTGGGCGGCACAGTCATCACCATCACCGTGGCACGACGCCATGAGCAGGTGGTCAATCCGGCGATCAGCGAAACGCCGCTCAATCCGCCGGTACAAGAGGTAAAACCACGAAATTAATCGGCGGCGGAAAGCATCTCGTGATAAAGCGTGTCGAACGCCGTCACCGCACGCGAAAGCGAAAAATCCGCCTCCGTCCTTGCTCGTGCGGCGGTGCCACGAGACCGAAAACCATCGAAATCGAGGGCCGCAATCCGTCGAAGCGCGGCCGCGAGAGCATCGGAATCCTTCGGTGGAACAACTTCGCCGACATTGTCGACGATGAGTGCACTGTCCCCCACATCGGTCGCCACCGGCACCAACCCCGTGGCCATCCCCTCGACGAGTACGTTTGGAAATCCCTCGCCAAACGCCGAGGACAGCACCACGACATCGCTCGCCGCGTATACTCGTTCGATATCGTCGCGTCGGCCGAGCCGGCGGAGGTTCGGCCGATCGGGCAAGGTTTCGGTACCCAGGCCGGCAACGATGCCGACGATCTCGGGCGACGTATCCAAGGCCGCAATAAAAGTCTCGTGATCCTTCATCGGATCCCGGCGGGCGACGAGAACGGCGACCTTGGCCGTTTCGTTGATGCCGAGTTCTTCGCGTATCTCGCGACGGGCGATCTCATCCGGCTTGAACTGGGAGGTATCGACACCGTTCGGAATAACATCGAATCGCCGGGTTCGATAACCAAGCGCCTGGTGAACCCGCCGACCCGCATGCGAGTTCGCGACGACCGCGTCAGGCAGGCCGGACAACAACGCGGAAAGGCGGATGACCATTCTTAGAACCACGCCGTAGCGGCTTGTGTCCATATCCGAACAGCGGACTCCCCATATAAGGCGCGTCTTCCGCCGTCGTCCCGATAGCATCAGCCCGAATGTTGCCAAAAGATCCGCATGATACATCCAGCTTTGCAGAACATCCGGGTGGTAGCGTCGAATTAGACCGGCCAACCGAAAGAGCGCCTTCAGATTGGCCAGGCCGCTCCCCATGCCAAGTTCCTGAACCTCGATTCCCGAATTGCGCAACGCCTTCGCGAAATAGCCGTTGGAAATCAGGCTGACGACTGTCACCTGCCCCGCCCCTGGCCGCGGCGCCGTCAAATAGGAGGTGAGCATCCTTTCGGCCCCGCCGACATCGAGATCGGTGATGACGTGCATCACGTGCGGAGCTTCAGCCGCCACGTCTTCCTACCCCGTGGTTTTCGTGCGATCCCGATGTAGGGTCAATCGAAGAGCGAATCAATCGAATCCTGCTTCAAATCCGGCGGTCCGCCGGTGTCGTCCTCCAGGATATCGTCGATCTGCGATTGCGCCAGGGTGCCGACATCGCCATTGACGATCCCGCGCATGGCGCTCATGAGTTCCTCGATTTCCGCGCAAACCTCGGCCGTAACGATCGCGATCATATCGCGATCCCCCGTGGCGGCGGCCTCCTCAAGGCGCGGCACGCAGTTCGCAACCGCCTTGTTCGCCTTCGATACGGCATCTTCGAAAGCCGCGAAATAGAGTGTCGGCACGCAGTCATAGGCGGCGATCGCCAGGTCCTTGTCCGAAAAAGTGCTCTCGCCGAAATGCGCCTTGTAACTTTTGGGAGACCAGGCCTTTATCTCTTCGACGAAGTCCGGCATGTCCGGCACCATTTCGATAATCATCGCTACTTCGTTGAAATGATTCAGATAATCTGTTGCGAGGAGAGTTTCCTCATTAATATTTGTTCCTCGGACGCGGTCGCGCATTTCCTCGGTCGAAGGATTCTCAAGAAACGCTTCGAACACCCGATCGGCATATTCGTGCCAGGGCCGGGAAGCTGATTCTCCGCTAGTATCCGACATGGACATCCTACGCAACGCGGCAGGCACCGTGCGCCCGCTCCCCTCCCAATACAATTCGATCGTGTCTTAAAACCGTGACTTTCATCGATCCCGCCGCAACGATACAAAAATCCTAACCGCCTCGAGGGGTACCAGTCTTCATTCTAGAGGAAATGGTTAACGGAATCCTTAACGACACGCTTTTTGAAGATTCCTTCACGTCGCCGCACGTTCCCGACACGCGTAGTTGAAGAGCCTTGAATTGCAAATTTGCGCCAATTCGACGAATTTCAATCCAACAAAAACAGATACAGCAACACGGATTTGCCCGCATTGACCCTCGCGCCCGGAAAGACCGTTCACCCGCTGCCGCCTTTCCCCATCAACTTGTTCGGATTGGCAGTCATATTGATAATTGCAACCGCGTCTACGGTATCGATGGCCGAGGATAAACCGACGTCATCCCCGGTCGCGGCTTACCAATTGGCGCAGATCAGCGGAGACCCCCGCGCACCGCGGCGTCATTTCCGCGCACCAAGCGTCGCCAAGCTGACGCCAGAAGGCGCCGCCAAGGTCTACGCGGGCATCGTCAAAAACCTCGCCAAGGGGTATGCCGCGTCCGGAAACGATATCGCCCGCGCCTATCGGGCATGGAAGCGCTACAACACCTATCCTTATAAATCCTCGAGCCACGGCCGGCGGTTCCTGAGCAACTATGCGAACGAGGCGGCTGCTTCTTATGGAAAATATGAGAGAGCCGGGCGCCTGCCCGCGGGTTCCGTGATCGCGAAGGACAGCTTCACGATGGATGCCAAGGGGAAAGTTACGCCGGGGCCGCTTTTCCTCATGGAAAAAATGCCGGCCGGGTTCAATTACGTCAGCGGCGATTGGCGATACAGCATGATCATGCCCGACGGGACACTATTCGGGGAAACCAAGGGAACCAATTCCAAGGCCGTGAAATTTTGCATACCGTGCCATCTCGCGACCGAGAAGACCGACCATCTATATTTTATTCCGAAGAAATTTCGGGTGAAGTGAGAGCGCCTACTCGGCGGCGTCGCGGCGGTCCCTGACTTTTTCTTCCAAGGCGATCGCCACGCGATCCGGCACGAAATGACGAACCTCGCCACCCATCAGCCCGATTTCCTTGACGAATCGAGACGCAATGAATTGATTTCGGTCCGATGCCATCAAGAAGACGGTCTCGATCTGCGGCTGTAAACGCCGGTTCATCCCGGCCATCTGAAATTCATACTCAAAATCCGAGACCGCGCGAAGTCCGCGAACGACAACATCCGCCCCGACCTTGGCCGCAAAGTCGACCAGCAAATTATCGAAGGTCTGAACCTCGACAATGCAATCCTGAAGTTCCGGCGCCTCGTCGATCTCGCGCTGGACGATGGCACAGCGTTCCTCGACCGTGAATAGCGGCGCCTTGCCGATATTCATCGCCACGCCGACGATCAGGCGCTCGACGACATGTGTCGCCGCCCGCGTGATGATATCGACATGACCGTTCGTAACCGGATCGAATGTTCCCGGATAAACACCGGTCTTATGCGTCGCCATCGTCTATTTCCTCTTCCGCGGCGTCATCGGTATCTTCCGAAGCTTCTTCGCCGCCATTGCCGTTCACGTCACCCAAATGCGCGACCGATACGACCCGTTCATCTTCCTCGATCCGGAACAAGGTAACGCCCTGTGTCCGGCGTCCGGCGATCCTGATATCGTCAACCGGAGATCGAATGAGCTGACCGCCATCGGTCACCAGCATAATTTGGTCCGAAGAACCGACAGGGAAAGAGCCGACGACATTTCCGTTCCGCTCGCTCTTCTCGATATTGGCGATGCCCTTGCCACCGCGTCCGGTGGTTCGATACTCGTAGGCCGAGCTTCGTTTGCCGAATCCGCGTTCCGTCACGGTCAAAATAAACTGTTCGGCGTCGGCCAATTCCTGAAAGACTTCCTCGGAAAGCTCGCATTGGCGTCCTTCCGTGGCCGCGGCCGCGGCCTCGCCCTCTTCGTCCTCCGACGCCCGGCGGCGTTCACTGGCGCAGCGAAGATATTCATCGCGTGTTTCGGTATCGAGATCGCTGTGACGCAGGATCGTCATCGAAATCACTTCATCGCCGCTCGCCAACCGAATACCGCGAACGCCGGTCGACGTTCGTCCGCTAAAGACACGCACCTCGGTCACCCTCGAGCGAATGCACATTCCGTCACGGGTCGCGAGTAGGATGTCTTCATCTTCGGAGCAGACGGCAACGTTCACGAGACTGTCGCCGTCCTCCAATTTCATCGCGATCTTGCCGTTTGCCTTGACGTTTACGAAGTCCGAGAGCCGGTTCCGCCGAATACCGCCACTCGCCGTCGACAGCATGACGAAAAGCTCTTCCCAGCTTTCTTCGTCTTCGGGAAGCGGCATCACGGTGCTGATGGTTTCATCCTCCTCCAAGGGCAGGAGATTGACCATCGCCTTGCCGCGCGCCGTCGGACTTCCAAGCGGCAGCTTGTAGACCTTCATCAAATAGACGATCCCCTTCGAGGAGAAGAACAGGACCGGCGTATGGGTCGAGGTCACGAAAACGCGGCTGACGAAATCGTCCTCCCGCGTGTTCATGCCGGAGCGTCCCTTCCCGCCCCGGCGCTGGGCGCGATAGGTCGAAAGCGGAACCCGTTTGATATAACCGCCATGGGTGACCGTGACGACCATATCCTCGCGCTGGATCAAATCCTCGATGTCATGCTCGAACTCGAGATCCTCGATCGCGGTCCGCCGGGGTGTTCCGAATTTCTCGCGCATTTCCCCAAGTTCATCGCGCATCACGCCAAACAATTTTTCGCGAGAGCCGAGAATATCGAGAAAACCACCGATCCGGTCCGCGAGTTGCTTGGTTTCGTCGGCGAGCTTGTCGCGCTCCATTCCGGTCAAACGTTGCAGACGGAGTTCGAGAATCGCGCGGGCCTGTGCCTCGGACAGTCGATACTTCCCGTCGACGACCTGATGGCCGGGATCGTCGATCAGCTGGATGAAGGCCTCGACCTCGCCCGCCGGCCAGTCCACCGCCATCAATTCCGCCCTGGCGGCCGCCGGATCGGCCGCGCTGCGGATCAATTCGATAACCGGGTCGAGATTGCTGATGGCGACCAGAAGGCCCGCCAAGATGTGTGCGCGTTCGCGGGCTTTCTTGAGCTGGAAGACCGTGCGCCGGGTAATCACCTCCTCGCGGAACGCGACGAATGCCGCGATGACGTCTCGCAGGTTCATGACCTCCGGCCGGCCGCCGTTCAGCGCCAGCATGTTCACGCCGAAGCTCGTCTGCAGCTGGGTATGGCGGAAGAGTTGCGCCAAAACGACCTCAGAAATGGCGTCCCGGCGCAATTCGATCACGACACGGAGCCCCTCGCGATCGGATTCGTCGCGAAGGTCGGAAATCCCTTCGATCTGCTTTTCGCGCACCATGCCGGCGATCCGCTCGAGCATCCGGGCCTTGTTCACCTGATAGGGCACCTCGGTGACGATGATCGCCTCGCGGTCGTTGCGGATCTCCTCGATATGCGTGCGGCTCCGCATCATCACCGAACCGCGCCCGGTCATGAAGGCCGAGCGGATGCCCGACCGGCCGAGGATAATCCCGCCGGTCGGGAAATCGGGACCGGCGACGTGGGACATCAAATCCTCGACGTCGATCTCCGGGTCCTCGATATAGGCGATACAGGCATCGATCACCTCGCCGAGATTATGCGGCGGTATGTTCGTCGCCATGCCGACCGCGATCCCGCCGGCGCCATTAATGAGCATGTTCGGATATCGGGCCGGCAGGACGACCGGCTCCTCCACCGTCTCGTCGTAATTGGCCTGGAAATCGACAGTTTCCTGATCGATATCGTCGAGCAGCGATTCGGCGGGCGGCGCCAGGCGGGCTTCCGTGTAGCGCATCGCCGCAGGGGGATCGCCGTCCATCGAGCCGAAATTCCCCTGCCCGTCGATCAACGGCAGGCGCATCGAGAAATACTGTGCCATCCGCACCATCGCATCGTAGATCGCCTGATCGCCATGGGGATGGTATCGGCCCATCACGTCACCGACGATGCGGGCCGACTTGCGGTAGGGCTTGTTCGAATCATAGCCGTTTTCGTGCATCGAATAGAGGATGCGCCGATGGACCGGTTTCAGCCCATCGCGAACGTCGGGCAGGGCCCGGCTCACGATCACGCTCATGGCGTAATCGAGATAAGATCGCTTCATCTCCTCTTCGATCGAAATATTGTCGATATCGAAGGGAGTTTCGCTTGGTGGCTGTGTGCTCAAGGAGTTATCGGGCGTCTATAAGTCGTCTTCGAAAAGCGTGGAACGGGCCACGCGCCAAACGGCATGGAACCAACAAAATCTAGCAGATAGCCGGCCTCCGAACAACTATATAAGGGAGATTCGGGCCTTCAACGGGTCATTAAATCGGCGCTTGCCGGCCTAAAAGGGAATCTCGTCGTCGAGGTCGCCATTGGCGGGTCCGCCGGCCATATCGGGGGCACCCCCGCCTTGCGGCGCGCCACCGTAATCGCCACTCGACTCATAGCCGCCGCCAGCACCCGCTCCGGCGTCGCTCCGCGAATCCAGCAAGACGAGCTGGCCCCTGAAACGGTTCAGGACCACCTCGGTCGAATACCGGTCTTGGCCCGATTGATCCTGCCATTTCCGCGTCTTGAGTTCGCCCTCCAGAAAAACCTTTCGACCCTTCTGGAGAAAGCGCTCGGCGACGTCGACGAGGCGGTCGTCGAAGATCACCACCCGATGCCATTCGGTGCGTTCCTGTTGCTCGCCGGAATTCCGATCCTTCCAGCGCTCGGAAGTGGCGACCGAAAGATTACAGACCTTCCCGCCGTTCTGCATGGTGCGGACTTCGGGATCGCGACCCAGATTGCCGACCAAAATCACCTTGTTGACGCTGCCTGCCATCGGACTCGATCCTCGTCTGCGATTTTGCTGAAATTTCTTGCGAGCGGCCATAATACCCGCAGGCGATTGGCCGAGCCAACGCTTTAGACCCGAGTCGCCCCCGAGTCGCGGACATTTTTCGGCAATTCCGGGGTCGCGTCACCCGGTTCTTGGCTCTATATTCCGGTTCGCTTCCCCGATTGGTGCCGGAATAGTTCATGGCCGATAGAATCGAAGTTCGCGGTGCCCGCGAGCATAACTTGAAAAATGTCGATATCGACCTGCCGCGAGACGAGTTGATCGTCCTCACCGGCCTGTCGGGATCGGGCAAATCGTCGCTCGCCTTCGATACCATTTATGCCGAAGGTCAGCGCCGCTACGTCGAAAGCCTTTCGGCGTATGCGCGGCAATTCCTAGAATTGATGCAGAAGCCGGATGTCGACTCGATCGACGGTCTCTCGCCGGCGATTTCGATCGAACAGAAGACGACGAGCCGCAATCCCCGCTCGACCGTCGGCACCGTGACCGAAATCTACGACTACATGCGCCTCCTGTTCGCGCGCATCGGCGTGCCCTACTCCCCGGCGACGGGTTTGCCGATCGAAAGTCAAACCGTGAGCCAGATGGTCGACCGGGTGACCGAAATGCCGGAGGGAACGCGTCTCTACCTCTTGGCGCCGATCATCCGCGGCCGGAAGGGTGAATACCGGCGCGAATTGAAGGATCTGCAGAAGCGGGGTTTCCAACGCGTCAAGATCGATGGCGAGCTTCATGAGATCGAGTCGCCGCCGAAACTCGACAAGAACCGCAAACACGACATCGAGGTCGTGGTCGATCGCGTGGTGGTGCGCGAAGGGTTGGAGACGCGCCTCGCCGATTCGCTTGAAACCGCGCTTGAGCTCGCCGACGGCCTGGCCATCGCCGAGGAGGCCGATACCGAAACCCGAACCATATTTTCCGCCCGTTTCGCCTGCCCGAAATCCGGCTTCACGATTGACGAGATCGAACCCCGGCTGTTCTCCTTCAACAACCCGTTCGGCGCCTGCCCGACCTGCGACGGCCTTGGCACGAAACTGTATTTCGATCCGGATATGGTGGTACCGGACGATTCGAAGTCGCTTTCGGACGGCGCGGTCTCGCCCTGGGCCAACAGTTCCTCGCCCTATTACCGTCAGACACTGCACAGTCTGGCGCGTCATTATGGTGTGCGCATGCAGACGCCTTTCACGGATCTGCCGAAGGAGGTGAAACACGCGATTCTGCACGGCAGTGGAAAAGACGAAATCACCATGGAGTACGATGACGGGCTCCGCACCTACAGCACGAGCAAACCCTTCGAGGGCGTAGTCCCCAACATGGAGCGGCGTTGGCGCGAAACCGACAGCAATTGGGTGCGTGAGGAATTGGAGCGTTATCAAAGCATCCACCCCTGCAACGTTTGCAGCGGCCACCGCCTGAAACCAGAGGCCTTGGCGGTCAAGATCGGCACGCTCCACATCAGTGAAGTCGCCGAGATGTCGATCCTTGAGGCGAAACACTGGTTCGGCGCCCTGCCCGCCGTCCTGAACGAGACCCAGTTGCAGATCGGCGAACGAATTATGAAAGAGATCAACGAGCGCCTCGGGTTTCTCTCCAACGTCGGCCTCAACTACCTGATGTTGAGCCGATCCTCGGGTACGCTTTCGGGCGGCGAGAGTCAGCGCATCCGCTTAGCGTCGCAGATCGGCTCCGGGTTGATGGGGGTCCTCTATGTGCTCGATGAGCCGTCGATCGGACTTCACGCCCGCGACAACGCGCGGCTCCTGGAAACCCTGAAACATCTTCGCGACCTCGGTAATACGGTGATCGTCGTCGAGCATGACGAGGAAGCCATCCTGGCGGCCGATTATCTGGTCGATCTCGGCCCGGGCGCCGGCGTGCATGGCGGCCACATCATCGCACGCGGCACGCCGGCGGACGTCATGACCAGCCCGGAAAGCCTGACCGGCCAATATCTGACGCGAACCCGCCAAATTCCGGTACCGGAGACCCGCCGCAAGGGTCAGAAGGGTCAGGTTTTGAGCATCACCGGCGCCCAGGCCAACAATCTGAAGGATGTCGAGGTCGAGTTTCCCCTCGGCACCTTCATCTGCGTGACCGGCGTTTCCGGCAGCGGCAAATCCACCCTTGTGATCGAGACCGTCTACAACGCTCTCGCCCGCCGCCTGCACGGCACGCGCGTCGTCCCGGGGACCTTCGATAAACTCCGCGGCGTTGAATATCTCGACAAGGTCATCGACATCGACCAGTCGCCGATCGGCCGCACACCGCGCTCGAATCCCGCCACCTATACCGGCGCCTTCACGCCGATCCGCGAATGGTTCGCCGGCCTGCCGGAGGCGAAGGCGCGCGGTTACGCGCCGGGGCGCTTTTCCTTCAACGTAAAGGGCGGCCGCTGCGAGGCCTGTCAGGGCGACGGCGTCATCAAGATCGAGATGCATTTTTTGCCCGACATCTACGTCCAGTGCGATACCTGCAAGGGCGAGCGCTACAACCGCGAGACCCTGGAGATCAAGTTCCGCGACAAATCGATCTCGGACGTCCTGCAGATGACGGTCGAGGAAGGGGCGGAGTTCTTCCGGGCGGTCCCGGCGATCCGCGAGAAGTTCGTGACCCTGCAACGGGTCGGGCTCGGTTATATCCGGATCGGCCAGCCGGCGACGACCCTCTCGGGCGGCGAGGCACAGCGGGTAAAGCTGGCGAAGGAACTGTCGCGGAAGGCGACGGGCCGGACGTTTTATATCCTGGATGAACCGACGACGGGCCTCCACTTCGAGGACGTCCGGCGGCTCATGGAAGTCCTGCATGCGCTGGTCGATCACGGCAACACGGTCGTCGTGATCGAGCACAATCTGGAAGTCGTGAAAACCGCCGATCATGTCATCGACCTCGGCCCCGAGGGCGGCGATATCGACGGCGGCAATATCGTGGCAACGGGAACGCCGGAGACCGTCGCGGCCCGCGGCGAGGGTTATACGGCCGGGTATCTGGCGCCTCTATTGCCCAAAAAGGCCAAGAAGCGCGCGCGGAAAAGAGCCTAATTCGTCGGCCAGATCCGGCCCATCAGCCGGTCCGAGCGGGCAAGGCCGCGACGGAGGAAATTGCGAGTCCTTTCGTCCGCCGAGCCCGATTCACCCAGCCAACAGATCACGGTCGAGCAGAAGAGAACGCTCAGGCCCACCTCCTCCATCTGCTGGCGCCGTCCCGTCGCGCCCAACAAGGTCACTTCCCGCAGCCATTGGACCGTACGCGACAGGCGAACGACAAGTGCCGCCATGAGATGGACATGCGCCAACCGTAATTTGTAGCCGAGGATCGCGCGCACCGCTCGTTTGTGCGGCGTCAAGACTTTGAACCAGGCCATCATGGCCGCTTCCAATCGCTCGGGCGGCGGCAGGTCGCGATATCCCTCGATATCCGCCGCCATCAGCATCGCCGCATCGCCCCGCGCCAATACTGCGTTGCCGATATCGTCCTTCTCCGCAAAGCAGGCGTTGATTTCAGCAAGCGAAACATCGAGTCCGGCGGCGATCTCGTGGAGGTGAACACGCGACCAGCCCCGTTCCGCGGCCATCTCCAAGGCGGCGTCGACGATACGATCTTCCTGGCTGCTCTCCTCGACCATCCAAAACCCTCCCGCCGGAGGGTTCCGCTGTCAACCCGGCGGCTTGCTCCGGCGCGCGGACTTGGGTATCTCACGGGTTATGACAGCCGAACCGATCCACATCGTCGGCGGCGGTCTCGCGGGAAGCGAGGCAGCCTGGCAGGCCGCGCGTCTCGGCTTGGCGGTGATCCTTCACGAGATGCGCCCGGTTCGCGGCACCGAGGCCCATGTGACCGATGGGCTGGCGGAACTGGTCTGCTCGAACTCCCTCCGCTCGGACGACGCCGAATACAATGCGGTGGGCCTCCTTCATGCCGAGATGCGGCGCTGCAATTCGCTGATCATGCAAGCCGCCGACACCCACAAAGTGCCGGCGGGTGGCGCGCTTGCGGTGGACCGTGTCGGCTTCAGCGAGGCCGTCTCGGCGGCGCTTTCAGCGGAGCCGCTAATCGAAATTCGCCGCGAGGAAATTGACGGCCTTCCACCCGAGGATTGGCGGAGCGTCATCATCGCGACCGGCCCCCTCACCTCGCCCGCGCTCGGAGAGGCCATTCTAGAGACAACCGGTGAAGACGCCCTCGCCTTCTTCGATGCCATCGCCCCCATCGTCCACCGCGACAGCATCGACATGTCGCGGGCCTGGTTCCAGTCGCGCTACGACAAGGGAGACGGCAAGGATTACATTAACTGCCCCTTGGACGAGGCCGAATATACGGCCTTCATCGAGGCGATGCTGGCGGGCGAGATGACCGAGTTCCGCGATTGGGAACGCGACACCCCCTATTTCGAAGGCTGCCTTCCGGTTGAGGTCATGGCGGCGCGCGGGTTCGAGACGCTCCGCTTCGGCCCGATGAAGCCAGTCGGCTTGACCGACCCCAATACCAGGCGGCGCCCGCATGCGGTGGTCCAACTTCGTCAGGACAATGCGCTTGGCACGCTTTTCAACATGGTCGGATTTCAGACGAAGCTGAAGCACGGCGCCCAGGGTGAGGTTTTCCGGATGATCCCGGGCCTGCAATCGGCCGAATTCGCCCGCCTCGGCGGCATTCACCGGAACACCTTCCTTAACAGCCCGAAGCTATTGGACGCCGAACTCCGATTGAAGGCGGCGCCCCGGCTTCGTTTCGCGGGCCAGATTACCGGCGTCGAAGGTTATGTTGAATCGGCGGCGATCGGGATCCTGGCGGGCCGCTTCGCTGTGGCCGAACAGCGGGGCAAGGTATCAACTCCACCGCCGGAGACAACCGCCATGGGCGCCCTCCTCCGCCATATCACGGGCGGTGCCGAAGCCGAGACCTTCCAACCGATGAACGTGAATTTCGGTCTCTTCCCGCCGCTACAGGTCGAGGGCAAGCGTCCCAAGGGCCGTGATCGGAAACGCGCCTATACCGCCCGCGCCATGGCCGATTTCGAGACCTGGCTAGCGCCCGCGGACCGTGCCGCCGCTGAGTAATTCTGCACCTATCCGTCATTCCGGGGCGCCGGCGGGCGAACCCGGAAACCACGCCTGAGAGTCGCTATCGAATAATTGGCAATAAGTAAGCCTCAGGCATGGATTCCCGCTTTCGCGGGAATGACGGTGGCGGTCGCGGCGGTCGGCGTTAGCCGTTGATCCCGTAACCGCCATCTACCGGAATCGAGGTCCCTGTCACGAAATCCGACGCTGCACTCGCAAGGAAGACAGCCACCCCCGCATGATCCTCCGGCACACCCCAGCGACCCGTCGGGGTTCGCTGCAACACCCGGTCGTGGAGTTCGGGAATGTCCTGCCGCGCCCGGCGCGTGAGATCGGTGTCGATCCAACCCGGCAGGACGGTGTTCACCTGGATATTTTCCCGTGCCCAGGCGGTGGCGAGGCCCTTGGTCATTTGAACGAGTCCGCCCTTGCTGGCGCCGTAGGCATTGGTCATGGGGGCGCCGAAAATCGAGTACATCGACCCGATCGAAATGATCTTGCCGCCGCCCGCCGCCTTGAAATGCGGATAGGCCGCCTGGGAACAAACGAAGGCGCTGGTCAAATTCGTCTCGATGACTTGGCGCCATTCGTCAATTTCGTATTCTTCCGGCCGCTTTCGAATATTGATACCGGCATTGTTGATCAGGATGTCGAGCCGGCCGAATTGATCGACGGTTCCCTGCATCAGTGCCTTGCAGGCGGCCTCGTCGGTCACATCGACTTCGGTTTGCGCCGCCTTGGCGCCGAGCGCTTCAAGCTCGGCAACCGCCTCGGCGCTCTTTTCCGCGTTGCGTCCGGCGACCATGATCGCCGCCCCGGCTTCCGCGAGCCCCCGTGCCATGCCGAGGCCGATGCCGCCATTCCCGCCCGTGACCACGGCCGCGCGGCCCGTCAGATCGAAGAGCTTCATCAGGCTGAGACCTCCGCCAGGCCCTGGTTCAGGACGACGGTGTCCCGTTCCGGAATGCTGGCTCGAAAGGCGACCTTGTCCCCGTCGAGCCGCCACATCTCGGTGCGAATCGTCTTGCCCGGATAGACCGGCGAGGAGAATCGCGCCGACATGGATTTGAAGCGTTCCACCTCATAGCCGCAGAGTGTGCGAAGCAGGGCATGCCCAACGACCCCGTAAGTGCAAAGCCCGTGCAGAATCGGCGCCTTGAAACCGGCCTTATCCGCAACATCCGGATCACCGTGCAAGGGATTGTAATCCCCGGATAAACGATAAATCAAAGCCGCTTGCGACAAGGTCGGCAGATCGCAAACCTCATCCGCCGCCCGATCCTCCGGAATGTGCTTCGGACTGGAGGGTCCCCGATCGCCGCCGAAGCCGCCATTGCCGCGCGCGAAGGTCGTGCTGTCGGCGGTCGCGATCTTCTCGCCGGTCGCGGCATCAACGATCTCGCGGGACTGCACCACCAGGGCCCCCACATCGGCGCCCTTGTCGAAGACGCCGGTGACGCGGGTCTTGCCCCTCACCGTCGCCGCCTTGGGGATCGGCTTATGGATTTGGAAGCTCATTTCGCCGTGCAGGACCTTCAGATAGTCGATCCCGGTATCCGGATTGGAGATCCAACTCCCCGGCGTGCCCAGAACGCAGCACATCGTCGGCAGGGCGCGGAGTTCTTTTTCGTAGGTAAAGCGAAGATGCGTCTTATCGAGCGGGTCCATGTTCAGTCCCACGCCGAGTGCGTAAAGCATGGTGTCTCGCTCGGTGTAGGTCTGCTCGACCTCCGGAATGTCGTAGTTCATCAAGTGGTCGTAATCGAGGCCCATCAGCCGCGTTCCTTTCTAGATCGGATCCCAGGTAAAGACGTCGCCCGAGCGCTCCAACGCCGAGAAACTCGTCTGCATGGCCGGAATGGCGTGCTCGGCGATGCTCTCGGGCGTCCAGCCTTCGGTTCGCTGCACCGAACGCACCGGTCGCGGCTGGCTGAACAGGAAGATCTCGTTGAAGCGGACGCCGAAGATTTGGCCGGTCACGTCTTGCGCCTCGTCGCTGCTAAGGAAGACGGCCAGCGGCGCGATCTTGTCCGGCGTCATCTGCTGGATCTTCTCGACCCGCGCCTTCTCCTCCGGCGTATTCTTCGGAATGGTGCCGATCAGCCGGCTCCAGGCGAAGGGCGAGATGCAGTTCGAGCGCACTCGGTAGCGCGACATATCGAGCGCGATGCACTTCGAAAGCCCCGCGATGCCGAGCTTGGCGGCACCGTAGTTGACCTGCCCGAAATTGCCGACCAGACCGGAGGTCGAGGTCATATGGACGTATGAACCCGACGACTGATTGCGGAATTGGAGAGCCGCCGCGCGGGCCAGATTGAAACAGCCCTTGAGATGAACGGCAACGACGGCGTCGAATTCCTCCTCGGTCATCTTGTGGAAGATGCGGTCGCGCAGGATGCCGGCGTTGTTCACCACCCCGTCGAGTTGACCGTAGGTATCCATGGCCAATTCGACCATCCGGTGCGCGGCGTCCCAGTCGGCAACGCTCTCGTCATTGAGGACCGAATCGCCGCCCTTCGATTTGATCTCGTCGACGACTTCCTGGCCGGGGCCCTTGTCATGCCCCTCGCCGTCCGCACCGCCGCCGAGATCGTTGACCACCACCTTGGCGCCGTGTTCCGCCATCAATAGCGCGATTCCGCGCCCGATTCCGCGCCCAGCGCCGGTGACGATGACGACCTTGTCTTCCATCATGCCCATAATCGATTACTCCGTCGGTCTGAATTCACATTCCCGCCACGCCCACATAGCGCGAGGCCGCCGGACCCTATGCGGCGCCCCGGCCTGTAGCAATATAGAAATCGGAGACCGTTCTAACAGTCGCCAACGAGGCGGAAATTCAGCTTTTTAAGTAGCGCTTGCACCACCATCAACCGGCAAAATTTGGCCGGTGACCCAGCGCGAATCCTCGCTCGCGAAAAACAGTGCCACGCTGGCGACGTGCTCCGGTTCGCCAAGGCCGAGAATATGACGCCGTGCCATGGCCTCATCGGGCCCGGAATCGTTCCCCGCCGCCATCAAGGCCCGCACGCGCTCGGTCAGGACGGCACCGGGCGCGATGGCGTTGACTCGAATGTTGTGCGGACCCAATTGCAGCGCCAGTGCGCGGGTCAATGTGACGATGCCGCCCTTCGCCGCCGTATAGGCATCGGCACCGGCCGTGGCGATCATGGAACGGATCGAGGCCGTATTGATGATCGATCCCCCGCCGCGTTCGATCATGAACGGGACGGCATACCGGCAACCGACGAACGGGCCGAACAGGTTGAGGCCGATCGCCCGGTCGAATTCAGCCAAATCCATCTCGATCGTATAGCCGTCCAAAGGCGTGGCCCCGCCGGCGTTGTTGTAAAGGATGTCGAGACCACCGAATTCCTCGGCCAAGGTACCGATAGCATTCTCCATTGCGGCCGGGTCCGCGACATCCGCGGCGATAAAACGGGCCGATCCGCCACCGGTGCGAATTTCCTCGGCCGTCGCCGCGCCGCCTTCCGCGTCAATATCGACGAGGCCCACCGCGGCACCTTCGTCGGCGAACAACAACGCGCTCGCCCGGCCGATGCCCGCGGCGGCACCGGTGATGATGGCGATCTTGTGCTGCAATCGTTTCATTCGCCGGTCCGTGTTAGCCGCCGCAATTTCGGCCTAATAACTGTCGCTCCGCATCATTCCCCATGCATATAAAGCTGAAATACGACGATCGACAATCGTTTGAGACTGTCAAATTGCCGAATTTCACCCCATATACGCCAGCGTCGACGTAATGGACTTCCAGGATGACCAACATGACCGATCGCAAGAGGCCGGAAGAGCTACGCAGTTTTCGTTGGTTCGGGGTACAGGACTTGCGCGCCTTCGGGCATCGCTCGCGCGCCAAGCAGATGGGTTACGGTGCCGACGACTGGGAGGGGAAGCCGGTCATCGCGGTCATCAACACCTGGTCCGACATCAATCAATGCCACGCCCATTTCCGCCAGCGCGCGGAAGACGTGAAGCGCGGCATCCTTCAAGCGGGCGGGTTTCCGCTGGAGCTGCCGGCGATGAGCCTCTCCGAGCCCTTCGTGAAACCCTCGACCATGCTCTACCGCAACATGCTGGCGATGGAGGCCGAGGAATTGCTGCGCAGCCATCCGATCGACGGCACGGTCTTGATGGGGGGCTGTGACAAGACGACGCCAGCCCTGCTGATGGCCGCGGCAAGTATGAACATCCCCGCGATTTTCATGCCCGCTGGTCCGATGTTGCGCGGAAACTGGCACGGGGAGCCCTTGGGAAGCGGCACCGACAGCTGGAAATACTGGGCCGAGCTTCGCGCCGGCAACATCAGCGAAGACGAATGGGACGAGGTCGAGAGCGGCATCGCGCGCTCGCCCGGTCACTGCATGACCATGGGCACCGCCTCCACCATGACGAGCGCCGCTGAGGCCCTCGGCATGACGCTGCCGGGAGCGGCCTCCATACCGGCCGCGGATTCGCATCACATCCGGATGGCATCGGCGACCGGACGACGGATTGTCGATATGGTTTGGGAAGACCTGAAACCCCGCGATATCTTGACCCGCGATGCGCTGGAAAATTCCGTCACCACGATCATGGCGCTTGGCGGCTCGACAAATTCCGCGATCCATCTCCTGGCGATCGGCGGCCGCGCGGGCGTCGATATCGATCTTGAGCTCTTCGACCAGCTCTCGCGGACGACGCCCGTTATCGCCGATATCCGCCCCTCGGGCCGATTCCTGATGGAGGATTTCTATTATGCAGGCGGCTTGCGGGGACTTCTCGCCCGGCTCTCCGACAAACTCAACCTTGATGCATTGACGGTGAACGGCCGCTCCATGGGCGAGAATATCGAAGGGGCGAAAGTCTACAATGACGAGGTCATCCGGACCCTGGAAAACGGCATGTCCGAGGAAGGCGGCTTGGTGGTCCTGAAGGGCAATCTGGCACCGGACGGCGCCGTCATCAAACACACGGCGGCCGATCCCGACCTCCACCAGCACAAGGGACCCGCGGTCGTCTTCAAGGACTACAACGACATGGCCACCCGGATCGACGACGTGAATTTGGATGTCACCAAGGATTCCGTGATCGTGCTGCAGAACGCCGGCCCCGTCGGTGGACCCGGTATGCCGGAATGGGGGCAATTGCCGATCCCGCAAAAACTGCTGAAGGAAGGGGTGCGCGACATGGTGCGCATCTCGGACGCGCGGATGAGCGGGACCAGCTACGGCGCCTGCGTCCTCCACGTGGCGCCCGAATCCTTCGTCGGCGGGCCTTTGGCCCTGGTCCGGGACGGCGACATGATCGAGCTCGATATTCCCGGCCGCCGCCTCGCTCTCGATGTGGACGAGGCCGAACTGGCGCGGCGGAAGGCCGACTGGACCCAGCCCAAAGCGCATTATCCGCGCGGCTATGGCTGGATGTATGCCCAGCACATCCAGCAAGCCGACAAGGGCTGCGACTTCGATTTCCTGAAATCGGGCGAGGACGTGCCCGAGCCGGAGATCCACTAGGATTGGCCAGCGCGCGAGGTCAGCCTTCTGCCTTGATCTCCTTCGGGCCCACGACCGAGAGGCCACAACGGAGCGCTTCCGTCTCGAAGACGTCGTCGGGCAGCACGTTGGCGATATTGGCGTCGGGGCCGAATTCCTCGATCAGGAATTTCTTCAGCATATAGACGTCCGACAGCGTGGTTCCCGGGATCCACGGCCCCGGCAATTCGTAGATCACCTTCTCGGCCGGGAATTCGGCGCGGATGGCGGCGATCATGTCGCGTTTCACCTCACCGTCGACGACGATTTCCGCCGCCTCGACCAGCACCACGTCGGCGCCCGCCTCGAGACAATCGCGCGCCTGGCCGATCAATTCCTCCGCCGTCTGCTTCACGTCCTTGGAGCCGACCTCCCCGTGGATTTCAAGGCCGGCCTCGACACCCTGGGAAATCAAGCGTTTCCGCTGCTCGGAGGTCAACGGCACGCAGTTGTCCGAGACCTCGAGCGCCGCGAAGCCCATCCGCCGGGCCTCTTTGTAGAATTCCGGGGCGGCGTCGAATCCTTGGGTGGCGACGACGTATTCCAGGAACTGGCCGCCGATGAAGGGCTTTACGTCGAATCCCTCGCAGAGCAGCAGCTTCCGCGATAGATAGCTTTCGTAATAAAGCCGCGCCGTGCCGACCGCGATCTTGATCAAATCGACATAGGGGCCGATCAATCCCAAGAGATCCTCGAGCCGGCCGATCGGCATCGAGAAGTCGACCATCATGGTGAGACCCGTCTCGCGCGGCTTCTCTGTACTGCGTTCGGGCGGCAGGGGCACCATTTCAAAGGGCATCTTGGCCATGGCGTCGGTCCGTTCGGTTAAGGCTTCCGGAAAGTATGGCTTATTCCGCCGCAACGGCAACGGTGACAGGCTGGGATCAGAGAATTAAGTTAGCCCAACAGGGGATTTCAATGAAAATCACGCTTCTTGGCACCGGTACGCCGACGCCGTCGCTGAAACGGATGAGTTCGGGCTATATGGTCGAGGTCGGCGACGACGTGATCCTGTTCGACCACGGCCCCGGCAGCCATCACCGGATGTTGGAGGCGGGCATACGTGCGGTCGATGTGACCCACGCCTTCTTCAGCCATCTCCACTACGATCACTGTCTCGATTACGGCCGTTTGCTGATGACTCGCTGGGATCAAAGCGACGGTCATCTGCCCGAACTCAAGGCTTACGGCCCGCCCTTCCTGGCGCGGATGACCGAACTCTTGATCGGCGAGGATGGCGTCTTCGGCCCCGATATCGAGGCGCGCTGCAAGCACCAGCTCTCGGTGGAGACCTACGAATGGCGAGGCGGCGTCGCCCCGCGCACCGGACCCGCGCCGGAAATCCGTGAACTTCGCTCTGGAGATACGATCGAGGAGAACGGCTGGAGCGTTACGACGCGAAGCGTCATTCACGTGCAGCCCTATCTGATCTGCTACGGCTATCGGTTGGAGACGTCGGAAGGGTCGTTTGCCTATTCAGGCGACACCGGCCCTTGCGAAGGCATGTCGAAACTCGCCGAAGGAGCGGACGTCTTGGTCCATATGTGCCAATATATCTCGGGAACGGAGCCGTCGCCCGCCTATGCCAAAGGCTGCATGGGGCACTTGGAGCTGGCGGCATTGGGCCAGTCGGCGGGCGTCAAGAATTTGGTGGTGAGCCATGTATTGGAACAAATGGACGTCCCCGGCGTCCGCGAGCGTCTGATCCAAGAGATGGGCGAAATCTACGACGGCAATATATTCTTCGGCGAGGATCTGATGGAGATTCCCGTCGGATCGCCGGCCGAAGCGCCGATGCGGTAGACCCAAGGGAGAACGAACGAAAATGTCGATGCAACCGACGATCAAGGCGAACAATTATCTAATCTCCGCCGGCCATTACCTCGCCAGCGAGGCCGGCCACAAGGTATTGGAAGCCGGCGGCAACGCTTTCGATGCGGGTGTCGCGGCGGGCATCGCGCTTGGGGTGGTTCAGCCGGATCTGGTGCAGGTCTCCGGGGTGGCGCCGATCATCCTCTATCACGCCGAAAGCGGCGAGGTGGTAACGGTTAGCGGGCTTGGCTGGTGGCCGAAGGCGGTCGATCTCAAATCCTATATCGAACAATTCGGCGGCACGATTCCGGTCGGGATTCAGCGAAGCGTGGTGCCGGCGGCGCCCGATGCCTGGATTCGCACCCTGACGCGCTTCGGCACCATGACTTTCGGGGAGGTCGCGGCGGCCTCCGTCAAATATGCGGGCGAGGGCTATACCGTCCATCCCCTCCTTGCCGAGAACATCCAGACCCACCAGGACCGCTTTCGCCAATGGCCGGCCAGCACCGATGTATTCTTGCCCGAGGGTCGGCCGTTGACGACCGGCGAGATGATTTATCAGCGCGATCTGGCAAAATCCCTCCAATACATGATCGACGAGGAGAAGGCGGCCGCCGGCCAGGGCCGGGAAGCGGCGCTCGAAGCGGCCCGGGCCGCCTTCTACAAGGGCGATATCGCCAAGGCGATTACCGATTATCATGCCGAGAACGGCGGTTTTCTCGCCATGGAGGACATGGCGGAATACGCCTCCGGCTTCGAAGCGCCCATCAAGCGGCGCTATGAGGGCTTTGGCGAGCCGATCGACGTCTACACCTGCGATACCTGGTGCCAGGGTCCCGTACTTTTGGAAATGATGTCGATCCTGGAAGGGGTCGATCTCAAGTCGATGGGCCACAACACGCCCGATTACGTCCATTTCCTGCTGGAGGCGATGAAGCTCGCCTTCGCCGACCGCGAGGCCTATTACGGCGATCCAAGGTTCGTCGACGTCCCGATCGACACGCTCATCTCGTCCGCATATGCGAAGCGGCAGCGGGACCGCATCGACATGGCGCAGGCCTGCCCAGAAATGCCGGCGCCCGGCGAGGTCAGCGGCTTCGGGGCCGGACCGGCCGCCAACGTCGCCGCCGCCGCACCTTCGCGAATGTCGCTGGATACGTCCTATGTCTGTGTCGTCGACAAGGCGGGGAATGTCTTCTCCGCCACGCCGAGCGACGGGACCTATGGCGGCCCGATGATCCCCGGAGTCGGCATGGCGCCCTCCTCTCGCGGTTCGCAGAACTGGGCCGTCGAGGGTCATCCCTGCAGCATCGCGCCAAAGAAACGCCCCCGTTTGACACCGAGCCCGGCGCTGGCGCTGCGCGGCGACAAGTTTTCGATGCCGTTCGGAACGCCCGGCGGAGACGTCCAGGCGCAGGCCATGCTCCAGGTCTTTCTCAACACCCAGGTCTGGGGCATGGAGGCCCAGGACGCCATAGAGGCGCCGCGCTTCGCGACCTATTCCTTCCCGAATTCCTTCGAACCGCACGGCTATGAAAAGAATGTGGTCCGCATCGAGGGTCGCCACGACGAAGCGGTCTTCGACGAGATGTCGGCGCGCGGACACAAGGTCGAACGCTGGCCGGATTCGACTTGGAAGGCGGGCGCCATGTGCGCCATCACCCATGACAAGGAAACCGGCATCATGACCGGCGGCGCCGACTATCGGCGGCCCGCGCGCGTCATGGGGTGGTGATCATGGGAAGCTATCAACCGACGGTAACCGGAACGCGGCATATGGCCTCTGCGGGGCATTATCTCGCAACCGAAGCCGCGATCGACATTCTGGACGCGGGCGGCAACGCCATCGATGCCGGTGTCGCCGCCAATCTCGTCCTCGGTATCGTGCAATCTGATATGGTCAACATCGCCGGCGTGGCGCCGATCATGGTCTATCTCTCGGAATCCGAGGAAGTCGTGACCCTAGCCGGAGTCGGCCCCTGGCCAAAGGCGGCCTCGCTGGAGCGTTTCGTCCAGGAATTCGGCAACATACCGCTCGGCATTCTCAGAACCGTGGTGCCGGCGGCGCCGGATGCCAATATCCAGGCCCTCCGGCGTTGGGGCCGGATGAGCTTCGGGGACGTGGCCGCCGCCGCCATTCGCTACGCGCGTGACGGCTTCCCGATGCACGAGATGATGGCCGCCTATATCGACAATAACGCCGATGTTTATCGCATGTGGCTTCAGAACGCGGAGATTTACCTGCCGGACAACGCGGCGCCCGAGGTCGGCAAGAGCTTCGTTCAAACCGATCTCGCTCGATCCCTGCAATACATGGTGGACGAGGAAGCGGCGGTGTCCGGCAAGAGCCGAGAAACAGGTCTCGATGCCGCCCGCGACGCGTTCTACAAGGGCGATCTCGCCCAAATGATGGTCAAGTATCACGCGGAGAATGACGGCCTCTTGAGCGCTGACGATCTTGCCGAGTTCAGCTGTGATCTCGCGGCGCCGGAGAGAATCACATACAAGAACGGCGGCGATCCGATGGACGTCTATGCCTGCGGCGTCTGGTGCCAGGGCCCGGTCATGCTGCAAATGCTGAAGCTGCTGGAAGGCTTCGACCTGAAGGCCATGGGTCACAATTCGCCGGACTACATCCACACGCTAGCGGAGGCAATCAAACTCAGCTTCGCCGACCGGGAAGCGTATTACGGTGATCCCGACCATGTGGACGTGCCGATGGAGGCCTTGCTCTCGGACGCCTATGCCACGGAACGCCGCGACCAGATCCGCCCCGAGACGGCCTGGCCCGACCTGCCGCCGGCGGGGGCGTTCCCGGGGCATGCCCCCTCGCCCACCGTCCGCACATTGGTCGATGGCAGTCCGCCCGCGCCGGCCGATACGTCCTATGTCGGGGTCATCGACGCGGCCGGGAATGCGTTTTCTTCCAACCCCTCGGACGTCACTTACGAATCGCCGGTCATCCCCGGCACGGGATTTTGCCCGTCGTCGCGCGGCTCGCAGAGTTGGGCGGTTCGGGAACATGCTTCGTCGATCGAGCCCGGCAAGCGACCGCGCCTGACGCCCAATCCCGCCATCGCAATCCGGCCGGGGCGCATGTTGATGCCGTTCGGCACGCCCGGCGGCGACAATCAAACGCAGGCGAATATCCAGGTGCTCTTCAACATGGAACTCTTCGGGATGGACCCGCAGGAGGCGGTCGAGGCACCGCGCTTCATGACCCACAGCCAGCCGAATTCCTTCGCGCCCCACGAGGCCTATCCCGGCAAGTTGACCATTGAGAGCCGGATACCGGTGGAGACAACCGACGAACTGGCCGCGCGGGGACATGACGTCGAACGCCTCGCCGCCATGACGTGGAAGACCGCCGGCGTCTGTATCGCGCGAAAGAATCTGAAAACGGGGCTGATCGAAGGCGGCGCCGACCCGCGCCGGCCCTCGCGGGCGATGGGCTGGTAGCGGCTAGCCGGCGGCCGCAGCTTCCTCCATCGCTTCGATCCCGAGGCGCGCGAACAGCGTCTCGTCGTGATCGAGATCGGGATTGCTTGTCGTCAGCAACTTGTCGCCGACGAAAATCGAATTGGCGCCGGCGAGAAAACAAAGAGCCTGGGCCTCGTCGCTCATCTGCTCGCGACCGGCCGAGAGCCGGACGACCGATACCGGCATGACGATTCGGGCCACCGCGATGGTCCGCACGAACTCCAGAATGTCGACTTTCGCCTGGCCATGGAGCGGCGTGCCCTCGACCTGCATCAGCATGTTGATGGGGACGCTTTCGGGGTGCGCCGGCAGATTGGCGAGAGTTTGGATCATTCCGGCCCGATCCGCGCGGGCCTCCCCCATGCCGACGATGCCGCCGCTACAGACTTTCATCCCCGCCTCGCGCACATTTTCCAGCGTCTCCAGGCGATCCGCGAAGGTCCGCGTCGTGACGATCTCGCCATAGAATTCCGGCGACGTATCGATATTGTGATTGTAATAATCCAGCCCGGCCTGCCCAAGCCGGCAAGCCTGCGGCCGCGTCAGCATTCCTAGCGTCATGCAGGACTCCATGCCGAGCGCGTTCAACCCTTCGACCACCTTGACCAACTCGTCGATGTCCCGATCCTTCGGGTTCCGCCAAGCGGCGCCCATGCAGAAACGCGAAGCACCGCCTTCCTTCGCGCGCTTGGCTTCCTCCAGGATTGCACCGACGCGCATCAATTTCTCGGCCTCGACGCCGGCGTCGTGATGAATCGATTGCGGACAATAAGAGCAATCCTCCGGGCAGCCGCCGGTCTTGATCGAAAGCAGGCGGCTCATTTGGACCTTGTTGGGATCGAATCGGCGGCGATGTACTTCTTGCGCCTCGAACAGGAGCTCGCTGAACGGCAGGTCCAGCAGAGCTTCAATCTCGTCTCGCGTCCAGTCGTGGCGGATTTCTGGCTTCGATGGCTGTGTCATGGCGGGTCCCAGTCTGGTCCAAGGTTTATAGATAGGCCCCGTCCGGCCGCGGCATAGGCCCCTGCATGTCGATACGTGACAAACCCGCCGTGAAAAAGGATCATGGCGCCCCAAACGCCGGGAACTTCGGCACCAAGACATCCAGAGGAGGAATCCCCCGTGAACGAGAAGGTCATCCGTGTCGGCATCATTGGCGCCGGCGGCAATACGCGCTCCCGGCATATTCCGGGCCTGCAGGAACAATCCGGCGTCGAAATCGTCGCGGTCGCGAACCGCACGCCCGCTTCGGGCCAAGCCGTGGCCGACGAGTTCAACATCCCGAACGTCGCCGCCGATTGGCAGGAAATTCTCGATGACGGCGAGATCGATGCCGTCTGCATCGGGACCTGGCCCTATATGCACGCCCCCCTGACGATCGCGGCGCTTGAGGCCGAGAAACATGTCATGTGCGAAGCACGAATGGCGATGAATCACGGCGAGGCGCTGGAAATGCTGGCCGCGGCGCGCCGGTCGCCCCGCTGTATCGCACAAATCGTGCCTTCCCCTTTCTCGCTACCTTTCGACCAGACGATCCGAGAGACGATCGCATCCGGCGGGATCGGCGAAATCATTACGCTCGATGCCCGGATCACCGCCGGCAGCACCTTCCCCGACCAGGAAGCACCCTACCACTGGCGCCACAACCGGGACCTCTCCGGCAACAACATCATGACCATGGGCATCTGGTACGAAGCCATCATGCGCTGGGTGGGGACGGCGTCAACGGTCCAAGCGATCGGCCAAAGCATAGTGCGGCACCGCAAGGACGCGGACGGCAATCGTGTTCAGATGACCATCCCCGACCACATCGACGTCATGGGCCGCCTGGAACAAGGCGGACAAATGCGCCTCAACGTCTCGTCCGTGGTCGGGCATGCAGCGATGAATGCGGATGTATACATCTTCGGCACCGAAGGCACGCTCAACCTGCGACAGGACAAGGCCGGCAAGATGTCCCTTTGGGCCGGCAAGCGCGGCGATGACGGTTTGTCGGAAGTCACGATCGATCCCGCGAAGCAAGGTGCCTGGCGGGTCGAGGAGGAATTCATCAACGCGATCCGGGGCAAGGAACCCATCACCCATACCGACTTCGTCACAGCGGTGAAGTACATGGAATGGACCGATGCGGTGACATTGTCGCTCCGTCACGGAGAGACGATTACACTGCCTCTCTAGCGGAGGGTCCCCGGAACCACGCCATCAGATGGCCGAAATCGCTCTGGATGGCGATCAGGGCCGGGATGACGAAGAGCACGAGCAGCGTCGTCACCATGAGACCGAAGATCATGGTGAGCGCCATCGGGATGAGGAACTGTGCCTGCAGACTGCGCTCGAACATCAGGGGCGTGAGCCCGCCGATCGTCGTCGCCGAGGTCAGGAAGACCGCGCGCAGGCGATCGCAGGCGCCGGCCACGATGGCATTTACTGGATTCTCACCTCCGCCGATCCGTTCATCGATCGTGCTGACGAGGATAATAGAGTCATTGACGACAATTCCGGAAAGCCCGACGAGTGCTATCAGGCTGAGGACCGTCAACTCGTATCCAAGCAGCCAATGGCCCAGAACGGCGCCGACAAACCCAAGCGGAATGATCGCCATGACGACGATGGGCCGCGTATAGCTCGCGAACACCCAGGCCAGGATGATGTAGATCGCGGATAATCCGATCATCGCGCCCAGCTTCATATCTCCAAGAGTCGTCTCCTGCTCCTCGGCCTTGCCGGCGAAATCGACGCCGAGCCCGTATTTTCGGATGATGTCGTTGAGCCCGTCGCGACCGAGTGCGGCAAGGATCTTGTTGCCGCTGGTCACCGACTTATCCAGTTCCGCCGTGATCGCGACCTGGCGCCGGCCGTCCTCGCGTTTGATGCGCGAGAAGCCCCGCTTGTCGCGTTTCGAGACGATCTCCGGCAAGGCAACCTCTGCGCCGCGGTCGCCGCGGAGATAAAGTCCTTCGAGAGTGCCGACCGCGATCGTCTCGCGCGGGAACTGGACGCGTACCGTCACCTCCTCGTCACCGCGAGGGAAGCGCTTCGCGATAGCGCCTTCGAAGGCATTGCGAATCTGGCGCCCCACCGTTTCGGTCGTGAATCCCATCGCCTTGCCTTCCGGCGTCAGTTCGATGATCGTCTCGCGCTTGCCGTATGGCAGGTCGTCATCGACGGCACTCACGCCCGGATAGCGGCGCAGCAGGCGTTTGACCTCCAGCGCCGCCGCCTTCAAGGCCACCACGTCATTGCCCGTCAGGCGAATGTCGATATCGCGTCCGGGCGGGCCGCCGCGCGCGGCCATAATGGTCATGTTGTCGAGCCCGGCGACGGGACGTACCTCTTTCCGCCAAGCGGCGATCAAGGCATCGGTGCGGACTTGGCGTTCGTCCGACGCCTTCAATTCCACGAGTAGCCCGCCGAGATGATCGCCGGCGACCGGCGACGGGGTCGGCCGACCGACGACGGCGCCCAGCTTGACCAGACTCATCCGAACGAGATCGGGCTCGCCCGGCGATAAATTCGCCGCCGCGGCATGCAGCGCCCGCTCGAACTCCCGCACCATGGCCGCAGTCTGTACCCGCGGCGTCCCTGAAATCATCTGAACGTTGGCGAAGATTTTGTCCGCCTCCGGTGCCGGAAAGAAGACGAAGCCCACACGGCCGCCCAGAATAATTCCGAAACTCAGGATCAATGCCGCGACCGCGGTCGCCAAGGTGGTATAGCGCCAGCGGACGGCCCGTGCGACAAACCGACGGAACGGCCCTTCGCGAAAGCGATCGAACTTGCCGTCGAACCAGCGCCTGAGACGCCAGCCCTCGACGTTATTGCGCTTCAAGGCGCCGCGCATATGTCCCGGCAGGATCAGGAAACATTCGATCAGGCTGGCAACGATCACCGCAATGACCACATAGGGAATGCTGCGGATGATCTGGCCGATCAGGTCGGAGATGATCAAGAGCGGCGTAAAGGCGGCGATAGTGGTCAGCGAGGCGGAAAAGACCGGTGCCGCCATACGTTTGGCGCCCGCGATCGCGGCCTCCACCGGCGGCAGGCCCGCGCGTCGCCGCGCCTCGGCGTGCTCGCCCACCACGATTGCATCGTCGACCACGATCCCGAGTGCCATGATGATACCGAACAGGCTAACCATGTTGATCGACTGTCCCGAGAGCAGCATCACCAGCATCGTCGCCAAGAGCGCCACCGGAATCCCCGCCGCCACCCAAAATGCCACCGGTGCGTTGAGAAAAATGAACAACACGATGACCACCAAGACCAAACCGCCGGCGCCGTTCTTGAGCAGGAGATCAATACGTCCGCGGATCAGATCGGACTGAATATCGTATCGTTCCAGCGTCAGGTTCGCCGGCAGGGTCGGCCGAATTTCGTCGAGATAGTCTGTTACGATTTTGGCCAGTTCGAGGGCATCCGCATTGACGGCCCGCCGGATATGCAATTCGATCGCCGGAACATTCCCTCGCCGGCCCTCGGCGTCGTCCTCGTCGAACATTTCGCGAATGCGCGAGATATCGCGAAGATAGATCTTCTGACCGTTCTCCAGCGCCCGCACCTCGACGCCGCCCATACCGGCAGCGCTCTTGAGGAGGCCGAGGCTGCGGATCTGCGTCTCGACCTTGCCGCGTGTCCCGCCGGAGGGGAGGTCTTGTGAGGTCGCGCGAATTTGGCCCGCGACCTGTTGCAAGGTGAGATCAAGCTCTAGCAAGGTCTCGGGATCGATATCGACCCAGATTTCCTCGTCCCGGGCACCGAACAGATCGACCTTATCGATGCCCCGATCCAACAGACCATCGCGGATCCGCTTGGCGACGGCCTTCAATGCCGCCTCGGGCACGCGCCCGGAAATGACCAGCCGGCTGATCGAATCATATCTGACGAGACGACGAATCACCGGCGTCTCGCTGTCTTCGGGAAGGGTGGTTACCTGTCCCACCGCGGTCTCGACATCGGACAGCGCGCTCTGCATGTCGGTTCCGGGATTGAATTCCACGATGACAGACGCCCGTCCTTCGATCGAACTCGACCGGACCTTTTTCACGCCGTCGAGAAAGCGCACCTCGGGTTCGACGGCCTGCACGATGTTGGTGTCGACATCCTCGGCACTGGCACCCGGCCAATCGACATCGACTGCGATCACGTCGATACCGAAATCAGGAAAAAATTGCGTGTTCATCCGGTCGAGCGCGAAAAGACCGCTGATGATCATCACCGCCATCAACAGGTTTGCCGCCGTCGGATGGCGGGTGAAAAGTCCGATGAGTCCCCCGCCGGTCATTCGGTCTTGACCTTCAGACCGGGGCCGATCTCGGGGAAGCGCGTGGTGACGACTTGGTCTCCGGCGGCAAGTGAACCGCCGACGAGAACATCACCTCCAATGCGTGTCCTGATTTCGACCGTCCGAGTGACAAGTCGGTCCTTCTCGATGACATAGACCGTATTGCCGCCATGGAGCGCGGATTGAGGCAATCGAACGACTTTCTGGAACAATCTGTCGGGTATTCGTACCGTGACGAAGGCACCCGGCCGTAACAGGGTTTCGGCACCGCCGGCCTCGACCCGAGCGTACAGATTCACGCCGCCGCTCGTCGCATCCACCTCGCTGCCCACGCGCTCAATATAAGCGGTATAGGGGGAATTGCCCTCGCGGCCGCGCCAAACGACGCGCGCCAGGCGTTGGCGGTAGCCGCCCGCGACCGCAAGCCGGCGAAATTTTCGGCGGCTTATGTGAAACTTCACCTCCAGACGATTGGCGTCAATCAATCGGGCCACGGGGTCGCCGACATTGATCCATTTTCCCTCCGCCGTCTCGACCGCAACGATGAATCCATCGAACGGAGAAATGATCTTGGTATCCTCGAGATCCCGGCGAGCACGCTCGAGAGCCACATCCGTGCGCGCAATCACCGATTCCTGCTGGCGGATCACGGCACGTAGCCGAACAATCTCTTTCTCCCGGTCGATGCGGCGCTGCTCGGCATCACTGAGAGAGAGCCGCGCATCATCCGCGGATTTTGCCGATCCGGCCCCGGACCCCCGCAACCTCGCCCGCCGTTTGACGTCCTTTCGGCGAAGCGCCACCTGTTCCTTGTCGCCCCCGAGAAGCGCCTCGGCACCTTTCAATTGGGCGCGCAATTCATCGAGACGCGCGCGCGCCTCGGCGCGTTCGGTGGTTCGCTCCCGCAAGGCAGCTTCGTAATCGAAGGGATCGAGATGCGCCAAGATCTCGCCGGCACGCACGATACCGCCCTCGACGAGGTTGGGGCTCGCCCGCAAGACCTTCCCGGCGACCTGCGGGCGAAGGTCGACCTTGCGCCCGGCAACGATCTCCCCGAAGAGCTTCATTTCGGGCCGGATGTCTTCGAGCACGGCCGGAACGGCGGCTACCGTCCAAACGCGCTCTAGCGGCGGGGCCGCGGTGATGACCGGCCGGGTCGCGCGAAGATATCCGGCGATGCCAAACGCGCCGACAAGAACGGCAAGCGGCAAGGCGATCTTGAGGAATTTTCTCAGCATGACCCGGCACTTCCGGGCACGCCTCTTTCGGCGAGTCCCAATGCGCTCAAAACAACCCTCGTCACCGTCTCGATGACTTGGTCGATCGCCGCCTCTGTGTAGTCGGGCCAGTCCAAGCGGGCGCAGACGAGGTTCCGCGCGGCCCCGAACGCCATGCATTGACCGATGACGGCGCAGGTGAGCAGAAGCGTCTCCGGCGTCCCCGCGGGCCGGCCGGTGGCGGCCGCCACCAATTCGGCAACCGCGTCATGCATCGGATGGACCCGATGCTCCAACAGGATCGCGAATCCGTCGGACGGCTGGTGAAATTCGCGAAGCATCAGCCCCATCTGCCAGCGCATTCGGGCATCGCCGAGTACGGCGCGCAGCAAATGTCCGATTAGGTCGCGCGTGATGGCCGTAAGTGCCTCGCGGTCCGAACCCGCTGCCGCGACACCCGCCTTAATCCGCGCCGCGGCCGGTTCGAAGATAGGTTCGGTATCTTCGATCAATTGCTGCAAAACCGCCCGGTACAAGCCTTTCTTACCGCGAAAGTAATATCCGATCGCCGATACATTTACGTTTGCGGCCTTCGCTAATTCGCGGGTGGAAACGCCGTTATATCCGCGCTCGGCGAAAAGCTGCCCGGCGGTATTGAGTATTCTGGCACGACTGGCTTCGCCGCTCGGTCGGCCGACCTTATCCTTCCGGTTTCTTTTTCGCTTATTCGGGGCCGTGGCTGTGTCTGACGGCATATTGAAAATCCATTTAATCAAACGATTGATTAATTATGTAAGCAGACACTGCTACCGTTGCAAGCCATTCCAGGAATTTTAACGAAGATTCGAGATTTACCCATTGCCCACGGCGTGAAATAACACTTGGGACAGTGCAATCACCAAAGTCCCTGACCCACCCGTGGCACCAAAATATTCCATCTTCAGCCTGGCGCGAAATGCCCTGACCGGTCACAAGAATTGGCAGCGTGCCTGGCGCAGCCCCGACCCCCGACCGGAATACGATGCGGTGATTATCGGGGGCGGCGGGCATGGTCTTGCGACTGCCTACTATCTCGCAAAGGAACACAAGCCGGGCCGGATCGCGGTCCTCGAGAGGGGTTGGCTTGGCGGCGGCAATACCGGCCGCAACACGACGATCGTCCGCGCGAACTATCTCCAGGACGAAAGCACGGCGATCTATGCTCATGCGCTCGGTCTTTGGCCCGGACTGAGCCGCGAGTTGAACTACAACGTCATGTTCAGCCCACGCGGCGTCCTCCATATGGCGCATACGGAGGGCGACCTGAAGGAGATCGCCCGCCGCCACAACGCCAACCGGCTGCAAGGCGTCGATCTGGAATTCCTGACGCCGGCGCGGGTAAAGGAATTCTGTCCGATCATCAATATCTCCCCCGATGTACGCTATCCGATCCTGGGGGCGAGCCTGCAGCGAAACGCCGGGATCGCGCGGCACGATGCGGTCGCCTGGGGCTTCGCGCGCGGCGCGGATGCGCTTGGCGTCGATATCATCCAGAACTGCGAGGTCACCGGTTTCCAGATCGTAAATGGCCGGATGCAGGCCGTCGAGACCACCCGCGGCGTGATCAAGACACCGAAGGTCGGTTGTGTGACGGCGGGGCATTCCACGGTCCTCGCCGATATGGCGGGGCTTCGGCTTCCCATTGAAAGCCACGCCCTTCAGGCATTGGTCTCGGAACCGTTGAAGCCGGTTATGAACACAGTGCTGATGTCCAACACCGTGCATGTCTATGTCAGCCAATCCGACAAGGGCGAGTTGGTGATCGGCGCCGGGATCGATCTGTGCAATTCCTACGGCCAGCGGGGCGCCATCGACGTGATCGAACATCAGATGGGCGCCCTCGTCGAACTGTTCCCGATCTTCAGCCGCCTTCGGATGATGCGGAGCTGGGGCGGGATCGTGGATATTTGCCCCGATGCCAGCCCGCTGATCAGCAAGACGCCGATCGAGGGTCTCTATTTCAATTGCGGCTGGGGCACCGGCGGTTTCAAGGCGACGCCGGGCTCGGGACATGTCTTCGCCCACACCATCGCGCGGGACGAACCACATCCCATTGCCGCCCCCTTCGCGCTGGGCCGTTTCGCCGGCGGCCGGCTGATCGACGAGAACATCGCCGCCGCGGTGGCGCATTGAGGGAGCCGCGATGCTGATCATCCGATGTCCCCATTGCGGTGCCCGCGACGCCCATGAGTTCCATTACGGCGGCGAGGCGCATATCGTGCGCCCCGAGGACCCGGACTCACTCGATGACGGCGCCTGGGCCGACTACGTCTTCATGCGCGCCAATCCGAAGGGCTGGCATTATGAGCGTTGGCGCCACGATGCCGGCTGCGGCAAGTGGTTCAACGCGCTCCGCCACACGGTAACTCACGCATTCCACGCGACCTACGAGGTCGGCGTCGAGAAACCGGAGCCGCCCGAATGACCGATCGCTACCGGACATCGAGCGGCCGATTGATCGACCGGGACTCCCCCCTCGCCTTCAGCTTCGACGGCCGGCGCCTCAAGGGCTACGCGGGAGACACCTTGGCGTCCGCCTTGCTCGCGGACGGCACCCATTTGATGGCGCGGAGTTTCAAGTATCATCGCCCCCGGGGTGTCCTCACGGCCGGGGCCGAGGAACCGAGTGCCCTCGTCACCGTTGGAGAAGGCGGCCGGGCGACCCCCAATCTTCGCGCGACACAGGTTGAGCTTTTTGACGGGCTCGTCGCCAGGAGCCAGAACAATTGGCCCCGCCTCGATTTCGATCTCCAGGCCGCTTCCAACGCCGCCGCGCGCCTTTTGCCGGCCGGATTCTATTACAAGACCTTCATGTGGCCGGCCAATTTCTGGCCGTTTTACGAAAGGATCATCCGGCGAATGGCCGGCATGGGCCGCGCGCCCGATGCGACGGACCCGGATCGCTACGACAAGAAACATCATCACTGCGATGTGCTGGTCGTGGGCGCCGGCCCGGCGGGCCTCGCGGCGGCGCTCGCGGCGGGACGCGCCGGCGCGCGGGTCGTGATCGCGGACGAAGGTGCGGCGCTGGGCGGTGAATTGCTCTCGGGAGACGCCGGGATCGACGACGCATCCGCCACCGATTGGGTTAGAAACACGCTCGAGGAACTCGAAAGCCTGCCCGAAACCAAGATTCTCCCGCGCACCACGATCTTCGGTTATTACGACGACAACCATTTGGCCGGCTTGGAGCGCGTTGGCGACCACCTGGCGGCGCCACCGCCGGGCAAGCCGCGTCAGCGCCTCTGGACCATCCGGGCGCGGGAGGTCGTGCTCGCCGCGGGCGCTCACGAACGCCCCCTCGTCTTCCGCGACAACGACCGGCCGGGAATAATGCTCGCCGGCGCCACGCGAAGCTATCTGAACCGCCAAGGTGTTCGGATCGGTGAACGCGTCGTCGTCTTCACAGGAAACGACGGTGCCTACCGGACGGCGATCGACCTCGCCGCCGCCGGAAGTTCCGTCACCATCGTCGATCTTCGAGAGACCGCCGACGGGACCTTGGCGACGAAAGCGCGATCGGCGGGCGTCGAAATCGTAGCGGGCCATGCGATCGTCGCGACCGAAGGCCGCCGGCGACTTTCGGCGATCGAGATCATGCAGCTCAACCAATCGGGTCAGGCGGTGACGGGTGCCGCCCGCCGGATCGAATGCGATGCGCTCGCCATGTCCGGCGGGTGGAACCCGAGTCTTCACCTCTTCTCGCAATCGGGCGGCGAGATTCTTTATGACGCCGAATTGGCCGCGTTCCGTCCCGGCCGACCAAATCAAAGCGCGCGCCCCGTGGGCGCGGCGAATGGTGATTTCGCGCTCGCCGCTTGTCTCGCGAATGGACATGATGCCGGTGTCGAGGCCGCGAACAAAACAGGTTATTCCGGTAACGCCGGAAATTCGCCAAAAGCGGGAGGCGAAACCACCGAGGAACCAGCTCGAACGATTTGGCTCGTCCCATCCTCCACACCCATCGGGAAAGGCGGCAAGCATTTCGTCGATTTCCAGAACGACGTGACCGCGGCCGATATCGAACTCGCGGCACGGGAGGGATTCCAGTCGGTCGAGCACATGAAGCGCTATACCACCGCCGGCATGGGCACCGACCAGGGGAAGACGGGCAACGTCAACGCCCTCGCCCTTCTGGCTCGTGCCCGCGGCTGCGAGATCGAGGAAGTCGGGGTCACGACTTTCCGGCCGCCCTATACGCCGATCACCTTCGGCGCGCTAGCTGGCCGCGACCTTGGGCCGATCCTGGCCGACCCGCTCCGCAAGACCCCGATCGATGCTTGGCACGAACTGGCGGGCGCCGAATTCGAACTCGTCGGGCAATGGCGCCGGCCGTTCTACTATCCAAAATCCGGCGAGGGGAAATGGGACGCCGTTCATCGCGAGATCCGAGGCGTCCGCGAAAGCGTCGGCATACTCGATGCCACGACCCTCGGCAAGATCGAGATCGAGGGACCGGACGCAGCTACCCTCCTGAACTGGGTCTACACCAACAATTGGGAAAGTCTCAAACCCGGCCGCTGCCGCTACGGGCTGATGTGCGGAGAGGACGGTATGGTCTTCGATGACGGCGTGACCGCATGCCTCGCCGATGATCGCTACTTGATGCACACCACGACCGGGAACGCCGCGCGCGTGCTCGATTGGCTCGAGGAATGGCTGCAGACCGAATGGCCCGACCTTCGGGTTTATTGCGCCTCGGCGACCGAGAAATACGCGACCGTCAACCTCGCCGGCCCCAATGCGAGGCGGCTTCTCGAGGATCTGTCCGACGGTCTCGATTTATCGAATGAAGCCTTTCCCTTCATGAGTTGGCGCGAAGGAGAGGTCGCCGGCATTCCGGCTCGGATATTCCGCGTCAGCTTTACCGGCGAATTGAGCTATGAGGTCAATGTGCCGGCGAGCTTCGGCCGGGCGCTTTGGACCGCCTGCATCACCGCCGGCGAGAAATACGCCATTACCCCCTTCGGAACCGAAGCGCTCCACGTTCTGCGGGCCGAAAAAGGCTATATCGCGGTCGGCCAGGACACCGACGGCACGGTGACGCCGATCGATCTCGGCATGGCGGGTTTGGTCTCGAAGCGAAAGGATTTTCTCGGCAAGCGATCACTCGCGCGCGCCGACATGGTAGTACCCGGCCGACGGCATCTGGTGGGGCTTCTGACGGGCGATCCGGAGGAGGTGCTGCCCGAGGGCGCCCATATCGTCGAGACGGTGTTGGCCCGGCCGCCGATGACCACGCTCGGTCATGTGACATCGAGCTACTACAGCCCCACGATCGGCCGGTCGATCGCGCTTGCCATGCTCGCCGACGGCCGCGAGCGCATCGGCGAACCCGTCCGAATGCCAATCGAGGACGGCCGCGTCGTGAGCGCGACCGTTACCCATCCCATATTTTTTGACCCGGAAGGAGAACGGTTCCGTGGTTGAGAATTCCCTGCGGCAAGGGCCGCTCGATCATTTAGGGCTGGCGGCGCGCGCAGAGGATGGCGGTATTTCCGGCCTGCGCCTCGCGGTCCCGCCGTTTCGATGGGTAACCGAACTCCGCGGTGACCTCACGCCGGCGTTCCAGGAAGCGGTCGAACAGGCGCTTCAAATAGCTCTTCCCACATCCTCGCCGGAGGCAAGCGCCCGGCAAGGCAAGACCGCATTCTGGATGGGCCCCGACCGATGGTGGATAGTTTCGACCGAGGAAGAGTTGGATGGGACGGCGCTCCGCCGAGCCCTGAAGGGTTTTTCTTTCGGTGTTTTCGAGATCGGCGAAAGCCTGGCGATCATTTCGCTTGAAGGCGCATATGCGTCGGACCTACTGGCCAAGGGCTGCACGATTGACCTGCATCCTTCCGCCTTCAAAACGGGCCAGGTCGTACAAACCAATCTCGCCAAGGCACAAGTGACCCTACATCGGAGCGGCGACAACGCCTTTGATCTCTACCTCCGCCGATCCTTCGCGGAATATCTCTGGGCGTGGCTAGAGGATGCCTCGCTAGAGTACCAAGAATAACCGCCCTGAAATTCCCACAACTTCCAAGGATTTCGCATGTTCTACGAACCGAAAGATTCGAACCATGGCCTGCCCAAGAATCCCTTCAACAGCCTGGTGATTCCGCGTCCAATCGGCTGGATCACCTCGATCGACAAGGGCGGCATCGTGAATTTGGCCCCCTACAGCTTCTTCAACGCGGTCTCCTACCGGCCGCCAACAGTGATGTTTTCGGCAAGCCGCGGCGGCAACTCGCCCGATGACGACCACAAGGACTCCCAGCGCAACATCGAGGAGACCGGCGAATTCGTCTGCAATCTCACCGATTGGGCAACCAAAGAGCAGATGAATGCCACCTCGGCCACGCTGCCGATGGATGTCGACGAGCTTGCGACCTCCGGATTGACCGCCGAGCCCTCGAAACTGGTAACACCGCCCCGGGTCGCCGAAAGCCCGGTCCATCTCGAATGCAAGTTCCTAAAGAGCGTCGAAATTCCGGGCTGGACCGAGAACGACGTATACAACGTCATTTTCGGCGAGGTCATTGGGGTCAACATCAAGGACGAATTCATTACCGAGGACGGTCAGATCGACGTCGGCAAGATGCGACCAATTGCCCGCCTTGGCTATCAGGACTACGCAGTCGTGAACCCCGACACCATATTCACTATGCAACGTCCCGCATAAAGCGGCATCTATCGTTAAAACGACACAAGGGGAAATCCGGATGAGTGACCTTCTGAAGAGCGCCGAAAGCCTGAATGCGATGTTCTGGCCGCGCGGCTGCGCGGTGCTCGGCGCATCCGACACGCCGACCAAGATTGGCGGCATTCCGGTCCGCTTCTTCAAGGAGTACGGCTTCGAAGGCGATTTCTATCCGGTCAACCCGACCCGCGATACGGTGCAGGGCCTGCCGACCGTCCCGAACCTGCAGGAGGTGGCGGGCAAGGTCGACATGGCGATCATGGCGGTTCCGGCCGCGATCGCGCTGAAGACCGCCGAAGATGCCGCGGCCGCGGGCGTCAAGGTGCTGGTGACGCTGACCTCGGGTTTCGCGGAAGCCGGCGAGGACGGCATTGCGGCCCAGCAGCGCCTGAAGGAAATCGGCGAAGAATCGGGCATGCGTATTTTCGGGCCGAACTGCCTCGGTTGCTTCAACCCGAAGAATGGGGTTTACGCGACCTTCACAACGAGTATTGACCACGGCCTGCCGAAGAAAGGCAATGTGGGCATGGTCAGCCAGTCCGGTGCCTTCGGCTCGCATTGCTTCGTATTGGGCCGCGAGAAGGGTCTCGGTTTCAGCTATTGGGCGACCACGGGCAACGAGGTTGATGTCGATGTCGCCGAATGCATCGCCTTCATGGCTCAGGACGACGAGACCGAGGTTATCGCCGCCTATATCGAAGGCTGCAAGAGCGGCCCGCGCCTCGAGGAGGCGCTACGCCTCGCCTATGAGGCGAGAAAACCGGTGATCATGCAGAAGGTCGGCCGATCCGATGTCGGGGCCCAAGCCGCCGCCTCGCACACCGCCTCTCTTACCGGCGCGGACCAAGTCTATGACGCGGTCTTCGAACGCTACAACGTCCACCGCTGCCTCACCGTCGATGAGTTGATCGACGTCACCTATGCCTGCAGCGCCGGGGTCTATCCGAAGGGGCGGAAGGTCGCCTTGGGAACGATTTCGGGCGGAGCCGGCGTCATGATGTCGGATGCAGCGGACGATGTCGGCCTCGACGTTGTGCCGATGACCGAGGACGCGCAAAAGCGGCTGAAGGAAATGATCCCGTTCGCGGGCGTGCGCAATCCGATCGACTTCACCGCACAGGTCTATAACGACCTCTCGCTGATCACCAAAAACTTCGACGCGATCCTGGAGGACAGCCGTTACGACGCGGTCGTCGGTTTCTTTGCCTTCCTGGGTTATTCCGATGCGCTTTCCGAACGGATCCTTGAGCGCCTAGTGCCGATCCGCGAGAAATACGCCGATGCCCTGATCATCCTCTCGATCACCGGCCCACAGGAGACCATTCAAAAATTCGAGGCGGCGGGCTTCCCATGCATCTCCGAGCCCTATCGCGCGCTTGAGGTCGTTGCAGCCCTCGCGAAAATCGAGGAGGGATTCGAGCGTGGTCGCCCGGAACCGAAGAGCGGCGACGCCATGCCGCAATTGAAAGCGGGCGCCTATAACGAGGTCGAGGCGAAGGAAATTCTCGGCAAGGCCGGCATCACCGCGGCCCAGGAACGTCTGACGACCAGCGCAGACGAAGCCGCCGCGGCCGCTGACGAGATTGGCTATCCGGTGGTCATGAAGATCGTCTCGGCCGAGATCCTTCATAAGACCGAAATCGGCGGCGTGGCCCTTGGTCTCGGCGATTCCGACGCGGTCAAAACTGCCTATGAAGAAATTTCCGGGCGGGCAAAATCTGCCTACCCGGACGCCAAGGTCGACGGCGTGCTGGTGACCAGCATGGTCCAGAACGGCACCGAGATGATACTCGGCGTCCAGAGCGACCCGGTCTTCGGTCCCGTCGTCATGGCCGGCCTCGGCGGCATTTTCACGGAAGTGATGAAGGATGTCGGCTTCAAACGCGCCCCCTTCGGCAAGCGCGAAGCCCTCGACCTGATCAACGGCCTGAAGGGATCCGCGATCCTCAAGGGGGCCCGCGGCACGCAACCCGCCGATATCGACGCCCTCGCCGAGGCGATCGCCAACCTCTCCGTCTTCGCGGAGAAGAACGCGGATGTGTTGGACAGCATCGACGTCAATCCGCTGCTGGTCCTGCCCGAGGGTGAAGGCGCCGTCGCGCTTGACGCCTTGATCGCGACCAAGAGCTAGGATCAAAGCGGAATCCGCCCATGTCGACCGTTCGACCCGTCCGCTATCTCAACGAAGCGGATCTCGATTCACTCGACCTCGGCCCGACCGCGATCGTCGATATTCTGGAGGCGATGTTTCGGCGGAAAGCGGCGGGCGAGACGATCATGCCGCCGAAGATATTCTTCCATCTCGACGGGCCGCGTTTCTACAGTGCCATGGCGAGTGCAGCGCCCGGCATCGGCTATGCCGGCTGCAAATGGCAGAGCGGCGATCCCGACAATCCCGCCCGCGGCCTTCCCTATATTCAAGGCCTCTACATTCTGAGCGAGGACGAGACCGGTCAGATGGTCGCCTTGATGGATGCGAAATGGCTGACCGGCAAACGCACCGCCGCCGCCTCGGCCCTCGTCGCCCGCTATCAGGTGCGACCCGGCGCCGACTGTCTCGCCATGCTGGGCTGCGGACTGCAGGGCCGGGCACATCTGGAAGCCCTTGCGACGGAAGTGCCGAGCCTTCGCGAGTGCCTTGCCTTTGACATCATTCCCGAACGGCAGGCCGCCTATGTCGAGGAAATGAACGGCCGCTTCGGGGTCTCGGTCGCGGGAGTCCAATCCGCGGAAGCCGCGGTGCGCGAGGCCGATATAATCGTGACCGGCGGGCCAATTTCCGAGACACGGCACCCGACCCTCGTCCCCGACTGGGTTCGGCCGGGCGCACTCCTGATCACGATCGACTATGACTCCTACATCACCGATGCTTGCATCGAGGCGATGGATCTCGTCCTGACCGACGACCGCGGCCAAATCGAGGACGCTCGCCTGCACGAAGGAAAATTCCTCGGCGTGGGGCGAATCGACGCGGATAACGGCGAATTGATCGCCGAAGGCAAAGCCCGACGGTCGCGGGACGATCAGCGTATTCTCGCCTTCAATCTCGGTATTGCGCTCGAGGATGTGGCGACGGCGGCAGAAATCCTTCTCCGGGCGGAGAAACTGGATATCGGGACGATGCTCGAACCGTAGGATTTTGGAAAGATGCAGGCTCGATAGATCGGCAACGCTGCTTATATTGAAAGATACGTTTTAAACCCATCGCCAAGGCGCCGCCACGGTGCGGCAAGATCGCACCAGCGGATAAGGAGTGGTTGAGAAAATGAGTGACTATGACGTGATTGTTGTCGGTGCCGGTAACGCCGCCTTCTGCTCCGCTTTTGCGGCGCTCGATCAAGGTGCCAAGGTCGCCGTCCTGGAATGCGCGCCGAAAGAGGAATTCGGCGGCAACAGCCGCTATACGGCGGGTGCCATCCGGTTCGCGCATAATGGTGTTCAAGACCTCCAGACCGTGCTCGACTTGACCCAGGACGAAATTGAAAATGTGGATTTTGGCGTTTACACGGCGGACGATTTTTACGACGACATGTACCGGATAACCAATTACCGCTGCGACGCGGATTTGGTCGAGGTGTTGGTCACCAAGAGTTTGCCGACCCTTCAATGGATGCGGGAGAAGGGCATCAAATTTCAACCGAGCTACGGTCGCCAGGCCTTCAAGGTCGACGGCAAGTTCAAATTTTGGGGCGGCCTTTGCGTGGAAACTTGGGGCGGCGGCGAGGGGTTGGTGTCAACCGAGTTGGAAATCGCCGAGAAAAACGGCATCGACGTCCATTTCGAGACCCGCGTCCTCTCGCTACTTTACGATGACGAGAAAGTCTACGGCGTGAAGGTGAAGCAAGGCGGCAAGGCAAAAGAGATCACCGCGAAGTCGGTCGTTCTTGCCTCGGGTGGATTCGAAGCCAATGCCGAAATGCGCACGCGCTATCTCGGCCCCGGCTGGGAATTGGCCAAGGTGCGCGGCACCCGGTTCAACAACGGCGACGGCATCCGCATGGCACTCGACATCGGTGCCATGCCCTACGGAAACTGGTCCGGTTGTCACTCCGTTGGGTGGGATTACAACGCCCCGCCCTTCGGTGATCTGGAGGTCGGCGATAATTTCCAGAAGCATAGTTACCCGCTCGGCATCATCGTCAACGCAAGGGGCGAGCGCTTCGTCGATGAGGGGGCAGATTTCCGCAACTACACCTATGCGAAATACGGCGCGGAGATGCTGCGCCAGCCGGAACAGTTTGCCTGGCAAGTTTTCGACGCCAAGCAATTGGACAAACTGCGCGACGAGTATCGCATTCGACAGATCACCAAGGTTTCGGCCGATACGATCGAGGAATTGGCCGAAAAGCTGGAAGGGGTCAATACGGAGGCATTCGTGAAGACGGTCGAGGAATTCAACGCCGCCGTCATGGAAGAGGTACCCTTCGATCCGACAGTCCTCGATGGCCGCGGCACGCGGGGGCTCGACGTTCCGAAATCGAACTGGGCCAACAAGCTCGATACCGCGCCCTACGAGGCCTATCATGTCACTTGCGGCATCACCTTTACCTTTGGCGGTCTCAAGGTCGATCCGGCGTCGGGCCAGGTACAGGACACGGATCAACTTCCGATTCCCGGACTTTATGCAGCGGGCGAGTTGGTCGGCGGGCTGTTCTTCTTCAATTATCCGGGTGGAACCGGCCTGATTTCGGGAGCGGTATTCGGCAATCTCGCGGGCAACTCCGCCGGTGCCAGCGCCGTCTAGGCGAAGAGCGCCAAGGCCAGAACCGCCCGGTTCTTGAACCCGGCGGATTTGGTGCGGTCGAACCGCTCGCGCACCTGTCGAACGATGTCGCGTTCCACCGAGGTCGCCGGCAGACTGCCGATGCGAAGCCGGGTCAAACCATTGATGATTTCCTCCGCCCGCGACAGCGGTTCGAACAGAGTCTTGCTTTCCTTGTCCGAGATCAGGGCCTGGGCGATATGCGGCCGGAGATCATGCAATTTGTCCGTGATTCGCGATTCTGGGTAAGTCCGCACCGCGAAGGAAATGAATTGAGCTTCATCATGGAACTCGTACCGTTCCGCAACCCTGCCATAGGCGCGCAACGCGAGGCGAAGGCGTTCCATTCTGGGCAAGGATTGAAAGGTGTCCGAAAGAAACGCGATATTGCAGAAAAGCTGTACCGCAAGGACGAGGTAGGGATCTTGCAATTGAAATTGCAGCACACCGAGCTTATCCGCCCCATTGGTCTCCGAATCTGCCTCTTCCGCTTCCACCGGCGTAGCATTCGCGCGCTCGCAGAACGCCCCCTCGACGGTCTCCATCTTTCCCGAGAACGCGACTTCTGCCAGGAACGCGAACTCGAAACCGACGGCATTCCGAAACGAAACCGTCTCGATGACCGCGCGTCGGAACATGCCGTACCAAAGATCGAGTCCGATGTCGCCTTCCAAAAAGGTCTCGACCCAGCGGACCGGATCGCCCGCATCGATATTCAAAATTTCGCCGGAGACCTCATCGTCATCAAATGTCTTCTGCCGACCGATCGCAAGTGCCAAATCGCTACGCGAATCCAATCGCGCCGCGCATCGGGAGAGAAACTCAGGCGCCAGTCGATCCCCAACGCCAAGCCACAAAAAATAATTTCCCTTGGCGCGCGAAAGAGCCTCCGCATGGCAGGAAAGAAGCCCAAAACGGCCCGGCGTGCGAACATAGATGATCCGTTGATCGCGTTCCGCCTCGGCGCGACAAACAGCCCCCTCTTCCTCCACCGTCGTGTCATCGACGAGAATGATTTCGAAGGCGTCCTTGGTTTGACCGAGTACGGCATCGATCGTCTCCGACAGTCCGGCGACACTTTCCGTAACCGGAATTCCGATACTGACGAATGACGACATGGCCCAAATCCGTTTTCTTGGTCCGGCGCCCGCTAATCTAACAAATTCGCGCCCCGAACATCGAGTCCGCTAACGCCCGACGAAGACCGGTTTGCGTTTCTCCATGAAGGCATTCCGTCCCTCGACCTGATCGATGCTCTTCGAACAATCCTCGACCAGACCGTCACAAAGATCCATATCGCGGAGATCCGCCTCTTTCATGATCTCGTTGACCATAAGATTGGTGCAACGGACCGAAAGCGGCGCATTCGAAGCAATCGTGTCCGCGTAACCCTGCACGTAGTCGCCGAGATCGGATTCCGGCAACATTCGGTTGACCAGCCCCATGGTGAGGGCCTCTTCGGCGCTGAAGCGGCGGCCGGTGTAAAAGATTTCCTTCGCGAAGGCCGGTCCCACGAGCCCCACCAAGACATTCAAGTTGTCGTAACCGTAACCAACCCCAAGTTTCGCCGCGGGGATGCAGAAACTGGAATTGTCCGAGCAGATCCGAAGGTCGCAGCAGATCGCGATCCCGCAGCCGCCGCCGTAGCAATATCCCCGGATCATCGCAATGGTGGGTTTGGCCGCGTTCTGGACCGCTCCGTAACCGCGGTTGACCGAGACGCCGTACGCCTTGATCCCATCCACATTGGCGCGCTCGCCCTCGAATTTGGAGATATCGGCGCCGGCGACAAAGGCCCGCTCGCCCGCCCCCTGCAATACCACGATCCGAACATCGTCATCCGCCTCGAAATCTTCGATGGTATCGGCGAGCGCGTCCCACATCGCCTTGGAGACCGCGTTGTGCCGCGCGGGATTATCGAAGATCACGCGGCCGATATGGCCATCTTTTTCCTTGCGAATCTTTCCTTCCGACATGCCTGTACCCCCTCCCTGCTAAACGACCGTGCGGGCACGGAAGTCATCGATTTCCGCCGCCGAATAACCGCATTCGGCCAGCACTTCATCCGTATGGTCGCCCCGTTTCGGCGGACCGACCTCGAGCTTGCTCGGCGTCCTGGTAAGTTTGACCGGTTGCGCCACAAGTTCGATTTCCTCGTCGCGATCCGGCGAATACACTTTTTCGGCGGCGCCCAAATGTTGGATTTGCGGATCCGCGAAAACCTCGTCGATGCTGTAGATCGGCCCGCACGGCACACCCGCCTCGTTCAACAACTCGACCCAGCTCGCCGAATCCTTGGTCCGCGTGATCTCGTTGATTTCCGCGTTCAGGCGATCACGGTTCTTGGAACGCCCGTCGCCATTGGCATAGTCCGGGTTCTCGACCAAATGCATCGCATCCACGGCCTTGCAAAAACGTTCGTAGATAACCTGCCCCGCCGAGGCGATATTGATGTGCCCGTCACTGGTCTCGAAGACCCCGGTCGGGATACTGGTCGGATGATTGTTGCCCGCCTGCGGGGCCACATCCCGGTCGACCAGCCAGCGCGCGGCCTGGAAATCGAGCATGAAGACCTCGGCCTGGAGCAACGAACTCTGGACCCACTGGCCCTTGCCCGACTGTTCCCGGTCCAAGAGCGCCACCATGATCCCGTGCGCCGCGAACAACCCGGCGCAGAGATCGGCGATCGGGATGCCGACCCGGACCGGTCCCTGGCCCGGCAGGCCGGTGATCGACATCAAACCGCCCATACCTTGGGCGATCTGGTCGAAACCGGGCCGGCCACGATAGGGGCCGTCCTGACCAAATCCCGAAATGCTGGCGTAGACGAGGCCCGGATTGATCGCGCTCAATGAGTCGTAATCGATCCCAAGCCGGTCCTTCACGTCCGGCCGATAGTTTTCGACGATGACGTCCGCCTTCTCGACCAGCTTCTTCAGAATGGCGACCCCATCCGATTCCTTCAGATTGAGCGTCAGGCTCCGCTTGTTGCGATGCAGGTTTTGGAAATCAGGGCCGTTCCGGGGACCACCAAGGGCTCCCTTGCCCTCGATCTCCGCCGGCATCTCGATCTTGATCACGTTGGCGCCCCAATCCGCGAGTTGGCGGACACAGGTGGGCCCCGCGCGCACCCGTGTCAGATCGAGTACGGTAAAGCGGGACAGGGCATCTGAAGCCGGCTGATGAACCATCGGCGTTCCTCTTGTTCGTCTGTTGAGCAAAGGCGGTTCGCACCGCTATTTGAATTGGGGTTTTCCTATCACCTTTCCAGGCGATTGAAAATCGGTCTCACGCCGAATGCGCGGCGATCACGCCGAGGAAACTTTCCGCGTAACGCGTCAGCTTGGAGGCGCCGACACCGGAAAGGTCCGCAAATGATTCGCGATCGCCGGGTCTCGAAAGAGCCATCTCGAGCAAGGTCGAATCATGGAAGATGACATAAGGCGGAACACCTTGTGCCTGCGCCAGCGTGAGGCGATGCGATCGAAGCGCTTCGAAAAGCGCCTCGTCGGCCGGCGCCTCCAATGTAAATTCGGTTTTCTTAGTGGATTTTCTCGACGCTCGTTTACGGGCCGGATCACGGCGCAACTCGACATTTTGCTGACCCGTCAGAATAGGCCGGCAATCCGGACCGAGCCGAAGTCCGCCATGTCCCTCGACGTCGACGACAAGAAAACCCATGGCGGTCAACTGGCGAAAGATCGAACGCCATTCGGTCCGAGCGAATTCCTCGCCGATGCCGTAGGTGCTGAGTTGATCATGTCCGAGGCTAGTGATCCGGTCGCTTTCGGCCCCACGAAGGATGTCGATCAAATGGGCGGCCCCGAACCTTTGCCCCGTCCGATAGACACAGGAAAGCGCCTTCTGCGCCGCCTCCGTCCCATCGAAGGATTCGATCGGCTCAAGACAGGTATCGCAATTCCCACAGGGCTCCGGCGGTGCTTCGGAGAAATACTCGAGCAAGACCTGACGCCGGCACCTCGTCGTCTCGCAATACCCTAGCAACGCATCGAGTTTCTGGTTTTCAACGCGTTTTTGCGAATCCGGCGACTCCGATTGCGAGATAAACCGCCGCTGCGTCACGGCATCCGCCATGCCATAGGTCATCCAGGCCGTGGCGGGAAGCCCGTCCCGTCCCGCTCGGCCGGTTTCCTGATAATAGGCCTCGACGCTTTTCGGAAGATCGAGATGAGCCACGAAGCGGACGTCGGGTTTGTCGATGCCCATGCCGAAGGCGATGGTGGCGACGATCACCACGCCGTCCTCCTTCAGAAACCGGTCTTGGTTTCGCATCCGGATCTCGGCATCGAGGCCGGCGTGATAAGGCAGCGCCTTGTAGCCGAGATCATGCAGCCAGGCCGCAATCCCCTCGACCTTGGCGCGGCTTTGGCAATAGACGATCCCCGCCTGCCCGGTATGGCCATTGCCAAGAAATGCCTTCAATTGCGCCTTCGGGTCGCGCTTGACCTGAACCCGGTATTGGATGTTCGGCCGGTCGAAACCAGCGGCGAAGACCCGCGCATCCGTCAGTGCAAGCCCGTCGACGATATCGCGCCGGGTCGGTCCGTCCGCGGTCGCGGTCAGCGCAACCCTCGGTACGTTTGGAAAGCGCGCAGCGAGGGCCGCCAGTTGACGGTATTCCGGACGAAAATCATGCCCCCACTGCGAGACGCAATGGGCTTCGTCGATGGCTAAAATCGCCACCTCCGTCTGACTGACCAATTCCAGGAAATCCGGGCGGAGCGCTCGTTCGGGCGATACATAGACGAGATCCATGGCACCCGCGAGGATCGCCCGCTCGACCTCTTCCGCTTCGCGCGGCGCCAGGGCCGAATTGAGGGCGGCAGCGCGCACGCCGAATTGCCGCAACGCTTCGACCTGATCCCGCATCAAGGCGATCAAGGGCGATACCACAATCCCGACCCCTTGCCGGCAAAGCGCCGGCAATTGGTAACAAAGCGATTTCCCGCCACCGGTCGGCATCAGCACCACCGCGTCGCCGCCCGCCAGAAGGTGATCGACGATCTCTCCTTGAAGCGTTCGAAAGGCGTCGAAACCGAATACGTTCCGCAGAACGTCGAGTGGCGCGTCGGTCATGACGGGCTTTGTCCTCCCCTTGGGTCGCGGGCTCGCTGATCGCCGCAACCTTCCCTTACTCGGAAGCGCTATGAAAGGGTCAAGAAGAGAATCCGGATGCCATCAAAGGTCGGCTTGCAACATATTGAATTTTCAGAATAAAACTCTTCTATGCGTCAGGCCACGGCGGATCGTTTGCCGGCCCTTTTCCGCGCCACGGGGTCGAGATGGCGCTTTCTCAACCGAATCGATCCCGGCGTCACCTCGACCAATTCATCGTCATCGATATAGGCGATGGCCTTTTCCAGGGTCATCCGCAAAGGTGTTGTGAGAACGACCGCTTCGTCCTTCCCGGCAGCCCGGATATTGGTGAGCTGCTTCGCCCGCAATGGATTGACGTCGAGATCGTTTCCCTTGTTATGCTCGCCAATGATCATGCCGCAATAGACATCCTCGCCGGCCCCGATGAAAAGCGGTCCCCGTTCCTCCAGGTTCCAGAGTGCATAGGGTACCGACCGGCCGATCTCGCGCGAGATCATCACGCCGACCCGCCGGCGCTCGATCTCGCCGCGATAGGGCGCGTAGCTGTGATAGACCCGGTTCATGACACCAGTGCCCCGGGTATCGGTCATGAACTCGCCGTGATAGCCGATCAGACTTCTGGTCGGAACATGAAACACGAGACGCTGTTTGTCGCCGCCCGTTACCCGCATCTCGATCATCTCGCCGCGCCGCGCAGCCAATTTCTCGACCACGGCACCGGCGAATTCCTCGTCGACATCGATCACGACTTCCTCGATCGGCTCCATCGTCTTGCCGGATTCCGAATCCTTGCGGAAAAGAACCCGGGGGCGGCTGATGGAGAGTTCATACCCCTCGCGGCGCATCTCCTCGATCAGGACCGCGAGTTGCAATTCGCCCCGGCCCGACACCTCGAAGGCGCCTTGATCGGTTGTTTCGGAAATCTGAATCGCAACATTGCCTTCGTCCTCTCGCTTCAATCGATCCAGGATCATCCGCGAGGTTACTTTGTCTCCGTCACGGCCCGAGAGTGGCGAATCGTTGATCGAAAAAGTCATGGCGAGTGTGGGCGGGTCGACGGGTTGCGCGGACATCGGCTCGGTCACATCGGGCGCACAAATCGTATTGGCGACGGTGGCCGCGGACATCCCGGCAATGGCCACGATATCGCCTGCCGCCGCCGACTCCACCGGCACCCGTTCCAGCCCCCGATAGGCGAGCAGTTTGGTGATCCGCGTTTCCTCGACAACGGATCCATCGTGCGAAAGCGCCTTTATCGCCGAATTGACCTCGACCACACCGGATTCGACCCGCCCGGTCAACATCCGACCGAGATAGGGATCCGCCTCCAGAATTGTCGCCAGAAGGCGGAAAGGCCCATCTAAAACGACCGCGGGCGGCGGCGTATGCGCGACGATCATCTCGAAAAGAGCCGCCATATCTTCTTTCGGTCCTTCCGGTGCCGCGGCCGCCCAGCCTTCCTTCGCCGAGGCGAAAAGAACGGGAAAATCAAGCTGTTCCTCGGTCGCATCGAGGGCGCCGAAGAGATCGAAGGTCTCGTCATGGACCTCATGCGGGCGGGCTTCCGACTTATCGACCTTGTTGACGACGACGATCGGCCGAAGGCCAAGCGCCAGCGCCTTGCCGACGACGAATTTCGTCTGCGGCATCGGGCCTTCCGATGCATCGACCAAAACCACCACCCCGTCGACCATGCTGAGGATCCGTTCCACTTCGCCGCCAAAATCGGCGTGGCCCGGCGTGTCGACGATGTTGATCCGCGTGCCGTTCCATTCGACCGACGTGCATTTTGCCAGGATGGTGATCCCACGCTCCCGCTCCTGATCGTTGCTGTCGAGAGCGCGTTCGGCCACCCGCTGGTTTTCGCGGATGAGGCCGCTCTGCCGCAACAGGCAATCGACGAGCGTCGTCTTGCCGTGATCGACATGGGCGATGATCGCGACGTTGCGAATTTCCATTGAAACAATTTCCAGGTTTAGCGGGCGGCGGCATGATATCCGCGAAAGGCCCCTTGGCAAGCCCGCTTTCGCAAAGAACCTTCAATCGAGGTCCGAATACCGTCCTATCGCTCGCGCATCGCTTCCTTGAAGGAACCGAGGAAGGGATCGAGCAGGTACTCCACCACCGTGCGCTTGCCCGTCCGAATGCTCGCCATCACTTGCGTTCCGGGATAGAGATCGTAGCGCTGCTCGTCCCGCGTGAAGTAGGTCTTTTCTGGCGCAATCCGGATTCGGTAATACGGCATTCCGTCCTCCTCGCGCTCCAGCTTGTCGGGACTGATGCCGACGACCTTGCCGGTCACGGAGCCGAATCGGCTTAAATCGGGGGAGTTCAGCTTCAGGATCGCTTCCTGGCCGATCTGCACATAGCCGATATCCTGGGTCGGCAATTGTGCCTCGATGATCAGCTTGTCCTTGCCGGGCACGATGTCGACGACCGTATCGCCGGGACGAACCACGCCACCGATGGTCGAGACGTGAATGGTCTTCACGACACCACCGACGGGCGCCCTCAATACCATTCGCCGGAGGCTGTCGGCGAATTTCCGGGCTCGCTGGGTCAGTTCGTCGATTTCGCGCTTGGCGTCCGCATAGGCCGAACGAGCATCTTCTCGAAAACCGATCTTGGTCTGCTTTAGACGGCTTTGCGCCTCGTTAAATGCCGCTTTGGCGCCGGTCAACGCTTCGGAATCCTCGGCGATCTGACTCTTCATGCCCTGCGCTTCGCGCAGCAATTGAATATGGTTGTACCGGTTGGTTAGCTTGTCCTTCAGCAACTCGTTGCTGATCTTGACCTGTTCGTTCAGCAGCTTCAGGCCTTTTCGCGTATTGGTGAGTCGTGCCTTGATCTCGCGCATTTCCTGGCGGCGCTGGATGATCAATTCCTTCTGGCTCGCGATTTCCGCCCCATAGCGCTTTCGCCGGGTCTCGAATAGTTCATTCGTGCGATCGATCAGATCCTTGTGCTTGCGAACCAAATCCGGTGAAAAAACGAGACGTTTCAATCCGGTCGCCTCGGCGGTGTGCCGAATCGCCTCGATGATCCGATTGGCAAGACGGACGTTCAGTTCCTCGACATCCGCGCCCGTCCGGGTGGCCTCCAATTCGATCAAGGCCTGCCCTTCCTTAACCGTCTGACCTTCGCGAATAAGGATGCCCGCGACGATGCCGCCTTCCAGATGCTGTACTTCCTTGACCTGGCTCGACGGTTTCGCTTCGCCCGTTGCGACCGAAACGATGTCCAACTCGCCGAACCACGCCCATCCACCGAACCCGACGCACAGCCCAACGCAAAGCGCGAAAAAGAAATGGGTGGCGCGACTTATGCCGTCTGCGGCCGGCGGCAACCCGCCTGGTGGCGCCATGCTCATGTCGCGCTCACTTTTCGAGACGATGGCGCAACCGGCGCGGCCGGCGGCGTCGGCGCCTCGGGTGCGGGTTCCTGTGTTTCGGCGGCCCGATTGACGAGCCGAGGCACCGGCTTGTGGTTCAGGTCGAGCACGAATTTCGCGGCGTTGACGATCTTCGGGTCATGCGAGCAGGCGATGATCGTCTTGCTCTGCCCGGACAGTTCGTTCATGACCTGGTAGACGGCCTGACAGCCCTCGGCATCGAGCCCGCCCGTCGGCTCGTCGAGTATCACGAGCTTTCCATTGGTCAGCAGGGCACGAGCCAGGGCCAGACGCCGGCGAATACCGAGTGCCAGATCCCCGCCGTTCTTCTCTATCATGCTTTCGAAACCATCCTTGGTCTCGCTGATATAGCGCCGTAACCCCGCCGCCGTAATCGCCGCATTCAAGATGCCTTCATCGGCCTCGGGATTGGCCGTCCGCAGGTTCTCGGCAATCGTCGCATTGAGGAACGTCGGCTCTTGCGGCAGGTAGGAGACTTGCCGCCGCCACCATTCGGGTGCCAATTGCTGGAGTTCGAGCCCGTCGATCAGAATGCGGCCGCGGATCGGCTCGATCAATCCGACGATGAGGCGCGCCAGTGTCGTCTTGCCGGTCGCGTTTCCGCCGGTGACGATCAGGACGGCGCCGGGCTCGAGGTCGAGCGTCAGCGACTCGAATAACGGCGTTTGGTTGTCGGGATAGGAAAATGCGACATCCTGAAAGGCAATGCGACCCTGGTAATCGGCGAGCGCCGACCCCTCTTCGGCCTCGGTCGGGAGACGCCCGATTTGCTGCGCCATCGCCATCGCCTGGCGCGCCTTGGCGAAGCTTTCACCGAGAAAGGCATAGCGCGACACGGTCATCAGAGCGCGGGCCGCCAGGATATTGCAACCGATCAGGGCACCCGTATCCAATTCCGCTGCGACGACATAAGTGGCGCCGACACCGATAATGGCGACGGTCGTCAGCGCGACGAAGGTCTGGTTCAGCGACTGCATCATGCCGCGATTCGTCGCCAATTTATGAAACAATTCATGTGCCTGGCGGATATGTTGATGCCAGGCCTGCCGCAGGAAGTTTCCCGCATTGAACGCGCGAACCGTGTCGGCCGCCTCAATCGCCGAGCCGATCAGCATATTGCCCCTGGCCGATGCCTGCTGCATTTGTGCCGCGGGTTTGCGCATGGTGTACATGCCGACCAGGCCCAAGAGCAGCATCACCCCAACGAAGCAACTGGCGATCAAGGCGAGGACCGGACTAAGAAAATAGAGCGCTCCCAGGAATAGGAGCGCGAAGGGGACATCGACCACGGTTCCGATATTGGGTCCGTTATAGGCCTGTTGGATAGAATCGACACCGGTGATTGCCTGCCGACGGACGCCCGGGGGCACTTGTTCCAATGCGGTCGATTTCGCCGCGGTCATGGTACCGAATATGGCGAGCGCCAAGGCCTCGTCGGGCCGGATCGCGATGCCCTGTGCCAGTCGCATGCGAATCTCGCGAAAACCGAACTCCAGAACGATCGCGATCAAGACACCAAACACCAGGGTGCGCAGCGTCGCATCGACACCGAAGGTGACATATCGGTTGAGCACTTGAATGACGAAGAGCGGCGACGCCAGCGCCAACAAATTGGAGAAAAACGTCGCGACCATGAGCTGGGTCGCAATAGCCGGCCGCGTCATCAGGCGCTTTATCAGTTCAAGCATGCGCTCATCCTACACCCAATTACCCAGCGCCCCTAACCGTGAACAAGATATCGCGTGGAGGCCCCTGATCCGGCGAGATGGATCGCCCCCAATCTTCATCTAAAATGTTCGGAAATCGCGTAAACCCATTGAAATAAAATTTCTAATCAGATTTTCTGCTCATCGCCCACCAGAACCATATGCCGAATTTCGTCGGTTTTGAACCCCAGCGCCATGGGTCGGCGAACCCCCGGCAGCGCCACCACGTCATAGAGTTCCTCGACGATGCCGTCGATCTTGATCAGCAGATCGGCGTTGCCACCCGGTCCGTCGACCTCCGCCAGGCCGATCGCGCCCAGATTGACCGCCAGGCCGTCGAAGGAGCCGGCGCTCCGGTAATCCGCCGTGTTGAAATCATCGTTCGTGAAACCGAGGCCGCCCCGCAAGATATCGTTGCCGTCACCGCCCTTGAGGAAATTGACTCCGGTCCCGCCATCGACGAAATCCGACCCGGCGCCGCCATCCAGGGTATCGTTGCCGGCCGCGCCGACGATCAGGTTCGTAGCGCCATCGCCGACGATCACGTCGTTGTGGCCGCTACCGATCACCCCTTCGACATTAGTAATAATGTCACTACCTTGGCCGCCACTGATCGACTGGCGGAGTTCAGTACCAAGAGTGACGGTGACGCCGTCGTAGGAGCCGGAGAAATCGGCGATGTCGAATCCGCTACCGCCATCCAGGTGATCATTGCCCGAATCTCCCACCAGGACGTCTTGCCCGGCACCGCCGCGGAGCGCGTTCGCCAAGCCATCGCCGACCAGGAGGTCGTTACCGAGACCGCCGACGAGGTTCGGGGGCACGCTGCCGCCCGCGGTGAGAATGTCATCCCCATCCGCACCCAACAACGCGTCGCCGGTGAAGTTGCCGCCGAAGAGAACAAAGCTTTCGCCGGCCGAATCGGTCGGACCCAAAACGGAAGCGCCAAGCACCAAATCGGCAAATCCGTCACCATTGATATCGCCGCCGGCGGCCACCGCCCGGCCGAACTCCTTGTTCGTGCCGATTTCGTCGATGACGAAGCCTTCGACGCCGTTGTTCAAATTGGAGATCGACACATCCGTCGCATTGCTCTTGCCATAGACGACGTAGACCTTGCCGCCATTGGTCTCGCCGGGATAGTCGAAGCCCGGCGCGCCGATGACGATGTCGTCGAGACCGTCGCCGTTGATGTCGCCGCCGCCGAACGCGCTCGCCCCGAACCGATCGAGGGCAATGGCGTTTTCGCCGGTGAGCGAGAAGCCATTTGCACCAAGAGCGCCTATGTCGATATCGACAGAAGTTGTACTGCCGAAGACGATATGTATCTCGCCATTGTAGCCGACGGCGGAAGACACGATCATATCGGCAAGGCCGTCACCGTTGACGTCACCCGCCGCCGCGACAAGAAGGCCGGTTCCGTCGTTGCTCCCGGTGCTGGTTATCTCGAATCCCTGGCCGCCGCCGGAAATTTGGCCCAAATCGACCGTTCCTGAATCCGAGCTCCCGAAGACGACATAGGCGGTGCCATGGTGCTGGGCGCCAATGATGAAATCGTCCAGCCCGTCGCCGTTGACATCGCCGAGCACGGAGACCGCGTTGCCGGTATAATCATATGCATCCTCCCCGGTCAGGATGAAACCGGCATTCCCACTTTCGATACCCGACAATTCGACCCTCGAGCCATCGCTCTTGCCGAAGACGACATAAGCGGCACCCTCGTTGGTGTAGTCGCCGTCGACGAACCGTGCGCTGAGGATTAGGTCGTCGAAGCCGTCGCCGTTGACGTCGCCGCCGCCTGAGACCTTGCCTCCAGAATAATCGTAGGGAGCGGCGCCACCAATTACGAACCCGTCGCTCGACGCGCCGCCTTCGAGGGCGGTAAGTTCCACCGTGCCGCTGTCCGTCGTGCCGAAGACGACATAGGCCGCCCCGGAATAGGTCCCGTTTCCGGAGTGGTACTCCGCCCCTACGATTACGTCGGCGAGACCGTCGCCATTGACGTCGCCTTCTCCCTCGCCTTCTCCCTCGCCTTCTCCCTCGCCTTCTCCCTCGCCTTCTCCCTGCTCGGCGGCGCGCTCGGAGGCGGAGGCCCGCGCGGATTGCAGGGTCTGCATAGCGGCGCCGTATTGGTTCTGCAATTGCGCCGGCGACAGGACGACCGGCGCCGGCGGCGGCGTGAAGGCGCTGCTCATCTGGGCGGTGGCGCCAGCTTGACTCAGCACCGTGGGTGGTGCCCCCGATTGGTTGCCGACCGCGACCGACCCCACGCTGCCATCCGGGTTCGGCAGCAGCGAGATAGTGTTCTGCTGGCCTTCGGCGGCGGCGCGCCCCGCGACCGTCGTGCCGCGGATACCGATGGTCGCGACCGGCGTGCTGACGGTCATGACGTCGGGGCCGATCTTGGCGATCTCGCCGCTGACGAAGGAGAACACACCCTGCACCAGGTTGAGGTTCATCTCGCCGACGGTGGCGGCGGGATCGTGGACAAACTCGTCGATCGTCATGCGGCCGTCCTCGCCAAGCGAGAAGGTCGTCTTGTCGGCGAAGGTGACGCCGATGGTACTGCCGGGACCGGTTTCCAGGACGTCACCTTGGAAGATGGAATCGCCCGCCTTCAGCGTGACCTTGGTGCCGTCCGCCCGGGTCGCGGTCGCCGTGCCCGCCGTGGTCTCGACGGTCCCGATCGCCTCCGACGCCTCGGCGGCAGCCTGCGCGTATTGACCGGCGGCCGGCGCGCCGGCGAGACGCGCCGCCAGATCGGCCTTGATGACCGCGCCTTCCTCGGTGTGGAGATCGGGTCGGAATGCTTGGCCGAAATAACCCTCGACGCGAACTTCCGCGCCGTCCCTGCCGACCAGCATGAGATCCGCGCCCTCGCGCGCGAAATCGGCCGTCAGCAGCCATGGTCCGCCGGGCACGATGACGGGACCGTCACCTGCCGGCAAACTCAAACCCTGAAGCGATGGGAGCACATCGGTTGTCCGGGGCTCTTCACCTTCAGAAGGACTATTATCGTCGACCACGCCCACCCCTGTTTTGGACGATAAGTCGGCGCGAATACGCTGTCCTTTGCTCAACCACCCTGCCCCAGTTGCGAGCGGTCAAGACGACGTATCACGCCAAATCTCATTTCGATTGGTAAAGTATACGTTAACGGGGCCAAACGCGCTAGTGAATTCAAAAGATTTCCGACATCACGAAAAATCAAAATATTCGTTTGTTATCAATTAATTATCGAAATTCCCAAAGGCTCAATATGCTTGCACGTTTAAACTTGCAACGAATTTTCAGACAAAACCAAATTCGGCCTCTACTGAGTTACCGTTGACGATGGCACGGTTCAATCCAGCGACACCGCCTGCAAGGCATTGGTGACGATCGTCCTCGCCCGCGCAATGCTTCGGAGCCTGGGCCGCGGTCCCCGGAGGCATTGCCGGTTGCGATCACGCTCGCCGAGCCGTCGTCTCATGGGGCCTTAACTGTGCGAGCGATTCGATCATGACGCGGGCCGATTCGCCGATCGACGGAGCCATCTTGTCGACGAAGACGATGCTGGCGGATGCGCCGCGACCGGTCTGCAATCCGTCCCCGGCGAAAACCGAATCGCCGGCATCAAGGGTGACCAGGGTCACGTCCGGACGGGTGGCGGGCATTGCCGAGCGGCCTCGACCCGGTCCGCCGTATCATTCCATCATGACCCCAGAAATCGCGAATTAATGGCTTCAATTTTCATAGTGCCGGCTCCGGTACGGCCGAGTGGTAGCCGGAATCCAATTCCACGATTGCCCGCACCCGGGTCGGTGTCCCCGCTCACATTCGAGGCACGCGAACTCACTTCCCGGATTAGATCAGGAAAGCCTTATAATATTCAGATAGTAAATAATTACTTATTATTATAAGTATTGCTAATAATCATTTCCGAGAGCCCTACTTCTTCGGCGGCGGGACCGCCTGCACCACCGATATGGTCTCGACGCCGAGCTGTCCCATCACGCTCAATAGCGTCAGACTCGCGATGACGACATCGGCCTCGGCCGAGGTCGCGTCGCTTTGCGCGTTGATCAAATTCGTCTCACCCGCCAGGACATCGATCAGCGAGCGTTTTCCGAGCTGCCGCTCCTTCCGCGCGAGTTCCAAGAATTCGGCCGCGATATTGGCCTGATTGCGCAACAAAGCGGCGTTTTGACTCGCGGTCTGATAGTTCGACCAAGCGTTCCGCGCTTGCTCCTCTATCTGATCGCGTAGATCCCCAACACGTGTCGCCGCCGCGACGGCGTCCGACTCCGCCGCCCGCAAGGTATTCATCGCGGTCAGCCCCAGATTGAACGGGAACGTGAACTGGATCTTGCCGAGGTATTCCTTCTCGAAGCCGACCGTCCCTCCGACCTCTTTCTTGAATTTCGCCTCGGCAACCATCTCGAAAACGGGAAAGAACTCCGTCGCGCGGGTCGTATCGATGGCCGCCTCGGCCACCCGAACACTGATCATCGAGGCCCGTAAATTGGGATTCCCCTCAAGCGCCAGGGCCACCGCCTCCTCCACGGTTTCCGGCAACAGAAAGGCCGGCGGTTCGATCTTCGCCAGGCGGGTGGGATCGCCCGGGAATTCATAAAACACTGTTCGATATGTGTTTTTGGCGACTTCAAGAGCGCCTTCGGATTGCACGCGCCGCGCCACGGCACCCGCAAGAGTTACCTTCGCCTGCAAGACGTCGGTCGACAGGCCGGCACCGCGCTCGACCAAGGCATCCTCGAGTTCCGCCTGACGTTTGATATTGTCTTCCGATTCGCGCGCGAACCTCATGGCCTCGTTGGTGCGTCGGACATTGACATGCGCGCTCAGCGCTCTCAGCAAAAGGTCCTGGCGCGCCGCGATCAGCTGGGCCTGGAACTGTTCGAGTTGCAGTTGGGAGGAACGTATCTGGGAGTTCGTCAAACCGAAATCCCAAAGCAGCTGGGTCAGCGATACATCAAACTCCCGGGTGACCAGGAGCGTATTCTCAACCGCGAAATTGTCCTGATATTCCTTGCCGTAAAACCCGGTCAGATTTAACCGCGGGAACCAGCCGCCGACCGACGAATAAACGCGGTCACGGGCCGCATCAGCTTCAATTTCCGCCGCCTTGATCAGCTTGTGCTTGGCGAGCAGCGCCGTCAATTTTTCGAAAAGAGCGCTCGACTCCTGTGCCGGCCCCTGCGACGTGCTCGCGAACAGCAGGCTCGACGCGAGAATACACGACAGAAAGCGACGTCGAAAATTCTCGGCGACTAGTTTCAATTTCCCCACCAGACGGCCGGTCGAACATTGGCTTCAAACATATACATCAGTATTAGGAATTGCCACTACTAAGCAATTCTTTACGCCTATTATAAAAATAACAATTTCGGATCCGTCGAATATGGCCCCCTTGGCGGCGAAATTCGTCATGAAGGACCCATCAATTCCCCCGTCTGAACATCTCTCGTTGCATGTGACTCGCACACAACCGATACTTTGAATAAGACTTAATACAAATGGGCCGGAAAAAACGCGGCCCCCTATAACCATGGAGGGATAGGTGAAGGCTTCAGATCTGATGGTGCGCTGTCTCGAGGAAGAAGGCGTGGAGCGGATATACGGTGTTCCCGGCGAGGAAAACGCCGATTTCATGATCTCCTTGCTGGACAGCAAAATCGACTTCGTGCTTTGCCGGCACGAACAGGCCGCGGCGTTCATGGCGGATGCCCACGGCCGGCTCACCGGCAAGGCCGGCGTTTGCCTCGGTACGTTGGGACCCGGGGTGACCAACCTGCTCACCGGAATCGCGGATGCGAACATGGACCGGGCACCGGTGATCGCGATCATCGGCCAAGGCTCGACGAAACGCTTGCACAAGGAGAGTCATCAAATAATGGACTCGATTCGGATGTGCGAGCCGATCGCGAAATGGTGCCAAACCATCGTCGCCCCGGAGAACGTCACCGAAATCGTGCGCAAGGCATTCAAGATCGCCGAGGCGGAGAAGCCCGGTCTTTGCGTCGTCGAACTACCGGAAGACGTTGCCAAACGGGAAGTCAATGACACCCCGATGGCGCCGACCAAAGTGCGCCGTCCGGGTGCCGATCACAAGGCGATCGCGATGGCGGCGGACCTCATCGCGGAAGCGAAAAATCCAATTATCCTGGCGGGCAATGGTGCGATTCGAAAACGCGCCGCAGCACAGCTCTCGCGGCTGGCCCACAATCTCGGCGTCGGCGTCGTCAATACCTTCATGGGCAAGGGCGCCATCTCGATGCATGACGAGCATTGCCTATACACGATGGGGTTAGGGAGTGGCGACTACAACAATCTCGCCTTCGACAATGCCGATCTGATTCTTTCCTGCGGATATGATTTGGTCGAGTATTCGCCGTCCGCCTGGAATCGAACGAACAAGGACGCGAAGAATATCGTCCACATGGATTTCTGGCCGGCCGAGGTCGATCGGGATTATCTACCAGCGGTTGAAGTTGTCGGCGATCTCGCGGACTCGCTCTGGCAGCTCAATGAAGAGGTCGAGAAACGCTTCTCCGGCAAGCTGCCGCTCTTCGACGTCTCGACTCGGGCCGATTTGCGGAAGACCCTGAGCGATGACTTCGCGGCCGAAAAGGACGACGATTCCTGTCCAATCAAGCCGCAGCGGATCCTCTGGGATGTTCGACAGGTCTTGGGCGACGAAGATATTCTTTTGTCGGATGTCGGCGCACATAAGATGTGGATTTCCCGCTACTACCAATGCGTGGAGCCGAACACCTGCCTTATTTCCAACGGCTTCTGCACCATGGGATTCGCCATGCCGGGATCGATCGGCGCGAAGATGGCGATGCCCGATCGGAAGGTCTTGTCGATCAGCGGCGACGCCGGCTTCGCGATGAATGTCCAGGAGTTGGAGACCGCGGTTCGCCGCAAGGTCAACGTCGTTGCCATGGTCTGGGTCGACGGTGAGTACGGCCTCATTAAATGGAAGCAGCAGGATTCCTTCGACGGCAAACATTCCGATCTCGCCTTCGGCAATCCCGACTTCGCGAAGCTGGCCGACAGCTACGGCATGTGGGGATGCGAGATCACCTCGACCGATCAGTTGACGCCGGCGCTCGAGGAGGCTTTTCAACAGGAAGGCCCGGCCTTGATCGCCGTGCCGGTCGACTATGGCGAAAACACAAAATTGACCGCGCGGCTTGGTAACATCCAAGTTCAAATCTGATCGCGCAAAGCGACTTCTGAGTTCAACGGGCGGGACATTTGGTCCCGCCCGTTTCTTTTAATTTTCGCCGAGCAGTTCCTCGAACCGCACGAGGCTGCCGGGTTCGTCGAACTCGCGCAAGAGGTCGAAGAGTTCCCGCGCCCGGTCGCCGACGGCGGGTGTCGCCAGCGGCTCGAATTTTCGCCACATATCGTCCCAACTCATCGGATTTCCCGGATTGCCGAGCGCCAATGGAACGTCCGCGTCCAACCGACCGCCGTCGGCAGTATGGACCACGATCCGCGCCGCGGTCATCGCCATATCGTCGGTCGGCCGCGGTTCGACCCGTTCCAGGACCCTGCGAATTTTCGGGTCGGCCAAGCGGTCGTCCGCGAAGTCGCGTTCGCTGGCGAGATGCCCGTTCAAACTCAGTGCCGCGCAGTAGGCCAGGCTGAACTTGCCCTCGAGCGGCGAGCGCGGATCGGGTTTTCCGGCCAGCTTGATCGCGAAGGGACTGACCACCGCCTCGACGGATTCGATTGCGTCGACATCGACCTTATCCGCGAGGCTCCGGGCGGCGTCGATCAGCGGATGCGTCAACAGACAGGCCGCATAGGGCTTGAACGTATTCCGGGTAATCTCCCAGCCTTCGGCGTATTCGAGCTTCCCGATCGAGGCACCGCCGTCCTGGAACAGTGCAGCGGACAGACCCTGGTCCGGTTCCAACAAATCCTCTTTCGATTCGAACCCTTCGCCCGCAAGCTCGGCCGCGAGAACCCCGTTCAGCGCCGCTTTCCCGGCATGAAACGGCTTCGACATGGTGCCGAAAGAATCGGTGAGCCCGCCGGTCTGCGTTGCCGCCGCGCCGAAGGCGTTGCGTATGCGCGTCTCATCGAGACCGTAAAGAACGCTCGCCGCCGCCGTGGCACCGAAGCACCCGAAGATTCCGGTCGCGTGAAACCCGCGAATGTTGGCTTCCTGGCCAACACCATTGCCAAGACGCGCCGCCACCTCGAAACCGGAAATGATGGCGGAAAGGATCTCCTGCTCGGAGGCTTCCCGATGCGTGCCGACCGCAAGTGCCGCGGCGATCGTCGGGCCGCCGATATGCGTCGTGGCACCCACATGGGTGTCGTCATAATCGAGACAATGCGCCATCGTCCCATTGATTAAGGCCGCGGCCGCCGGCGCCGTGCGGCCGCCGCGCAGCACCAGCGCATTTCCATTCGTACCCCAATTTTGGGCCACCCCCCGGACCGCGACCGCGGCCCCTTGATCCTTGCCGCCGAGCGCCACCCCGCACCAATCGACCAGACACTGCTTGGCCGCGTCGATGATCTCGCGGGGATAGTTGCGTCCCTTGGCCGCGCCGATGAAGCGGGCCGTTTCCGTCGCGTTATGCGTGGCGGTGTTCATCCGAGTGCTCCCGATTGCTTAAATTGCGCGATCTCCTCGCTCGAGAAGTTTAACCCTTCGAGGATGGCATCGCTATCCTCTCCAAGATCCGGCGCGTGGCGCCTCTTGCTGTCGGAAAGACCCATCCCCGCCAGAGGATTCCCGATCTGCGGGATTCGGCCTTCCTTCGGCGTGTCGACATATTCGATCAATCCGCGGTGGCGTGCATGCTCGCCGACCACCGCCTCCTGAGGCGTGTAGATCGGACAAATAGGTGCCCCGATCGCGGTCAATTCCTCGACGATCTCATCGCGCGTACGCGCGCCACAATACGCCGTCAGGGTCTCCTCGTAGACCTTTCCCCGATCGCCGTGGGTGGTATGTCGGTCGGCCGGGCTTTCGTTTTCGTCGACCAGATCCTGGCGTCCGACGATCTCGCAGAACTCGCGCCAGAGCTTGGCCTCCAATAGCGAGATCGCCACGGCCTTGCCGTCCTTGGTCGCGTAATGATTATAGCGCGGATTGCCGCCCCAGGATTCCATCTGCGGCAAACCGCTGAAGCCGACATCGCGCGCCATGCCGGCACTCAGTGCGATATTCGCCATCGAAAAAAGACCGTCGAACATCGAGCAGTCGATATACCGCCCCTCTCCGGTTTGCCCGCGCCGCATCAACGCCACCATAATACCGATCAGAGCGAGCGCGCCCGCGGCGTAGTCGCCCGCCTGAAAAGCCGGCACCGGCGGCACCGCCTCGCCGCGTTCCAGATTGACCCCGATGATCCCGGTCACCGCCTGGATCACCAGATCATGCCCCGGGATCGGCGCCAGCGGGCCGTCCTGTCCAAAGCCCGAGATCGAACAGTAAATTACACGCTCATTCAGACGTTTCGCGGTGGCATAATCGATCTCCAGCTTTTCCACCACGCCGACGCGATAGGATTCGAGAACGACATCCGCGTCGGCGATCAGCCGATGCGCGACCTGCCGCCCCTCCGATTTCGAGAGGTCGAGCGCGATCCCCCGCTTGTTTCGGTTCACGCTGTTGTAATAGACACTGTTCTTCTTGTAGTGGGGCGGATTGTGCCGGCTGCCATCCCCGATGCCGGGCTGCTCCACCTTGATCACGTCGGCGCCAAAATCCGCCATCATCTGCGTGCACCAAGGCCCCGGCAGCAGGCGGCTGAAATCCACAACCTTGAGCCCGGACATCACCATCGCCGGGGCCGGGCCTTCGCCGCCTGGCTCGTTCGTGTTCGTCATCGGGTGCTATTCCCCCTTGAATTCCGCGGTCCGCTTCTCGAGGAAGGCGCCGATGCCCTCCTTGCGGTCCTTGGTTTCGTAGATCGTGCTGACGATGAAGCGCTCGTATTGGAGCGCCGAGGTCAGGTCCATCTGCATGCCGCTATAGACCACGCGCTTGATCCAAGCGAGGCTGAGGGGTGCCCGCCCCTCGTAGACCTTGACCATCTCCTTCGCCTTCGCCAGTGCGCCGCCCGTCTCCACCAAGTGATTGATGAGCCCGATCCGTTCGGCCTCTTCATCGTCGATGGGATCGCCCGCGAACATGATCTCGAGCGCCTTCCCCATGCCGACGAGGCGCGGCAGGCGCTGCGTACCGCCGGCACCCGCGACCGTACCGATCCGCGAACTGGTGATCGCGAAACTCGATCCCTTGCCAGCGACCCGGATGTCGCAGGCCAGAATAAATTCGCATCCGCCGGTCATGCAGAACCCCTCGATGGCGGCGATGATCGGCTTGTCGGTGTTTTCGAGCGCGAATTCGAGTTTCCGCCATTCGCCGATGAAGTCGTACGTATCCTTCGGACCGTCGAGGGCCATCGCCTCATTCAGATCGGCGCCGGCGGAAAAGAAGTCCTGACCGCCGGTGACGATGATCCCGCGCACCTCGCCGTCCGCATCAGCCTCCGCCAATGCGGCGGCGATTTCATGCATTGTGGCGACGCTGATTGCGTTTCGTCGCTTCGGGCGATTGAAGGTGATGATGTAGGCGGCACCTTCCTTTTCGGTGATGATGTTTTCATATGCCATGTCATTCTCCTTGTCGGCAGGGGTCGGGGATCAATCCTTGCCGTGAAAATCGATAATGAGTCGGTTCACTTCATCGGCCGCTTCGTGCATGACCCAGTGCCCCGCGTTCTTCAAGACATGTAGGTTCAAGTCGGGTAGGTGCTCACGGATCATGCCGGCGCGATCCTCGATAGACGGAAACGCCGTCACGTCGTGTTCGCCATAGATCAGCTGCGCCGGCCGACCGGCCTTGCCGAGGTCGATCGCCAGGCTCGGCTGGCCGCTGACTTTGCGACTGTCGAAACGGGCGCGTTCGACATTCGCGTCCTGATCGTCGAGAACCTGGTCAGTGATGCATTCCTCGCGGGTCACCATTAGCGCCATAAGATTATTCTTGAGTGTTCGGCGCATAAGGTCCGGTTTGCCACGCGCGGCCTTGTAGCTCATGAAGGGAAGCTGCGGCCGGCCTTTCTTGGAGAATCCGCCGGGACCGACCACCGAAATCGCCCGCAGTCGATCGCTAAACCGCACCGCCATCGCGCCGCCGATCGCGGCACCGAATGAAAACCCGGCGATACTGAAGCTCTCGTCATCCTTGACGATGCGCCGGATCGACGCCTCGGCGATATCGAGGTAATCGACATGATCGAGATCGTAGTCGACCGGATCGGAATCGCCGTGGCTCGGCGCATCGATGGCACGAACCTCGAAATGCTCGGCAAGGACATCGATATTCCGGCGCCAATGGGTCCAGGATCCCATCCCACCATGAAGCAGCAACAGCGGATGGCCGGACCCGACCCGCCTGACGTGAAGTTCGACGCCTTCCGTGAGGGCCCGTTCCTTGTCCCAACCTTCGGGGAGTCGCTTCTGGTCCAAGGGCGCGAAACTCCTAAGTCTCTTATCATGCGGACCGCACGATTTGGCCGCAAAACCTCATCGACGGAACGCCGCCCATGGGGCGGCGCGCTTACGAAAGGATATAGAACGTGGATCAAGGATTTCACGGCAAGACGGCGCTGATACCGGGCGGCGGGCGTGGCATCGGCTATGCGGCCGGCGTCATTTTGGCCAGTGCGGGTGCCAAGGTCGCGCTCGCCGACGTGGCGCCCGATCGCGCAAAGGATGCGGCGGCCCGCCTCAAGAAGGAAACGGGGGCGGAAGCGCTCGGCACCACCTGCGACATCACACAGATGGATCAAGTCACAAGCTTGGTCGCGGAGACGGAGCAGGCACTCGGCCCCGTCGATATGATGATCAACACCGCTGCGATCGTCGACGACAAAACCTTCATGGAATCGACGCCGGAGGACTGGCATCGGATGATCGACATCTGCCTCTACGGATCGATGAACCTGATCCACGCGGTATTGCCGGGCATGACCGAGCGCGGCCACGGACGGGTCGTCTGTCTTGCCTCGGATGCAGCTCGCGTCGGCCAGGCCCGCCATTCCTACTATGCCGCCGCCAAGGGCGGGGTCATCGCGCTCTGCAAATCGGTGGCGCAGGAAGTCGGACGCTCGGGCGTCACCATCAACGTGATTTCGCCGGGCGCCACCGACACCGAACTCCGGCAAGGTCGCGAGAAGGAAATCCAAGAGGCCATCGGCGAGGAACGCTACGCCAAGAGGCAGCAGGCCGTCCTTCGCATGTATCCGACACGCCGCCTCGGCGAACCCGACGATATCGCCTCGGGTATCACCTATCTCTGCAGCGAGCAGGCCTCCTGGGTGACCGGACAGGTGCTGAGCATCAACGGCGGCTTCTCGATGGTTTAGGAGGGCATGAAATGGATTTCGAACTTTCGACGGAGCAGCAGCTGATCCAGGACTCCGCCCGCCAGATGATCGAGCGTGACGTTCAACCGATCACCGACGCGCACGATCCCGACACCTCACTGCCGAAGTCGGCCATGCTGGAAATTTTCGGGCACTTCAAGAACATGGGCTTGATGGCGCCGCGACTACCGGAGAGCGAGGGCGGCTCGGGCCTCGGCATGCTGAATTACGGCCTCATCTACGAACAGATGCACCCGATCCTCGGCCTCGCCGTGATGGGTCACGAATGTACCATCGCGCGTATGTGGTACGAGGCAACGCCGGAACAAAAAGAGAAATTCTTTCCCGGCCTCTTCGCCGGTACCGAAATTTGCTGCACGGCGACCACCGAACCCGATGTCGGCTCCAACCCGCGCGAGATCAAGACCAGGGTCGTCGAGGAGGGCGACGAACTGGTCATCAACGGACGCAAAATGTGGTGCAGCAACGCCAGTATCGCCGACTTGATCAATACGACCTGCGGCGAGGTGCAACTCGACGGTAGCGTGGCGATGCGCCGGGTTATCGTCGAATTCGACCGACCCGGTCTCGAAGTCAAGGAGATCGAAACACTCGGGTTTCGCCAAGGTCATCTCAGTGAACTCGTTTACGACAATGTCCGGGTTCCGAAGTCAAACGCCCTCGGCTCGGCGGGAGATGCCGCTCGACTCCTCGCCATGACGTGGAACGGCAATCGCCCGCTGGTCGGTCTCGGTGCCGTTAATTTGGCGCAAACGGCGTTGCAGATGGCGACCGAATATGCTGGCGTGCGCTCGCAATGGGGCAAGGTAATCGGCGGCCATCAGCTCATTCAGGAACGCCTCGCCGATATCGAGACCAAGGTCATGACCAGCCGCCTGCTCTGCTACTACGCACTTGAACAAGTGGACAAGGGCGACCGGCCGAATGGCACTTCCGCGATGGCAAAAAGATATTCCACCACCGCCTGCGAGGAGGCGATCAACCTTGCAATCCATGTCCACGGCGCGATCGGCATTAGCCGCGAACTCGGGCTCGAAAAACTGTTGCGCGACGTACGAATGCTGCCCATTCCGGATGCCACGAACGAGATTCTGGCGCTGATCCAAGGCCGGGAGCTCACCGGTCTCGCGGCCTTTCGGTAAGAGCAGGGAACGTCGGCAATGAACATTGATCGACCGCTCTCGGGAATTTCTGTGGCCGAACTCGGCGACCGAATCTCCGTCGGTGCCGCGGGCGCGCTTCTGGCGCAGCTGGGCGCCACCGTCTGGTTCGTTGAGCGGAAAGAGGCCGCGGGCGGAAAATGGGCGCATCGAGACCGTTTCGCACTCGGTAAGGAACCCCTCGACGGAACCGCCGCGCAAGCCGCGGCCGAAGCCGCCGATATCGTTCTGACGTCAAGCGACATCGATGACGACGACACGGACTGGCTCGATGAGGCGGGTGCCATTCACATCGACATTACCGCCTTCGGGAAGACCGGTCCGATGGCGGGCAAGGCCTATTCGGACGCGCTGATCCAGGCCCTCGGCGGGGTCACCGACACGAACGGGCAGGAGGACGGCCCTCCCTTCGCGGTCGGGGCGCCGATCCTTGAATACGAAGCCGCGCTCTACGGCGCCGCGGCGGCGGTCGCCGCCCTTCGCGTATGTCGGCTCGGCGGCCCTGCGCAATCGGCGGATATCGCCCTATTCGATTGCGCGGTAAATTCTCTGCCGACTTTCCTCCCAGCCTATTATGGCGGCACCATCCCGAAGCGCGAGGGTAACCGCCACCCCCTGGTCGTGCCTTGGAACAGTTTCGAGACCAAGGACGGCCACGTCCTTCTGTGCACGGTCTCGGACGACCATTTCAAGCGGCTCTGCGAATTGATCGACCGGCCGGAGATTCCCGAATCGATCCTCGACATGAAGGAGCGTCTCGCCAACCGCGCCTTCCTCGAGGAAGTGGTGACGGGTTGGACAATGGAGCGCACGGTCGCGGAATGCGCCGCCCTTTTCGACGAAGCCGGCCTCGCGAGCGGCCCCATCACCCTCATCGACGGTCTCGCCGACGAAGCCAATCTCGCCCATCGAGAGAGCCTCCTTCAGGCCTGGGGCGGCGCGGGCGAATTTCTCGCCAAGGCACCACTCTTTCGAACTTCCGGCTGGACACCAGCCCAGCCCGGCGCGGTCAAGGCACGGGGAACTGGCAACGGTCCTGGATTGCCGGCCGAAAGGGCCATCGCCGCCACCGCCGTCGGCGGCCCCAACCGTCCGCTCGACGGCATTCGAGTCATCGAGTTCGGTCAATACACGACCGCCCCGCTCGCCGCCCGTCATATGGCGGCCCTCGGCGCCGAGGTCATTAAGGTGGAGCCCGTCGGCGGCGATGCCGCCCGCGATTGGACGCCGGCGCGCGAGGGCCTGAGCTACTATTTCATGTTCTCGAACGCGGACAAGCAATCGCTCGCCGTCAACGTTCGAAGCGATGAGGGCAAGGCCCTGGTCCGCGATCTGGTCGCCTCGGCCGACATTCTGGTCCAGAACATGAAACCGGGCTCGCTCGACCGGCTCGGCTTCGGCTGGCAGGATATCCAGCGGATCAATCCTCGCATGGTCTACCTGGCGATCTCGGGCTTCGGCGCCGATTCCGCTTATGAAGGCCGGCCCGCCGTCGACACCATTGTCCAGGGCGGCGCCGGCCTCATGGATTTGACCCGCGACCGTGGCTACCCGCTCTCCACCGGCATTTCCTATTCCGACATCATCGGCGGCCAGACGGCACTCCTCGCGGCCCTTGCGGGGTTGGAACTCCGCGACGCCACCGGCCGGGGTCAGGACTATGACATCTCGATGCAGGACACCACGGTGTGGGTAACGGAAACCGCTTGGGACTTGGCGCCCGACGCGCGGGGGCCCGACGGGGCGGCGCTCGAATGCAGCGACGGCTATGTCTGGTTCGAGGATCCGGCCGAGGCCGACGGCATCGACACCAAGACGATGACACGCGCCGCCGTCTTCGCCGCCTTGGCACCCAAAGGCGTGGCCCTGGCGCCCATTCTCGATATCGGCGAAGTCGCGCGCCATCCCCAGACCGAGGCCCGGGGCCTGATCGTCGACGGCGACTGGCCGGGCGAACCCTGGCCACTCCTCGGCTCGCCGATCAAACTCTCGGCGACCCCGCCCCGTGTCGACCGCCCGATCACCGCCCCGCAAGATCCAACGCCGGAGACGCTGGCACAGCTAGGGCTCGAACGGGAGAGCGCGGCGGAATAGTCGGCCGGACATTTTCGGTACAGCCATCGCAAACGTACTCATGTAAGGTATTCGATTAGCGTTCGGATTCTATGGAAATCACGGTGATTGCAATGCGATACGGCGTTCCCCTCATTCTTGCCTTGGGCCTCACGGTCGGCGCAGCGGATGCCTCCGCGCAGTTCAAGAACCTGCTCGACCGGGCGAAGGAAGCGGTGGGTGGAACGTCGGGGACCCAGGAACAAGGCAGCGGCGGCGCTTTGACGATTGCCCTTGGCGCCGGCGATATCGCGGCCGGCTTGCGGGACGCGTTGAAGATCGGCACCGAACGGGTCGTCGGCACTGTCGGTCGCACCGATGGGTTCAACAAGGACCCGGACATCCACATCCCGCTTCCCGAATCGCTGCGAACCGTGCAGTCGGCGTTGCAGGCGGTCGGCATGGGCGATATGGGGAGAGACTTGGAGTTGAAGCTGAACCGTGCGGCCGAAGCCGCCACGCCGAAGGCGAAAGCATTGTTCTGGGATGCCATCTCGGCGATGACCCTTGATGACGCGAAGCGCATTCTCGACGGGCCGAAGGACGCGGCGACCCGGTATTTCGAAGGCAAGATGTCCTCGCCCTTGAAGACCGAGATGCGCCCGGTGGTCGACTCGACCTTGCTCTAGGTCGGCGCGGTCAAGGCCTATGACGATATGATGGGCCAGTATTCGAACCTTCCCTTCGTGCCCGACGTAAAGGCGAACCTGACCGACTACGGCCTCGACATGGCACTGAAGGGGATCTTCCACTACCTGGCGCAAGAGGAAGCGGCGATCCGCGACAACCCGGCGAAACGCACCACCGACATTTTGCGAAAGGTCTTCGGCGGCTCGTAGGTCGCAGCTATTCGGGTTATACTAACCACCATGTCGGCCCTATTCGGCACGCTCGCGGGTATGCTCGGGCGCCTGCTTCGCCGTTTGAACGGCGAGACGGTTCGCCCCGAAAACGACGACGACCCGATGGGCGACAAGGTCTGGGCGCGCGATCAGTTGACCAACGACGCGGGCTTTAACCACGGCAGCGATTCCATGGGCGACGGCGGTCTTCCCGGCGTCTGAGGTCACTTCCTCTCAAATCGCCCCCGACATCGCCTTGAATTGGCGAAGGGCATCCTCCGCCAGGCGACGCGTCAAATCGCCCGCGCTGATTTCGCGGCAAAGGGCCGCCGCCTGACCCGACCAGAGCGAGGTGAATCCGGCATCGCCACCTGCCTCGGCCGCCGCCTTCAAAGGTGCCAGCGCACCGCCCGCGGTCGGGAAAGCCGGCGCCTTCTTGGACATCGGCCCGACCTCGCGCATGATCCGATTCACGAGGCCCCGCGCGGGCCGGCCGGAGAATACGTTCGTCAACGCGGTTTGATCGTCCTTCGCCCCACGCAGCGCCGCCCGGTGGAGGTCCGTGACCAGCGCTTCCGGCGTGAAGAGATAGGCAGTCCCGATCTGCGCACCGGCGGCACCGAGCGCGAAGGCCGCCGCGATCCCGCGCCCGTCGCCAATGCCGCCGCACGCAATCACCGGGACCTTCACGGCATCGACAACCTGCGGAACGAGCGCCAGAGACCCGGCCTGAGTCGCGACATCCTCCGACAGGAAATACCCGAGATGGCCGCCCGCTTCATAGCCCTGTGCGATAATAGCGTCACAACCACTCTCTTCGAGCCAGCGCGCTTCCGCGACCGTGGTGGCGGAACTCAAGACGATGCATCCCGTCGCTTTCACGCGGTCCAAGAGTTTCGGTGCCGGGAGACCGAAGTGAAAACTTACGACTTCCGGCTTCAAATCCTCGACGATATCGCAGGTGGCTTCATTGAAGGGCGTCCGACTGGGCGCGGGCGCGGTCGCCTCCGTATCAAGTCCGAACTCCTCGTAGTAATGGACGAGATGCGCCTTCCAATCCGCTTCTCTTTCGGGGTTCGCCGCCGCCGGCTCATGAGTGAAAAAGTTGACGTTTATCGGCTTGCTGGTCTGCTGGCGGATAACACCTATTTCGGCCCTAATTTTCGCGGGCTTGAGCATCGCGCAGGGCAAGGAACCGAGCCCGCCCGCCTCGCTCGCCGCGATCACCATTGCCGACCCATTGGCGCCCGCCATCGGGGCCTGGATAATCGGCAATTCGATGCCGAGAAGATCGAGAAGTCTTCGGTCCGGCCACATTTCCATCACTCCACCCATCCACGGTTCATCTATTTAGGAACATATTACGCAAGATGTTGATTTCAGGACCCTTCCAGCACCTCACGGTCAGGAACCCGTCAGTTTAAGGCTCTAAACATCGGCGTACTACTCCGATCCGGAACTAGCTCGTGCTCACCTTACGAACGCCCATGGTTCCGTCGCGCGACCGAAAAATGGGGAGGAATGTCGATGGCGGAAAGCTATCCGGCTAACGTTGACATCGTTTACGCCGAAGGTGAGCGAAACTATCAGCACACCATCCGTAATGCGCTGAACGACAAGGGCTTCAGGGGTATCCGGACCTGTAACGATCTCAATATCGCGGCCGGCGCCATAAAGCTGGTCCCGCCCGATGTGCTGGTCGTCGACGCCCGAATGGAGGGCGGTGCCGCCGTCAGCCTGATCAAGCAACTTCGCCATAATAAGATCGGCAAGAACCCGTTCCTCTCCGTCATCGTCACTTGCGACCAGCCGGATCGCGGAGTTTTCGACCGCATCGCCGACAGCGGCCTCGACTATTTGATCGTCAAGCCCTTCCCGCCGAGCCAGTTGGTCCGTCGCATCAATGCGATCGCCAAGAAACGGAAACCCTTTGCCGTCACCAGCGACTATATCGGCCCCGACCGGCGCGACCTGATCAAACCGCGCGAGGACGACGAGGAAGTGACCCTGATAGAGGTGCCGAACACCCTTGGCATGAAGGCGAAAGGCGTCGAAGTCGATCTTTTCGAGTTGGAGAAGCTCGTCTTCGAAGTCATGGACCAAATCAACGACGCCCGGCTGAACCGCAACGCGCACCGCATCGGCTTCCTGATCAAGCGCATAATCCGGGCAATCGAGAACGGCACCGCCAACGGACAATCGCACCAGGACGCGGACCGAATTCTCGAAATTTCACGCGACATCAGCGACCGAGTGCCGAAAGGCGACAGCGACCATATTACCCGAATTTGCAAGGCGCTGATCGATCTCATGCAGCAGGTTGTCGACGGCCATTATCCGCTCGAAGGTCGAAGCCTGGAGCTCTTGACGGCGGTCGCCGGCGCGGTGGTTCTCTGCTTCGAGACGGATCTGGATTCGGTTGGGTTCGCGGAACAGGTCGCGGATATGGTTCAAGACGCGATCCATTAGTCCGGCGGACGCGGCAGCGCGTAAAAAGCCGCGGTTTTAATTCCTGAAATTAATGTAACGTCGCCTTCGGTTGCGCGGCGCGCCATTGGCATCCGTAAAAAAGCGCGCCAAATCATCCTCGTGTGACGATCCAAATCGAAAAGGAACTGGAATGCCCTATCAACCCTTCGATCTTTCGGGAAAGGTGGCGCTAATCACCGGCGGCAACGGCGGTATCGGCCTCGGCATGGCGGACGCGATCGCGCAGGCCGGCGGCTCGGTCTGCATATGGGGGACAAACCCCGAGAAGAACGCCGCGGCCCTTGCCCAACTCGAAACACATGGCGGGAAGGCCGTGGCGCTGGAATGCGACGTTTCCGACGAGGATGCGGTCGAGCGCACATTCGCCGAGACGGTCGATATCTTCGGCAAGGTCGATGGTTGCTTCGTCAACGCGGGCATCAGCGGAAGGGGCGAGCTGACGAACTTCGTCGACATGACGACGGAATCCTGGCGGCGGATCGTCGGCGTCAATCTGGATGGCGCCTTCTTTACCTTCCGCGCGGCTGCGCGCCATATGGTCGAACGCGGTGAAGGCGGCCGGCTTGCAGGAACCGCCAGTCTCGCCGCGATCTCGGGGGCCGCGCGAAACGAACACTACGCCGCGACAAAGGGCGGCATGGTCTCGATGATCTATGCGCTTTCCGTCGAGCTTGCGCGCCACGGAATCACCGTGAACGCAATTCTGCCCGGTTGGATCGAGACCGCGATGACCGCCGGCGCCTTCGCTTGGGAGAAATTCGCCAACAACGTCATGCCGCGTATTCCCCAAAGACGCTGGGGCCAGCCCGAGGATTTCGGCGCCATCGGCGTCTACATCATGTCGGATGCCAGTACCTACCACACCGGCGATACCTTCCTGATCGACGGCGGCTACAACAAGTACTGATGCAATGGCGGATGCGATCGAACGCCTGGCCGCGCACGTCGTCGAAACCGAAATCGACGCGTTCGAACCCGCCGCGATCGACGCCGCGAAGACCTTTATCCTCGATACGTTCGGCGTCGCCCTGGCCGGTTCGAAAGGTCCGCTGGTCGCCGAGTTGAAGGACAGTGCATTCAAATGGGGCGCCGGCACCGATGCCCGGATCTGGGGGACCGAAGAGCGGCTCCCGGCGCCGAGCGCCGCCCTCCTCAACGCCTATCAGGCCCATAACAGCGAATTCGATGCAATCCACGAACCGGCCGTCATCCACCCGATGGCCTCGATCCTCGGTGCCCTCCTGGCATTGGCCGAGCGCGACGGCGGCATTTCGGGACGCGATTTCCTCGCCGCCGTCATCCTTGGCGTCGACGTCTCGTGCACGATCGGCATCGGCGCCAAGACGACGCTCCGGTTCTTCCGTCCCGCCACCGCCGGCAGTTTCGGCGCGGTGGCGGCCCTCGGCCGCGCCGCCGGTGTCGCCCATGAAGCACTGATCAACGCCTTCGGAATCCAGCTTGGCCAGATTGGCGGGACCATGCAGGCGCATGTCGAGGGCAGGCCGTTGCTCGGCATGCAGCTCGGATTTTGCACGCGAGCGGCCGTGATGGCCCATGACATGGCCGCCGCCGGCATTGACGGCCCGCAAGACGTGCTCGAGGGACCGTATGGTTATTACGCACTTTTCGAAGGTGACAGCGACATCTCGGCGACGCTCGCGGGCCTCGCGGCGGGACGGCGGATCTTGGAAGTCTCGCACAAACCTTTTCCCGCCGGCCGCGCGACCCACGGTGTCATCGACGCGTTGCTGACATTGCAAGGACGCCATGATTTTACGACCGACGAGATCGACACGATACGTGCCGAGGTGCCACCCCTGGTGCATCAATTGACCGGCCGGCCGATCGTCGACGACCCGGCACCGAACTATGCGCGACTCTGTATTCCGTTCGTGGGGGCAACGGCCCTGCTCAGGGGCGGCGTCGGAATCGAAGATTTCGCGCCGGACGCGCTCCACGAACCCTCGACCCACGCCTTGGCGCGCCGGATCGAGGTCGTCATCAACGATGTCGCCGATCCCAACGCATTGGTACCGCAAACCGTCGGCGTTCGCCTCATCGACGGCCGATCCTTCGAATTGACTCTCGACGAGGTCCTTGGATCGCCCGCGAAACCGCTCTCGCGCGAGGCCCATCTCGCGAAGTTTCGGCGCAACTGGGAAACCGCCCACAGCACCGCCGCCGCCGACCGGGCGGAGGCGCTGATCGACGCCGTCGATACACTTGAGACACTCGGCGATTGCACGACCCTTGTCGACCTGATGACGATCTGAGACCCTTCGACGCCATTCCGCTTTCACCCCCATAACCAAGGGAACCCGCCAAATGGATTTCGGCGCCGCGATTTTTTTCACCGACTATTCGATGACGCCGGCCGAGTTGGGGCCCGCACTCGAGGAACGCGGGTTCGACTCGCTCTGGGTGCCGGAGCATTCGCATATCCCGCTGTCTCGCGAATCCGAATGGCCCCAGCAGGGTGAGTTGCCGAAGAAATATTACGACGTCATGGACCCCTTCGTAACACTCTCGATAGCGGCCGCGGTGACCAAGACGCTGAAGCTCGCGACCGGTATTTGCCTGGTCGTGCAACGCGACCCGATCCAGACGGCGAAATCCGTTGCCTCTCTGGATCATCTCTCGAATGGGCGGTTCCTGTTTGGCATCGGCGCCGGCTGGAACGCGGACGAGATCGCCAATCACGGTACCGCCTTCAAGACCCGTCACAAGCTGATGCGAGAGCGGGTCGAGGCAATGCGTGCGATCTGGACCGAGACCAAGCCGGAATATCATGGCGAATTCGTCGATTTCGACCCCATGATGACCTGGCCGAAACCGGTACAAAAACCGTATCCGCCGGTTCTCATCGGCGGTGAGTTTCCCCACGGCGCCCGGCGCGCGATCGCCTATGGCGACGGCTGGGCGCCCCATGCCAAGCGCCCGGACTATGACCTGATCGACAAATTGCCGGAGTTTCGTTCGATGCAGGCGGCGGCGGGGCGCAACGACGTCCCGATTTCGGCGTTCGGCGTTGACGAGGACAGTGACCTTCTGAAGCGCTATCGCGACGCAGGGGTCGAACGGGTCGTCGTCAACCTGTCGGTCGCCGGGGCGGATGAGGTTCTGCCGGAACTGGATCGATGGGCGGCGCTGATGGCCGCGGTCAATTCCTGACTGACGGATAAGGGCCCTATTCGGCCGCCTGGGTTGCCTCGAAGGTATCGAAGAATTTGGACGAGATCCCCTTCTGGTTCTCGTAGATCGACCCCGCCTTCCGCGCCGGCGGATAAGGCAGGCGAACCGGCACATCGACCGTGCGGGGAACGTTCGTCGGTTCGCCGCGCACCATCATGTCGAAGAAGAATTCCTCGAACGCCCCCTTCATGCCGACCAGCGGCCAGGCGTCACCCGCCGCATATTCATGCAACAACAAGCGGCGCGACCGGTTCGACTGATTAAGGGCAGAGCCGTGGACGATGCGGACATGATGGATCGTCATGTCACCCGCCTTCCCCGTCAGCGGCACCGCTTTCGAGAAATCGATCTCCTCGAAGACCGGGTCGGCCGGATCCATGGCACCGCAGAACGCCCCCTCGCTGTGATGGTCGTAGGTCGGCCCCTTCTGGCTGCCGGGGATCACCATCAAGGGCCCGTTGTTCAAATCGCAGTCGTCAAGCAGAAGCCCCGTTGCCAGAACGTCGTCATTGGTGTGGGGATAGAAGGCCCAATCCTGGTGCCATTCGACGGGCGCCCCATAGCCCGCCGACTTCATGTTCATCTTGCCGCCATAAAGACGAATATCGGGCCCGACGAGTTGCGCCACGATATCGAGGACATGGGGGTCGCGGGCCACCTCGTCGAAGATCGCCGATTGCTTGAACGGCTCCTTGATACGCCGCACCCGGGGATTCGTCGGCGAATGGCTGTCTTCCAAGTCGTAGACATTATTGTGCTCGCTGACGCCGCCGGCCTCGGCGGTCACCCTGTCGGTCTCGCGGCGAATTTTCTCCAACTTCTCGCCGGTGATAGCCCCACGCGCCACGACGTAGCCGTGCTCGTGATAAAAATCGACGTCTTCCTGGGTCAGCAAATTGGCCATCGAACTCTCCTTTTCACGATACAGATTAATTCCCGGCGACGGTTTGGAAAGCCGCCAGGGCAAAATACGAAGGAGATGGCGATGGAATTCGGCGCGTTGATGCGAAAGATGACGCAGGCCGCCTGCGACGGAGACGGAGCGGCTGTCGCGTCCTGTTTTACCGAGGATGGCGTCTATCATGACGTCTTTTACGGCGCCTTCCAGGGCCCCGCCCGGATCGAGGAGATGATCCGCGACTATTTCCACCGGGATGCCACGAATTTCCGCTGGGACCTCCACGACCCGGTATCCGACGGCAAGGTCGGCTATGTCCGCTACATCTTCAGCTACGATGCGAAGACAAAAGGGGCCGAGGGCAAACGGGCCATGTTCGAGGGGGTTTCGGTGGTGGCGCTAAAGGACGGGCTGATCGCCGCTTACAAGGAGGTCGCCAATACGGCGACGGGGCTGGAGATGATGGGCTACGGGCCCGAGAGGCTGGCCCGAATCTTTGCCCGGCAGGGGGAGGAGCTCGCCGGCCGGGATGAAGTGGCCGGTCACCTGCCGGGCTAAATCAAGATCGCGGCGAATACCGGATCAGCAAACAGGGGCGTCGCAGTCCAACCTTACGCCGAGCGCGCGTCGCGACCGCTCCAGCGCTTCGCGTGCGATCTCGATCATGTTGCGCCGCGGGCAGCGCGGCAGAATTTCCTGTCCGCGAAAATCCCACGCGGCCTCGTCGCCCGCGTAATCGGGTAAACGGTTGACGTCTGAGAATGTGTACATTTGCCTGCTCCTCGTCTCGATCAAACTTTTCCCACGCCCTGATAATGCCCGATCCGGCGCAAGAAGAGTGTGACGCGGATCACATAAGGTTAATTTTTTATTAACGGCCAATATTCTACAATTATTAAAATATTTCAATAAGTTATAATATATTCACAAAAATTACGGCAAAATTCGAGGATAAATTTTTGTTAAAATCCGCCCAACATTCGAAATTTTCTGTGGAAATATCACCCTTCCCTCTCCCGACCATCGGCGACAAAAATGACATGCGGCCGAAACGAACTCGTTGCGGATCGATCAGTTGCTGGCTGCCTCGAACCGCGAACTCCCCGGTATATAGAGGTCCAGCAATCCCCGCCCGTTCCGCTTGCTTGTCGGCGTCTCCATCCAGAGGCGCACGAGATGACGGCGATGGGTGGCATCGTCCTGGTACTCAGTGCGGGAATGAAGGATGACGAAATTATTCACGAACTGCATATCACCGGGATGGAAATCCATGGTCAACTGCATCTCGGGCCGGGCCACCACGGAGTCGAAATAGTCGAGGACCTCGACCTCCTCCGGCGTAAGGACGACGCCCTCCTTCTCGGCCCAATCGACCGGGTTCCGATTGTAGCAACAGTGCAGCAATCCGTTCTGAAACTCGAAGACGGGGATCCGTTCCGGCGAGAGCGGGTTTTCGCCGGGATCATGCTGGCCCCGGCGATGGTGATAGAAACCCCGCTTCAGGATCGCCATCGCGTCCGGGCGTTCGGCTTGGATGGTGTTGTGGACCTCGGTCGCGCTGACCAGAATATTCAGGCCGCCCTCGGCTGCGATGCCGAGACATAGGAGGCCGACCAGATCCGCGCCGTCGGTGTGGAAGGGCAACATCTTGTTGCTCATGTAGCCGCGCGATTCGTGACTATAGGGCCGGTTCAGATCATGGACGTCGACCAGCCGATCGCCCTCGTAATTCTGGACCACAACCTCGCCGAGATGGGCCGCGACACCGCAAAAGGCGAGCAGGTTGCGCCTGTAGTCGTAGTCGGCTGCGGGCCAGCCTCGAAGCGATGCGAACCCCCGCCCTTCGTCCAATTCGCGCCCTGCCTCGGCCAGCATCGGTGCGGTTTCCGGCAACGGGAAATCTTCCGCTTTCAGCTCGGTCGGCGAGAGATCGCGCACCGCCGCGGCGGTTACCGCCGCGTCAATTTCGTCGATCATCGCGGGCATGAATTCCCGAATCCAATCGGCCGGCCCGGCAAAATTTCCGGCCCGCCACGCATTCGCCTCGCGGATCATCTCGGCATCGGCAATTGTCATGACGCGACCCTTCTCCGCAATTCCTTCTTCACAAGTACTATCGCCCACCAACGCCAAACATCAAGCAACCCGAATTCGTTAAAGTGGGCCGACCTGGATTTCCCCAACCTCGCCGCCGGCAAGACGGAAGTAGCCATCCTGGGGTTGGGCGAGCGTCGTGATCTCGTCTTTCGGCAGGCCGGCGTAAAGACCGCGCATAACCCGGCCGGCGGCGCCGTGGCTGACCACGATCAAACGGTCGTCCGTCGCCAATTGATCGAGCCATTCGGCCATCCGCCGGCCGACCATCGCATAGCTTTCGCCGCCCGGCGGCTGATAACCCCATCGCCGGTCGGCCCGCGCCCGCCATTCGCCGGGCCAGCGGGCTTCAATTTCCGCCACCGTCAGGCCGTCCCACTCACCCCAAGTGATCTCCTTCAGGCGGTCATCGAAGCGGAGCGCATCCGACGGCCGATCCAGCGCCGTCGCGACGAGTTCCGCCGTATGCTTGGTCCGGCCAAGCGGGCTCGCCACGATCTCGAATTCCGCCAAATTCGGAACACCGTCGCGAAGAGCGGCGCCCATCGCGCGCGCCTGATCCTCTCCCCGCGCGGTCAGCGCCGAATCGAGATGGCCCTGCATCCGCCCCTCGGCGTTCCACGACGTCTCGCCGTGGCGCAGCAGATAGACGATGGCGGTCATTCGGCGAGCGAGCGGGCGATCAACATGCGCTGCACGTCAGATGTCCCTTCGTAGATCCGGCAGACCCGGGCGTCGCGATAGTAGCGTTCCGCCGGGAAGCCCGCGACATAGCCGTAACCGCCCAAGGTCTGCACCGCGTCGGAACAGACCCGCTCCGCCATTTCGGAGGCGAAAAGCTTGGCCATACTGGCTTCGACGAGGCAGTTGTCGCCGGCATCGTAGAGCCGGGCCGCATGCAGCATCAATTGATGCGCCGCCGCGACCTGGGTCGCCATATCGGCGAGGCGATGCCCCACCGCCTGATGCTCGATAATGACCTTGCCGAAACTTTCGCGCTCGTTGGCGTATTGGGTGGCGCAATCGAGCGCGGCCCTCGCGATCCCGATCGACTGGGCGGCGATGCCGATCCGCCCGGTGGCGAGATTCTCGAGCGCGATCCTATACCCCCGCCCTTCCTCGCCCAGCATGTTCTCCGGCGGGATTTCCAAATCCTCGAGTGCGATCTGGCAAAGGTCGTTCGCCTTCTGACCCATTTTGTTCTCTTTCGCCACGACCGTGTAACCGGGAGCGTCGGTCGGCGCCATGAAAGCTGAAATACCGCGTTTTCCCGCCTCCGGGTCCGTGACCGCGAAAATCATGATGATGTCGGCCGTGGCGCCGGCGGAGATGAACTGCTTTTGGCCGTCCAAGACCCATTTGTTACCCGACTTCACCGCCCGGGTGTGGAGGTTTGAGGCATCCGACCCGGTATGCGGCTCGGTCAGCGCGAACGCACATTGCAGGTCGCCCCGCGCCATCGGCCGAAGGAAGGTCTCCTTGTGGTACTCCTCGCCATACTTCAGCAAGGCAAGGCCGCAGGGCGAGTTGTTAAGGCTCATATAAAGTGATGTCGCCGCATCCCCTTGCGCGATCTCCTCAAGGGCGAGCGCGTAACTCGTGAAATCCGCACCGGCACCACCCCACTCCTCCGGCACGACGACACCCATCAGACCCAGTGCACCCATTTCCGCCCGAGTTTCTCGCGGCACGGTACCGAGCGCCTCCCATTCGGCAGCGTTGGGGGCCAGTTCCGTGGTCGCGAAATCGCGGGCCATATCGCGGATCATCCGCTGGGATTCGCTGAGCATGTCTCCGCCGCCAGACGTCATCTCGATCATCCTTCGTTACCGCGCCGCCAACCGGCGGGAGTTAAGCCCAACTCGCGAGCCCGCGCAACGCCGGCCTTGAAGGGCAGTGAATAAGGGCCATTCCTTATTCGCGTTTGCCGCCGAAAGAGGAGAACGCGACATGGCCATGCTCGATATCGCGAGCGACGCGCGACGCGCCTTCGACGTCTTGAACGATGGCGGGATCGCCATTATGCCGATGGATGTCGGCTACACTTGCGCCGGCGGATCGGCGACGGCCCTGCAGCGCATTTTCGACACCAAACAGCGGGCCGGCGAGAAGCGGAACGCCATGGTGGGCGATGCGGAAATACATCGCGAGGTACACGTCGTCGACCAGCGCGGCCGCGATATCGTGCGCGCCATCACCGAGGATCACGGCCTCCCCTTCGGTCCCGTCGCCCCCTGCGACATGGACCATCCGATCCTCCGCAACCTGGAGCCCGGCGCCGTACCGGGGTCGATCAAGGACGGGACTGTCTGCATGCTCGTCAATGCCGGTGCCTTCCATCGGGAGATCAGCCGGCTGAGCCGCGAAAACGATTTTCCGGTCTTCGGTTCCTCGGCCAACCTGTCGCTCGCCGGAACGAAGTTCCAGGTCGAGGATATCGAGCCCGAGATCACCGGCATCGCCGATATCGTGATCGATCACGGGCTTCGGAAATATCATCTCTACCGGGCCTCCTCGACCTTGATCGATCTTCGAACGCTGGAGGTCGTCCGGGTGGGGTCCTGCTATGAATTGATCGCGGATATCCTGCGACGCTATTTTAAGGTCGAACTCCCACCGGCGCCGGCGGATTTCCCCGCCGCCTGAGAGGATCACTCGGCCGGTGCGGCCCGCTTTGTTTGGGAAAGAAAAAGGGCCGGCAGAAATCCGCAGAAGGCAAAAAGGCCGAGGGCCAGGAAGGTATCCTGGAAACCCCGCGTGCTGGCCTGGGCGACGATGATATCGCCGAGATAGTGCAGTGCACCTGGCTCCAGGATCGCCTCCGCCACGCCCGATTCCGACATCAGCCGCCGCACCTTGCCCAAGAACTCGCCACTTGCCTGACTCGCGGCGATCTGGGTCGCGGTAAAGGCGTCACCATGCAGCGGAATTCGGAGTTCGAGGTAGACGACCAGTATATTGGTGCCAAGGGCTGCGCCCAGCATACGGATGAAATTGACGACACCGGATCCTTGATTGACGAGATCCTGCGGCAGGGACCGCAGCGCCTCGGTGTTCATCACCGGGCGGATGAAGGCGGTCCCGGAACGGATCAGCAATGTGAAGGACACGAAGGTCCAGAACGGTGTGTTCACATCCGCCTGCGACATGAACACGAAGGCCATGCCGAACGAGAATAGCCCGAAATAGATCAGGTAGTGACTCGGCACCATGTCGGTCAGCCGGCCCGAGAGCGGAAACAGGAGCAGGAGGGAGAGCCCGCCTGGAATCATCATCATGCCGGCACGAAGCGGGGTATAGCCCTGAACCTGTTGGACGAAGAGCGGGATGAGGAAGGTCGAGGACAGAAAGGCGCAGCCGGCAAAGAAGGAAATGATCGCCGCCGCGGTGAAACGCGGTATCAGGAAGAGCTTCATGTTGACGAGCGGATTTTCGCCATAGATCTGACGTGCGACGAAGGCCACCGCGGCGACCAAGCCGACCGTAAAACCGCCGATGATATCGTTCGAGACCCAGCCGAGGCGCTGCCCATAGCTGAACGACAGCAACAGACTGGCAAGCGAAAGGCACATCAGCCCCAAACCGACGAAGTCGAATTTGGGAATCTCGCGCGGCCACGGCTTGCTCGGCATGAAAAGCGCGCCGAGGACGAAGGCAAGTCCCGCGGTCGGCAGCGTCAGCAGAAAGACATAACGCCAATTAAAGAACTCGATGGCGAGCCCGCCCATGGTCGGACCCAGGATCGGCGCCAGCACCATCCCCATGCTGAACAAGCCCATCGACATCCCCTTCGAGCGCGCCGGCCAGACGCTGAAGGTGACCGCCATGGCAAGCGGCTGTACCACTCCGGCGGCCATTCCCTGGAGAACCCGGCCGATCGAAAGTACCTCGGCGCTGGTGGCAACCCCGCTCATGGCGGAGCCCACGAGAAAGATCAAGAGCGCCGCCAGAAATCCGAACCGCTGGCCGAAATTGTTGATCAGCCACGCGCTGACCAGCATGCCCGCCGTCATCGAGCCGAAATAGCCCGTGGACATGAGCTGTGCCTGGTCGCGGGCGATGCCGAAGGCGCCCATGATATCCGGAAACGCGACATTGACGGTGGAGCTGGCAAGAATCACCGTCATCCCCCCGAGAACGGAGGTGATCGTCGCGAACCATTTATAGGCGGGTCCGTATCGCGCGAAGAGGTCGTCTATGCTTTCGGCGTACAAGGTATGAGGCTGTCCGGGCTTTCGGAATGCAGGGTAAGCAACTATCTGGAATTATCGCGCCGTCGCGCAATGCTTTATAATGCCTAATCCTTGAGCCGATGGGTAGGACGGGGTCGCGCATACAGTCTTGAGCGGCCTTTGTTCAACGAGGCGCTGGCGACGGGCCGGCCGCGGACTGACTTTGTGGCCTGTGCACTACTTCTTCTTCGCCATCCCCGGCCCGTCGATATCCTCGCCCCAGCGCTGGGACAGACCGGCTTCGATATCGAAAAGGTCCAATGCCCGGCCGACGGTCTGATCGATCATCGCCTCAAGACTCTCAGGACGCGCATAGAAGGCCGGCACCGGCGGCGCGACGATGGCGCCCATCTCGGTGACGCGCAGCATGGATTGGAGATGCCCGGCATGGAGCGGCGTCTCGCGCAGCATCAGCACGAGCCGGCGACGTTCCTTCAGGACGACATCGGCCGCCCGGGTCAACAAGGTCGACGTGACGCCGCCCGCGATTTCCGACAAGGATCGGACCGAACACGGGGCGACGATCATGCCGAGCGTCCGGAACGAGCCCGACGAGATTGCCGCGCCGATATCGGCGGCCGGATAGACCACATCGGCCAGCGCCTTCACCTTAGCCGCCGTCGTGTCGGTCTCGTAGGCAATGGTCATCTCGGCCGATTTTGAAATGACGAGATGGCTTTCGACCGGCAGCTCGCGCAGCACCTCAAGCATTCGGATACCGTAGACGACGCCGGAAGCGCCGCTAATACCGACGATCAATCGCTGTTTCGTATCTTTCGCCACGCTCAATCACCCTCGTAGAAATCATCACCCATCACGTCGCGGATCGCGATTTGCGGCTCGTCAATGCGCTGGCGCAGCTGGGCCGTGCGCCGACCGTTCTCGAGATACTGCCCCTCCGTCGCGCGTTTTGCCATGTCGTCCCACTTGTCCGTCCAATCGCCGAGCGAATAACCGTGCCACGGCGCCTCCGGGGTCAGCGGCGGCAAGCCCAGCTCCTCCCAGATTTCCTTTGCATGTTCCATGTATTCCTTCTTCGGCAAGGCGATCGGCGGCAGATCGTATTTCAACGTCGCGTCGATCAGCATGGTCGCGTCCTCGTCGGCCTCCTTGAGGACCGGCCCGTGACCGCGCGCGCGATGCTTGAGGATCTGGATGTCCTTGGCCGGGTCGGCGCGGTAGGACATGGCCCAAAGTATGGCGTCCGCGTTGTCGGGATCGATATCGTCGTTGATTGCTATGCAGTATTTACCGACCGCCGGCTGAAAGGCCGATATCCCTTGGAGCCCCCGCCAGATCTCGGTCGACCGCACGCCCCGCTCGAAGGTTATCAGAACCACGCGGCGAAGATTTGTCAGGGGCTCATGCATCGAGACCCCCTTGACGCCGCTCACCGCCAGGGTCTTCTGGAGATGCGCGAGAAACAGGGGCTCATAGGCCACACGCTTGATGACACTGGATTCGCTCGGCGTAATCTGAGAGATGATCGAACTCACCACCGGCTTTTCACGGCGCGTGATCGCGGTCACCTCCATCGTGAAATTGAACTCCTCCAACGCCACATAGCCGTGTGATTCGCCGAACGGGCCCTCGGGCTCCAGGTATTCGGGATCAATGAAGCCTTCGATCACCACCTGCGCCTCGGCCGGCACCAGAAGATCGACCGTCTTCGCCCGCACGACATTGATCGACCCGCCGGCAAGCCCGCCCGCCACCGTCAACTCGTCGACGCCGAGCAAAAGTTTCTGCGGCCCGGTATATTCGACCACCGGCGGACAGCCGAGGATGATCGCGACGGGCATCTTCTCGCCCCGCTCGTGATGCTTCTTCCAATGGTGGTAGCCGCCGGCATCGGTCGAGCGCTGCATCATCACCGCAAGCCGGTCGGACGCCTTTAGATTGCCGCGATAGACGCCCATGTTCTGGACATTGTCATCCGGGTCCTTGGTGATCCAGGTCGCGGCGGTGAAATAGGGGCCGGTATCGAAGCCGGGTGTCGAAATCGGGATCGGCAGGGCATCAAGCCCCTTCCCTTCGCCCTGTATGTCGGCACCCGTCAGCACGACTTCCTGACACGGCGCGGCGGCGATCTCGCTCACCGCGACCGGATTGTTGATCGCGCGGTCCCAGCGCGGGCCCACGTCGCCGACCGTCTCGACATTCATGCCGATACGGTAGATCTCCGGATTGGCCGCGAGGCCGCCGACCAGAACCGGCATATCGTATTCATTGCCCCGACTGTCGACGACATTTGTGAACAGGAAGGCCTTTCGATCGGCCTCCGGAATGCCGCCCCGGAATTGCCAGCGCACCAAGGGGTGCATCTCGGTGTCCTTGTTGATCGGCCGGTCGATCCGATAGAGCAGCCCCGCCGCGTCCAGGGCCTCGATATGTTCCCAGAGATCGCGATAAGCGCGCCCGCCCTTGGCATCCGCCTGCTGGATATCGTTCATGACCGGTCTCCCTGGAGAGCTTTCCCCGCAAACGGCCATGCCGGACGGCGAGAAGGCATTGAATTCCGGCACAGAATAGCGTTTTCCCGCCATATTGCCATGGCGGTCCAGAATCTTCTCTTCGAAACTCGGCCGTAGCTCTCGACCAGAAACCTCCGCGACGCTCAGCCGGTGCTACCAGCCGACTGAAATCCGGCCCGCACGGCATTCGCCTTTTCCATCGCCGCCATGGCTTCCGCCGTCGAAAGTGCCTGGATCGTCCTGAGATTGGTCACGCCGCCGGCCGATCCGGCAACCATGAGCGCGGCAACGAGGTCGATCACGTTGTCACCCTCGGCGATGACCAGGAAATCGAACTCGCCCGTCGTCACGTAATGTTGAATCAATTTCGCTCCGACCGATTCGATAAGCGCGGCGACCGGCGCCGACCGGTCCTCCGGATTGTCGACCATCCCTCTCATGGCTGCGTTTGTGTAGTTGCCTTGCGTGATGAAGGTTCCCATCTTTACCTCCCTGTATCCGGTAAGTGTTGAACCGGGCATGATTGTCCGGCGAATAATTCTTTCCACCTATCAGTATACCATAAAGAGAGTTCTCAACCGACTCTTCGGGAAGATCAATCCGCGGCTTCGGCCGGGCGGGGACGCATCCAGGCTTGTTCCTTGTCACGAAGGAAATCGAAATTAAAGGCGCGCGCGTATTGTGGCGGCGAGGTCGCTTCGGCACCCAGCACCGCGGCCGCGCGGACGGCCCAATGGGGATCGAACAGCAACCCCCGGCCGATCGCCACCATGTCGGCCTTGCCTTCGGCGATCAGGCTTTCGGCATGGTGCGGATCGTAGAGCATGCCGACCGCCATCGTGGGGATATCGACCTCGCGGCGGATCTTCTCGGCGAAGCGGACCTGGTAACCCTCTCCGAGCTCGATCTTCTGCTGGTCGGAAACGCCACCGCTCGAGGCACAAATGTAATCGCAGCCGAGATCCTTCAACCGGCGCACATACTCGACCGCCTCCTCCACGTCCCAACTGCTGGCGGCCACCCAATCGGTCGAGGAGATCCGAACGCCGAGCGCTTTTTCCTCGGGCCAGGCGGCGCGAATGGCGGCGAAGGTCTCGAGCGGGAAGCGCATGCGGTTCTCCAAACTGCCGCCGTAGTCGTCTTCCCGGGTGTTGGCGACGGGCGAAAGGAATTCATGCATCAGATAGCCATGAGCGCTGTGCATCTCGATCATGTCAAAGCCGATCCGCGCCGAGCGCTCCGTTCCCTGAACGAAGGCCGCCTTCACTTTGTCCATCTCGGCGCGGTCCATGCTTTTCGGCGTGTGCCAGCCCTCGTCATGGGGATTGTTGCTGCTGCTCACGGTCTCCCAGGCGCCCTCGTCGGCACCGAGCGCATTACGGCCCTCCCACGGCCGATGCGAGGAGGCCTTCCTTCCCGCATGGGCGAGCTGGATACCGAGCTTCGCTGTTCCCGCCTCGCGGCAGAACCGGATGACCCGACCAAGCGCTTCCTCGTTCTCGTCGGAATAGAGGCCGAGACATTGCGGCGTGATCCGCCCGCGCGGCTCGACCGCCGTCGCCTCGGTGATAACGAGGCCGATGGACGACGTCGCGTACTGGCCAAGATGCATCAGATGCCAATCCTGCGCATTGCCGTCGACGGCGCTGTATTCGCACATTGGCGAGACGACGACACGGTTCTCCAATTCGAGACCGCGCAGGCGATAGGGCGAGAACAATTGGCTGCTCATTGGCAGTTTCCTCCCGGTTTTCCGTCGGATATCGCCGTTATGTAGAACCTCGGTGCGGCGAGGCCAAGGTTCGAATCAGGGATCGCTACGTGGGTATGCAAATATCGCGATTATGTCTCTCCAGACCCGTCCAGACCCAAGATCGCGTCGCGATCGAGGTCTTCGGCCCGACGTTCAACGGCCGCCCCGAAGCCACCCCCGCCCGGGGTCGCCATCACCAATCGGTCGCCCTCGCCGACAATGTGCTGAGCCTTCGGATCGACCGGCGTGCCGTTTATTTCGAGCCGCCCGAGGGCGCCGGCCTCGCCGCCCGCAACCCCCGGTGCCGCGTGGCGCGTCCGTTCCGCCAGCATGGCGAGGGCCGCCGGGGTCTCGTTCAGAAACTCGATCTCGATCTCCTGGCCAAGACCGCCGCGATATCGCCCCGCACCACCGGATCCCGGGCGGTATTTCCGGTGATGAATCCGCATCGGCGAGAGCTGCTCGATCACCTCAATCGGTGTCGCCGAGATGTTGGAGGGCCAGCTCAAGCAGTTCTGCCCATCCGCCCGGTGGGTCGCTCCCATGCCGCCGTTGAAGAAGAACAGGTTGGCGAAGGGTTTGCCGTCGGGCTTCACGCCGGCCAGGTTGACGCACCAAAGCGGCGAGCCGACCCCGGCCATGATCCGCTCGGGCATCACCTTCGCAAGGGCGCCGAAAATCAGCGACGGCAGAAAATGTCCGATCAAGGCGCGTGAGCCTCCGGACGCCGGAAACTTCGGATTGACGATCGAGCGATCGGGCGCGGTGACGGAAATGGGCGCCACCGACCCTTCGTTGTTGGGAAGGTCGGGGGCCGCGGCGCATTTCACCGCATAGGCGGTCATCGCATAGGTATAGCAAAGCGCACAATTGATCGCCTTCGGCACCTGCGGGCTGGAGCCCGTGAAGTCCACGCGAACCTCGTCGCCGTCGATCGTCAATGCCACCTTGAGATCGACCGGTACATCAAGCCCGTCGGTCGGCATCTCGTTGGTATAGGTGCCGTCCGGAAGCTCGGTGATGGCAGCACGCATCGCGCGCTCCGAACGGCTTTGAATTTCGTCCGCGAGTTCGACCAGCGTGGCAAGGCCGTATTGCCCCATCACGTCGACGACCCGGCGCTCCATCAAATCGAGGGCCGTCAGCTGGGCGTAAAGGTCACCCACCACCTCGTCCGGCGCACGGACGTTCTGGCGAAGCAAGCGGAAGAAGGTCTCGTCGGGTTCCCCCGCCTTGATCACCTTCATGATCGGAATCTGGAAGCCTTCCTCGAAGACCTCGCGGGGTTCCGGCGAGCGGATCTTGCCACCAATATCGGGTGCATGGGCGGTCGAGCCGGCGAAGCCGACCAACCGGCCCTCGAAGAAGATCGGCTTGCCGACGCTGATATCCGGCAGATGCCCGGTGCCCATCCAGATATCATTGGTGATCAGGACATCGCCGGGTTCCAACTCCTCGGCCGGGATCGCGGCCAGGAAATGCTTGATCGTCGCCGGTAGCGTGCCAATGAAGGATGGAATGCTGTCGGTCGCCTGGGCAAGCGAGCGCCCGCCCGCATCGGTGATGACGCAAGAGAAATCGTGACTGTCCCGGACCACGGTCGAAAACGAGGTGCGGACAAGTGCCGCCGCCGCCTCATCGGCCACCGAGATCAACCGTGTCCAAAGAACCTCAAGGGTAATCGGATCGAAACCCACACTTGTCTGGGTCGCCTCGCTCATTGCCCCTCCTCCGGCAGATCGACGATAAGATTATAATCGTCATCGACCCGGATTTCGGCACCGGGCCCGACGATCAACGTCGACTCGCTCTCCTCGATAATGGCCGGCCCCGGGAATGTCTCGCCGGGCGCCAGATCACGTCGGGCCATGACCGGCGTCTCGATGAATTCCCCCGCCTCGGGAAAATAGGCCGACCGAATGTCGGTCCATCGCTCGCCCGACGCCACCGCCTCGGAGGCAACCTCGACTCCCGGCACCTCGGCGGTCATGGAAACACGGATATTGATGATCTCGGGCTCCACATCCGGCGGCGTCCGCGCGAAAGTCTCCCGATAGATCGCCTCGAAGGCCTCGCGAAGGGCCGGTTCGGAAGCCGCCGAATAAGGGCCCGCCGGCAGCTCCAGGACGACTTCGAAGCCCTGTCCCACGAACCGCATGTCGGCGCGGCGGGTCACCGCCGCCGCCGCGGGATCGAAGCCGGTCTCGGCAATCACGCTCGCCGCATCTGTTTCAAGGGCGCGATAAGCGTCCTCCAGCGCCGTCCAATCCATTTCGCTGAATTTTTTGGCAATGGTCCCTGTACGATCGACCCGTGCCGGCGCGATTAGAAGACCAAGGGCCGAGGCAACACCGGCCGCGCGCGGACAGATCAGCCGCTTCAGGCCCAGCTTCCGGGCGACGTAATAGGCATGGACCGGCCCCGCGCCGCCGGTCGCCAGCAGCGTGAAGGAGCGCGGCTCATGGCCCTGCTCGGCGACATGCACTCGGGCGGCGGAGGCCATGTTCTCGTTGACCACGTCATGAATACCCCAAGCAACCTCGGCGACCGAAAGATCCAGCGCCTCCGCCAGAGGTCGGATCGCACTTGAGGCTGCATCGCGGTCGATGGTCATGCTGCCGCCCGCGAAATAGCTTGGGTTGAGATAGCCGAGCAGCAGATCGGCGTCGGTCACCGTCGGTTCGGTCCCGCCCCGGCCGTAGCAGACGGGACCGGGTTCGGCCCCAGCACTATTCGGCCCGACTTTCAGGAGACCCATGCCGTCGACATGGGCGATACTGCCGCCGCCGGCACCGATCTCGATCAACTCGATGGAGGAGATATTAATCGGCAGGCCGCTGCCCTCGACGAAGCGCTTCTCCCGCGCCGCCTCGAATCGATAGGCGACATGGGGTGATCCATCCTCTACCAGCGCCAGTTTCGCCGTTGTGCCGCCCATATCGAAAGCCAGCACCTTTTGTTCGTTCGCCCGCTTGCCGAAATAGGCGGCGACCAACGCCCCCGCCGCCGGGCCCGATTCCAGCAACAGCACGGGTGTGCGCTTGGCTTCCTCGACATGGGTCAGGCCGCCGTTCGAGAGCATCATGAAGAAGGGTGCTCGAAGCCCAAGATCCGTCGCCTGCCCCAACAGACTTTCGAGATAACGATCCGCCAGCGGCTTGATATAGGCATTGGCCACCGTCGTGGAGGCGCGCTCGTATTCGCGAATTTCCGGCGAGACATCATATGAAGCGGAGAGAAAAATATCCGGATGTGCGGCCGAGATCGCCTCGATGGCGGCGCGTTCATGGGCTGGATTGGCATAGGAGTGCAGGAAGACAACGGCGACCGACCCGACACCCGCGGCGACCAGCTTCGCGACTTCCGCCTCAAGGGCGGCCAGGTCGAGCGGACGCAGAATGCTCCCGTCGGGACCAATCCGCTCCGCCGCCTCGACCCTGAGGTCGCGGGGCACCAGAGGCGTCGGTTTCTCGATGAAGACGTCGTAGAGCTCGAACTTGCGTTCGGTGCCGATTTCGATCGCGTCGCGGAACCCTTCCGTGGTGACCATTCCGGTCTTGGCGCCCTGGCGGGTGATGATCGCGTTGGTGAAGAGGGTGGTTGCGTGAACCGTGCGGTTGAAATCCTCCGGCGCCAAATCCTCAAGCAGATTCTTAATGCCGGTAATGACGCCGCGCGCCGGATCGTCGGGCGTGGTCAGTTCCTTCGCCTTCACGACCCGGCCAGTAAGGCCGTCATAGGCGACGATATCGGTGAACGTCCCGCCGATATCGATGCCGAGCGCATAACTGCCGGTCACTGAATTTCCCTTCGATCGAATTCTCAGCGTCCTTGCCGCCGACGCAAAATCAAGCTGGCGTGCGGGGCGGAGCTGTCAAGGGATTTGCCTTTTCGCGGCCCGTGACCAGACTCAAGACCGGACCCTATCGAACAGGAGGCGAGCGATGGCTTTCACCGAAAAACTGCGCGTCGAGGCAAGCGACGGCATCGGCCGCCTGATCCTGAACAATCCCGAGAAACGGAATGCCATCGGCTTCGAGATGTGGCGCGACCTGCCCGAAGCCTTGGGCCAACTGGAGAATGACTCATCGGTTCGGGTCGTCGTCGTCACCGGCGCCGGGGACAAGGCTTTCTCGGCCGGGGCCGATATTTCGGAATTTGCCGAGCGCCGTAGCACGCCAGAGAATCGCGAGCTCTACACCCACCTCGAACACGAAGCCTTCGAGGCGCTTCGCGGGATCACCAAGCTGACCGTGGCGCGAGTGGACGGGGTTTGCGTCGGCGGCGGCGCGGAAGTCGCGATGGATTGCGATCTGCAGATCGCCTCCGATCGTTCGCGCTTCGCGGTCACGCCGGCTCGGATCGGGCTTGGCTATGGTGTAGCCGACGTGACCCGGCTGGTGCGCCAGGTCGGACCCAAGCACGCGAAGGAAATCCTCACCACCGGCCGCTTCTACGACGCCGAGGAGGCGCATCGGATCGGCTGGATCAACCACGTGGTGCCGGCAGCCGAACTCGATGAGTTCGTGGAGGGCTATGCGCTCGGCGTGGCCGCCAACGCGCCGCTCTCGGTCAAGGCAGCCAAATTGATGGTGAACGAACTGGTCAAGGATCCGGCCGACCGGGACATCGCGCTCTGCGAGCGGCTGGTCGAGGATTGCTACACAAGTGCGGACTATGTCGAGGGCCAGCGTGCCTTCGGCGAGAAGCGCCCGCCTGAATTTGAGGGTCGCTGAACATCACCGCCCGTTTCAAATAGGAGGGGTGGCTTGATGAGTGTAATTTTCTTCGACCTCGACGGCACCCTGACCGACCCGAAGCCGGGTATTACGCGATCAATTCAGTTTGCCCTCGAAAAGCTTGACCGGGAGGTGCCGCCCCAGGATCAACTTGTTTGGTGTATCGGGCCGCCACTCCTTGGAAGTTTCGAAAATATGCTCGGCGATCGCCAACTGGCGGAGACGGCCCTGAGCTTGTATCGCGAGCGATTTGCCGATATCGGGCTCTATGAGAACAGTGTCTATCCCGGCATCGAAGAATCGCTTCGCATCCTCCGCTCGGCCGGTCACGATCTCTTCGTAGCGACAAGCAAGCCGACGATCTATGCCGAACGAATTATCGAGCATTTTTCGTTGTCGACGCATTTTGAGCGGATTTACGCCTCTGAACTTGATGGTGCCCGGTCCGACAAAACCGAACTGCTGCGACACGCCCTTGAAGAATTGGAAGGTTCCAAGCAAAACCGAATCATGATCGGCGACCGCGGCCAGGACATGATCGGGGGGCGGAACAATGGCATGACGGCCGTGGGCGTTCTCTACGGATATGGAAGCGAAGAGGAATTGATCGCGGCGGGCGCCCACCATATCGCCCGAAGCACGGCGGATCTGACGAGCATCATTCCCTAGATCGCAACAGCTAAATCGGAAAGACCAAACTGTTCGGCACCACGATCGAATCGAAGACGCAGTGCTTTTCCTTGAATTTCAGGGCGCCGCCTTCGCGAACCAACGTGTCGATATAGCGCCCGGCGTTGAAGACACGCGTCTGCTCGTCGACCACGGTTTCCATGACCGCGTAATTCGCGGTGACGCCGATCTCGTCGTTCGCACCCGGATCGATCCGAATTCCGGAGACCAAGTGACGCATGTAGCGGGGCTCGAACAGCAGGGTCTCGCGGATCGCAACCACGCGATCCATCAACATGCCCCGGCTCTCACACCGCATCGTGGCAAGCGGGAGGTCGCGGTCGTAGTTCTCGCGCGGGATGACCTCGTAAAAGCAATCCTCGATGAAGAAATCGGGCCAGCGCTCGAACTCGAAATCGTCGAGTACGCCGCAATAGGCGGTATACAAATCCTCGACCTCGAAACGGAGCGCCGGATCGACACTCATGCCTATAGTCCCATGGTCTCGCGATAGGCCTTGTAGAAGGCGCGAATGGCGGTCTCGGTCACGATATGGTCGTGATCCTCGGTACCGCGCCCGCCCATCTCGTAGAGCCCGTCGACCTCGGGGTATTTGCCGACCCCGTCCTGCGTCATCTTCATGACCTCGCTGTCGTCGATCGAAACCAACCCGCTCGGCCCCATTAGATTGGCCTGACGCAGGCGTTTGTTGGTCATCTCGTCATCGTCGTCCTCATAGCCGAAGAAGGTCCAGGTCAGCTCGAACTTCTCCGGTCCCTTGGGCACGATATGCCGCATCGCAAGCGTGTTCGACTGCTGCTGAATAATGACGTTTGGCCATAGGGTCTGCATCACTACCGTCGCGTCGCCCGGATATTCCTTCACCGGCACCAGGAGACGCTGGTCGTTCAAGGAAAAATCTTCCCTCATGTTCTTCATGTCACTGGTCGCGTCGGTCGCCTTCTGCTCGCCTCGGCTGCTGATCAGAGCAGCGTGACGGCCGCTTGGATCCATTTTCGCCGCCGAGTTCATATCGGCCCGGAATAGTCCGAAACTGATTAGGAAAACATGCAACAGGCTGGCGTGATACGGGTCCTTGATGTTCTCGAACATCAGCTTCCAATTGCTTGGGATGAGCTGGCGCGAATAGCCGAGAATGGTCAGTCCCCGACCGTCGAAGACGCGGTCGAAATAGGCCAGCATCGCCTCGCCCAGATAGCTCTCGAAACTCTCGATCTCTTGGCCGAAGGACGCGAAGATCACGCCGCTTCGTTCGTGAACCTTCAACTGCTCGAGGCCGTTCTCCTCACGCTTGAAATCCTTCGGCATGCCGCCGCGTTTCCTGACGCCACGGCGAAACGGCACGCCGGTCAAATTTCCCTTCAGATCGTATGTCCAGTGGTGATAGGGGCAGATGAACTCGTTCGCGTTGCCGTGGTTGCGCTTGCAGAACTGCACGCCGCGATGGGCACAGCGGTTCACGAAGACGTTAATCTCGCCTTCCTGGTCACGGGTGAGGATGACCGGCCGGTCGCCGATCCAGGAACGCTTGAAATCGCCGGGGTTGGAAATCTCGGCGGCGAGCCCGACATAGGCCCAGCAATCGCCGCAGAATACGCGCTCCATCTCCCGGCGGTAGATATCGGGATCCGAATAGATCCAATACGGAACTTGATGAACGCCGTCACCCGGCCATTTCCGGTCAAAAACATTATCGCTCGGGGTCGCGCTCATTGTTTCGGCCTCACCATCGAAGAGCGCTGAGTTATACCGAATGGGATATCGACTCGCAAATACTTAGATATCTAATTAATTTACTTCCATCCTTTCGAACTGGCATCCTCCGAAGCGAATATTTAGGCTGCCGCACGGACAATCGCAGCATATCGAGAGATCATGAACGGCCAGAAATTCGTCATTTTAGGCGCAGGCCATGCGGGCGGACGCGCGGTCGAGGCCATGCGCATGGCGGGCTTCGAGGGCGCGATCGACCTTGTCGGCGCGGAACCTCACCTGCCATACGAACGACCGCCTCTCTCGAAGGAAATGCTGCAGGCAAAACCGGATTACGAATTCCCCTTCATCCGGCCTGCCGCGTATTTCGACGAGCAGAAGATCGGCCTTCATCTCGAAAATGCGGCGACGTCGCTCGACACCAAGGGGAAAACGGTCACGCTCACGAATGGCGACGCTCTGCCTTACGACAAATTGCTGCTGACCATGGGGGCCCGGGTCCGTACCCTGCCAATCCCGGGCGCCGAGCTCGACGGCGTTTTCTATCTGAGAACGCTCGACGACAGCCGCGGTATCGACGGCGCGCTGGGTGCCGGCAATCGCCTCGTCGTGGTCGGCGGCGGCTTCATCGGGCTCGAGGTCGCGGCCAGTGCCCGGGCGCGCGGCACCGAGGTCGTCGTCCTCGAACTCGCCGACCGTTTGATGGGGCGCGGCGTTCCGAAAATTGTCTCGGAACGCTTCCTCGAACTGCACGAGGCCAATGGCGTCGATGTCCGCCTCGAGACCGGCATCGAGCGCATCGAAGGCGACGGGACCATTACCGGCGTTGTCTTGCCAAACGGCGAGACACTGCCCGCGGATGCGGTCGTGATCGGTGTCGGCGTGATACCGGAGACCGAACTTGCCGCCGAGGCGGGGATAGAGGTCGACAATGGAATCGTCGTCGACGAGCTTTGCCGGACCTCGACGACCGATGTGTACGCCGCCGGCGACGTCACCAACCATCGCAATCCAATCCTCGGAAAAAGCTTTCGCCTGGAAGCCTGGCAATGCGCGCAGAACATGGCCATCGCGGCGGCGAAGATCATGTGCGGCGAGGACGCACCCTATGCGGAAATTCCCTGGATGTGGTCGGACCAATATGACGCCAATTTGCAGGTGGCGGGCATGCCGGATTCTTGGGACGACATCGTTTATCGCGGCGATTCCAGCGGCGATGCCTTCATCGGATTCATCGTCGATTCCGGGCAGGTCACGGGGGCCATTGCGCTCAATCAGGCCCGCGACATGCGCCTGGCGCGGCGCATCATGGCGAGCGGCAAGTCCTACGAGGCAGGCGAACTGGCCGATGAAGGCATCTCGATGCGCGATCTCGCTAAACGTTGAACTCGGTAGCTAGTGAGTACTAGGTTATAGCAATGAGCGAAACGGTCACGACACATGGAGACGCTGGCGGCGAAACACCGTCGGGCAAGGGCGCGGGCGACGAGAACTTCCCAGTCGGCTCGGTCCTGTTGCCGGCGCATCTTCGCCCGCATGTGGCCGCCTTCTATGCCTTCGCGCGTGCGATCGACGATGTCGCCGACAATCCGGCACTTTCTCCCGACGACAAGATCGCCCGGCTCGATGGATTCGACCAGTCGGTGATGGGGCTGAACGACGATCCGGCCTACGAGAAGGGCCATATCGTCCGATCGAGCCTCGTCTACCTCGGGGTGCCGATCCAGCACTGCCGGGACCTGGTCTCAGCCTTCAAGCAGGATGCCGTCAAAACCCGTTACGACGACTGGGATGATTTGATGGATTATTGCGACCGTTCGGCCTCGCCGGTCGGCCGCTACCTGCTCGACCTGCACGGCGTTTCCAAGGATCTCTACCCGGCGTCCGATGCACTCTGCAACGCGCTACAGGTGATCAATCATCTCCAAGATTGCCAGGATGACTACCGGAACCTGGACCGGGTCTATCTGCCGGGAGATTGGCTGCGGAGCGCCGGCGTTACCGTCGAGGCACTCGATGCGGAAGCCGCAAGCCCCGGCCTCCGGAGAGTCTTGAACCAATGCCTGGCCGCAACGGCGGAACTGCTCCGGCACGCGAACCAATTGCCGAAGCCGATGTCGAGCCGGCGTCTCGCCATGGAATCCGCGGCGATCATTCGGATCGCCGAACGCCTGACGGCGGAGCTCCGCCGGCGCGACCCGCTCGCCGAACGCGTGGTCCTCACCAAACCGCAATATCTGATCTGTTTCGTGCAGGGTATTCTCCGCTTGTTTTTCGCCCGGTGATGCCTAAGGTCCCGCCTGGTGACCGTCGGGGCGTTGGAACGAGCGGGCGGGAAAAGGGACGAAATGACCGAAGAGATTCTTACCGAGGAACAGGTTGCGACCTTTCGGCGCGATGGTTTTCTCGTCGTCCGCGGCATGTTCGGCCGGGACGAAATGGCGGACATCGCCGCCTGGACCGACGAGGTCGAGGCCTGGCCGGAGACCGCCGGTCGGCACATGATGTATTTCGAGGAGAGCCTGAAGGGCGATAACGCCCGCATCCTGAATCGGCTCGAGAACTTCTACCCCTACCATGATGGGTTCCGAGCGCTGTTCGACGGCGAGAAACTGAAAGGCGGCACGTCCGACTTGCTCGGCGAGGAAGCCGCGCTCTACAAGGAAAAGGTCAATTTCAAGCTGCCGGGCGGCGATGGCTTCAAGCTTCATCAGGACCAGCAGGCGGGCTGGAGCGTCTACGCGGATTTCTTCATCACGGCACTCGTGAGCATCGACAGTTCGACAACCGATAACGGATGCCTGGAGATGGTCGCCGGTCTGCATGATCGAGGCCTCATCGGCAAGGAGTGGGAGCCAATGACGGACGAAGACCTGGCGGGGGTTCCGCTGGTCTCGTGTCCGACCGACCCCGGCGATGTGGTGTTCTTTGATTCCTATTGCCCGCACGGCTCCGGCGCCAATATGAGCGACCTGAAACGCCGTGTGCTCTATGTGACTTACAACGCCGCGTCGGCGGGCGACCACCGCGCGCAATATTATATCGACAAGCGCAAATCCTTTCCTCCCGATATCGAGCGCGACCCGGACAAGGAGTATGTTTTCCGGGTCTGAAACCGAGTGGAAATGCAGGAACCCCTCGTAATCCTGGCGGCGCTTCCATGTGCCGTATGGCTTTGGCTGTTGCTTTTTCGCGATGGATTCTGGCGTGCCGATCAGCGCCTTGAAAAACATTCCGAACCGCGCCGGGACTGGCCCGGCGTCGCCATCGTCGTGCCGGCTCGAGACGAGGCCGTCCTGATCGAAACGACGATCAAAGCGCTTCTCAAACAGGATTATCCGGGCGCACTCTCCATCATCCTGGTCGACGACCATTCAGCGGACGATACGGTCGCCAAGGCGCGCGCACTCGCCGGGGAGGATCGATTGACCATCGTCTCGGCTCCCCCGCTGCCAAGGGCTGGACCGGCAAGCTTTGGGCACTGCGCCATGGGATCGAGACCGCCCGAAACCAGCCCTTCGAGTGCGATTATTTTCTCTTCACCGACGCCGACATCCTGCACCCCCAGGACGGCCTTCGCCGGCTCGTGGCGAAGGCGGAACGTGATGGTCGCGACCTTGTCTCGCTGATGGCGCGGTTGAACTGCACGTCGTTTTGGGAGCGGCTCCTCGTCCCCGCCTTTGTCTTCTTTTTCCAAAAACTCTACCCGTTCGCGGCCGTCAACAACGACGGACGGTCTATCGCGGCGGCGGCCGGCGGATGCATCCTGCTCCGCCGCGAGACCCTGACGCGGGCGGGCGGGCTCGAGAGCATCCGCGGCGCCCTGATCGACGATTGTGCCCTCGCGGCACGGATCAAGAGCAACGGCGGTCGTCTATGGCTTGGCTTGGCGGAAGATACGATCAGTATCCGTGCCTATGACGGCCTTGGCGAGATCTGGAAAATGGTCGCGCGGACCGCATATACGCAATTGAATCATTCGCCCCTGCGCCTTCTCGGCGCCATCATCGGTATGGCGGTTGCGTATCTCGGGGCCCCCGGCCTCCTGATCCTCTATCCATGTCATGGGGCACCAGCACTCGCGGATCTGGGACTCCTCGGATGGCTTTTGATGTCATGCGCCTATATACCGACCATTCGTTACTATGAGCGGCCGATGCTTCTCGCGGCGGCCTTGCCGGCGATCGCAATTCTTTTCATGGGCATGACACTTGATTCCGCGCGCCGTCATTGGATTGGCGAAGGCGGGTATTGGAAGGGCCGCATGCACGGCGTTGGATAAGTTCGCCTTTGGGTTTTTGAAACGCCGTAAAATCCGTTAGATTTGTCGTGCCTAATTCACGGCCGCGAACCTCGGGACGATTTCGCGGATGGAAGGACCTAGGGCGATGGCGCCGCGAAACGGAACGACGGAGACACCGGCACCGGTTATCGAGCCGGACACCGGAGAGAAGCCATCGATGCTTGCGATCGACGATGCGATGGCGCATGTCCGCCGGGTTTCGCGGGAATCCGGAAGTTCCTTCCTGGCCGGAATTCGGATACTCCCACGCGAACGCCGTGACGCGATGTTCGCGATCTATGCCTTCTGCCGGGAAGTCGACGATATCGCCGACGACCCCTACCCGCTCGCCGAGAAGCAACGGATGCTGACCGATTGGCGCGGCGAGATCGATCGAATTTTCGCGGGCTCGCCAGAAACGCTCACCGGCCGCGCACTCCTCGGTCCCATCGCGGCCTATGGTCTAGCACGGCGCGACTTTCTCGATCTGATCGACGGCATGGAGATGGACGCGGAAGAGACCGCGACGAAAGGTCCGTCGCTGGAAGTGCTCGATCTCTATTGCGATCGTGTCGCGAGCGCGGTGGGACGCCTCTCGGTTCGCGTATTCGGGGACGATGGTCCCGCGGCGCAGGACCTCGCGCACGCTTTGGGCCGGGCACTGCAATTGACGAATATTCTCCGGGATATTCAGGAAGACGCGGAGCGTGACCGGCTCTATCTGCCCGACGACCTCTTGCGAAAGCATGGCATCGAGACCCGTCGCCCTAGCGAAGTCATGGCGCATCCGGCCCTGCCGGCGGCCTGCGAGGATCTCGCCGATATTGCGGCGCTACGATATGAAGAGGCCCAGCGCGCTCTCGAAAAATGTTCCCGCCGGGCAATCCGCCCCGCGGTTCTGATGATGCATATTTATGCCCGCGTTCTCGACGGGCTTCGTGCCCGGGGATGGGCGCGGCTCGATGAACGGGTCCGAGTGTCGATGGCAGGCAAGCTATGGATTCTTCTCCGCTACGGGCTGATATAGGCGTCCATGTCCACGCTTCATATCGTTGGCGCCGGCGTTGCCGGTCTCGCGGCCGCCGTGCGGTTGCGAAAGGGCGATCGCCGAATCATCCTGCACGAGAGCGCGGGTCAGGCGGGCGGGCGTTGCCGATCCCTTTTCGAAAAAAGCATGGAACGGACGATCGACAACGGCAATCATCTATTGCTCAGCGGAAATTCGGCGGTCCATTCCTACTTGAGCGAAATCGGCGCCGAAGACGAACTCGATGGTCCAGCAACGGCTGAAATCCCCTTCCTAGATCTCGCGTCGGACGAGCGCTGGACGATCCGTGTCAACCGTGGGCGGCTCCCTTGGTGGATTTTCAGCGCCGATCGCCGGCCGCCGGATACGACGGCCTTCGACTTTCTGTCCGCTCGGCGTCTCGCCAAGGCGGAACCGGATGAAACGGTGGCGGACTGCCTCGACACGACGAAACCGATCTATCGCCGATTTTGGGAACCGCTCGCGGTGGCCGTCCTCAACACGCCCGCCGAGAAGGGCTCCGCCGATTTATTGTGGGCGGCGATGCGGGAATCCTTTGCGCGAGGCGGCGGCGCCTGTGCGCCCCGAATCGCGCGGACGGGCCTCTCCTCGACATTCGTCGATCCCGCGCTTGAAACGCTTCACCGCGATGGCGTCGAGATCCGTTTCAACGACCGCCTCCGCGGGATCGAATCGACCGACGATCGCATCCGCAGGTTATACTTCACAGACAGCGGAATCGAACTCACGCCGGAAGATATCCTTTTGCTCGCTGTTCCGGCGCCCGTCGCCGGCGAACTTCTGCCGGATCTGGAGACGCCCCGCGAGAGCCACGCCATCGTCAACGTGCACTTCCGCCTTGCACCGGCGCAACGATCGACGTCATTGCCATTCTTCCTCGGTCTCGTCGGCGGTGCGGCGCAATGGCTTTTCTTCCGCGATGATGTGGTTTCCGTGACGGTCAGCGCCGCCGACGAACTTGCCGAACAATCCAATTCCCAAATCGCGGCGCTCGTTTGGCCGGAAGTCGCCCATGCGCTCGGCCGACCGGCCGACCCTTGCCCCGAGCATCATCGTGTCATCAAGGAACGCCGCGCGACATTTTCACAAACCCCTGCGGCCGTCGCCCGTCGACCCGGTCCCGCCACGCGACTCGCAAACCTTTTTATCGCGGGAGATTGGACCGATACGGGACTACCCGCGACCATCGAGGGGGCGATCCGCTCCGGCCATACAGCCGCATCCCGAATATCAACATTTTGAGGGGTCTGAATCGTCGAACTGTTGCAAAAATGCAGCAACTCGCTTGACAAGTTGCAATCACACGTCAAATTTAGGCCGCGCAGGTTGGGAAATAAGTAAAAATACTGAAAATAAAGGCAGAGACGCCCAACACGGGCGGCGCCGAAGACCGCTGGAGATATGGACGCTCTGTACCAAGATACACCTGGTGAAACCGCACCGCTTCTGGATGAGGTCGAAACCGCGATCGAGGAAGCGCGGCAAGACCTGCATTCCATGCAGGCGGAGGATGGACATTGGGTCTTTGAACTGGAGGCCGATGCAACGATCCCGGCCGAGTTCATTTTGCTCGAACATTATCTCGACGAGATCGATGACGAGGTTCAGGGAAAACTCGCGACTTATCTTCGCGGCATCCAGGGCGGACACGGCGGATGGCCGTTGTTTCACGACGGCGATTTCGATATCAGCGCCAGCGTCAAGGCCTACTATGCGCTGAAGCTGGCGGGCGACGATCCGAACACCGTCCACATGACCCGCGCGCGAGAGGCCATTCTCGCGCATGGCGGCGCCGCCAAATGCAACGTCTTCACGCGGATCACCTTGGCGCTATTCGATCAGGTCCCCTGGCGCGCCGTCCCGGTGATGCCCGTCGAGATCATGCTGCTCCCGGACTGGTTCCCTTTCCATCTGACCAAAGTCTCGTATTGGAGCCGAACCGTTCTGGTTCCGCTGCTGGTGCTGATGGCGTTGAAGCCGAAAGCGCGGAACCCCAACGGCATCGACATTCAAGAACTCTTCACGACCTCGCCGGACGATGAGCGCAACTACATTCGGAATCCGACCGGCTCGCCCTGGGGCGATATCTTTCTCGGCTTGGACAAGGTGCTCCGCAAGGTCGAACCGGTCATGCCGAAGATGACTCGCGACAAGGCAATCAAGGCCGCGGTCGAATTCGTCAAGCCACGCATCAACGGCGACGATGGTTTGGGCGGCATCTTCCCGGCCATGACGAACACGGTGATGGCGTTCGAGGCGCTGGGCTACGACAAGGATCATCCGGACCTCCATACCGCAAAGAGCTCGATCCGCAAGCTGTTGAAGCTCAACGGCGAAAAGGGGTATTGCCAGCCCTGCCTCTCGCCGGTTTGGGATACCAGTCTCGCCGCACATACCCTTTTGGAGACCGGTGCCCCCGAGGATGTCGAAGCCGTGGCGCGGGCGACGGATTGGATGGCGCAAAAACAGATCCTCGACGTCGAGGGCGATTGGGTTGCCCGGCGCCCCGGCCTCAGACCGGGCGGATGGGCCTTCGAGTACGAAAACGCTTTCTATCCCGACGTGGACGATACGGCCGCCGTCGCCCTGGCGCTCGACCGCCATGACGATGAAAAATATCGCGAAAACCTCGAACGCGCGGCCGAGTGGGTCGTCGGTATGCAAAGCAAGAACGGCGGCTGGGGTTCGTTCGACGCCGACAACACGAATTTTTACCTTAACCACATTCCGTTTGCGGATCATGGCGCCCTGCTGGATCCGCCGACGGCCGATGTTTCAGCGAGATGCGTTGGCATGTTGGCCCAGTTGGATGGCGAGAAGTATCGCGACAACATCCGCCGCGGAGTCGAATATCTGAAGCGTGAACAAGAGCAGGATGGCTCGTGGTTCGGCCGCTGGGGGACGAATTACATTTATGGAACCTGGTCCGTTCTTTGTGCGCTGAAGGCGTCGGGCGAGGATATGTCGGCGCCCTATATCCGAAAATCCGTCGAGTTCCTGAAGTCGTGCCAACGTGTCGACGGCGGTTGGGGCGAGGATAGCGCCTCCTACTGGAAAGATCGCAAAAACACGGTCAAGCAGAGCACAGCTTCCCAGACGGCTTGGGCGGTTCTCGGCCTGATGGCCGCGGATGGCGTGGATTGCGAGGCGGTCGAGCGCGGCGTCCGGTTCCTGGTGTCGGCGCCGCGGAACGGCTCCGGCTGGGATGAACCGTGGCATACGGCGGTCGGTTTCCCGCGGGTCTTTTTCCTGAAATACCATGGCTATAGCGTCTATTTCCCGCTTTGGGCGCTGGCCCGGTATCGGAATTTGATGCAAGGGAACACGCGTTCCGTTCCTCACGGGATTTGAATCGGCTCGGTATCATCACCGGCATGCTGGCCGAGGCCAACTGCCTCGCCGCTCAATCTGAACCTAAACCCTTGATCCTCTGTGCCGGCCCTGGTCCGGGCCGAGCCAATGCCTGTGCCGAACAGATGTTGGCCGAAGGCGCCACGACGCTGATGAGCTTCGGCCTCGCGGGCGGACTCGATCCCCTGCTGCAACCCGGAGACCTCGTCCTTTCGCAAACGGTGATTGCCGCCGATGGCAAAATCCACGAGGCGGACGACACTTGGCGGCGCACAATCGTGGAGCGGATCGCGGGTATCTCAAGAACAAAGACAGGTTCGATGCTCACCGTCGAACGGCCGATTACCTCGATCGGAGAGAAACGCCGACTGCAGGAAATTCACGGTGCCGTCTCTGTCGATATGGAAAGTGCCGGCGTGGCGGCCGCGGCCGATGCCGCGGGCGTTCCCTTCCTCGGCCTCCGCGCGATCGCCGACCCGGCGGGACGCGCCCTGCCCACAACCGCTCTCGATGGTCTGGCGGCGGACGGCACGACGCGGCCAACCGCCGTCTTGATGGGTCTGTTGATTCGGCCGTGGGAACTGGCCGCCCTGTGCCGCGTCGCCCGCGACAGTCGGGCCGGGCTTGAAAGCCTACGCCGCGTCGCTGCGGTCGACCTTTCGCCCGTCCCCGTCTAAATCGCCGACGAAACCATCGACGTTCTTCTCGAAGACGTATTCGGCCGATCTCTGGTCGAAAAGCGGAATTTCGGGCGCCAACTCCCCTTCTGTTCCGACCCCTCTCAGGAAGACACCGAACGCTTTCAGCGGGTGGGCGACGGTATCATTAACGGCGGTCGGTTCGTACCCGCAATGCACCATGCAATCGGCGCATTTTTCGTAATTTCCGGTGCCGTAGTTATCCCAATCAGTCTCCGTCATTAGTGAATTGAAGTCCGGCGCATAGCCTTCACCGAGGAGATAGCACGGCCGCTGCCAACCGAAGATATTCCGCGTCGGATTACCCCACGGCGTGCAATGGTATTCCTGGTTGCCCGCAAGAAAATCCAAAAACATTGTCGATTGGCTGAAACGCCATTTCCGGCCCCTCCCCCGACGGAAGACATCGCGAAACAGCATTTTCGTCTTTCGCCGCGAGAGGAAGTGCGTCTGATCGGGGGCTCGCTCATAGGCGTAGCCTGGCGAAATCGTCACGCCTTCGATGTCCAATTCATCGGTCGTGAAATCGAAGAACGCGGCCACCTGCGCCGGATCCATGTTGTCGAATAGCGTGCAATTCACATTGATGCGAAATCCGCGATCGCGCGCGAGCTTGATCGCCTCGACCGCACGGTCGAAAACTCCCTCCTGGCAGACGGAGCGGTCATGCTCTTCCCGCAACCCATCTAGATGCACCGAAAACGTCAGGTAGGGCGAGGGCGTGAAAAGATCGAGTTTCTTTTCCAACAAAAGCGCGTTCGTGCAGAGATAGACGAACTTCTTCCGCTCAATGATCCCTTCGACGATTTGCTTGATCTCGCGATGCAGGAGCGGCTCGCCGCCCGGAATGGAAACGATCGGTGCCCCGCATTCGTCGACCGCGTCGAGACAATCCTCGACACTCAACCGCTTGTTCAGGATCGCGTCGGGATAATCGATCTTGCCGCAGCCGGCACAGGCTAGATTGCAACGGAAAAGCGGTTCCAGCATGAGAACCAGCGGATATCGCGCCCGTCCCATGAGCTTCTGTTTGACGATATAGGCGCCCACGCGTGCCTGCTGTCTAATCGGTACGGCCAAGAACCCCACCCCTCTTACGTTCGTCCGGTCGCGATCGGCTAAGCCGCCGCTTCTCTCAGTTCGCTCGGAAGCTTGAACGTGACGTTTTCCTGAATTCCCTCGAAATCGACAAACTCGACATCACCGAATTCGCGCAATCTCTCGATCAATTCCTGCACCAAGGCCTCGGGCGCCGAGGCCCCAGCGGTTATTCCGACGGTTCGCGCGCCTTCGAGCCATTTCGGATCCATCGCGCTCGCGTCGTCGATTAGGTAGCTCGGCACCTCCAATTCGGCGCCGATCTCGCGCAGCCGATTGGAATTGGAACTGTTCTGCGCGCCGACGACCAGCAAAACATCGACCTCCTTGGCCAACTCCCGAACCGCCGTCTGCCGGTTCTGCGTCGCGTAACAGATGTCCTTCACATCGGGCCCGACGATGCTCGGAAAGCGCGCCTTCAATGCCTCGATTACCGCGCGCGTATCGTCGACGCTCAATGTGGTCTGCGTCACATAGGCGATATGCTCGGGATCCTCGACCTCGAGAAGGCCCACGTCCTCGCTCGTCGAGACAAGATGCACCGGGCCTGGTATCCGACCCATCGTCCCCTCGACCTCGGGATGGCCCTCATGGCCGATCAAAACGATGCCGTAGCCCTGGGCGGAATAGCGCTGGCCTTCCTTATGAACCTTGGCGACCAGAGGACAGGTAGCGTCGATGACGGGCAGGCTGCGAAGCCCCGCGGTATCCGCGACTTTCTGCGAGACGCCGTGGGCGCTGAAAACCGTGATCGCGCCGTCCGGCACCTCATCCAATTCCTCGACGAATACCGCCCCCTTCGCCTTCAGATCCTCGACGACGCGCTTGTTATGCACAATTTCGTGGCGAACGAAGACCGGCGGCCCGTATTTCTGCAAGGCAAGTTCGACGATATCGATCGCACGGACGACGCCGGCACAAAACCCGCGCGGCCGGGCCAGAATTATTTTCATTTCTCTTCTTCCTCGCAGCTCCACAATCGAACCTGCCCGATCCAAGGCCTCATAACAAATATTACACCGAAATCCCAGCCCGCATAACTGGTATTATCGTATGCTCACCAACCATGCCGCAACTCGCGGCGCACCAGCTCCTGGATCGTCCAGATCAGATAGCCGATCGTCCCCAAGCCGTAAACCCAAAAGAAATAAACCAATCCGCCGGACCAAGTGATCGGCCCGATCAGATAGATGAAATCCTCGAGTTCGAAACCGGACGCGCTCGGATGCTCGACGGCTTCGGCGCCGTGCCGGTGTTCGATCAAGAGACGCAGCGAAACGATGACGGGATTGGAAAACCCGGCCGCGAGACCGACCCAAAGCGCCGTCGCTCCTAATTCCGTCTCCGACAATCCCCAACCGAGTCCGGCAAAAAGAACCGTGTAGTTCAACGAGCCCACGACATAATCATAGTAGTGTCCAAACCGGCTCGTCTTGCCGGTCATCCGCGCAAGCTCGCCATCCATGTGATCGACCAACACCGCCAAAACAAAAAGCAGGGCACCCAGCCACGCCAGGTCCGGGCCCCCCACGGCGAAGACCGCCCCGGAGGCGATCCCAAGCAGCAAACTGACGGTCGTCACGTGGTTGGGATGCAATGGTGTCCCGGCAAAGGGACGAATCAGAAGGCGCGCCAAGCGCTGATCATACGGTCCGGCATGTGGTGGGGAGTCGTTCATCTCTCGCAGCTCCGCTCAATCTAGATAGCCGTTGGCACGAAACCAAGCCACGGCGTCCTTCAGCGCCTCCGCCGCCGGACGCGGTTGATAGCCAAGGCGCGATCGCGCTTTCTCGGAGGAAAAGAACATCCGCTTCTTTGACATCCGAAGACTATCGACCGTCACCATCGGATCGGCGCCGCCGGTCAGCCGGGCGACCATTTCGGCGACATAGGCCACGGGATAAATCATCACGCGGGGCAAACTGATCTTCGGCGGTGAGCGGTCAACGATCGCCGCGATTTCGACCAGGATCTCGCGAAGCGACATATCGGTGCCGCCAAGTATGTATCGTTCACCCACCTCGCCGTGACGCAACGCCAGAATGTGCCCCTCCGCGACATCGTCGACATGAACGACGTTCAATCCGGTATCCACATATGCCGGCATTCGGCCGGCCGCGGCTTCGACGACCATCCGGCCCGTCGGCGTCGGTTTGATGTCGCGCGGGCCGATCGGTGCGGACGGATTGACTGTTACAACCGGCAGACCTTCCTCGCCGACCAATGCCGCGACCGCCTCCTCGGCAAGGTATTTCGAGCGCTTGTAATGCCCAACCATATCGTCGAGCCCAACCGGGGCCGCCTCGTCGCCCGGCCGCCCGTCAGGATAGAGTCCAAGCGTCGCAACACTGCTCGTATAGACGATGCGCGCGACGCCCGCCTCGCCCGCCATTCGGAAGAGATCGCGCGTGCCGTCCCTATTGGTTCGATAGAGTTCCTCCCAATCCGCAGCCCAAAGCCGATAGTCGGCCGCGACATGGAGCAACGCGCCGCAGCCGGCGACGGCACGTTTCAACGATGCGATGTCCGTCAGATCGCCTTCAACCGTCTCGCAGTCCACCCCTTCGAGATTCCGCCGGTTGGAACCTGGCCGCGCCAAGGCACGCACTTCATGGCCCGCCGCCACCAGACGGCGCAGAACCGCCGACCCGACGAACCCGGTCGCCCCGGTAAGAAGTGTGGTCATCCATCCACTCCATCCCGCTTTGCGCGCCCGGCGCGGACGGCGTCCCATAAGACATACAGCAAGAAAAGCGGCGCGCCGATACCGGCGGCAATAATGAAGGGCTCAAGGAAACCGAGCCATGTCACCGGCGCAACCACGTAGAGGACATCCTCGATCTCAAAGCCGCCGCGCACTGTCTGCCGCACGGCGCCCGCGCCATGTCGGCGCTCGACGACCATCCGAACCACGATGATCGCCACGACCGAAAAACCCGCGAGAATACCAAATACCGGGCCCATCGCACCGATCTCTCCGGCCGCGAGCCCGATCCCCGCGCCGATGAACATGAGGGCATAATTTATCAACGTCGCGACCAAATCGAAGTAATGGCCGAAGACGCTGGTCCGGTCGGTCATCCGCGCGAGTTCGCCGTCGATATGATCCATCCAGGCGGCGACGACAAAAACACCCGCCCCCCAATAGGCCATCCCTCCGCCCTTCGCGAACAGCCAGGCCGCCACGATACCAACCGCGATGCTCGCCGCCGTCACCGCGTTCGGTGTTGCCGGTGTCTTGGCCAGCAGCCGGGCGACCGGCCGCGCCAATCGCTGATCGAGCGGTATCCGCCGGCCGTCGCTCATTCAACCAATCTCCTCGAGAGCCGGCAGGATATCCGCCTCCGCCTTCGCCACGTCTTCCTCGAAATCGATCTCTATCCAGGGCAAACCGGTGATCTCGACAATCTCGAAGGTCCCGCGTGGCACATCGAGTAAAAGGTCGCGAATCGCGATCTCGTAAATTCGGTCGGTCTCGCCCCGCTCTATATAGGGGGCGGCATAATCGGGAATTCGGCCGGCCATCTCTGGCGAGAACCGCGTGAACCCGACCCATTCGCCGTAACTGTCATGCGGTTCCGTCGGCTGCTTGTGGAAATCGACGATCGCACCGCCGGCGAGACAAATTTTGACCGGCTCCTCTCCGGGTTCGATCTCGCGATCGAAGAGAAGACTGTCGGCGTGCGGGCTCTCGATCAATCGGGCCAACAGGCGATGATCATAGAGAACGTCGCCATCCATCATCAGGATCGGCGCCCCGGCGGCGATCTCGTCGCGCAAGGTCCAAAGCGTCGTAATCGCGCCTTCCGCATAATCCGGATTGGTCATGGTCCGAACAAAATCGCCCGCGCCGATCCGACGAATTTCCTCATCGATCATGTGTGCGTTATAGCCGACACCCATCACCAATTCCGAGACGCCAAGATGACGCAGGATCCGGACGTGACGCGCCAGCAAGGACTTGCCGCCGAATTCCAACATGACCTTGGGCGGAAAATCCCCATCTTTTCCAAGCCGCGAACCGAGACCGGCGGCAAGCATCACAGCTTTCACGCGCGACCTCCGGTCGAACCGTTTCTATTTATCGTCTTCATAGTAACCCCAGTTGGAACGATGGCGAATTCATATCGGCCAAGGTTCGGGCCGGGGCCATCAAGAGATGGCGATTAACTATCCACCCAACCTTCCTTGGTCCAGCGCAACTTCTCGATCCCATCCGGGACCTTCCTTGACCCGGTCTGGAAATCACGGCATGGAAACCCGCATGGCAAATGCCGGCTCGCCTCGTCCGCCCCTCTTTCCGCTGGTTCGTCATCTGTCGACGAAGGCCACGACAATCTTCTTGCGACTGCCGCTGACACCCAACCAGATAACTTTCGGCTCGCTCGCGGCGGGCCTGCTGTCGGCCTGGTGCCTGGCGCAGTCGGACCATCACCTGTCGATCGCCGGCGCGGCCGCGCTGATCCTGTGCTATGTCCTCGACAATTGCGACGGCGAGGTGGCTCGAGCAAGAGGCCTTGGCAGCCGCTTCGGCGCCGAACTCGACGACTTTTCGGACTGGGTGGTGCACGCCGTCTTGTTCCTGGCGATCGGCCTTGCGACCGAGAACTCTCGCGCTGACACAATCTGGTGGTGGCTGGGCGTCGCCGCGGCCGGAGGGGCCACCATCAATTATACGCTGGTGAAAATTCGCGACTTGTGGATGCCCGAGCCCATGGCGCCAACGGATTCCGATTCGCCCAGATCGACACCTTTTCCAAAAGAGTTCCGGCAGCGCCTCGTCTACATATTTCGAGAACTCTTTCGCGCCGACTTCTGCTTTATTCTTCTTGCTCTCGCGATTTTCGATCAAGTCTGGATCCTCTTGCCGCTCGCCGCCATCGGCTCGCAAGTCTATTGGCTGAGCGCCTTTATCGAAGGCGCGCGGCGATTTCATGTCTGATAGCCCTCTCATCGGCGGTATCCGCGGATCTCGAGCCATCCCATCAACGCCGGCAGGGCTATTAGGCTGCAAACAAGCGTGTAGCCGATCGAGATCGTCAGCAACTCGCCCATGCTGGCCGTGCCGCGATGGTTCGAGACGGCAAGACTGCCAAAGGAACAGATTGTCGTCAGAGCGCTGAAGATGACCGCTCGGGGCGTGCTCGTGGAAAGAAGCGCCGTCCCGTCATCGCTCGCCCGTGTTCGCATAACGAGATGAATGCCGCTCGCGACCCCAAGCCCCATCAGTAGTGGCAGGACAATGACGTTTGCGAAATTGAACGGCAAACCGAGCAGGACCGCCGTTCCCACCGTCAAAAGCCCGGCGAGCGCCAGCGGATAGAAGACAAGAAGGACATCCCGCGGATTGCGAAGCAGCCAAATGAGCAGAAACGCGATCAATACCGCCGCCGTGATCGCCGCTTGCGCGATCGCCTCGACGACAGCGCGGCTCGCCTCGAAGATCACGATGGGACTGCCGGTGGCTTCCGGCGCGATCGTGCGAACCTCGTCGATGAAGCGGCGAAGGGCATCATTGGTCTCGACGCTGAAAGCAGGAGAAACCGCGATGCGGGCTCGCCCGTCGGCCGCAAGATAGCGATCTCGCACCACAGCCGGGATATCGTCCTGCGAGACCGGACCCGCCTCCAAGGCGCTTCGCAACTGTTCCATGCGATTGTCAAAGAGACCGAGAAGACCCGCCGAGAGCGATTTCAGCACAGTCCCGTCCACGTCGTCGGGAATACCCGCGAGAGAGTTCTCTAATTTGGCCGCCGCCCGCCGGATCTCGGTCGAAACGGTTTTCGCACCCGAGAGCTTCGCGAGCTTCGCCCGTATACCGCCAAGCGAGGTCGTTATGTCCTCCCGCAAAGGCTTTGCCAGGCGCGCCGCATCGTCAAAAACAGGCATCATGACGAGCGCCATATCCTCGATCAGCGCCAATTTTTCGTCCTGCGCCTTCGGCACGAAATCGTTCAGCGAAAGGGCCTTCGAGACCGCCGGCAACTCCTTGAGCCGTGTCGCCAACCCATCTGCCGCCCGAGGGTCGGGAGCCAAGACAACGATCCGTTTCGGAGAACGTTTTCCATCCCGGATAAGATCGAGCGCGGTTTGCACCGATTCCGTCGAAGGGTCCTGCAAATGTAGCGGGTCGAAATCGAACCGCGCGCCGGGCGAGAGCAAAATCGCGCCGCCCGCCAAGGTAAGAAATAAAATCGTCAACCGGCCGCCGCTTCGATGAAGAAAGGCCTCCATATCGCCAACCCCCACCGGACGTCGCCGAACCTTGCGGAGCGGCGCCAGCGCCAGAAGTGCCGGCAGCAGGGTCAAACTCATGAAGAGCGCGATGAACATGCTGGACCCCGAAATGAGACCGAGTTCAGCCAATCCGAGATAGGCCGTGGGAAGGAAGGAATAGAACCCGATCGCTGCCGACACGGCACACAGGATAAGAGCCAGGCCGACCCCGACCGCGGCCTTCTCGAGGGACATCGCCGGGGCCGCACCCTCGCCGATGGCTTCGGCATAGCGCAAGGCGAAATGAATGGCGAAATCGACCCCAAGGCCGATAAACAGTACCGCGAAAGCCACCGACAATAAATTCAGATGCCCGACCGCCAGCGTGGCAAAACCGGCGGTCCAAATGAGCCCCGCCAACAACGTCAGAAGCGTCGCCGCGACAAGCCGAAACGAGCGAAGTCCGAACAACAAAAGCCCCGCAACCAGCACGAAGGACAACACGCTTGCGGTCTTGGCGCCCTCGAAGACGCTGGACAGTTCCTCCGTCGAAAGGGCGGCCGCACCCGTCAGGCGAACCCGCACGCCCTGGCTCGCGTCGAGTTGAAGGTCGCGGGCGATCTCGCGAATGGCGCGCATGGCGGATTTGGCCGGCGCCAGACTTGACCAATCGACCGCCGGCCGCACCTGTATGAAGCGTCGAAGGTCGTCCGCCGCCGGCGTCTTCCCTGAGAGCAGAAGCTGCCACGACAACTCCGCCGTCCCGCCCTCAACCCGAGCTGCGACGGTTTCCGCCATCCGCTCGAAGACGAGACCGACATCGCCCGCCGGGTCATTGCCCGCGAGAAGATCATCGATCGCCAGTGACAAGACGTCGAAGAATCCGCGTAAACTCGGATCGGCGGTCAGGGCACCTAGCAACCCCTGGGCCGAGGCCAGCCGATCGGACAGATCCTCCAATCGCTCGAGGTCATGATAGAGAAGGCCGTTCCCGCGAAAGAACGGATGCCCCGCGAGGTCGTAGACCTTTTCGATCACCGCCGGCGTCCGGCGAAGACGCGCCGCCAGCGCTAGGGCCGCGACATCCGCCCGGTCGGGTGTCTTGGCGTCGACCACAATGGTAATCAGGTTGGAGAACTGCGGAAAGGCCGCCTGGTAATCGATGTATCGCTGCCGGAAAGGCAACTCCTCCGAAAGCATGTCGGTGGTGCTGGTGTTGATCGTGAGATTGTCGGCCGTATAGACGTAAATCCCCGCGGTCAGCACAAAAACGACGACGGCGATCATCAGCGCAAAGCGCTCGACAAACCGAATCCAGTTCGCCAGCCCGCGCGCAACGACCGTCAGCGCGGTGCTTTGCTCCGCGCTCAAAACGGCGCTCTCAATTCGACGATGCCAGACACGGCGTCAGGGACCCTCCGAGGGGCGCGAGGCCCGCGCGTGCCGACGATATCGGGGGCAAATGCCGGGTTCAAGTCAATCCCGCATCGCGGCGATAAATAACCCCATCGTCGAGACCTTCACCATATCGTTACCCATATCTTGCGCCTTGACTCGATCAAACATACCTATTTTAACCCCCATTTCCCAGATGAACTCGTTAATCGATGCCCTGAGATGGAGAT